>NZ_JAIUHR010000021.1 GCF_020165195.1 Mesorhizobium sp. CA14 | reverse complement strand
ACCTTGTCGGTGCGCACGATCGACACCGCAGGCAACACCACCGCCGGCGCCGGCCACGCCTACACGCTCGACCAGACCGCGCCGAGCGCGGCTGCGACGGTGACGGCGCTCAGCGTCGACACCGGCAGCTCGGGAACCGACTTCATCACCAGCACGGCCTCGCAGACGGTGAGCGGCACCTATACCGGCACGCTCGGCGCGGGCGAGACGATCCAGGTCAGCGCCGACGGCGGCACCACCTGGGTGACGGCGAGCGCCAGTGGCGGGACCTTCTCGGCGTCCGGCGTGACGCTGTCGTCCGGCGCCAACACCTTGTCGGTGCGCACGATCGACACCGCAGGCAATACCACCGCCGGCGCCGGCCACAGCTACACGCTCGACCAGACGGCCTCTGCGCCGTCTGCGCCGGATATGACGGCGGCAACGGACACCGGTTCGTCCAGCACTGACAACCTCACCAAAGTGACCACGCCGACCTTCACCGGCAGTGGGGCGGAGGTGGGTGCAACAGTGACGTTGTACGATACCAACGGTACGACTGTGCTTGGTACCGGGATAGCGGACGCCAGCGGCAACTGGTCGATCACCAGCTCGAACTTATCAAGTGGCAGTCACACGCTGACGGCCAAGCAGACCGATGTCGCCGGCAACACCAGCGTGGCTTCGGCCAGTCTGGCGGTGACGATCGATACCACGCCACCTGCGACGCTTAGCTGGAGCTACAGCAACGGGCTAAGCAAGCTCACTGCCACAACAGATACTGCTGACGTCTGGAAGGTTACGGTTCATGACAATAATACTAACACCGATTACAGTGCATCCTTGCAAAGCGCGGGAACTTGGACGCTTTCGCAGGCGGGCTTGAACAATCATACCTTGGTCGTTACGGAGTACGACAACGCTGGGAATACGAGGGTAAGTACGAACACTGCCCCCGCGGGAATATCGGGAGAGTCCACGAACCTCGGGTTATTCTCTTTTGCTGGACAATCAGGTTCTGCAACCGAAGTGACTGTGACAGGCCTTCCGGCAAATTGGACCCTGAATGCTGGCGTCCAAAACGCTGATGGATCATGGTCAATCGTAACCAACGACGTTGGATCGTTGAGCGTCACGCCCGCTGCTGGTTACGTCGGCGCTGTTGTGCTCAGCGTAACAGAGACATGGGCTAACGCAGACGGGACTCAAACTTCAGCCAACATTGCCGACAATTTTGAATCGTATGCTGCTGGAAGCCCCATCTTCGCCTGGTCCGGTGACGACACCCTGACCGGCTCGCACGGCAACGACCTCTTCGTCTTCGCGCAGCCGATCGGCAACGACACGGTGCATAGCTTCGACACGGCCGCGGACAAGATCGACCTGATCGGCTATTCCGGCTTCCAGAGCTTTGCCGACGTGCAGGCCCACATGACCGACGACGGCAGCGGCAATGCGGTGATTGCGCTTGCCGACGGGCAGTCCATCACGCTCGATGGCGTCCACTCGAGCGCGCTCACGGACGGCAATTTCGTCTTCGACCAGACGCCGGTAGTCAACAATGCCGGCACCATGACGATCGGCGACGGCGCCATGCTGCCGCTGAGCGGCACGATCAACAATACGGGCATCATCTCTCTCGACTCCGCAGGCAGCGACACGCTGCTGCAGCTTATCCAGCACGGCACAACCCTGCAGGGCGGCGGGCAGGTCGTCCTGTCCGACAGCGACTGGAACATCATCTCCGGCACGAGTGCCGACGTCACCCTGACCAATGTCGACAACACCATCTCGGGCGCCGGCCAACTGGGAGGCGGACTGCTGTCTCTGAACAACCAGGGGACGATCATCGCCACCGGCACCCGCACGCTGGTCATCGACACTGGCGCCAACACAACCGTCAACTCGGGGACGCTGGAGGCGACAGGCTCCGGCGGCCTAACAATCACCGGGACGCTCGCCAATTCCGGGTTGCTCTGGGCCAATGGCGGCAACATCACGATCAACGGCCAGGTCACCGGCACGGGCGACGCCACGATCGGCAATTTGTCGAAGCTGGAGTTCGGCGCCGCCTCGTCGGCGGATGTGACCTTCGCGCAGAATGCAGCCGGCACGCTGCAACTGGATGATTCCTTCGACTTCAGCGGCAGGATTGGCGGCATGACCAACGACGACAAGATCGATCTCGGCGATATCCTGTTCGGCGCGGGAACGTCGGCTGCCTATCAGGCGGATTCGACCGGCACTGGAGGAACATTGACCGTGACCGACGGCATTCACAATACCACGCTTCACCTCCTCGGCATCTTCGATGCGCACAGCTTCACGCTTGTCGACGACGGGGCTGGTAGGACGGTGGTTCAGTATGGTCTGACGGCGAGCGGTCTGGTGGCGTGAACGTTGAGGGTGAGCCGCAGGCACCACGGGGCTCACCTTCTGGGTCGGCCGGTCGCCGATTCAGCTTACCAATTAAGGTTTACGGCAGGTAAAGGAACCGACTGCGTGGTCGTTTGAAGGATCTGGAGTAACATCGGCTCCGGGCGTGCACTTGGACAGGGGGCGGTTCTCCGCTGGGTAATTGAGTCTCAACAGCAATAGCAAGATCGTAAAGGACGCGCTGCTGGCGTGCCGCCACTATTTCCTGGTCGCGGCAGCGTTCAGCTTGGCGATCAACCTGCTCTACCTCGCCTCGCCGCTCTATATGCTACAGATCTACGACCGGGTGGTCACCAGCGGCAGCGAAACCACGCTGCTGATGCTCACGATCGTGCTGCTGGCGGCCTTCCTTGCACTAGCCGGCCTCGACCTGGTCCGCGCCAGGATCCTGACCCGCGCCAGCGCACGCCTCGACCGGCTGCTTTCGGCGAAGGTCGTCGCCAACTCGCTCGAAGCGTCCTTGCCGGGATCCTCGCAGAGCCAGCCGATCCGCGACTTCGATACGTTCCGGCAGGTTATTACCGGGAGTGGCATCCATGCGCTGCTCGACCTGCCTTGGTCGCCGATCTACATCGCCATCATCTTCCTGTTGCACCCGTGGCTGGGGTTCTTCGCGCTCGGCTCGTCGCTGCTGCTCATTGCAATGGCGGTGGGCAACGAATATCTGGTGCGCGGGCCGCTGAAGCAGGCCAATGACCTGGCAACAGCCAATTACGCCTTCACCGAGATGAGTCTCAGGAACGCGGAAGTCGTCCGTGCCATGGGTATGCTCGACGGCCTCATCCGCCGCTGGGAACGCGATCGAAACCTGGCGCTTCGGCGTCAGGCAGACGCCAGCGACCGCGCCGCACTTATGTCCGGGTTGATCAGGTTTCTTCGGCTGACCATGCAGTCGCTCATCCTCGGCCTTGGCGCTTATCTGGTCATCGAACGGCAAACGAGTGCCGGCTCTATTTTCGCGGCCAGCCTTCTGCTGGGCCGGGGCCTCCAACCCGTCGAGCAGATCGTCGGCGTGTGGCGCAGTCTTGTCCTGGCGCGCGGCGCGCTCGCGAGGGTTCGCAAGCTGGTCGATAGCGATGCGCGCAGCGACCGTTCGTTCAATCTGCCGAGGCCAACAGGCAAGATCTCGGTCGAGCAGGTCAGCTATGCGATTCCCAGTCTGCAAAAGGTTCTGTTGCGCGACATCTCGTTCCGGCTCGAGGCTGGCGAGGCCCTAGGCATTATCGGCCCCTCCGGCGCGGGCAAATCCACGCTGGCCCGTCACCTGGCCGGCGTCATGCAGCCCAGCCGCGGAACCGTCAGACTGGACGGCGCCGACATGATACAATGGGGTCGAGACGCGCTCGGCGACCATATCGGTTACCTGCCGCAGGACATCGAGCTCTTCTCCGACACCGTCGCCGCCAACATCGGGCGCTTCAAGACCAATGTCGACCAGGAGGTCGTCGAGGCCGCCCGCTTGGCGGGCGTGCACGACATGATCATCCGGCTGCCGCAGGGTTATGAGACGCAGATCGGCGAAGGCGGCGCGGTGCTGTCGGGTGGCTACCGGCAGCGGATAGCGCTTGCCCGTGCGGTGTTCGGGATGCCGAAGCTGATCATTCTCGACGAGCCGAGTTCCAATCTCGACGCCGACGGAGATCGCGCGCTGAGCGAGTGCGCGATTGAGCTCAAGCGCCGCGGCAGCACGGTCATCATCGTGTCGCACCGGCCCTCGACGATCGCGAATGTCGACAAGATCCTTCTGTTACGTGAGGGTGCGGTCGAAGCCTTCGGCATGCGGAACGAGATCGTGGCGCTGCTCAACCAGCGCGCGGCTCCGACCGTGGTGGCAACGCAATGAGCCGGGTCAGGAGAGATCGTTGAGCGACGGCGCCTTTATCTATCGCAGCCTGCCCGACGAAACCGGCCCCATCGCCTCGGATTCGATTAAGGCGCCCACTCTCGTCGGCCTTTTGATCATCGTTGCCTTTTTCGGCATTTTCGGGGGCTGGGCCGCCATTGCGCCGCTGAACGGCGCGGTGCTCGCGGACGCGGTCGTGAAGGTGGAAGGGAATCGCAAGAGCGTGCAGCACTTCGATGGCGGTACGGTGAAGGAGATACACGTCAAGGACGGCGACATCGTCAAGACCGGCGACATATTGCTGGTGCTGGACGACACAAAGAACCGATCCGAGCTCAATCTCTATTCCCAGCAATATGCTTTGTTGCGCGCGACGGATGCCCGCATCCGGGCAGAGCTGGACGGCAAGGAGGCGGTCGCTTTTCCGAAGGACATGACTGTCGAGCATCAGGCGTATCTGCAGGACGCGATGGCCAGCCAGATCGCCGATCTCGAAAGCCAGCGCGCCTCGATGGCAGGCGCCCGGCAGATTCTGCAGAAGCGGATCGCAGAACTCGATGAGCAGATCGACGGCAAGCAGGCGCGCGTCGAATCCTTTCGCGCGCAGCTGATGTCCACCATCGACGAGAAGGCGGGCCTCAACAAGCTGCTGAAGGCTGGGTTGACGACGCGCACGCGCATCCTTGAGCTCGACCGCTCCGCCTCCGACTTGCAAGGCCTGATAGACCAGACTCTAGGCGAGATCGCGGGGAACCGCCAGAACAAGGCCGAACTCGAAAGCCAGATCGCACAGCTTACCAACGAACGCCGCGCCAAGCTCTCGGCAATGCTGATCGATACGCAATCGCAGCTGGCAGACCTTGTGCCTAAGATGTTTGCGAGTCAAACCGCCGTGGATCGGGCCGTGGTCCGCTCGCCCTACGACGGCCAGGTGATGAACCTCAGTGTCTTCTCGACTGGTGCGATAGTTGCCCCCGGGCAGACGATCCTCGACATCGTGCCGACGCGGAACTCGCTAGTCGTCCAGGCGCAGGTGCGCGTCGAGGACATATCAAGCCTGCGATCCGACATGATGGCGGAAGTGCGCTTTACATCCTATAAGCAGCGTTCCATTCCGATTATCCATGGACGTGTAACCCGCATTTCAGCAGATCGCGTCACCGACAGCAAAACCGGATTCCCCTACTACGTCGCCGACGTTGCGGTCGACCCGGCCGAACTGGCCGCAGCCCCACAGATCGCGCTTTATCCGGGAATGCCCGCCTCCGTGATGATCGTCACCGAGGAGCGCACCGCTCTCGACTATATCCTGAGCCCACTTCTTGCCTCGGTTCATTCCTCCTTCCGCCAAAAGTAACTTGTGCTACGCTAAGCCTCTGTGCGGTCTCATAATCCCAGCCCCCGCATTCTGCCAAGGAACTGTCCGACACCGAGCGACATGACCAGCTTGCGCACTCTGCCGATCCGTTCGTCGCGTGCGCCGCGCTGTCAGCTCTGGCGAAACAGGACGATGCAAGCATCACTTCACTCCTATTGGCAGCGCTGGAAAGCCCTGGTCTGAACGGCAGCGCCTATCGGCCACGAGCTCCTTGTCGGCTTTAGCGCGCTCGGTGGCGAGCCCCTTTTGAGGCTGCTCACGGAGCTGCGCGCCGGCGCGCACTTTGAGCGCGAGACCCTCGTCCGAACGACTGCCATTGCCGTTGACAAGGTCGAGGAGCTGGCGGATGACCGCGAACAAGACGGACCCCATAATGTGCGCGACGCCCTGGCGACTCATATTCTGAAGCAGACGGGCTCCTACGAGCAGGCCAGCTATGCCATCCAAGACACGCCCGACATGGTCGTCCACCACTACGGGCGCTTTCTACCCCAAGGCAGCACTGGCTGCGCGAATTCCGAACCAGGTTTGGGAAGCGGCGTGGGTCAGCCCGGACCTTCGATCTACGAAGGACTACTGGCGATCATCGAAATCTTCCTTTATCAACCCGACGCCTTACGGACCTTCCCGTTTGGCACGCCTTCGCCGCACCCTACCGCACCCGTCGATCAAAGCCCGTTCGACCCAGAAGCTCTGCGTTAAGTGTTGCTGGTGCGATAACAAAGAAGGAAATTCGACAACGTGACCGACAATTGAGCAGGCCTGCCCAGCTAACCACCTGCAATGACACTAAAATTTTACGATTTTGGTGTAAGCCATTGATATTTATCAATATGGTGGGCCCGGAGGGTGTGAGAGTTTCGAAGAAAATCAATGGTTTAGCGGATGGTTAGCCAACCCGTATCCTTCGTATGAGCTCGTATGGTCTGGCGAACCTAAGGACCAGGATATGGACTAGCTTTCGCAATCTCTGTCTTTCCCGACACAACGAACGCATGTTGATCATAGCGGGTACGAGCGCTGAAAAGTCAGCGAGCTGTCCGTTAATCTCTGCGAAGATCGTGGAACCTCGCATTACGAGGCCCGCATCCCTTCTGATGCGTTGCGCACGCCTTTTAATCAATTTTGGTGGTCCAATCGGTGATGGCGGCGATCTGCCTGAATTCCAATCGACGCCGTTGACCGTGGATCGGCGCGCTCAAGCCAATTTTCGCCCTATGCGATCCATTCAACGACGCTCCGTCCCTCGATCTCAGAAGACGGACCGACCTTCATCGATCGTAGTGCCGCGAGAAAATCACGGACGTTGCATGCTCATGCCAGTCCTGCGCCATCTCCTTGGCAGGCTGCCACAGGGTACGGAAAGCAGCTTTGATCGAAAACGGCCATCGGGCGCTACAAGGGACACATCGTCCGACGTTTACAGGCCCGCTCCTTTGCCGCCCAAAAGATCGAGGTTGCCATCGGTTGCGCTGTTCTCAACCGCATGCTGGCCTGTGCACGCCCGGGAGTCCGTTCGTTGCACACAAAGCTGAGCATAGGCGGCATCAAAGATCCTATTGCGCCGCAAGTCGCGTCGCCGCACCAACGCCCCGAAAATCTTGATCTAATAATGATTGTGTTGAATGCGTTTCGCTGATTAGCTGTCTTGCATAAGTCCGGGACAAGGTTGGCAAATGTTGCCCGGGGAGGACCGCGATGCCGGTGCTTGAAGTTCGCCGCGTTTCCAAGAACTTTGGAGCCATCCAGGCCCTGACCGACGTCAGCTTCCAGGTAGAGCGGGGCGAAGTCGTGGGTCTCATGGGGGACAATGGCGCCGGCAAGTCGACGATAGTCAAGACGGTGGCCGGGAACTTCCCGCCGAACGACGGCGAAATCGTCGTGGACGGCGAGGTTTGTCACTTCCACAAACCCGTCGAAGCCCGCGCCAAGGGAATCGAAGTCGTCTATCAGGACCTGGCGCTCGCCGATAATCTGACGGCCGCGCAGAACGTCTTTCTTGGCCGCGAGATCAAGAAGGGCTTCTGGCCGATCAGGGTGCTCAACAAGCAGGCGATGATCGACCGCTCGGCAGCGTTGTTCGAGGAACTCAAATCGGAAACCCGGCCGCGCGACCTGGTCAGGAAGATGTCGGGTGGGCAGCGCCAGGCGGTAGCCATCGCGCGAACCCGGCTTTCGAACGCCAAGCTGGTGTTGATGGACGAACCGACCGCCGCGATCTCCGTACGCCAGGTGGCGGAAGTGCTCGAATTGATCCGACGCCTCAAGGCGCAAGGGGTCGGGGTCATGTTGATCAGCCACCGCATGCCTGACGTTTTCGCCGTGGCAGATCGTATCATCGTGCTGAGGCGAGGTTCGAAGGTTGCCGACAAGCAGGTCGACAACACCTCGCCCGAGGAAGTCACCGGACTCATAACGGGGGCCATCCGTGGCGAATAGTGCTCGGCAGTCGGTTAGTGTCAGGGAGTCGCTCGTGGAAACCGGCCGCCCGGCCATGGCGGACTTCGTCCCGACCAAGGAGAAGACGGCGCTGCAGCGTGTGGTTTCAAGTCAGCCATTCTGGGTGACGATCGCGCTCATTGCTCTCGTCATGTTGATGACAGCCATCGAGCCGAGCTTCGGCACCTCCGAAAACGTCGCCAACGCCACGCGCAACTTCGCACCTTTCGGCCTCATGGCGCTCGGCATGACGGTGGTGATCATCACCGGCGGCATCGATCTGTCGGTCGGCTCGATCATGGGCCTGGTGGCCATCGTCGCCGGCCTGTTCCTGACCTGGCACTATCCTTGGTACGTCGCCTTCGCCATCGGCCTTTTCTCCGGTCTGGCCTGCGGCGCGGTCAACGGGTTCTTTGTTGCTTATGTCGGAATGCCGTCCTTTGTGGTCACCCTCGGGATGCTGTCCGTGGCGCGTTCGCTGGCGGTCGTGTTCTCGGCCAACCAGATGCTCTACCAATTCGGGCCCGATGCTCCGATCGTGAAGGCGATCGGTCAGGCGAGATGGCCGCTGCATGGGCCGCAGGACTGGGCACCCCACTGGATACCGGGACTGTCATCGCAGTTTTGGACCATGGTGATTCTCGCGCTGATCGTCGGCTTCGTGTTCAATTTCACTGCCTGGGCCCGACATCTCTTTGCCATCGGTGGTAACGAGGAGGCCGCCCGGCTTACCGGCGTGCCGGTCGACTGGATCAAATTCCAGGCCTATGTCTTCTCGGCTTTCACCGCTTCGCTCGCCTCGCTGCTGCTGCTTGGTTACAACGGCTCGGCCATCAACGCCATGGGCCAAGGTTATGAGCTGCGCGTGATCGCCGCGACAGTCATTGGCGGAGCCAGCCTCATGGGCGGCGCCGGCACGGCGTTCGGCGCGATAATCGGTTCGGCCTTCCTCGAGGTGATCAGGAATGCACTCCTGATGGCCGGCATCGATTCAAATTGGCAGGGTGCCTTCGTGGGCGCCTTCATCGTTCTTGCGGTTCTTTTGGGCATGCAAACCGGCGGCAGATCGATGCTCGCAGCGTCGCTGGCAGCCTTGATGCCCAAACGAAGCCGTTAGAAACCCGCCGGCGGGAGGCCTGCGGGATCACACCAAAGGAGGAGAACGTCCCATGAAAAAGCATCTGCTGACGGCGGCCGTGGCGCTTGGCGCAATGGTGCTCGCCGTTTCCGGCGCCCAGGCGAAATACACCTTCGCCCTGGTGCCGAAGAACATGAACAATCCTTTCTTCGACCAGGCACGCGACGGCTGCAAGAAAGCCGAAGCCGAATCCAATGGGGCCCTGGAGTGCATGTATATCGGCCCCGGAGAGCATGGCGGCGGCGACGAGCAGGTACAGATCGTGCAGGACCTCGTTGCCAAGAAGGTGGACGGCATCGCCGTGTCGCCATCGAATGCCGCGGCGATGGCAGTCGCGCTGCAGGCCGCCAAGGAAGCCGGCATCCCGGTCCTCACCTGGGATTCCGACCTCCTGCCCGAGAACAAGGATCTTCGCGCCGCCTATATCGGGACCCACAATTATGAGATCGGCGTGAACCTTGCCAAGCTTGCCATGCAGATTAAGCCCAAGGGCGGCACGATCTGTATCCAGTCGGGCGGCGCGGCGGCGGCCAACCACAATGAGCGCATGCAGGGCATTCGCGATACGCTTTCGGGCACCAAATCGGCAGCCTCGCCCGGGGACCGGCTGACGGGCCAGAATGGCTGGACCGAAATCGAAGGCTGTCCGCTCTATACCAACGATGATTTCCCGCTTTCGGTGCAGCAATTCGAGGACATCATGGGGAAAAACCCGAACCTCGACGCATTCATCCCAACCGGTGGCTTCCCGCAGTTCATCCCAGATGCCAACCGAGCTGCGGTAGCCCCGTACAAGGACAAGATCGCCTCGAAGGCCCTGGCCCTCGTCGTCGCCGACACGCTTCCCGTCCAGATCGATCAGATGAAGGAAGGTCTCTCCCTTGGCCAGGTCGGCCAGCGGCCGTTCGAAATGGGCTACAAGACGATGATGGCATTGAAGGATATGAAGGACGGCAAAGCTCCGCCGGCTGACCCGACCTACACCGGCCTCGACGTCTGCACTCCGCAGACGGCGGATACCTGCGTCGCCAAATAGGGCTTTGGGCGGGAGGAACTCCCGCCCTTTCGTTGGAGCGAGATGCGGCTAAACTGAAGCATTCTCATCTCGCTCCAGGGGTTTCAATGTCGGAATTGTTCTCGCTCAACGGCCGTGTCGCACTGGTCACCGGTGCTTCGCGCGGCCTCGGCTTCGCCATGGCCAAAGCACTTGCGGAAAACGGTGCGACGGTAATCGTCAACGCCCGCGGCATGAACGCCCTCTCCGCGGCGGCGGACAGCATCGGGGCCGAAGCCCTGCCGTTCGACGTTACCGACGCGGCGATCTCAAGAGCGGCGCTCCAAGGGATCGTCGAACGCCGCGGCCGCCTCGATATTCTGATCAACAACGCCGGCATCCAGCATCGCAGGCCTTTGGTCGAATGGGAGGACGAGGATTTCGACCGTGTGATTGCCGTCAATCTTTCGGCCTGCTTTCGCATGATGCGTGATGCAGCGCGCCTCATGCTGCCAAACAAATTCGGGCGCATCATAAACACTGGATCCGTTGCGGCGGTCCTTGGCCGTCCCACCATTCACGCCTATGTGGCGGCAAAGGCCGGCCTGCATGGGCTGACGCGCTCCGCCGCCGCCGAAATGGGCCGTCACGGCATAACCATCAACGCGATCGCCCCCGGCTATTTCGCCACCGAGCTCAATACCGCGCTTATCAACGATGAGGCTTTCACCAAGTGGGTCGAGGCACGAACCCCCGCGGGCCGCTGGGCGCAGCCTGAGGAACTCGGCGGAGCCGTGGTGTTTCTCGCCTCTAACGCTGCCGCTTACGTCAATGGACATGTGCTGACGGTTGACGGCGGACTATCGGTTTCCCTCTGAGCCAGAACGGCAAGGCGCTGGAGAACAGCCCGATCACGACGGCGCCAGCCAGATTGTGGCACGACCTGCGTCGATCCCGCCTCCGCCACCGGATGGCAGCGCAACCATTGCCGCGATTGCCATCCTGTAAACCGCGGTCTGAACGTCAGACGTGCCATTTCGCCGAAACACGATAACGGTCGCTCAAGTTCAGCACTGGCGATGAACTGGCTCGATTCGATGTCCTTGAAATGCCTAAAAGCGCTTCGAGGTTCTTCAAACGAGAGGGGGTTCGAGCCCATGTTATGGGCAACTCTCAAAAAATACAGCGAGAATAACGGCTTATGCGGATGTTTTGGTGGGCCCGGAGGACGTACTTAAATTGTTGATTTTATTATTTTTTTTGTGGGCCAAAACTCCGAAGCTTCCCGTATGCCTCCGTATGAGCCCGCCCAATTTCTGGAATGGCCGCAATGAGGCCGGAAGCGGACCGTCGGCTTCTAGGAGCCAGATTAGAAAGCCCACCTGACGTCGCCAGCTAGTAAAATGCAGTTCAGGGTCTGGCGATCGATGCAGTTGTTTTGTTAGCTCGGTTTCCGCTGCCCTTTCGATCAAGGATATCATTGCGAAAGCAATTCTGCATTTCTTTGAAGGAGCTGAAGCCGAGGCGCGGAGCAAGGCGAGATAAGGTCGTCGTTGATACGTTGCACCGGCGTGAGATCGAGACCGAATTCTCGAAGGCGACGTAGTCCGGGTTCGAGAACATCAGGCGAGCCGCTGTCTCCAATTTCGCCGGAAGTATTAGCTCCTTCTTTGCAATCATTGTTTTGAGCTCGGCGAGAGTTGGCGCTTTGGTGCTTCGCACTACCGGCTGCTTGGCGCCTGCTGGTAATGACGTGAGTAGCTCCGGAGGCATCGTTTCACCGTTTGGCCGCTTGCATGAAGCTGTCGAACTCGGCATCTCCGATCGGAACGGTGTGCTCATAGCCTGGGTACCGGCCAGACTCGACATCGACCCTGTATTCTCTGAATGCCGCGATGCGCTCGTCCTGAATCTTCTGCAACTCAGGACTTAGATTTCGGTAGACCTTTCCATGTCGCGGCTTGTGGTTCTTGCCGTAGCCGCAGACATCTTCGGTGAAGAGATATTGCGCATCCGCATGTTTGCCGGCGCCCATGCCAAGCATCACCAATGACGAGTTCTCGGTCAGGAATTTCGCGATCCGGTCCGGGACGACTTCCAATTCAGCCCCGAAGACTCCGATCTCCTCAAGCTTCTTTGTGTGCCGCCACAAGCGCATCGCTTCGTCCGCCGTCTTGCCGACTGCGCGCCAGCCCGTCCAGGTGATGTAAGAAGGGATCAGGCCAATATGGCCGACGACAGGGAGGTGATTGTCGCAGAGCGCCTTCTGGATGTCATAGGAGGCGGCGCAGTAGAAGGCGTCGCCGCCAATGCCGGCAAAGTGGAACGCGGCACGCAGATAGTCCTCCGCCGTCGCGAGCGGACGGCCGCCAAAACTGCCCCAGCCGCCATAAGGCAGACCGACCTGCACGAAACAGTTGCCGGCCGCATCCCGCATCTCCTTGTCGAAGTATCGGCCTTCTATCGAAAGCATGTGAATGCCCGCTGCCGATGCTGCTGAGGCTTCGTCGGGCGTGCTGACGAAGAGCATGGAGATCTTCTGTCCATTTCTCTTCATCTTGCGGATGTCCTCGACATGAGGACGGTTGTGATACATGCCCATGCTCAGCCTCCGCCGCAGTTCATTTCTCAGATCGTGAACGCCCGCCGGAAAGCGTCCAGCGCTGCTTCCGGATCATTTTTCGCAAAGGCTTCCAGCCCCACTGCCCCGCGATATCCCATGTCGAACAGAGCTCTTGCGATGTATGGCCAGTTCATCTCTCCGGTCCCAGGCTCGCAACGACCCGGATTGTCGGCGACCTGCACCTCGCCGATGAACGGGAGACACCTCTGACACCAGCGCACGATGTCGCCCTCGCCGATCTGCGTGTGATAGAGGTCGAGATTGATCCGCAGTTGAGGCCTGTTGATCGACGACACCAAAGCCAACACCGATGCCGTCGAGCCGAACGGGCAGCCAGGGTGGTCAAGCAGGTTGAGATTTTCGAGCGTGAAGACGACATCTTCAGCCTCGGCCATGTCGCAGATACGATTCAGTGTATCGCGCGCCTTCAACCACATCGGGCCGGTCTCGACCTCGGCCTTGACGATGGGAATACCGCTCTCGCCGAGTCCGGTGCCATGCAGGTTCAACCGGGCAACGCCGAGGCGCTTTCCGACCTTCGCGGTCTCGGAAGCTGACTTCAAGAGCATGTCGGCGCCTTCACCGTCGGCGAGCCGTCCTACGAGATAGCCGTTCATGATCGTGAAGCTCGCGCCAGTCTTCTCGAGCGCCGCGATGTCGTGGTCCGGCCAATTCCACAATCCGACGCCGAAACCCATTTCATGCAGCCGTGCGACGCGCCAAGCCATCGGACGATCACGCCAAAGCATCTCGGCGCAGGCGGCCAGTTGGAACGGTTGGCCCATGACAGTTCAAACCTCGACCATGACGCGGCCGTTCTCGACCTTGGTCCTGTAAGTTCTGAGGTTCTCGCAGGCCGGTGGCGTCTCCACCTCGCCGGTCGTGAAGTTGAAAACGGAAGCGTGCTTGGGGCACTCCACCGTGTTGCCCATGACCAGGCCGTCGGCAAGGTGGATCTTCTCGTGGGTGCAAAGTCCATCCGTGCAATAATATTCATCCGCGTCGTTGCGGAAGATCGCGAAGGTGCGGCCTCCATTCTCGAAGCGCTTGGCTTCCTCGGCTTCGATTTCTTCGGCGGCACAAGCGTCTACCCAGGGCATATGCGTTTCTCCTCAGATATCTTGTGGTTTGAAGTCTGCAGGAGCCGACGGCATCACGCCCTGGAGGAGCGCGACGGACTTTTCGAGCCCCTCCAGCGAGTTCAGGAGCACGTCCTCGTGCTCGATGGAAAGCCAGCCGTCATAGCCGGCCATCTTGAGTCGATAGCAGAACTGCCGCCACCACTGCTCGCCATGGCCGAAGCCCAGCGTGATGTAGCTCCAGGAGCGCGCCGGAATGTCCATCAGGCTACCATTTTCAAGTAACGACGTCGTTGCCTGTACGGGCCTGTTGAGCATCGTATCCTTGGCATGGACATGATAAACTGCTGCCCCCAGCGCTTCGGCGGCAGCGAGAGGTTCCGCGCCCATCCAGAACAGATGCGAAGGGTCCAGATTCGCGCCAATGACAGGTCCGACCGCTGCTCGAAGTTTCAGGAGCGAGGGCACGTTATAGACACACTGATTGCCGTGCAGCTCGAGCGCGATGCGCTCGACGCCGTTTGCCTTTGCCAGCGCTGCGATTTCGGTCCAGAACGGGATCAGCTTTTCTTCCCATTGATATTTGAGGATGGTCTGTGTTTCCGGCGGCCAAGAGGACACGACCCAGTTCGGCATGCTGTCTCCGGCGCTGCCGGCCGGCAGGCCGCTCATGGTGCAGACGGTGCGGATGCCCATCTCACCGGCGACGCGAATGGTATCCCTCAATCCTTCGCCTTGGGAATGATCGGTCGGATGCAACGGATTGCCGTTGGCGTTTAGGCTGATGATCTCCAACCCGTGTTCCTCGAACGCTCCAGCGAATCGCTTCTGGGCCTCCCTGTTGCCCAGCATCGACGATAGCCGGAAATGCGGCGCGGTCGACCAGCCGCAAGTGTTCACCTCGATGCCGGATACGCCCATGCGCTGGGCATGGTCGAGCACCGCCTCGAACGGCAGGTTGCCGAGACTGTCTGAAACGAAACCCAGCTTCACGCGTAGAACTCCGGCTTTGCAATCATCTGGACGGGTGAGCGGCGGCCTTCCCTCAGCGCCTGCACGCCCGCCTCGGCAACGACGGCGGCGCAATAGCCGTCCCAGCAATTAGAGGCGGTCGCGGGGAACTCGCCGGTGATGGCGAATCGAAGGAAGTCGCGATTCTGGCGGCGGTAGGCATCGTAGTAGCGGGTCCGCCAGTCGGCGTCGTAGCTTGTGGTTTGGGTAAGCGCCGACTCCATGCGGGTATAGGCGACGTTGTTGGTCGCAACGGTGGCGCGCTCGCCGACCAGTTCGGCGCGAACGTCATAGCCATAGCCGGCATTGTTGTTGATCTCGATGTTGACGAGCTGGCCGTCCACCGTTTCCAGCACCATGACGACGGGGGCCACGCGTGCGTCGGAGCGGCTCGGCTGGAATGCGGAAATTGACGCATACTCGGTTCCGAGCACGTAGCGCACCACGTCGAATTCATGCGGAGCGGAATTGGTGATGGCCATGGCGCCGGTGAAATCGGCAGCCGGCGTTTCGACATTGCGGTGGAAATTATGCATCATCAGCGCGCGGCCGAGACGGCCTTCTTGAAGCGCCCGTTTCATCTCCTTGTAGGAACGGTCGTAACGTCGCATGAAACCGAGCTGGACGAATTTCGCCCCAGCCTTCTGCTCCGCCTCCATCACGGCAACACAATCGGCAGACGACTGTGAAAGAGGTTTTTCGCACAGAACTCGCTTCCCGGCGGCAATGCAGGCCATCGAAAGCGGCGCATGCGTGAAATCGGGGCTGGCGATGATCAGGGCGTCCACGTCGTGCCGCGCGATGCTGCCCTTCGGGTCCGTGGCAATGTCAAAGGCGCCGCACGCGTCGGCAACGCGACGGGCGCGCTGCTCGTCCATATCGCAAACCAATTGGAGGGTTGCGCCGGGCAGCTCCTCGGCAACGATCTTGGCATGATCCGCGCCCATCAGGCCGGCGCCGATCACTGCAATGCGGATTGTCATTTCTGTCCTGTTTCTGTTCTTCGAATTATGGGCGGCACGGAGCGGCGCCAGGCTGGGAATACCTTCGTAAAGTCTAGTGCGCGGTTGGACCCTCCAGAACCTGGAGCGACGGCGGGTGCCCCTCATGTGTTTCTAAGTAGCCTTCGACCTGGGCTTCGAGGTCAGCCATGGTCTCGCCGCCGGCCATCAGATCCGTGATCTCCTCGCGGGATTTTTCGCCTCTGCGGAAATCGGCCGCGATGGCGCCGCGGATCAGCACTGCGAAATGGTCGCCGACGGCCATGGCGTGCATGACCTGGTGCGTGATGAAGATCACCGCCAGACCACGCTTCTTGGCCTCGTTGACGATGCGCAGCACATGCGAGGCCTGTTTGACGCCGAGCGCCGCGGTAGGCTCGTCCAGGATTAGCACGCGCGCCCCAAAATACACGGCGCGGGCAATAGCGAGCGACTGGCGCTCGCCACCCGATAACCCGCCGACCAAGCGGTCGCCGTCATCGATACGGGTGATGCCGAAATCCCGGACCGCTTTCACCGCGATCTCGTTGGCGCGCTTGCGGTCGTAGATCTTGAACGGACCCCAACCTTTGGTCGGCTCGACGCCGACGAAGAAGGAGCGTCCGATGCTCATCAGCGGAAACGTTCCGCCGAACTGGTGCACCGTCGCGATTCCGCGCCCCTGCGCGTCGCTCGGTCCGGTAAAGGTCACCGGCTCATCATCCATCAGGATCTGGCCGCTTGTGGGCTTGTGGACCCCGGCCAGCGTCTTGATGAGCGTCGACTTGCCGGCGCCGTTGTCGCCGAGCAGGCAAAGCACTTCGCCAACGCGCACCCTCAGCGAAATATCGTGCAGGACGTCTATCGGTCCGAAGGACTTATTGACGTTCCTCAGTTCGAGAATGGCAGGTTTGTCGTTCATGGCATCATCTCTTCATCTGCATCCGGCTGCGCCGAGGTGCTCGGCCAAGCGGGGGCTGATCTGAAAATTCGTTTCTCATGGGTTCGCCGGCTCCCGCGGCAGGCCTTGTTTGCGCCGCGGTCGGAAATAGAGCGCCAGGTCGCGGAACGATTGGTTCATCAGCACCGCGAGCAAAAGCATCACGCCTATGATCAGGTTCGACCAGTTCCGGTCGATCTGGGTGAAATAGATGCCCTGGCTGACGATGGCGAAGGTGATGGTGCCGACGAAGATGCCGACAACCGAGCCGAAACCGCCGGTCAGCAGCACACCGCCCATCACCACGGACACGATGGCATTGAAGATGAAGTTCATGCCGCCCGAGACCTGGGCGGAGTTGAACAGGATCGCCTGGCAGACACCGACGAAAGTTGCGCTGAGCGCGGACAGCACGAACAGGGCAATGGTCATGCGGTCCGTCGGGATGCCGGCATTGCGGGCGCTGACCTTGTCGCCACCCATTGCAAAGAGCCAATTGCCGTAGCGCGTCTTGTGCAGGACGAAACTCATGATGGCGGCGAATAGGACCCACCAGACGATGATGACTTGATGACTGCCGCCGATCAGCTGTCCGAACAGGAATTTTGCCCAGTCAGGCGCGGTGAGCGCCACGCTGGCATTGCCGGTCAGAAGGACCGAGGCGCTGAGCACCACGCCCTGCATGGCGACGAGCGTGGCAAGCGTGACGATCAGCGAAGGTACCGAGGTGCGGATGGTCAGCAGACCGTTCACGAGACCGACCACCGCACCGACCGCAAGCGCACCGGCAATGCCAACAGTTATGGGCAGGCCATAATAGCCGCTCAGGATGGCCGTGGTCATCGAACCCGCCGGGATCAAGGCGCCGATGGAAATGTCGAGTTCGCCCGCGATCATCAACAAACCGACCGGAATGGCGACAATGCCGAGGTTGGCAGCGAAGTTGACCCAGCTCGCTGCCCCGACCAGCGCGCCCAAATTGGCGCCGCCGAACAGAACGAAGAACAGCACCACACCGAGGAGACTGAGGACCGAGCCGGCTTCGGGGCGACGCAGCACGGACTTGATTGCGTCCATCATGACTGACCTCCGCTCTTCGACGAATAGTTCAGCGCCAGCTGGCGGAACGTGTCGTTGGTCAGCACTGCGATCAGAAGAAGCGCGCCGATGATGACACTGCCGACATTGGGATCGAGGCTGGTGAAATAGATGCCCTGGTTCACGATCGAGAACGTGAGCGTGCCGAAGACGATGCCGACGATCGAGCCGAAACCGCCCGTGAGCAGGACCCCGCCTATGACCACGCACATGATGGAATTGAAGATGAAGGACTGGCCCGCCAGGACCTGCGCGCTCTGATAGACCATCACCTCGCTGACCCCGACGAAGGCGGCGCTGAAGCCGGATAACATGAACAGGCCGATGGTGAGCCGCTTGGTCGGGATGCCGACATTGCGCGCGCTCTCCTTGTCACCGCCCAGCGCATAGATCCAGTTGCCGATCGGCGAGACGTGCAGCAGCCAGAACAGTCCAATGACAAACACCACCCACCACAGGATCGTGACCTGGAACATGCCGCCGAGATAGTCACCGAGAATCGCCTTGATGAAGGGATCGGGCACAAGCGAGACGCCGGTGCTGCCGGCGATCTTGACGGTGAGGCCCAGCGTCAGACCCATCGTGCCGAACATGGTGCCGATGGTGATGATGAGCGACGGGATGGTCGTCTTCGTCACGAACAGGCCGTTGATGAGGCCGACCGCGAGGCCAAGGCCGAGCGCCGCCGCTATGCCGAGCCAATCGGGCAGCCCATAGTGGCCCGAGACGATGGCAGCGGTGAGCGATGCCGCGGGGATCACCGCGCCGACCGAGATGTCCAGTTCTCCGGCGATCATCAGCAGCCCAATCGGCAGCGCGATGATCCCGATCTCGGAAGCGATGTTCAGCCAGCTCGCCGTGCCAGCGGCCGACAGGAAATTGCCGCCGCCAAACACGCCGAAGAAGAGGAGCACTGCGAGCATGCCGAGGAACGAGCCCGACTCCGGCCGCCGCGCGAGCCGTCCGAGGGCCAATCCGACCTGCGTTCGGTCCGGCGCCGGAATTGATTTGGTCGTCACGGGATGTGCCATTGGGTAATCCGCGAACATGCGCCGGCCACGATGAGGCCGACGCCGAGAAAAGGAAAGGGGCCGCCCGCAGCAGAAGCGGGGCGGCCCAGGCGGGAGGATTATCGCGTCCCTGCTTTCACGCCGGCGATGGTGGCGTCGACGTTCGCCTTGTCGATGACGCCTGGTCCCGTCAGGATCTCACGGGTGGGCACCGACAAACCATAGTTGACGTGGCCATTCAGGATCGCAACGGCGAGATAACCCTGCAGGTAACCCTGCTGGTCGATCGCGCAGTCCTGCTGGCCGCCCTTGATGTTGTTCAGGATGGTCTCGTCGAAATTCATGCCGCACAGGTGGACTTTTCCGACCTTCCCGGCCTGGGTAATGCCGTTCATGGCGGAATTCGCATCGACGTTGCCGATGGTGAAGACGGCGTTCACGTCCTGATGCTGCAGCAGATAGGCCTTGACCGCCTGCGCGACGGCCGTGGCCGAGCCGAAGGAGGTGGCCGGCAACGGCAGCACGTCGGCTTCGCCGCCGCCGTTCTTCATCCCTTCCTTGAAGCCACCACAAAAGGCCTCGATGTTGGCGGCGCCTGGCAGCGTGTTGATGCAGACGCCTTCCTTGTTGCCGGCCTTGGTGAGATACTCGCCGGCCGCGACGCCGCCCTTGTAGTCGTCAGAGCCGACATAGTTCATGGCGCCGAGACGATCGGCCGCTTTCAGCCCGCCGGCATTGTAGATGATCAGCGGAATGCCTGCATCCCTCACCGCTTTGAACGCGGGGTCCATGGCTTCCGGCACCCAGTCCGGCCCAACGATGGCGTCGGCCTTCTGGTCGATCGCTTGCCGGATCAGCTCTGCGGCGTCCACACCCAGATTGTCGTAGTTCTGCGGCCCGAGCCAGGTGACCTTGCCGCCCTGTGCCTCGACCACCTTGCCGGCGTCTTCAGCACCGCGCTTGACGATCGACCAGAACGGATCGTCCGGCTTGCCGCCGACGACGAAGATGTTGGCGGCGAGCGTCGCGCCGGCGCTGAACCCGATCAGCACCGCTGTCGAGACGAGTGTCTTGAAAAGCTTCATGGTCTTCCTCCCAGATTACCCCGCAGGGTTCGACAAAAGTCTTCCTGTTCCAGGCCCGCTCCTCACGGGCTCGGCCGAAACAGCATTTTGCTTCGTTATTCCGCCGGCATTCCAGACGCCGGATCACTGCGGCCTTCCTGGCGGCCCCGCATCTTTTCTTTCTTCTTGCGGAAGCGCGCTTTCATGGCCTCGTCGGCTTCCTTGCTGCCGTCGTGCCAGGTGCCGAACAGCTTATCGAGGGGCACCAGCCCGTCGCCGCCGTAGTTCACCTCGAAATACTTGTGGTGCAGGTAGTGCACGTAGGAATGGCTATCGAGATTGACCTTGTCTGTGATTTCGAAGATCTCGAAACCGAGATGACCGTTCACTGCGCCGAAACCCGCGCCGTGCAGCGTGAAGTAGGCGCAGACCGGGTTGGATGGGATCAACAGGTGCAGCCAGGCCTCAGCGTGATAGAGGAGGCCTTCGACCGGATGCATCGATAACGACGACCACGGGCTCGGGTTGATCGAATTGTGATGGACCGAATGCACCCATTTGTAGAGCGGCGGCCAATGGATCGCCCTGTGCAGGAAAAAGAAATAGATCTCGTGCACCGCTGGCGCGATAAGCACCAGGAACGACAGGTATAGCCAGTTCGTCGTCCATGGCAGCCAGACCGCCCAGCTGTTTGCATAGACCCACAGCATCACGATCTCGACCACCGTCCACAGCGGTATCGTGACGAAAAACGAGCGGGCGAAATTGTCGATGTTCTGGCTTTGGAACCAGAACACATCGGACGGAGCGTCCGAAGGAAATTTCGGATTGTACTTGAAGCGGTTCTGCTGCTTGCGCTGGATGTAGTAGCGTAGCTCAAAGAAGCCGTAGAACAGAAAAATCCCTGCAGCGTTGAGGCCGTACAGCCAAAGGTAGTTGAGCAACGAGAAGCTCGCCAGACTCTGCCAGCTCGGGATGAGCAGATTTACCCAAATGAGCGCCGTGGCGAGATGGAACGTGTTCCACGGCCAGAAAAACTCCGGGATCCAGGCCACCACTTTTTTTGCATTGAAGGGGCGGTGCCAGATTGGCGCCGGCTCGGCGCGGCGGTGCGGCGCCCAGTTGCCGCGCTTGTCGCGTGTACCATACTGAAGGTCATCCATCGCGGCATTGCCTCCTGGCCGGATCGGTCTGATATTCGGGAGTTCGGACCTAGCCCTAGCCGAGCCCTAGCTTGGCGCAATTCATATCGGAGGGTTGATATTCGGAGAAGGCACAAATAAGATCAAAGTTGCATTTGTATCATTTAGTATCAATCATTATGATACGATAGGAACGGACGTTCATGAAGCGGCCGACAATCCAGGATCTGGCCACTGCGGCAGGCGTATCGGTGGCGACCGTGAACAGAATTTTGGGCGGCACCGTTTCGGTGCGGCCGAAGACGATCCAACGCGTGCAGAGCGCAGCGGAGGAAATCGGATTTTACGGCATCCGGGCGATCGACGATCGGGCCCGCAAGATATCGCCGCATTACCGATTGGGTTTTCTGCTCCAGCAGTCGACTCGTGACCTCTACCAATTGTTCGGCAAGAAGATCGTTGCCGCTTGTCGCGAGCGTCGGGACGAGGTCATCGATCCTGTCGTCGACTTCGTGGATGTTTTGACGCCGGAAACCATTTCGAACCGTCTTATCGCGCTCGGCGAGGAATGCGACGCTGTCGCGGTCGTCGCGGCCGATCACCCAATCGTTGGTCAGGCCATTCGCGCCCTGAAGGAGGTGGGAAAGCCGGTCGTTTCATACATCACGGATCAGTCCGCGCCCGAAAGGGCGGCTTATGTGGGTACTGACAATTGGAAGCTGGGGCGGACCGCGGCCTTCCTAATGGCGCAAACCACCCAAGGCCCGGGCCGCATTGCGGTTTTCATCGGCAACCACCGGTACCAATGCCAGGATGTCTCGGACGCCAGCTTCCGCTCCTATCTGCGCGAGCACGCGCCTCGGCTAACGGTCGAGGAAAGCCGCCCCACGCATGAGGAACCAAGCGAAGCCTACCGCATGGTGGCCGAGTTGCTGAAGACGACTGAAGACCTTGTGGGGATTCTGATTGTCGGTGGCGGCATCACAGGTGTGCTACGCGCGCTAAAAGAGGTCACACCGGAAAGGCGCTCAGCTATCAAGGTGGTATGCCGCGACATCGGACCCGAGACACGCAGAGGTCTTTCGGAAGGATTGATCACTGCAGCTCTCTGTCATCCTCTCGAAGCCACATCGGCCCTTCTCGTGCAGACAATGATCGACGTCATCAGCCCACAGGCACAGCTGGCCACGCTGCAACGGTCGATACCATTCGAAATAGTTACGCCGGAGAACATCTGAGGCGCGTCGCAGATGCTGACCGCATTGTACGTCCGAATGTCCGCCTTCAGGCAAATAGGGGCGGCCGACATGAGGCGCAGTGGTGCCGGGTAGCCCGGGACCGGCAATGCTTCCTCGGCTTTGCGCGTGCACAACCAAATCTCCGACGACCTTTCGCCAACGCCAGCTGGGCACATATTCGTAGGGAGGCCATAAGGGGCGTGACTCCGCGTCCCTGTCTCAACGGCCGTTAGGTTTCGCCCCTGGAGTGTCAAATCCTAAGCCCTTAAAAGGCTCCGCAACCTAACCGAAACCGCATTGAGCCGCGATCGAAGTGACGGGGTTGAGTCATTTTTTGCTACCGTCTTGCTGACCGACACTGCTTTTTCCAATGCGCCAGCCTCAATCATCCGATCCTTCATGTGCTGGACTTGGTGGGCAATTTTCATGTCACATTTCTCTCAGGCGAATGCCAATTACCCGGCACCAGTGAGTAAGTTACCGAAAAACGCCTGCTAGATCACCGCCTCCTCGAGGAACGGTTCGTTGCGCGGAATTCGCTCATAGCAGAATGGCGACAGGTCGAGCGTCTGGAAAGCGCCGTGAACGATCAGCTCCGACACCGCCCGGCCAACCGCCGGCGACTGCTGCAGACCGTGACCGGAGAAGCCATTGGCGAACATGAAGTTTCTCACCTCGGGATGGAAGCCGACAATGCCGTTGTGGTCGAGCATGTTGTATTCGTAGTGACCGGTCCAGCTCGTCTGCACCTTTAGCGCGTCGAAGGCCGGAATGCGGTGCCACAGCGCCGGCCAGATATAGTCGTCGAACTCCTCGAAATGCATTTCGAAGTCGTCGTAGTCGGCAGGCCCATCGCCCTGCGGCGTGTTGCCGGTGAGGAAAAGCTCGCCCTCCGGCCGCACGAAGGTTCCGGAAAGGTCGATGACGTTGGGCATTCTGCCCGGGATCGGATTGGCGCTGGCGAAAACGAAACTGTAGCGCTTGTAGGGCGCGACCGGGATGGAAAGGCCGGCCATGGCGGCGACCTGCTGTGCGCGTGGACCTGCCGCGTTGACCAGCGTTCCGCAAGCAATCCTTTCGCCGGTCGCAAGTCGCGCGGCAACGACCCGACCGTCAAGGACGTCCAGCGCCGTCACGGCATTGTCGAGATATTCGACGCCGCTCGCGCGCGCCGCGCGGCGGAAGCCGTTGAGCATGCCCATCGAATCGAACCAGCCCTCTTCGCGCGAACCCCACGAACCGCCGCCGAGGTCATCAACATTCAGCCACGGAAAACGTTCTTTCAACGCGCCCGGATCGAGGAAGACTGTGTGAGCGCCCAGGCTGCGCTGCAGCTCGACCCGCTCCTTGGCCGAGTCCACCCCCTCGGGGGAGCAGCAATAGAGATATCCGTGTTCCTTGAATCCGAGATCGGGGGCCGTCTCATTCGGGTAGAATGGTGCCATCCTCTCCTGGAAGGTGCGGATGATCTCGATGCCGAACTGGCTGATCTTCACATTGATCGGATTGGAATATTGCTGGCGGATCGCGCTGGTGGAAAGCGCCGTCGAGGAGAACTGGTAGCTCGAATCGCGTTCAACGACGAGGATCGAAGCGCCGTTGCCGAGTGCTTGGCTCAGCCAATAGGCGGTCGAGGAACCGACGACCGCTCCCCCGACGATGACGATATCATATGCGTTGCGCGAAGGGGCTTTATAGGGTGGGACCGCCACGACTGTTCTCCGCTCTACCGGTTGAACGAGGCGATCAGGGCGTCCGACCCCCGCGCCAGCAAACCGAGGTCCGATCCGACGGCCACCATGGTGAAGCCATCGGCGAGATAACGGTCCGCGTCGGCTTTTGCGGGAGCCAGGATACCGCTCGCCTTGCCTGCCGAAGCCGCGGCCTTGTGCACGGATGAAATCGCCTGCTGCACATGCGCAGCACCTGGATTGCCCATCGCGCCCATGTTCGTTGAAAGGTCGCCTGGCCCCACGAAGAGAACATCGACGCCCTCGACCGCTGCGATCTCTGCCGCATTGGCGACGCCAGTTTCGTCCTCGATCTGCACGGCTAGCAGCTGCTGCTCGCGTGCCTTGGCGTGATAGCCGGCGATGCGACCGAACGCGTTGGCGCGGTGACCGACCGAGAAGCCACGGAAGCCGGCAGGCGCGTAGGTCATCGCGGCGACGATTGTACGCGCCTGCTCCGCCGTGCGCACATTCGGGAGCATCAGGCTGCGGGCGCCGACATCAAGCGCCTGTTTCATCAGATTGGGATCGTCGGAGGGCAGGCGCACCACTGCCTCGCAAGGAAACGCTGCCGCGACCTGCAGCTGCGCCATAATGCTGCGCAGATCGTTCGGGCTATGCTCTCCGTCGATCAGCAGCCAGCCCGCTCCGGAGCCCGCCACCACCTCGGTGGTGAGCGCCGAAGCCAGCGAACACCAGACGCCGATATGAGCCCGGCCGGCCTGAACGGCCGCCTTTAGCGAATTGATCCGCTCCTGCATTTTGCGATCGGTCCCCGTCTAAAGAAGGTGCATTGAAATTTGTATGATGTCCTATATCATATCTCAAATCTGAACTGCAAGGCGCTCTGACGCGGAACGGGAGTTGCGTATGAAAATCGGCTTCATCGGGCTTGGCGTCATGGGCGCGCCGATGGCGCGGCATCTCGCCGATGCGGAGCACGAGATCGTCACGGTCCTGAACCGCTCCCCTCTTCCAAGGAACTTAAAGGCAACAGTCGTCGCCTCCCCCGCCGAGGTGGCGCGGATGTCCGAGATCGTCATCACCATGCTGCCGGATACGCCCGACGTGGAGCGCGTCCTGCTCGGACGGAACGGGGTGCTCGAAGGAATTTCGGTCGGCAAGCTGGTGATCGACATGAGCTCGATCAGCCCGATCGTCACCGCCGAATTCGCGGCAAGGATCAGGGAAGCCGGCGCAGGCTATCTCGATGCGCCCGTCTCCGGCGGCGAGGTCGGCGCCAAGGCGGCCACACTTACCATCATGGTCGGGGGGCCGGCCGCCGAGTTCGAGCGCGCGCTGCCGATCTTTGAGAAGCTCGGCAAGAACATCACCTTGATCGGCGAGAAGAACGGCGCCGGCCAGATCTGCAAGATCGCCAACCAGATTATCGTCGCACTCAACGTCGAAGCCGTCGCCGAGGCGCTGGTCTTTGCCAGCAAGGCCGGCTGCGACCCGGCGAAAGTTCGCGCCGCACTGATGGGCGGCTTTGCTTCTTCCCGCGTGCTCGAAGTGCATGGCGAGCGCATGATTTCCCGCACCTTCGCGCCAGGCTTTCGCGTCCGGCTTCATCAGAAGGATCTCAACCTCGCGCTAGAAAGCGCCCGCGCGCTTGGCGTCGCCTTGCCGGGCACGGCAACGACGCAGCAGCTGATGAACGCCTGTTCGGCACAGGCTGGCGGCGCGGAGGCGGATCATTCGTCCCTTGTGCGGGCCCTCGAAACCCTTAGCGGTCACGAACTGTCAAACGGAAAGGAATAACCGATGCGCGGAACCGGCAAGGCCGATGTCTTCGTCATGCTGGCCCATCCTGTGGGTCATGCGAAGAGCCCTGGTATCTTCAACGATATCTTCGAGCAGAAGGGGCTCGACAGCCTGATGGTGCCGCTGAGCTGCCGCCCGGAGGATTTCGATACTTTCTGGGCCGGCATTACTGCGGCGGAAAATATCCGCGGCGTGATCATTTCGGTGCCCTACAAGGTTCCGGTCTACCACAAATGCGCTGCCGCCCATGATCGCGCCGCGCGCGTGCAGAGCGCGAATTCGGTGCGCCGCCAGCCGGACGGCAGCTGGTATGCCGACAATTTCGACGGAGTCGGCTTCATCGATGGGCTGAAGGCGGGCGGACACCGGATCGCCGGCAAGCGCATCCTCCAGGTCGGCGCCGGCGGCGCTGGCGCCTCGCTGACTTACTGCCTTGCCGAGGAAGGCGCGGCGGAAATCCGTTTGACCGACATCGACAAGGAGCGCGCGCAAAAGCTTGCCGCGCTGGTCAACACGACCTTTCCCAACTGCCGCATCGAGGTCGGCCAACCCGACCCGTCAGGCATGGATATTGCGATCAACGCCACGCCGTCCGGCCTCAAAGCCGGCGATCCGCTGCCGATGGATGTGAGCAAGCTGACGTCGGATATGACGGTCGTCGACATCATCATGGAGCCGGCCGAGACGGCGCTTCTCAAGGCGGCCAAGGCTGTCGGCTGCCGCATCCAGCCCGGGCGCCCGATGATGGATTTCCAGGTCGAGGCCATGGCCGAATTCTTCGACATCGAGCGGAAGGACCGCCGCCATGGCTAACGTATCGAGCGCCGTCGTCATCGGCGGCACGTCCGGGATCGGCCGCGCGATCGCCGAGCGCTTCGCAGAAGACGGCTATCAGGTTGTCGTGTCTGGCCGCGACGCTGTTCGGGGCAAGAAAGCCGCCGATGCCTGCGAGAGTGGCGGCGCGCCGCGCGCCCTCTTCGTCCAGACCGACGTCGCCGATCCCGTCTCCGTCGAGGCTCTGGCGACGGAAGTCGTGAGCGCGTTCGGCACTCCGCACATCCTGGTCAACTGCGCCGGCATCCTGCAGAGCGGCAAGCACGTCCTCGACCAGGATCTCGACGAAGACGAGAAGATGTGGCGCATCAACTATCGCGGCACGCTACTCGGCTGCCAAGTGTTCGGCCGACTGATGTCGGCGGCCGGGCGCGGCGCGATCCTCAATGTCGGCTCGCTCGCCTCCTTCGCGCCGCTGTCGCTGCCGGCCTACACGCCCGGAAAGCACGCGGTGCTGGCGCTGACACAGGTGCTTGCGGCGGAACTCGGCCCCCATGGCGTTCGCGTCAACGCCGTGGCGCCGGGCTACACGCTGTCGGACGGGCTGAAGGCCAAGATCGCCAAGGGCGAGCGCAACCCGCAAGCCATCCAGGCCACGACCGCGCTGCGCCGCTTCATCGAGCCGCGCGACGTTGCCGAGGCGGCCCTGTTCCTCTGCTCTGACCGCGCCGCCTCGATCACCGGCGTCACGCTGCCCGTCGATGCCGGCTGGCTCGTCCAGGCGCCTTACGCGCAATACCTGCAGGGCAACCCCATCCGGCAGACACCGGCGATCTGACGAGGAAAACCCAGTGAGCGACATCCAGCGCTTCGACTTCGACACCCGCATTCATCACGGTGTCATCCACAACGGCACGCTTTACCTCACCGGCCAGGTGGCGAGACCAGGCCAGTCCGCGGCCGACCAGATGCGTGAAGTACTCGGCAAGATCGACGCGCTGCTCGCCAGGGCGGGCACCGACAAGACCCGCATCCTCCACGTCCAGATGTGGCTGGACGACGTGCGCGATTTCGACGAGGTCAATACGGTGTGGGACACCTGGATGCCGAAGGAGCATGCGCCGGCGCGCTCCTCTGGCGAAGGACGGATGGCCAAGCCCGGCATGCTGGTCGAACTGATCGTCACCGCGGCGGTTTGAATGGTCTTGCCGGTTCGGGCATCATCCCGATTCTGAATTTGAACGGAAGGACCTCAATGACGAAGCGCAAGCCGCTTTCCACCCTGGTGGCGGAGAGCCTGGCCGAAAAGATCCGCTCCGGTCAGTTGCAGCCCGGCGCACAGCTGCCGACCGAGGCGGAGCTTTGCGCCGAATACGATGTCAGCCGCACGGTCGTGCGCGAGGCGGTGGCGAGGCTGCGCTCAGAAGGCATGGTTGTGCCGCAGCAGGGGCGCGGCATGTTCGTCAGCGAAACGCCGACCCCGCGCAATTTTTCGATTCCCGACGAGGCGCTGCGCACCCTGCCGGAGACCATCGCGCTGCTCGAATTGCGGCTGAGCGTTGAAGTGGAGTCCGCCGGGCTCTGCGCGGAACGGCGGACCGACAAGGAGGCACGCGATATCCGCGTCATGATGGACGACATCGACGCCCGGCATGCGGACCCCGCCGCCGTTCAGATTCACTACGACTACGACTTCCATCTCGCGATCGCCAAGGCGGCGCGCAATGAATTCATTCATGGTTTCCTCGCCTATCTCGGACCGATGATCGTGCCGCGTTTCCAACTCGGCTATGTAGTCGAGCCGGCACTCAAGGACAGTTACTACGCGCGCATCCACAGCGAGCACAAAGCCATTGTCGATGCCATCGAAAGGCAGGACGGAAGCAAAGCCCGCCAGGCGATGCGCAAGCATCTGCAGAACAGCCTGGGACGCGTGCGCGCGCTGGCGAAAGCCTCGGGCATCCAGGCAACCGAAGCGGAGCAGAAAGCCGCTGCGGCCTCGCTTTTCACCGACCTGCGAAAGCCCGTGCCGACGGCCGGGTAGTTTGGCCGGTTTCGATGTCGTTCGCCTCCGTCGTTGCGCGCCCCGCCAGCCGTTTGCGAAAGCCATGTTTTTTCTCAGTTTGCGGCCGACAACCCACTCTCGCGCGCTGATGACGTTGTTTTCCTTGAACTGGCTGCGTTTGCGGTCGCACAGGCACGTTGGAATATTCCGGCCGGCAGCAAGGCTTTCGAAAGTTTATCTTTCCTTTTTGCTGGTTTTCTTGGTTTCGCGGCGTCGGCCCACGCCGCACACTCAAGGTCAGGCAATGGGGAAGCCGCAAATGGGGAGGCCCACGTGGCGACAGCCTTCATCACCGGAGCGACGAGCGGCATAGGACGAGCCATGGCGATCGCGTTGAGCGACGCCGGTTACGACGTCTATGCGATCGGTCGCAGCCAAGCAGCGCTGAAGGAGCTGCAGGCCGAGCGCCCGGGCATCGTCCCCATCGCCGTCGACGTCACCGACCGCGAGGCTCTGGAATCGGTGCTGGCGGATCTCACCATCGACGTCTTGATCAACAATGCCGGCATCATGCCGCCGCTCGGCAATTTCGCCGACATGAAGATCGCCGACATCGACGCTACTCTTGAGGTCAATCTCAGCGCGGCGATCCTGCTCACCCGGCTCGTCGTGCCGCAGATGCGCGAGCGGCAGTCGGGCCACATATTGTTCACCGGCTCAGTCGCGGGCCACGCCGCGTTCTCCAACATTGCCGTCTATGCGGCAACCAAGGCGGCGATCTCCGGTTTTGCCGCCGCGTTGCGCGCCGATCTTTCCCCGTCCGGCATCCGCGTCACGGAGATCGTCGCAGGCCGCGTCGAGACGCAGCTCTACCAGGACATCCTCGACGCCAAGGCACGCGCCGCCATGTACGCCAGCAAAGTGGTGCAGCCCGATGACGTGGCCAGGATGGTCGTTGCGGTGCTCGCGCTCCCGGCATGGGCCGACGTTACCCGTTTCGACATCATGCCGACCTGGCCAACTTCACCGAGCGGCACCAAGTAAGGAAAACAGGATGAAAGACCTTTCCGTTCTGATCGTTGGCGGCGGTGCCGGCCTCGGCGCGCTCCTGGCCAAAATGGCTGTCGAGGCCGGGGCGGCCAAGATCGGCATCATCGACATCAACCAGGCAGCGGCGGAGAGCGCGCTAGCCCCGGCCAAGGCCAAGGGCCTGCCGGCCGCCGCCGCAACCTGCGACATCCAGGTCGGCCCGCAATGCCATGCCGCTTTCAATGCCATCGTGGCCAAGCTCGGCCGCGTCGACACGCTGATCAACTGCGCCGCCATCTATCCGCGCCGGCCGCTGCTTGAGATCACCGATGCCGAGTGGGACGCCTCCAACGGCATCAACATCAAGGGCACCTACCATATGATGGTGGTGGCGGTCCGCCACATGCAGTCACAGGAACCGAAAGCCCAAGTGCGTGGCCGCATCGTCAACCTGACGTCCGTCGACGCCTTCAAGGCGCATCCGCAGAACGCCCATTACGCGGCGACAAAGGCAGCGGTCGTCAGCCTGACGCGGTCCTTCGCCCATTACGTCGCCAAGGACGGCATCCTGGTGAACTCCGTCGCGCCGGCCGGCATGGCGACCGAGAAGGCGAAGGCGCTCGGCTTCCTAGAGGAGCTGGCCAAGGCAAGCCCGCTCGGCCGCGGCGCCGAGCCGACCGAAATCGCCGAATGGGTGCTCATGACCGGCGGCCCCAAGAACACTTACATGACCGGCGAAAATGTCATCGTTTCAGGTGGTTACATCTACGCCTGACCAACTTCGCCAGCCGGGCACGGCTGATATCCAGCAGTGCATGACCGATGGAGTCTCGAACGAAAGGAGGCGGAATTCACCATGACCGGCAAGCTTCGCCTTCCCTCGCTCAACGCTCTGCGCGTCTTCCACGCGGTCGTGCAGCACAAGAGCTTTCGGCAGGCCGCCGACGAGCTGCTAGTGACGCCGCAGGCGGTCGGACAGCAGATCAAGCTCCTGGAAGACACGCTGCAGGTCACTTTGTTCGAGCGTAAGGGCCGCTCGATCGAATTGACCGAGTCGGCGATCCTGCTCTCGCACTACGTCAAGGCGGGCTTCGACGAATTCTCCGAGGGCGTGCGCCGCGTCACCAAGTCGAACTATCGCGATCGCATCAACCTCAATGCCAGCCCCTATTTCGCCACGCACTATCTGCTGCCCAGGCTTTCGCTCTTCCGCGAGATCCTGCCGGGCGCCGACCTTCGCCTGACCACGATGGTCGACCTGCCCGACTTCGGGCGCGACGACATCGATATGACGGTGCAGTGGGGCTACGGCAACTGGCCCGACTACGAGACCACCCTGCTTGTGCCGGACCCCAAGATCATCTGCTGCACGCCGGCGATCGGCGAGAAGATCAAGTCGGCGCATGATCTGACGAAATTCACGCTGCTCGACACCGTCAAGTCGAAGCGCCTGTGGCCGGACATATTGCGACACCTCGGCGTAGAGCTGACGGATGGCGACCGCAGCGTCAGCTTCGACGACGCGGCAACCATGCGCCGGGCGACCCTGCAAGGCATCGGCGTCGGTTTGGTTTCGGTCATCGACGCCGAGGAGGATTTCCGCTCCGGCGCGCTGGTCGCGCCGATCGGCCGCGATGCCATCGCCGACATGAAGCCGGAGGAAGTCCCCGGTTTCTACCTCGTCGTCCCGCGCGGGCATCTGCGCGTGAAGGCGGTGGCCGCGCTGCATCGCTGGCTGGCACAGCAGGATTGGCGCAGCGACCTCAAGCTCTCCTTGCCGAAACCGACTCCGCTTTCCGAATAGGGAGCGGCTTCTAGACCGGGCTCCGAAGCAATCTTGTGGGGCTCCAACAACAAGAAACGGAACAACCTCAACAGTGGAGACAACAAACATGAAAATGACCAAATGGGGGGCCGCTGCCATAGCCCTGGGCCTCGTTCATCTGGCGGCACCGGCGCAAGCCGCCGGCGGCAAGACGCTGGAGACCGTGAAGGCCCGCGGCGTGCTCAACTGCACCGGCCACGATGGCTCCTATCTCGGCTTCGCCGAGGTGGACGACAAGGGCAATTGGAAGGGCATGGACATCGACCTTTGCAAGGCGATGGCCACGGCCGTGTTCGGCGATCCGGCGAAGCTGAAGGTCGTGCCGATCAGTTGGGCGCAGCGCTGGCCTTCGCTCCAGTCGGGCGACGTCGACATCATCATCAAGGCGTCCGGCGGCACGCTCAGCCGCGACACCGAGCTCGGCCTGCAATTCTCGATGTCCTATTACCTCGGCACGACCAAGGTAATGGCGCATAAGGAGCTCAATCTGAAGTCGCTCAAGGACGCCAATGGCGGCACGATCTGCATCCCCGCCGGGACCTCGCAGGAGCAGCAGGTCGCAGCCTACGCCCAGAAGCTCGGCATCAAGCTCGAGCCGGTGCTGATCGAGAAGACCGAAGAACTCGAACAGGCCTATTTCTCCGGCCGCTGCGATCTCTATGCGCAATGGGGCCCGACGCTGGCCATCGCCCGCATCGCCAAGAGCAAGGTCGAGGACCATGTGATCCTGCCCGACGTGCTCGCCGTCGAACCCGAAGTGATGATCATGCGCCAGGGCGACGACAACTGGGTCGACATCGCCAATTGGACGCTGAGCACCCTGATCTTCGCCGAGCAGGAAGGCATCACCTCCAAGAACGTCGACGAGCTCAAGACCAAGCCGACCTCGCCGCAAGTGGCGAAATTCCTTGGCGTCACCCCTGGTATGGGCAAGGGTCTCGGCCTGTCCGACGACTGGGCCTACAACGTGATCAAGAAGGTCGGCAACTATGGCGAGATCTTCGATCGCGATCTCGGCAAGAACTCGCCCTACAAGATGGATCGCGAGCTGACCAACCTCTGGAACAATGGCGGCGTCCTGTTCCCGCTGGTGATCGATTGATCCCCTTGGTGATCGACTGATCCGTTCCTATCGCATCGCTTCGAGCCTCGCCCGGCTTCCTGCCGGGCGGAGCCGGCGCCAATTTGGGAAGATGCCGATGATCAGCCTGCTGAGAAATCAGAGGGTCCGCAACACGCTGTTGCAGGTTCTTTACGTCGGCTCGCTTAGCGGTTTGGTCCTCGCCTGCGTGATGATCGCCAGGCGGAACCTTGCTGAGCAAGGCATCACGTCCGGCTTCGACTTCCTGTTCAAGTCGACGGGCTGGGACGTGAACTTCTCGCTGCTGCCTGCCACGGCCAATGACCCCTATTGGTGGTACTTCCTCATCGGCATCGTCAACACGCTGTTTCTCGGTACCGTCGGGCTGATGCTGGCGACGATCGTCGGAACGATAGTCGGCCTGGCGCGCACCTCCTCGAACGAGTTGGCGCGGTTGCTCGGCCGCACCTATGTCGACATCTTCCGCAACATCCCACTGATCCTTCAGGTCTTCTTCTGGTACGCGGTGATCACCCATCTGCCGACGCCGCGTGCAGCACATGAGGCCTTCGGCATGCTGCTGACCAGCCGCGGCCTCTACCTGCCGATCCCCAATGTCGGGCGCGCGGCATTGGTGGCAGCCGTCGTGGCCATAATCGCGGCCGTCGCGCTTCCTGCCTGGCTCGGACGAACATCGCGCCTCAGCCAACCGATCGGCGAGCGGCTTGGCATTCAGCTCACCGCGGCGGCGACCGCACTGGCCACTGCAGCCGTCATCCTCGCGTTTGGCCGCCTGCCCGACCTGCCGCTGCTCGACTTCCCCGCCTTACAAGGGCTCAATCTCAAGGGAGGCCTGCGCATTCCGCCGGAGTTTTCCGCTTTAGCCATCGCCATCGCCATCTATGGCGGTTCCTACATCGCCGAGATCGTGCGCGGCGGCTTCAAGGCTGTCGGCAAGGGCCAGATGGAGGCCGCGCTCTCGCTCGGCCTCAGCCCCTGGCGGGTCTTCACGCTGGTGCGGCTGCCGCTGGCGCTGCGCGCCATGCTGCCGATCCTCGCCAACCAGTATGTCTGGCTGATGAAGGCGACGACCATGGGTATTGCGGTCGGCTTCACCGACTTCTTCATGATCGTGGCGCTGACGATTAACCACTCGGGCCAGACGCTGGAAGCGATCGGCATCCTGATGACCGGATTCCTCGGCATCAATCTCAGCCTCGCCGCCGTCTTCAATCGCGTCAACAAGGCCATTGCCCTGAAGGGCAATCAACTGAGGGGATGACAGAGATGGAGATGGTCATTGTCGCTCCCCCTACCCCGGGCAGGCTCGAAGACCTGAGGCGTCGCTTCTTCGCGACGCCGCTTCAGACACTGCTCTCGCTGATATCCCTGGCAATCATGGTTTTCGTCGTGTGGAAGCTGCTCAACTGGGCGATCTTCTCGGCCGTGTTCACGACAAGCGGCGGGCCCGAGGCCTGCCAGGCGGCGGCGGGAGCGTGCTGGTCGGTCATCGCGGCCAGGTGGCGCATCATCCTCTTCGGCCTCTATCCTTTCGAGGAGCAATGGCGTTCGGCGTTGGCCTGTATAGCCGTGGTGGTGATGACGGTGCTGAGCTGCATTCCAGCCTTCTGGACAGGCCGCCGCATCGCGCTCGTCTGGGGGACCGGGGCAGGCCTCTACTACGTGCTGATGAAGGGCGGCGTGCTTGGCCTGCCCCATGTCGGCGAGGAAGCCTGGGGCGGGCTGGCGCTCACCCTCTTCATCTTCGTCACCACCTGCCTTATCGGCTTCCCGCTGGCGATCTGCCTGGCGCTGCTGCGCCGCTCGGACCTGCCCTGGATATCGCGCACCACCGGTCTCATCATCGATGGCGTCCGCTCGCTGCCGCTGATCTCGATCCTGTTCACCTTCGCCGTCGTCCTGCCCTTCGCGCTGCCGCAATGGATGGTAGGCGACAAACTCTACCGGGTGATCTTCGGCTCCGCCCTGTTCTTCTCCGCCTATCAGGCGGAGATCGTCAGAGGCGGCATGCAAGGCGTGCCGAAGGGGCAGGAAGAAGCCGCCATGGCGCTCGGCATGAGCTATTGGCAACGCATCGGCCGCATCCTGCTGCCGCAGGCCATGCGCAACGCGCTACCAGCCACTATCAACCAGTTCGTCATCTCGTTCAAGGAAACTTCGCTGGTGGTGATCGTCGGCTTCTTCGAGATCCTGGCTTCGGGCAACGCCGCTTACGGCACCGGCGAATGGCGCTTCGCCTATGTCGAGGTCTATGCCTTCATCGCCATGATCTATTTCGTCTTCGTCTTCAGCCTGTCCCGCTATGGCGCCTTCCTCGAGCGGCGCATGTCGGTCGGCGAACGATAGGAAGCCCAAGTGAATTCGACCCAGTCACCCGGCGCTGCCGTGCATATCGAAGACCTCGACAAATACTATGGCTCGTTCCACGCGCTGCGAAAGATAAACCTGTGCGTGCAGCGGGGCGAAAAGGTCGTCGTCTGCGGCCCCTCCGGCTCCGGCAAATCCACCATGATCCGCTGCATCAACCGGCTCGAGCAGCACGATGGCGGACGTATCACCGTGCTCGGCACCGAGCTCAACGACGATGTCGGCAACATCGACGGGATCAGGCGCGAAGTCGGCATGGTGTTCCAACACTTCAACCTGTTTCCGCACATGAGCGTGCTGGAGAACTGCATGATCGCGCCGATGATGGTGCGCAAGCGGCCGCGCGCGGAAGCAGAGGCGACGGCCCGGGGCTATCTTGAGAAGGTCCGCATCCCCGAACAAGCGATGAAGTTTCCCGGCCAGCTCTCCGGCGGCCAGCAGCAACGTGTCGCGATCGCGCGCGCCCTTTGCATGCAGCCGCAACTCATGCTGTTCGACGAGCCGACCTCGGCGCTCGATCCTGAAATGATCGCCGAGGTGCTGGACGTCATGGTCACGCTTGCCTCTGAAGGCATGACGATGATCTGCGTCACCCACGAGATGGGCTTCGCGCGCCGCGTTGCCGACCGGGTGGTTTTCATGGACGGCGGCGAGATCGTCGAAGAAGCGCCGCCGGCGGAATTCTTCACCTCCTGCCGAAGCGAGCGCACGCGGCAATTCCTGTCGCAGGTCCTGGGTCATTGAGCCGGGTGCCGCTGCTGTCTATACGCGGCGTGCCGCACGTTGCAGGTATCCCAATGAACGACCCCGTCACCACTCTGAGTGAGATTCTCGGACCGAAAGGCTGGCTTTCGGGCACTGACGCCGAGCCCTACCTGCGCGACTGGCTCAACCGATATGGTGTCACCCCGCTGGGCGTCGCCAGGCCGGCGAACACCACTGAAGTAGCGACGGTTGTCAAGGCATGCAGGGAGGCGGGCTTGGCGGTGATCCCGCAAGGCGGCAATACAGGCCTGTGCGGCGGCGCCGTCGCCGATCGGCCGAACGCTGTGATCGTCTCGCTTTCGCGCATGACGGCGATCGGCGAACCGGATCCGGAGAGCGGGTCGATCCTCGTCGACGCGGGCGTCGTGCTCGCCGCGCTGCACGAGGCGCTTGAGCCGCATGGCCTGATGTTCCCGATGCATCTTGGCGCCGAAGGAAGCGCCAGGATCGGCGGCCTGATCGGCACCAACGCCGGCGGCAGCCAGGCGTTTCGCTACGGCATGATGCAGGACCTTGTGCTTGGCCTCGAGGTTGTGACGCCGGACGGTGCGGTGTGGGACGGTCTGCGCGCGGTGCAGAAGGACAATGCCGGCTATCAATTGCGCAAGCTTTACTGCGGCGCCGAAGGCACGCTCGGCGTCGTGACGCGCGCAGTGCTGCGGCTCTATCCCACGCCAAAGCAGCGGGCGAGCGCGCTGCTGGTCGTGTCCGACTTCGCCGCGGCCGTTTCGTTCGGCGCCTTCCTGCGCGACGAGGCCGGAGAATTCCTCGCCGGCCTCGAATTCTTTTCGGATGTCGGCCTGGCGCTGGCGCTCAAGCACCTGCCCGATCTCGCCTATCAGTTGGAGACACGCGGCGACGTCTATCTGCTCGTCGAAGTGGCCTCGGGTTCGCCGCGGGTGCCGCTCGACGAGATCCTGAATTCGGCGCTGGAATGGGGCATGGAGCAAGGCCTTGTCGTGGATGGCGCGCTGGCCAATTCGGGCGCGCAGCGGGAGCAGTTCTGGCGCCTGCGCGAAGAACAGCCAGAAGGCCAGCGGTTGGAGGGCGAGCAGCTCAAGCACGACATCTCCGTGCCGCCGGGCGCGATCGCCCGCTTCATCGAGGCGGGCGCGAAATTATGCAGCGACATTCTTCCGGGCGTGCGGATGAATCCGTTCGGGCATCTCGGCGACGGCAACATCCACTACAATCTATCGCCGCCGGAGGGCCGCGCCGATTTCGACGGCAAGGCCACAGCGTTCGCCGAGGCACTGGCTGCTTTAGTCACCGGCATGGGCGGCAGCTTTGCCGCTGAGCATGGTCTGGGTCGCGCCAAGATCGCCATGGCCGAACGGAACAGAAGTCAGGCGGAGCGGGCTCTCATGGCGCGACTAAAGGATGCGTTCGATCCACTCGGCACGATGAATCCCGGCGTGCTGGTGCGCGCGGGATAATAAAGAAAAACTTTCGAATGGACCGCATTTCTTGATTTCGCTCCGATCCGCCAGAGTGCAGGTATGAATCCCGAAAGGCAGGCTCGGTTCGCTTGCCGCAAGTTCCAAGAGGATGTCGAAGCATGGTCCGCAATGGCGGTCGCCTTCTTGTCGAGTGCCTCATCGGCCTGGGCGCGACCAAGAGCTTCGGCGTTCCTGGCGAAAGCTATCTGGCCGTTCTCGACGCACTGCACGATACCAAGGGCAAACTGGACTATGTGCTGTGCCGCAATGAAGGCGGCGCAGCTTTCATGGCCGCCGCCTACGGCAAGCTGACGGGGACGCCAGGCATCTGCTTCGTAACACGTGGCCCGGGCGTGACCAATGCCAGCATAGGCGTGCATACAGCGATGCAGGACAGCTCGCCGATGATCCTGTTCGTCGGTCAGGTCGGCACCGACATGAAGGGCCGCGAAGCCTTCCAGGAAATCGACTACCGGGCAGTCTACGGGACGGTCGCAAAATGGGCGGTCGAGATCGACGACGTCGCGCGACTTCCCGAGATTATCGCGCGCGCCTGGACCACCGCCTTGACGGGTCGGCCCGGCCCCGTCGTGGTCGCGTTGCCGGAAGACATGTTGACCACCGCGACCGAAGCCGCCCCGCTCAACGGCCCTGCCTCGATCTCCGAAGCCGCTCCCTCGCAAGAGGCAATCGTGTCGGCACTTGAGATGCTGGCTTCGGCGGAGAGGCCGGTGCTGCTCATGGGCGGTGCCAACTGGACCGCGGATGGACGCGCCGCGCTCCGCGCTTTCGCCGAGGCATCCGACATCCCCGTCGTCGCCGCTTTCCGTTATCAGGACCAGTTCGACAACCATTCGCCGGTCTTTGTCGGCGAGGCCGGCGTCGGCATGGTTGCGCACGTCAAGACGCTGATCCGCGATGCGGATGTGATCCTGGCCGTCAATGTGCGGTTCGGCGAGATGACGACCGACGGGTACACGCTGCTCGAGGTTCCGGTACCACGTCAAAGACTGATCCATGTGCACGGCTCCGACCGGGAGATCGGCAAGATTTATGTGCCGACGATCGGCATCCATGCCGGCCCGAACGCCTTCGCCAAGGCGCTCACCCCGGTCAACGGCAGTTGGGTCGATTGGCGCGCTGCGGCGCGCAAGGCCTATGAAGGCACCTTCATCGCGCCTGTGCAGCCAGGCCCGGTCGATATGGTGGCAGTCAGCGCCTGGCTGCGTGAGCGTCTTCCAGCCGATGTCATCCTCACCAACGGCGCGGGAAACTTCACTGTCTGGCCGAACAAATTCTTCAAATTCGGACCGCAAGCCCGGCTGCTCGCCCCGCAATCCGGTGCCATGGGTTATGGCCTGCCGGCAGCGATCGCGGCAAAGGTCGCGTTTCCGAAGCGCACAGTTGTGTGCTTTGCCGGCGACGGCGACTTCCAGATGAATTGCCAGGAGCTCGGCACCGCCATGCAGGCCGGCGCACAGCCGATCGTGCTCATCATCAACAATGGCATCTACGGCACGATCCGCGCGCATCAGGAGCGCAACTACCCTGCCCGCGTCTCCGGTACCTCGCTCGAGAACCCGGATTTCGTGGCGCTGGCAAAGGCCTATGGTTTCCACGCCGAGCGCGTCGAAGCGACACAGGATTTCGTTGCGGCATTCGAGCGGGCGCTCAGCTCCGCGACCGGCGCAGTTCTCGATATCGTTATCTCGCCCGAAGCGCTCACGCCCCGGCAGACCCTTTCCCAGATGCGCGACGCAGCACTCGCTTCGCAGAAGGCCAAGGCATGACCTCCAGATCAGACGGCATCCGTCTCGGCGCGGACATTGGCGGCACCTTCACCGATATCGCGCTCGATGTCAGCGGAACGATGTTTTCCGCCAAGGTGCTGACCAATTATTCGGCGCCCGAGCAGGCGATCCTCGACGGTATTGAGGTGGTGATCCGCGATGCCGGAATTTCGGCAGCCGAGATCGGCATCATCATCCATGGCACGACGCTCGCCACCAACGCGCTGATCGAGCGGCGCGGCGCCAGGACCGCACTGGTCACGACGGAAGGTTTTCGCGATGTCATCGAGATGCGGACGGAAAACCGCTTCGAGCAGTACGATCTCAACCTGCAACTGCCGACGCCGCTGATCCCGCGCGAGGATCGCTTCACGGTCAAGGGCCGCATTGGCGCCGAGGGCCAGGAACTGCAGGTTCTCGACGAGGCCGCGCTCGAAGCGATTGCCGATCGGATCGCTGCTGAAAATTTCGGGTCGGTGGCGATCGGCTTCATCCACGCTTACGCCAACCCCGACCACGAGCGCCGCGCTCGCGAGATCCTCGCTCGCAAGCTCACCATCCCAATTTCGATCAGCGCCGAGGTCTCGCCGCAGATGCGCGAGTTCGAGCGCTTCAACACGGTCTGCGCCAACGCCTATGTGCGGCCGCAAATGGCCGACTATCTGGCCCGCCTGCAGACGCGCCTGAAGGATATGGGCGCCGACTGCCCGGTCTTCATGATCCATTCCGGCGGCGGCCTGATTTCGGTGGAGACCGCTTCGGAATTTCCTGTCCGGCTGGTTGAGTCCGGCCCGGCCGGCGGCGCCATTTTCGCAGCAGACATCGCCCGGCGCTTCGGCCTGGAAAAGGTGGTCTCCTACGACATGGGCGGCACCACCGCAAAAATCTGCCTGATCGAGGACTACGCGCCGCGCACGGCGCGGACGTTCGAGGTGGCCCGCACCTATCGCTTCTCGAAGGGCTCGGGCATGCCGATCTCCATTCCGGTGATCGAGATGATCGAGATCGGCGCCGGGGGCGGCTCCATCGCCTGGGTCGACGCCATAGGGCGCATCCAGACCGGGCCGGAAAGCGCCGGCTCGGAACCTGGTCCGGCCTGCTACGGCCGCGGCGGCAAGCGCCCGGCGATCACCGACGCCGACCTGGTGCTCGGCAAGCTCGATCCCGACAATTTCGCCGGTGGCGCGATCAAGCTGGACACCTCCGCGTCCGAGCAGGCAATTCTGCGCGATGTCGGCGAGCGCCTGTCGCTCGATGCGATGTCGACGGCCTTCGGCGTCTGCGAGGTGGTGGACGAGAACATGGCGAATGCCGCCCGCGTCCACGCCGTCGAGAACGGCAAGAACATTTCCGACAATCTGATGATCGCCTTTGGCGGCGCAGCGCCTCTGCATGCGGCAAGGCTTTGCGAAAAGCTCGGCATCGATCAGTGCATCGTGCCGCGCGGCGCCGGCGTTGGATCGGCGATCGGCTTCCTCAAGGCGCCGTTCGGCTACGAGGCGCTGGCCTCGAAACTGACGCGCCTGTCGCGCTTCAAGTCAATGGAAGTGAATGCCCTGCTCGCCGATCTCAAAGCCTCAGCCGAGGGGTTTGTGCGCACCGGCGCCAGTGGCAGGATCGTCTGCGAAATCACCGCCTTCATGCGCTATGCCGGTCAGGGCTGGGAAATTCCTGTGCCGCTGGCGGATGAGCCGTTCGACGAAAATGCCGTCGCCAAACTCAAGGAACTGTTCGAGGAGAACTACCAGCGTTTCTTCGGCCGAGCCATCGAAGGGCTCGACGGGCTGGAGATCGAGATCGTCACCTGGTCGGTCAAGGCAACTGATGTTCGTCCCGCCGTCGTCAGGCACGAACTCACCGCCGGCAAGAAATCGAGCGAACCCACAACGACGCGCGAAGTCTTCGATCCGGTCAGCGGCGCGCCGCGCAGCTACGGCATTGTCGAGCGCGACACACTTTGCGCGGGCGATCGCATCGCGGGACCTGCCGTCATCGTCGAGCGCGAGACGTCCACCGTCGTCACCACCAGCTTCGACGCCGTTATTCAGAGCGACGGCGCGATCCTTTTGATCCGCAAAGGCAGCCAAGCATGAGTGATATTGGCGAAATCCGCATGCAGGTCATGTGGAACCGGTTGATCTCGGTGGTCGAGGAGCAGGCGCTGACCCTGCTGCGCACCGCCTTTTCGACCTCCGTGCGCGAATCCGGCGACCTGTCGGCCGGCGTGTTCGACCCGCGTGGCCAGATGCTGGCGCAGGCGGTGACCGGCACGCCCGGTCACGTCAACACCATGGCCGAGGCCGTGCTGCATTTCATGAACGAGATCCCGCGCGAGAACATGTTCGAGGGCGACACCTATGTCACCAACGACCCCTGGCTGGGCACAGGCCACCTGCACGACATCACCATGGTGTCGCCGTCCTTCCTCAATGGCGAGCTCGTCGCCTTCTTCGCCTGCACGGCGCACGTCGTCGATGTCGGCGGGCGCGGATTCGGAGCCGACGGCAAGTCGGTCTATGAGGAAGGCATCCAGATCCCGATCATGAAGTTCGCGGAAAAGGGCAAGGTCAATCTCGATCTCGTCCGCATCTTGCGCGCCAATGTCCGCGAACCCAACCAGGTCGTCGGCGATTTCTATTCGCTTGCAGCCTGCAACGAGGTCGGCCACCGCCGCCTCGTCGACATGATGAAGGAGATCGGCCTCACCTCCCTCGACGGGCTCGGCGACTTCATCTTCTCGCGCACCCGCGACGCCATGTTCGAACGCATCGAGGCGCTGCCCAAGGGAAGCTGGTCGAACGAGCTGGTGACCGACGGTTATGACGAGCCGATCAAGCTTGCGGCCACCGTCTCGGTCCGCGACGACCATGTCGAGGTCGATTTCACCGGCACCGACCCGATGAGCCGCTGGGGCATCAACTGCCCGATCATCTACAGCAAGGCTTACGCCTGCTATGCGCTGAAATGCATGGTGGCGCCCGACATCCCGAACAACGCCGCCTCGCTTGCCTTCTTCACCGTATCTTCGCCGGTCAACATCCTGAACGCCGTGCGACCGGCGCCGGTGGCGCTCAGGCACATTTTTGGCCACATGGTGCCCGATCTCGTGCTGGGCGCCTTCGCCAAGGCGCTGCCTGGCAAGATCCTCGCTGAAGGCGCCGGGGCCCTCTGGAACATCCACATTTCGGCACGCCCGGTTGCAGGCGGATCCGGCCGCCGCGCCGAGGTGCTGATGTTCAACTCCGGCGGCATGGGCGCGCGCCCCGAACTCGACGGCTTGTCGGCGACAGCCTTCCCGTCCGGCGTGCACACCATGCCGATCGAGGCCACCGAGCATACCGGCCCGATCGTCATCTGGCGCAAGGAGCTGCGGCCCAACTCCGGCGGCGACGGCGAATTCCGCGGCGGGCTGGGACAGATTATCGAGATCGCCGCCATCGAGGGCCACGAATTCGACTTCTCGGCCATGTTCGACCGCGTCAATCATCCGGCCCACGGCCGCAACGGCGGCAAGCCGGGCGTTGCCGGCGTGGTCAAGCTCGACGACGGCACCAGGATGCGGCCCAAGGGTTGGCAGCATGTGCCGGCCGGACGCCGGCTGATCCTCGAACTGCCGGGCGGCGGCGGCTATGGCGATCCGGTCAAACGCAATGCGGCCGCACGAGCCAATGACCGGTCCAAGGGTTACATCACGGAGAACGACTGATGAGCTATATTGTCTCGCGCCTCTCGGTGGTGAAGCCTTCGGCCTCGATGGCGGCATCGCAGGCCGCCAAGGCGCTACGCGCCAAGGGCGTGGACGTGATCGACCTCGGCCTGGGCGAGCCCGATTTCCCGACGCCCCTCCACATCATCGATGCCGCGCATTTCGCCGCCAAGGCCGGCCAGACTCTCTATACCGCCGCTGCCGGGACAGTCGAAGTGCGCGAAGCCATAGCGGGAAAATTCCGTCGCGAGAACGGACTCGACTACGCGGCCGATGACATCGTGGTGGCCAACGGCGCCAAGCAGATCATCTTCAACGCGCTGATGGCGACCCTGGAAACTGGCGACGAAGCAATCCTACCGGCGCCATACTTCGTCTCCTATCCCGAAATGGTGAAGCTGCTCGGCGGCACACCTGTCGTCGTCGAGTGCCCGGAGACCAGCGGCTTCCGGATCACTCCGGCGCTGCTGGAAAAGGCGATCACGCCGAGGACGAAGTGGCTCTTCCTCAACATGCCGGGCAATCCGTCCGGCGCGGTCTATTCGGAATCAGACCTCAAGGCGCTGGGGGCTGTGCTGGCAAAGCACCCGCAGGTGCTCATCCTTTCCGACGAGATCTACGAGCACATCCTGTTCGATGGACGCGAGTTCGTTTCCTTCGGCAAGGCCTGCCCGGAGCTCAAGGACCGCACGCTGATCGTCAACGGCGTCTCGAAATCCTACGCGATGACCGGGTGGCGCGTCGGTTACGCGGCGGGACCCGCGCCGCTCGTCAAGGCGATGTCGACGATCCAGAGCCAGTCCTGCACCTCGGTGTGCTCGATCGCGCAGGCCGCGACCGTAGCCGCGCTCAACGGTCCGCAGGATGAGGTAGCCCGCTTCCGGCAGGCGTTCCAGTCCCGCCGCAATCTGGTTGTGGGCGGCATCCGCAAGATCGACGGGCTGACACTGCCGGCGCCGGAAGGCGCCTTCTACGCCTATATCGGCTGTGCCAGCCTGATCGGCCGCAAGACGCCCAAGGGCGTCGTGTTGGAAGACGACGCAGCCGTATCGAACTACCTTCTGAGCGAAGGTCGGGTGGCGTCGGTGCCTGGCGTTGCCTATGGACTGTCACCCTATTTCCGCATCTCGACCGCGACCAGCGAAGAGACGCTGACCGAGGCGATCGCGCGGATCAATGCCGCCGTCGCGCAAGTGGAGTAAACGATGCCGCATTACGAACGTATCCTGATCACGGGCGCCGCCGGCCGGCTTGGGTCAGAGCTGCGCAAGGGGCTGGTGCCGCTGGCAAAGACGATTCGCCTGGCGGGGCGCCACCCGTTCGGTGATCTCGCGCCTCACGAAGAGGAAGCGGTCTTCGATCTCGCCGACATGGAAGCCACGATCGCCGCGACCAAGGATTGCGACGCGATCGTGCATTTCGGCGGCGCGCCGCTCGAATGCGAGTGGCAGACCATCCTCGATTCCAGCATCCGGGGCTCCTACCACATTTACGAAGGCGCGCGGAAACACGGCGTGAAGCGTGTCATCTACGCCTCGTCGGTGCATGCCATCGGCTATCACGAGATCGAGGCGCATATCGGCGTCGACGCGCCGGTGCGCCCGGATAGCCTCTACGGCGTGTCGAAGAATTTCGTTGAAAGCCTCAGCCGGCTCTACTGGGACAAGTTCGGCATCGAGACGGTATGCCTGCGCATCTTTTCGTCCTTCCCCGAGCCGGCCGACCGCCGCATGCTGTGGTCGTATCTCTCCTTCGCCGACTGCGTGCGCTTGGTCGAAGCATCGCTGACCGCGCCGCGCGTCGGCCATACGATCTCCTTCGGCATTTCCAACAACAAGCTAAAGATGGTCGACAACAGCGGCGCGGACCACCTCGGCTTTATCCCGCAGGACAGCGCCGAACCGTTTCGCGCCACAGTCGAGGCAAAGACCCCAGTTCCCGATCCAACCAGACCGTCGGTGAAGTATCTCGGAGGCTGGTTCTGCGAGCTTGGCCACCCTGACGATACGCCAGTATGACGATTTACGACAGCGGGAGTAACATGTGGTTTAATCACGCCAACTGGCATCACAGAACGCGCTTCGCATGCGCGAAATCTCTCAGACTGATGCCAGCAATACCTGGCCCGGACCCAAAGCGATTGTCCGCGGACTGAATTATCAGAAGCGCGCCGATTTCGCGGAAACGCGACAACGGTCACTCGAGTTCAGCACTCGCGATGCCTGGCTCGATTCGATGTCCTTGAAATGCGTAAAAACGCTTCGAGGTTCTTCAAACGAAGGGGGTTCGAGTCGACATTGTGGGCCACTCTCAAAAAATATAGCCACAACAAATCGGTTACGGGATGTTTTGGTGGGCCCGGAGGGCGACCTCGCACCGTTGATTTTGTTGAGTTTTTTGTGGCGTAAATCGAGAACTTTCTCGTATCTTTCCGCATGGTTCCGCAGCCTATCTAGCTGAACCCACAGTCTCTCAACCATCCTGCTGGTGATAATTGGGCAAAAAGCGGACCTTGCATGCAGCGGCCGAAAGCCGGGCGTTGATTGAGACACTCGGCCTAATTTAAGCCCAAGTGGATCTCGGCTTAACCGGCTCGTCACGAAACGGCCAACGGTGTCACTTCAACAGCTCGACCGTCCTGTCGGCGGCGCTGGGGAAGCCGTTCAGCGACAGGGCAAGCACCGTCTCCTTGCCGCCGTCCGCAATCACCTTGACCTTGAGGCTTTTGCCTTCACGAAGAATCGCCAGGGTCTCCGCGTCAAAGCTCAGATCCACGATGCAGCCGCCGGGCAGGCAGGTGCGGAAGCGCAGCGGCGGCAGAGTCGGGCCGTCATCGATCTGCAGTGTCACCCCCTGGTCCAGCGCCAGGCCGAACGGCAGCACCAGCGTTCCCTGGACGGCCTCGCCGGCTGGGCGCAGTTCCATCGCCAGCACGCGCTGGCGCGACTGGCTGTCGGTCTGCTCCTGCGACAGCGCGCACACCTTCACGCCGGCGCCGTTCTGGGTGGCGAGATTGCAGGAGACAGTCCAGTCGGCATGCCCTTCCCTGAGCGAGGTCGCGCCTCCCGGGAGGGCCGCCGTGTCTTGCGCGAATGCGACCGCAAGCGAAAGCAAGCTTGCGGCGATCAGCGTGGCATAACCAATTCGTCTGTTTCGTTTCATCTCGTTTCCATCTCTCAAAAAGTCGGACCGCCAGAATGCGAACGACAGAGAATGCGCACAACAGCGCGCATTGTATTGCTTAACCAAGCTATGCCGGTGCCTCGTCGACGCCGCTACCAGCGCACGCTGAAGCCGAGCTTGCCGCTGATGACATTGCTGTCGCCGAAGCTTGCCAGGCTGGTCTTGGCCAGCGCCTCGCCATAGACCGAGTACTTGCCGTCGCCGAAGTCGAGCGAGCCGCCGAGACCGACGCCGCCCCAGAGCTTCTGGTTCTGGCTGGAAAGCTTCACGCCCGAGACATCGACATCGGTTCCGTCGAGGAAGTCGTAGTAAAGGTTGGCAATACCGTAGACATGCGCCCGGCTCACCTGCCCGGCGCTGTCGGCCCACTGGTCCTCATAGTCGGCCGAGATGCCGAGGCGGCCGATCAGGCTGTCGCCGCTGCCGGGCGACACGACCGTGCTGAACCGATCGGTGAAGCTGCTGAAGCGAACCGAGGAGTAGGAAAGCTGCGCCTGCGGGGTCAGCGACCAGTTGGAGCGCAGCGCGATCTTCTGCCCGCTCTCGATGCTCAAGCCATAGCCGAAGCCGTTGTTGCCGTCGGCAAGCTTGCCCAGCACGGCCGAGTTGATGTCGCTGTCATACCAGGTCGCCTGGGCCTGGCTGTCGACGTAGAAGCCGCTGTTGCCGAACCAGGTCAGCGTGCCGCCGACACCGTAGCCGGTGGCCGAGATGGAGCCGGTGCCGAAGGTCGACGACACGTCCGACGAGACGGTGCCGTAATGGACGGTGATGCCGCCCAACAGGATGCCGGCCTCGCTCTCATGCAGCAGGCCGTCGACGCCGGCATTGAGCTTCCAGGTGGTCACATCGTAGTCGGTGCCGGTGGTCGAGGTCTTGGGCTCGAACTTGCCATGCGCGGCATCGATGCGCGCCCAGATGGCGTTGCCGTCGACCGGACCCTGGCCGGGCACATCCGCGCCCTGCGGCGTCGCGCTCTCGCCCCAGGTCCGGTTGCCGATGCGCTGCTGCAGCGTGCCCAGTTCGTTGAAGCTCTGCAGCACGCCTTCATAGGCTTCGTAGAGCGGCGTGCTTGGCGCATAGAGCGGACCGGTCTGGTTGATCAGCGTGGAGCGCAGGTACCAGTCGCCGTCGGCCGGCGTGCTGACGCCGTTCTTGTAGAGCCGGTAGGCGTAAGCGCCGCCGACCACGGCCTGGTCGCCCTCAAAGACATAGTCGCCGGCGAGCGTGAAGGTGCCGGCCGAGCTACCGTCGATATCGACGATCTTGATGCCCTCGCTGGTCTGCGCGCCCGCGCCGCCGACATTGCTGACCGCCAGGATGCCGGTGCCCGAGGTGCTGCCATGCACGACCAGCCTGTCGGTCGCAGAAGCATCGCCGTCCAGCGCGGCATTGATGAGGATTTTGCCGCCATTGCCGACATAGCCGCCGCTCAGCGTAAGCACCGTGCCGGGTGCCGCAGCACCAAGCCGTACCGCCCCGCTGTTGTTGAGCGAAGCCACCGTCTGGTCGAAGCCGGCAAGGTCAAGCGTGCCGCCGGAAGCGACGGTGAAGGCGAACAAGGGGCTCAGCACGTCCGCAGCGCCCGCCGCGAGCGTGCCCTGCTGGACGGAGGTGGATCCCGAGAAGGTCGAGCCAGCGGACGTCAGGACAAGCGTTCCATCTCCTGCTTTGTTGAATGCGCCCGATCCGGTCAATGCCCCGTTCAGGGTCAAGGTGGTCGCGGCATCGGTCGAGATCGTGCCTTGGCCGAGGACGTCGACGGCACGGTCGCTGGCGAAGCTGGCGGTGGTGTTGAGCGTGCCGCCGTCGAAGGAGAGCCCGCCCGCCGCATCGCCGAGGTTGGCATCGGCCGAGATCCGCAGCGTGCCGCCATTGATCGCGGTGCCGCCGGTGTAGCTATTGGTGCCGGTCAGCACCAGCGTTCCGGCATCCGTCTTCACCAGTTGGGCACTGCCGGTGAACGCCGACGCGATCGTGGCCGTGTAGCCTGTGCCCGCGCTGCTGCCGTCGCCGACCCGGATCGTCGACTGCGGCCCGAGGAGACCGATGTCGCCGCCCTGGATGACATAACCGTCGGTCGAGAACTGCATACCGGCCGCCGTTACCTGCCCGACCCCGTTATCCACCGTCACAGCGCCGGCCTGGCCGGCGAAGATGGCAAAGACGCCGTCCGAATAGGCTGCGTTGATCGAGCCGGTGTCTTCAGTCCAATTGTCGTTGCCTGACGAGCTCTGCCAGGTGCCGTTGCCGCCGTTGATGGTGCCGTCGAACTTCGGACCGGCATCGCCGTCCCAATAGTTCAGGTTCAGCCCGTTTGCATTGACCAGGTTCACCTGATGATCGACGGACGTCTGCACGAAGTAGTTCGAGGACGGGATGGAGCCGACGGACAGCCCGTTATTGGTCAAGGTCCCGCTGTAATGGAACACGCGGTAGATACCGGGACCGAAGGTTCCGCTTGGCGAGACCGTCACATTGAGCGTGCCGTCGAGCACGAGATCGCCGCCGACGGTGGTCAGATCGTTGAGAGCTCCGCCGGCGACATTCGCCTGGCCAAAACTGTAGTTGAGGATCGAGCCGCCAGAGAGCGTCAGATCGCCGGCGATCGCCAGCGTGCCCGGCGTGCCGTCGGCAGATCCCGGCGACAGCGTCGCGCCGTCGGCCACCGTGACGTTGCCGCCGATCGTGCCCTTGCCGCCAAGGGTGGCGCCGATCTCGACTGAGGTAAGTCCCGTGGCCAGGCCGTTGTCGCCGTCGACATAGAGCCCGCCCGCCGCCACGGTGGTCGGCCCGGCATAGGTGTTGGTGCCGGTCAGTGTCAGCACCGCGCCGCCCGTCTTGGTGAAGCCGCCCGCGCCGACGAGCACGCCGGAGAGCGTGAGATCGGCGTCTGTCTGGAACGTGCCACTGCCGGCGTTGAGGGTCACATCGCGTGCCGAACTGAACGCGGCAGTGTTTTGCAGCGTCGCGGCATTGTCGAACGACAAAGCGCCCCCCGCGTCGCCGAGATTGGCATCGGCCGAAACCTGCAGCATGCCGCCGTTGATGGCGGTGCCGCCCGAGTAGCTGTTGGTGCCGCCAAGCACCAGCGTGCCGAGATCGGTTTTCACCAGCTGGCTCACACCGGTGAGGTTCGAATTGATAGTTGCCGTGTACCCTGCACTCGGCAGGGTGCCGTCGCCGACGCGGATCGTCGCCTGAGATCCAACCAGATCGACATCCTGTCCCTGGACGAGATAGCCGTCGGTGGCGAACTGCATGCCCGCGGCCTGAACCTGGCGGTTGGTGTTGTCGACCGTCACCGTCCCAGCGCTACCTGCAAAGATTGCGAAGCTGCCGTTCGAGAAGGCGGCGTTTATGTCGCCGTCGGAGCCGGTCCAATTGTTGTCGCCGGCCGCCCGCCATGTGCCATTGCCGCCGTCAACGCCATCATTGGCCTTCGGCCCGGCATCGCCGTCCCAGAAGTTGAGGGTCATCGCGCTGATATCGACCAGGTTCACCTGGCCTGCGACCGAGGTCTGCACGATATGGCTGGGCGAGTTGCTGTTCAGCCCATTGTCGACGAAAGCGCCGTCATAGCTGATGACGCGATAGATGCCCGGGCCGAAATTGCCGCCGGAGGCTTCGGTGACGTTGATCGTGCCGTCGAGCGCCAGATTGCCATGCACGACCGCGAGGTCGTTATAGGCGCCGCCAACGACGCCGGCCTGACCGAACGAGTAATCAAGGTTCGAACCGTCGGCCAGGTCGAGCTTGCCATTGATGGTGAGGGTGCCGGGCGTGGAGCCGAGGTCGCCGGGGGCCAGCCGGCCCGCAACGTCGACGAAGACATCGCCGCCGATGGTGCCGTTGCCGCCGAGCGTGCCATTGTTGACGTTGGTCAATCCAGTCGCGGCGCTCTGGTTGCCGTTGATGTAGAGCCCGCCGCCGCCTGCGATCAGCGTGGTGCCGGCGTAGCTATTGTCGGCCGTAAGCACGGTGTTGCCGGTGCCGTCCTCGCTGACGCCGCCGCTGCCGGAGATCGTGCCGCCGAAAGCATAGAGATTGGCGCGGTTGAAGCTGAGCGTGCCGTTGTCGACCACATCGCCGAGGATCGAGCCAGTCGTGCCGCCGGTGCCCAGCAACAACGTGCCGCTCGCAATGGTCGTTCCGCCGGCATAGGTATTGTCGGCGGAAAGGAACAGCGCGCCGGTTCCCGTCTTGGTGAGCGCCCCTGCCCCGTCGACCGCGCCTTCCCACTGCAAGGCGTTGTCGACTTGGAACGTTCCGCCGCCCGTCTGAAGGGTGGCGGAACGTCCGGTCACGATGCTGGACAGGGTCTGATGCAGCGTGCCGCCATCGAAGGTCACCTTGCCGGCTGCGTTGCCGAGATTGGCATCGGCTGTGATTTCGACGGCGCCGCCATTGATGACGGTGCCGCCCTGGTAGCTGTTGGCGCCGCTGAGGACCAGCGTGCCGCCACCTTCCTTGGTCAAAGTTCCGGCGCCGCTCACGATGTTGGTCAGCGCCAGGCTGGTCGCGCTGTCGGTGTCGAAGGTGCCGCCGCCGGCATTGAGCGTCACGGCGCGGGCAGAAACGATATCGGCCGTCGTGTGCAGCGTGCCGCCGTTCAGCGAAAGGCCGCCGGACGCGTCGCCGAGATTGGCGTCCGAGGCGACCTGAACCGTGCCGCCATTGATCGCGGTGCCGCCGCTGTAGCTGTTGGCGCCGGACAGCACCAGCGTGCCGAGCTCCGTCTTCAGCAGCTGGCTGCTGCCGGTGAGGTTCGAGGTGATTGTCGCCACATAGGCCGCACCGGCTGCGGTGCCGTCGCCGACGCGGATGGTCGATTGCGGCCCGACCAAAGCGACGTCGCCGCCCTGGATGAGATAGCCGCCGGTGGCGAACTGCATGCCCGCCGCCTGCACCTGGCCGTTGGTGTTGTCGACCGTGACCGTCCCGGCAGCACCCTGGAAGATGGCGAAGCTGGCATTGGCGAAGGGCGCGGCGAAGGTGCCCGTGGCGTCGGTCCAGTTCTGGTCGCCGGCCGCGCGCCAGGTGCCGCTGCCGCCATCCACCGCACCATTGGAGTGGGGGCCGGCATTGCCGTCCCAAAAGCTGAGCGTCAGCCCGGCGGAATTGACGAGGTTGACCTGGTTGGCGACCGCGGTCTGCACGAAATAGTTGGGATCCGTGACGGCGAGACCGTTATCCGCAAGGGAGCCGGTATAATTGATGATGCGATACACGCCGGGACCCAGGGTCCCTCCCGGGCTCTGGGTCACGTTCAGCGTACCATCGAGCGTCAGGTTGCCACCGACATTGACGAGATCGTTGAGCGCGCCGCCGACGACATTCGCCTGGCCGAAGTTGACGTTGAGGTTGGAGTTCCCCAGCGCGAGATTGCCGTTGATGCTCAGCGTGCCTGGAGCGTTGCCGGCCCCGCCGGGGCTTAGCGTGCCGCCGTCGGCGACGGTGACGCTGCCGCCGATCGTGCCGGTGCCGCCCAGCGTCGCCCCGCTCGCGACATTGGTCTGTCCGGTCGCGGCCGACTGGTTGCCGTTTATGAGCAACGTCCCGGCATTGACGTTGGTGGCGCCGCCATAGGTGTTGTTGCCGGTGAGCGTGGTCACGCCGGTGCCGAGCTTGTTGACCGAACCGGTGCCGGAGATGGCTCCGTCGAAGGCGTAGGTGTTGTTCAGGTTGAAGGCGAGCGTGCCATTGTTGGTCACGCTCGGCGTCGCCAGCGCGCCGGCCACGGCGCCATTGCCGATCTGCAGCGTGCCGGCCGAGATCGTCGTGCCGGACGTGTAGCTGTGATCGCCCGTCAGCGTGAGGGTGGCGGCGCCTTGCTTGTTCAAGCTTTCGAAACCGGTAATCTGAGCGCCATTGAGCGTACGGCTGAAGGTGGTGGTCACCTGCAGCGTGTCGGAGCCGCCGCCGCCGTCCACCCCGACGCCGGCGATCGTCGCAAGACCGCTCAACAGGAAAGTGTCGTTGCCGCTGCCGAGATTCAATGCGGCTGCGCCGGTATTGAGCGAACCGGCGGCGAGATTGACAATGTTGCCGCCTCCGCCCAGCGTGCCGTTGCCGAGCAACGTGCCGCCAGTGAAGTTGATCGTGGCGCCGCCGGTCCCGCCCGTGAACAGCGTCTGCGTGCCACCGGCTGCCTGGACCGTGCCGCCGCCGACGTTGAGCTTCGAGCCGGAGTTCATCGTGATCGTCGGTGTGGTTATGGAGGCGCCCCCTCCGTTGCTCTGCAGCGTGCCAGCGTTGATCGTAATCCCCCCGCTGCTCGTCAGGCTGCCGTTCACCTGCAATGTGCCGGCGTCGATGCGTGTGCTGCCGCCGATCGCGTTTGTTGCCGAAGTGAGGATTGTCGTGCCGGTGCCGATTTGGGCGATGTTGCCGGCACCGCTCAGCGTGCCCGTGAAGCTGAAGCTGTCGGAGCGGTTGAAGGACAGCGTCGAGCTCGCATTGGCGACGATGACGTTGCCGGCGCCGGCATTGCCGGTGGTGCCGCCATTGCCGATGATCAGGTTACCGTCATTGACGACCGTGTTGCCGGTGAAGGTGTTGTTGCCGGTCAGCACCCAGGTGCCGCTGTCGTTCTTGGCGAGCGTGGTCGTGCCGCCGGGACCATCGATGATGGTGCCGCCCATCGTGTTGAGCCCGGTATTGGTGCCGCCCAGCGCCAGCGTGCGGTTGCCGCTGCCGGTATAGGCGGCCGAACCGGTGTTTTTGAAGACGATCGCGCCGGTGCCCGACGATTCGATGAAGCTGATGCCGGTCTGCAATGTGAACAGGCGATCCGTCTGGTCGCCCGCACCCGTATAGCGCAGCGTCGAGCCGCTGCCGATCACCAGATTCGTCGCGGCATTGGTAGACTTTCCGATCGAGCTCGCCTGGCCGCCGTCGGCCAGCTTGCTGACCGCAAGCACGCCGCCGCTGATCGTCGTGACGCCGGTATAGGTGCTGGTCGTGTTGTTCAAGACCCACGTGCCGGCACCGGACTTCGTCAGCGACGTGACGCCCCCGGATGGATCGTCGATGCGGGCAGAAAGCGAGTTGTTGGCCGTGTTGCTGCCGGCGAGCGTGAGCGTGCGGTTGCCCGTTCCCGACAATGTGACCGGCGTCGTGCTGGTGAAATTGATCGCGCCTGTGCCGGAGGCATCGAGAGTGCCGCCGCTGGCCCCAAGCGTGAACTGGCGGTCCGTGCTGCCGGCGCCGCCGATATATTGCAGCGTGCCGCCATTGAGCACCAAGTTGGTTGCCGCAGCGCTGGAATCGCCTATCGAGCTTGCGACGCCGCCATTGTTCAGGCAGGTGACCGCAAGAACGCCCCCATTGATCGCTGTGCTGCCGTCGTAGCTGTTGCTGCAGCCGGAGAGCGTCTGCGTGCGCGTGCCGTTCTTCACGAGCCCGCCGGCGCCGCTCATCGCGCCGCTGAAAGTGAGATTGAACCCGTCACTTAGGGTCAGCGTGCCCGATCCGAGAGTCACGCTGCCGCCGCCGTTGAGCCCGAGCACCGTGTTGTTGTTGCCGGCGAGATCGAGCGTCGCGCCGTTGTTCACCGTCATGGCGCCCGTGCCGAAGGCGCTGGTCGAACCGGCTCTCAAGATGCCGCCGGTAATCGTCGTTCCGCCGCTGTAGTCGTTGGTGCCGGACAATATCAGCGTACCGGGACCGTCTTTGCGGAGCGTACCGAGACCTGTGGCCAGCCCGCTGAAGGTCAGCGTGGTGGCCGCGTTCGCCACGCCGATGGCGCCCGTTCCTCCCTGGAGCGTGAAGCCGCGATCCGTCGCGACCGTCGCGCCGGTATAGTTCAGCAAGCCGTTGCTGAAAACGAGATTGGTGGAGGCATTGCCGGAGGTGCCAATGTCACTGTTGTCCCCACCATTCGCCAGACACCCGACGTTCAACGTGCTGTTGCCGGTAAGCGTGGTGACTCCGGCATAGGTGTTGCCGCAGCCGCTGAAGGTCTGTGTGCCGGCTGCGATGGTAACACCGCCCGTGCCGCCTATCGTGCCCGTAAAGCTGCCGTTGCCGTTCGTCGTCAGGGCCGCCGTGCCCAGCACCACACTGCCCCCGCCGCTGAGCCCACCCACCGTATTGGCACGGCCGGCGAGATCCAGCGTCGCGCCGGTTGCAACGGTCATGGGACCCGTGCCGAAGGCGCTGGTGGACCCGGCGCGCAGGATGCCGGTGCTCACCGTGGTGCCGCCGGTATAGGTGTTCGTGCCCGACAGCACCAACGTGCCGGCGCCGCTCTTGGTCAAGCTGCCCGTGCCGGCCGCCGTGCCGCTCATCGTCAGCGTCGTGCCGCCGATCACGTCAATGCCGCCGCCGCCCGTGCCGAGTGTGAATCCGCGGTCGCTGCTGGCGGTTGCACCTATATAGCCCAGCTTGCCGCCGTTCTGCAGGACCAGGTTGGTCGAGGCATTGCTGGATGCGCCGATGGAGCTGTTGGTGCCGCCATTGGCGAGGTTGGTCACCGCAAGCATGCCGCCGTTGACGGTGGTGGTGCCGGTATAGCTGTTGTTGCTCCCGGCAAGCGTCAGCGTGCCCGCGCCGTCTTTGATGAAATTGGCACCATCGGAGCTCACCACCTGCCCGGAGAAGGTCAGGTTGGCGGCGGCATTCGTGACGTTGATCGTGCTCGAGGTGATGGCGCCGGCGCGTCCGACGGTGAAGCCACGATCGGTGGAGGAAGTGCCGCCGGAATATTCCAGCGTGGCGCCCTGGATCACCAGGTTCGATGGATCGGTCGACGCGGCGCCAATGGCGCTGGCGGTGCCACCGTTGGCGACCGAATTGATCGAGAGCGTGCCCTGGCTCACGGTGGTGGCGCCGGTATAGGTGTTGCTGCCGGAGAGCACCACCTTGCCAGTGCCGGCCTTGCTGAAGCCGACGGTGCCGGTGTTGTCGACGATGGTCGAGGCGATGGTGAACGTGCCGGTGCCGTTCTGCTGGACGCCCAGCACGCCGCCGCCCAGCGTGCCCGTCATCGAACCGCCGGTGATCGTCTGGTTTGCCGCGCCCACAGAAGGCGCGACGATGATGGTGCCATCGATGCCGAGGGTCTGGCCGCTCGCCACGGTCACCGTCGAGTTTGCGGCCGCGGTATATTGCAGCCCGCCGATCTGGATGCTGGCGCCGACCGTGTTGAAGAAGGGCGTGTTCGCCGCTCCGCCGGCGTCGCTCAGGATCTGGTTGGTCTGCCATAGGCTGGCATTGTCCTGGTTGACGTAGTCGGCCGCGGTGAAGGCAACGATGTTGCCCCCCACCACCTTGGCATAGTCCGAGCCGTTGACCGTTGCCCAGCCGCCGAGCGCCCGGTCGGGTCCGGTCGTGGTGACGGCGCCTGCGGTGGGCAGAACAAAATTGGCGAGGCCGCCGGTGCGGGTGATGGCGCCAAGACCGACGGTGGTGCTGCCGCCCGCGCCGGAGGTGGCGCTCACCGTGTTGTTGCCCGTGGTGATCGTGAGGCCGCCGAAGCTCTGCAGATTCGTCTCGCCTGCCGCACCCTTGACGGTTAACGTTCCGCCATTCATGACGAGCGGCGACGAGGCAGAGATAATGCCGCTGGTTGGCCCTCCGGCCGGCGAGAAGTCGAGCGCCAGGGTGCCGCCACCGATCGTCGTTGCGCCCGTATAGGTGCTGGCGCCGGTCAACGTCAGCGTGCCTGCGCCGAGCTTGGTCAGGCTGCCGCTGCCGGTGATGCTGCCGCCATAGGTGTTGCTGACCCCGGTACCCAGATTAACGGTGAAATTCGCGTTGCCCAGCGCCAGCGTGCCGCCGGTGCCGGCCAGCGAGGTGGTGGACATATTGAACCCATTGAGGTCCAGCGTGCCGCCGCTGGTCGTAATGCCGGTCGTCGTGCCGAAGGCCGAGGCGTTGCCCGCGCGCAGCGTCCCTCCGTTCACGGTGATGGCGCCCGTGCGGGTGTTGGCGCCCGTGAGCACCCAGGTTGCGTTGCCAGTGCTGGCGAGACCGCCTGAGCCGGAGATCACGCCGGAGACCGTGTTGTCGGCTCCGGTGTAGCTGCCCCCCAGCGTGAAAGTGGAGCCGGCGACGAGCGTCGTCGCGCCATTGAGGGTCAGCGCGCCTGTACCGTCGCTCTGGAGCGTCCCCGTGCCCGACACGGACCATGTCCGGTCGAGCCCAACTGCACCGCCGGTATAACTGAGAACGCTGCCGTTGCCCAAGCTTATCGAGGCACCCGAACCGAGCGAGCTGTTTACGCCCGCATTTGCCAGCGTGCCGACCTTGACCGTGGCAGCACCGATTCCCGCCGTGCCCGCGAAAGTATTGGCGTCACCTAGTGTGATGGTCCTGGCGCTGCTGGTCCCACCGAAGTTAACGGCTCGACCAGTGGTGCTGCTTATCACGCCGAGCAGTTGGAGATCGGCAGAATCGGCGGAGAAGCTAACCGCGTTACTGCCGCTGTTGCTGCCGGCGCTGGTGAGCGCAATGTCGCCGTTGATGGTCAGCGTTCCGGTGCCCGAATTGCGGAAGGTGAGGGTTGCACCACTAATCGGACCGGGCCGCAGCTCGAAGTTGCGGTTGGTGCTGGCCGCAGCGCCCGTATAGCTGGCGCTGTCCCCGTACTGGTCACCGCCCGAGCCGGTCATGATGAGCACGGTTCCATTCGCTGCGGTCGTGGGTGCGCCCAATGCGCTCGCTTGGCCAAGATTGCCAATCGAAGAAAAGGAGACGCTACTGCTGCTCCTCAGCGTCGTGGGGCCGGTGTAGTCATTGGTGGCATTCGTCAGCGTTGCTGCAACGATCCCGCCGCTGCCGGTATAACGAGCCGCCGCTGCACCTGCCCCTGCCACCGTCACTTGACCGCCGGCCCCGAGCGTGACGACGCGGCTTGCGTTGAGACTGCCATTGAAGGTCAGGGAGGTGCCCGCTGCCGCAGATATCCCATTGGCGGCCGCGCCGAGCGCTGCATCGGCATTGATGGCAAATCCGCCCGCGCTGACTGTGATGTCGCCCGTGAACGTGTTCACGCCAGTCAGGCTCAAAGTGCCGCCACCCGCCTTGTTCAGCCCCGCCGACCCGGCGATGATGGAGCTTATGGTGGCGTTGCCCGTTGCCGTGATTGTTGACGTCGCGCCGCCGAGCGTCAGCGTACCGCCTGCAATGGTATAGCCGCTGACGTTGAATGTAAGGCTGCCAGCCGTTATCGGCGCACCGAGCGTGACCGTCCCCGCCGTGCCGGCAAAGAGGGCGTTGTCCGGCGTTGCGTTGCTCCAGATCACGAAGGGGCCGGCCGTGGCATTGCCGGTTGTGTTCCAGAGCGCCGGCGCCGCGGTGTTCCAGGTTCCGGTGCCGCCGAGCTGGACCCCCGAACCATCGGCATCCCAGTAGAGATCCGCGGCGGCCGTCGGGTTGGCCGCAAGGCCCACGAGGAGCGCGAGTAGGACGGCGGCGCTGTGCGGACGAGGGGCAGAAGCGACCGAGTGGGCAAGATTCGGCGCATAGCTCGCCGCTTGCCCCTTCCACTTGGTCATGCGGCCGCCGCGCAGCAGGTGCGAGCCGGACATGTTGGCGAGGGACCCGTTTGCGGACGAGCGCTTCCCGCGCTCCAGGGTCTCAGCTGAACGGTCCTGGACTCGGCTCATTCTTCCCCCCGGCGCCAACCCTGGCGAGTCTCGCGACCACCGGTCGCGATCTGGCGCACGCATGCGATTGCAATTGGAAATTCGGATCGAAGCCGGCTGCCGCGGGTGCAACCGCGGGCATCAGGCGGAAATCGCCATCCGGCAAAGCCTGCCCTGAAAAGCGCAACGCGCGATGTTGCTCCAAGTAACCGGCGCCTGAGAAAATTGCTCGGTTTTGGCGTCGGGTGAGCCCCGCTGCCCCCGAAGGCATCTGCCGGAAACCCGGCGCCCTTGGGACAACCTTGCTAATCCAGAGATTTGCGGAACACCGCAGCATCGCGTCAATGATTGAGATCGCAAGCAGCCGCCCGAACGGACGGCGCCCGTGCATCGAATATGTCTGCAGCTCCTTGGAAATCTACGGTGACAGACGCGTGCTGCAACCCGCAATTTCGGGCAAAGCTCGGCATGTCCCCGTCCTCCTCGGCACCCGCCGGCACACGCAAGCACTTGGCGATGGTCGCCTGCCCATGCATCAGCCGTATGAAACCCGGCATGGTTTCAAATGATCTCAACCAGACATGATTCGAAGACTTAAGTATTTCAAGAATCTGCTGTGTTATTCGAAAAAGTCGACAAGACTTGGCAGCGGTTAACGCCTTGTTATTTTAGATATCGCTTTAATAAGTCAGCAGTAACTTAGCCGGCGATATGCCTAGGTCCGCTCTACGCTAGGGACCTGAAAGTAGACGCTCCCGCTTGCGCCTGCATCGGGGTCATTTCCCGATGCTTCTTCATCATCGTGGTGAGGTGGCTTTGGCTGGCAAAGCCGCACTGATGTGCGACATCGGCGATCGACAGCCGTCCGTCGCTCAGCAGTTTCTCGGCATGATCCAGCCTCAGGTCGAGGACGTATTGATGGGGTGACTTCCCGAACGTTCTGGAGAAGGCGCGTGCAAAGTGAGAGGTTGAGAGCCCGCACACCGCCGCCATCTCGGCTACCGAGAGCTTGCGGGAAAAGTTCTCCGTCAAGAAGGACCGCAGGTTTCGCACGCAGCGAGCTGAGAGCCCACCTTGAACGTTCTGCCAGGCAGCCTGGAACCCGGACCGGGTTTCCTGAAGGTCGTCGTCGCGCCGCAAGTCGCCTCCAATGCCCAACCCGCGATTGAGCAACCACAGCGGGTGCAATTGGTTCCTTCGACAAGAAAATCGTGATCCGAGGTGGATTTCGATCTGCCGAAAATCACCAGACGCCGTCCGCCCCGTGTTTGGATGCCGGCCAGACCAATGCAATCAAAGGATGTCCCAGATGCAATCAGTTGGTCTGATTTTTCACCAATCCCTGATTTTCACCAATCCATGTGAAGTCCATAAGAAAGGTCGAAGGGGCCTAACCAGCTCTTCACCATAACGACAATGGTTACGGAACCTTCCTGATCGCAACGGACTTGTGGGGGTTCATCGCGAATCCGAATGAAGAGGCGCTGCATGAAAGTCACCGCAGCAGGCATCGACCGCATCAAGATCGGCAATGCGGACGCGAGTGGCCAAGGCGCACATTTCGTCGTCTGGCTTTATCTTCAGGTCGATGAAGGCGGCACACAGACCGGTCAGGAACTGGTGGTGTCGGTGCCATACGACGCGCAGCTGACATTCGACGATCTCGCTACCCAGGCTTTCGAGAAGGCGCACGCCATGCTTCGCGCCTGCTGCCAGATTGATGAGACCATGTGGTGGAAGCAGTTCAACCGCAGCCTGGCGCCGCTGCCCGAATGGACGCCCGGCGCCCAGTAGTTGGTAGGCGCCGAACCAGGCGTTGAGGCTGGCTGGATGTCCCAACGCTGACCAGTGCGGATGGGGATTCACTTCGCTTTCTGTTTCAGGCGCACGACGACGTCCTTGAAACCGGCGGACGCACCCTACCTCACTCCTCCGCGCAACTTCCGGCGTGTTTCCTCAGAATCGCTGGCTGCGGACATCTTTCCATGGAGGCTCCGCGGTCCATAGGCCAAAGACCGCGACGACCTATGCCGCAAACCAACACGCCGCAGCATACGCTTCTAGCAGTGGCTATCCAGTTCCGGTGAAGTGGGATCGCCTCGGTTCCTACTGAGCAATGTCATGATGTCCTGAGCGGAGACCGGCTTGCTGAAATGATACCCTTGCATCTCGTCGCAGTTGTTCTTGCGCAGGAACGCTATCTGCTCGTCCGTTTCGACCCCCTCGGCAATCACCCTCAGATTGAGTTTTTGCCCGAGTGAAATCACGGCGCTGGCGACGGCCTGGTCGTCCTTGTCGGTGGCCAGGTCGTTGATGAACGACTTGTCGATTTTCAACCTTGCCACCGGAAAGGTCTTGAGAGCGCTTAAGCTCGAATAACCCGTTCCGAAATCGTCGATTGAGATCCGCACGCCGAGGTTTTGCAGTTCGTTCATCGTCGCAACTGCCATCTCGACATTCTGCATGATCAGGCTTTCGGTCACTTCGAGCTCGAGATATCGCGGCTCAAGGCCGCTGTCTTTGAGCGCGTTGACGACCCGGCTGATCAAGTTGGGTTCCTTGAACTGCCTTGCCGAGACGTTGACGCAAACCATCATTGGCGGCAGCCCGCTATCCTGCCAGGCCTTGTTCTGCCGGCAGGCTTCGTGCAACACCCAGTCGCCGATCGGGACGATCAGGCCCGTCTCCTCGGCCATCGGGATGAACTTCATCGGCGAGATCAGGCCCAGCGTGGGATGCTGCCAGCGGATCAGAGCCTCGACCGCGAAGACATGGCCCGACCGAAGATCGACCTGCGGCTGGTAAAGAAGCGTGAATTCGGCGCGCGCCAGTGCATTACGCAGTTCCTCCTGAAGCAGGAGTTTTTCGTGACTGCTGGCGTTGAATTCGGGCGCGTAGATCTGGAAATTGTCGCGGCCAAGTTCTTTAGCGCGGTACATGGCTACATCGGCATTGGCCAGCAGAGCGTCGGCATCAGCCCCGTCCGCGGGGTAGTTCGCCACGCCCATGCTGGCCGTCATCCTGAGACGATGCTCGCCCAATTGAACCGGCTCCGCGATCGCCGCACGGATCTTCTGCACGGTCGCGGCGACAAGGTCGGCGTCCGGTAGCTGGTCAAAAAGCACGACGACGAATTCATCGCCGCCGAGCCGCACGACGGTATCGGTCGCGCGCACGCATTCGACCATCCGGCCGGCAATGGTCTTCAGCAGAACGTCTCCGGCATTATGCCCGAGCGTGTCATTGACGAGCTTGAAGTTGTCGACATCGATGAACACCACGCTCACCCAGCGGTGATAGCGCTGCGCATAAAGGATCGCCTGCGAAAGCCGGTCCGCAAGCAAGGCGCGATTGGGGAGCCCGGTCAGCGTGTCGTGGTTGGCCATGAAATGGATGCGGTCTTCGGCAAGCTTGCGCTCGATGGCAATGCCGGCGATACGGGTGGTGAAGTTGATGAGGCTGATCTCGGCCTCGACCGGCTCGCGCACCGTCTTCGAATACATAGCAAAGACGCCCAGCACCGCACCGGTATGCGCCAAGATCGGCGTCGACCAGCACGAGCGGTAGCCATACGGCTCCACAATGCCCCGATAATCCTCCCAGAGCGGATCACTCATCACGTCGGTCACGACAACCGGCTCGCGGCGAAAGGCGGCGGTGCCGCAGGACCCGACCTGAGGCCCAATCTGGACGCCGTCGATGGCGTTTGTGTAGTCCTTTGCCAAGCTAGGTGCCGCGCCATGCCGCAAGTGGCTGCCATCCTTGTCGAGCAAAAGCACGGAGCCGAATATCCCATTCAACTGGGACTCTATGAGGCGCATGAGCCGATCGAGCACATCCTCTAGTGGAGCACTTGCTGCAATCATTTCCAGGATCTGCGCCTGACCGTTTCGCAGGTCATCCGCCTGTTTGCGCTGGGTGATGTCGCGGGCAATGCCGACTAGGCCGAAGATCTCGTTCTGAGCGTTGCGCAACGGCACCTTGGTGGACGACAACCACTTGCCGGTGCCCAGGGCATCGACAATAAATTCTTCCTCGTCAACCATCGGCTCGCCGCTGCGCAAAAGGTCCTGCTCGCAGGCGCGAAACTGCCGGGCGAGTTCAGGCGCATGCAGGTCGAAATCGGTCAGGCCAATCATTTCGCCTGTTTGCCGGCCGCTGTCGGCGGCAAGTGCCCGGTTAGCCACGACGAAGCGGCTTTCGGTATCCTTAACCCACAGATAGTCAGGAACCCAGTCGATCAGCGCCTGCAGCGAAACGCGTTCGTTGGCGATCAGTCGGCTGGCGGCGAGTTCAGTGATGTCCTCGTGCGTCGCCACCCAGCCGCCGTCGGGCATCGGCTGATGGCACACCTGTATCGTGCGGCCGTCCTTGAGTTCGGCGGTCCAGGTTCTCGAACCGCCGCTCACATTGATCGAGCGAGCGAACGCCAGATAGGCCTCGTCGGTCATCGGCGACGTTTCAGCGGCGAGCCTCAGTTCGACGATTTCGCTGAGCATCACACCCGTATGCAGTTTCTCGGGCGGGATGCGATAGATTTCCGCGTAGCGGCGATTCCACAGGATTAGTCGTTCATCGGCGTCGAAAAAGCAGATGCCTTGCGAGATGCTTTCGATCACCGTCTCGAAGCGTCGTGACTGTGCTTCGAGCGTCGCGTTCGTGGCGCGAAGCTCGTTCTCCAGGTTCTCGTAGGAGGCGATGGCTAACTTCGACAGTGTGACCAGCCCGGACTGGTCTGAAGCCTTGGCGGTGCGCTTGGATGATTTCGTGGCCAAACAGAGTTCCTCCGGTTCGACCTGCTGAATAAATAAAGCTGGTCGAGAACGAACTAAAGTCCGGTGCAAGGTAATCGAGACCTACTAACTGTCTGTGAACGTCTGCCGGACACCAGATCGTCAGCAGGTGCCTGCAGGGACGACTAACGGCATCTATGTGACAACCACCTTGGAAGAAGTTCTTAGACTGGTTGTTAGAACAGGGAAAAATGGGCCTTGAACCCTAAGTATCGCAAGTCGAACGTCATGGCATCGCTGTGCCAAGTTTGAGATGCTGCAACCCTTCGAGTTCACGCGCCGCAGGGGGACGATCGCATCGGCCCTGGTAGAAATGCGCTGAAAAACGGCGGTGGGCAATCCGCCGATGCGGCCCAGCCGTGCCACCGTCCGCTCTCCTCAGGCTGGCCGGCTTTCACTGGCCGTGGCGCGTACAAAATTCAGGTTCATGGTTCCGATGGCGCCGCTCTCGGCGATCTTGAATCCGGCTTCGGTCAGAAGCACCCCTACCGCATCCATGTCGACGTGTCCGTGCCGGTGCAGCCGTGGCAGCCGGGATTGGCGCGCCGGCCTGCCGAAATCGATTAGCAGCAGCCGAGCACCAGGCTTTAACACACGCCGTGCCTCTCGGAAGAAGATCGAGCGAGCGGGCTTCGACAGGTGATGCAACATCAGCGTGCCGACGACGAAGTCGAAATGTTCGTTCGGGAAGGGAATTTCCTGGGCGGTCGCATTGACGAAGTCGATTTCCAGGCCGGCGCGAACGGCTTTGGAGCGCGCCCGGTCGATCATTTTGGCAGACGCGTCCACGCCAGCGACGCTGCCGGCCGGACCGACCAGCCGCTTTGCTGCGATGGCCAGCGTGCCCGTGCCGCAGGCTACGTCGAGCATCGCCTCGCCGGGCTGAAGATCGGCAAGCCTCGGCATACGGTCGCGAAACGGGCCCTCGCGGCCGAATGTCAGCACGCGCGCCAGCAGGTCATAGCCCGCCGCCCGATGTAGGACGATGCCGATGTTTCTCTCGCTGGCGCCATGCGCCCCACTATCGGATCGCTTGAGGCGAAAGCTGCCCCAGAATAGCCGCGCCTGTCAGCATCGCCGTGCGGTCCGGAATTTTGTCGAGCAGTCGCGGGAGGCTAATTGCGGCGATCATGGACCCGCCGCCAAAGGCAGCAAGCGCGAGCGCAGTCTGGCGCTGCGAGAGACCAAACTGACCCTGCACCAGCACGACGGTATTGACGATCACCATGGCGCCGGCCGCGCCCACCGCGAGGTTGAGGGCAAGCAAACCTCGCAGGCGCGGCGTCGCAAGATAGATGCGCAAACCACGTGTCGTGCGATCGTAGATGCCGCGCGGCTGCGACGGTTTCGGGCTCGGCAGCACGACCGAAACCACCAGCGCGGCGGAAGCCAGGAAGCCGATGACCGTGCCCGCGAAAAGGCTATGGAAGCTGATCACCGAAAGCAGGGCCGCAGCCAGCATCGGACTGGCAACGCTTTCGAGATCATATGCCAGGCGTGAGAGGGAAAGCGCGTTCGTGTAATCCTTCTCGTCCGGCAGAACGTCGGGGATTGTGGCCTGGAAGGTCGGCGTGAAGCCGGCTGAGGCCGACTGCAGTATGAAGATCAGGACGTAGACCTGCCAGATCTCGGTGACGAAGGGCAGGAACACCGCGACGCCGGCGCGCACAAGATCGAGCGCCACCAGCATGGTCCGCCTCGGCAGCCGCTCGGCGAAAGCGGCCGCTACCGGCGAGACGCCGACTAGGCGATCATCTTGATGGCGAGCGCGGTGCCAAGCACGGCGCTGCACCCTTGCCGGCGAGATCGAACGCCAGAAGGCCAAGCGCCACTGTCGCGAGACCGGTGCCGATGAGCGCGATAACCTGCGCCATGAACAGATGCCGATAAGTACGGTCGGCAAGGACGCTCAGCATAATATTTCTCTTCTTGATTGGCCAACGGCGTGCAGTATGACCTGCGGTCGTAAGGGTTAGTGATGGTGGCCTTCCGGCGCGGTCGACCCTCTTGAACGCCAGCACCCGGTCCTTTGCCATAAGTCGCTCCCCACCCTCTGGAGGGCACATGTCAACAAGGGACGCTTTCGGGCGGGTACCTGCGCAATCCTATCGTTTCAGCCAGCCGGTTACCGCTCCCCGCCCATCTGGGCCAATCGGCATCCTTGTTCCCCGCGCGGTCGGCTTGAGATATGGTAGCGACATTGGATATGATATATGGGTATTTTGGTGGGCCCGGAGGATGTGCAAGAAACGTTGATTTAATTAACTTTTTCGCGGCAGATATCAGAAGCCTTTCCGCGTTGTTCCGCGTGGCCTCGCAACCGCATAAAGTACAGCTTCGGCTACGTCCAAAAGACGACAGAAAGCATTGCCGCTTTTTGTTCGGTGTCGTGTTTACCTCGTTCGTAAGTCTATTGGGCGACTTGGGACACGGCCGACATCAGTTCCCGCGGGGTTGGCGCCGCAAACATGTATCGCCCGCCCTCTGGAACTTCCGTGAAACTCCAGCGGACGATCCCCTGCCGGTCCAGTAGGAACTGACCGATCAGTTGTCCGTGTCCCGTCGCCATCATCTGCTCGTCGGCTTCGGTCACTTCGTAGTGGTCCTTATTGTCGAGGAATTCGCTGGCCGCAAAAGGATCCATGGGACCGGGCAACTCGCCTGGTATGTCGACCCGCATATTCTTTGCCGCTGCCATCGAGACCTTGTACGGCCAGTTGGTCTCGTCTTGGGTGAATTCGAGATTGGGCAGTCCAAAGGCACGATGCGAAGCGCGTTCAGGGTCGGAAGCCGCAAGCAGATTCGGCATCGGGTGGTAGCGGAAATAGAGTCGCGCCCGCTCGATCGGCGTGTTGACCACCGTCAGGCTCCCGACACCCTTTTCGCGCAGCTCCGGATCAAGCCGCGCCTGAGCGGCGATATGGCGCCGGCAGAACGCGCAATGCAGACCTCGGAAAAGGCCGACCAGCACCGGTTTTTGTCCGCGAAAATCGTCGAGCGCGATCTTGCCTTCCTGGGTTATGGCGTCGAGTACCACGTTCGGCGCACGGTCGCCCGGTTGAAGTGGTACCAAGTCACTCTGCGCGGCCATTTTCCAACCTCCGTCCCGGCTAGTCGAGAAAAGGCAGCACCACAAGCCCTTCCGGGTCGAGCCCGTGCTGGGCGCAAATTCCCTGCGCCAGGGAAAAGTAGCGTTCAGCCTCGGCCAGATTGTCGAGGTCGAGATTGAGCGTCGCGAGGCCATCATAGCACGGAAACAGCAGTTGCGGCTCGCCCGTTTCACGAGCTACGTCCAGCGCCTCATGGAACAAGCCAATCGCCAGTTCCGGACGGCCGTTGCACTGGTGGATCTGCCCAAGCACGATCAACGGCACCGGCAGGTGCTCGCGCTGGTCGAGTGCCCGGTCGATCTCGATGGCCTTCTCGGCAGCGGGCACGCCCTCCGTCGGACAGCGATCCGTGAAGGTACAGCAGGCGACCGCCAGATTGGCGAGCAGGCGCGCTTGGTATCCCAAATCACCAATACGGCGCGCCACATCAAGACCGCGCCGACAGACCTCCATCGCCTTTGTCGGGTCGATGGTCGTGTAAAGCACGCCGAGATTGGTGTAGCCGCGGCAAGCCGTGGCCAGTAGACCGGCAGCTTCGGCCAGTTCGATGCTACGCTCGACTTGGCCAACGGCTTCGCGGTCTCGTCCAAGGCGCGCCAACGCAACAGCCTTGGTATTGAGCGCCTCGGCAGTCACCAGAGTGGCATCACGCCCTATCTCCGACACATGCTCGGTTGTCAGCGTGCGTACGCAATCGAGCGCCGCGTCCGCCCATTTTGCCGCGAGAGCGTTGTCTCCGCTGCGGAACGCCTGTCGGCCACGTTCTTGCCAGAGATGCGCCTGCTCGACCGGGGCATCCGCTCCATCGAGCAGCGCTGCCGCTTCGGCGTAGCACGATTCCGCGTTGTCCCGCTTGCCGACGTCCCAGAGCAGCCGACCGATCTTGCGTAAAACCCGCGCCGAAGCGACTCGATCGGCCGACGTGCGATATGCCTGCAGCACCGTCTCGTAGTGCTGGTGCGCGAGGTCGCGGCGGCCTAACGGGCCGCTCAAATCGGCAATGCGCTCTGCGATTGCCAGTTTGAGCGGTGTTTGCCCTGTCTCGCCCAACGCAATCAGTGCTCGCTCGTAGAAACGAAGGGCGTCGTCGTTGGCGTATATCATGCGAGCGCGATCGCCCGCCGCCTGCAAGTAGTGCGCGCCCCTCTCCCGCTCGGCGCTCTGTGCGAAATGATGACCGAGGGCGGTCAAATCCTCGAGCCGTTCCGGCTTGTCGCCGCACAGTTTCTCCAGGGCAGCACCGACCCGCCCGTGGATGTCGGTCCGGCGTTGCAGGAGAAGGTTCTGGTAGATCACGTCCTGCAGCAATGTTTGCGTAAAGCGGTAGCTTTGCGACGACACCGAGCCCGATCCGGCAACTTCCTCGATGATTTCCGCATCGCAAAGCAGTTCGCAGCCGGCCTCCAGCCGGCCGGGGTCGACCGCCACGGCTTTCAGGAGCGTGGCATCGAAGCGCGGCCCGATTACCGCCGCTTCCTGGGCTAACCGCCGCACCTCCGGGGGTAACCGGTCGACGCGGGCAAGCAACATTGCCTGGATAGTGGCAGGAATGCCGGTTGCGATTTCGCCTGCCGCAGTCCGCCATCGCTGGCCCTCGCGCACCAAGACACCGCGATCGATGAGGCCGCGCACGATCTCCTCGACAAAAAGCGGGTTGCCGCCCGCACGCTCGAGGATCTGGGCGACAAGGCTGCCTGTGGAGCTTACCCAGCTCTCGCCGAAAAGCGCCGCCAGCAGGCGGCGTCCGTCATCGCTGCTGAGCGGCGAAAGCCTGAGCGCTGTGTGGCTGACCCGAGTTGAGTCGAGCTGGTCGTGGTCCGGCGCCGGACGATGCGTGACCAGCAACATCAACCGCGTGCGTTCCAACCTGTCCATCACGAAACGCAGTGCCTCGAGCGACGCGGCGTCGGCCCAGTGCAGGTCTTCGACGACAATCAACAGCGGCGATAAAGCAAGCCGCTGTTCGATGATTGTGCGGACTGCGTAGAGAATTTGCCGACGCAACTGCTCGGGCTCGACGTGCTGCAACGTGGCATCGGGGTCCCCAAGGCCAAGGACATGGTAGAGCAAAGGCATCAGCCGCTTCGCCTCCTCGCCCTGCAGGCCAAGATCGGCGAGCAAGCCTGCAAGCTTGCCCCGCATTTCCTCCCCATTGTCATTTTGCATCATCCCGGCAGCGCTGCGCACCACGGCGCCCAAGGCGCCAAATGATTGTTCCCCCAGCGGTGAGCACGTGGCCTGCCGCACGGCCACGTTGCGAAAACGATCCTCGTCGCCGACGCGGGCGACGAACTCCTTCACCAACCGCGATTTACCGATACCCGCTTCTCCCACGAGGCGGACAAGCTGAGCCGAGCCGCCGCACGCCTGGTCAAGGCTCGCCAGCATTCTATTGAGCTCCGCACCGCGACCTATTATCGGCGCGCTCAGGCCGAGCGCCTCGAGCCCACGCGCTGCACGCGGAGCCGCAAGCGGTGCATCCAGTCGATGGACGAGCACGCTGCCAGCCTTGCCGCGCAGCACGACATCGCCCAGCGACTCATATGAGAACGCATGCCGGGTCAGCCGGTGGGTGAGCTCGCCGACCAGCACCTCACCCGGTGCGGCCAGCGATTGCAGGCGTTGCGCCGTATTCACCGTGTCGCCAGTTACCGAATAGGATTTGGCGGTGCCGATGCCCAATCCTCCAGTAACGACCGGCCCGGTATTTATGCCGACGTGGAGCAGCAGAGGCGAGCCGGAGTGGGAGGTGCTTTCGCTGAGCCGCGCCGTCCGGGCGATCATGTCGAGAGCGGCGCGAAGCGCACGCTCCGGATCGTCCTCATGCGCGACCGGCGCCCCGAACAAGGCGAGCAGCGCGTCGCCAATGAATTTGTCGACGAAACCACCAAAGTTTCGCACGGCCGCCGTCAATTCCTTGAACAAGTCGTTCTGCAGCACTTGCATGACCTCTGGGTCGAGCTGCTCGCTGAGCGTCGTGAAGCCGCAAAGGTCCGCGAACAGAACCGTCACCGTTCGGCGATCGGCGTCAGAGGGGGGATGCAGACCATCTTCGCTTTCAATGTTCGCAAGCAGCGACGGAGTTCGAGAAGGCGGCACAATGGTCCGGCTTGCTGTCGTTGCGGGACGCTCGACGGCCTTTGCGGACGCACGAACGCTGGCCCCACATTTTGGACAGAACTCGAAATCAGGTGCGCAAAGGTAGCCACAACTGGCGCATGGCACGGGCTGGCGCTTGCCACACTTCGGACAGAAGGCGAAACCGCGCTCAACCTCGAAACCGCAGCCCAGGCAGTTCATGGAACAAGGCCTCACTTGCGGCCGTGACGGCGTGATCTCGCTACGCGCCTCACGGCCAGGGTGCTCACAAGGATGGACCGATCGCGGCCGGCCAGCAAGCGGCTGCGCAATTTGTCTCGCCGCGGCGCATCGATTGCGGGCACTGGGCGGTCGGCATGAGCGCTTGCCAAAAGCCTGTCCTCAAGTCTCTTTTGCCTGCCTCCAATCTACCTCGAGCTTGACATAGCGGTGCTGCCATCCGATGCCGTTATTCCGTTTTAGACAGTCGCCGACTCTTGCCGAACAAACCAAAAGCTCGATGAACCAGGTAATCGCCGGCTATTTTTTTTCGGGACCCTTGTTCTCCCTTCCAAACAGGCGGGGAAGACGGCGTGGCACATAAACCCCTGGTTTCAATCGTGGTACCTGCGCACAATGCGGAGGCGACGCTGCCGCGCGCGCTCGATAGCCTGCTCGAACAGGAAATGGCCGATTGGGAAGCGACCATCGTCGACGACGCCTCCACGGACCGCACTCCCGCGATCATCGCCGCATATGTAGAGCGCGATGCCCGGTTTCGGACGTTGACCTCTTCCGCCAAGAGCCCCGCCCGCGCACGCAACAGCGGGATTTCGACAGCGCGCGGCCAATGGCTCATGTTTCTGGACGCGGACGATTGGGTGGACGCCAGCTTCCTTGCGAAAATGCTGGCCGCGCTGAAAACCGCTCCCGATGCGGTGGCCGCCTATTGCGGTTCCCGGCGCGTGATGCCCGACGGCGCGCTCACCCCGGCGAGCATCTCGCCGGAGGTTGCTGTCCAGCCCTTCGAAACATTCGCCCGCCGATGTGCCATCCGCACGCACGCGCTGCTCGTAGACCGGGAGACTATCGTTAAGTTGGGCGGTTTCGATGCGTCGCTGCGCACCTGCGAGGTCTGGGATCTATGGCAGCGCCTCGCACGTCTCGGCAAAAATTGGGTGATGGTCGACGAGCCGCTCGCTTATTATCGGATCAGCCTGAACGCGCTCTCTCGCAATTCGACGCAGATGCTGGCAGATGCGGAAATCGTTATCGCCCGCGGCTTTTCTCCTGATCCGCGCATCAAACACCCCGCATCGGCTCATGCCAGTGGGGCGATCGAGGTCAACGGCGGCACCGCTGCCGAAGCACTCGCGTGGTTTGCGTTGTGGAACGCTGCGTCGGATTGCAGTCGAGGCTCGCTCTCGGTCAACCCGCGGTCCCTTCGCGCGCTCCCGGCAGGACGCAAGCGGGCGCGTGAGATCGCCGAAGTGGTCCTCGATGGCCTTATGGAGGGAAGCCTGTCGGTGCCGGCGCAAATGGCAGCCAGGTGGAATAGATTCGGCGGGGCCATCACCAAGTTGACCACCGAACTCGGCAAGCTCTACGGCGATCCCGGAGCGGGTCGCCGCGTCCAGTATCACCTTGAGCAAATGCTTCTCGACGCCGACGACCTTGCCGTGCCGCGCAAACTGGGGCTGACACTCGGACTTCGCGTCGACGCTCGGAATCCGATCTCGACCGAACTCCCGGAAGGAATCGATCAAATTTATGCCTTCCTGATGATGGAAGGCCAGATCGCGGCGCGCGTCCAGTTCGGCGCACTCGGGACCGTGACAAGACGTCATTGGTTCGAATTGGCGCTCAATTTCGTGCCCGCTGAGCGGCCTGTACGCCGGCCTGTTCGGGACAGCCACTTCGGCAAACTCGCGCAATTGGCCGCGCAGGCGCGGGAGCTGATTCGGTCGAGCGCCGAAGTTAGGGAGCCTCCTCCAGCGTCGCGGCGCGCACGGGCCAAGGATGGGCAAGACGATGATCGCACGTCGTTCTGGAATCGCTATTTCGCGACCGAGGATCCCTGGAACTACGGTTCGCCCTATGAGCAGGAAAAATATGAGCGTCAGCTCGAAATTCTGCCTGCCGGTCCCATCGGACGGGCGCTTGAGCTGGCTTGCGCGGAGGGCCACTTCACGCGGCAGTTGGCGCCGCGAGTGAACCATCTGACCGCAACTGACATCTCCGCCATAGCTATCGAGCGCGCGCGCGCGCGGTGCGGCGATCAGCCTAATATCGAGTTCGGCGTATTGGATTTCATGGCGGATACGCTGCCGGATGAAATGAATCTGATCTTCTGTTCGGAAGTGCTCTACTACCTGGATGATCTCGCCGAGTTGCAACGCTTCGCCAAAAAAGTCGTTGAGGCGTTGGCGCCTGGCGGCAGCTTGATCACCGCACACGCCTTCGTGCTGCGTGACAATCCTCAGAGGACCGGCTTCGACTGGAACACCTTCGGTGCGCAAGCGATCTCGGAGACGCTCGCAGGGACGGAAGGCCTCGTCCTCGAGCAATCGATTGAGACCGAGCTCTATCGCATAGACCGTTTCCGCCGTCTGTCGCCAAGCGACGTGGCGACGGAACCAATGATCGAACATGCGCCAATCCGCGCGCCCGTCGGAATAGGAGTCGCGCGAAATATCGTCTGGGGCGGGGCGCGGGCCTTGCGCCGCGACGTCGCACGCAGCGAGCGGCGGCAGCGCATCCCTGTCCTCATGTATCACAGCGTCGCCGACGACGGTCCGGCCACGCTCGCCCGTTTTCGGTGCATGCCCGCCGCATTCGCCAGCCAGATGGCATGGCTGCGCGCCAATGGCTTTCACGCGATCAATTCCGAGCAACTGGAACGGTTCATCGCCAACCGTCAGCCTTTCGTTGGCCGCCCGGTGCTCATCACATTTGATGATGGTTTCCAGAACTTTGCCGACCAGGCATGGCCGATCTTGCGCGCGAACGACCTGACCGCGGAAGTGTTCCTGGTGACGGACCTGGTGGGTGAAAGCGCACTATGGGACGCCGTCAGTGGTCCGCCGACGCCGCTTATGGACGCCGGGACGGTGCGACGCCTCGCCGGCGAAGGTGCATTCTTCGGAAGCCATCTGGCGACGCATCGCGCGATCGATGGTCTGTCGACTTCCGAGCTGGCCGCCGAGCTCCTTCGCTCTCGCATGTTCGTCGAACGATGGACCGGTCGGCCAATCGCGACGTTCGCGGCACCCTACTCTGTTACCGACCGACGGCTTGGCCGGCTGGCCAGGGAGTGCGGCTATCAAGCCGGCTTCGGCGGTAGACACGGGCCGGCCGACCTCGATTGCGATCCCATCGACCTTCCGCGCATCGAGATTCGTGGGGATCGCTCGCTCGATAGCTTTGTCGCCATTATCGAGGCCGTGCTCGGATGAAGCGGCCGGCCCACCGACGGGCCCCTCGCTTCCGGTTTATGCGCCCTAGAGCAATGCCACGAACAGTGTGAGCGGTTTTTCGTCCGGAATTGCGTGTCGTGGTCGAGCCCGACGCTCACTTGGGATGCAGCGTCAAGCCGTGGCGCCATCGGCTTGCGGATGAACACGTCGCGCGACAGGAGATTCTCCATCACCTTCAGCGCGGAGACGCCGTCGCGGCCGCAGTCGATGGACGAAATTGATCGCCGACGGCAAAGGTTTCAGGACATTCTGCCGGGCGACGGCCGCAATGCGATCGCGGCCAGCGGCCACGCGCCGCCACGGAGCGTAAATAGTCCTGATCGGCAAGCGCCTCGAGACCGGCAATCTGCGCCATGCGGCTGACGCCGTAATGGTTGCGGGGCACAGCTCGCTTGAGAAATGGGGCTTCTTGCTAGCCGTGGGCCGGCTGGCGCAAGCTAGATTGCGTTGTTGTCGGCGTAACCAGAGGGCGCTGGCTTGCCTGAAAGCACCGGCTGCTCGTGGAGGTGACTGGATTCCGCCGGTTCTTTTTGCTAGCAGACGCCATGAACAATCGTCTGCCGCCTGCCTGGTCCAAGCACCTCAAGTCTGGCCCTACGCCAAGACTCAGATTGCCACAGGCAACCCCACCACAGCCGAGCCTCCAGAAAACGAATTCGCTTGCCCGCGCGCAGGCCGACGACGCGTTGCTGATGAAAGCCTACGAACATCAGCAAGCCAAACGGCTCAGTGAAGCCCAGGATCTGTGCTTCCAGGTGCTGGAGCGGACACCAAACCATCCGCTCGCCCTCTACATTATGGGCACCGTTTGCCTTGGCTACGACGATGAGGCGGCATTGCGCTATTTCGGACGTGCGATTGCCGAGGAGCCCAGGAACCCTTATTACCATCTCAGCCTCGGCGAGGCCTACGGCAAGCTGAGTGAATATTCGGCAGCGATCAACCATATTCAGTATGCCCTGGAAGTGCAGCCTGATCTCGTGGAGGCCCTTTGTGCCTTGGGGCGCATTTACACCCAGTTCGACAAACCCGGTCTGGCTTTGCCACTCTATGAAAAAGCGCTGAAAGTCAACCGCGATCATCCTAAGGCGCGGATCGGAATAGCGGCTGCGCTCACCGGCCTTGGGCGCATGGATGAGGCAGCCTCCTATCTCAAGGAGGCGATCGAACGCCGCGTCGACGTGGCGACAGCCTACTACGACCTCATGCAAACCCGAAAGTTCACGGAGGAGCCCGCCGAATACCAGGCGATAGTTCGGGAACTGGACAGCCCGGGGCTTAAGCCGGAGGCCAGAGCCAGCCTTAACTATGCCGCCGGGAAGGTGGAGAACGACCTCAAGCGCTATGCGGAAGCCTTCGATCACTTCAAGAAAGCGAAGCAGGCGGAAGGTTACAAGTTCGACATCGATCAGTACCGTCGCTTCATAGACCTGACGATTGAGACCTTCACGCCGGAGCTGTTTGCGGCGAGGTCTGGCTATGGAAACCCTTCCGAAGCGCCTGTGTTCGTGGTGGGCATGCCGCGCTCGGGCACTACGCTTACCGAACAGATCTGCGCAAGCCATCCCGAGGTTCACGGGGCGGGCGAGTTGAGCAAACTAAGGCGGGTGGCGAATGCGATCGGTCTGCAACACTCTGCCTCGGATCTCAGCAAGCCGATCACGACGGTCACCGAAAGTTTGTCCAAGACGTTGGCCGAGGAGCATCTGTCCTATCTGCGGGAGCGTGCTCCGACCGCGCAGCGCATCATCGATAAGATGCCGCACAATTTCGAATTGATCGGCCTGCTTACGCTTCTGTTCCCGAAGGCGCGCATCATTCATTGCCGCCGCGATGCAATCGACAACTGCGTATCGTGCTATGTCCTGCCCTTCAGCTCGGCGCACAGCTACAACACGGACCTGCAGGCGCTCGGCCTCTACTATCGCGAGTACGACCGCTTGATGCGTCACTGGAACGAGGTGTTTCCTGGCCGCATCTTCGAGAACCGCTACGAGACCCTTGTCGAAGACCAGGAGGCGCACTCGCGCCGGCTCATCGATTATCTCGACCTGCCGTGGGATGATGCCTGCTTGCGCTTCTTCGACAGGGAAGGCGCCGTCACCACCCCCAGCCGCTGGCAGGTTCGCCAGCCGATTTACAAATCCTCCGTGAAGCGCTGGAAGAACTATGAAAGCGAGATCACTCCTCTGATCGAAGCCTTGGGTGACTTGGCCGATACCTGATCTTCGGTAAAGCCGCGATCGGAGTGTGGCAGAGCACCGGGGTGGCACCGCGCTAAAAGCGCGTCGCCGGCTTCGATTTTCATGACCGGTATGGATGCTACCACCGCGAGCCGATTCGGCAAACAGCTGTCAGCCGAGCCTGACCTAATTACTTTAAGGCGCGTCGCGATCTTTCAGATTCTTCCGTGAAACGGTGAAACGCTCTAGGTCGCCTTGATCGCTGCCCTGCCGATCTTGCGCCATCGGGCGTTTTCGCGAACCAGTTTCAGGTCGTCTGTCGTCTCGCTAAATGTCCGCAATCGGTATCGCCGGAGCAGGTCCGGGAAGAGCTCCCCTTCCGGCAGGCCGGCCAACTGCTCGCGGACCGAGATCTTTTCATCGATGACCCGCATGCCCCAGGCATTTTCCTGAATCTGCAGCTCCGTAGCCAAGTCGCGCTCTTCCGGGACGTTTTCGTCTAGTGCAGCCAGCAGGATCGAGTGGAAAAGCGCTACATAGCCAATCTGCCTCAGGCCGCCCACCACCCGCACCCGTGGCAATATGGCGAGGATGAGGAACATCAGGAACAGGTTCGGCACGAGCACGCCGTCGAGCAGCGCCTGCTTGAGATGCTCCCGCTCGAACGGGACGGAAAGACCATGCGGCCTGTCAGGCTCGATCAGGTGCCCGTTCTTGAGGACAAGCCTGCGAACGCGCTCCTCGCGGATGCCCCAGAAATAGTCCGTGGCATTAGGCAGGAATCTGCCAAATGGGCCCGATGCGGCCTCTTGCAAGGCTTGATCGAGACGCTGGCGTCTTGCGGGTTCGATGAGCAGCCTCGAAAGAAGGCTGCCGTCGTATTCAAAATGCCGTGCCAAGGCAGAAGCGGCGAGCCGATCATCGATGAAGACGGGGACGGCCATGCCGGAACGATCCCAATTGGCGACCAGATCTTCGTTAAGTGCTGCGATCGCATCGGCGGCGCACCCAAACACCTTGTCCTGACTAGCAAGCAGTGTGCCTAGCCAGCGGCTGGCATCCGTTTGATCGCCGACTGCCAGGAGCGCACGCTGGTTGATGGAGACGGGGCCGGCCACGCAGGCGCTTTTACGGCACAGTTTGTGGCGCCCCATGCCAAACAGGTTGACCTTGTCGTCGCCGACATCGAGCCATCCCGGCCCTTCCCGCCCAACTGTTTCCATGGTCATTGTCGTTCCCATGAAATTGACGAAGGCCGATAGGCCGTTTTCCACCGCGCCAAGCCAGGCAAGCAGGAAGGCATCGAAGGTGATCCGGTCCATCAGAAGCAGGCAGTGCAGACCGGACTGAATCACCGGTCTATGCTCGAATTCTTCGAGGACCTTGCCGATCTCCTCAGGCTGCATGATCGCACCGAGGCGCTGACGTAGGACGTCGCGCAAGATCGAGCGGGCAGCGATTGCCGGGCCCGATACAGGCCTTGCCACCGGCCGCCACAGATGGCGGGCGTAGTCGGAAACCGGTGAATGCCAGTTTTGCTCGATGTCGCGCGCGACTTCCGGGCAGAGCAGCGATAGCACAGCCAGAATTTCCGCCGGAGGCATAGGGGTTGGATCAACGACAGCGGTCATTGGTCCCGTCTAGCCGCATGTGGTGCAAACGCCAAGGGAAACGGCGAATCTTAGAACCGCAGTCGGGCCATGCTCAGGAGATCGTGGTACTGCCCGTCGGTAAAGCCGGCCTTCACATGCCGACCTTCGACCTCGAAGCCCTGGCTCGTGTAGAGGCGGACGGCCGGTACGTTGTCGGCATAGACGGTCAATTCGACCCGCTTCAGCGCCCGCCATTTATCGGCCACGTCAAGCAGCGCGCCGAGTATGGCAGAGCCGATGCCTTTGCCGACAAACGCATCATCAAGGCCGATATTGATCTCGCCGACATGCGAACGGCGCGGCGAACCCTGCACGACCAGGTTGCCATGGCCAACGACCTTGCCCTCCAGCTCCGCAACGATCCAGGTAGTCTCCTGGCCGGACTTGGCGATGCGCCGCTCCACCTGCTCCACCCTCTCGAAGGGCATCCTGAGAGTTCCCCAACGATAGCCCGGCATGTTGAAGATAGCGCAAAGCGCCTCCGCATCGCTTGGCCGGACAGGTCGGAGCCGCGGCTGAATTTTCTCGGAGGATGGCGAGGTCTTGCTGGTCATGGCGTTCCCGGCTGGAGCAATTCCAGGAAAAGTGTAAGCGGTTTTCCGGCCGGAATTGCGTCAGAACAAAGAGATAAGCAATTCGCCGTTTCCTGTGAAACGGTGAAATGCTCGAAGGCAATCGGCCCGGCACGATAGACGTCACCCGGAAATCCAATCGTCTCCGCAATCTATGATGCCGGGTGCGAGCTAAAATACCGGAAAGCGGCGTAGAGTTTGAAGACGCCGCTGAAACCGATCCAGCCGAAAAGGGCGAGCCAGCACAATGTCCCGATTGCCGTCCAGTCGATCCGGTGCACCGTAGCGTCGGTGACGATGAGGCCGAGAATGGCAAGCAGGCCAACCAGAAATTGCGCCAGCCCGAGAACCAGCAGTTCCTCACGCGGAGCGTTTTTCCAGAGGAGATACACGCCGCCGGCGCCGGCGAGGAAGATGGCGCTGTAGACCTGAGCGTGGAAGGGATCGACCGGCCACGGCCAGCTGCTGCTGACCACCCGGGGAAACAGCAGCATGCCGACGCCGTATAGCCCAAGGATCGCCGTTTCCGTTGACATGTAGCCGCGCCATGCGGGGGTTAAGGCCAGTCCTTTTGCCGCAGGACGGGCCCTGGCCCGCCACAGGAACAGCCCGGATACCGCGGCCGAGACAAGATAGACCAAGAACCAGAGCCAGGCCGCTTTTCGTTCGAAGTTGAAATAGCCCAGATTGATGAACGAAGCCGCCGACACGATGACTGTGAAGATGAAGGCCATGACCAGCACCAGCCTGCCGGGCGACCAGCGATTCCAGAACAAGAGCGCCGCCATCACGGCCATTTCGACGGTATAGAAGCCGCCGAGGAAGCGGGCGCTGAACGGCGTGACGGGCCAGGGCCAGCGCGGCTTGACCAGGGCGGGCGCGAAAAACAGCCCGGCGCCCACGATCAGGACGACAATGACAGCCGCGGAGAAAAGGCGCAGGGCCCCTGGAAATGGCGGATTGTCGGATTTCGGCATGGGAGAAGCCCCAAAATCGATGCCCATGCGCCATCATAGTGCCGGTTGGAGTCGGAGAAAATCCGTCGAACGGAAATCGACCTCGCCGTGCTTGTCTATTCGAATTGGCCGTACGGTCCGTTTCGAAGTAAAATGCGTCATTCGGACCAAGCGCGGTCCGGTCAACACGCCCCCGGGCGCATTTTTCCGGAGCCTTTACCATGAACGAAGCTCAGGATCTGTTCTCGCTTCTGCGGCAATCTAGCGATGTCGATCCGATGGCGATCGACGCGATCAAGCGGACCATCGCGGAGGGCGAGGACCGCGAGCTTTGCCGTATCAATGTACCGGCCTTCGCCAGCAAGCATGGCCTCGACGAGGAGCGCGCCATCGGCGCCTTTCTCCACGCGGCGCGGGTGGGCGTCTTCGACATCTCCTGGAATGTCCTGTGCCCGGGCTGCGGCGGCGTGCTCGACACCAACGCCACGCTGAAAACCGTGCAGAAGGACGAGTACACATGCGCGCTTTGCGCCACGGGCTATTCGCCGACCCTCGACGAGATGGTCGAGGTGACATTCACCGTCAGTCCCCGCATACGCAGAATCGCCGCCCACAATCCGCATGAGCTGCCGTCGCTGGAATATTTCCGCCAGATCTATTGGGCGTCCGGCGTCGATCTACCCGATGAAGACTTCGCGAGTATCATGGAAGATATCTCGCTGGAGGACATCGAGCTTGCGCCCGGTGAAAAGGCGGTTCTAACAGTACAGCTTCCGTCCGATTTCATCATCGTCTTCGAGCCGGTTACCCATTCGGTGCAGTTCATCGACGTAAAGGGTGAGCCGACAAAGGAGCGCCGAAGCCTTTTGTTGGTGTTCGACCGCGACCACGTCCAGAGCCAGACGCTGGAGATGCAACCTGGGCCGTTGCGCATTTCGCTTGAGAACAGGACCGACACACGCGTGCTGCCGACGGTCTTCATCGCCGGCCAGGGCTTGCACGATCTGCTGGGCAAACGCCGGCCCTTCCTCACAGCCAAGCGCCTGCTCACCAACCAGACGTTCCGCGATCTCTATCGCACGGATACGCTCGACATCAACCAGCGCCTGAAGATCACCAGCCTGACCTTCCTGTTCACCGACCTACGCGGATCGACCGCGCTTTACGAGCGGGTGGGCGACCTTTCGGCCTTCGATCTCGTGCGCGCGCATTTCCAGGTTCTGCACGAGATCGTCGCGGCTGAAGCTGGCGCGGTGGTGAAGACGATCGGTGATGCGGTGATGGCGACGTTCGCGACGCCTGACCGTGCGATTGCCGCGGCCCTCAGGATGCGCGATGCCATGCGTGCGCTCAACGACAAGAGCGGGCGCGAGGATCTGCTGCTCAAGATCGGAATCCATGCCGGTCCCTGCATCGCAGTGTCCATGAACGAGCGACAGGACTATTTCGGCCAAACAGTCAACATTGCTTCGAGGGTCCAGAACCTTGCTAACGCACAGGCGATCTTCGCCACTCATGCGGTAGTCGATGACAATCTCACCGCCGATCTATTGCACAGGAAGGCGCTGACGCCCGTGCCCCACGAGGTCTCGCTGCGTGGCATTGAGCGGGAGATAGCAGTATATACGATCCCCTGAGACTTGGGTCGTCTCTGCCTCTCACACCCGCCTATAGATAAAATAACGGTCGGGAGGCACCGAAGGCGGCGGCGGAAGGGGTTGCAACAGCGGGTGATCGAGCGGCGTACCGCTGACCGCGAAGCCGCCGACCCGAAGCAGGCGCGCAATCAGGTCGGGAAGCCATGTCGAGATCACTGCATCGCGATCTTCATATCCGGTGCCGATGTCGGCATGAACAAGTGGGGCATCGATGCCGATGAACTTGATCGCCGTCTCGCGTATATCGCCAAGCACAATATTTTCAGCTTCGGGAATTGAGCTGGCGTGTGCGCCAACTTCGCGGTCGAACGCCACGATACGGCGTCCGGGCAAGAGCTCGCGCAGATGATGGAACGTCCGTCCATTGCCGAGGCCCAGCTCGAGCACAGGCCCTTCCATCTCGGCCACCTCGGGGCAGATTTGGTTGAGAATGTCGCGCTGTGAGGTCATCCTGCTGATGAAATTGTCGAGGCGAGACATATGCGTTTGTGTGTCCTGAACCAGCTGGAGAGATCGGCAATGCCCGGGACCGGAACGGTTCGCGGGTGAACCCGGAGGGCGACGTAATAAACCCCGATCGAGCCTCGCGGCATATAGAGGGGATCTATGAACGCTGCAACAACCGAAAACCTGCGCACAGCGATCATGCCGGGTGGAGTCGGCAGCCCGGCGTAGGGCGCAACGCGATGTCACTTGTAGGGGTCTGCCGCGTCCCGAAGGCCGTCGCCGAGGAAGTTGAATGCCAGGATCACGAGAATGACGGGGAGGATCGGCAAAAGCAGCCATGGATAGAACGCGATCACGCTAACGCTGCGCGCCTCGGTGAGCAGGATGCCCCAGCTGGTTATCGGGGGCCTCAGGCCGAGCCCGAGGAAGCTCAGCGCCGTCTCGCCCAGGATCATGCCGGGGATGGAGATCGTCGCCGTCGCGATCAGATGCGACATGAAGCCGGGAATGAGGTGCCGCCGGATAATGCGGCTGCTGCTGGCGCCCATCAATTGCGCGGCCAGAACGTAATCCTCCTCGCGCAGGGCTAGAAGCTTCGAACGCACGGCCCGCGCCAGCCCGGTCCAGTGGAGCAGCCCGAGGATGACGGTGATGCCGAAATAGATCAGGATCGGACTCCAGGTTATCGGCATGATCGCCGCCAGAGCCAGCCATAACGGAATGCTGGGAATTGATTGCAGAACTTCGATTATCCGTTGAACGATCAGGTCGAACATACCGCCATGATAGCCGGCCAGTCCGCCGATGACGATGCCGAGCAGAAAGCTGAAACCGATGCCGACAAGGCCGATCGTCAGTGATATGCGTGCGCCGTAGATGATGCGCGAGAGCACATCGCGCCCCAGCCTGTCGGTGCCGGCCAGAAAGAGCTGGCCGTTTTCGGCAGGGCAGACAAGATGCCTGTCACCTTCGATCAAGCCCCAGAATAGGTACCTGTCGCCCTTGCAGAAGAAACGAATCCGCTGAATGTCATCCTGCCTGTCCATATAGTTCCGCTTGAGGGTTTCCATATCCAGCCTCATTTGGCGGCCATATACGAACGGCCCGATAAACCGGCCGTCGTGGAACAGGTGCACCCGCTGCGGTGGCGAATAGATGTAGTCCATGTTGCGCGTGTGCAGGTTGTAAGGCGCCAGGAACTCGCAGATCAGGATCCCAAGATAAAGCGCTGCGAGGAATATGCCGGATATGAGGGCAAGCCGGTGCCGTCGGAATTTCCACCACATCAGCCGCAACTGCGACGCCTGGAATACTTTCGACTGCTCAGGCGTCATCGCCTCGACTGAGTGCAGGTCGAAGGGCGCAATGGAAACGTAGTGTTGCAGTGGAGCTCCCGGCGCGGGCAGCGGCGATTGCGTGTTCATTTGGTGCTGCCGCCCTGCAAACGAATTCGCGGATCAAGCAGCGCCAGCGCCAGGTCGGAAATCAGTACACCGATGACCGTCAGGAAGGCCAGGAACATCAGGAACGATCCTGCCAGATACATATCCTGGCTTTGCAGCGCCCTGATCAGCATCGGCCCGGTCGTTTCCAAGGACAGCACGATCGCGGTGATTTCGGCGCCGGAGATGATGGCCGGCAGGATGGAGCCTATGTCTGAAATGAAGAAATTGAGCGCCATGCGCAGCGGATATTTGACCAGCGCCTTGAAGGGATGAAGGCCCTTGGCGCGCGCGGTCACGACATATTGCTTGTGAAGCTCATCGAGCAGATTGGCGCGCACCCGCCGGATCATGCTCGCCGTGCCACCGGTGCCGATGATCAAGACCGGGATCCACAGATGGGCGAGGATCGACTTCGCCTTGGCCCAGCTCATCGGCTCGCCGAGATATTGCTGGTCCATGAGATGTCCGATGGACGTGCCGAACCAGATGTTGGCGAAATACATCAGGATCAGCGCCAGCATGAAATTCGGAATGGCAAGGCCGAGAAGGCCGAGGAAAGTCAGACCGTAGTCGCCCCAGCTGTATTGATGGGTGGCTGAGTACATGCCGATCGGAAAGGCGATGAGCCAGGTGACGATGATCGTGACGAAGGAAACCAGCACTGTCAGCCACATTCGGTCCCCGACGACGTCGCGAACCGGCAGCTCGTACTCGAACGAATAGCCGAAATCGCCATGCAGCATCCCGCCGACCCAGTAGAAGTAGCGAATGACCGGCGGCTTGTCGAAACCATACTCCTTGCGCATCATCTGGATGCGATCGGAATCCACCGCTTCGCCCTGAGCCCGAAGCTCTGCAACATAGCTGTCGAAATAGTCGCCTGGGGGAAGTTCGATGATCGTGAACACCAGCGCCGATATGATCAGCAGCGTTGGAACCATCACAGCAATGCGCCAGACAATATATCGAAGCACGCTCAGGACGCTCCAAGCCAGAATGTGTCCATCATATAGACACCGAAATAGGCGGTCGGGTCGTAGCCGTAGAGCGCCTTGTCAGGCAGATTGCGCAACCGCGAGGACGCCAGAACCGGCTGATGCGTTCCGTTCACCGTGCCGATCGAAAAGACCTGATCGGTGTAGATCGACAGCATTGAATTCCAGATCTCGGTGCGCTCAGCGGCTCCGGTCGAAGCGTTCCAGCGTTTGAGCAAAGCCATCAACTCCACGACAGGCGGAAGATCTGGGGCCTCGCCGAGCGTCCCATGGGACAGGTAGTGAGAACCCCACAGCGGCCATTGCAGCTGGTCGTCCATGGTGGGAGCCAACTGGTACGGATTCATGTCGGCGGTCGGCACGCCATTGTCGATGCCCGACCATATCGACATCATGATCTCGCCGCCAAGCGCGCGGCTGCGGAAGATGTCGCGCTGCGAAGTCCGGACGAACAGGGCGATGCCGATCTGGCGCCAGTGATCGGTGATAAGTTCGAGCGCGTCGGTTTCCAGCGTGCTTTCGCCAGCCGTTTCCACAATGATTTGCGCCGGGCGTCCATCGGGAAGTATCCGCAGGCCGTCATCGTCACGCCTCTGAAGCCCGACCTCATCGAGCAGCGCATTGGCCTGCTCGGGATCATGGGCGACCCAGGCTTTCGCGAGTTCCGGCCGGTAAAGCGGGCTCTCCGGCAGGACCGTATCGGCACTTTCCTGCGCCAATCCGTAGAACACCGCCAAATTGATCTCGCGCCTATCCACAGCAAGCGAAAGTGCGCGACGCACGCGCACGTCGCGAAAAAGGCCACGCCACACCAGGTCGGCACAATTCAGATTGGGCAGTAGCGCCAGCCGCGAACCCTGTGTGCGTTTCCACAGATGCATCTTGACCGGATAACGCTTCTCCGCATCCTTCAGGAATGAATAATCGGAAAAGTCAATTCCCATGCATTGCAGGTCGCTCTCGCCTGCACCGGTCTTGGCGGAAATGATCGCCGACGAGCTGACATTCATGACCACCCGGTCAACATAGGGCAGTTGCCGGCCATTCTCGTCTATTCGATGAAAGAACGGGTTCCGCTCGAAGATGAACTGCTCGGCCGGCGGCTTGGTCCGGTTCAGCCAGGGATCGAGCGTCGGCAGTTCAGGATTCTCCGGGCGATACTGGCGCGACATGCGGATATGCAGGAGCGTCCATTTCTTGGCCCTGTTCTCCTCCATCAGGCCGGCAAGCCGGAATGGGTCCTGGTATTTCTTGTGGAACTGCTTGAGGTAGGCGGCCGGCAGAACAAGCGAGAGCAGCGAAGCGCCAGCCAGCTTCGGGAGGAAGTCGGGATTAGGCGCATCCCAGCTATAGCGGACCGTCAGCGGATCGACGATCTCGAAGCGTGGCGGCTTGCCGTCCGCCAACAGGGTCGGGGGAAGCCCGCCTTGCGTAAGCTCATCGTTCAGCCAGACGTCTTCCCAGCAATAGCGAAAGTCCTCCGGCGTCAGCAAGCTGCCGTTAGACCATTTATGTCCTTCCCGTATCTTGAAAGTGAAGACGCGATCGTCCGCCACGTCGAAGCTTTCGAGAATGTCGGGTTGCAGGTTGAGCTTTTCGTCATAGCCGACCAGGCGAGCATATCCGTAGATGGTCATCATCCGGATATCTTTCTGGCTGCCGATGATCGTGCGCAGCGTGCCGCCATACTGGCCGGGCTGCCGGCCGATCGCAGCGAGGTTCACCACGCGCGGCCTCTTGGGCAGGCGTTCGGCGAGTGCCGGCAGCGCCAGGGCCTTCAGCAGCGGCTGAAGAAATTCCGGCTCCAGATCGCCGGCGTGCAATGTGCTCGGCACAAACGCCGAAGCCATGAGCCCAAGGATGGCGCGCCGGCTGATCAATGGCGTAGCTCGTTCGCATCGGCCGAGCGTCGGGCCAGAACGAGATGGCCGCCGCCAAGGTCGAGCGGCGACAGCACGTCCGCTTCGCCCTCGTCGCGGAATTGCGGTCCCCAGGCGCTGGTGTCGGAAGCGCCGCTGAGCTTCAGCGTCTTGAAATCCATCGGTCTGTCGAGGTCGGGGAAAGGTACCGCGGCGACCAGTGAGCGCGTGTAGGGGTGGATCGGTTTCCTGAGCAGGATCTCGCGCGGCGCAAGCTCGACGATACGCCCGCCGCACATCACCGCGATGCGGTCTGCCATGTAATCCACCACCGCCAGGTTATGGGATATGAACAGATAGGTAAGGCCCAGCTCCTTCTGCAGATCCTTCAGAAGGTTCAGGATCTGCGCCTGGACAGAGACATCGAGCGCCGAAACCGGCTCGTCGCAGATCAGCAGTTCAGGCCCCAGCGCCAACGCGCGCGCGATGCCGATACGCTGACGCTGCCCGCCGGAGAAACTGTGCGGATAACGCTTGATGAAGCGCGGATCGAGCCCGATTGCCTGCATCAGGCTCTTGACCGTGGCGAGTCGGGACGCGGCATTGCCACGTTGATGAATTTCCAGCGGCTCGCTCAAGATGTTCTCCACCGTCATGCGAGGTGAAAGCGAGGAAACCGGATCCTGGAAGACCATCTGGATTTTCGCGCGCAGCATGTGCAAGGCCTTGCCCTCGCCGGCCAGAACGTCGATCGGTCCCTCGCGGCCGTTGAAGATCACTGAGCCGCCGCTAGGGGTGACAGCCCGCATGAGGATCTTGCTGACGGTGGTTTTGCCGGAGCCGCTTTCGCCGACCAGACCCAGGCACTCACCCCGCCTGATATCGAAGCTCACGCCGTTGACGGCGCGAACAGAGGTTTGATGATCTCCGCCGAACCATCCGGACTTGCGGATGGTGAAGGTCTTTGTCAGACCCCTGACCGACAGCAAGAAGTCGTCCGGCCCCTTCGATACCGGCGCAGTCTGCTTGCCGAGCAGGTTTCCGACATTCACCGGCACCTCGCGCAGCGCCTTTAGTCGTTCGCCAGGCTTCAGGTCGAAATGCGGAACGGCTGCCATCAGGCCCTTAAGGTAAGGATGGCCTGGCCGGCGGAATATCGCCTCGACGGGTCCCGCCTCCATGATCTCGCCGTGGTAGATGACCACCACCTCGTCGGCGACATTCGCGACCACGCCGAGGTCGTGCGTGATCAGCAGCATCGCCATGTTCAGCTTGGTCTGAAGGCCGCGCAGCAATTGCAGGATTTGCGCCTGGATGGTGACGTCCAACGCTGTCGTCGGCTCATCGGCGATCAACAGGGCGGGCCGGCAGATAAGCGCCATCGCGATCATGGCGCGCTGACGCAATCCTCCCGAAAGTTCGAAGGGATACATGTCATAGGCGCGCTTGGGATTGGGGAAGCCGACAAGGCTGAGCATTTCCTCGGTCCGCGCCCTGCGCTCTGCCCGGGCCATGGACGTATGAATCTGCAGGGATTCGCTGACCTGGTTGCCGATCGTGTGCAGCGGCGACAGCGATGTCATCGGCTCCTGAAAGATCTTGCCGATGCGGCTGCCTCTCAACGCGCGGATTTCGGGCCCGTCGCGCGACATCTTGAGAATATCCTGCCTCGTGCCGGGCTTTTCAGGATCGGAAAACAGGATCCGGCCACGAACATGGGCTGTGTTCGGCAAAATGCCCATTACGGCCTGGCTGAGAACCGATTTTCCGGAACCTGACTCCCCCACAAGCGCGGTAACCTTACCGGGCAGGACGCGAAGATTTGCGCGCCTGACGGCATGCAACGGCCCCCCCATGATGGGAAAAGCGATGCCAACGTCTTCGATCCGCAGCAGATCGACACCCGAATTCATTCTTACACCAGCCCCACTCTGGCAGCTCCATGAAGCGAGACTAGCGCATTGCCAGCGCAGAGCAACTTGGATTCGAAGCGGTCGTCAGGGGCGGAACCGACGACCGAACTGGCTACCACAGCCGATCGGCCCAGATAGGTGGGGGTTACTGGAGCTTACTCCGGTCGCCCGCCGTCATGCGCGCGGCATCGCGATGAAGCAGCATGACCTGCTCGGCGTCCGATCTTCGGACGTGAATCGGCTCCGGCGCACCGTCTTCATCGGGTGCGAGAGCTCCCGACAGATCGGGTGAAAGCACCGTCAGCTTCTGCTTGATGCCAACCAGTTCCTCGTGGCCGAGCGTCAGCCAGCTGTGGGCGCCGCAATAGCCGGCGAAGTCTTTGCTGGCCAGAACGCTGTGCGGATATTTCTTGGTGAGGGTCTGGAGGCGCTGGACCTCGTTCACAGCCGAGCCGAAGACAGAGAATGTGAGCCGGTCGGTAAGCCCGACATTGCCGAACATCACATTGCCGACATGCAGCCCGATACCAAATTTGATGTCGGACAACCCCTGCTCCTTTCTGCGCAGGTTGAGATCCATCATACGCGCGCTGGCCTTGTGCGCGGCCGCAAGCGCAGCCTGGCAGGCGATCTCGGACTGCGAACGGTGCCTTTCGCAAGGGTAGACGGCAATGAAGCCATCACCAATGAAACTCATGATCTGCCCGCCATTGCGATTGAAAGGTGCGGCAACGGCGTCAAAAAACTGGTTCAGCGTATCGATATAGATTTCCCGGCCGGAGGTTTCGGCAAGCCTCGACGATCCTCGCATATCTCCCATTACCAATGCGGCCCGGATTGTATCGCCCTCGCCGCGCTTGATCTGGCCGTCAAGCACGCGCCTGCCAGCGTCGCCGCCGAGATAGGTGGTCATCATGTTGTCGGCGAGCTTGGTGAGTACCGCCATCTTGGTGGCGATAGCGAGATGGCTCTGGATGCGCAGCAACGCCGAAATCATGCTGTCGGTGAAGCCCGCGGCGCTGTCGGTTGACCAGGACCCCATCATGCCCTGACTGGTGTTGCCGCTGAAGGGATGGACGAAAGCCATGTAGTCGGTGATGCCCATAAGCCGGAGGTCGTCGAAAACAGGAAACTCCGACACCACAGGCGGGTCGAGCCGGCGTCGCAGATGATCGAGCTTATTGCTGAGCAGATGGTAGTATGGGCTGGTCAGGAATCTTTCAGACGGCACGCCGGCCTCCTTGCGGAAGCCTTCCACTTCCATGCCCTGGCCGCGAACCCAGGTGAAGCCAAGCGCGTCATAAAGCGGATGGAGCATCGAGAAGCTCAAATGCACCCGCTTCAGCGGCAGGCCGGCAGCAGCCAGCCGTTCGCAAAAGCCATTTACCAATGTTTCCAGGTCGTTGCCCGCCAGCGCCGATTGGTTCAGCCAATCGGCAACCTTATCCATGAGAGTGATGGAAATTTCTGCGTACGATGTGCTCATTCGATCTCGAAACCCCTCGAAGACGGAGCCATTATTCTCTGATCTGCAGTTCGCCGACGACCCAACGATAAGACACCCGAAGTTAACAAGGCCGTCCTCGGGGCGAAGCGGCGAAGAATTTCCCCGATGACTATCCTTGCGGGAAAGGGGAAGGCGTAAAGGCATCTGTGTTCCGTGCCGTTATGTGGCGAGGCAGCCGGCGGAGCGCAACCACGATCCTGATACCGCCTAAGAAATTCGCCGGCTCAGATGCCATCAGGCCTTCACCACCGTCTCCCGGTCCAGCCCGAGGCGGCCAAAAACATTGCGCGTGTCCACGATCAAAGGAGCATGATCAGCGATCGTCTGATAGTCGATTGCGTCGTGGTCGGTTGCAACGACGACAGCATCGAAAGCCTTCAGGGTCGCCTCGGTCAATTCGATCGAGCGGCGCCCCTTGATCGCCATATGCTCGCGTGTGGTCGGTATCTCGGTGACATGCGGATCGTGGAATTCCGCCTTGCCGCCCCAACCCTCGATGAGTTCAATGAGCCGCAATGAAGGGCTTTCGCGGATATCGGGCACATTCTTCTTATAGGCGAGCCCGACGATGAGAATGCGCGAGCGGCTGAGCGCCTTGCCGCAGCGCCGGTCCAGCGCCTTCGCCAATTCATCGACCACATGACGCGGCATGGCCGTGTTGATCTCTGCCGCCAGCTCGATGAAGCGGGTCGGCAGTTCGTATTCGCGCGCCTTCCACGTCAGGTAGAAGGGATCTATCGGAACGCAGTGCCCGCCAAGCCCCGGGCCAGGATAGAACGGCATGTAGCCGAAGGGCTTGCTCTTTGCCGCCTCGATGACTTCCCAGATGTCGATGCCCATCGCACCGAGCACGACCTTCAACTCGTTGACGAGAGCGATGTTGACCGAGCGGAAGATGTTTTCCGTCAGTTTGACCGCCTCGGCGGTCGCGGTGGTGGAAACCGGAACGACGGTCTTGACCACGCCATGGTAGAAAGTCTGCACGAGCGTCGCCGCTTCAATCCCGTCGCCTGCCACGACCTTAGGGATCGTCGCGACTTCAAAGCTGCGGTTGCCGGGGTCCTCGCGTTCGGGCGAGAAGCCGAGGAAGAAGTCTATCTTCGACCGCAAGCCGGTTTCTTCCAGTATGGGCTTGATCACGTCGTCCGTGGTGCCGGGATAGGTGGTCGATTCCAGCACGACGAGCTGGCCGGGACGCATATGCTTGGCGATGGTGCTTGCCGTGGTCCTTACAAAGGAGAGATCCGGCTCACGGTTTTTTGTCAGCGGTGTCGGTACGCAGATGATGATGACCTCGCAGACGGCCAGTTCCGCAAAATCCGCAGTGGCGCGGAACCGTCCGCTCGCCACCTGGCCGGCAAGGGTGGTCGAGGTCACCGCCTCGATGTAGGATTGGCCGTTGTTCAGGCTATCGACCTTATGGGCTTCGATGTCGAAGCCCGAAACCGGGAAGCCGGCGCGTGCGACCGCAACAGCCAGCGGCAATCCGACATAGCCCAGTCCGATCACGCCGACTTGCGCGGCGCGCGTCGAAATCCGGTTTAGAAGATGGTCGTATATCGATCGTGAGGCGTCCAAAAATCTGCTTCCCGTCAATTCGGACAGGCTGTCCGTTCCATGGCGAGGCTCATTAGGCTCCACGGACCATGACCGAGGCATATTGCGGAAGATCGGTTTCCGCAAGCCGTCATCAAACCGGCGCCTTCGCCTTCAGGCTCGCGGCAGCCATCGCATAGCCGCCGGCCGCGCCATCTATGAAATGAAGGTGATCGCGCTGGAGCGGCGAAGCGACGAGGCATGTCATCAAGGCCGATTTCTGGCGGTGCAGGCCATAGGTGCAGACGCCCTCCTCTTCCGCCTGTTTCAGCCGGTTCTCGATCCGTTGCAAGACGTCCGCGTCCACGTCGATGGTCATCTTTAAGCCGTCGTCGAACTTCCGGAAATCCGAATTGCTCGCCACGTCGCGTTTGTAGACCTTCGGGTCGAAACTGCCGATCGTCCAGCCATATCTATCGGTGACAGCCGTAAGCGTCATGAGGAACACTACCCACAGCTTCGTCAGCCATCGCCGTCCAGCCGGCGCCGTGGCCCGCGCCTCGATATCGAGCCCGGCGGGCAGCAAACTGTAGGCCGGCCCGTCCGCCGGTACGGGGTGGCCACCGCGCTCCTGCCTGCCGGCAAGGGTGATGATGTCGGAAACCAGCAACTGAAAGCCGCGTAAGTCGCGCGACGCCCGCGGTATGGCTATGATCGAGACGATTTCGCCATGCCGGGCTTCGATCGGGTTCCAGCGACAGGAGAGGCCGGTCAGATCCGGCCGCGCGCCGGCCGGCGCGGGATCGATGCGGTAGCGCCCCGCTTTCATCTCGGCTTCCGCCCAGCTGCCGCCACCGCCGGCGAACATGGCATAGAAGACCGCCTCGGAGGCCTGGAACCTCGCCACGCGAACGTCGAGTCCTTGCGCTCTTATATCCCTTATCGGCACGATTGCTGCACGCAGGGCCAGGCCCAGTTCGTCCGCCACCCATCTCTGGACAGCGGCAAGCGCGTTACGGGTGATCTCCAGCGCCGAGCCGGGAAACGCCACGAGCGCGCCGTCGCCGCCGAAGACAAAGGGAAAATCTTGCCGACCCAGCGCATTGAGCAGCGCCGAAATGACGCTGGCGCCGGCCATATTGACGGTTTTATAGCGCCCAGCCTCGATCGCCTTGGTCGAGCCGACGATGTCGGCGGTGGCCAGCGCCCAGTCATCCGGGAGAGGCCGATAATTGTCGATATCGGCAACGCTTTGGAAGTTTGCGAAGACCGGCAGGGAAGCGACAAACGGGTGAGGCGCGGCAGCTGTTTCCATCGGGATCAGATAGCACATTGCACTGCTTGAAGGGTGAAGTCGATCATGCTTGGAAATTGACTTGCGCCGGCTTTCCGATGATAGGGTCCGGCGATGCGAATTGCCTTCTACGCACCGCTGAAGTCGCCCAATGATCCCGTTGCCTCCGGAGATCGCCAGATGGCACGGACGCTGATTAAGGCGCTGCAACGCATGGGGCATAGCGTCGAACTGGCATCTGAATTGCGCTTCTATCTACGCGAACCGGAGCCGAAAAGTTTCGATGCGCTCAAGATCGAGGCCCGGGAGGAAGCAGCGCGGATGACAAGGCTTTGGGATCGCGACGGCAAGCCCGATCTCTGGTTCACTTATCATCCCTATTACAAGGCGCCCGACCTGATCGGGCCCGAGCTGGCGGCGGCCTTTGCTGTCCCCTATGTTACAGCGGAAGCCTCCTATTCGAGGCGGCGCAACGCCGGTTTGTGGACTGATACGCAAGCGTTGGTGGCGCGAGCCGTCGAACAGGCGGCGCTGAACATCTGCTTCACGCAAAGGGACCGCCAGGGACTGGCGGATGCGGTACCTGGCGCCACTTTCGCCATGCTTTCGCCCTTCATCGATACATCGGGATTCCGGGAAACGCCGGCACGGGGCTGTCCGACGCGCCTCGTTACCGTCGCCATGATGCGCCCGGGCGACAAACTCGAAAGCTATCGCATGCTGGCGCAAGCGCTCGGTTCGATCGGTCACCTGCCCTGGACCATGTCGGTCGTCGGGGACGGGCCTGCCCGTGACGAGATCAAGACGCAATTCGCCGGCTTGCCCGCCGGCCGTATCGAATGGCTCGGCGCGATTGAGCCAGCCGCCGTGCCGGATGTCCTCTACAGCGGAGGAATTTACGTCTGGCCGGGCTTCGGCGAGGCCTATGGCGTTGCCTATCTTGAAGCGCAGGCCGCCGGCCTTCCGGTGGTGGCTCAGGACATCGCCGGCGTGCCGGAGGTCGTGCGGGATGGCCTGACCGGGTTCCTCACTCCCCCGGGCGATGTGACGGCGTTCGCTTCAGCCATTGAAAGACTTCTGGCCCGTAACGACCAAAGAACCATCATTGCCGCTGAAGCCAGACGTTTCGTCCTCGAAGAACGCTCCCTCGGTGCCGCGGCAGCGCGTCTGGCCGAACTTCTCGCGAAGATCCCGGTTTCATGACATCGGATCAAACCTGGCAACCCTTGGTGGAAGAACTGGCGCGCTGGCAACGGGCGGACCGCAAGGCAGAGTTCTGGCTACGCGACGATGACGCCGTGGATCCGACGCCTGCGCTCGGTCGGCTGCTCGACCTCACCAATGAATTCACAATTCCGGTCAGTCTAGCCGTCATTCCGGCCCTGACTGATGGGAAGCTGGTCACCCGGCTTGACGAGGCGCTGCATGCCACAGTCGCCATCCATGGCTGGGCGCACCGAAATCATGCGCCGGAGGGCCAGAAAAAGCAGGAGCTCGGCCCGCATCGGCCACGCGAGGCGGTGCTCGATGATATGGCTCGCGGGCTGTCGCGCATAACCGGCCTGCACGGCGCACGTGCCGTTCCAATGCTTGTGCCGCCCTGGAACAGGATCGACGCCGGCGTGGTATCCGAGCTTGGATCGATAGGTTTTACGGCGTTGTCGATCTATGGGCCGCCCAAGCCGGCTTCGCTGGCGGTCATCAACAGCAATGTCGACATCATGGACTGGCATGGCACGCGCGGTTGCCGCGATCACGGCATACTGGTTCAGACCATCATCGCGCAATTGCGGCACGCATTCGACGGCGGCGAACCGGTCGGCCTGCTCACCCACCATCTCGTACACGATGGATCGGCCTGGCTTTTCCTTGAACGGCTGTTCACGGTCACCGCACAGACTGAAGCCTGCGCATGGCTTCCGATCGGGACATTGATCGCGCGCGGCGCCAGCAAAGGAAAATAGCTCAGCGCGCTTTGTGCGATAAGATTGGAAACTCGAGCGTCTGGCCGTCCCGCGCGGCAAAAGCCCCGGCAAACCTGTCCTTGGCCAGTTTCTCGATCACGTCTAGTTGCTCGTCGGTGCGCGCCGGATCGTGGTGAATCATCGCAAGCTCCCGCGCACCGGCCGCCTCGCAGAGCTTGACGCCCTGTTCCCATGTCGAGTGCCCGTTGCCGCGGTACCGCTCCATTTCCTCCTCGGTATAGGCGCAATCGTAAATAACGAGGTCAGCATCTTCGATCAGGCCGAGCACCGCCTGATCGAGCTTGCCCGGCTCGTGCTCGGTGTCGGTGATGACCGCCACAACGCGGCCGCTCCATTCGACCCGGTAGCCTATGCAGCCGCCCGGGTGGTTAAGACTGCCGGTTCGGACCACCACCCCTTCGCGCGGGCGAAGCACGTCCCCGGACACGAAATCGCGGCAGTCGATGCTTGCCTTGCAGATATCGAGCGTCACCGGAAACCACGGCGGCCGCATGAATTCATCGACCATCTGCCGGGTCGTCATGCGCCCTGCAAGATGCCCCGACCAGAGCCTGACTTTGACGCTGCGGTCATAGATCGGCTTAAAAGCCGGCAGGCCGATGATGTGATCGTAGTGGCAATGGGTGAAAAACAGGTCGAAATCGGTCACGCCCGACGCCCGAAGCGCTCCGCCGGCGGGCCGCAGGCCAGAGCCGGCGTCGAACAGAAGCGTATGATCGCCGCATCGCATCTCAATGCAGATCGTGTTGCCGCCATAGCGAGAGAATTCTGACCCCGATACCGAAATGCTGCCGCGCACCCCCCAAAACCTGACCAGGAAAACGTCGTCCTCCATGCTGCTCCTTCGCGGTCCAGCCGCCCATGCTAGCCAGAGCGACGGCGGGGATTAAGTGCGCGTCACTGCTTACTTGGCGCTCCGTGCGTCGATCAGATCCGCGGTCGTATGGCTCAGGCGATCGGCGAGGACCCGCACCATCTCGATGGTCATTTCCGGGAACTCCTTCATAAGCCTCAGGAAATGATCCTTGCGAATTCTCAGGGCTTCCACCGGACTTGCGGCTCTGACGGTGGCCGTTCGGGAGCTGTTGCACAATATTGCGATCTCGCCAACGATCGAATTTGGCGGCAGTTCGGCAACTTTTATCGTTCCGCTGTCGGAATCGACCAGAATATCCGCCTTGCCTGAAAGGATGACATAGGCGGCGTCTCCCTCGTCGCCCTGCCTGAAAAGGATCTCGCCGGCGCTATAGCTTACGCGATCGGATGTGAACGCGAGCAGCTTGAGCTTTGCCGACTCTATGCCGGAGAACAAGGGAACGCGTTGCAGCATTCCAACCTCATCCTTGAGCAGCATTGTCGCAAACCTCCCAAAATTCACGTCTGCCAGACTAGAACAACCGACGCCCAGATGAAATCAATTCCGTTCCAAGTGGCAATACGAACCACTTGAGGTGGCGAGCCCAACCAGCCGGAAAGCCCAATCCCTTGACCTTTGCAGCAAGGTCCCACCGGCGGAATGATCCCATCTGAATGTCCAATGCTCCTATGACAGCAGTTCCTTGAACATACCGCTGCCGGCCAAAAGCGTCTCGTGTGTTCCGTCTTCCACCAAACGACCCGAGTCGAAGACGACAACGCGATCGAACATCATCGCCATTGCCGGATTCGTCACGACCCACACAATTGCCGGCGAACGGCCGTCGCGTCTGGCTTCCTCGAGCACGTTTCGCAGCACCTTCTCCTGTACGCGCTGGTCGAGCGCCGACAGCGGCCGGTTGAGAATGAGAAAATCGGGCCGCTTGAGCAGGGCTCGGGCAACATCGAGCTTCTGTCGCTGCCCAGCGGTCAGCCGTCTGCCGCCGGCGCCGACATTGAAGTCCAAACCGACATCCAGCAGTTCGGCATAAAGCCCCAATTCATCAAGAATGTCATAGACGATGGAGCGTATGCGGTCCGGCGCGTCGGGATGGTTGCTACCCAGACGCCCGAACAGGACATTGTCCATGACCGTAGCCGCGGCAATGTATTTGGCAGGATCGTAGCGTTCGACCGCATTTTGCAGCTCGGGAGGCAGGCCTTCATAGAACCGGTTGCGTGCAGCGACGATTTTGTTCATCAATTCGTCGCCTAGCAGGCCGAAGCGATGCCGGGGCTCGATATAGGCAAAGCTCAGGGTGACGATCATGGCGCGGTCGTTCTCCGAGACCGTCTCGTAGGGACGGTTCTTGAGCCGTTGCAGCAAGGTTTGGTAGGCGGGTATCTCCTCGGCGCTCATGAAGGCGAGCTGCTGGAAGAACTGGTGATCGGGCGGCAGGTCGGCGAACAGCTCGATCGCTTGTTCGGCGATCTCCAAGCCCATTTCGTAGAGCGTGCGATCGAGGCCGGCTTGCCTCAGCACGGAAGCAAAATAGGGATTTGCCGCCAGAGCCCTGTCGGCCAGCTCCGGGCCGGCGGCAGCGCCGAAGAGCAGGTTCTGGCCGATCGTTGCTTCCTTATTGTAGGCGCCCGGTTTGAAAGGAACCACCAGTCCGCTCAATCCTTCGTGTTCCAGCCGGGTTCGCAGCGCCGCACGCAGTTCGACGATCCGCCCAGCAAGCTCCGTGTGACGCGTGAGGTCGGCCGAAGAACGCAAGCCTAGATCCAGAATGTCGCGCGACAGAAGAACCGCGTCCAGCACCTGGCGCACGGCTTCAAAGAGGTCGTGCGGGCCGGTAGCGCCGACGGAAGCATAGTCGATCCAGTCGCTGTGGATATCAAGGTCCGGGTTGCCCGACCGGCGGGCCTCGTGGATGTTCCAGCGGTGCTGGTCCGCCGCGGCACCGTCATAAGTCACCGATGTCAGCGGCGCATGCTTCAACCCGTAGAGCAGATTGTCGCGGAGGCTTGCCTGGAACAGGAAAACGTCCGACGAGGCATAGGACATGCGCCGGCCGGTCACTGCTTCAGGGAGTTCAAGCAGGTCGTCGGCACCCGAAGCGACCTTTCCGCTTTCCGGCCAGTTCAGCCGCGCGAAGGCCTCTGCAAGCGCCTCCGCTCCACCTGTTGAGGTGCTGACCAGCGCCACCGTCTCACCGGGCTTGACCTGGAGAGAGATACGGTCGAGGAGCATTGCACCGCCATCGTCTGCCATGGACAGACCGATCGCCGACAGGGGGTTGGTCATCGGACCGGGATCGTCGATCGTCAGTGCCCCGATTCGCGGCGCAATGAGACCCTCGACGGTGAATTGTTCGACGACCTGCTGGTATTTGACCTGGACATCCTGCCGGTCCTGATCCCAGTCGATCAGTTCCTTCATCGGTCCGGGCAGGTCCTTGTAGGCGCCGATCACGGCCACGAGCTGACCGACGTCCAGCCGCCCCTGAATGACCAGATACCCGCCGACCATGTAGAACAGAAAGGGCGTGATCTGCGCGAGAAAATTGTTGAGGAACTTCACCATGAATTTCCATTGGTAAAGATCGAAGCGGATCTTGAAGATGAGCCCGAGCCGGGCAGCTATGTCGGCGCGCTCGTAGTTTGACGTGTCATGGACGTGGACCGCGCCGATGCCGTCGACAATTTCGCCGACGCGGCCCGATAGCGCGCGCGCCGTCAACTGCCGTTTGCGCCCGAGCACGATCAGCCGCCGCCGCATTCGCGGGATCAGCACGATCTGGATCAAGACGATCACGGCGGCGATCATTCCGAGCCAGAAGTTCTGGACCACGATGAACAGCATGGCCGTCACCGCCTGGCCGCCGAGCAGCACCGGCTGCAGGAAAGCATCGCCGATGAAACCGCCCAGCGGCTCCACCTCGTCCTTCACCATGGTTGCCACCTCGGCCGATTTCACGCGCTTGAAATAACGTGGCGGAAACCGCAGCACACGATCGACCAGGTCGAAGCGGATACGGCGCAGCATGCGTTCGCCGAGGCGGCCCTTGTAGGTGTTGATGTAGAATTTGAACAGGCCGTTGATGATGACCAGCAGGAGGAACACAAGGCTCAGGGCAAGCAGCGTCGTCGTGCGGTCGAGCTGAAAGCCAGGAAAGAACTGGATCTCTCCGATGAACGGCAGGTTATAGTGTAGCCTCATGAATGGCTGGGTCGCGCCCGGTTGCTCGAAGCCGCGACCTTGGATCGGGCCGTTGACAATCAACTTCGGCAGGTCAAAGGACATGAAATACGGGATCATCGAAAGCAAGACGATAACCAATATCCAGAGCTGCTGCTTCTTGGTGTGCGTCCAGATATAGCGAGCCAGGCTGGGTTCCATATGCGACTGTGGACCTTCAGTTTAAAGAACAAAGTAAAAGCATCAGCTGGTGGACGGCGCATCGGCAATCATCGCCGGCGACATGTTCGAAGCCTGCGAGGCGGCTTGGCGGGGCAAGATTGCGTTGTGTCGCCCGAAATCCCAACGTACAAGGCGAATATGATGGATGTCACGCAACCGCGCAATGCCGGCATGGACGGGCACGAGCAGGCCTTGGACCTCACGCGGGGAATTGCTGCCTACGTCAACCACCCTCTCGTGGCGGGGCTGGCGCGCGTCATCGCCAAACATCCGAAGGCCGACATCGCCAACGCCTTCAACCACAAGCAGGTGGCCTGCAAGATGTGGGCGCTCGACAGGCTGTTCGAAAGCCGCGGCGGGCGCTTCGGGCGCATATGGGTTCTGGGCGGATGGTACGGCATATTGCCGGCAATGCTTTTCAACGACGCCCGCTTCGATATTGCGGCAGTCGATAGCATCGACATCGATCCCGAGGTCGCGCCAGTCGCCCGGACCCTCAACCGGGAAGCCGGCGACCGGTTCCAGGCGCTGACGGCCGATCTGTACGCACTCGACTACGCGGCGGGGCGGCCCGAGTTGGTGATCAATACGAGCTGCGAACACATAGCCGATCTGCGCGCCTGGCTTGCCCTGCTCGCGCGGGGCACCAATGTGCTGCTGCAATCGAATGACTATTTCAGCGAGCCAACGCACATCAACTGCGTGGCTTCACTTTCAGCCTTCGAAGCGATGGCTGCGCTGCGGGAGGTGCGGTTCTCGGGTGAACTGCCGACAAAAAAATATACGCGCTTCATGCTGATTGGAACTGTTTAGTACCTTTCGCCCCAAGAGCGTCGCTCTACCGTATATTGTCTGTTCAATCACGAACCTTTCCCAAACCGGCTTCCCAATTTTTGGATCCATGTACGATGCCGCTCGCGCAGGATTTGCGCCGAACGACGCGCCCCTTCCAGATCGAGACGATGCGCGGACGGCGGCGGTGCCACGAGCGCCTGTTCGATCGCTTGCGCCAAACCTCCAGGCGTCAGGTCCTTTTCCATCAAGACCGATGCAAGGCCGAGTTCTTCGAGCATCTTGGCGCGAACCGTTTGTTCGGTTTCCCCGCCCGTTGCAAATGGAACCAGCAGGGAGCGACAACCCGCGCGCAGGACATCGCAGACCGTATTATAACCCGCCTGCGAAACCGACAGGCGCGTGCCGGTCAGCAGGCTGGCAAAATCCTGGCGGAAGCGGAAGGTGGACAGGCCCGGCGTGGCATCGCGTGCGATCGCATCAAAGTCGTCTTTCGGCAGATTTGGGCCGGTGATCAAACACCATTTCCAACCGTTATTGGCATCCCGCGCCGCTGCGATGGTGGAACTGACAAGGCTCCTTCCGGCAGCCCCGCCGCCAACCGACACCAGAACGTCGAAGCGCTCGGTGGCCGCAGGCGGTGGCGGCGCGGCAACCAGCCCTGTGTAGGTGACCTCCGCCTCGATTGCCCCGGCCAGTGGAAATGTCTCGTCGATGGTTGCGAAAGCCGGATCGCCGTGGACCATAACGAGGTCGAAATGCCTGCTGATGAGGTCGACCGTTTCCTCGTTTCGGCCCGGCTTGACGCGTTCCTGAAGGATATCACGGACGGACGTCGCCAGCAGCGGTCTGGGCGACGTCGCTTCGATGGCATCGATCAGCGGCAAGAGTTCGAAACGCATCTGCCGGCGCCCAAATGGAAAGGCCTCGATGATGACGATATCAGGCCTGCAATCATGGAACGCCTGCACCAGCATCTCTGAACGCTGCTTCTTGAACTCATCGTCGATGGGTTTGCCATGCAGGTCGACAAGTCCGGAAAATCCTTCATCACCGGAGGTGACAGGCGGCAGGGGTACAGATTTCACCCCCAATCCCGGAAACCCTGGGATCGGCGCTCCACCGGTCACGACGGTTACGTCAAACCCGTCATCGACCAGTGCCGCCGCGATGCGGCTGGAGCGCGCGAGATGGCCGATGCCGAGCAGGTGCTGGACATACAAGAAGACTCTCAGCCGCTTCATTCGGCAGCCTGCCACTCCTGTTGGAACAGTTGCTTGAGATGTCCAATGCTTGCCCTATGATCGAAATTGCTTCGCACGCGCCGTTCCGCGGCGTCGCCGAGACGACCGCGCAGCACGGGATCACGGATCAGGCGCTCCAGCGCCTGTGCCAGGGCGATCGGGTTTTCCGTCGGAACCAGCAGGCCGGTCTCATCTGGCGACAAAAGCTCCGGCACGCCGGAAATATCGGTCGACAAGCAGGCAAGCCGTTGGCTGGCCGCCTCCACCAGGACATTCGGAAGACCGTCCCGGTCACCATTTGCAGTAATCCTGCAGGCCAGGGCGAATATGTCGGCGCTCCGGTAGTGCTCAAGCACCTCATTCTGCGCAAGCGCGCCTTTCCAGGAGACGCGGCCATCCAGGCCGAGCTTTCGCGCCAGCGCCTTGAGCCGCTCCAGTTCCTCGCCGCCGCCGATATGCTCGAAACGCCACGCCAAATCGCCAGGCAAGAGGGCAAGGGCCTCCAGCAAGGTATCGTAACCTTTCTTCTCGACGGCGCGTCCGACGCTGAGAATGATGACCGGTTCGTCCGGCGCCGAGCCGTCAGGCCGCTTTCGCGCCTCGCCGAAACTGCCGAAGCGATCAAGATCGAGCCCATGATAGCTCAGATGCACGCACGACTTGCCGTTGGCGAGTTCCTTAAGACGGTCGAAGCCGGTTTTCGTGCAAGTGACGGTCCAGCGTGCCGAGGAAAGCTTGCCGGCCAGATCCCAGTCCGCCGAAGTCCAGATGTCCTTGGCATGGGCCGAGCAGCTCCAGGGCTGGCCACGAAGCTGGCTGGCATAGCGCGTCACCGACGCCGGCGTATGCGCGAAATGTGCATGCAACCATCCCGCGTCTTGCGGCCATTCGGCCGCCAGCACGAGCGCTTGCCCGAAGCGGCGCACGCGATTGCGCGTAAAGTCGCGGGATACATCGGCAGCCAGCGATCCGAGCGCGCGCCAGAAACCAAGCCGCAGCACATAGGCAAACAGCGAGCGAAGCACGCGCAGTGGCTCTTCATGCAGATATTCCGGCAGGTAACGGACGGGCGCTTTGATCTCGTCATGCACCGGGTGGCGTTTTTCGTCGGTCGGCCGCCTGAGCGCGACGAGTATCAGGTCGAACCCCGCGCGCTCAAGACCGAGCAGTTCCTGCGCGATGAAGGTTTCCGACAGCCTTGGATAGCCCTTCAGAACCACGACGATCTTGCGGCGTTGCAACTCAGTTTATTCCTTCAATGACCGAAAGTTGTGGAGTGGCCCGCCGCTCGAGCAGTTCCGCGACGATTTCGGAAATATGGGGAAGCCCTTCCAGCCTCAGATGCGGATTGCTCTGAGATGGGCGGGGCCGGTCCGGCAGCGCCACCAGAGCATCGGCAAATCGCTGGGAATCCTTGGCTTCTTCCGGCAAAAGCATCTCGATGAGGCCGAGTTCGGCTGCGCGCCGAGCGCGGATCAGCTGTTCCTCCCGAGGCTCGGTACGCGGGACGATCAGCCCCGGCTTGTCGAAAGACAGTATCTCGCAATAGGTGTTGTAACCGCCCATCGCCACTACCGCCTTGGCCCCGGCAATCAGGTCTTCCATGCGGTTGTCGAACTCGATGATCTTGATGTACGGGATCTTGGCTCCCTTGTTAAGCAGCTTGTTGCGCTGGCGCGCCGGCATGTAGGGCCCAAGCACGATCAGCGCCCTATGCTGCAATTGCGGGTTCTGCTGATAGGCATCGATGACGTCGTGGATTAGTTCCGCGCCGTCACCGCCGCCGCCTGTGGTAACGAGGATATACTCGCCCTCGGGCCGGTGGCCGGGCAACTCGACCCGCTGCAGGCGCCGTTGCAGGAAACCGACGAACCGCATCTTTGCCCTGACAGCCGGCGGCACATCCAAACCGGTCAGCGGATCGTAGAAATCCGGCGGGCCATAGGCCCAGACCTTATCGTAGAATAGGCCTATCTTGCGCATCACATCCCTGCGTGCCCACTCTGCTTCGAGCAGATGCGGCGCATCCATCACCTCGCGCAGGCCAAGCACCAGGGTAGTACCCCGCGTCTTGAGATAGGACAGCGTGTCCTCGATCTCACCGCGCAGGCCGAGGGGTTCCTTGTCGACGATGAAGATATCCGGCCGGAAGGTCTCGGCCGTGTGGCGAATGATCGACTGGCGCATCCTGAGCGTTTCTTGCAGATCGATATCCTTTTCCAGCGAGGTGTACTCGCCGTTGCGCAACTTGATGACGCTGGGGATCTTCACGAAGTCGACGCGGGCGCGATAGTCGAAGGCGCCGGCAATAGGGGCGCCCGAAATGATCAGCACCTGAAGTCCGCGGAAATCCTCGACCAGCGAATGCGCGATGGTCCGACAGCGCTGCAGGTGGCCGAGCCCGAACGTGTCGTGGCTGTACATGAGAATTCGTGCGTCTTGTGCGTGCTGGATCATTTCTGAACGTCTTTTCGAATTCTCGCGTTGGGAAGCGGGCGGTTAGGGAAGCCATCCTGAGGCTTAAGCGACCTGTTGTGAAACATGAGGGCGCAATTTTCAATTCGTATTACTAGGGAGGGTCCATGGCTGAAGCTAGGAAGTCCACTCAGTTGCCCGCTTGCCATGTTGCCGGGAAGAAACCTGTATCTCTTTGCCAAAGCGTTGTAGCGGCAATGCATGCCGTAGGAGCGGGCGCTTCGCGTGAAAGCAGCTCCATGGAAGGCTGCATATCTTTGGCGTGCACAACCACGACATGGACGTCCTGAGTGAAATGCGCCGCCAGGTCCCCTCGCGGGCCCGCAACGATGGCGTCTTGAACCTCGACATCGGTTTCTTCAAGGTAAGGCAACAACGGACATGGATGTCGTTGATTGCCGATCTGGCCGGAGGGCTAACAGCACGATGCCACTCATGAATGGACGATTGGGAGCCAGGAAACCAGGGCGCCTGGCAGGACGTGTCGGAAGTTTGACGGCGATGTTGGTCCTGATTGCCCGTCCGCTCGTTCTTGCGGTGCTCGCCCTCTTGTTGGCCGGTTCGGCGCAGGCGCAGGCGCCGGCGACCGTCCCACCCGAAAAGGTCAAACAGCTGTTCAATCTTCTCGACGATCCATCGGTGAAGGCATGGGTGGCTGAACAACGAAATCCGGACGCCGGTTCAACGGCAGCCTCTGCCGCGGCAGGAGCTTCACCCGCCAGCGCATCATCTGATGCCGCGGCCGCACCGGACCAGATGAGTACGATGGCATCCTCGACGCTCGATCGGATCAAGCATCATATCGAAAGAATGGTGCAAACTTTGCCCCTGCTGCCAGGTCAGTTCGCGCATGTTCGGGCAAAGACCATGCAGGATATGTCCAGCAGGGGGTCGGCCGGTGTACTCTTGCTAATCGCGGTGTTCATCGCAGCCGGCCTGGCGCTCACCTGGGCCACGTACAAGCTCACCCGTCCATTTCGTCTTTGGATTATCGCGCAATCGAAGGATACGCCCCTCGGACGAGCCAAGAAGATTGGCGGTCGCACGCTTTATTCCAGCTTGCTGATCGTCTCGTTCGCATTGGGCAGCGCCGGCGCGTTCATGTTGTTCGACTGGCCAATGCTTATCCGCGAGATCGTGCTGACATTTCTGATAGCGGCAGTCGTTACATGGGGTGTTCGCACATACGTCATAGCCATGCTGGTCCCATCCTTCATGAAGGTCGAGAATGCCGTTGAGGTTCGTGCATTGCCGGTGACCAACGAAGCGGCTGACCATTGGTCCTATTGGCTATCCCGGATCGTCGGCGTCTTCGCCTTCTTCGCCGCGGCGTTCAATCTCCTGCCTGGTCTCGGCATCGATCGGGACGGAATGGTGGTTCTTTCGTTGGGCGCCGATTTCGTACTGCTGTTGCTCTTTCTGCTCGCGGTTTGGCGTCGGCCAAGAACACAGCGGAACGATGGGCATAGTCGCACAGCAACGACATGGTTGTTGACTGTCTATTTCGTCGCTCTGTTCCTGGAGCGCATCGCCGGCCTGTATACGTGGTTCTGGTTTACCTTGGCCGCATTCGTCCTGCCTTTTACAATCGTGCTGACGCAGCGCGGGGTTAATTTCGTCCTGCGGCCAGGTTCCGAAGAGGCTGGCCGGCCGACGATCCCCGCGGTGACGATCGCAGTGATCGATCGCGGAATTCGGATGATCTTGATCCTGGCGGCGGCTTACGTTCTCGCGCGTGTCTGGGGTCTGGACATGCAGTCCATGCAAGAAAGCAATACGACGACCACGCTCATATTGCGTGGCTTGATCAATGTCGTGGTCATTGCGCTTGCCGCCGATTTCGGCTGGTCGATCATCAAAGCCTTGATCGAGAGAAAGCTGGGCATCGAAACCCGGCACGCGGTGATCAGCGACGAGGAGATGCCGGTCGTCGATCCGCAGCAGGCGCGGCTGCACACGCTCTTGCCGATCATCCAAAACATTCTGCTCGCGGTGATCGTCGTGATGGCGGTGCTGATGATGCTCGCCTCCGTGGGTATTCAGATCGGTCCGCTGATTGCCGGCGCCGGCGTCGTCGGCGTCGCTGTTGGATTTGGCGCGCAAACCCTGGTCAAGGACGTGATCTCGGGCGTGTTCTATCTGCTCGACGATGCATTTCGTGTCGGCGAATACATTTCATCGGGCAGCTACAGGGGTACGGTGGAGAGCTTTTCGTTGCGCTCCGTAAAGCTGCGCCACCATCGTGGCCCGCTGTTTACGATACCGTTCGGTGAACTTGGAGCCGTGCAGAACCAGAGCCGCGACTGGGTTACCGACAAATTCAACATCACCGTCGGCTATGACACCGACATCGAGTTCGCTCGCAAGCTGATCAAGCGGATAGGCCTGGAGCTGGCGGAAGATCCAGAATTCAAAAACTGGGTGATCGAGCCGATCAAGATGCAGGGCGTACAGGAGTTCGGTGAGTACGGCATCGTATTGAGGGTCAAGGTCACAACCAGACCGGGAGGTGCCTTCGCTATGAAAGGGAAATTCTTTTTACGCGTCCGCCAGGCCTTCAAGGAGCAGGGCATCGAACTCCCATTTCCGACCGTTCACGTCGAGGGGCTGCAGAGCCCACATGGGGCAGAGAATGCGCCTGTGGTGGAGATCACACCCGAGTTGAAACTGGCCGTCGCGCAGTCGCACACCAACCGGCGTAGGAAAAAAGCCGGCACAACGGAATAGGAAAGCTGTGACACCTGTCGTCCACAGCGCGGCGCGGCGCCCGCGCGGCAGGGGTACTTTTATTTTCAACCTCCTCCGAAAAGTGGGGACCGGCTTTCGGAAAAAATGATGCTCCACCAGGAATTAGATCAGGCTTCGAAGAAACGTCATCCTGATCCAGGCCGACTGTCGTGCATCTAAGGGATTCAATCCATTCGCATCGCGCTGGTTTTTTAGTAGGCTGTCGCGAGGCAAGGTTGAGGATCGGGCGTGACGGTAATCAACGATCGTCTACTCGAAAGCAAAATGACCAAGGTGGAGCAGGCGCGCGCCTGGAGCCCGCGCGTCATCTCGAAATTCGAGACGCTGATCAGGAGCGCCGACGACCACGCGCTCTATCGTGTCAATCCGCTGGCCTTTGCTCGCGACCGCGCAATCGCCGAGCCTGAAGCAATCGACCTCTTCCTTCACGCGGCCCGCTGTGGACTATTCGACATGAGCTGGGATGTGCTCTGTCCCCAGTCCGGGATGGTGCTCGACAGTTTCGGCGCCCTGCGCACGCTGAAGACCCACTACGTCTGTGGCCTGTGCGATGTGTCGGGCGACACCGACCTCGACGATTTCATCGAGGTCACCTTCTCGATATCGCCGAAGCTGCGGCGCCTGCCGCACCATGATCCCGAGATGCTGCCTGTCGAGGATTTTCACTGGAAGCTGCACTTCGGACATGACGGGCGATTGCCCGGGCAAGACGTTCGCTTTGTTGACGTTCTGCGCGGCTTCGTTCGGGGCATGACGTTCCTGCCGCCCGGGACCACCACAGTGCTACGCGCCGAGCTGGGACCGGGCGCTCTTGCGGGCGTCAACGTGCAGACGCAAGCCGCATTCGCTGTGCCGATATCAGGCGATCCGGCGTTGGCGCCGACGCTTCTGAAGGTCGATTATGACGGCAAACGCTTCTTGCCGGCGTTGCCCGCCGTGCCGCCTGGTCCGATTGTCATTGAGGTGGCGAACAGGGGGCCGGTGCGAGGTTCATTGCTTGCCATCAACTGGCCGCCCGAGCTGGTCGCGCTTACCACCAAGCCGGCGCTCGATTTCGACCCTTATGTCTCCGGCGGAGCGCTGCTTGCTCGGCAAACCTTCCGCCAGCTCTTCCGGTCCGAACGTGTCGACGAGAAGGAGGGGCTCGGCATCCGGCAGATCACCTTCCTGTTCACCGACCTCAAGGGCTCGACCGCCATGTATGAGCGCCTGGGTGACCTCAACGCCTATGCATTGGTCCGCGAGCATTTTGCTCTGGTCAACGCGGCGGTTCAGCTACATTCCGGAGCGGTGGTCAAGACGATTGGAGATGCGGTGATGGCTGCGTTTTCGCAGCCGTCGGATGCGATTTCGGCAGCACTCCACATCTTTGAAGAAATCGATCGTTTCAACAGCGACCATGACGGGCCGGGGATCATCCTTAAAATCGGTGCCCACTGTGGACCGTCGATCGCCGTGACGCTGAACGAAAACCTCGACTATTTCGGCCAGACCGTGAATGTGGCCGCGCGCGTGCAATCCTTGGCGCAAGCCGGACAAGTCTGCATTTCCGAGGCGCTCCATTCCGCGCCGGGGGTCAGCGACCTGCTCGCCGGCCATCGTGTCGTGGCCTTTGACGCGCCGCTTCGAGGCGTGGAGGGTAATGCTACCGTCTATCGCATTATGCGGGGATAGAAGCGATTGCGTGCCGACCCTGTTGGCACTGCCTGAAGCAATTCCAGGAAACACGGTTTAGGACAGGAGCTTGTGGCGTCCGACTGCTGACCAGTTGATTTGGATTGCGCCCTCGCAGCACGGCAAATCAGCCGCGGAGCCGCCACATCCGCACACGACCCGTGCCACGCAATTCCGTTTCCCCGAGCGGGTCGCAGGCAAAATCCGGTCCGAGCAATTCGTGGGTTGCATCTGAAATACGGATTTCGTCGGGCTCTGCGGCCTTTTGAATGCGCGCGGCGAGATTGACGGTGTCGCCCCACAGGTCATAAACGAACCGCCTTTTGCCGATCACGCCCGCGACGATTGGCCCTGAGTGAATTCCAATTCTAAGGCTTAGCGGTTCTCCTGCGAAGCGCTCGCACCTAGCCGACTCCCGCAGCTCGAGCGCATAATGTGCAAGGGCGTGCGCGTGATCTGGTCGCGCGACGGGCAGGCCAGCGACCGCCATGACGCAATCGCCGATGGTCTTGATCTTTTCGCAGCCATGCTGTTCCGAGAGCAGATCCGCAGCCCTGAAGAAGTAATTCAAGATAGCGAGCGTCGTCGTGGCTCCGACGCTCCGCGCTCTTTCCGTAAAACCGACGATGTCGGCAAAAAGCACACTGACCTCCGCGTGGTTGTCGGCAATTTGCTCGTCCGCCTTCAGCCGCTCCGCGATCGAGGCCGGAAGAATGTTAAGGAGCAGGGATTCGGCGCGCCGGTACTCGCGCGACAAACCCTCCTGGCTTTGCCTCAATGCCTCGTTCGTCGATTGCAGCTTCGCATTGAGTTGACGTTCCCTCTCCTGCAGAAGCGTCATTTCGTATGCCTTCTGCTGAAGCCGCTGCTGGTGGTCGCGTTCGGGCGTGGCGTCGAGAAAGACCAGCCACACCGAGTCGCCATCGCCAAAGAAGTGAAGGTCCACCACATGCCCGCCGGGCAGTTCCATCATGGGCATATGGAACGGAAGCTCGGGGCAAGGCAGCAGCCCTTCCATGAATTCAAGCTGCTGGGCAACGGGCTCGCCGATGCGAAGCGACGAGAGCCCGTAAAAGTCGAGATTGCCGCCCTTGGCTTCTATGCATTGCCGGGTATCGATCATGAGATACGCTGCGAAGCGCTCATTCGAGAAGAAGTCGTATATCCAGCTTCTAACTTCTTTCGGCAAACTGGACATGGTCTAGTTGGCGACCATCGAAGCAAGCTGACGAAACGCATCGTCGACATGTTCGCCCGAAAGCGCGCTCGTCAGATAGATCTGCCATCCACGTTGCTTGAGTTCGTCGATCTCGCCCTCCGATATCGCCCACCGATCGGTCAGATCGGATTTGTTGAACAGCAATATGAACGGCATGGCGCCGAATTCGGCCTCGCACCGTTCGCGCAGCGTGAGCGCCACCGCAAGAGTAGCGGGCCGGGTTCCATCGACGACCAGCACAAGCCCGGTCGCGCCTCGCACATAGCTGACGCGGAACGAGCCGATATCGTCTTCGCCGGCAAGATCCCACAAGATCAGGTCCACTGTCTTGTCCGGAAACACGACGCTTTTCTTGTCGATCTTGACGCCGACCGTGGTCAGGTAGTTTTCCGAGAAGATGCTTTGGACAAACCTGCGCACCAGGCTCGTCTTGCCGACGGCGAACCCGCCCAACATGCAGATCTTTTTTTGCAGCATCCTGGGCTCCGCGCTACTCCAGGTTCACCGTAACCGAAACGCGGCGATTGGTGGAGTTCCCAGTTCGGCTATTTTCATTTTCGGGCACCGCCGGCTCGAAGGTGCCGGCGCCCCGAACCTGCAGGAGTTCCGGAGCGACGCCGCGCTTGTTGAGAAGCGCGCGAACTGTCTCGGCGCGGGCAGCGCTGATCGACGCGTTGGCCGTCTCGCGACCCGTTGTGTCCGAATGGCCGGTCAACATGAACCGCGCCGTCACGCCTGCCTTGTGGGCATTTTCTGCGAATTCCTTCAGCTGATCGGCCAGTCTGTCGAGCACCGGCGTCTGCTCCGGTCCCGGGACAACTCTACCGGAAGAGAAGAAAATATCGGTCGTCTGGATGGCCTCTCTCAACTGATTGAGCTCTGCAAGGTTTAGCTCGCTCAGCTGCGAGACATCCAGAACCACTCCGTCCGCCGAAAGTTGGTCGGCGGCGGCCCGCGCCCGGCTGATCCAGCCGGCAGGTGCCTCGCCCACAACGATGATGCGACCCTGGACGATCGAAAGCAGAACCGATTTCGGCGGGGACAGCGACGCCGTCAGCCGCTTCACCACGAACTTCGGATCAAGGCTCTGATAGAATTGCCACTGTGAATGAACGCGAGCGGGATCGACCTGTGTTCCGGACAGCAGAGCTTTTGGGTCGACGGCAAGAGGATCTCTCAGACCGGAAATGTAGAAATCTCCGCCCCTCGCCGATTGCTGAGCGACGATGATTCCCGGTTCGGCCTCAAGTCGCGACACATAATACTGCCAATGCTCCGCCGCGCGTGCATCGGGGCTCACATCACGAACCTTGGAGATGTCGAACTCCGGCCCGCCTTCTGAAAGCTGTCTTGCGGCTACGCGCGCCCGATCTATCCAAGTGTCGGGAGCCTCACCCTCGGCAACAATGCGACCTTCGACGATTGAAAGTCGCACCTTATCCATCGGATAAAGCGATGCCGCTAGCCGCTTCAAGACGAACTGCGGCTCAAGGCTCTGATAGAGTTGCCAACTGGCATGAACGCGCGCGGGATCGACCTGCGTCCCGGACAGCAGCGACTGCGGGTCGACGGCAAGCGGGTCTCTCAGGCCGGCAATATAGAATTGGCCATCGCGCACATTCTGTTGGGCGACGACGATGCCGGGCTGCGCCTCCAGGCGCGACACATAGGCCTGCCAGCGCTCCTCGGGGCTCACATCACGGACCCCGGAAATGTCGAAGACCGGGCCGCCGGCTGAAAGCTGCTGGGCGGCCGCGCGCGCCCGGTTGATCCACGCGGTGGTGGCCTCGCCCGCGGCAACGATGCGATCATTGACGACTGAAAGCCGCACCGAATCCGGCGGAGCAAGCGAGGCCGTCAGCCGTTTGAGCACGAACTGCGGCTCAAGGCTCTGGTAGAATTGCCAGCTTGCATGAACACGCGCGGGATCGACCTGCGTTCCGGCCAACAGCGACCTTGGGTCGGCGGCAAGCGGGTCTCTCAGACCTGTAATGTAGAATTGGCCGTCGCGTACATTGTGATCGGCGACGATGATGCCAGGCTGGGTCTCCAGTTGCGACACATAGGCCTGCCAGCGCTCCTCGGCGCTCACATCGCGGACCCCGGAAATGTCGAAGACCGGGCCGCCTGCCGAAAGCTGCTGGGCAGCGGCCCGCGCCCGCTCGATCCACGTGGTGGTCGCCTCGCCCTCGGCGACGATGCGACCATCGACGACCGAGAGTCGTACCGAATCCGGTGGCGCCAGCGACGCCGACAGCCGCTTCAGCACGAATTCCGGCTCGAGGCTCTGATAGAGCTGCCAGTTTGAATGAACGCGGGTGGGATCGACCTCCGTTCCAGGCAGCAGCGACCGCGGGTCCGCGGCGAGCGGGTCTCTCAGGCCGGCGACATAGAAGTCGCCGCCACGGATTTTTTGGTCCGAAATGACGATGCCTGGCTGGGCCGCCAGCCGCGACAGGTAGGTCTGCCAGCGGTGTGCGGATTGCCAGGACAGAAAGGACCAGCCGCCCGCCACGATCAAAACCAGCAGGACCGCCGTCAGCACCAGCCAGGGAAATCCCTCTTTCGAATCCCTGTGCTGCAGTTCGACGCAGGTCTGCAACTGCGTCTCCACGCCGGGCAGCTGCGAACTGTCGCCGTCGAACCGCTCCAGGGCTCGCGAGGATTCTTGATGGATGCGAAGCAGTACATCGCGGATGACTTCATGCAGTTCCTCCGGAGGATTTCCCCGGATCACCGCAACCAGTGTCGCGAACTGTCCGACTTCCGACCAGAGGCGAAGTTCCCCGAACCGGATGGTGTCGAGACCGCTGTTTTCCTTCTCTTTGAAAGAGTCCTTCACAAAATCCTGGATCGCGCTCAGCATCGAGGAAATCAGTTGAGGGTCTTCGCTGGTTGCGTCTTGGGAAGTTACATGTGCAATCAGGAGCCCGGAAGCGCGGCTGATGAGAAAGACATGTTCCACGCGATAGATAAGAGAATGCTTGAGAACAACTGCCGAGAAGCTTGTCCCCGTTCGCCAGGCTTCAAACCTCCACTTCAACCCATGCCATGTGAATATATGCCTCAGAGACTCATTCAACGACTGGAAAGTCTGGTCAATCTTTTCGCCGATCGACTTGCGAATGGCGGGCAGAAACACCGGATACAATATATCCGTCAGCGTGTTCGGGTTCTTTTGGATGGACCGCTGCGCGGCCCTCTCGACAGCCGGAGCAAGGGCCTCGCCGAGTTGCGCATGGGACGCGCGCGCAGTTGCTTCGGGCAGAACGTTGCCCACTGCTGTGGCAAGCTGCTCGGGTTCGTCGAGCAGGTGCGTAACCCGTGACAGCTCCGAGATTTCGCCGCCAACCAGCAACTGGCGGAGCTTTTCCAGCCGATGATCGGCGGCCGGAACGCCTTCGTAGAGGGCACGGTTGTCCGGATCGACGTTCCGGGCAATTTCCACCAAAAGGCGGGCCAAAGCCTCGCGATCAATACCGGTATCGTTCGAAGCTTGTCTTTGAGATAGGCTGATTGGTTCGACGCTCGACGTCAAGTTCCGATCAACTCACTTTCCAGCCACGCTCCGAATTGCCCTTGCTGCCGACGGGATCCTGGTTGAGACATTTCGCGACCTCGACGAACAGGCCGGCCAGAAGATTCCGGTCAGTCTTGACGTTGCTGAGATCGGAAAAGATCTTCTCCATCAGCATTTGAGCGCTTTCGTTCTTCTGCTTGATTTCCTCGCGCAGCAAATGGTCGCTTCTGCTCATGCGATCCGCGAATTCGCGCTCGAGCTCGCTCAATTGATCAGACAAGGCGCGCACCTGCTTTTCGAGCGCCTGGTTTTGATCGCGAAGATTGCGGTCGATCTCCTTGTCGGCCTCGGCGCGCGCATCCTTTTCGTTGCGCAACTGCGCCGCCAGCGAGTCGACCTGCTTCTTGGCATTCGACTCGTAGGTTTCAAGATTGCGCTTGGTTTCGGATTCGACATCCTTGAATCGCTGCAGGAACCGTTCCTCAAGCTTGGAGAAGCGGCGATCATAGTCCTGCATCTGGTTGCCGAACAAAAGATCGCGTATCTTGTCGACACCTGGAGCGTCACCGCCAGGCCCGCCCTCGCGCCCTTGAGGGGCCATAAAGTTCAGCCCGTTTCCCTCTGCATTACCTATCAGACTTGCATCCGCTTTATTTGCCGAAGAAGCGGCACTCGAAGATTCCTTCGCCATCTCAGAGCCCCAATTACTCACCGCAACATTAGAACATGGTAAATTATGTCAGACAAATACCAGGCCCGCAAGGCGGAATCCCCTTGGCTTGAGTGAATTCGTCCGTCCTTGTTCGCCTCTCGGACCGGCAAATGCGCCGATTGGCGTCGCTCTCGGTACCGCTTGCGCCTTTGGTAGTGTGCTGAGAGTTCTGCAAATTCGCTGAGAGAGGGCGGTCATGGCAGGCTGGTGATTGTTCAAAGTCACC
>NZ_JAIUHR010000020.1 GCF_020165195.1 Mesorhizobium sp. CA14 | reverse complement strand
GGCAGGACAGAGGGGGGTGCTGTCCCGCCAGCATTTCTAACTTCACTTCCCCGCCCGCCTCCCCGCTTCATAAGCCCGCCGCGCCCACACTGCCATTTCATCGGGATCGTCGAAGGCGTCGTCGGGCACGCTCCAATAGGGCATCGCCACCTCCTTGCCGTGGCGCGAGCCGGTATAGGTCCACTGGCGGCAGCCCGCGGCCTCGAAATCGGGAATGGTTTCCTCATCCGCCTTGAGCATCAGCTCGCCACGCACGACGACCGCGACAATGACGCCGTCGCAATAGATGCCCTTGCCACCGAACATTTTTCGGATGCCGATCGGCCCAAGGCTTTCGAACAATTCTTCAAGGCGCGCATTATCCATGCCGCGATCATCTCATCCGTCACCGGCCTTGTCATCGCCGCAACCAAAAGCATGCTGACAGGTTGAAACCTGGAAACGGAGTTCCCGCCATGCCTGTCCTGCTCAAAGGCTCCTGCCGCTGCGGCGCCGTCCGCTTCGAGGTGGAGAGCCACACGCCAGTGCCCTTCATGCTCTGCTACTGCTCGATCTGCCGTAAGCAGCAGGGCGGCGGCGGGTTCGCCATCAATCTCGGCGCCGAGTACGAGACGATGAACGTAACGGGCAAGCGCAGCCTCGGCGTCTACCGTGCCGAAATCGAGGATGACGAGCACCCGCATTGCGAGGTCTCGACCGGCGAGCGCAATTTCTGCCGGAAATGCGGCGCGGCACTCTGGCTCTATGATCCGACCTGGCCGGAGCTTGTGCATCCGTTTGCCTCGGCGATCGACACCGACCTGCCGACACCACCGGAAAAGGTGCATCTGATGCTGAAATACAAGGCGAACTGGGTCGAGCCGGTCGTCGGCAGACAAGACAAGGTGTTCGACGTCTATCCAGAGGAATCGATCGCCGACTGGCACAAGCGGACTGGAATGTGGGTTGATTAGGCAATTCCGGCAACACTGCGCAGCGGTTTTCCGCCCGGAATTGCATCAAGACGACCATCTGGCGACAGGAGACCGAAATGAAGCTCACGACGCACAAGAAATTCAAAGGCGATCGTTTGATGCCTTGGGGCAAGGGCACGGTCGTCTCGGATGCGAAGGGATATGTTTTCCTGTCCGGCAACACCGCCACCGTCGACGACTACGATCCCTCGAAACACCAGGGCGGCGCTGTCGGCGACGCGGCAGCGCAGTGGCGCGAAATCCTGGCCAACATCAAGGAGGATCTGGAGGAACTTGGCAGCTCGCTCGACCATCTGGTCAAGGTGACGTTCTACGTCAAAGGGCCTTTTCCGTCCGGCGGCGTTCTCAGTTCACCCAATTTCCGTCTGGATGTGTTGGACGAATTCTTCGCCGAACATTGCCCGAAGCACTGTAGCTACAACAATCCGCCGCCATCAGAGGTAATCGGGGTGGCCGCCCTGGCGCAGCCGGATCTTGTTGTCGAGCTTGTCGTCATCGCTGCGCTGCCCGACTGAGGGGGAGCGTTGGCGCCTGATCAGGCTGAGGCGCGTGCCTCGGCAAGCGCCTTAAGATCGGCAGGCTTCAGCTCGACGGATTCGCCGCAGCCGCAGGCTGAGCTCTGGTTCGGATTCTTGAAGGTGAAGCCGGTACGCAACGTCGTCTGCTCGAAATCCATCTCGGTGCCGAACAGAAAGAGCGCGGCTTCAGGCGCGACATAGACATGCGCGCCGTCACGCTCGATATGGTCGTCCTTGGGATTCGGCTCGGTCACCAGGTCAACCGTATACTCCATGCCGGCGCAACCGCCCTTCTTGATGCCGAGCCGGATACCATGCGCACCTTCGCGCGTGGCGACGATCTCGCGCACCCGGTCGGCGGCCTTTTCGGTCATCGTGATGACGGCGAAGCGTCCCATGTCTTTCCTACTCCATTCCATGCAGGTTCAAGGCCTGCCGAATGATTCTCACCTAAAATGGTGAAGTTTTACAACTGGCGCAAGGGTATAGGCCTCAATACCACCCGACCGCGACCTGCGCCTCTTCCGACATGCGATCGGGCGTCCATGGCGGATCGAACACCATGCTGACCTCGACGCCGGAAACGCCTTCCACGGCGCCGACGGCGTTCTCGACCCAGCCCGGCATCTCGCCGGCCACCGGGCAGCCCGGCGCGGTCAGCGTCATGTCGATCTTGACCGAACGGTCGTCCTCGATATCGATCTTGTAGACCAGGCCGAGCTCGTAGATGTCAGCCGGGATTTCCGGGTCGTAGACGGTCTTCAGCGCCGAAACGATGTCGTCGGTCAGCCGCGCCAGCTCGTCGGCGGGGATCGCCGAGGCCGTGACGATACCGTTCGCTACCGTTTCCGGCGCTTTTTCTGCGGTGGTGCTCACGTCGTCCATCATCGTCACCCGAAGAACTTTCGCGCCTTTTCCAGCGCCTCGGCCAAAGCGTCGACTTCGGCCCTTGTATTATACATGCCGAACGATGCCCTGCATGTGGAGGTGACGCCGAAGCGTTTCAACAGCGGCTGGGCGCAATGCGTGCCCGCGCGGACGGCAACACCTTGCCGATCGATCACCATCGACACGTCATGCGCATGGATACCCTGCAATTCGAACGAGATGATGGCGCCCTTGCCGGGCGCGTCGCCGAAGATGCGCAGCGAGTTGATCGCCCGCAGCCGCTCATGCGCGTATGCCTTGAGGTCCGCCTCGTGCGCGGCGATGCGCTCGCGGCCGATCTTCTCCATATAGTCGAGCGCGGCGCCCAGGCCGATTGCCTGCACGATCGGCGGCGTGCCGGCCTCGAAGCGGTGTGGCGGCTCGTTGTAGGTGACGATGTCCTCCGTCACCTCCTCGATCATTTCGCCGCCGCCCATGAAGGGGCGCATCTCTTCCAGCCTGTTCTTCTTGCCGTAGAGCACGCCGATGCCCGACGGACCGTAGACCTTGTGGCCGGTGAAGACGAAGAAATCGCAGTCGAGATCCTGCACGTCGATCGGCATGTGCACGGCGCTCTGGCTGCCGTCGACGAGCACGGGAATTCCACGCGAATGCGCGATGCGCACGATCTCCTTGATCGGCGTCACCGTGCCCAGCGCATTGGACATCTGGGTGATGGCGACCAGCTTGGTGCGGTCGGTCAGGCGCTTTTCGAATTCCTCGATGTGGAAGGCACCGAGATCGTCGACCGGCACCCAGACGAGCTTGGCGCCCTGCCGCTCGCGGATGAAATGCCACGGCACGATGTTGGAATGGTGCTCCATGATCGACAGCACGATCTCGTCGCCCTCGCCGATCCGCGGCATGCCCCAGCCATAGGCGACGGTGTTGATCGCCGAGGTGGTATTAGAGGTGAAGACGATATTGTCGGTGCTCGGCGCGTTCAAAAACCGCTGCACCGACTTCCGGGCGTTCTCATAGGCGTCCGTCGCCGCATTCGACAGGAAATGCAGGCCGCGATGCACGTTGGCGTATTCCTGGGAATAAGCGTGCTGGATGGTGTCGAGCACCACCTGCGGCTTCTGCGCCGAGGCGCCATTGTCGAGATAGACCAGCGGCTTGCCATAGACCTGGCGCGACAGGATCGGGAAGTCGCGGCGGATCGCCTCGACGTCGTAGGGGGTGGTTTCGATCTTCTGGTCCATTTCGAAGTCCTTGCCGGCCAAGGCCGCGATCCTTCCAACACCCCTCATCCGTCCGAGCTTCGCTCGGCCACCTTCTCCCACAAGGGGAGAAGGAAAGGCGCTTATCCGTGCGTCGAAAACCAGCCGTCGAGCCGCGCTTCGAGCGCTTCGACCAGCGCCTCGTCGTCCAGTTCCTCGATCACTTCCGCGACGAACGCCTTCACCAGAAGACCCCGCGCCGACTTCTCGTCGATGCCGCGCGCCATCAGGTAAAACAGATGGTCGTGGTCGATCTCGGTTACGGTGGCGCCATGGCCGCAGACGACGTCGTCGGCGAAGATCTCCAGCTCAGGCTTGGTCGAGAACTCGCCGTCATCGGACAGAAGCAGCGTGTTGCAGGCCATTTTGGCGTTGGTTTTCTGCGCGTATTGATGCACGTTGATGCGGCCCTGGAAGACGCCCCGCGCCTTGCCGGTCACCACATTGCGGATCACTTCGGTCGACGTTGTGTGCGGCACGGCATGGTCGAGTACCATGGTGGTGTCGGTGTGCGTGTCGCCGGCCAGAAGATTGATGCCGCGCAGCTTGAAATCGGCGCCCTCGCCCGTCGTCCTGACCACGACCTCCTGGCGCACCAGCTTGCCGCCGGCGTTCATCACGAACAGCGTCAGCTTCGCGTCCTTGCCGATATGCGCCTTGAACTGCGCGAGATGCGTGGCCGTCTCCGGCTGCTCCTGCACGATCAGCCAGGTCACTTCCGCGCGGTCGCCAACCACGAGCTGGCTGACCGAAGAGGCGAGCGCCTCGTCGCCTTCGCCTGCCTGGCGCTCGACGATGACTGCCTTCGCGCCGGCCCCGACACGCGCCAAGAGCCGCACATGCGACTGGCCGCCGGCCTGCAGGTTCTGCAATTCGATCGGCTTTTCCAGCTCGGCGCCGTCGGCGATGTCGACGAAATAGCCGTCGGCGACGAAAGCCGTGTTCAGCGCGCCGATCGCGTCGTCACTGCCATAGGGATCGAGTCCAGGCGCGACGCTGCCGTCGGTCAGCTTCTCCGACAGGCGCTGCACGGCGACGCCGTCGATCTCCGGCAGTTTCGTCTGCGAGAGGCCGTTCAGCACCGGCAGGACCGCCGACCCTTCAAGGATCGGCGCAAGCGCCTTTGTGACGGCGCCGGCCTCGAAAGCCGGAACCTTGGTCAGCAGCCGGCGCAGATCCGTGTAGTGCCAGGATTCGACGCGGCGCGTCGGCAGGCCGTGCTTGATCGCCTCGATCGCATCGTCGCGCTTGACCATCACCGCGCGGTCGCCAGGCAGCAGCGACAGCCGCTCGCCGAAGGCATCGATCAGCGCCGTCTCGGCCAATGTCCGCTGGGGCTGTGCGTGCATGTTCATGACTTTCGCCTCGACTGCTCCCATCTCACGCGGCTTGCCCGATCACGCCGGCATAGCCGTTGGCCTCGAGGTCGAGCGCCAGCGACTTGTCGCCCGACTTGATCACCTGGCCCCTGTAGAGCACGTGCACCGTATCAGGCACGATATGCTCGAGCAGGCGCTGGTAGTGGGTGATGACGACGATGGCGCGGTCCGGCGAGCGCAGCGCGTTGACGCCGTCCGAGACGATCTTCAGCGCGTCGATGTCGAGGCCGGAATCGGTTTCGTCGAGCACGCAGAGTTTTGGCTCCAAGAGCTTCATCTGCAGGATCTCGGCGCGCTTCTTCTCGCCGCCCGAGAAGCCGACATTGAGCGGCCGCTTCAGCATGTTCATGTCCATGCTGAGCGAGGCGGCAGCCTCCTTCACCCGCTTCAGGAATTCCGGAACCTTCAGCGGCTCCTCGCCGCGCGCCTTGCGCTGCTCGTTCATCGCCACTTTCAGGAATTCCATGGTGGCGACGCCCGGTATCTCCATCGGGTACTGGAAGGCGAGGAAGATGCCGGCGGTGGCGCGCTCGGCCGGATCCATTTCGAGGATCGACTGGCCGTTATAGAGGATGTCGCCCTCCGTCACCTCATAGTCCTCGCGGCCGGCGAGGATATAGGACAGCGTCGACTTGCCCGAGCCGTTCGGCCCCATGATGGCGGCGACCTCGCCGGCTTTCACCGTCAGGTTCAGCCCGCGGATGATCTCGGTGCCGTCATCGACGATGCGGGCGTGCAAATTCTTGATCTCAAGCATAATTTCTTCCTGAATGTCTTTTGCGGTCAGCCGACCGAACCCTCAAGCGAGATGCCGATCAGCTTCTGCGCCTCGACGGCGAACTCCATCGGCAGCTGCTGGATGACGTCCTTGACGAAGCCGTTGACGATCAGTGCGATTGCTTCCTCTTCGGGGATGCCGCGCTGCATGACGTAGAACTTCTGGTCCTCGGAGATCTTCGAGGTCGTCGCTTCGTGCTCGAACTTCGCCGTCGCGTTCTTGGCCTCCATGTAAGGCACGGTGTGCGCGCCGCACTGGTCGCCGATCAGCAGCGAATCGCAATTGGTGAAGTTGCGCGCGTTGGCCGCCTTGCGATGCGCCGAAACCTGGCCGCGATAGGTGTTCTGCGAGAAGCCGGCGGCGATACCCTTGGAGATGATGCGGCTCGACGTGTTCTTGCCGAGATGGATCATCTTGGTGCCGCTGTCGACCTGCTGATAACCGTTCGACACCGCGATCGAATAGAATTCGCCGCTGGAATCGTCGCCGCGCAGGATGCAGCTCGGATATTTCCAGGTGATCGCCGAACCGGTCTCGACCTGTGTCCACGAGATCTTCGAGCGGTCGCCGCGGCAGTCGCCGCGCTTGGTGACGAAATTGTAGATGCCGCCCTTGCCCTCGGCATCGCCGGGATACCAGTTCTGCACCGTCGAGTACTTGATCTCGGCATCGTCGAGCGCGATCAGCTCGACCACCGCGGCATGCAGCTGGTTCTCGTCGCGCTGCGGCGCCGTGCAGCCTTCGAGATAGGAGACATAGGCCCCCTCCTCGGCGATGATCAGCGTGCGCTCGAACTGGCCAGTGTTCTTCTCGTTGATGCGGAAATAGGTCGATAGTTCCATCGGGCAGCGAACGCCCTTGGGCACGAAGACGAACGAGCCGTCGGTGAACACCGCGGAATTAAGCGTCGCGTAGAAATTGTCCGAGGTCGGCACGACCGAGCCGAGATATTTCTTCACCAGCTCCGGATGCTCGCGGATCGCTTCCGAGATCGAGCAAAAGATGACGCCCGCCTGCGCCAGTTCCTTCTTGAAGGTGGTGACCACCGAAACGGAATCGAACACGGCGTCGACCGCGACTCGGCCGGACTTGTAGACGTTGTCGCCGATCTCGTCCTCGTCCGTGACGGCGGGCTTCTGCACGCCGGCGAGGATCTCCTGCTCCTTGAGCGGGATGCCGAGCTTCTCGTAGACCTTGAGCAGTTCAGGGTCGACTTCGCTCAGCGATTTCGGCCCCGGCGTGCTCTTCGGCGCGGCATAGTAGTGGATGTCCTGGAAGTTGATCTTCGGATAGTGGACGCGCGCCCAGGTCGGCTCTTCCAGCGTCAGCCAGCGGCGATAGGCTCCCAGACGCCATTCCAGCATCCAGTCCGGCTCGCCCTTCTTCTCGGAGATCAGACGGATGATATCTTCGCTCAGGCCCTTGGGGGCCTTGTCCATCTCGATCTCTGTCTGGAATCCGTATTTATACTGGTCGACGTCGATCTTTCGAACCCGATCGATCGTCTCCTGCACAGCAGGCATAAGCGTTCTCCATCCACGCCGGGGTCAAGGCCCGGCAGTTTTCAAACTATGGCACCGCCGAAATCGCGCCCCAGGGAGGGACTCGCGGCGGAGTAGGCTCCATATAGTGCGTGTCCGCCGGAAATTCACCCGGCCAGGACAAAACGCACGGCTCTACCAGGCCCTAAAGCCTGAATTCGTTTTCGAGCAGCGGAAATCCGGAAACCGCAAGGCGTTTCTCGTTCCGATGCTTTGCCGCGTCAGGCGGCTTCTTCCTTGCCCGCCCGGCGCGCGACGATGCCGGCCAGCGCCGCCCGGAACGCCGCGATATCCTCGGCGGCGGTCGCACGCCCGATCGAGACGCGCAAGGCGCCCAGGCTGTCGCCATGGCCCATCGCCTTGAGCACATGGCTCGGTCCGACCTTTCCCGACGAGCAGGCCGAGCCCGCCGACAGCGCGACGCCGGCAAGATCGAAAGCGATCTGCGCCGTCTCGGCCTTGATGCCGGGAATAGCGAAGAATGTCGTGTTGGCAAGCCTTGGCGATGCTGCTCCAAAGATTTCCGCGTCGGGCGCCAATTCGGTCACTATGGCTTCGACCTCGTCGCGCCGGCGCGCGATGGCCTCCATCTCGGCGAGACCGGCCAGCGCGGCACGCGCGGCGGCGCCGAAACCTGCGATCCCGGCGACGTTTTCCGTGCCGGCGCGGTGCCCTTTTTCCTGGCCGCCGCCATTGATCAGTGGGCGCGGCATCATCAGGTCGGACGCGGCGACGATCGCGCCGATGCCTTTCGGACCGCCGATCTTGTGCGAGGACAGGATCAGATAATCGGCATAAGGACCTGACATATCGATCGGAATCCGCCCAACGGCCTGCACGGCGTCGACGACCAGCACCCCGCCCGCTTCCTTGACGATTTCGGCAATGCGCCCAATCGGCTGGACGACGCCGGTCTCGTTGTTGGCGGTGTGGATCGCCACCAGCGGCAGGCCGGCGGCCTTGTCATGCGCGGCGAGCGCTGCGGCAAGCGCGTCGAGATCGGCAATGCCGTTGCGATCGACGCCGATCCTCGTCATCAGCGCCGCAGCGAAGCGCCCACCATTCAGGATGCAGGGATGATCCGCCGCCGAGACATAGAGATGGCTCATGCGGATGGCGCCGCGTCCCATTTGCCAGTCGGGCCCCAGCAGCGTCGAAGCAGCTTCGGTGGCGCCGGAGGTGAAGACGACATGTTCGGGCCTGGCGTTGACCAGCCGCGCCACGTCGCGGCGCGCGTCTTCGACCAGCCGGCGCGAGGCCCGGCCCTCGGTGTGGACCGATGAGGGGTTGGCGGCATCGAGCGCGGCGACCATCGCCGCGCGCGCTTCCGCAAGGAGCGGCGCGCTGGCGTTGTAGTCGAGATAGGCGCGGGTTGCGGCCATTTTCGCTCAGTTCGTCCTTTCGCCAACTATCCCGCGAGGATAGCGCGTTATTTCCTTGAAATTGCAAGGCAAGCCGTCCTATTTACGCGGCTTGCGGCGCGGGCGGCCGGACCATCGGGTTTCGGCCTCCCAGTTTTGAACAATTCTAAACTAGCTTCTAGGAAGACGCTCGCCCGGCGTCAAGGCCACAGAAGGTGTGGGGCCGCACGAGAGTTGGGCCGAAGAGTTCCGGGCTAGCGCATTCATATGCCACGTGGAGTATTTTATGCCTGAGGTCATTTTCGCCGGTCCGGCTGGTCGCCTGGAGGGACGTTATCAGCCCTCGAAGGAAAAGAGCGCCCCGATCGCCATCGTGCTGCACCCGCACCCGCAATTCGGCGGCACGATGAACAACAAGATCGTCTACGACCTCTTCTACATGTTCCAGAAGCGCGATTTCACCGTGCTGCGCTTCAATTTCCGCGGCATCGGCCGCAGCCAGGGCGAGTTCGACCACGGCACCGGCGAATTGTCGGACGCGGCCGCGGCGCTCGACTGGGTGCAGTCGCTGCATCCGGATTCCAAGAGCTGCTGGGTCGCCGGCTATTCGTTCGGCTCATGGATCGGCATGCAGCTTCTGATGCGCCGGCCTGAGATCGAGGGCTTCATCTCGGTCGCGCCGCAGCCCAACACCTATGATTTCTCCTTCCTGGCGCCCTGCCCGTCATCCGGCCTGATTATCCATGGCGATGCCGACAAGGTGGCCCCGCCGAAGGACGTACAGGGCCTGGTCGACAAGCTGCACACGCAAAAGGGCATCACTATCACCCAGAAAACGCTGCCCGGCGCGAACCATTTCTTCGCCAACGATTCCGAGCTGCTGATCCAGGAGTGCGCCGACTATCTCGACCGTCGCCTCGCCGGCGAGCTCGCAGATCCGAGGCCGAAGCGCCTCCGCTAAGGCCGCCAGTCCAAGCGTCTTAGGGGGTCTGGGTTCGGTCGACGCCGGTCTCCACCGGATCGGCCGCCGCAATTCTGCCTCTCGGCGCGCGGGACGGTCCCAGCCGGAATGTCCGCTTGCGCACGGGCAGCTTCGAGCCTGACTGGCCGAAGATGAAGCCAAGCCGGGCAAACACCAGCCCCGAGACCACCGCAAAGGCCAACCCGAGGCCGAAGCCCGCGACCGTGTCGCTCGGATAGTGCGCGCCGACGAAGACGCGTGTCGAGGCGATGCAGGCGGTGACCGCCAGCGCGACATACCAGCGCCGCGGGAACAGCAGCAGCAGGATGCCGAACACCGCGCCCATCGTCGTGGCATGGCCGGACGGAAAGCCGGCAAAGCGCGCGTCCATGGAGAAAGGATGCAGCGACAAGACGCCGAAACTGTCGAAATAGAGCGGCCGGGCCCGGCCGATGCCGTATTTCAACAGGTTGACCGCCAGACCGGACAGGCCGACGGCGCAGAGCACCAGGAACGCGAAACACGTCCAGTTGTAGACGACCAGCCGCCCACGCATGGACAGGCCGCGCCAATCCGTCAGATTGGCAGCGACGAGGCAGAGCGCCGCCGGAATGAGATACCAACCGCCCAAGCCGAACTGCGTGAAGAAATCGGTGAAGCGCACGAAGCCGGGTGACCATTCGCCGCGCATCTCGCCCGCGCCGGTGTCGAGACGCAGGAAGATCGTCACGGTGAGCAGCATCCAGGCCACAAGCCAGACGCTCCACAGAATTCGCGGATAGCGCGCCGGCCGCACGACAAAGCGTCGCTTCACGATCGACATCGTGTCGCGGAAATTGCCGAGCGAGCGGCGGTAAAGGGCAAGTGGCGCGGCGGACATGGCTTCGGCGCAAAGTCTATAGGGACATTCGATGCCCGACGCTATTCATCACGGAGTCACCCGGTAAAGGCCGAGCGAAAGCTTGTCTCCTGACGAATAGTTGATGCCGTCGATCTCGGTCAGCCGCTTCGCCGATTTGCCCTGGGCGGTCAGCACATCCGAAAGCTTCTGCTCGTCCTTGATCGGCGCCAGCCCAAGCGCGCAGGGCGGATCGGCGAGCAGATGCCGCGCCACCCCCTCGACATCGGTAAGCACGGTCTTGGTGCCGACCAGGAAGACCAGGCTCGGCTCCTGGAATTTCGCCGAGGCGAGCACCGTGGTGTCGCAGAGCCGGTTGGCGTCGACGGCGGCCTTGACGGCGGGGCTGAGCCAGATCGGTTTCAGCAACGGCGCGATGACGCCGAACAGCAGGCTGAAGGTGATGCCGGCGCCGAAGGCGATTGCGGCGATGCGCGGAAGCGGCACCTGCAACTGCCTGGGGAAAGCAAGATAGCCGGTGACCAGAGCGGCGATCGCGGCCGGTATGCTCCACCAGGAGAAGGTCTTTGTCAGATAAAGCGGCGCGCCGACGCAGACCACGGCAAGGCCGATCGCCACCACGGCAAGGCCGAAAGCCGTCGCCCACCACAGCCATGTCTGCCAGCGCTTCAGCGGCGCGTTGGCCTTGTCAGCCGGCAAGGTGAGCAGCCAGCCGACCAAAAGCGCCATGCCCGGATAGGCAGGCATCACATAATGCGGCAGCTTGGTCGGGATCGCCTCGAACACCAACCAGAACGGGACGTACCAGGCCAGGCAGAAGCGCAGGCGCGGATCGTCCCAAAAACGGTTGATCGCCTGGAGCCCGGCGCCGACCGCGATCAGCCCGAAGGGCCACATGAACAGCGAATAGGTCAGCATGTAGAAGCCGGGCGGCAGGCCGTGCGATTCCTCGCCCTGCGCCACCTTGTTCAGCATGTCCTTGCCGACCGCCTCCTGGAAGAAGGCGCCGCCGCTCTTCCAGGTGATGAGAATGAGCCACGGCAGCACGATCACGAGCACGATCAGGATGCCGCGCACCAGCTTCATCTTCAGGAGCCAGCGCCAATCGCGGTCGAAGGCAAAGAGCGCAGCGGCCGTCAGCAGCGACAGTAGCGGCGAAACCGGGCCCTTGATGAGGATGCCGAAGCCTTGCGCGATCCAGAAAATCCGCGGCAGATGCCCGGGAACCGGTTCGTTGCGCTTCGAAGCCCAATAGACCTGCGCCAGCGCGCCTTGCGCTATCACGCAGCAGGCAAGCAGCATGGCATCGGTCTTGGCGTCGCGGCCCTCGAAGGCGGTGGCGAAGATCGCCGCCATCATCAGGCCGGCGGCCAGCCCGGCATTGGCGCCGAAGAGTTTTGTCCCGGTCCAGCCGATACCGACGACCGCGAGCGCGATGCCCAGCATCGAGACCAGGCGATAGATCCAGATGGGCGCCGCAGCCCCCTCGCCGCTCAATGCGACCGCCGCCGACTGCAGCCAGTAGATGCCGATCGGCTTCTTGTAGCGCGTGACATCCTGCAGGCGGATATCGACATAGTCGCCCGTCTCGACCATCTGCTTGGTCGCCTGGACGAAGCGGGATTCGTCGCGGTCGACCGGCGGAAGGCTGGCCAGCCCGCTGACAGTCATGACGATGCTGAACAGAAAGAGGAAGAGGTAGTTCCTGTTCATCGCGGGAGCTCGTCCGATCTGAAACTGCGGGATGGCCCCGTCGCGGCGCATGGAACGCATTGCCTTGCGCGGGCGCCTCATTACGCCAGCAAAAGGGACGAAGCAAGGATATGTGGGCGTCTCCGAATCGGACGCAAAACCGGAAACCACTTTTGCTGATCGCGGTCTTTCGTTTGGCGGGCGATCGGACGCAAAACCGGAAACCACTTTTGCTGATCGCGCTTGGATGCTAAACGCGCGCCTTCATATCAGCATGGCCAAGTGCCCGGCGACCTCCAGGAAGAACAAATGTCCGCCTTCAAATCCGATTTCCTGCGCATCATGAGCGAGCGCGGCTTCATCCACCAGATTTCGGATGAATCGGCCCTCGACCAGCTTTTCGCCAAGGAAACGATCAGTGCTTATATCGGCTTCGACGCCACCGCCAAGAGCCTACATGCGGGATCGCTGATCCAGATCATGATGCTGCATTGGCTGCAGCAGACCGGTCATCGGCCGATCGCGCTGATGGGCGGCGGGACCTCGATGATCGGCGACCCGTCCTTCAAGGACGAGGCGCGCAAGCTGCTCACTCCTAAGGACATCGACGACAATCTGGTCGGCATCCGCCGCAATTTTGTGCCTTACCTGAAGTTCGGCAGCGGTCCGGGCGACGCGGTCATGGTCAACAACGCCGACTGGCTGATGCAGATCAACTACGTCAACTTCCTGCGCGATGTCGGCCGGCATTTCTCCGTCAACCGCATGCTGGCCTTCGATAGCGTGAAGCTGAGACTCGACCGCGAGCAGTCGCTGTCCTTCCTCGAATTCAACTACATGATCCTGCAGGCCTACGACTTCGTCGAGCTGTACAAGCGCGTCGGCTGCCGGCTGCAGATGGGCGGCTCGGACCAGTGGGGCAACATCGTCAACGGCATCGACCTCGGCCATCGCATGGAGGGCGTGCAGCTCTTCGCCATGACCACGCCGCTGCTCACCACCTCGTCCGGCGCCAAGATGGGTAAGTCCGCCTCGGGCGCGGTCTGGCTCGATGGCGACATGCTCTCGCCTTACGAATTCTGGCAGTACTGGCGCAACACCGAAGACGCCGATGTCGGCCGCTTCCTGAAGCTCTACACGACGCTGCCGCTCGACGAGGTGGCGCGCCTTGAAAAGCTCGGCGGCTCGGAGATCAACGAGGCAAAGAAGATCCTTGCTACCGAGATCACCGCCATGCTGCATGGCCGCGACGCGGCCGAGACCGCAAGCGAGACGGCGCGCAAGACTTTCGAGGAAGGCGCGCTCGCCGACACTCTGCCCAGCATCGAAGTAGCCAAATCGGACCTCGAAGCCGGGATCGGCATTCTGGCGCTGTTCGTAAGCGCCGGGCTGGCCGGCTCGAATGGCGAAGCGCGTCGCCATATCCAGGGCGGCGCCGTACGCGTCAACGACCAGCCGCTGACCGACGACCGGCGTGTCGTCACGCTTCGGGACCTCGGTCCCGAAGGCGTCGCGAAACTTTCGCTCGGCAAGAAGAAACACGTGCTGGTTCGGCCGATCTGATCGGCTGCACCTTACTGCCCACTTTGGGACGGTTGCTGCCTGTACTCGAAGATCGAGCGGAATATGCCCGGCGCCACCACCGATAGCGGATTGATGTTGAGCGTCGGCTTGTTGGCGTTGCCGCGTAGCCGGTAGGTGACGCCAATCAGTCCGCGGTCGCGCCCGTTGCCGAGCAGCGGTCCGAACAACGGCAGTTCGCCGAAGATGCGGTTGAGACCATAGACCGGCATGAAGGTCCCGGTCATGTCCATGTTGTTGTTCGCATCGTAGAGCGTGCCCTGGAAGGTCGTGCCGATGCGCGGGCCGCGCAGCAGGCCGTTCGCCAGTTTGAGATAGCCGGAACCCTTGTCGATCTCGGCGTAGCCGCGCTCGAACTGCACTCTGGACGTGTCGATGTTGCTTTTGACGGCCTGGTTTAGGCTGCGTGTATCGCCGGCCGGCGTTGTCGACACGATCGAGGCCAGCTTGGGCTCGTTGACCACATAGAAGTTGCGGGCATCCACCTGTCCCTTCATCGGCCCGTCGGCGGCGCCCGAGAGCGACAGCGTGATCGCGCCGCCTTCCATATGCTCATAGACGTTGAGGAACCGCAGGATGGCGCCGGCATCGGCAGATTTCACCCTGAGCACGCGACCGCCTTCGCTTGTGGTGTTGTTGATCGCGATCGCCGCGCCGGAGCTTGCCGCGGCGGTGACGTTGAGCCCGTTCACGCGCGATCCGGCGGCGCTGTATTCGAGCCTGAGATTGGAGAGCACCTCGTCGTGGAAGCCGGTCAGCGATGCCACGTCGGCGCTCACCGAGACGGCATCGCTGCCCGCGCCCTTGGTCGCGGTGTCGACATCCGAGGTGAACTGCTTGATCAGCGAGCGGGCGTCGAGCGACGCACCGCTGACGTCGACGGCATAACCCTTGCCGGAGCGCTTCACCGAAACGGCGACGTCGTCGCCCCGGTTCAACGAAACCTTGCTGAAGCGGGCCGTGGATAACGCGCCGTTGACCAGCGTCACATTGCCGTCGATCGAAAAGCTTTTTCCGCCGAGATCGAAATCCGACAGCGTGGTGGTGCTGCCGGACTTTGCCATGTTGAAAGCGACCTTGGCGGGAATGCCAGCGCCCTTGCTCCAGCCGGCCCAGGGAATGTCGAGCCTGGCGTTGGTCAGGTCCGCCGAAACCTGCTGGGCGCCCTCGCCGCTCTTGTCGATCGCCACCTTGATGGTTCCCGAAAGCAGATCCGACAGTCCAGGCATGCTGGCATTGCGCGTCTTGTCGTCGAGGACCAAAGTAACCTTGCGGCTTCGCGCCGGCCCGTCGTCGGCTAGCGGCTCGACCAGATCGAGCTCGGCCGAAATCCCGTTGAGCTTGGCCTCGGCGGAAATCACCGCCTGCTTCGGCCCGACGGTGATCGAGCCATTGGCGTCGGTGACCGTCTGGTCCTCGAAAGGCTTGGCCAACGACAGGCCCTGATAGTCGAGCGAAACCAGCCAATCGAGGGTCGAGGTATCCATGCCCTTCGTCAGCGGAATGTCCGCCCTGACATGGCCGGTGACGGTGCCGGACAGATCCTCGGGTGCCAATCCGACATGGCGCATGGCGTTGATCGGCTCGTAGGAGGCAAGCTCGGCGATAGCCGGGGCCTCACCCGCAACGTCGATGTCGAGGCCGCCAACCACAATCGGCAGGTTCGCGTTCTTGATCGTCAACGTGCCGCCGCTTGCCGCCACGGTGCGGCCGCTCGGCATATAGACGCTGCCGGAGGAGAGCGCGATGTCGACATCGTTGCCGTGGAAGGCAACGATGCCGACGGCGTCACGGACCGGCGGGATGCGCCCGGCGGTATCGAAGCGCGATCCTTCGATCTGGAAACGGCCGAACACTTCGTCGCCGGTAAGCGGCACGCCGTTGCCCAGGCGGCCCGGCGCGACCTGGAACTGCAGTTTGGCGTCGGTCACCGTGCCGCCGAACAGATTGCTCAGCACCCAAAGCCGCGCGTTGCGGGCCGAGAACCACGGCCACAATTGCTTGACATGCGAGACCGGCATGTCGTGAACGTTGAGCGACAGCGATACTCCTGGAGGACCGTTGTCGATGAAAGCGACCGTGGCGGCCCCCAGCACCTCGCCCGATCCGCCGGAGCGCACGCCGATCTGCTCGGCGACGAGCTTGCGGCTCTTCGGCTGGTAGACGCCGGCGATACGGGCCAGGAACTGAAGCGCCGGTTCCGGCGATTCCGAGGGCGCCAGCGTCGAGCCATCGCTGGTGAGATCATAGCGGTAGGCAGGCTCCTCCCCGGCTGCTGCCGGCTTCGGCCCGATCGATCCGGCAAAGTCGAAGCTGGAGCGGCCGCTTCTGATCAGCAGCCGGTCGACCGAGATCTTGTTCGAACCGGCCACCAGCGTGGCATCGGCATCGACATCGGTCGGCAACAGCCCGCGTTCGTCCAGGTCGAGCACCGAACCGTTGAGCGAGAGTGATGCCGCCAGGCGCGAAGGGTTGTCGCCCGACGCTTCCGATCCCGACAGCTTCAACGCGATCGAACCCAGTTTAGCGCCGTCGGCCGCCGGGCTGATTCCTGTCGACCTGTTCCCGCCGGAGGGGCCGGCTATCTCGAGTTTGGCGTCCAGCGACGAAATACGCTTTGCCGTCGCGTCGCGCGTCGCCGAGGCGATCAACGTCGCGTGCCGGCCGTCGACATCGGCATCATACGAGAACTGCATGCTTCCCGTACCGGTTTGCGCGACGGTCGCCGAGGCGACGGTCACGCGCTTGACTGGCCCGGTGTCCGGCAGCTCGAACTCGACATTGCGCAGATCGATCTGGCGCATCGAGTCCTCGCGCACGGCATCCAGCGCGTCATTGACGCCTGAAAATACCGCCGCCGACACTTTCTCCGGGTCGATAAGGCCGTTCTCGTTGCGCAACGCCGCCGTCCAGTCGCCTCCGCCGGAGGGCATGGCGGCCACCACGATATGGGCGTCGGAAAATCTGGCGGCGGTCAGCCGGACTTCGCCGGAAAGCAGCGGCAGCAGACGCATGCCGAAACGCACGCGCCCGATATCGGCCATCGGCTTGCCGTCGGCCGTCTTCAGGCTGACATCGTTCACCTGCAGGGCGACGAAGCTCGACCCGTCGAGCGTCAGTCGCGCTGCGCCGACGGCGACGTCGACGTCGACGCCCGCCAGCTTCTCTATGGCGGTCTCCGCCTCGGCCCGGAGGCGCTCCGTGCCTACGCCCGAGGCCCCGAGAACATAGACGCCTGCCGCCGCCAGGAGCACGAGCGCGCAAAGCCCGGCAAACACGCGACCGAGCATGCGGAAACGCCGCCGCACGGCTGCCCGGCCCAGCGGCGGCACGCTACACGCGGACGGAAACCTCGCCAGGTCGGTGATCTCGTCACGCCTGAACCTGATCTTCTCGTGCTGCGGTTCTTCCTGATCCAAGCAATATTCCGTTGTGACGAACCCGTCGTAGACGAATCCCCGCTTCACGTTATATCGATGATTTCCCGCGCGTAACCGCTAGCAAGGGCATCGATATGGCTGATCTCGACGTGGGCGACGCAGCACCCCAATTCGATCTCCCGCGTGACGGCGGGGGCTCCCTCAGCCTTGCTGCGCTCCGGGGCAAGCCGGTTGTACTCTATTTTTATCCGCAGGACGACACCACAAGTTGCACCAACGAGGCGATCGGCTTCTCGCAGTTGAAGCCGGAATTCGAAAAGGCCGGTGCAGTGGTGATCGGTCTATCGCCCGATAGCGTCAAGAAACACGACAAATTCAAGGCGAAGTACGATCTCACCGTCGATCTCGTCGCCGATGAGGAGCGCAAGGTGATCGAGGCCTATCATTTGTGGGTCGAGAAGATGATGTACGGGCGCAAATATATGGGTGTCGAGCGCGCCACCTTCCTGATCGGCAAGGACGGTCGCATCGCCCGCATCTGGCGTCAGGTTCGCGTCAAGGGCCATGCCGAAGCGGTGCTCGAGGCCGTGCGCGCGCTCTGAAACGGGAGCGCGTGGCTTTCGCGATCGCCCGCCGCTCGCCAGCCCCATCTCCGTTGCAACCGGCCACCCGCAGAGCGCGACTGGTTGCGCCGATACTGCGGCCGGCAAAACTTTGTTAACCCTAATAATGTGTAATCGAGCTGTCGTTGGTCCCCGTAACGAAAGCTCGGTCCCGTGAAACAAACCGGTCAGTCAGCGGTCTTCGGCAAGCGCAAGGAACCGCATACGGTCATCATTGCCCGGGGCAACGAGATCAGGCATTTCACCATCCGCCCCTGGCTCGTTGCCTTCATCGGCTCGGCCCTGGCGGCCATCGCCATCGGCTATCTGCTCGCGACGTCCTATCTCGTGCTGCGCGATGACCTGATCGGCGCCACGACGGCAAGACAGGCGCGCATGCAGCAGGCTTATGAGGACCGCATCTCGGCGCTTCGTTCCCAGGTCGACCGCATCACCAGCCGCCAGCTTCTGGACCAGCAGTTGATGGAAACCAAGGTCAGCGAGCTGCTGGCCAGGCAGACCCAGCTCAGCGAGCGCCACGGACGGCTCGGCCCGATTCTTGAGCGCGCCGAGAACGAGGTCGGCGACACACCTGCAACGGGCGCAGCGGCACCCAAGCCCGACGAGCACGCTGAGGTCACCGGCAGCCTCTCGCAGGCGCCGACCTATTCGGTCGCATCCTTGAGCGCCGGCGACACAAGGCCCTTCTCACTCTGGTCGACAAGGTCCGATCCGCTCGATGGCGAAACGGCCGCCGACCGCGCCGACAAGTTGTTCGTCTCGATCAATGCGTCGTTGAAGGCCATCGAGAACCAGCAGCTTTCGCGCATCACCACGCTTGCCGACAACGCCTATAAGAATGCCGATGCCATCGCCCAGGCACTGGAAGCGGCGGGCCTGCCGGTCGACAGCGAACTCAACAAGAGCGATGTCGGCGGCCCGCTGGTTCCGCTTGATCCGTCGATGGTTTTCGACAGCAAGGTCAAGGAGTTGGACGAGGCGCTCGATGCGCTCGACGAGGTCAAGAAAGAGGCGAGCAAGCTGCCGCTCGCCAACCCGGCCCCGGGCCATGCGGTGACCAGCCCGTTCGGCGTGCGCACCGACCCGATCCTGGGCAGCGCCGCCTTGCATACGGGAATGGATTTCAGGGCGCCGATCGGCATGCCGGCCAAGGTTACCGCCGCTGGCACCGTCACCAGGGCCGGCTGGGCGGGCGGCTATGGCCGCATGGTCGAGGTCGACCACGGCAACGGCTTTGCCACACGCTATGGCCATTTGAGCGAGATCGATGTGAGCGTCGGCCAGAAGCTCGCCGCCGGGGACGTCATCGGCAAGACCGGCAGCAGCGGCCGCTCGACAGGTCCGCACCTGCACTACGAGGTGCGCCACGGCGGCGAAGCGGTCGACCCGCTGCGCTTCCTGACTGTCGGCAAGAAGGTCGCGCAGTATCTTTGACCGGCTGATCCAGCACCGGCGCCCGCGAATTCGCTAAGCGCCGGGATTCTCTTGCCCTGCCGGATACATCGTTGCCGCCGAAACCAAGGCAGGATGCCGTTCTTCAACGCGGCCCCGTCGACGCGCGGAACCTGGAATTGTGAAGCGATAGACCGATCCGACCTCCGGCCCGTCAGGCTTTGACATGGATATCCCGCGGGAACTTCGTCAGCGTCTCGTTCCCGGTTTCGGTCACCAGGATGGTCTCGCTGACCTCGATGCCCCAGCCGTCCATCCACATGCCCAGGATGGAATGAACGACATTGCCGGGTTGCAGCACCGTCTTGTCACCCGGTCTCAGGCTGATCGTATGCTCGCCCCAATCCGGCGGATAAGCGACGCCGATGGAATAGCCGATGCGCGATTCCTTCTTCAGCCCGTGACGCTCTATGACCTTGCGCCACGCGGCTTCGACCGCTTCGGCGGTCGTGCCCGGCCGCACCGCATCGAGCACCGCATCCATGCCTTCGATCACCGCCTTTGCCGTGTCCGCGACGCGAGCCGGCGTCTTGCCGAGTTGCATGGTCCTGGCAAGCCCCGCGGCGTAGCGGCGGCAGACGCCGGCAAGCTCGAGCGCGATCGTTTCGTCCTTTCCGAACCGCCGATCGCTCCACATGATATGCGGCGCGGAAGCATTTTCGCCGCCGAGGATCGTCGGCGGCAGCGCCGTGATGTCGCCGGCGAAATCCGGGCTGCTGGCGATCTGCGCCGCCTGGATCGAAGCGATCGCGTCGCATTCGCGCACGCCTGGCGCGATGACTTCGTAGGCCCGCGCGACAGCCGCTTGCGCCAGCCTCGACGCGTTGCGCAGATAGGCGATTTCCGGCGCTGATTTCACCGCGCGGATCCAGTTCACGAGCAGATCGGCATCGTGCCATGTCCCATTGGGCAATCCGGCGACGAGCCGCGCATGCGCCTTCGGCGAGAAATAATAGGCTTCGAGCTCGACGCCAATGTGGCGGCTTCCCCAGCCCTTGGCGACGATCCAGGCCGCGATCCAGTCCATGGGATGACGGTCGGCGCGCTGCACGTGGTCTTCCGGGAAGCCGACCACATTTTCCGGCTTCATCCAGGCCGTCAGCAACCCGCCGGCCGCATCCATGGCGCGGCCGATCCAGACCGGCTCGACATCCTCGATCGGCACAAGCACCACCTGTGGCGTGTAGAACGACCAGCCGTCATAGCCGGTGATGTAATGCTGGTTGGCGACGTCGTTGACGATCAGGAGTTCGATGCCGCGCCTGGCCATCTCGGCGCGGATTTTTGCAAGCCGCTGCTGATACTCTTCGCGGGCAAAAGGCAGTTCAATCATCTTTTCTCCTCGCCGGACTATCTGATCGGGGGCGAGCCGCGGCTTCCCTTGCCACCACCATCGCGGTGGTTTTCACGACCGGCAATCGGCCAGCACAACGCATAGGCAGGGCCTGGCCCGACAGAGGCGGCTTCCCCACCGACATGGTCACCACCCCCTGTTGACGAGCCGGTGACGTGTTCGCCGAACAGGAAGGCGATTGACTCGAAGTAAGTTGTAGGATGATATATATGACCCGATATCCAGACGTCGACGTTCATGACTGTTCAACGCCTTTCACCGGAAATCCTCGGCGCTATGGAAAGTGCTGTCGGACAAAACGGGATCGCCACCAATCCGGCCGGAATGGCGAAGTACCTCGGCGACTGGGCCGGCGACTATCGCGGCGGGGCTCTTGCCGTGCTGCGGCCAGCTTCGGTGGCCGAGGTCCAGGCACTGATGCGGTTGTGCAATGAGTTCGGGCTGGGCGTCGTTCCACAGGGTGGCAACACCGGTCTGGTATCAGGCGCGATCGACAGCAAAGGCGGCCTTGTTGTCGTCAGCCTGGAGCGGATGAACGCCATCCGGCAGATCGATGAGGAGAATTTCACGCTGCAGGCCGATGCCGGCTGCGTGCTGCAGGCGATCAAGGACGCGTGCGAGGCGCGGGATTGCTTGTTCCCGTTGGCGCTCGGCGCGCAAGGTAGTTGCCAGATCGGCGGCAATGCGGCCACCAACGCTGGGGGCGTCAACGTGCTGCGCTACGGCATGGCGCGCGATCTGATCCTTGGCCTCGAAGTGGTGCTGGCGGACGGTGAGCTGTGGAGCGGCTTTTCCGGCCTGCGCAAGAACAACAGCGGCTATGACCTGAAGCAGCTTTTCATCGGCTCGGAAGGCACGCTGGGCATCATCACCGGGGTCGAGGTCAAGTTGTTTCCGAAGCCGGCCAAAACGGACACCGCCTATCTCGGCCTGGCTTCGTTCGAGGCAGCCATCAGGCTGTTCAACCGGGCGCGCAGCGACTGTTCGGACCTGATCTCCGCTTTCGAGATCATCGGCTCGGAATGCATCGAGCTTGCGCGGCTGATCGACCCCGCGATGAGAGCGCCGGTCTCGGCGCCCGTCCAGGTGCTGATCGAATTGTCGTCCAGCGCGGCTGTCGATCTCAACGGCTTGATGGCCGGCTTCCTCGCCGATGCCATGGACAATGGCCTGGTGACGGACGCGGTTCTCGCCGCCAGCACCGCGCAGGCCAGGAGTTTTTGGGCGATCCGCGAAGGACTGGTCGAAGGCCAGGCCAAGCGCGGCTATCACGTGCGCACCGACCTGTCGGTGCGGATTTCCGATATTCCAGCCCTGATCGAGCAGGCCCGCCGCTTCGTCGCGAATGATCATCGCGGCTGGATTCCCCTCGCCTACGGCCACGCCGGCGACGGCAACATCCATTTCAACGTGCTGCCGCCGCCCGAACTTGCCGAGCACGAGGCTCGCGCGCGTGGCTCCGAGATTGTTGCCGGGCTCTACGAAATCACCGTTGGCCTCGGCGGCTCGATCAGCGCGGAGCACGGCATCGGCCGCAGCCGCCGAAAGGAATTCTGGGTCGGGCTTTCGCCGGCGCATCGGCGCATGGTCGCGGCGCTGAAGAACGCCCTCGACCCCAAGGGCCTGATGAACCCCGGCTGCCTGCTGCCATCCACGGAAGGGCTTCCATGAAACAAAGACTGGCCGCCATCGGCACTGTCGAAACGCTGCCGCACCGTGTCGCCGCCTTCCTCAGCCGCGAGATCGAATCCGGTGAACTGAACCCCGGCGCGCGCCTGCCGACCGAGCAGGAGCTGTCGGAAAAATTCGGCGTCAGCCGCAATGTCGTGCGCGAGGCGATCGCCCAGCTTCGTGCCGACGGCATGATCGAGGCGCGCCAAGGCATCGGCGCCTTCGTGCTGGCGCCCGAGCAGCGGGCCGCGATCCGCATCGACCGCGAGGCGCTCAAGGATACGCATAATATGGAGCGGCTGTTCGAGCTGCGCTGCATCCTCGAGGCCGAATCGGCGGCGCTCGCGGCGGCGCGCCGCAGTCAGGAACATCTCGGCTCGATCAAGGCGGCGCTCGACCGCATGGGGGGCGAGGAGCGTTGGGAGGAAGGCAGCATCGACGCCGACCTGCTCTTCCACCGCGAGATCGCGCGCGCGACCGGCAACAGCTACATCCACACCTTCATTTCCTTTGTCTGCGAGCAGATCCGCCACTCGATCCACTACGCGCGCATGACCAACCCGCTGCACGATCTGGTCGAGATCAATGTCGGCGAGCATGTGCGCATCTATGACGCGCTGGTGGCGGGCGACCCGGCGGCGGCGGAAGCGGCAATGCGCGCCCATATCATCGGTGCCGCCAATCGCGTCGGCGTCAAGCTGCCGCTCTCGAAAGCCAAGGGAGCAAAATAGTCATGTCGGCAAGCATCACCCGCATCACCGACGTCTGCCTGCTGGTCGAAAACATCGAAAGGACGGTCGACTTCTACGTTGAAAAACTCGGCTTCCGCCTGCGCCGCCGCGCCGAAGGTTTTGCCGATTTCCATGGCGAAGGCGTCACCCTCGCCGCCTGGGAGCTCGATCACATCAACCGCCATACCGGCGTGTCGAAGCTGAGATCGCCGCGCCACGCGCACAAGGTCTGTGTTGCCGTGCAGCTCGATAGGCCCGCCGACATCGACCGGATGCATGCCGATCTCAGCGCCAAGGGCGTGCCCTTCTATGGCCCGCCTGACAACTACGTCTGGAATGCGCGCTGCGCCTATTTCACCGACCCGGACGACACGCTCTGGGAACTTTACGCCTGGCTCGACGGCGGCCCCGGCGACTACCACGACGAACAGCCGTAGACGCCGCGCTGAAGGGAGCGGCGCCTGAAAGAGACGACAAAGTCTGCAACAGGAGCGAAAAATGAGTGGGAACCGAGACTTCGAATTGAACCGCCGCACTTTCGTCAAAGGCGGCATGGCAGCCGTTGCGGCCGCATCGGCCGGCATGCAGCTGGTGCTGACGCCGGGCGCAAAGGCCGCCGGCAAGGTCGTCATCCAGTATGACTGGCTGATGTCCAACGGCCAGATCGGCGATATCGCGGCCGTCGCCAACGGCTATTTCAAGGATGCCGGACTGGAGGTCGAATTCAGCCCCGGCGGCCCCAATGCGTCGACAGTGCCGCCGGTCATTTCGGGCGCCGCGCAGCTTGGCCAGTTCTCGGAAACGCCGCAGCTCTATTCGGCCCGCGCTAGCGGCGTGCCGATCAAGATCATCGCCTGCGGCTTCCGCACCGGCCCCTACGCGCTGACCTCGAAGCCGGCCAAGCCGATCCGCAGCGTGGCCGACCTCAAGGGCAAGAAGATCGGCATCCAGCCGACGGCGCGCTTCGTCATCGACGAGATCCTGGCCAAGAACGGCATCGATCCGTCGGAGGTGACCATCGTCAATGTCGGCTTCGACAAGGCCCCGCTGGTGCGCGGCGATGTCGACGCGATCGGCGGCTGGATCACCAACACCCAGGCGCTCAGCGTTGTCGGCGACGACCGCATAGACCTCCTGGTGCGCGACCTCGGCCTGAGCTCCTATGCCGATGTCTATTTCGCCACCGACGGGGCGATCGAGAAGGATCCGGAAACGCTGGCCCAGTTCGTCGGCGCCGTCGGCAAGGGCTGGGGTTGGGTGCATGCCAACCCGCAGGAAGCGGTCAAGAAGATGGTCGCCGCCTATCCGGAAATGGATCTCGGCTGGGAGGAAAAGACCGTCAATCTGGTGCTGAAGCTCTCCTTCGACGGCACGACCGCCAAGGATGGCTGGGGCACGTTCGATCCGGCCTCGATCGAGGAGCAGCTGGTGTTGCTCGACACGGTCGGCCAGTATCCAAACGGCCGTCCGGCCGCCAAGGATGTCTACACCACCAAGATCCTGGAGCTTTCGGCCGCAGACCGGCCCAAGCTCGACGCACCCGCGGCCTAAGGCATGATCCCAAACAGTGGGAACCGGTTATTGGAAAAGATCATGCTCCAACAAAGAGTTGGATTGGCATGACGATTGAATCAAACGTCGTGCTGATCTAATGCACAACGCGATCGAAGCGCGACAGTTGGATGTCGGCTATGGCGGCCGGCAGATGGCCGTCAAAGTGCTCGCCGGCCTCGACCTCACCGTCGCGGCCGGTTCCTTCCTGTCGATCCTGGGGCCGTCCGGCTGCGGCAAGTCGACCTTGCTCCGCGTGGTGGCCGACCTGCTCGATCCGCTCGGCGGCACGATCAGCGTGCTTGGCGAAACGCCGCATGCGGTGCGTTCGCGCCGCGATGTCGGCTTCGTCTTCCAGGATTCGACGCTGCTCCCCTGGCGCACGGTACGCGACAATGTGCGCCTGCCGCTCGGCGTCGGCCAAGGCAGCCTGACCCGCAAGATCGAGGACCGCAGCGCGGAACTGCTGGAGCTGATGGGCCTCGGCGGCCTCAGTGAGCGCCTGCCGCGTCAGCTCTCCGGCGGCCAGCGCCAGCGCGTTGCGATCGCGCGCGCCCTGCTCGGCGAACCAAAACTGCTTCTGATGGACGAGCCCTTCGGCGCACTGGACGAGATCACCCGCGATCGTCTCAACGACGAACTGCTGTCTCTCTGGCGGCGCACCGGCACGACCGTCCTCTTCGTCACTCATTCGATCGCCGAAGCCGCATACCTCGGCGAACGCGTCATCGTGCTCGCCGCCAATCCGGGGCGCATCCTCAAGGATCTCGACATGCGGCCCTTCAAGCAGGAAGGCAATCGCTGCAAACGCGAGGATCCGGCGATCGTCGCCGCCATGGCCGATCTGCGCGTGGCGCTGGAGCACGCATCGTGAGACAGCCGCCGCTCTCCCCGCAAATGACGATTGCGCTTCCCGTCCTGGGTGCGGCATCGATCTTGCTCGCGTGGCAATACCTCCTGCCGCTGCTCGGCGTGCCGGCCTATATCGTGCCGACGCCCACGGCGATCTTCGGTGTCTTCCAGAAGAGCTTTTCGCTCCTCATCGACAACCTGCGGCCGACGCTGATCGAGGCGCTGGCCGGCTTCGTCATCGGCAATTTGGCTGCCGTGCTGCTGGCCGTTCTCTTCGTCCACAGCCGCGTTCTGCAGGCTGCCTATTTCCCAATCGTGCTCTTCTTCAACACCATCCCGATCCTGGCGCTGTCGCCGATCATCATCCTGATCTTCGGTCTCGGCATGACTCCGAAGATCGTCATCGCCGCGGTGATCTGCTTCTTCCCGACGCTGGTGAACATGATCCGCGGCCTCGATTCGGCCAGCGACAACGAGCACGAGCTGTTCCGGGTGCTGTCGGCGACGCGTTCGGAGATTTTCTGGAGCCTGCGCCTGCCGCGCGCCTTACCGATGCTGTTCTCCTCGCTCAGGATCGCGTCGGCCACCGCCGTGATCGGCGCCATCGTCGGCGAGTGGATCGGCTCGGACAAAGGGCTCGGCGCGCTGATCATCCAGGCCACCTTCAACTACCAGTCCGACCGGCTTTATGCGGCGATCGTGCTGTCATCGTCACTGTCGATCGCGCTGTTCTGTATTGTCGTGCTGATCGAGCGGCGGGTTATCCGTTATTAGGGCAATGCCGGGGAAGTGCGTGGCAAATCTTCCGGAACTGTACAAAAACAAAGTCTAGAGCACTCCGCGACGTTGTGAAACGCTGGACCGCTCCAACCGCCCCACTGGCTTCGAGTTTGAGCCTCCCGCTGCGAAATGGCGATCGCAGCGGGTTCCTGTTGCCGCAATCAGAAATATTTTTGAATTCCATTTGACTGAATAAATCTTCTCTGCAAGTCTGGCCGCAGAGATGGGAGCGCAAGGCATGGCGTTGCGGGGGACCAATCAGGAATTCGGGCGACCGTACAACCGGCGCATCGTGCTTGAGTCCATCCGCCGCTTCGGCCCCATCGCGCGCGGCGACATCGCCCGGCATGTCGGACTGACAGTCCAGACCGTTTCGACCATCGTTCGCGAGTTGGAGGAACAAGGCTACATCCTGTCGGTACGCGAGGAGCCGAAGGGTCGTGGCCTGCCGCCGGCGACGCTGCGCATCAACCCAGACGGCGGATATGCCGTCGGCATCCACCTCACTCCGCTCGGCATCGACGCGGCGCTGATCAACCTCAGCGGCGATGTGATCGAGGGTGCGCACCGCGACGTGCCCAACGCCGCTCCCGATGACGCGTTCGAAGCAATCGGCGCCATGGTCGCCGAGATGACAGGGCGCCGCCCGGGCAGCCGCGTCATCGGTATCGGCATGGCGCTTCCTGGCCCGTTCGGTGTCGAACCCATGAGCTTCGTCGGCCCGACGACCATGGTTGGTTGGCGGGACGTTTTGCTACGCGAGCGGCTGTCGGCAGCCACCGGCCTGCCGGCCTTCTTCGAAAACGACATGGCGGCCGCCGCCATGGGCGAGCGCCTTTATGGTCTCGGCGCAAAGCATTCCGAATATTACTATCTCTATTTCGGCGTGGGGCTCGGCGGCGCCATGCTGCATGACGGCAGCGTGCTGCGCGGCGCCTGGGGCAATGCCGGCGAGATCGGCCATATCCCCGTCGTTCCGGGCGGCGAGCCGTGCCCCTGCGGCAATCGCGGCTGCCTCGAACGCTATATTTCGCTGGACGCGCGAAGCCGCTGGAGCGGCGACGATGCCGGCTGGGTGGCCGAGGTCGCGCCCGTATTTCGCAACGCGATCGCCATCATCGAGAACCTCTTCGATCCCGAAACCATCGTTCTTGGCGGATTGGCCTCGTCTGGCCTGCTCGAACGGCTGGCGGCATCGCTGGAGCCGCTGCTGAACTCGGTTTCGGCGCGCAAGGATCGCACCACACCGCGTATCCTGGTGGCGCAAGGTGGCCAGCACGCGGTGCTGCGCGGAGCGGCGGCACTTGCCGTTTCGGGCGTGCTCTCCCCGCGCTTCGGCCAGATCTTCACCGCCAAGCGGCAGCGCGATGGCGACCTTCTGAGAGGCGGAGACGTCGCGGCATGAGCGAACCCCTGCTGGTCCTCGACAACGTCGCCAAGAACTACGGCGCCATCCAGGCGCTGCGCGGTATCAGCTTTTCGATCGGACGCGGCGAGGTTGTAGCCCTGCTCGGCGACAACGGCGCCGGCAAGTCGACGCTGGTCAAGATCATCGCAGGCGGGCTCGAACCGACCTCGGGCCGCATGCTCTTCGAAGGCAAGGAATTCCTCGCCAGGTCTCCGGCCGAGGCCAAGGCCGCCGGCATCGAAACCGTCTACCAGGACCTTTCGCTCTGCACCAATGTCGATGTCGTAGCCAACTTCTTCATGGGACGCGAGATCACCCGCAAGGTGCTGGGCGTTCCGGTCCTCGACGAGCGCGCGATGGAAGCGGTGGTCGGCAAGGCGCTGGCCAATGCCGGCACGCGTATTCCTTCGCTGCGCACCAAGGTCGAGCATCTCTCGGGCGGCCAGCGGCAGGCGATCGAGCTCAACCGCTTCGTCCATTGGGGCGGCAAGCTGGTGCTGCTCGACGAGCCCTTCGCCGCGCTCGGCGTCGAACAGACGCGCCGTGGCCTCGACATGATCCGCCAGGTGGCAAGGCAGGGTATCGGCGTCGTCATCATCACCCACATCATGCAGCAGGCCTTCCAAGTCGCCGACCGGATCGTGGTGATCCGCCAGGGCGTCGTGGCCGGCGACGTTGCCCGCAACAAGACAAGTCCCGACGCGGTGATCAACATGATTACCGGGGAGACGCTCGCCGGTGCCGGACCGGCGGGCTGAGAAACAATGAGGGGTCCGGCGCAAGAGGAGCGAACGACATGAAGCGACTGCTACTTTCTGTCTTCGGCATCCTGGCACTGGCCTTTGCCACGCTAACGCCGGCATTCGCCCAGTCCAAGGGTACCGTCTATTACCTGGTGCCGACATTGCTTGACGAATTCCAGACCGGCTCGGTGAGCGCTCTGGAACTGTTCCTGAAGCAGGTCGGCTATGAGATGAAAACGCTGAACGCGGACAACAAGACCGACGCTCAGCAATCGCAAATGAATGACGTTATCGCGCTGAAGCCCAAGGCGATCATCCTCGCCGCGGTCGATTTCAACGCGTTGAAGCCATCCGTTGAAGCCGCCCGGGCCGCCGGCATCCCGGTGGTCGAGTTCGACCGCCAGATCACCGCAACGCCGTCCGACTTCACCTCGGTCGCAGGCACGGTCGAGATCGGCCACATCGCGGCCGATCAGGCCGAGGCCCTGCTGAAGGCCAAAAACGGCTCGGTCAAGGGCAAGATCCTCCAGGTGCTCGGCGATCCGGGCGATCCCTACACGCTCGATATCCAGAAAGGTTTCGAGGAGAAGATGAAGGCGTTTCCGGACGTCAAGATCATTTCGCTGCCGGCCATGCAGTGGGAAGCGAGCAATGCCGGCACCATCGTTGCCGACCAGATGCTGGCCAATCCAGACATCGACCTGATCTTCAGCCATGCCGCCCACCTCTCGGTCGCCGCGGTCGCTTCGCTCGAAGCCGCCGGCAAGAAGCCGGGCGATGTCATGCTGATGAGCTCGAACGGCGCGCCGGTCGGCCTCGACCTCATCCGGAAGGGCTGGCTGAACGTCGAGGTCGAGCAGCCGCTTTACGCGCAGGCCGCAGCCGTCGCCATGTTCATGGATAAGGTCGCCAACAAGCAGGAGATCAAGCCCGGTGACTACGACGTGCTCGGCCTGAAGTCGGTGGTGACCAAGGAAGCCTGGGGACCCAACATCAAGATCCCGGGCGCCGCGATCACCAAGGCAAACGTCGACAATCCCGCCTTCTGGGGCAACCAGAAGCCGCCGACGGATACGGTCAAGTCCGTCGAATAGGCTTTCCCAGCAGAGCTCCGGGCCGTCATGGCCCGGGGCACTGCGGTGCGTCCGCGCAGAAGCGGTCGTGCATCCCGTCCTGACGCCAACCGGATCGCCCCATGAATCCGCGCACTCGCCATAGTCTCGAGCTCGTGCTCGACAATCTCGTCTGGTTCATGCTGGTTTTCGTGCTGGCGGTGTTCTCGATGTTCATTCCGAACTTCTTCCAGCTCGGCATCTTCGCCAACATCGTCGAGGCTTCGAGCGTACTGGGCGTCATGTCGATCGGGCTGGCGCTGGTCATCATTGCCGGCCACATGGACCTTTCGGTCGAATCGGTCGCCGCGCTGAGCGCCATGGCGGTCGGCATCATGTTCTGCTCGTCCGGCATCGGCCTCGGCGTGCAACTGCATCCGGATTGGCTGATGGTGCCGGTATCGCTCGCCATCGCGCTGGCGGTGGGCGCGATCATTGGTGTCATCAACGGCCTCCTCATCGTCAGATTGAAGATGAGCGCCTTCATCATCACACTTGCTTCCTACATCTGGGTGCGCGGCCTCGTGCTGGTCATCTCCGGCGGTCGCTCCGCACAGGACCTCGCCCCCGCGATCCGCTGGTTCGGCATCCAGCGCCTTGCCGGTCTGCCCCTCACCGCATGGATCGCGGTCGCCTGCTTCGTCATCTTTTCGTTGATCCTGGCCAAGACGCCTTTCGGCCGGCATCTGGTGATGATCGGCGGCAACGAGACGGCGACCTTCCGCGCCGGCATCCGCGTCAACCGCAACCTGATCGTCGCCTTCGTGCTCGCCGGCGCCATTGCCGGGCTTGCCGGTTGGCTGCTTGCCATCCGCACCTCCGGCGCCACCGCCAATCTCGGCGTCGGGCTCCTCTTCAACGCGTTCGCCGCCGTCGTCATCGGCGGCGTCAGCCTGAAGGGCGGCGTCGGCACACTACCCGGGGTTTACGCCGGCGTGTTGCTGCTGTCGGCCATCAACACGGCCATCAACCTGATGGGCCTGCCGGCTAACTTCACCCAGGTCATTCATGGTCTGCTGGTGCTGGCGGCCGTGCTGCTCGACGCTTTCAAGCAAACCATTCGTCAAAAACTCGCATGACAGGACCGCTCGCATGACCGGACGCATCGAAGGCAAGGTGGCAGCGATCGTCGGGGCCGCGCGCGGCATCGGCAAGGGCATAGCCCAGCGCTTTGCCGAGGAAGGCGCAAGGCTGGTGCTCGCTGACAGCGAGGCCGAGGCCGGCAAGGCGAGCGCCGATGAGCTCGGCGCCGCTTTCATCCACACCGACATCTCGAGGATGGCCGACGCGGAAGCCGTTGTGGCGTTGGCGCTGGAGCGCCATGGCCGCCTCGACATCATCGTCCAGAACGCCGGCATCTACCCCTGGCAATTAATCGAGAACACCAGTCCCGACGATTGGGACCGCGTCATGGCGGTTAATTTGCGCGGCACCTTCAACGCCGCCCGCGCCGCCCTGACACCGATGAGGGCACAGCAGAGCGGCCGCATGCTCTTCACATCCTCGATTACCGGTCCACAGGTGAGCAGCCCCGGCCACGGTCACTATTCCGCCAGCAAGGCCGGCATCAACGGCTTCATCCGTTCCGCGGCTCTGGAGTTTTCCGGCTATGGCATCACCGTCAACGGCGTCGAGCCCGGCAACATCCTGACCGAGGGCATGAAGCTGCATCGCGATGCCGCGTTCATCAAGAGCATGGAGGACGCCGTGCCGCTCGGCCGCCTTGGTACGCCGCGCGACGTCGCCAACGCCTTCCTGTTCCTGGCCTCGGACGACGCCAGCTATATCACCGGCACCACTATTGTCGTCGATGGCGGCCAGCTCCTGCCGGAAGGCCAGGATTTCCGCCTGACACCATCGTGATTCGCTGCAACTCCGGCGCCCGTCCACCCTTGGCGGCGACAGCCGCTCTTGCAATGACCGGCTCGTTCATCGCCTGTTCAACCGGCCTGCTGTAGCATGGTGAGCCTGAATCGCACGGAGGACGAATCGTGTCAAAAACCCCAATCTTCTTGATCCGAATGGCCTTGGCAGTCATTTGCTTCGTCGGCTTGGCGGTGACCGCCACCACCCTTTTCCCCGCCACCGCCTCGGCCCAGCAGCTGCGGCGATGCGCCAATGAAGGCGGCATATGCCGCTTGCCCTATCCCACGGAGGTGATTTACGGCGCGCGTGGTCGAACAACCTCGCGGTTTTTCGAACGCCGGTCCGTGCCCTGCTCGAATCGCGTGTTTGGCGACCCCGCCCCCGGCCGCGAAAAGGCCTGTTATTTCGTGGCGCGAGGCGGCGACTATGGCGATGAGGACAATTACGGGGACGACGATTACGGCTCACGCCCCGACCGTGGCGAATGGGTCGCCTGCGCCAGGGAGGGTGAGTTCTGCGATTTCCGCGGCCGCGCGATGGTCAGATACGGCGCGCGTGGCCAGTACACGCAGGATGTTTTCAGGAACGGTGTCAGATGCGGCAACGACGCCTTTGGTGATGACCCCGCCCCTGGCGCTCGCAAACGCTGCTACGTCAGGCAGTAGCCGCGCCTGAACCCGGCGCGCAATAGGGTGGCGGCCCCAGCGAGGGCCGTCGCCGCATTCTGCTTCAGCTTGTCCGGCAGGCTGGTGGGCGATGACGGGCTCGAACCGCCGACATCTTCGGTGTAAACGAATTGAGCCTTGTTCCCGTCACTACCTCTAGTTTCATCGTGCGATTGATTTTGCTGCACTTTTGAGCTAACAGGTACCCTACGGTTCCCTAGAATTCCCGCGACTTCTGTTGCTAATCTGTAGCTAATTTTGCCATGCCCCTCACGAAGACTGATGTCGAGCAAATGGAGCCGAACTCGACAATGTGGGATTCCGGCCGCGGCTCAGTTCCCGGCTTCGGCGTACGCCGCCAAACCAAGCACCCCAGCTTCTGCATTAAATACTCTACCAAGGGCAAGCAAAGGTGGTTCACTATCGGACGCCTTGGCGCGCCATGGACGGTCGAGACGGCGCGAATTGAGGCTAAGAGGTTGTTTGGGCTGATTGCTGCTGGGGAAGACCCTTCGGTAGCGCGGGACAGACCGCCGGGAATGAACGTCTCGGACCTATGCGACAGATATATGGTGGCCGCTGAAGCCGGGGCGATCCTCACCCGCTTTAATCGCCCCAAGAAGGCATCGACACTCGCAATAGACAAGGGACGCATCAGCCGCCACATCAAACCGCTTATAGGCGGGAAGGCAGTAGATGAGATCGACAGCCGAGCTGTTAGGCGCCTGATTGGCGACATTACGACCGGCAAGACGGCTGCCGTGGTGAAGACGAAGCTCCGCGGCCGGGCCAACGTAAGGGGCGGTCCAGCGACAGCTGCCCGCGTCGCTGACCTGCTATCGGGTATCATGACATGGGCGGTCGACGAGGGTGTGATCGAACACAATCCTGTTCACCGCGTACGACGCTTCCGCAGCGAGGCCCGCCAACGATTTTTGAGTAACGAGGAATTAGGACGGCTGGGGGCGATCCTAGCCGCAGGAAAGGACCGTGAGGCGAAGGCCTTCAACCCTCACGCGATCAACATTGTGGCGCTGCTTTGCTTGAGTGGATGCCGGGTCGGCGAAATGACCGGCCTGCGATGGAGCGAAGTTGATTTCGGCCTGAAGTGCCTTCGCTTAGAGGATACCAAGACCGGCAAGAGCCTCCGAGCTATTGGAGATCCCGCAATCAGTATCTTGAGAGCTCAGAGTCGCATCGCAGGAAGCCCATTCGTGTTCACAGGAAGTCGGCGTAAAGCACCTTATCAGGGCATCGGCAAGGAGACCCGCCGCATACTCAATGCAGCAAACATCGAGGGGGCTACTCCCCATACGCTGCGACACACCTTTGCTTCCGTAGCGTCAAGCCTAGGCTATTCCGACGGCACAATCGCCGGTCTGCTTGGACACAAGGGCAGAGGCGTGACTTCCCGGTATATTCATCGCCCCGATCAAGCACTAGCTTCCGCTGCGCAGGCTGTAAGCGAAAAGATCAACGGGTTGCTCAATCAGGCGCAAATCCCGACACTGCCGGTCGAAAGCACCGATACAACCGATTCTTCGTAGAGGGCCTTGAAACCCCAAGAGGGCGTTCATAACTTCCAGCCTACGGACCCTGTATGGGGGTCCGTCTTGCCCTCAAACGGGGCATGGTTGAGCCTGCGGGCTTAACTTGGAGACAGCGAGCCTTTCCGCGATAGCCCGATCAGCTGCGGCAAGGTCATGGCGCCTAATCAGCGCCTCCGGATGATCGGACGGCCGTCTCGTCAGACCGAACTCAACTGAGTGTGAGTCGGGCTGGCGGACGGCGTTTTTGTATGCTGCCCCCTAGCCCGGCTCCTTTGCGAAGGAGCTGTAATAGATGAAACCTCTCAAAACAACACCGGAAGCCGCTTTGCGGGCGGGCCTATTGAAGTTGGCCTCAGCCGCAGCTGTCCGTGCGGGAACTGATGCCAGCGAGTTCCTTCCCCACTACGGCACCAAATCATCCAAGCGTTATCGCCGAAACGAACTGCTGAGCACCAAAGAGGCGGCGGTGGTCCTCAAGATCAGCCTAAAGACCCTGCAGAACTGGCGTGTCACAGGGCACGGTCCTCAATACGTGAAAATCGGCTCGGCAGTTAGCTATCGCTACGGCGATCTCTTAGTATTCATCCGGCGCAATACCCACAGCTCCACGAGCGAGGGAGGCGGACGATGAAGGGCCTATCCCACACCAAGTCGGCTCCGATTTACCACGACGCGGAGAAACGGAGACGTAGGTTTGACGAAGTGATTCGCGCGAGCAGGGTCGCTCCCCCAATTCACGTTACCGTGGATGCGCTTGCCACAACGCTTGTTGCTGGCGACTCCAGCCCGGATCTTTTGATCGCCTCGCCCGCCTCCGAAGTTTGCGTAACGCAAACTTTGCAGGGGATATCTGTCGAACCTGCAGGCATCAAAAATCCGCTCGGAGCCAATGTTCCTTCGGTGGAAGAAGCGCGCACCTCGCCAATTTCCGTCCTGCTGACGTGCCGCGCGCAAACTCCACCCCGGGACAAGAAATACCAAGCGAGGTTATATGCGACCGCTGTTGCGGCGTATGGGGCCTATTACGAAATAGAGCGCAGCAGCGCGCTTTGGAAGGAGTTTATCGAGGTAGCCAATGCGGTTAAGGCCACTAAGCACCCTATCCGTCTAAAGGATCGCTCCAAAGCCCTTCTTTTGGTCATGAGGTTTGTTTTCGGGTGGTCTCATGACTATGACCGCGCCTACAAGCTCGCGCGCGGCCTTGAACTTTGTCGACTGAGGAAGCTCCAGCCTCAAGACATGCTTCCGGAACTCGAACGCAAAGGCATCGAAAAGCTTTATCAAGCAGCACGCGAACAGTTGCCCTATAGTGGCAAGACTGCCCAAGAGAAGGCGGATATGCGTATGAGCTATGACCCGGCGGTCGCCGACGATTTTTTAGCCGATCTCGATGGAGGCTCGAAGCGCAAATCGCTGGTGGCCAACCACACCTCCCCCGATCTCGATGGCGGTTCAAATGGCAAACCGGCAACAGCGCGTCCTATTATGAACTATCAGGATGCGGTGACCGACGATTTCTTCGCTGATCTCGATGACGGATCAGATGGCAAGTCGCCAACAGAGCCTCCGATCCTATCAGGATCCGAGCTGAAGCGAGCTGGCGAGCGGATTCTTTGCATCGAACTTGAAGTTGAGCAACTGGCCATGATTCTCAAATCGCCGGAGCACCAACGTTTTTCGATTTTGTTTGACTGTGCCGGTATCCTTAGGGACGGCTGGCGACGGTACGTTGCGGCCGAAGTTACCAAGGTCGGCAGCAAGCACTGGGACCGGTAGGCCTTCATTCTGAGCGGTGACAAGTAGCGAAAGCCCTTGTCACCATCTTGCTCGTAAAGGGCACATAGCCACCTTCGGCCCAATCCCAATTCAAAGCATCGAACAGCAACGCCTGCGGTGGACTCGCCACGCAGAGCCGACCTGTTCTTCGAACCTGCCGATGTCGTTGCCAAGAGGTAACGCATTTGGGTTGGTTCGGGCGTGGGAGTGGCGGGGCAGCCTTCGAAGGTGTGACGGTCAGGTAGGCCCACGACCCCTACGGGGAAGACCTTCCCACCGAGGAAAGCACCCAACATCGCCCCAACAGGCACCCCCTTATCATCAACCACAGGAGAGACAACATGAACGTGGAGAACACCGTTTCACCCGCGATGGTGAGAGATCTCATCACCGGATACACGGAGATGGTGGAGAGCCGAGTGTTCTGGGGAGGATGGGAGCCCACGCTACTCACCTTCATGTTCAACCAGCTCAAGGGGTCGGAGAATAACGTCGCGTTTCAAATGCAGGACGCCGTAGAGGCGATATACGCGAACATTTTGAACTGGTGCTTTCGTAAGCCGAGGAACGTGCCGACCCTCGCGATGCCGCTTTGGATCTGCACCCCGGACTACCCCGTCTATAAGCGAAACAAGGATAGCCTTCGCGTCATCACGCCCAACAACGGGCGACACGTCCACGCTATCGCACTAACGCCGCCGGGCACGCGTATGAAAGACACACTGGATAGCCATTTCGACGAGCAACAACGGCGATATGCCGGACGTGATCGCCCACTTTCGTGCATCGATACGCGACCGATTAGGGATCACCTCAAGCTGGTTACCGACTATGCACCCAAAGGCATCAAGAACCCGCGCATCGGCCCGGATGGGATGTTCGTCCTCCCGAGAACACATTCCGAGATGGAAGGCCGCCGGGCCGAAAAAGCCTATCTCAGCGACCTCGCCTAGCGACGCGCGTAAACGGGATTGCTTGGATGCTGGCGGTGCCGGAAGAGAGCAGCTTCGGCGCAGACGGACCGTCGCCGTGCTGTCAGACGTCCGACGCGTAAAGGGTTTTGCAGGGGGGCAAACCGCCTGCGTGAATCCAAGAGATCGGAGTTGCAATATGGTCGATTATACAGACGAACCTCGACATGACCGCAGACGTCCCCCGAGGCGGCCTGCCCGCCCCGGTAGCAGGCAGTCACCGCCCGAACCGAGCGAAGCCTCCTCTATAGATTATTTCAGCGACATGCCGGACCTCTCAACCGGTGATCGGACGATAACGGATCCGCATGAGCTTTTGGGATGGCTGGTGGCAGAGGCGAAATGGGTCGGGGAATGGGAGCACGTCTCCGCAGCCTTCATGACGGTCCTCGACGAGCTTCTCAAGCAGGTCCGATCTGCTGGATATTTGCCAAGCCTCGGGAGCGAGTTCGAAGAGATGCTCACCATCCTTTTTAGGCCTCGCGACACGGTCCGTGTGAGTCAAGCTCTGGTCCGCTTGGTTAAGCGCCTCCTGATAGAGGCGGTGTGCTACCGTCACCATCAAGAGCTCTCTTCGCTTATTGGCCGCTTTGCAGAAATCGCCGGAGTTGACGACGGTCTCTCAATCGACATTGGCGAGCGCAAGGTTCGCATCACCTCTTCTCGTGCGCTCCGCCGCTCACGTCGGATTCGGGTAGAGATTGCCTTTGATCGGCAGCCGCGATCCTAGGCGGACATGCCGTAAGCCTTTGAGCTGACCCCCATGGCGGTGGCGACCCCCAATCGCCCCGCCAGCAAAGAACGAGCTGATAATGCCGAAGAGCTGTCACGGCAGGGTCCGAACCGGCCATGGCCGAAGCTGGTGCCCGTGATTTTGACGCGAAACGCCTTATCCCTGAGATCGAGTTGGCCATATTCTATCGCCTGCCGACAGAACCACCGTTGCGGCACGCCCCAGTTGTCGTGGCCTCGGTGAAATATCTAAAACATTGATTTTATTACATAATCTTGACAAGTTGGCCTCGGATCGCTATAATGCGACCTGTTCAGATGGCCGTTTTGGCCCTGAAAACCGCTGAAAAGGTGAGTTGTTGGGCACTTTTACGATAGGGCGTCACGCCCGGCTTAGGCCGCCAGCGGCCCTGCGCCGACACCGCCGACCATCATCTGAAAATTTAACCAACGAGGCCCCCTTAGCGGGGCCTCTTCCATTTGGAGATGCGAATGACCCATCAAGCAGGTTCTACCGCTGTACCGGCTGCCACTTTGCCTGCCCTCATCGTCCTTGGCCTCGACGACGGCGGGAAGGCCCATGCATCATGGTTTGGCGAGGCCGAAGTCGGTATGGCAGAGAAGGCCGCGGGGATGATGGGCATGGCAGCCCTGCCAGTAGCTGATGCCGACGACCTACATGAACTTGCCGGACGGCTCCCACAAGGCCGGGTGTTCGAGAGCGGTCGAGCCTTTGTGCCCTTTGTGAAGCGCGCGCTCTACGACGCCATCGCCACGCACCTGCCGCCGGGCTACCAGTTCCCTGTTCGCGCTGCTGATGACCGGCCGACACCCAAGCCGAGGAAGAAGGCATCGGCCGCCGACGCGTCGGAGAGTGGACCGAAGCGACCCGAGCCGCATCGGCCAACCGACTGGGACAAGATCGAAGTCGGCAGCCTCGTTCTAGCGACCACGGGGGCGTACGAAGGATGGTACGAGGCAACGGTGACCAAGATCAGCGCCGAAGGGGTCTACACCCTGCGCTGGCGTGACTGGCTTGAGGAGCCCGCCTTCACCCGTAAGCTCGTTCACATCGCCTTGCTGCACCCGGACCACCGGGACTGACGCCATCTGACGAGGGCGGCACGGCTCAGGCGGCCGCCCACTCATCCCCGACATTCATTGACATAAACACGGTCGCTTAGCGGCCCAGAGTAGGATTCACTAATGGCGATGGAATGTACCTTTCGTGAGGCGTGTGCGCTCGGCAGTCGGCAGCAGCGCATCGCGAGCTTGAACGACAGCTTGCGTAGGACGGGTCAAGGCGGCCGCGTGGTGCTGACCGTCGGCATTACCGGGCTGCGAGCGGACGTTCGTGCCGAGGTCATTGCGGCGGTCGCTCGGTTCGACGAGTTCAATGAGGACAATGATCCAAGCGGAGAGCACGACTGCGCGGTGATCGAAGTCGATGGCAACACCGTCATCTGGAAGATCGACTACTACGACAAGCCCATGCAGTTCGGCTCCGACGACCCGGCAGACCCGGCGGTCACCACTCGCGTTTTGACCATCATGCTCTCCGAGGAATATTGAGATGCTCGGCCGCGGTCTTTCACGCCGCGCTTTGCTGAGCGCGTTGCCTGCTGGCTTTGTCGCCGCAACAGCATCTGCCGCCGATGGCCATTCAGCGTTACCGGATGATGGTCTGGTCGACCCGACCGCCGAGGACGTGTCGCCCGCGCTTATGCAGGCCATCTGCGCGCACTGCGCAGCTTACTGGGAACTTCGGCAAATCGCTCGACGGACCGACGATGTCGTCATCGGCCGTCCTGTGACGCGCGAAGAATTCGACCATCTAGATGCGGCGAGCGATCTTGAGGAGCGATTGCTGCTGGCGATTTGCGAGTATCCCGCCGCGAATGACGCCGAGCGCCACGACAAGGCGACGTACCTGCTCGCTGTCTTCGAACGCGATGAGCGCGAACCTGAACTGGTTACAGCTATCTTGAGGTCGATGACCCGGGAGGCGGCTCAGCCGACTGAGCCGTGATCGGCCTATTTGACATTTGCAAGAGCGGCCGTGACACCTTGCAGCGCCAGCGCGTCAGGCCTTGGACATCATCTGCCGGGCTTTCGCCCCGCGCTCAACGGCTTTGGCCGCTCGCTACCCGGAGATGGTAAAAGCAAAAGCTCGGCAACGTCCACCGCCAGCGCAGCCGCCAATCGGTCAAGGAGATCGATGGACGGGTTAAACTTCAGGCTCTCGATTTCGCTGATCGTTCCGCGGTCAACCTCGGCTTCAAGCGCGAGGCTCTCCTGACTGATACCCTTTGCGGCTCGAACACGTCGAAGATTCCAAGCGATGCGGCTGCGTCCATCCATGCGGGCGACGCGACCAACTTGCCGCCCACTAATCTATCGGATATAGCCGACATATTCGGGAATATTCGGTTGGGTGGGTAACGGCGCGCCACTATCACGGCATTTGAAACGCGACTTGGGGGACAGGAATGAAAATTGCAGTTGGCATCATCGGGATTTTGCTCGGGATAATAACAATGCTGCAGTCCTGTGCAGTGGCGACGGGCGGCAACATCTTGGCCAACCAAGAACTCGCTGGCGCAGGTTCGGTTGGCGTATTGGTCGGACTTCTCTTTTTCGTTGGAGGAGCCTTTGCGTTTGGCCTGCCGCTGGTGGCGGCCATCGTTTTCGTTGTCGGCAGCTTCTTCGCGCTGATTGCGATCAACGCCTTTCCAGACATGAAGGTATGGGCGGTTGCAGACCTTCTCCTTGCAGCGATGGCCTTCTTTGCATGGCGGAGTGCGCGGCGCTCAGGGGCCAATGTTGAAACCAGCGGATAGCGCGCGACCCAATTGGTGACATGGGCCAACGCCCAGCACATCGCGATGGACTTAAACTCATATGGAGCGACGAAATGGCTGAGCTGTCGAGGCGCATAAAACAGGCGTTCGTCGGGCTGTCCCTCTTTGGAGCGTGCTTCAGCTTAGGAACGATGCCGGTGCGAGCCGCGCAGGTGGCTGGGGACAAGGGCACGGTCTACGCAGAGATGGTCGCCGTGGAACAGATGTGCTCCTTTCTCGGGAGCCCCGCCCTGTTATCTCTCGCTGATCTGAAGGCCCTAGACCCGGGAGCTTATGATCTCTCGTTCCGAGAATTTTCATCTTCAATGGATATGTGGCTCACAGCGAAAAATAAATCGGTGGGTGCTGATCATCCGGACACCATCTTCGCAAGCGATCAAACTCAGAGCGACATAACCACTCGTTTCAATTTGTGCTTCGGATTGCATAGCGCGGACAAAAACTTGATTAATGTCCTGAAGGTCGTTTTCGACGAAGGAATGCCGCCGCCTGATTTGTGGTTCAAGCAAATTAACCTCGGAAGAGCGGTGGACATATCTACTGTAGTGTTTATAGCTGCGATGCAGGACGGCAACGAGTACCTGAAGAGATATCTCGAGGGTACGGCAGGCTTGCTCGCGAGCCGTGTCGCCACCGCGCGGCAAAATCGCGCTGCACAGCAGTCAGCAGCTTCAAATGAGGAAGGCGAGTCCGACGAAGATCCCGGTGACGATCTGGATTCAGTCTTGGGCGGTGGCCCAGCATACGCGCAGTACACCTGCGAGATAACTGAATCGGCCCTTTACGGGGTGCCAGATTTCAACGGCCCCGGCAAATCAGTCACCGCAGAGATTAGCGTCAAAGGCGACGGCAATGCCATCATAAATGGCAAGGGCATTAAGGCAGCGAAGGTTTTTCCAGCGTCGGCAGGATCAGACGAACCGTTTAACAGTGTAGTTTACAGAGCGATTGACGTGAAGAACGCGCTATTCTCGACGGAAGGGCTAGGGCCGGGTCTGATCAATCCAAGCCAAGACGAACTTCAGGCATTCGAGCAGATGAAGGGAATTATGCAAGGAATGAGCGATTCACTTTTCGGAGGACGAACCCGAATTTTAGGCATTTCGCTCGCAAACGACACCGTCGTGTTTGGCGATTTGAAGCCCGGTGCGAACTTCGTCAATCGAAGCACGCCGAATTGCACCCGAACGCGCTGAACCCGCTCACACATCAACGGGCAGCTCACACGCCGGTCGCTCGGCACCCACAGCCGTTAAAGGGAAAATCGGCCCTGCGAAGCCCGCCAGCGCGTTTTTGCGTTCGGCCGGTGTTGGGGTGCGGGCTCGCCTGACCGGTAGCTGCGCCGGGCCGCAAGGCGCTACCTGTCACCACAAACCGATCCGTGGCTGACTATTTGCTGAACACCGTCGCTGGATCAGCATCTAAGCTGAATTCGTGGATTGTGCCGCTCTTGTCCGTCAGGCGAAACCAGTGCTCCTGTAGCGCCCGAGGTGAGATGACTCTGCCCGTTACATCTTCGACCGCCCTCAAGGCATCGTCAGCGTCGGCATCGTTTGTGGCGATGACATCTTCGCCGAAGAGTTCGTCGACGCGGTAGCGAGCCATCATCGTACCCCAAGGCGCTTCGCCTCTGCCTCAAGGGTCTCGCGGTCGTTGCCATGCTTGGCGATCAACTCGCGCACTTGAGGAATCGACAGCCCGAATTTGCTGGCGAAATAGCCAACCTCGTATTCTTCATCACCCGATACACGGTCCCGGTCACGGAAATCCGTTTTGCTCTTCGTCGGCCATGTGCCTGTCCTCCGCTCGTGAAAAAGAAAGCGGACATCGGCAAAATGTTCCACTTTGATGCTTCAGCGACTGCTAAGGAACGCAACCAGCTCCCCAGCCATTCCTCAGGGTCAGGGAGTTTCAGTGCATGCGTACCCAAAAAGGGCAACTCACCTTCATCGAGTTCCAATCGCCGACGCTGGTCGAGAAAGCTCCCGGCTGCAACCGTCGCGAAGATACCGCTGGCGAAGAACAGCGTTCCATCAATCGCGCTCCCGTGCTCAATAGCCGGATTCTGCACCTGAAACACGAGATACAGTCCCAGCGCCACCGCCGCAATCGTGACCGTCCAGGCCAGCGGGACACCGAAGATGATGATGGCTGTAATGGCCACGAACAGCATGACGTTCAATTGCCGTTCATAGAACTCGCCGCCAGCGCTTACGCCGACCAAGGCAACCGATAACAGGATCAGGAACATACCTACAACTAGCGAAGCCCCTTCGAGCCAGGAGGGGCGCGGCTTTCGCCATGCGAAAACCACTGCGATGACGACAGGCGGGATGATAGCTCCAGGCAGGAGCATGGACTGCACGATTGCGCTTGGGAGCATCAGCATGTTGAGCGCCAGCGTCAGCACGTCCAACAAGGCCACCCAGATCATCCAGGCGCGGATGATCTTCGCCGTTTGCGACCAAACTCGTGCGCGAAACAGACGCTTGATCTCACCTTTGAGGCGGATATCGCGTGTTCGGCGCGCCAGAAGCCGGTCAACTTCGGCACTTAAGGCAGGGTCATCCTGCGCATCGAGGTGCATGAGGTCTGACAAGTCGATAGGCCTTACGCTTCTCCTGATCGTCCACTCGAAGCCTTTCGGAGCTCCGCAAAGCGCGAGCCTGTCAAACTATCCTGAAGATTTCATTTCTAGCATAGTGTGTTTCAGAAGCTCGGGTGGCCAGAAATCTTCCGGCCGCCATCGGGGGACCAGCTTTGGAAAGCGCCGACCCCAAAAGTTGATTGCTTTTTATCCCGCCGAGGTGGAAGAATTCGGGTGCTTGGGTGTGGCATTTCTGTGGTGGGCGTTCCCATTGGCGATAGGCCGCATGGTCAAACTGCGGAGTCGATTCGACAGCTCTCGCCAACGTCCAGCCCGGAGATACAATCTCGTTAAGGAAACTGTTACCGTGAAACCTTTGGGTTTTGCGGGTTCGCGCTCAGTATGCCGTGCCACAGTAAGCGCCAGCAAGGTCGGGCGACGGCTTTTTGGCTCGTCACTGTTCCCGTCCATTCTCCAAAAAGGGTGATTATCAGCGCAAGCTAATATGTGCTATAGTTAATCGTAGAGTCTGCAGCTAACTGGTGTCTGTCCCCTCACCCACCTCGTCTCTCCTGACGCTGCTGCGAGGCTTCGCTGAAAGAGGGCCGGTCGTTGCGCTAAGCGGCCGACCCTCTTTCTCGTCGGCCACCATGTTACTATCCTGAATTGTAGGTCCGCCGGTCGCTGTCCTCCCAAGACTTTGCGCGGTGGGCTTCAAGGCCCGGACTGCCGGGTAGACAGTTCCGATCCTCTTCCTATTTCACACAGATTTTTGTTGATTTCTGTAAGCCTTGACCCAACGATAAGCGCTCGGGTTTTGGGTGGAGTTGGGCTGGTGGACGTTCAAGCCGATTATAGGCGGGCGAGCACCGCTAGAGAGCTTGTCCATGCAGCGCTCCTGAGCGCCCCGTTTGCCGAGACGGTTTCGATCAAAGAAACCATCGCTGCCGTCCGCCGACTAGGTCCCGGACTCCGCGAGAGCGATTGCCAACTCACCGAATGCATCATGTACGAGGCGATATTGCTGGGCCGCTTCGTCGCCTTCGACATCCATGAATAGATGCGAGCCTACGGCGTTCCTCTGGTTCCCCCTCGGTCTCGGAACGATTCCCTCACGGGGGAGTTCCGTCTTTGAGGGCACCGATTGGATGCCCTATTCAATGGCCATCCTTAACGAGTCTGCCCGAGCCTTCCGGCAGTTGATCACTTCGGAAGACTACCGCCGAAATTTGCGCAAGCAGCTGGGCTTGAGCGTCGAACCGCCGCTGCCGACGTCTTTCACTGAATTGTTAGGCGCGCTGGATCGGCGGGACGAGGAAACAGACGAGGCAAGCTCGTAGGGACTGGATTGCACCCACTGCATTTCCTCTCAACACGGATTGACGCGATTTGGCCATCTTGGCAAATTCAGACCTGTTCCAGCGGCACCCCAACGCCCCCGCGTTTAGTCCCCGCCGCTGCAAACGCCCAAGCTCTAGCCCGACAGCCCCCTGTCGGGCTTTTTTCTTTTCCTCAACTTTTAGGGAACCGAATCCTACGTTCGGACGTTGCGGCCGCTGGGGAGAGGGAATCCCGCCGATGTCAGACGGAAACCAGACGATACCAGTCGTCCAGAAGCTGGTTCAAGAAACCGGCATTGCTGCGGCGCAAGCCCACGAACTTGCCCTCCTGATCGGATTGAATTGGAACTCGCTAATGCGAGAGGCAAAGCTCCTTCAGGCTGGGGCAAGGGCCGAGGTCACCCAGGACAGACCACCCCCGAGGATTGACGCGCTAGGGACGCAATTCCTATCCTGACCACCGGTCCGCCAGCCCGGGAGTGCCCTCCTTGGAACGGTGCTGCGGGCTGTGAGGGTCGGGTCGCCGGTAGACGGTCCGGCCCTCTTCCTATTTCACGCAGATTTTGAAATGATTTTCCGGTAGCGGGTCAGTTTGAAATTTAAGGCCGCCATTCAGCCGAGTCGCTTAATGTCATATGATTCGGCACATGGGCAAGAAGGCAAAGCAGAAAGCCAAACAGGCGATTGAAGTGTCATTGGAAGGCGAGCTTGCTGCGGAAGCCGTCTACTATGCCCGCAAGGTCGGCATCACCAAAGAGGAAGCCGCCAAGATCATCCGGGAAACCCACCAGCCGAAGCTCTCAATAGTCCGCAAAGACAAGCCCAGATAGACGCTTAGGCAATCTTCTTTTGTAAGGGCCGCGCACCATTGGCTTTTCGGCTTGTTTCGGCTCGATAAGCGCAACGATATCCGCGATCTCGCAAAGCTTGTCGGTCACGCCAGCGGCCATCGCAGCGGTAACGCGCAGCATCTTATGGATGCGCATGAAGTTGTAATACATGAAGTGGAGCGCAACCGCGTTGGCGCGGGCTTCTGACTATGGAAATCTTCCAAGTTTTCGACGACGGCACTAATGAAGAAGAGGCCCTGTGGCGCGCGATCTCCAAGCGCAGCAGAGCGTAGACTGTCATCGGACCTTCAACACGCAATCGCCTTCCCAAGAACACACTGAGACGTCCCGCCAACGAAGGCCAAGGCTTAGGCAGGTATTGTTATTCAGCCATAATGGAGACGGGGTTTTGGTAAGGTGCCCGTGAATTGAATGCCCACGCGGTCGTTCCGTCGCCACCGCCGGATAGATTGATACGCGACGCCGTCGGTGGGCACATATTAGACGAACCGCTCTGGCACAAACGCCTCGACCGGCACCTTGAGTTCAGCCCCACCGCTGTTCTGGTTTCGAATCGTGCAGCTGATTTCGGAGTCGTTGGTGCCGTTGATAATCGCCGCGCCTTTCAGCACTCGCTGACGCCTTTCTCGGCGGTTTTCGGACTCTTCAACCATCGTGACCTCCATCAGGCCACCCCCAGCCATTTTACGCTCGGCGGGACGCAATTCCAATTCGCTTCTTTCCACGCGTACGGGCAGGAACTGGTTAGGATCCGCTTCCGGTTACTGACGCAAATTCGGTGGGAACGGCGCGTCGTCTGATGGGACGAACGGCACCCTCTACCAACCTCGCTGCCCTTGCCGCCAGCTGCGAGCAAAGCCGATCAGAACTACCCCGGTAGTGCCAAGAAGACAGACAAGGATGCAATTGAACAGCTGCGATAGCACCCCGGGCGCGAAGATCGCGCCGGGTGCGAATGGATTAATGTTGGGGTACTCAAATGTGACCCATTGAAGGAAAGCGGCAGCTATGAGGGAGCCCCCTACAAACTGAAGTAGTGTGACGAAGAGCGCTTTCATTTTGTCCCGCGCTTGGCTGAAGTTTTTTTCGTCGGTTTGGTGCCGACCTTTCGACCGAGCCCGCTTGACTTCGCCAGAGCGGAGCGCTGCGCAGCGTAGTTGGGTGCCACCATAGGATAGTCGCGAGCCAAGCCCCACTTCTCCCGATACTCATCGGGCGTCAGGCCGTAGTGCACGCCGATGTGGCGCTTCAATGATTTGAACCTCTTTCCGTCCTCAAGGCAAATGATGTAGTCAGGAAATACAGACCGCTTCGGGTTTACCGCTGGAGTATAAATTGGCTTCTCGGGCTCAACCGGTTGTCCGACCTTCGCGAGCGACGAATTCACACTTTGGATCAGGTCAGGCAGCGAAGCGACTGGCACTGCGTTCTTGCTGACATAAGCCGAAACGATATCCGCGGTTAGGCCCATCAACACAGCCTGTGTGTTCGAAACTTCGTCTGCCACGTAATAGCTCCTGGTTATTAGGGATGGACTTATCTAGCGAATTCACTTGGGATTGCCAGCCAGAAATAACGAAGCGGGCGGCGCGTCGCCTATCTTGCCGTCCCATGCCCATTCAGAATTCGATAAACCTGCATCCGCGAGCAACCCACCAACTTCGCAATTTGCGTCGGATTATGGTTCTGATCACGAAGAGCCAGCACCTGCCCTCTATCCAGGCGCTGTTTGCCGCCCTTATATACGCCTTCGCGTTTGGCCTGCTCGATGCCATCGCGCTGTCGTTCTTTGATGAACCGACGCTCCATCTGAGCGACCATACCAAGCACGGTAAGCACGATATGACCCATTTCTCCCCGCGTTGACACGTGCGGGTCGAGCACGGTCACGAACGCGCCCTTCTGCTCGCATTCGTAAATCAGGTTGAGGACGTCACGCGTGTCGCGGCCAAGCCGGTCTAAGCGCGTCACCATCAATTCATCCCCGGGGCGGAGGAACTCTAGAACGGTTGCCAGTTCGGCGCGGCGGTCGCGGCTGCCGCCCGACACCTTCTCTGACCGAATGACCTCGCACCCTTCAGCTTTTAGCTTGGCGAGTTGCGTTTCGAGGTCCTGATCAACCGTGCTGACGCGAGCGTAACCAATGCGAGCCATAGCCTGTCACCTCAAGGTCGAAAAGCTCGACGCTACCCTGTCGTAAATAGTCAGTGTCAAGTGACCTCTTCGGCGATGAATACTCGCGTGTAGCTCCTTGCAGCTGCACATGAACGAGGCCTGCCCGATCCGAGGCGGGCTTGTTCCCGTCCTCGCTGCTCGTCTCTCTAACGGCACCGGCTTCAACACCTCAGGCCACTTCGAATCGTTTTTAGCTACTGCTAACAATTGTGATTCCGCAGGAACTGATTTCGGCTTAGCACTCGGCTTAGAAAGAGATTGGGCGGACGCGCGGGTCGGAGCATGACAAACCACGTAAGAAACGGCGGCGACCTATTTGAAGCCGCAATGATCACGGTCATGGCCTTGGCGGTTATCGGTATCATCCTGATCATTGCGGTGGGAATTTACTGACGTCGTTCAGCCCCGCTATCCAATCGGCCTTGAGCGGCACCCTAGGTAGGCATCGGGGGCAAAGAAAAACAGTTTCATCTGGTCGCCCGCTTCACAAAAGCCAATCAGGCGCTTGGAATTGTGCAGCAAGCACCCTTTAAAAATCAACGGCATAGAGGGGAACGAATATCAAAGGGTATCGTTGAACCCGGTTTGGGGTCACGCCTCCTGGGAGCCACGCTTAAGCCGATACCTCGGGCCGCGACCTCGTGCAGAGGCTTCTGGAAGAAACCGGCATTACCGAGGCAACAAGCGCGAGAGTTGGTCTCACTACTCGGCACGAATTGGTCTTCGCTCGTCCGAGAGGCCAAAGCCATCACCAACAAGCCGAGGCCGCCCAGACTGCGCTCGTAACACATCTCTCCAAGCTCGCGCTTGGCAGCAAAGCCGCCCGCGAAAATGGAACATTAGCGCCTGATCCCGGTTCGGTACGCAACTCAACCCGGTCACCCAACTTGGCACATGTCCTTTCCCCGAACGTTTTGGTCCGTAAGCTTCAGAACATCTCCGATCTGACCCAGTCAGATATAGCTATTTTAGAAGGCATTCCGCTTTCAAAGAGGGAGTGTCGTGCAAACGAGGATATTGTACGCGAGGGCGAGCGACCCACCCATTCATTTGTGGTCTTGGAGGGCTTGGTGGGATCCACCAAGCTTACCGGCGACGGCAAACGGCAGATCACGTCCTTCTTTGTTCCGGGAGATATTCCCGATCTGCACGGTATGCATCTCTCGGTTCTGGACTGCACCTTTTCATCGCTCGCGCGCGCCAGTCTGGGCTTCATGCGGCATGATGCCATGCGAGCCATCTGCGACCGACATGCCTCCATAGCCGCTATATTTTGGCGCTCGACGCTGATCGACGCAGCAATATACCGAGAATGGGTTACCAACGTTGGAAGGCGCGACGCCTATACTCGTATGGCTCACATATTGTGCGAACTGATCGTTCGCCTTCACTCGATGGGGGTTATCAAAGATCATGTAGCCAATCTCCCGATCACGCAGGCGGCCCTTGCCGACGCGTTGGGCCTGTCAACCGTCCACGTGAACCGAGTGCTTCAGGAGCTACGACGCAACGGGCTGATATTTACCGAGGGCACCCGATTTCATGCTGTTGATTGGGCCGGGCTCGTCCGAGCCGGAGATTTTGACGCCACCTACTTGCATCAAAGGACCGCAATAACATTCTGATGGCGAGCTGGTGCGATGGCGAGATACTTCTTTGATAGCGGTGATCGCGACGTTGTCCTCAAGGACGAGGTAGGCATCGAATGCGATGGGATCGGAAGCGCGCGTGATCTGGCCATAGAAGGTCTGGTAGATCTGACGAGGGAATTCCTTAAGGACCTCAATGGCCAGGAGTTGTTCATCGAAATCCGCAACGAGCATGGAGAAACGCTGGCAAGGTTAAGCCTATCTCTGCATGCGCAACCGAGCACTCAATGAAGGCTAGGGATTTCTGCGACTGCTGGCCATCACGGTGCATGTTCAGCTCACGTGCACGCCGTCCGAACTCGCTGCCTGATACAAGTGCTGAAATCCACAGGCGTCCGAGAAGCGTCCTCATGCCGCTTGGGCGCAAACTACCGTTGACAGCCGCTGACCTCCCATGACGCGCTGGTCGCTTCCCGCGGTGAGGCTGTCACATCAGGTTTTAGGCTTGATGGCGCGCTGTCACAAATGACTGCCAGCTGCTCTGATGTTACGACCCTCGTCGCGGGCGAAGTTACGTCACCCGGGGGTATACCCTGATGATATCGAACATTGGGTGGGGTCATACTGAGCTCACAGACGAGACTCGACCAGAGGCATGTCCTGCGGCGTCGACATCGATTCTCGACGGCACCTCTTGCTGGTTACTCACGCGCGCCATAAGGAGTATCGGGGGAGGAAGACATCATGATCATTGTACTGGAAGGACTGGAAGGCGTCGGGAAAACAACGTTAGGGCTAGCCCTAGCAGAGGCAACAAGCTCGCTCTACGTTAAAACACCTCCTGCTGAATTCAATCCAGTAAGAGGCGCTATTGCTAAAGCAGAAAATCGCTTCGCAAATTTCTACTTCTACCTATCCTCGATTTACACCATCCAGAAAACAATTTCTCCATTTAAGCTATCGAAAGACAGGCACGCAGTCGTAGATCGGTACATCTATTCAACCATCGCGTACCATGCTGACGGGGAAGATTTTAATCCTCCACCGTTTCCAGTCGGCTCAATTTTATCGGCTGACCTTACCGTGCATATCGTGTGTTCGGACGCAAACCGTGAAGCTCGAGTCAACAACAGGGGTCATCATATATTTGAGCGCGTGAACTCAAATGAAAAGGCAATCCTTACGTACTTTGCGCGCCAGTGCGACATGGAGCACAAAAATGACGTTACTCTTGAAGAATCCACAAAATCTCTAGCCGAGAGAATCATAACTAGGTTTACAAAATAAATAGACCTGCTCGGTCGTCAGGCTTGGGTTCTGGCGGCGTTGTACCGAAATTTGGCGCTCCACCTCGCCAGCCAGACAGAAGCCAACACTTTCAGCAATTGCCACAATGTCATCAGAATTGAACGTACGACTCTTCGATGCTCCAAACACAACCGCGCATGGAGCACCAGCCTTAAGACAAACGTACATTGATTGAAAGGTATTACGCAGATCGGCTTCGAATTCGTCTACTGCAAGACGCCGATGGCGTTTGGATCGCGCTCCTATCTCTTGTATACGATGCTGCTCGATATCGTGACCAAACCACTCCATCGATAGCCGCTGTGACTTAACATAGTCAACCACCCCGAAATAAGGGGGCGACGTCACGATTAGGTCGACTGCATCAGCTCCGACGTAGTCTGTCAGAGCTTGAGATCTGCCCTGTATGACCAACGAATCGAATGGAATTGAACCGGCAATCGCTCTATCTCTCTCTCGGTAGGCCGCTAGCAGAGATCTAGTCAACTCAAAAAGAGCTTCCGAGACGCTTCGTTTGGGATCTCCTTTTGGAGAAGTGTTGTCGCAGACATAGCCCCAATGGCGCGTTTCGCGCGATACGCCGAGAAGGATAGCAGAAAAGCAAAACTCCCCGATTAACCTGACGCAAGGGTCATCGTACCTCGCAATCAAGTGAAACAGCCTTTTTAAATCCGGAAGGACGGAACCTGAATACCATTTGCTCGCCTGAACCAAGGGAGGAAGGGGGGCGTCGGTATTAATCACCACGCTTCGACTGGTAAAATCTGTTAGAATGCGGTCAAGAGTCGCCTCGATCTCCACGCTAGAAATGCTCAGAGTCTTAGCCTTTGATATCAATACGCTGATTGGATTTATGTCGACACCAACGGATCTGCGCATGAGCCGCTGCGCCTCGACCAGCGTCGTGCCCGACCCGCAAAACGGGTCCACAACCAACTCACCGGGGCTGCTGAGCAGCGATATTAGTATCGAAGGGAGTTGCGAGATAAATCGGCCGGGGTGAAAATGAGCTGCCGAAAAACCGGACCGACTACGAGCGCCGTCAAAATTCCACGACACCTCCTCGAGCTGGCGTAGCGCCAGCCGAATTCGGCTCGATGATCCAACCGCTTCTTTCAGCGCAATGTCCAAACTGCCTCCCGACGGCATCAGCTAGTCGCCCCCTGACTTTGGGCGAGGCGACGTAAACGTTCAAGCGATAAGTTGGCTGGGGCTCGCCCATCGACCACGGTTCGCTGGTGGCAGTATCGAAGAACCGCAGGCGACGCGTCAAAACGTCCCCAACCGACTCGACCGAAACATAGACTAAGGTGTTCAACTCGTGCTCTAGACCTTGGGTGATCCGATCCCTGTGATCGAGCAGAACGGTTCGAGGCATTCGCACCTCAGACCTAAAAGCCAGCGAAACCTCGTAGAGTTCGACCCCCCGGTGCAGGTGAACAAAATACCGGCTGAGCTCCGACTCGCGTTGAAGTCGAGCGTTCAAGCGCTCGTCAGTTAGGAACCAGTCGAATTTGCTGATCAGGCCAAGCTGGATTGCCTCGAACACGATTCTAGCAAAGACAGCTTGGTTTTGCCGGTGCATTCTGACGCCCAAGATGGTCCTGTACGATTGTTCGCGAGCGGACATCCAGCTTTCGATCAGACTTTTCTTGGCGACAGGAAAGAATTTGTCGCCATTTTTATCAACAATAAGCTCAGACGCGATTTCAACAGGAGTGCTGTGATCGACGGAGAAGCCTAGATAGTGGGCCATTCTGAACACGTTATCGATGTTATCGAGATCGATATCACCGAAGAGATATTTAGACAGCGGGTGGTTTCCAGCTAGGATTGATCTAACGGTTTCCTCAATTCCAAGAGAAGAGATGACCTTCGAAAGCTGCGGAGCCTGCCCTTCATATATCTGATGATCCTCTGCCAAAGGATGATGGCTAGCATCAAGAATGTTACTTGCAATCTGCTCGTGATTTATTCGGTAACGCCTGACGAATTCGTACTCGACTGTATGGCCGAATGGGGGAGTACCTATGTCATGAAGCAAGATGGCACATAGAAGCGCGTTGATTTCAGTCGAGTCAAAATCAATGGTTCTTATTCGAGTTCCGAGGTGCATTACCCCAAGAGTGTGAGAAAGTCGTCGAACCTCCGACAAAGCCGCAAGTTGGATCGACTCGTAGTTTAGTAGACGGATTGATGAAAGCCTCTTAAGCTCAGGTGAATTTAGTAGAGGAGAAAGAAAACTGGGAACGGAGATCTGTCCATACACGGGGTCATAAACAATTTGGTAGCTCCTACTCAAAACGAATTCCCTCTATTTAGCCTATTCGCGGTAGAGTGAAGAGACAGCTGAGTGGAGATTGCGGCTGCTTGATCATGTAAGCGCCACGTCTCGAAACCACTTTCTCCGAGCGCACCAGCAACTATGCGACGTAGCAGTTGCCGACTGTCCCGCTTTATAAAAAATATGCGCAACTCAGTGAGATCAAAGGAGAACCAAATATAGTTGTTTCCATTTACTCCGGATAAATTGTCGAATGCAATTGTTTTGTGTGGCGAAAGCTCGTTAGCGCTGATGCATTTTTGTACCTCCGTTTCGAGCGCGGCGTGAAATTCCGTTTCCAGCCCGCTGGCAATCCCAAGAGGCACAAGGTGAATGTGCGCGTGATCGCAACACCCGAGAGATCTGACGCTCCCGTCAGCGGGCCCATGTTCAAGGAACACCTTCGGCGAACCACCAACTTTCATCGCTTCGGTGAAGCTGAGGATCGTGCCTTTGGCGGCACTCAATTCAAAAGATGACAATTCCGAGAAGCTGCGGTGGTGCTCATCGGTATAAAACAAGGAATGATCCGCGCGAATTGGCGCAATGTCGCTGGTCACGCGCAGCGAGCTATCGAGTTGGACAAACCCGCCTCTATCGCTAAGCGAACCACAGAGAAAACATGTCGGGTCAAGCATCGGGCTTAAACAGATCGCCTATATCACGCACCTGATGATCCCATGGCTTCCCCGGAAAGGCGCGGCGAAATTGACCGTCCGGTCTCCGCATCCTTATTAATTGATCCGCTGTGGTCACCCCGATTTGAGTCACGTGTGTCTGACATCGTGCTGCGATATCCATAACGATTTCGGTCTGATCGATTGGAGCACTAAAGAGCAACTCGAAGTCGACCGACGGCCCGCAACCCAGTTCCGCTTTTTCCATATGAAGTGCAGCAGCGATTGCGTCGACGGCCGGATCAAGCGGCAGGCGCTCCTCATCTATTATGAAACCCACCTTGGCGATCCGAGAAAGTTGCTGAAGCGATGCGGCAAGGCCATCGGACACGTCCATACACGAGATAGCAAGCCCTGAGGCGACGAGAGCCCGACCCATGGCGATTCGCGGTTCAGGCTTGATCCACTTTTGAAGTGCCCGATCAAGCTGACTTTTCCGTACAAGATCCGGCCCTCTGGTAACGGCGGCAAGCGCCGCGGCTGGCCGACCGATGTCACCTGTCACAAAGACCGCTTGTCCGGATGACATTGTGGACCTTGAAAGCTGCCTCCCAGCCTCGACAATCCCGATGGCGGTGCCGCTCAGTACATCAGCTTCGTAAGTGCCTGAATCCCCTCCAACTAACTGGCACTTGAAGTCCTTGCATGCCATGTCGATCCCGTCGAGGATCTGCATTATATCGTCCTTGGAACGTTCAGGGCGATACCTAAGGACAGACAGAAAACCTAGCGGTTCGCTGCCCATGGCAGCAAGGTCACTCACGTTCGCCGCGACAACGTAGTACCCGACTGAGCGCAAATTGAGATGCCCGGTTTGAAAAAGTCTGAAGCCTGTGCCTCGAACGAAATCCGTCGTTACACAAAGGTCAAAACCCGGTCGAATTCGCAGAACCGCAGCGTCATCCTGCGCTTGCACGCCTTCAATGACGTCCCCCTTCTCCGGGGACGTTCGGCTGACCAACATGGCTAAGATATCAGATTCTTTGATCATCGTTTCTTCGTCCGAGATAAACCCAGCAAGCCAGTGAGCGTGATAGCTAGAGAGGCGCAAACATTGACCAACTTTTGCAGATTTCCATCCTTTTCCGGGGTAAGTAAATAAAATATCGCAGCACCAAGACCAAGGAACGAGAGGGCAACCTCAACTACGCCCTTCCAAGTAAGATTTTCGGTTGCGTAAGTTATGCTTGATGCCTTTCGCCGAAAATATCCTGCCTTCGGAACAGAAATGTATTCTGAAAAATGCAATATTATAAACTGGAAAAATATATAATATGAAGTCGCGCGGGCACGGTCGAGACCTTCGTCGCTGGTATATGGAGCGCCTATGCTCATTATAGTGTCCTTGACGTACGCCAACTTATAGAAATTGGCGTCGGACCCTACGTTGATGAAAATTGCCAGCAGGATCACGAATCCAGCAGGAATGCGGACGTAGCGATTTCTTGTGCTGGAGCCAGAGGAGTCGCTAAAAAATACATCGATGTATGACGCGTGGTGCGGCAGGGTCTTTGCCCAATCCATGTCGCTGCGATAAAGATCTTTTAGTATTGCCCGATGCTTTTTGATGCCTTGATCAAAGTCAAATAGACATATAGTCGATGAAACATAAAGTCTGGTTAAAATATCTATGTCTTGCGAATGGAGAGAGTTCGATAATTGTTGAATAGTCGCTGATATTTTGGATCTTTGCTTATAAGTGCTAACCCTTCCAATATACAAAAGTTGCAACACATAACATGTGTTTACGATGTCACCGGACTTGTTAGTGGCGTCGGCGACAGGTTTTAGCAGATTGTTTCCGCTGAGAAAATCCTTAAAAAGCTTCTCAACCAGAGGATCAGCTTCTTTTTTTGGCAATAGCATCGTTAACAGCGCCGTCTTCGCCGCCACTCTTGGGATGTCTTTTAGTAGACGCTGTTTTTCGCTCGTTTCGGCGTGATCGATGTTTTTCAAGAGGTCGTCCGCGAAGCGAAGAACCTCCGCATCAATCCCGTGACGCCTCGATACAAACAGCATGAACGCGGTCCCGGCCAATCCGAACTGGTCAGATCGGCATCCTGCGTCGTCGAGAAACTCGCCTATCAGCAGCTTTTCGCTTCGATGGTTTAGATAGTCGGCCAGAAACTTCCGAAGTGAGCTCCGCTGCCTGACCAGATACTCCGGAACCTCTTTGAGATCGGAAACCATTTCCCTTCCCCCCTGTTATCCCGCCGCGGTTCGCAGGACCGCGACGTCGACAGCAGCTTTACAAGGGAATATCCTGCCGCTCAACGTGTGTCAGATTCGCCCCCCCCGAGCATGGATCTTGTCGGCTAGCGCTGCGCGTCTCCCTCTTCGTGGAGCTTGTAGAAGGGAAGCTTTGCGATCTCACTGACCATGGTTGTCATCGTTACCTCGCCGTACGTTTCAGCGACCGTTCGGGGTGCTTGTCCCTGAATCGCATCGAGGATGCGCAGCGGAATACCAGCTTCCATAATGTTGTTTTGAAGCGATGTCTCCAGCCATGGTTGGGAGCGACCCTTGGGGTCTGCCACGAAGCTACGACCGAATTCGGCTAGGCGGTTCTTGAGGCCTCGTCGCTCTCGACCGTCCCTTCCCCGCATCGGGGTGATCTGGATTATCCAACTGCCATCCCGCTGGCTTGGAAGGTCTTCCGGTTCTCGCGGCGTTGCTCACGAGCTTGGGCAGAATGGCCTTGGCCTCTTCGTCGGAAAGGCCTTTCGACCGATAAGGGATAGGCCGTCTGTGGCACATTGGCTCCCTACGTCGCCACTACGCGGCTTCCGCTACCTGAGGCGCAGCACACATATTAACTAGCTCGCGGATCAAGCCCGCCGCATCCTCGGCGATCTCCTCAGGTAGCATTGCTTTGGCTATGGCGATGGGTGTGACGTCGAGTACCCTTTTTATAGATCGGTCGTCCGTCTGCGTGATCTCTTTTCCTCGCGCGTCAAGCATCGCGTCGGCCACATCCCGTGAGGCAAAATTGGCGGGTGCCACAAGGGCGTGTTCGGCAAATAGGTCGGTGACTTCTCCCACGGGGCGGTCTGACGCTCTTGCAATAGCCGTCGGAAGGAGGAGGTAATTCTCGATGTGCCGACGTCGCCATACCCGTAGATGAAGATTTTCCTCGTGGTTGCTGACCGATTTGTCTCGAAGCGTCGCCTTATCAACTTGCTCAAGTTCTAAGTCATCGCGGTCACGCAGGCTCAGGGCTTTCAAATCAGGGACCTCCGCCTTCAGCTGCAGAAACAGCTGCTTTCGCTCTGTGCTTCCTCCCGTCCAAGGCCAGATCACCAGACCTTTTGGCCATTCAATCCCCAACGTATCTGCCCACGCCTTTAGCAGTCGAGCATCGCTGTTGTTCTCTACGATCAGCATACATTTCGACTTACGGAGAGGGTCAATCTTGGGCGCATAGTCACTTCCCAAACCGATGAACAAGTTGATCTTCTGATCGTCTTTCTGAAGATACCGCGCGCCAGCACCCTTAAACTCCAAGACCTTCGTGTGATCAGCCCATCTCAAAATTTCGGTGCTATGGGTAGCCATCAAGACCTGCTTGCCTGTAACCGCAACAATTTCCTCAAGAGCCTCGACTAGCTGCGCCTGAAGTGAAGGATGAAGGTGAGCGTCAGGCTCGTCTAAAAGAAGCGTTTTCACAGTAGGGCTCAGTGCAAGCGTGTATACGCTTAGCCATTGAAGAAATCCGCTGCCCTCGGCCATTAAGTCGCGCGGCTGAAAGTTAGGATAGCGTTTGAATTTCTTTCCGTCCCAAGTTCCTTTAATGCATTTCACTCGAATGTATGCATGGTAGAGTTGATTGAAAGGTTCAACGTCCAGCTGCATGCCAAAGAGCCGTGCCATCGTAGCCTGAAGCACCTCCCAAGGGTCTTCACGGCGAAGCCTGTCTAGATCAGAGTTCTTTATTTTAGTACGGCCCTCTTTGAGCTTCGCTCGTTCCTGCTCGTTCACCTGAAACATGTCGTGTATCAGGTTGCGTATTACACCTCCCGCTAGGCCTCGACCAATCATTGCGCGTCGTTCAGCGCCAGACATTTGGTTCTCGCGGCTAACGATCCCTGCAAAAGGAGGAAGGTAAGCTACGGTAGGGAGAATGTCTGTCGCTGCAAGATTCGTGTCGGCGGTTTTTATGAACAAGCGGTCGTTGGTAAGGGCAAGCGCCAACTTGAGACGCTTCTCAGCCCCAGCAGCATCCAACCACCTACACTCAACTGCGAGTGAGTAGCCATCGCCGCCGGGATTTTGCGACTTAAGATTGGTCCAAAGGTGCTTAAGGCTGGCGACGGCTATCGGAGAGAACTCGTCATCGGACAACCCCAAACCTTGTCCATGAAAATTTGGGAGCAGGCTCGGCATTCCTTTCTCCATCGCAAGGAGAAAGCGGCAAAATTCCCAAACAGCTATTGCCTGCAAGAGAGTAGATTTGCCCGAGTTGTTAGCCCCTGCGAGGAACGAAATGCCATGCGGGTGCAACTCAAAAGTAGAATCTGTAAACCGCTTAAACCTAGTCAAGCGAACGCTTTTGATCATTGATGACGCCCCTCCTGCCACGATATCTCTAGTAGCAGGGGGAGGTATGCGTCAATTGATGACCCTCCGTGCCAATAGGCCATTCGCATGCACGAACGGCACCACAAGCTTCTCGCTTGGATAATGGGCAAGGGATTTGGTAAGGGTCTGTACGATGGGCCCTTGAGCAGGAGCAGGATGCTGATCGCGCTTGTTTTGAGCCGTGCCTTCCGAACGAGACCAACGGACGAGGGTCATGGCCCGGCCTTCCGCCTGAAACGTGCGTCCTTGTCACGCTATGTTCGACTTGATCTTTAGCGACACGGGAATTTGTACTGCAGGATCACCACGGCCGCCGCGAACCAGTTCGAACGAACCTCATCGACGTCGGTTTGCATGCCCGAGATCTCGTGTGCGTATGTCCTGATAAAATCGTCGGTCGTGGTGGCATCTGGAATGCAGGCACGAGGGATCGATTTCAACACGCCCATATTTCGGAGGGTCACGAATGACCCTATGCAATAGCCTGCATGAAGGTACTCTTGCGAATTGCGGGGGTCGGAACCGTCAACAACCGGCGCGCACCAGTCGCGCATCTGTAGTGCTGACACGGCTCCATCATCTGTACGGCCGACACCCGGCGCAGCCATTGCCATGATGGGCAGAAGCATCGATGCCTTGAGGAACTTCATGGATCTGCTCAAAGGTTGCCGCATAACCGATAGCCGGGGAATCTGCTTCGACCGACTATCCGTCCAAAAGCATCCTAAGGGAAAGCCAGTCCTGCCAACGTTGCAAGCTCCGTTGATCAATTCAAGGCCCGATTAAACCGATGTCCAGCTCGTCTGAGTCCGACGAGTCGATCAAAAATGACGGCTGCTGCTGTTGCTATTCTGTAGCTATTAAGCCGTAAGCTTCACAAAATTCCTAGAGAAAAATGCAGATTTCTGTTTTAAAATCAAGGTGGTGGGCGATGACGGGCTCGAACCGCCGACATCTTCGGTGTAAACGAAGCGCTCTACCAACTGAGCTAATCGCCCGCTTGAGCGCGGACCTTTAAGCAGTTAGGGCCTCATTCGCAAGGCCAAATGAATAGACGGCGCGCCTGTCGCGGTGCGGATTTCCCGAGCCTCGGCGCCGCTGTCAAAAAACCTTCTCCCGATTGCTGTAATGCGTGAATGCCGCGCTTGACACCCGCGGGCGAACCCCTTATCCACCGCCCCAACGACGAACACGCCTGACACGTGCTCGTCAGTGCGCGGGTGTAGCTCAGTCGGTTAGAGTGCCGGCCTGTCACGCCGGAGGTCGCGGGTTCGAGCCCCGTCACTCGCGCCATCTTTTCAAGGGTTTAAGCCCTTTCCTCCGTTCCTAGCCGAGCAATTTGCGACCTTTGCACCGGCAATCGTCGGCGGCTCGTACCGCGTCAAGTAGACCCTAAGTCCGCTCCAGGCCTTTGATCCCGGAACCATTCCAAACTTGTCTCGTTCAGCCCTCGGGCGAAAAACGGGAGAGATCAGATGGCTGTGAGATGTCGGATTTCCATCGACGATGAGAGGGATGTCGACGAGCTTGCCTTCCAGGAATTGCCGCGGGTCGGCGAAAGCGTCTCGATACCGGTCGACGGATCGAACAGGGACCTGCGCGTGCTCCGCGTCGTGCATATGCCCGGCAGCGAGCAAGGCGCAACGACGATGTTGGAACTGACCAGCAGGATTCTTTAGCGCGGCCGCTTGGAAATCATTCGCCCAGCACGACCCCGGAAGCGACGATCTGGGCCGTCCTTTCGGTGAGCTTCTGGCGCTTTACAAGTGTGGGCTTTTCGTAAGGCTTTTTCATCCTACCGTTCCAAATCGGCGCGCCGACAGGACGATGAACGCGCTCGCCTCAGTTGCGTTCCGCGATAAGGGGCCGCTAAAAAAGCCGCGAAAAATGGAAGGCGGGAGGCCTCAGGCCTTGGCGAGCAGCGCCTCGACCTCCTCGAGGGTCGGCATGGACGGCGCCGTGCCGGGGCGAGTCACCGAAATGCCGGCTACCGCGCAGGCAAAGCGCACGGCCTCCAGCGGCTCGACGCCTCTTGCCAAGGCGGCTGCGAGACCGCCGTTGAACGCGTCACCCGCCCCCGTGGTCTCGATCACCGGGCCGGCATTGACCGCGTCGGCATGTTCGGATCGGTGCTTGGTGTGCAGCAGCGCGCCCTTTTTCCCCAGCGTCACGATGACGGTGCCGACGCCCTTGGCGAGCAGCGCGTCGGCGGCGCGGCGGGCGTCGTCGCTCGAGGAGACATTGATGCCGGTCAACCCTTCTGCCTCGGTCTCGTTGGGCGTGACATAGTCGCAGAGCGCGTAGATGCGGTCGGGCAGGCTGGCGGCCGGCGCGGGATTGAGAATGGTCGTCACCCCTGCCCCGCGCGCGATTTCCAGCGCCCTCAGGGCCGCATCGATCGGCTGTTCGAGCTGGGTGACGAAGACGCCGGCGGAACGGATGAGCTCGGCATGCGCGTCGATGTCGGCTGGTGAGATCAGCATTGCCGCGCCCGGACTGACGATGATGGCATTGTTGCCGGTGCCTTCCTCGACGAAGATATAGGCCGCGCCCGTATAGCTGTCCGGCGTGTCGATGACGGCGCTTTTCACGCCTGCATCCTTCCAGGTCTGTTTCGCCATATCGGCGAAGGGATCGACGCCGAGCCTGGTCAGAAAGGTGATGTCGGCGCCGAGCTTGCCTGCCGCCACCGCCTGGTTCGAGCCCTTGCCGCCAGGGCCGAGCTTGAAGGAATTGCCGAGGATCGTTTCACCCAGGCGCGGCTGGCGCTCGGCGCGATAGGCGGTGTCGGCGACGAACACGCCCAGGATTACAACAGGTTTCATGATGAAGGGTTTGCCGGTAGCCATGTCCTTACTCGGCATCCGGCGGCACGACGCCTTTGCGGAAGGCAAAGCAGCCATAGAAGCGGCGCTCGCCTGTCTGGATCACGCAATAGGCTTTCTTCGAGCGCTCGTAGAAGGCGTAGCGTTCGATCGAGATCATCGGCCAGGCTTTGCCCTCGGCCGCGTCGATCTCCCTCTGAACTTCCTTCTGCACCGGCGGGATTTCGTTCGGCTTGCCGACGATCTCCATGCGCGCTGCCGCATCGTCGACGAAAGTATCCAGCGGATAGAGCGACAGCACCGCCTTCACCACCTCCGCCGCCGTCGCATCGATGCGCAGCAGCTTGCCGAGCACCGTCTGCCGCGCCACCGAATCGGACGGGAAATTGGTGTCGGCGATGATCAGGTCGTCACCATGGCCCATCGCCCGCAGCGCCTGGAGCACATCGGCATTGAGCAGCGGATTGATCCCTTTGAGCATGGTCTCCTCTTGAAGGGTTGATGCGGTCAGAGACGCTTGCCGGTTTCGGCGTCGAACAGATGGACCTGGTCGAGGCGCGGCCTGAGCTTGAGCGTGTCGCCCGGCTTGAAGTCGTGACGCTCGCGGAACAGCGCCACCATCTCTCCCTCGCCGAACCGTACGAACACCAGCGTCTCCGAGCCTGTCGGTTCGACCACCGAAATCGTGGATGCGACGCCGTCCGGATGGATTTCCAGGTGCTCGGGGCGCACGCCATAGACGACGGCCTGGCCGTCCGCCGCGGCGATATTGGTCGGCATCGGAAACGCCGAGCCTGCAATGTCGACCCTGGGCTTCCCGTCCTTTTTAACGGTGCCCTTGAGCAGGTTCATCGCCGGCGAGCCGATGAAGCCGGCGACGAACAGATTGGCCGGCCGGTCGAACAGCTCCAGCGGCGCGCCGACCTGTTCGATGCGGCCGTCGCGCATCACCACGATCTTGTCGGCCATGGTCATGGCCTCGATCTGGTCGTGGGTGACGTAGATGGTGGTCGTCTTCAGCCGCTGGTGCAGCTCCTTGATCTCAGTGCGCATCTGCACGCGCAGCTTGGCGTCGAGATTGGAAAGCGGCTCGTCGAACAGGAACACCTGCGGGTTGCGCACGATAGCGCGGCCCATGGCGACGCGCTGGCGCTGGCCGCCGGAAAGCTGGCGCGGGTAGCGCTTGAGATAAGGCGCAAGGTCGAGGATGTCGGCGGCGCGCTTCACCCGTTCGGCAACCACGGCCGGATCGGTGCCGCGCAGCTTCAGCGCGAAGGCCATATTCTGCTCCACCGTCTTGTGCGGATAGAGCGCGTAGTTCTGGAACACCATGGCGATGTCGCGCTTCGCCGGCGGCAGGTTGTTGACGACCCGGTCGCCGATCGAGATCGTGCCGCCGGAAACCGTCTCCAGCCCGGCCACCATCCTGAGCAGCGTGGACTTGCCGCATCCCGACGGGCCGACCAGCACGACGAACTGTCCGTCGGCAATATCGACGCTGACCTCATGCAGGACCTTGACGGTTCCGAACGCCTTGGCCACACTGCTGATCGCGACTTGAGCCATCGTCTCCCCTTTATCGTTTGCGGTGAAGCTAGCCATTGCGAACGGTCACGGCAAGTCGGTATCTTATAGATAAAAAGCCAATCTTGTTGACAAGGTAATCGATTACGCGAATAGTGGCGAGTGCCAATCCGAGAGCAGGCCTGCTACCCTGAGATCGGAGCTCCGGCGACGCAGGGTGGGGCCCCACGTCCGGTATGATCGAGGAGAACCGTGAGACGTTTCGACGTCCGAGAGATTGGCCACTTCAATTCAATCGCTGATGTTCTGGGAGGAACCTGTAAATGAGAGTCGACCTGTATGAAAAACTGATGCGCGCCGGAGCGAACCGTCGCGATCTGCTGAAGGGTGCGGCCAGCATGGCAGCGATCGCCGCCGCCTCCGGCGCCGGGCTCGGCGCGCTGACGAAGCCTGCGGCCGCCGATGACAGTGTGCGCGCGAAAATCCTGCAGATCCCGGGCGTCGGCAAGGGTCAACCGACGGATGCCGACTTCCAGAAAGTCGGCGAGCTTTGCCTGGGAGCGACCAAGGCCAATGTCAAGGAAGGCGAGTTCGCCGGAGTCGAGCTCACCTTCATGGGCCTCAACAACCAGAACCTGCACAACGTGCTGTTCCGCGGCTTCCTGAAGCCATGGGAGGCCTATACCGGCGCCAAGATCAGCTGGATCGACCTTGCCCAGGCCGACTACAACGCCCGCCTGCAGCAGTCCATCGCAACCAAGACCGTCGATTTCGACATCATCGAGATGGGCGCGCCCTTCGAAGGCGATGTCTGCGGCAAGGGCCTGACCTCCGAGATGCCCGACTGGGTCAAGAAACAGATCGATTTCGAGGATCTGGTCAACTATCTCAAGCCGCCGGTCGGCACGTGGAACGGCAAGCAGTATCGCGTGACCATCGACGGCGACACGCACAATTTCAACTACCGCACCGACGTGTTCGCGGATGCCGATCTCGCCAAGGCCTGGAAGGAAAGCGGCGCCACGACCGAATGGGGCGTGCCGAAGACCTGGCAGCAGGTGCAGGCCGTCACCAAGTTCCTCAAGGGCAAGAAATTCAAGGGCCAGGACGTCTACGGCTATCTCGACGCGCCCAAGCCCTGGGGCGGCTTCGGCTTCTATTTCCTCGGAAGCCGCGCCACAGCCTATGCCAAGCATCCCGACGACAAGGCCTGGCTGTTCGATGCCGACACGATGAAGCCGCGCATCAACAATCCGGCCTGGGTGCGCGCCATCCAGGACGTCATCGACGCCCTGCCCTCCGAACCCGCCGACCAGATTAACGCCGATCCGAACACGACCGCGTTCCAGCAGTTCCTGGCCGGCACCGGCTCGATGATCCCCTGGTGGGGCGATGTCGGCTCGAATGTGAAGACCAATGACTCATCGGTCATCGGCGACGTCACCGGCTTCTCGATCCTGCCGGGCTCCGACGACGTCTACAATTCCAAGACCGGCAAGTGGGAAAAGCTCGCCAGCGGCCCGAACTATGCGCCGAACTGCGCCTATCTCGGCTGGGGCGTCTATGTCATGGCCCGCGTCGATTCCGACGAAAAGAAGAAGAAGGCCGCGTGGTCGGCGGCCGCCCATCTCGGCGGCAAGGACCTGTCGATCTGGACGGCGATGTATCCGTCGGGCTTCCAGCCCTACCGCAACTCCCATTTCAACATTCCCGAATGGGTTGCGGCCGGCTATGACGAGGCCTTCATCACCTCCTATCTCAAGTCGGAAGGCGATTCCTACAACCATCCGAACGCGGCGATCGAGCCACGCATTCCCGGCATCTTCCAGTACTATTCGGCTGCCGAGGACATCCTGGCCAACACTTTCGCCGGCAAGATGAAGGCACAGGAAGGCGCCGATGCCATCGCCGCGGCCTGGGAGAAGCTGACCGACCAGATCGGCCGCGAAAACCAGGTAAAGCTCTACAAAGCCTCGCTCGGCATGTAGGCTGGCTTATGAGACGTCGCGGCCCGGTGGCACATCGTCACCGGGCCGCATCTTTACCGGCTCGGCCGGTTTGATGCGTTAGAGCAATTCCAGGAAAAGTGTGAGCGGTTTTCCGTCCGGAATTGCATAAAACAAAGAGATAGAGCGGTTCGCCGTTTCCGTGAAACGGTGAGGCGCTCTAGAAGGCGAGAGGCGTGGCTGAGCAGACTTCGACCGCGAATGCGTGGCCGGCACATCCGGCCGACCTGATCCCGACAGGCCGCAAGCGCCTCGGCTGGGGCCTGCTGGCCATTGCAACGCTTGGCTTGCTGGCGATCATCGTCGTGCAGATCCTCTATAAGACTGAGATGTCCACGGTCGGCTTCGACACATGGCGCCCGGTGGTCTACGCCTACATCTTGTGGGGCGCAGCACTTGGCGCCTGGCAGGTGCTGACGCGCGGCGAGGACGGGCAGCGCGCGCTGTTCCTTTTGCCGGCCCTGCTCTTCACCATCGCCATGGTGATCTTCCCGACGCTGTTCGGCTTCTACATCGCGCTGACCGACTGGAACCTCAGCTCGTTCTCGGGCCGCCGTTTCAACGGCCTCGACAATTTCTGGCAGATGCTTGCCGACCCCTATTACCGCAACGCGCTGTTCAACATGGTGCTCTATGTGCTTGCGGTGCTGGTCGAATATGTCATCGCCTTCGGCCTGGCGCTGCTGCTCAATGCGCAGATCCGGGCACGCAAATTCTTCCGCGTCGTCTTCCTGCTGCCGCTGATGCTATCGCCGGTCGCCGTGTCCTGGATGGTCGGCAAGTCGCTAATGGAGTACCGGTTCGGCCCGGCGGCTACGCTGGCGCGTCATCTCGGCTGGGACAACCCCGCCTTCTTCTCCGATCCGATCACCGCCCGCATCTCGATCATGATGCTCGATGCCTGGACCTTCATCCCGTTCATGATGATCATGTTGCTTGCCGGCCTGCAGGCGATGTCGCGCGAGGTGCTGGAAGCCGCCCGCGTTGATGGCGCGACCGCATGGCAGACATTCTGGCAGGTCACTTTCCCGCTGATGCTGCCGGTATCGGTGACGGCCGTGATCCTGCGCATCATCTTCAAGCTGAAGCTCGCGGACATCATCATCACCCTGACCTCCGGCGGACCCGGCGGCGCCACCGATTCCGTGTCGAGCTTCATCTATCGCGAATACCGCGACCGCTCCAATGTCGGCTACGGCACCATGCTGGCCATGGCCTATCTGGTCATCATCATCGTATTCGTGACCTGGCTCCTGAAATTCGCCAGTCGCTTCGTGCGCAACGTCAACTGAGCGGCATCATGAGCGTCCAGACCACCGACTACACCGTTTCCGAAATCCGCTCGCCGGCGGCCTTCATCACCAGCCGCGTCTTCATTTATGGCGCGCTTATCTTCTGGGCTTTCGTCTGCCTGTTCCCGATCTATTGGACGATCACCACCTCGTTCAAATCGGCGGTCGACGTCACCCAAGGCCATCTCATTCCCTTCGTCGACTTTACACCTGACTGGAAGGGGTGGCGCTCGCTCGGCCTTTCGCCGGATTCGATCTTCCAGACATCGACCGTGCGCGACGAATTCCTCAAACGTTTCATGAACTCGGTCATCACCTCGGTTGGCGCATCGAGCCTCGCCATCATCATCGGCAGCCTCGCCGCCTATGGTCTTGTCCGCTACCGCTACAAATTCGCCTGGTTCAAGAACGAGGACATCTCCTTCTTCTTCCTGTCGCAGCTGATCCTGCCGCCGGTCGTTCTGGCGCTGCCTTTCCTGGTGCTCTACCGGGAAGTGGCGCTCCTCGATACCCGCATCGGGCTCGTGCTCCTCTACACGCTGATGGTGCTGCCGATCGTGATCTGGATCATGCGCGACCAGTTCAACTCGATACCCGTTGAGTTGGAGGAAGCGGCTTTGGTCGACGGGCTGTCGATCTGGGGCGCCTTCTTTCGCATCGTCATGCCGATCGCCCTGCCCGGCATGGTCGCCGCCTTCATCCTGGCGATGGTGCTGTGCTGGAACGAGTATTTCTTCGCCGCGCTTCTGACATCGACCGATGCCAAGACCATCCCCGTCATGGTGGCGAGCCAGACCGGCTCGCAGGGCATCAACTGGTGGTCGATGGCGGCCTTGGCCACCGCCGCGATCGCGCCGCTGGCAATCATCGGCATCGCGCTCGAGCGCTATCTGATCATGGGCATGACGGCCGGCTCGGTGAAGTAGCTGGACTTCCCCTTCTCCCCTTGTGGGAGAAGGTGTCGCCGAAGGCGACGGATGAGGGGCGTTCCAGGGAACGCCAACCTCTCACTCCGCTGGAACACCCCTCATCCGTCTCGGCGCTGCGCGCCGATCCACCTTCTCCCACAAGGGGAGAAGGAAGAACTGCGCCTATCGCGCCAGAATCGAGCGCAAATGATCGAGGATCATGGCGACGCCGATCTTGCCAAGGCCCGCCGAGGCCTCCGGCGCGCTCTTAGTGTACCAGCTGGTATTGTCCGCGAAACGCCCGGCATCCACCGCCTCGGGACACAGCGCCACCATCAGCGACGTCTCGCCGATGCCGGCATGGTCGAACGGATATTTGCCGGTCATCGCGGCCGGCATCAACGGATGCACCTGCACCCAATTGAAGACATTCTCGCCCTGCGCATGGCCGGCATAGTAATCGGCCATGGTGTTGGAACCCCACCAGCCCTCGCCGCGCTCCTTTTCCAGGAAGCGGAAGATAGCCTGCCGGCCGGCGGTCTTGAAGGCGAGATCGGTCGGCATGCCCGCCGCGAAATTCTCGGTCTGGTGATGGATGATGGCGTGGATGTTGCGGAAGCCGATACGCAGCAGGCCGTAGAACAATTCCTCCGCGAAGGGCGAAAGCGCCGGGCCGCCGACCTGCACCGAGCCGCTGCCTTCCGGCGCCGCGACCGCGTAGCTTGCCGCGCCGTAGTAGAAGGGCGGCAGGATGACGAGGTCCCTCTCCTTCTCGATCAGCTCCACCGTCTTGATGACGGCCAGCGTGTCCATTCCGACTGCCATGTGCTCGCCGTGGTATTCGAGCACGCCGAGCGGCAGCACGACCGGCCAGTTCTCCTCGATCGCCTTGCGGATCTGGTGCGGCAGCATCAGTTCGTAGCGCATCCCCTACTCCATATTGGTGTGCCTGGCGCGCATCGCTTCCGGCGTCGCCCCAGTCAGCGCCTGGAGCTTCAGCACCATGATTTCGAACAGAAGGAACAGCGCGCCTTCGAACAGCGAGCCCATCGGCAGCACCGAGCTTCTCGCCGCGCCCTGGTCGCTGGCCATTGTCTGCGCCGGGATGAGCAGGGTGAAGTCCGCGAGCTTGGCGGCGCTGCTTTCCGGTTCTGCCGTCAAAAGCAGCACCTTCGCGCCGGCATCGCGGGCAACGCGCATCAAGGTCAGCACGGTGGTGGTCTCGCCCGGCCCTGAGCTCGCCAGGAACACGTCCCCCTGCCCCAGCGGCGGCGCGGTCATGTCGCCGACGACCGAGATCGGCAGGCCGAGATGGTAGAGCCGCATGGCGAAGCCCTTCACCTGCAGGGCCTCGCGGCCGCAGCCATAGACGGCGATCTTGCCGGCGCCGGCCAGCATTGCGCAGGCAGCGTCGATGCGAGCTTCATCCGTGCGCGCCAGCACCGCGCCAAGCTCGTCCAGCGCGGTCGCGAACATGCCGGATCCGGCTTTGATCATGATGGCTCACCCTCCTGCGCAATATCGCGAGTCTATCGATTGCGGCTCGCCGCCCGCGAAAGGCCTGTTTTTTGTTCATGCTACCATTGCGAAAATCGCTGTCCAACGAGCCTCGGCACTTTTGCTGGGCCACGGGCATGATAGTGTCATGTCAGACAAATCACTCCGGGACATCGTCAGACATGAAGACACGGCACTTCGACCGCATCGGCAATGGCGGCATCACCTTCACCGAGCTCGGCTTCGGCACGGCGCCGCTCGGCAATCTCTACCGCGCCATCTCCGACGCGGACGCCAACGCCACCCTGGAAGCGGCATGGGCGACCGGCTGCCGCTACTTTGATACGGCGCCGCTTTACGGCCTCGGCCTGTCGGAAACCCGCCTCAACCCGTTCCTGCGCGGCAGGAAGCGCGATGACTATGTGCTGTCGAGCAAAGTCGGCCGCATCATGCGCGTCGCCCCGCCGGAGCAGCGCACCGGCATCGGCAAGTTTTTCGAGACGCCGTCGCGCCGGGAAGTCTACGACTACTCCTATGACGGCATCATGCGCTCCTTTGAGGCCTCGCTGGAGCGTCTTGGCGTCGACCGTATCGATATCCTCTTCGTCCACGATGTCGACATCTTCACCCATGGCAGCAAGGAAGCCTCCGACGCACGCATTGAGGAGTTCATGTCGTCCGGCTATTATGGGCTGCTGGCGCTGCGCGACCAGGGGGTCATCAAGGCCTTCGGAGGCGGCATCAACGAGTGGCAAGTCGCCCAGACACTTGCCGAGCGCGGCGACTTCGACCTGTTCCTGCTCGCCGGCCGCTACACGCTGCTCGAACAGGAAGCGCTTCAATCCTTCCTGCCGCTTTGCCAGAAGCGCGGTATCGGCATCGTGCTGGGCGGCCCCTACAATTCCGGCGTGCTGGCTACCGGACCGAAGCCCGGTGCCTTCTACAATTACAGCGAGGCGCCGAAGGAGATCCTCGACCGCGTGGCGCGCATCGAAGCCGTCTGCAAGCGCCACAATGTGCGCCTGATCGAGGCGGCTCTGCAATTCCCGCTGCGGCACCCTTCGGTGATGTCTGTGATCCCCGGCGGCCAGCGGCCTGCCGAGGTCGAGAGCAACCGCGCGCTGCTCGACACCAAGATACCGGCGGCGCTCTGGGCGGATTTGAAACAGGAAGGCCTGATGCGCGCGGATGCGCCGACGGCCTGAGCAATTCCAGGAAAAGTGCAGGGCCGATCGCCAGAAAAAAGAAAAGCCGGGCAAGCCCGGCTTTTCTGCACTTAAAGAAAAAGGTCTTAGTTGACCGCGTCCTTGAGGCCCTTGCCGGCCGAGAACTTCGGCACGGTGCGCGCCGGAATCTGCACTTCCGCGCCGGTCTGCGGATTGCGGCCGGTCGAAGCAGCGCGTTTTGACACGGTGAAATTTCCGAAGCCGACAAGCCGGACATCGCCGCCCTTCTTCAGTTCGCCTGTGATCACGGAGAACACGGCATCGACGGCGGACTGCGCATCAGCCTTCGAAATGCTTGCGGAGTCGGCGACAGCGGACACCAGTTCGTTCTTGTTCATCAAAATTCCCTTCCATGAGAAAACCGGAACTACGACTCATCCGGCAGGAAACGGACTTTAGAAAGAAGCGTACAGGAACCCAAGCCGAAAACCGCGGAATTCCGGGCTTTTTTGCATTTTTTCATGGCTTTTCACATGAAAAAAGCCGGGCTCTGGGCCCGGCTCTCTCTTTGTGCATTGCAACGTTAGAATATTCTAATGAGCAAGCGACTTTCCGGCATCGTCGCCGGTGTCGACTGGAGCCGGCGCGTTGACCGGCTCGACCCACTCGATCGGCTCCGGCATCCGGGTCAGCGCATGCGCGAGCACCTCGCCGACCCGCGAGACCGGGACGATCTCCATGCCGTTCTTGACGTTGTCCGGAATGTCCGCCAGATCCTTGACGTTCTCTTCCGGGATCAGCACCTTCTTGATGCCGCCGCGCAATGCCGCGAGCAGCTTCTCCTTCAAGCCGCCGATCGGAAGGATGCGGCCACGCAGCGTGATCTCGCCGGTCATTGCCACATCGGCCCGGACCGGGATACCCGTCAGCACCGACACGATAGCCGTGGCCATTGCGGCGCCGGCGGATGGGCCGTCCTTCGGGGTCGCGCCTTCTGGCAAGTGGACGTGGATGTCGCGCTTGTCGAACAGCGGCGGCTCGATGCCGAAATCGATTGCCCTGGAGCGGACATAAGAGGCCGCCGCCGAGATCGATTCCTTCATCACGTCGCGCAGGTTGCCGGTCACCGTCATGCGGCCCTTGCCGGGCATCATGACGCCTTCGATCGTCAGCAGCTCGCCACCGACTTCCGTCCAGGCAAGACCCGTGACCACGCCGACCTGATCGTCGGCCTCGACCTGGCCGAAGCGGAAGCGCGGCACGCCGAGATAATCAGCGAGGTTGTCCGCCGTGATCTTCACCGTCTTCTTCTTCGTCCGCAGGATCTCGGTCACCGCCTTGCGCCCGAGCTTCATCAGCTCGCGCTCCAGGCTGCGCACGCCGGCTTCCCGCGTGTAGGTCTGGATGATGCCGCGGATCGCGTCCTCGCCGACCGAGAATTCGTTCGGCTGCAGGGCATGGTCCCGGATCACCTTGGGCATCAGGTGACGCTTGGCGATCTCGATCTTCTCGTCCTCGGTGTAACCGGCGATACGGATGATCTCCATGCGGTCCATCAGGGGCGCAGGGATGTTCAGCGTGTTCGCCGTCGTCACGAACATCACGCTCGACAGGTCGTATTCGACCTCGAGGTAATGGTCCATGAACGTCGAGTTCTGCTCCGGATCGAGCACTTCGAGCAGGGCCGAGGACGGATCGCCGCGGAAGTCCTGGCCCATCTTGTCGATCTCGTCGAGCAGGAAGAGCGGGTTTGACTTCTTGGCCTTCTTCATCGACTGGATGACCTTGCCGGGCATCGAGCCGATATAGGTCCGCCTGTGGCCGCGGATCTCGGCCTCGTCACGCACGCCGCCGAGCGCCATGCGGATGAACTCGCGGCCGGTCGCCTTGGCGATCGACTTGCCGAGCGAGGTCTTGCCGACGCCGGGCGGTCCGACGAGGCACAGGATCGGCCCCTTGATCTTCTTCTGGCGGCTCTGCACGGCGAGATACTCGACGATGCGCTCCTTGACCTTGTCGAGGCCGAAATGATCGGCGTCGAGCACGTCCTGCGCATAGTTCAGGTCTTGCTTGACCTTGGAGTTCTTGCCCCACGGGATCGACAGCAGCCAGTCGAGATAGTTGCGCACCACCGTCGATTCAGCCGACATCGGCGACATGGAGCGCAGCTTCTTCAATTCGGCTTCCGCCTTCTCGCGGGCCTCCTTGGAGAGCTTGGTCTTCTTGATGCGCGCCTCGATCTCGGCGGCCTCGTCGCGGCCATCCTCGCCCTCGCCGAGCTCCTTCTGGATCGCCTTCATCTGCTCGTTGAGGTAGTACTCGCGCTGCGTCTTCTCCATCTGGCGCTTGACGCGCGAGCGGATGCGCTTTTCCACCTGGAGCACGGAGATTTCGGCTTCCATGAAGCCCATCGCCTTCTCCAGCCGTTCCTTGACGGAAAGCGTGGCGAGCATCTCCTGCTTCTCGGGGATCTTGATGGCGAGATGCGACGCAACCGTATCGGCGAGCTTGGAATAGTCGTCGATCTGGCTGGCGGCGCCCACCACTTCGGGCGAGATCTTCTTGTTCAGCTTGACGTAATTTTCGAAGTCGGTGACGACCGAGCGGGCAAGCGCCTCGATCTCGACCTCTTCCTCTTCCGGCTCGGCGAGCGCCGTGGCGCGAGCTTCATGGAAATCGGGGCGATCGGTGAACGAGACGATCTTGGCGCGCGAGGCGCCCTCGACCAGAACCTTCACGGTGCCGTCGGGCAGCTTCAAAAGCTGCAGCACATTGGCGAGCGTGCCGATGTCGAAAATCGCATCGGGCTCAGGATCGTCGTCGGCTGCATTCATCTGGGTGGCGAGCAGGATCTGCTTTTCCTGACCCATCACCTCTTCCAGCGCCTTGATCGACTTTTCACGGCCCACGAAGAGCGGAACGATCATATGCGGGAACACGACGATATCGCGCAGTGGGAGAACTGCGAAAACGCCGTCGCCGGAAGCCTTAGATATCTTGGCCATTGTCCAACCTTTCATGTCGCGGCCGCTTATTTAGCCAACCGCGAATCTCATATTAACGACCGAGCGTCGTTCCGCCTACCACCGTTTGTGACGGGAATTTTACAGCACAGAATTCGGCGCCTCGGCCTTCTGCTGTTAGGTGGATGTAGCCGAGGCAAAGATCAAGGGTTAACACGGTCGTTCGAGCCCTTCCACTGCCCGCCTCCCCCGCCTTTGACAGCAAAACGGCGCCACGCGGGCGCCGTTCCATGAAAATTGACAGGTCCAGTGCCATTTTCAGGCGCTGACATTGCCCTTCTTTTCCTTCTGCTCGGAGTAGATGTAGAGCGGCCGGGCGTTGCCGGACACCACCTCTTCCGAAATCACCACCTCGCGCACGCCTTCCAGCGCCGGCAGCTCGAACATGGTGTCGAGCAGGATCGCTTCCATGATGGAGCGCAGGCCGCGCGCGCCGGTCTTGCGCTCGATGGCGCGCTTGGCAATCGCCGACAGCGCGTTCTCGTGGAACGTCAGGTCGACATTCTCCATCTCGAACAGCCGCTGATACTGCTTGACCAGCGCGTTCTTCGGCTCCGTCAGGATCTGGATCAGCGCCGGCTCGTCGAGATCTTCCAGCGTCGCCAGAACCGGCAGACGGCCGACGAATTCAGGGATCAGGCCGAATTTCAACAGATCCTCGGGCTCGACCTGGCGGAAGATGTCGCCGGTGCGCCGATCCTCGGGCGAGGCAACGGTCGCGCCGAAGCCGATCGAGGTTTTGCGGCCACGGTCCGAGATGATCTTATCGAGACCCGCAAAGGCGCCGCCGCAGATGAACAGGATGTTGGCGGTGTCGACCTGCAGGAATTCCTGCTGCGGATGCTTGCGGCCGCCCTGCGGCGGCACCGAAGCGACCGTGCCTTCCATGATCTTGAGCAGCGCCTGCTGCACGCCCTCGCCCGACACGTCGCGGGTGATCGACGGATTGTCAGACTTGCGCGAGATCTTGTCGATCTCGTCGATATAGACGATGCCGCGCTGGGCGCGCTCGACATTGTAGTCGGCCGACTGCAACAGCTTCAGGATGATGTTCTCGACGTCCTCGCCGACATAGCCGGCCTCGGTCAGCGTCGTGGCGTCGGCCATGGTGAAGGGCACGTCGATGATGCGGGCGAGCGTCTGGGCGAGCAGCGTCTTGCCGCAACCGGTCGGGCCGATCAGCAGGATGTTCGACTTCGCCAGTTCGACGTCGTTGTTCTTGCCGGCATGCGCCAGGCGCTTGTAGTGGTTATGGACCGCCACCGACAGCACGCGCTTGGCGTAAGGCTGGCCGATGACGTAGTCGTCGAGGACCTTGAGGATCTCCTGCGGGGTCGGCACGCCTTCGCGCGACTTCACCATCGAGGTCTTGTTCTCCTCGCGGATGATGTCCATGCACAGTTCGACGCATTCGTCGCAGATGAAGACCGTCGGTCCAGCGATCAGCTTGCGGACTTCGTGCTGGCTCTTGCCGCAAAACGAGCAGTAAAGCGTGTTCTTTGAATCGCCGCCGCCGTTGCTGACCTTGCTCATTTTTCTGTCCTTTCACCGTCGCCCGCCGATCGCCTGGCTTTGAGTGACGTCTCACCAATCTATCGCGGGAATCCGCCACCGCCAGTGTCCCGGCTCACGCAGCGCATTCCGTACGAAACACAATTCAGAAAACGCGGCAACGATTCGCAGCAACCCCATGCAAAGCTAAGCCGTCGAAAATCAACATAGCCTTAACGTAGGCAATCCCAATGCCTGAGGGAACAGCCAATTGTGGCCGAAATGCCGCAAGACGCGCCAAAACCGCGTTATGCTGTCATTTGCTGTGGATGTCAGGCCGAGACTGCGACCGTCTCGACGGCCTCGCGGCTCGAAATGACCTTGTCGATCAGACCAAAGTCCCTCGCCTCGTCCGCGGTCATGAAATGGTCGCGGTCGAGCGTCCTCTCGATCTCGTCATAGCTCTTGCCGGTGTGCTTGACATAGACCTCGTTCAGGCGGCGCTTCAGCTTGATGATGTCCTGCGCATGACGTTCGATGTCCGAAGCCTGCCCCTGGAAGCCGCCGGACGGCTGGTGAACCATGATCCGGGCGTTCGGCGTGGCAAAACGCATGTCTTTGTGGCCGGCGGTCAGAAGCAGCGAACCCATCGAGGCCGCCTGGCCGATGCAGAGCGTCGACACCGCCGGCTTGATGAACTGCATGGTGTCATAGATCGCCATGCCCGAGGTGACGACGCCGCCCGGCGAATTGATATAGAGGTTGATTTCCTTCTTGGGGTTTTCCGCCTCTAGGAACAAAAGCTGTGCACAAACCAGCGTCGCCATCCCGTCCTCGACCGGGCCGGTGATGAAGATGATGCGTTCCTTCAAGAGACGCGAGAAAATGTCATAGGCACGCTCGCCGCGATTGGTCTGCTCGACCACCATCGGAACGAGGTTCATGTAGGTTTCAACGGGGTTCTTCATGGACTACCCTTGTTGGAGATGGATTCCGGCATCTTGGTATATCAGCAATCGCGCGGAATCGTTCTGGATCGGTTACGATCTAAATAGGATGCCGGCTCACCCTGGCGCAAGGCCGCCTCTCCTAGCCATCTGGTTAAGCCGAATCAAGCGTTGCGGCGCCGGCAAAAACCCGAGGCGAACAGGCCGACGAGGCGGGCTCGGTCCGGTTGGCCGAACCGAAGACATGGTAAGGTAGCAATTCCTTAACCGCGCCGCTTAACGAAAAGCCTTGAAATCGCTGCCGGCCCCCGGACCTTCCGCTACAGTCCTGCGTTGTGACGGCGTCCTTTTTCAACGGGGGAATGTCATGATCCGCAAAAGCTCCGCATCGCTGGCGGCGGTCGCCATGCTTGCCAGCGTCTGTGAAACCGCCGCCGGCGGCCGCGCGCTCGAATGCTATGAGCCGATGCATAGGCCGGCACTTTACGACACCGTCTACGAGGATGTGATGGTGAGCCCCGGCGGACAGGTTGTCGATTACGACGCGCCGATCTACGGCACCTATCAAAGCCTGGACCGGATCGCTCCGGCGCGCGTCACCTATGAGACAGTGCCGGCGGTCACACGCACGATCTACCACACAGTCAAGGTCGACGATGCCGGCTATGCCTGGGAGTGGCGCCTCATTCACGGCCGCAAGGTGCTGTGCAAAATGTGGCGCAAAGCTCGCTATGCGCGTGTCGCCGAGACGGTTGTGGTCCAGCCGGAGCGCGTCCGGCGCGTCATTCAGCCGGTGGAATTTGAAGCGGTTGCCCACGAAGTGCTGGTGCGTCCGCAGCAGGTACGCATCCGGCAAATCCCGCCCTCATACAGGACAGTGGCGCGCCGGGTGGTGGTGCGGGAAGGTTCGACCAGCTGGCGGCGGGTGCATATCCCGCAGCACTGTCAATATTAGGCGGCATTTCGCCTGTAGGTTGCACCGGCCGGGCGGCGATGTTCCGCGCCCCGGCCAGAGCTGTTGCCGGCTCAGCCCAGATCGATGTCGAGAATGGCCATCGAGAAATTATAGTCGCCGTCGTCCTCGTCCTTGAAGACGATGCCGAGGAACTCGTCGCCGACATAAACCTCGGCCGAGTCTTCCTTGCGCGGGCGCGCCTTCACCTGCAGCTTGGGATTCTGGAAGACGCGTTTGAAATAAGCGTCGAGCTTTCTGATTTCGTCAGGCTTCAAAAGTCTTCTCCGAAATGTCGGCCTTGTTCGTGGGAACGCGCTTCTGACACGCCAACAATGGCCATGTAAAGGCAAGCTGGCAGGATAACATGGGAGAACAGCCAGGCGAACCGGCGGTCCCGTTCGGCGGCCGCCGGCAAACGGTCGGTCAGATATCGAAGCTCACGACGTGGTCCATGCTTTGCGACGGCAGGAGCTGGTCCATCTGCCGCGAAGGCTGGTCGCAGCCGGTTTCCCCCACAACCCGAGCGGGCACGCCGGCGACCGTCTTGTTGTGCGGCACGGGCGACAGCACGACCGAGCCGGCCGCGATCTTGGAGCAATGGCCGATCTCGATATTGCCGAGGATCTTGGCGCCGGCGCCGATCAGCACGCCGCGGCGGATCTTCGGGTGGCGGTCGCCACTGGCCTTGCCGGTGCCGCCCAGCGTCACCCCGTGCAGGATCGAGACATCATCCTCGATGACGGCGGTCTGGCCGACGACCAGACCCGTGGCATGGTCGAGGAAGATGCCCTTGCCGATGCGGGCGGCCGGATTGATATCGGTCTGGAACACCGAGGATGAGCGGCTCTGCAGATAGAGCGCGAAATCCCTGCGGCCGTGGTTCCACAGCCAATGCGCCAGCCGGTGCGTCTGGATGGCGTGAAAACCCTTGAAATAGAGAACCGGCATGATGAAGCGGTCGCAGGCCGGGTCGCGATCGTAATAGGCCTGGATGTCGACGCGAACCGTCGAGCTCCACTCCGGATCGTCGTTCAGCATCGCCTTGAAGGTCTGGCGGATGAGATCGGAACCGATATCCTGATGCGCCAGGCGCTCGGCCAGCCGGTGGATCACCGCTTCTTCCAGACTCTCCTGGTTGAGGATGGTCGAATAGAGGAAGGCCGCGAGCAACGGATCGCGGTTCACCGCCTCCATCGCCTCGTCGCGGATCGACCGCCAGATCGGGTCGACCGGCTGCACCATGCTGGGGCGGGCAATCGTAACGCTATTCATCGACGCTCTCCGGCCTTGCTCATTCTCCGGCGGCACATATAGGCCAGATCATAGCACGGTTGAACTCAATTTTCCTCAATGCTTTGTCAAATGGACCTGGCTCACGCAAATTCAAGCGACGATGGAAAACGAACCCTTGATTGGGAGCGCATTCGAAACCGCCTCGATTGTCGTCTTCCAAACGTTGCAAACGGGCACGGTCCGGTCTCAGCCCTTATTGCGGCAATTCCGTTCCGGCCTGTTCCGCCACCATGTAAGCCGCGCACCAGTCGGGCCAGTTCTTGTCGTACTGTCCGCCAGTGCGTTTCTCATGCTCGCCGTGTGCCGCTGCCGCCCGCCGCAGCGCGGCCGCAAGTTCCGGGGATGAGGTGAACGTCGTGTCACGCGCATCGACGCGCCCGGGCAAGCGCTGGGTGATCTCCTGCAGCAACCAGCCATTGCCGTCCGGATCGCTGAATGTGACGAACGAGGAATAGCTGAGCCCCTCCGGATGCCGGCCTTTGATCGGCGGCTGGCCGGGGCCGTTGCGGTGGAAGACGTCGCTTGCCTCGACGCCACGTGCCACGAGTTCAGCGCGGGCCGCTTCAATATCGGACACGATCAGATAAAGGACTTTCGCCGAACCAGGCGCGGCCGATGTGAGGCCCGTGCCGAAGTGGATCGAACACGGCGAACCCGGCGGCGTGAACTGCACGACCCGAAACGTGTCGCCGACCACGAAGTCGGCGTCGAGCCTCCAGCCCAAGCCGGCATAGAAGCCTTTGGCTCGATCGACATCGGCAACCGGGATGACGACCGCCTCCAATTTCATGTCGATCGTGCCAGGTTTGGTCCCGCCGGTCATGTCATACTCCTTGGGTTCGATGCGCGGCGGCAGCTTCCCTCCGCCGCGCATTCTGGTCAATCGGATACATATGCTCTTGAAGCTGGCGGCGACTTGCGTTGTCCTGCCGGCGTAAGCCGCCCGGAAAAATTCGTCATGGAAAAAGAGACGCTGATCGACGATGCGCTGAAAGCCGAGCTTTCCGCGCTCTATCAGGCCTGGGACAGGCACTATCACAACCTCGCCCATATCAAGGCCATGCTGGGGCTGGCTCAAGAATACCGGGGCCTGCTCGACGACCCGGGCGCCGTCGAAGCGGCGATCTGGTTTCATGACGCGATCTATGACAGCCGCGCCAAGGACAATGAGACCAAAAGCGCCGCATTGGCCAAGGAAAAACTCGCCGGGCGCGTCGATCCTCATCGGCTCGCCCGCATAGCGGCGATGATCAACGCTACCGCCACCCACCAGTTGCCGCCTTTCCGCGACGAGGACGCGCTCAACGATGCGGCCCTTTTGCTCGACATGGATCTGGCGATCCTCGGCGCCGAACCGGCGGTGTTCGATGCTTATGAGAAGGCGGTCCGGCTTGAATATGGCTGGGTGGAGGAGCCGATGTGGCGCGCGGGCCGCGCGGTCGTCCTGAAGAGTTTCCTCGCCCGCCCGCACATTTTCTATACGACCGAGTTCCGGGATCGGTTCGAGGCGCATGCCAGGAAAAATCTCGGCCGTTCACTGCACGCCCTGCAAGACCAGCCCTGATAGGCCTATACTCCCGCAGGGCTTTGCCCCTATGTCCAAATCCAGGGCCCTGCGATCACTATCGAACGTGAACCGCTCTGGGATGGCCGCCACCATGGAGAACAGCTTCCACCAACCCGTCGACGCAGCGCAGGTGCCGCGCTTTGCCGGGCTTTCCACCTTCATGCGACTGCCGGCCGTGCCGAGCGCGAAGAGGCTCGACATCGCGCTTGTCGGGATTCCGTGGGACGGCGGCACGACCAACCGGGCCGGCGCCCGCCACGGTCCGCGCGAAATCAGGAACCAGTCGAGCCTGATGCGCCGCGTCCACCATGTCTCGGGAACCGAACCGTTCAGCATCGCCAATGTTGCCGATGTCGGCGACGTTTCGGTCAATCCGATCAACCTGCTCGACGGGTTGAAGCGCATTGAGGACGGCATTGCCGCGATCGTGGCGGACGGCGCCCTGCCGCTCGCCGCGGGCGGCGATCATCTGACCACACTGCCGGTGCTGCGCGCCGTGGCCCGCAAGGCGCCTGTCGGTATGATCCACTTCGACGCGCATTCCGATACCAACGACCGCTATTTCGGCGACAATCCCTACACCCACGGAACGCCTTTCCGCCGCGCAATCGAGGAAGGGCTGCTCGACCCGAAGCGGATTGTCCAGATCGGGATCAGAGGCTCGATCTATGAACCGGGCGAACACGATTGGGCGACCGCTCACGGCGTGCGCATCATCTATATGGAAGAATTTATCCGGCGCGGCGTCGCTTCCGTCATGCAGGAAGCGCGCGATCTTGTCGGAGACAGCCCGACCTATGTGACGTTCGACATCGATTGCATTGATCCGTCGATGGCGCCCGGCACCGGAACGCCGGAGCTCGGCGGCTTCACCACACGCGAGGCGCAGGAAATGGTTCGACTGTTGGGCGGATTGAATTTCGCAGGCGCCGATGTCGTCGAGGTCGCGCCTCCCTTTGATGTTGGCGGCATGACGGCGCTGGCCGGCGCGACGATGATGTTCGAGCTGCTGTGCGTCATGGCCAGATCCCTCGCCGACAGAAGGGCGCAGGGCTAGCGCGATTACAGGAAAGGCGCACAGCGCCTTCCGATTAGTCCGGAAAGCTCTCGACCCTCTGGGTGTAAACCCTGAATCCCGCGCGTTCATAGACCGACTGTGCGGCCGGATGGTCGTATGTGTCGGTGTGGAGCCAAAGCCTTTGCGGCCGATGCGACCACGCCGCGCGCAACGCCTGGTCGAGCAGGAACGGCCCTAGCCGCTTTCCTTGAAAAGCCGGAATCAAACCGAAATGGACGAGCTCGATGGCCGCCTGCTCGATTCCGTTGAACTCGCAGAAGCCCGCGGCCTCGCCATCGACGCGCAGCACATGGATATGCGTCGAGGCGCTGGCAAGCAGCGTTTCGAGGTCCGCCTCGGCCATGCTCAGGCGCTGGTCCCACTGCACCGGACCGCCGACCGCGCGGTAGAAATCGAGATAGTTCGAAAGATCGAGCCTTTCGCGCGCCACGACAGCGCCAGACGACGGGGACGCAAGCGGTGCGCCCTGCGGCGGCGCCAGCATCTCCATATAGGTGACGAGAAGATCGACCATTGCGAGCCGAGGAGCGCCGCGCGCTCAGAGCGGGTTTTCGGCGTAGAACTCGAGCACGCGCTGCTTGAAGCTCTTGTCGCCGACGGCGAGCATGTGGTCGCGTCCCTCGATGTGAAAGGCCCTGGCGTTGGGCATGAGGGCGGCAAGCTCGTCAGGCGAGCCGCCGATATCGTCCTTGGTGCCGACGGCGATCAGTGTCGGCTGGGCAATGCGGGCCATGTCATCCTCGCTGAGCAACTCGCGCGACTTTGTGATGCAAGCCGCAAGCGCGCGACGGTCGCTGCGCGTCTGATCCGCGAAGGCGCGAAAGGATCGCCCGCGCGGATGTGTGGTCTGGGAAGGGTCTTCCGCCAGCAGGGCAGCCGCGATCGGATCCCAGTCGCCGACGCCGTCGACCATGCCGATGCCGAGGCCGCCGAACACCAGCGTCGCGACCTTCTCCGGATCGGAGAGCGCCAGGAAGGCCGAGACGCGCGCCCCCATCGAATAACCCATGACATGCGCGCGCTCGATGCCGAGATGATCGAGCAGCGCGGCCGCGTCGGACGCCATCTTTTCAGGCGTGTAATCGGCCTCGTCATAGCTCTTCGACGACGAGCCGTGGCCGCGATGGTCGAAGGCGATCGCCCGGTAGCCGGCGTCGTTCAGCGTCTTGAACCAGCCCGGCGAGACCCAGTTGACATAGTGGCTGGAGGCGAAGCCATGGATCATCAGCACCGGGTCGCCCTGCCCCGAGGCCGGCTGGCGATCGAGATAGGCGAGTTCGAAACCGTCATGCGAAAAGAAATCCATCGGCGGAACTGCTTCTCAGTTGGAACTGGAGCCGATAGCCGGATGGCGCATGAGATCGCCTTCCTTGATGCCGTCCTTGTCGGCCGTGCCCGCCTTCAGTTCAAGCACGAAGCGCACCGGCTGTCCGGGAGAGATGATCGCTTCGGATTCGGGCTCGCCGCGCTTGATCGCTTTGATCCTGCCGTCTTGGCCGATGAAGATGAGGTCGAGCGCCATCGGCGTGTTCTTCATCCAGAAATCCACCTCGTCGGTTCTTTCGAAGACGAACAACATGCCGTGATCGTCGGCCATGGTTTGGCGAAACATCAGTCCCGCCTCGCGTTCGGCAGAGGTATCGGCGATCTCGATGGAAAATGAACGCTCGCCGGAGCCGGTTGACACCACCAGCGGCGTCCGGTCGGTGGGCAGCAGCATCGCATCCGCCGAACTCGGCTTCGCGGCGATGAAACAGGCGGCGAAAACGATCGCGGCGCAGAGCGCGCCCGCGGTCAGCCAATTGCGATGAGCCATGGGGTACCTCGTCCAGACCCTCGTCCTAGACCATGATCCGGAGAAGTGGAACCGGTTTTCGGACAATATGGTCGGCCCGCGGCATAGGGACTTTTCGACTGAGTCGAAAGACCCTTAGTGCGAGACCGACAGGGTGCCCATATCGGGGTGGATTTCGGCAGCCATAAGGCCTTTGTCGCCGCGTCCGAAGCGGACGAGCACGACCTGGCCGGGGCGGAGCTCGGTTATGCCGTAGCGCCGCAGCGTCTCCATGTGGACGAAGATGTCTTCCGTCCCCTCGCCCCGCGTCAGGAAGCCGAAACCCTTGGTGCGGTTGAACCACTTCACCAGGGCCCGCTCGAGGCCGCTCTCAGGGCTCACGGTAACGTGGGTGCGCTGTTCCTGCTCTGCCGGGTGCACCGCCGTCGAGGCATCCATGGACAGGACGCGGAAAGCTTGCAAGCCGCGCTCGCCCTGTTTCACCAGGCAGACGACCCGCGCGCCTTCGAGCGCCGTCTGGAAACCGTCCCTTCGAAGACAAGTCACATGGAGGAGAATATCACCCGAGACGCCGTCGTCCGGAAGGATGAAGCCGTAGCCCTTGGCCACGTCGAACCATTTGATCGCGCCGGCGATTTCGACAAGCTCGGCGGGATCGCCGCCATTGTCCCGCTGCAAGGCGTCGTCAAGGCTTCCGTCCCGCCTCGTAAAAGAGGCTTTTTCCCCCATAAGAATGCCCCCTTTTTTCCAACTGAACTGCAACTGATTCTTGCCAAGAGATTAACACTGCGGCTTCCGGGGTGTGCAAGGGCTGACGTGCCTTTTTTCACCGTTCAGTTGCGGAAAGGCTGAAATGTTGTTTGCCGGCGCTTCCCAAAGACGAACGGCGAGGTCCGAAATCAGCCGCAGCGCCGTAATTGTCGGACGATTGCCCTTTCGCCGGGTGGCCCCTATGTTGCCTGGTAACCCCAACAGCCCGAGGAAGCCGCCATGCGCTATCTGCACACAATGGTCCGCGTCGCCGATATCGACCAATCGCTCGATTTCTACTGCAACAAGCTCGGCCTGAAGGAGGTGCGCCGTTACGAAAACGAGCAGGGCCGCTACACGCTGATCTTCCTCGCCGCGCCGGAAGACGAGCAAAGCGGCATCCATGAGAAGGCGCCGCTGATCGAATTGACCTACAATTGGGACCCGGAGGACTACAAGGGCGGTCGCAATTTCGGCCACCTCGCCTACGAGGTCGATGACATCTACGCCACCTGCCAGAAGCTGATGGACAATGGCGTGACCATCAACCGCCCGCCGCGCGACGGCAACATGGCCTTCATCCGCTCGCCGGACGGCATCTCGATCGAGTTGCTGCAGAAGGGCCCGGCCAAGGCGAAAGCCGAACCGTGGGCCTCGATGCCGAACACGGGCGTCTGGTAAATCCATCCCGATTTGACCGGACCGGCTGGCGTTTCGCCGGGCATTGCCTATCTATCGGGAATTGGCGCCAGCCTTATGCAGGCTGGCGTTTCTTCATCCGCCAGGAGAATTTCATGCCGACCAGCCGCGCCGATGTCGCCACCGAACATGCAAGCCGCTATCTGCAGCAGCTCTGCAAGCACTGGTCGCACAAGTTCCCGGTCGAGTTCGACCCGCAACACGGCGCAATCCAGCTCTCGATTGGCCGCACCGTGATGGATGCCGACGATCAGGCGCTGCACATCGCTTTAGCCGCCGACGATGAAGCTTCGCTGGAGCGGCTGGAGAGCGTGGTCGCCGACCATGTCAAGCGTTTCGCCTTCCGCGAGGAATTGAGCTTCGACTGGCAAAAGGCCGCCTGAGCCGGAGCAATTCCGGGAAAAGTGCCCTGAACAGTCAGCCGCCGGCCTTGCCGGCCATGTCGAGCAGCGCCAGCACGCTGCGCCAGTTGCGCGCCGTGCCCGGCACCTTCAAGGTACGCGGGATGAGGTTGGCGAACACCGATTTGCCGAGCCCATCCGGCGCATGCAGGTAAAGCACGTCGCCCTTGATTTCGAAGCGCTCGGGGCCGGCGCATTTGTCGGCGAGCCGCTTCGTCTCCTCGGCGGTCGGCTCCCTTTCCAGCGCATAGGCATGCAGCTTGGTCGGCTCGCCGGCGACCTCGGGATAGGGATTGTCCATCACCAGCCGCTCGAACCAGCCGGCATCGCGCACCATGATGCGCGAGTTGAAGCCCCATTTCTTCTCGAAGGCCGTCTCGAGTTCCTTGGTCAGCGCCGCCGCATCCCCCTTCTTCGCTCGGAACACGACATTGCCGCTCTGCACATAAGTCGCGACATCGCTGAAGCCGAGACTTTCGAAGAAGGCTTTGAGCTCCGCCATTTGGACGATGCGGTTGCCGCCGACATTGATGCCGGAAAACAGCGCCACGAAAACCGTGCTTTGTTTTGCGCTCATATGATGAACCCCGCCAGCGTCTCGTTGTCGGTGATATCCTGATATTGCACGCCCTCGGCGTCGAAATTGGCCTTCAGCAGGTCGAAATTGCGCCGGTCCTTGGTCTCGATGCCAATCAGCACCGAACCGAAATTGCGCGCCGACTTCTTCAGATACTCGAAGCGGGCGATGTCATCGTCGGGACCAAGCATTTCGAGGAAATCGCGCAGCGCGCCCGGCCGCTGCGGAAAGCGGATGATGAAATATTTCTTCAGCCCCTCGAAGCGCAGCGCCCGCTCCTTCACGTCCGGCAGCCGCTCGAAATCGAAATTGCCGCCGGAGACGACGGCGACGATGGTCTTGCCCCTGATCTCCTTGCGCGAAAAATCCTTGAGTGCGTCGATCGCCAGCGCGCCAGCCGGCTCCAGCACGACGCCCTCGACATTGAGCATCTCGATCATGGTGGCGCAGAGCCGGTTCTCCGGAACCAGCCGCACGGCATCGGCGGTGAAGTCCTTGAGATGGCGCAACGGCTCGCGGCCGATCTCGGCCACCGCGGCGCCGTCGACGAAATTGTCGACCTTGGCGAGCTTGACCCGCTTGCCGCCGGCAAGGCTTTCACGCAGGCTCGGCGCGCCCGCCGGCTCGCAGAACACGAAACGCGGGTCGCGATGCTGGTCGGCGAAATAGTGGGTCACACCGGCGGCAAGGCCGCCGCCGCCCACCGGTAGCATGACGATGTCGGGCACGCGCCCGCCCGGCATCTGCGCCGCGATCTCGTAGGCGACGCTCGCCTGGCCCTCGATGATGTCCTTGTGGTCGAAAGGCGGCACCATATGCGCGCCGGCGCTTTCGGTGAATTCGAAGGCGGCGCGGTAGCAATCGTCGAAGAAGTCGCCGACTAGCCTGATCTCGACGAAATCACCGCCGAACAGCCGCGTCTTGTCGATCTTCTGCTGCGGCGTCGTCACCGGCATGAACACGACGCCCTTCTTGCCGAAATGCCGGCAGACGAAGGCGAAGCCCTGCGCGTGATTGCCGGCAGAGGCGCAGACGAACAGCTCGGCATTGTTGCCGGCGGCGAGCGCCTTGCGGAAGAAGTTGAAGGCGCCCCTGATCTTGTAGGAGCGCACCGGCGTCAGGTCCTCGCGCTTCAAAAGAATACGGGCGCCTGTCTTCTTCGACAGATAATCGTTCTCCTGCAGCGGCGTTTCCGGAAAGATTCCGCGGATCGCCTCGGCGGCAGCGGCGACGCGGGAAGAGAAGCTGTTCAACAGAAGTCCCTCATTTGGTCTCGGCGGTACGCCAGGACAGCCATGTCCCGTGCCGGCAGACCTTCCTGCCGCCCTTTTGGCTTTCGCGCAACACTGCGATGACGGTCGTGCGGCACGGAGCGGATTTCCGCTGGACACGACTTACTTTGGCCGCACTTCGCCTGTCCGGGAGATTTCCGCGGAGGTGGACGGCCAATTGTGGCTGCGGTGGAATTGCAGTGAAAGTATCGACGTGCGGTTGAAGACAATTCTGATCATTGCCGTTGCCCTGCTGATGGCGGGTTGCGCGGGCCACCAGACGCAGGAAATCCTGGGCAGCGTCGTCGTGCCGACGACGGCGACCGAGATCGCCGGCAACCACTCGATCTTCATCACCACCACGCGCAAGCGGTCCGACGACCCGAACAAGGTCTTCGATGGCGAACGCTCCGCGACGCTCAACTACGCACGCGTCAACGTCACCGTTCCCCCTATTCATCAGACCGGCCAGATCGAACGCCGTTCGCGCGGCAAATCGAACGATCCGACCAAATATTTCATGGCCTCGGAAGTCGTCGGCTACGACACGCAGCCGAAATTCGCGAGCGCCCTCAACGCCGACATCGACGCGCGCGGCGGACGTGTGATGGTCTTCGTCCATGGTTACAACACCGGCTTCGACGATGCCGTCTATCGGCTCACCCAGATCGTCCACGATTCCGGCTATCCGGGCACGCCGGTGCTGTTCTCCTGGGCTTCCGGCGCCAAGACCACCGACTATGTCTACGACAAGGAAAGCGCCGCCGCCGCCCGCGATCAGTTGGAAGTGACATTGCGGATGCTGGCGCAGACCGGCGCCCGGCGCATCGACATCGTCGCCCATTCGATGGGAACCTGGGTGACAATGGAAACGCTGCGTCAGCTCGCCATCACCGGCGACCGCGATCTCGGCGGCAAGCTGGGCGACGTGGTGCTCGCCTCGCCCGACATCGATGTCGACGTTTTCAAGAGCCAGATGCGCCGCTACGGCAAGCCGGACAAGCCCTTCATTCTGCTCCTGTCGGACGACGACCGGGCGCTGCGGCTTTCCGGCCTGATCGCCGGCGCTCGGCCGCGCGTCGGCGACTACAGGGATGCCGCCGACCTCGCCTCCTATGGCGTCACGGTGGTCGACCTCTCGAAAGTCAAGGGCGCCGACAGCTTCAACCACACCAAATTCGCCGACAACCCGATGATGGTGCAGATGATCGGACAGCGGCTGCGCGAGGACGACGGCTTCGCCAGCGACCGCGACGTGACGGACCGCATCCGCCAACTCGCTGCGCAGTAACCGTATCGGTGCGGGTTCGGCGCCGCAGGGACTTTGAACTGGACCCGGCCGCCCTCTGGCTTTATCGGAGTAGCAAGAGAGGTTGCCGCCCTTGGGGGATCCCGGGTGACTGCGCATGTGAAGATCGTTGTCGGCCTTGCCTTCACGCTCGCCCTCGCCGGCTGCGCCGGTCCCACGCATGACCTTCTCAACCGCAAAACAGTTACAGCGCCCGCCTCCGACATCGCCGCCAGGCACGAAATCTTCGTCGCCACCACCCGCCAGCAGGCGACCAAGGATCCGCGCCAGGTGTTCGACGGCGACCGTTCGCTGACCACCGGCTACGCCCGCGTCGACGTCACCGTGCCGAAGATCCATCAGGTCGGCGCGATCGAACGCGCCAAGGGCTCGGCAGACTCCAATCCGGCCAAGCAGTTCACCGCCAGCGACGTCGTCCACTATGGCGACGCGCGGCAATTCGCCAAGGCGGTCGGCGCCGACATTTCCATGCGCGGCGACCGCGCTTTGGTGTTCGTGCACGGCTTCAACAACGGTTTCGACGACGGCATCTACCGCATCACGCAGATAGCGCATGACACCAAATATCCCGGAACGCCGGTGCTGTTCTCATGGGCATCGAGCGCCAAGGCGACCGGCTATATCTACGACAAGGACAGCTCGACCGCTGCGCGCGACGACCTCGAGGCGACGCTCAGGATGCTCGCCAAGACGCGCGTCAAGAGCATCGACATCATCGCCCATTCAATGGGCACCTGGCTGACGATGGAGGCGCTGCGCCAGCTCGCCATCACCGGCGACCGCGATCTCGGCGGCAAGCTCGGCTATGTCATCCTCGCCTCGCCCGACATCGACGTCGATGTCTTCAAGAAGCAGATGATCCGCTACGGCAAGCCCGACAAGCCCTTCGCCATCCTGCTTTCGGGCGACGACAGGGCGCTGAAGCTGTCGAGCTTCATTTCCGGCGACAAGCCGCGCGTCGGCGACTACGGCAACGCCGCAGATCTCGCCGATTACGGCGTGACGGTCGTCGACCTGACCCACGCCAAGGGCGGCGACGGCGGCCTGAACCATGCCAAATTCGCCGACAACCCGATCCTGGTGCAATTGCTGGGCAACCGGCTGCGCACACCGGCCGGGCTTGCCTCGGACGAGCCCGACCCGACGCAGCTCAACGATATCGGCCAAGGCCTCGGCAAGGCGGTCGGTTCGGTCGCCGAGGTCGTTATCACCACGCCGTTCAAGGTGTTGACCATAGCGACCGGCGGGTGACTTACCCTAAACAAACAGGTCGACCTTCCGGAACGTCGTCACGTCGACCAGGCCAACATCCGAAATCCTGAGCTCCGGAATAACCACCAGCGCCAGCAGCGAGTGCTGCATATAGGCGTTGTTGAGCGAGCAGCCGGCCTTGCGCATCGCCTCGGTCAGTTGCTCGGCTTTCGCCGCGACGATCTCGGCGCGCTCGTCCGACATCAGCCCGGCGATCGGCATCTCGACCAGCGCCAGTTCCTTGCCCCTGGAATAAAGCACGACGCCGCCGCCCACCTCGCCCAGCCGGTTGACGGCCAAGGCCATATCTTCCTTGTTGGTGCCGACGACGATGATGTGGTGCGCGTCATGCGCGACGCTGGACGCCATCGCGCAGTCCTCCACATAGCCGAAACCGGACACGAAAGCGTTGGTGACGCCGCCCGTGCCGCGATGGCGCTCGACCAGGGCGATCTGGCAGATGTCGTTGCGCCTGTCCATGGCGACCAGCCCGTCCTCGACCGCCAGATCGGCTTCCAGAGCCCGCGTCGGCGCCTGGTTCTCGATCACGCCGATCACCCGCGCCCGCACCTCGTTGGCGCCCTGCGGCGCAAAAATGTCAAAATCCTTCGCCGCGAGTTTCTTGCCGAGCCTGACGGTATTCTTCGCCGATTGCGGATAGTCATAGGCCGCGATGTCGATCTCGAGCTTGCCGGCCTTGGCCAGCCTGACGCCGCGGCCATAAACCTCGTCTATGGTCATCTGGGCAAGGTCCGAAACGATGAGAAGATCGGCCAGGCGTCCGGGCGCGATCGAGCCGATCTCGCGCTCCAGCCTGAAATGTTGCGCGGTGTTGAGCGTCGCCATCTGGATCGCCGTCACCGGCTTCAGCCCCTGGCTGATGGCATGCCGCACCACGCGATCCATATGGCCTTCATGCACCAGCGTGCCGGAATGGCTGTCATCGGTGCACAGGATGAAGTTGCGCGGGTCGACGCCGCCTTCGGTCACCGCCTTGATCTGCGCCGCGACGTCGTACCAGGCCGATCCCAGCCTCAGCATTGCCTTCATGCCTTGGCGCACCCGCGCGATCGCGTCCTCCGCGCGCGTGCCTTCATGGTCGTCCTCCGCCCCGCCGGCGACGTAGCCATGGAAGGGCAGACCGAGATCGGGCGATGCATAATGCCCGCCGACCGTCTTGCCGGCCCTGACCGTCTCGGCGATCTCGCCCGACATCACCGGATCGTTGGCGGCGACTCCGGGGAAATTCATCACCTCGCCGAGCCCGATGATATTTTCCCAGGTCATGGCCTCTGCCACGTCGGCGACCGTCAGCTCGGCGCCGGCATGCTCCAGCCCCGGCGCCGAGGGCACGCAGGACGGCATCTGCACATGCACGTTGATCGGCATCGCGACCGCCTCGTCATGCATCAGGCGAACGCCCGGCAGTCCAAGCACGTTGGCGATCTCGTGCGGGTCGATGAACATCGAGGTGGTGCCGTGCGGGATGACCGCGCGGCAGAACTCCGTCACAGTCACCATGCCGCTCTCGACATGCATATGCGCGTCGCAAAGGCCGGGCACGAGATAGGCCCCGCCGGCATCGACGACCTTGGTCCCCTCCCCGATCGCATGGCTGGCGTTCGGCCCGCAATAGGCGAAGCGGCCGGCGGCGATCGCGATATCGGTGCCGGGGATGATCTCGCCCGAATGGACATTCACCCAGCGACCGTTGCGGATGACTAGCTCCGCCGGCTTTCGGCCCATCGCGACATCTACCAGATATGTCGCCACCTCGGTCCACGGCTTTGGCTTTGTGGCGCTTGTCGGCTTGGCGTTCGTCATGGGCTTGAGTCCTCTGCATGGGCCAGTTTGGCAAATGTCGGCGCCCGGAGCCAGAGCGTCAGGTCGTAAACCACTGTTGCAGAGATGCAATTCCGTTTCGCGGTGATTGGGGCTAGTCTGCCCGAAGGAGTCTTTCGAAACCGCCATTTCGGAGCGCCCTATGCGTCGACTGACGCTCGCCACTGCCGGCCTTCTTGCCCTGCTGTCCGGCTCTGCCTGGGCAGCGGACCTAGGCACCAATCTGCCGATGACCGCGCCCGGCTTCGACTGGACCGGCTACTATGCCGGCATGCAGGCCGGCTATGGCTGGGGTCGATCCGACATCAGCATCGATGGCGGTTCGGTGAAGCCCGACATCGACGGCGGTTTCGTCGGCGGCCATGTCGCGGGGCTCTGGCAGTTCGACCAGGCCGTGATCGGCGCCGAGGCCGATCTCAATTACGCTTCGATCGACGGCACCGCCGGCCCGGCAAACACATTCGGCACCGACGTCAAGTGGTTCGGATCGGTCAATGCCAAGGCCGGCTACGCAACGGATCGCGTATTGGTCTATGGCATTGGCGGCTTGGCTTTCGCCGGCATCGAGACCTCGCAAGCGGCGGGCACCGGCTTTGCCCAAACCCGCACCAGCACCGGCTGGACGCTCGGCGCCGGCGTCGACTATGCCTTGACCAACAATGTCGTCGTCGGCGCGCAATATCGCTACTATGATTTCGGCAAGGAGCATTTCGACGCTTCGAACACCTTCACCGAGCGCGATCAGGACGTGAAGCTGCAGACGCTGGGCGTGAATTTCAGCTATAAATTCTGAGGCTTGCGCCACCGGTGTCGATGCGGAAGACCTCTCCCGCATCAATCTGTCGAAATAGCGTGGCCGGCGCCCGCAGGGGGCGGGGGAATGGGTAGGGGCCTGATAGACGCCGGCCTTGGCGGATCGATCCGCCGCGCCGCGGAACCTAGCGTTCCCTTGGCAGACCGTAATTCCGTGATCGCGCCACTTTCCAACCGCCCTACCCTGCCGTGGCGGATGTGGCGGACATGCTTGGCTGAATGCTTTGCGACCGGCCTCAGGATCGGTTCGAAGCCCTCTTTCCTTCGGGCATGGCGTCGAGGCATTCCTCCAGCCGCCGCAGCCGGGCCTTTTGCCAGCGCAGCGTGTGCGCGACCTCATGCAGGTTCCATTTGGCCTTCGAGTTCGCGGCCTCGATCAGACCCCGCTCGAGCCGATCGATCTCGCGGCGCAGCTGCCGCGCCTCCGCCTCCCGCAGTCCCCTGATCCAGCCTGGCCCACGCATGGTTCCACCATCAAAGCCGGCCCGATGCTCGCATACAAACGCTAATGGGATCGGTCTGGAGAATTTGGCATTTTAAACATCACTAATATTAAATCTGCGCGATGGTCGCCCGCGCAAACTGCGGACGATCGGAAACATCGCTTGACGGCTCATATCAGGCGTCTGAAAAGGGCACGCCTGCGGACGTGGCGGAATTGGTAGACGCAAGGGACTTAAAATCCCTCGATCTCTGATCGTACGGGTTCGATTCCCGTCGTCCGCACCACCCCTTCGCATGTCGAGCTTCGGGTGGCAGGCCACCGGACGCCGAAGCATTGCAGCCGAAGACAGAGTCAAATCTTGATCGGATTGAGCTTCAGGTGCTGGATCAGGATGATCGTCTTGGCGTCGACGATGCGGCCGTCGGCGATACCGGCCAGCGCCTCGTCCAGCGGCATTTCCAGAACCTCGATGTCCTCGCCTTCCTCCGGTGAGCCACCGCCGTCGGAAATGCGGTCAGCCGGCGAATAGTGCGCCGTGAAGAACCAGAGCCGTTCCGTCACGCTGCCCGGGCTCATGAAGGGCGAAAACAGCCGCTCGACATCCTTCAGGTGGTAACCCAACTCCTCTTCCGCTTCTTTGCGGATGGCGGTTTCGGGATCGTTTTCGTCGAGCAAGCCGGCGCAGGCCTCGATCAGCGGCTCGCGATAGCCCACGGCGTAAGCCGGGAAGCGAAACTGCCGCACCAGGAGCACGGTCGAGCGCTGCGGATCGAAGGGCAGGATCACCGCGCCGTCTCCGCGATCGTAGGTCTGGCGGATCTGCGTCTCCCATCGCCCGTCGCGGCGGCGATAGTCGAGCACCGTCTTCTTCAGCACCGCCCAGTCGTCCGAAAGGACCTCCTCCGAACGGATGCGAACGCGATCTTCCATGACGATCTCCGTATTGGCGACAAGGGGTAACGACGAAAGGTGGCGCACGCAATCCTGGAAACCGGCTGGCCGAAACCGACTGGCCTGGAAACCGACTGGTCCAGCGGGAGTTTCACCGGCTCGTGACTGGCGCGACGCGCCGCGGCTGCCTAGATAGCGGTATCTCGCCAGGAGCCCGTTTCATGACGTCATCGCTTTTCCAGCCGATCACCCTCGGCGGTCTCACCTTCCCCAATCGCATCGCGGTTGCCCCCATGTGCCAGTATTCGGCCGAGGACGGCTCGGCCAGCGACTGGCATCTCTATCACTGGATGAACCTGGCAATGTCGGGCGCCGGCATGGTGACCGTCGAGATGACCGATGTCGAGCGGCGCGGACGCATCTCGCATGGCTGCCTCGGCCTCTATTCCGACGACAACGAGGCGGCCGCCAAGCGCACGCTCGACGCCGCCAGGCGCGTCGCCGCGCGCGGCACGAAATTCGGCGTTCAGCTTGCCCATGCCGGCCGCAAAGCTTCTAACCGCAAACCCTGGGAAGGCGGCGGTCCGCTGCAGCCTGGCGAGGATTCCTGGCAGACGGTTTCTGCCTCGGCCATCGCCTATGACACGGGCTGGAATGTGCCGCACGCGTTGGAGGAGGACGAGATTCTGGAGCTGATTGCGCGCTTTGCGCAGGCGGCCGTGCGCGCCGAACGCGCCGGCTTCGACTTTGCCGAACTGCACGCCGCGCATGGCTATCTGATCTTCCAGTTCCTCTCGCCGCTCTCCAACCAGCGGACGGACCGCTGGGGCGGGTCGCTGGAAAACCGCATGCGCTTTGCGGTCGAAATCGCCAGGGCGGTGAGGAAGGCCGCTCCGTCCATGATGCTGGGCGCGCGCCTTTCGGTGAAGGAATGGGTCGATGGCGGTTTCGACGTCGAGGACGCAATCGAGGTGGCCAAGGCGCTAAAGGCCGAGGGCATCGCCTATATCTGCTGCTCCAGCGGCGGCAATTCGCCTCTGCAGCAGGTGCCGCCCGGCCCCGGCTACCAGGTGCATCTGGCGGAGGCCGTGCGCAACGGCGCCGGCATTCCGACACGCGCCGTGGGGCTGATCGACGATCCGAGCCAGGCCGAGGCGATCGTGGCCGACGGTCGTGCCGATATGGTGGCGCTGGCGCGCGCATTCCTCGCCGACCCGCGCTGGGGCTGGCGCGCGGCGGCTGCCTTCGGCGAGGAAATCCATCCCGCGCCTCAACTGGCACGTTCGGTGACGACGATGCGGCATTGGATGAAGGCCGCCGGCTAGAGCAATTCCAGGAAAACTGTGACACGATCAGGCCCGGCGGCTTCGCCGTGGCATTCCGTTCGGAATTGGGTCAAAACAAACTCGAAATCAGCAGAGTGCTGAGACGTTTGGGCGCAGGTTTCTCGCCACAACTGCAACCAATTTGGCCGTTTTACGTTGGCGGCCATGATAGACAACAAGCCCTTTGAAAAGCCGGTGGTGGTCGAACTCGGCCATGTCGGCAAATATCGCCAAATCCGAAGCACCCGCGAAGCCGCCGAGTGCCTGATGACCGTTTGGCCGCTCAATCGCGGCGAGCGTCATCGTGATGCTCTGGACACTTGCCTCAAGGCGCTGGAAGGTTATCGTTCAACAGCGGACGCGCGTCGCGCCCTCGTCGAGGCGGCCAGGGAATCGGAAGTGCTGGTTCCTGAAGACAGGCTGGCCGACGGGAAGCTGCATTGAGCGGGTTTCTTAACCGGAGGATTCCATGGCGAAGCTGACTTACAAGATCGTCGAGCATGATGGCGGCTGGGCCTACAAGGTCGGCTCGACATTCTCTGAGACTTTCCGCACGCACCAGGAAGCGCTGCGCGCGGCCGAAATCGCTTCGGCCGAGCAGCAGGTCGCCGGCACCACGGACGGCATCCAGTATGAGGATGCCGAAGGAAAGTGGCACGATGAACTCGCCGACGGCCGCGACCGCCCGCAGACCGAAGTATCTGACTAAAACATTCCGGTCAGGCTCGGCGCTTTCGCCGCAACCTTCCGCCCCGGATTGCGTCGGGCGTTTCGCCGTCTCGTGAAACGGCGAAAAATACTCCAACAAACTGGAATCGCCTCCGCGACCGGCAAGCCCAAGGCTTCATGCCGGCCGCCGGCGACTATGCGGCCCTATTTGCCGCAGTAGTTGTCATTGACGTTCTGCTGCGAATTGGCATCGGGACCTGGCGTTGTGTCGGCACACGGCCCCATAGCGCCGGTACTGCCGTGGGCGGTCAACGCGGAGCCACCGTTGATGCTGCCTGTAGTATAGGGGTCCACCTGCTCGCGGACGTCGGGACGATGGTCGCGGTGCCACCACCACCAGTCATCTGATGACTGCGCCATGGCCGCGCCACCCATGGCCAGCACCAGCGCCGAAGCTGCGATAAGTCGTGTAAGCATCGGATTTCTCCATTCTCTCGATCGCAAAATATATGGGGCCGAAGCCCCACAGCGACACAGACGAAACCCTGCCGCAGAGGCTAAGTTCCACCGGAAATTGCGGGTGGGACGGAATGTCCGACACGTTTGTGTGACACCGCGTGATCAGCCGCGAGGCATTGCCGCGACCACTAGCCGAATTCATTTCGCGTCGGCGAAAGCACGCGCGGCGATACGTTTTACGAAAGCGACGACCCGTTCGGGCTCCACGAATTGCGGCATGTGTCCCAGACCTTCGACCCGTTCGAAGTCGAGCCCCCCGATCTTGTCCAGCATCGGTTCGCCATGCACGGCCTCGCCGATCACCCGGTCGTCGGTCCCGAAGAGAATGCCTGCCGGCAGCGCTATATCGCGGTAACGCCGTTCGATTTCGCCAAGGTCCCGTTCCACCGCCACGACATCGGTGGAGGTGGCGAAATAGTGGGACGGGCGCAACCCGAGCCATCCCCCGCCAGCGACCATGTAGTCCGCGGAAACCGCTTGCGGCGCGAAAATGAACCTCAGCGTCGGCTGCGCGTAACGAAGGCTGAGTGGTATCGCCACCGTATGGGCCAGGACGCGGCGCAACAGCGGGGATGGAACATAGAGCAGGTCAAACCGCTCACGTATCCTCGCTTCGAGATGCGTCAGCGGCGAGAGCAGCGCAATGCCGGAAATCGCTGTCGGATGCCCGGCTGCCAGAGCAAGCGCGATGGCCCCGCCGAGCGAATGGCCGACGATGAGTGGCCGTTCCAGGCGCAATTCCTCGATGAAGCGCCGCAGGATGTCGGCCTGTTCGGGCAATCGGCCGGTCGCATCCCTTGCCCGAACCGAATAGCCGGAGCCCGGCCGGTCGAGCGCGATCAGTCGGTAACCAGGACCGAAGCGCCCGAACAGCGTGTAGCGGAAATGGTGGAGCTGAGCGCCGAGCCCATGCACGAAGACGATCGGCCTGCCCTCGCCCTCTTCCACATAGTGGATGCGGTTGCCGTCGACCTCGATGAATTTCCCGCAACCCGGCACCAGTCCTTCGGCCTTTGCCGCGATCCGCCAGGTCGCAAGCATCAGCGCGAGGACAACAAGCACGACGGCGGCAAGCACGCCGGCAAGCAGCCAAAAGACAATCGATATCAGCATGTTTTCACCCGGCCGGACCGACAGCACCATATCGGCAACGGCAGCCGCCACAAGCGCGGATCCGACACTTCGGGTTTCGCATTGCCGCCAGCCGCCGGCCGCGTTATCTCAGGCGACCTATTGTGCCGGAGCCCGCCATGCCTGAAATCGTCACCGCCGCCATGCTCGTCATCGGCGACGAGATCCTCTCCGGCCGCACCAAGGACAAGAACATCGGCCACCTCGCCGACATCATGACGGCGATCGGCATCGACCTGAAAGAAGTGCGCATCGTCCCCGACGAGGAGGACGAGATCGTTGCGGCGGTGAATGCCGTGCGCGCCCGTTATACCTACGTCTTTACCACCGGCGGCATCGGCCCGACGCATGACGATATCACCGCCGACTCGATCGCCAAAGCCTTCGGCGTGCCCTGCGAATACGACGCCAGGGCCTATGCGCTGCTCGAAGCAAGCTATGCCGGGCGCGGTATCGAATTCACCGAAGCGCGCAAGCGTATGGCGCGCATGCCGCGCGGCGCGGATCATATCGACAATCCCGTCTCCGTCGCGCCGGGCTTTCGCATCGGCAATGTCCATGTCATGGCCGGCGTGCCGGCGATCTTCCAGGCCATGCTCGACAATGTAGTGCCGACGCTCAGGGCCGGCACGAAGATGCTGTCGGCTACGGTGCACTCTCCCTTCGGCGAAGGATTGATCGGCGGGCCGCTGGCCGATATCCAGAAGGCGCATCCCGACACGATCATCGGCTCCTATCCCAAATATGGCGACGGCAAGTTCTGGACCGAGCTTGTCGTCCGAGCCCGCAGCGAGGAAGCGCTCGAGGCCGCGCGCAAGGACGTCGAGGCAATGGTGGCGGGCTTGGCCAAGGCAGGCTGACCGGGCATTCGGCTGGAACCAGTCAACGCGCTGAGACGTTCCTTCGCTGCGCGCATGCGTAGCGCAAACAATTGAGGGACCGGTCATGCGCTTCAAGACAATCGTCGCCATTTTGCAGAACCAACAGGACGCCGAGCGTGTTCTCGATTGCGCCCTTCCGCTTGCCGAAAGGTTCGACAGCCATCTCGTCGGCATTCATGCCGAGGCGCTTCCCGTGCCCTACACATCGGCCACCGGCTTCCCGGATACCGAATTCCTCCAAGTCTCGGCCGAGATGAACAAGGAACGCGCCGACAAGATGCAGGCCTATTTTTTGAAACGGATCGAGGAATCCGGCCTGTCCTTCGAGTGGCGGAGCCTGGAAAGCTTCTCCGGCGACAGCGCGCTGACCGGCATATCGAGCGTGCGCGCCGCCGATCTGATCATTGCCGCGCAGCGTGACACCGGCGGCGATCCGAGCGCCGATGTCGACACGTTGGTCTACGATGCCGGCCGACCGGTGCTGGTCGTGCCCCATGCCGGGCCGCTGATCACGACCTTCAGACGCGTGCTGCTTGCCTGGAACGGCAGCAAGGAAGCGGCCCGGGCCGCGTTCGATGCCCTGCCCTTCATCGCCGAGGCCGACAAGACGGACATTCTCGTCATCGACCCGCCGGAGACGCTCGATGAATCTGCAGAAGCCGCCGGCGCCGAGATCGCAGCGGCGCTGTCGCGTCACGGTGCCAATGTCAGCGTCTCCGTGCAGAGATCGGACGGCTCCTCGGTGGATGATATCATCCAGTCGCGGATAACCGAGTCCGGCGCCGATCTTCTGGTGCTCGGTGCCTACAGCCACTCCTGGCTGCGCCAGCTTCTGTTCGGCGGCGTCACCCGCACGGTGCTGCGCACGACGAATGTGGCAGCCTTCCTGTCGCGGTGAGCGCAGCTTTCGAACCCCGTAAGCGGTTTCGAGGCCGCGAGCTGTCAACCCAAAAGCGCATCGCTTCAATTCGTCTCAGCGCGACGCGCTTTGAGTCCACAGCCCTCCCCTTGCCAAGCCCGGCGCTTTCCGGCTAATTCCGCCTGCATTCCAGTGTTTCTGCGCGCCGACGGCGCGCCTTGCGGAGTGCGCGAACCATGTCCCTTCCCGAAAAAGCCTTTCCCGTCTCCTGGGACCAGTTCCACCGCGACGCCCGGGCGCTTTCCTGGCGGCTGTCCGGCGCCAGCAAGGGGCAATGGAAAGCGATCGTCTGCATCACGCGCGGCGGCCTGGTGCCCGCCGCCATCATCGCGCGCGAACTCGGCATCCGCGTCATCGAGACGGTGTGCGTGGCCTCCTATCATGACTACACCAGTCAGGGTCAGTTGCAGGTCCTGAAGGAGATTTCGCCTCCGCTGCTCGCCGATGACGGGGCGGGCGTGCTGATCATCGACGACCTCACCGATACCGGCAAGACGGCGGGCATAGTGCGCGCCATGATGCCGAAGGCGCATTTCGCGACCGTCTATGCGAAGCCGAAGGGCCGCCCGCTGGTCGACACATTCGTCACCGAGGTCAGCCAGGACACCTGGATCTACTTCCCCTGGGATATGGGCTTCACTTACCAGAAGCCGATCGCCGACGATCACGCCGGCTGAGCGGCCTTCACGTTTCGAGAGGAACTGCCTCAAGGGCAGACCGTGTAACCGCGCCAACGAGCGCAACTACTTGGGCAAATGACCTTTTCTGGTGGCATTTCCCGATAGAGTGAAGTTTTTTACTTTTAAAGCCCACAATTCGCCCTAAGATTTGTAAGGTGGCAAACGATTCTGGAGGCTTGGGGCAGCTTCTTACCATGTTGACGAGGCCGACGACGCACAACCAGATGGCCGAGAGAGTCCGGCGGCTCTTCGGCGTCGCGCCTTGTTGCCTGCAGGTCGCCGCCTTGCCTTGGCGCGAGGGCGAGAACGGCGTCGAGATCATGCTGATCACCAGTCGCGACACCGGGCGCTGGGTGCTGCCCAAGGGCTGGCCGGAGGCCAGGGAACCGCTTTGCGAGGCTGCTGCGCGCGAAGCGGGCGAGGAAGCCGGGCTGCGCGGCACCATCTCGCATCTTGAAGCCGGCCGCTATTTCTATGCCAAGGTCCTTGCCTCGGGCGAGGAAGTGCCTTGCGAGGTGCTGGTCTTTCCGCTGCATGTCGAGCGCGTGGCGGATCGCTGGAAAGAGAAGCGCGCGCGCACCCGCAAATGGGTCGGCCCGAGCGAAGCGGTCCGTATGGTCAACGAACCCGACCTTTGCCAGATCATCGCCGGCTTCTGCGCCGCGCCGCACAAGTTCGCCTGACCCGGTCAGGCACGGCCAAAATCGTCGGAACTGAGCCGGGTCCAACGATCGCCCATCAACCCGCCGATGAAAATGTCGCCGGAGCGTACCGCTTCCGTGACTTCGGCAATGCGCGAGCGGACCATCGTGCCTCCGGCATAGCGGAAGAAGACGTTCTTGTGGCCGAAGAGCTGAGGCATGAACCTGCTCTGGGTCTGGCCGGCAATGCCTACGCAGCCCAAATCCCGCGCCGCCGCGATGAGGGCATCCAGCGTCACGCCCCAGTGGGATCCGGACGCCTGGATTTGCAACAGGTTCGCGACGCCGCCGGCTTGGCCATAGAAGGCATAGCATCCCAGCATCTTGCCCGTTTCGTCGTCAATCCCGCCGAAATGAAGCGGCCCGTGGGCCTGCTTCTCGGCCGCCAGCGCGAGCAACCGCGGCAGCTCGCCATCCTTCCAGCTCGGACGCAGGGAATAATCGGCCATAAGGACAGGCAGCCGCTCCGCAAATTGGGCCGCATCGATCGGCTCGCTGTGGATTCGTTGGCTTGACGAATGCTGGGCCGGCGGCTCGAACCTTCTTCGTGCAAGCGCGTCAAATGCTCCCGCGAAGGGATCGAGCGCAAGGCGTGGCAGCCCCGGCCATTTGCGGCGCAGCATGGCGACGGCCATGGCGCCCGGCCGAAAAACACAGGTCCATTCCAGGCAATGCACCGGCAGGAGCTGATACTTCATCGGACGCGCGAAGGCCAAGGATGTCCGGTTGGCGGAATCGGTCAGGTACAGGTCGAATTCGCTCTGATGCAGGGCACGCAGCAATTGCGGCCCGGCCCAACCATGATCGATGCCGGAGTCGGTCATGAATGGACCGATGATAGCAGCGTTCAATGCCCTTCCGTTGAGCTCATAACGAGCTTTCAGAACGCCCATGAAGCCACCCAATCGGCCCTGTGGGTTGATCTGGACAAGAGCCTTGCTCTCGTCCCCGTCAAGGTAAAGTTCCCTCATATAGTCCGCCGTCTGCGCGATCGCGCGATCGCGCTGGCGGCGACGATGGCGAAATTTCATCAGGAACAACGCGGCGACGCGCTCGAGATCCGCGGCGGCTAAAGGCCGAACCGAACCATGGGATTCCAGCGCCGACGGCCCAGCCACCTCGCCCGGACGCGCTTTTGCGGAAACAGGATTCATCGTGAATGCCTAGACCAAAGCGCTAAAGGCTGCCGTTCTTCCCAAAGAAGTCTCCATCCGGTCGGCTTCCTGCGAAAATCTCCAAGAGGCCTTCTTCTGCCATATCTGATTTTCTTTTCTGTAAATACATTCAAATCATTGTGTGAAAGCGCATGAATAGCTAAAAACTAAAATATTATTTCCTAAAACTTAAACAAATATAAAGTAATTTGAAAAACATATTGAGCCACCCTAACCCCGTAACGGGAGAGCGGTTGCAACCGCGTTGCGGCCGACTGCGCCCGGGCCAAGGCCGGGCGCAGTCCTTTCCTCAGGCGACAAGGCCCTTGGTCAGTTCGAGTGCCTGGCGCTCGAATAACCGTCGATAGATGCCGCCGTTCAGCCGGATCAGCTCGTCATGCGAACCTTCCTCGGCGATACGTCCGCGATCGAAGACCAGCAGCCTGTCGAGCGCCCGCACCGTCGAGAGCCGGTGCGCGATCACCAGGGTCGTGCGTCCGACCATCAGCCGCTCCATCGCCTTCTGGATCAGCACTTCCGATTCCGAATCGAGACTCGATGTCGCCTCGTCCAGGATCAGGATGCGGGCGTCGGCCAGGAAGGCGCGGGCGATCGCCACGCGCTGTCGCTCGCCGCCCGACAGTTTCACGCCGCGCTCGCCGACCAGGGTCCCATAGCCCTTGGGCAGGCTGCTGATGAAATCATGCGCGCTGGCGAGCTTGGCCGCATGCTCTATCTCGGCCTGGCTGGCGCCGGGCCTGGCATAGGCGATGTTCTCGGCAAGCGACCGGTGGAACAGGATCGGCTCCTGCTGGACGATGGCGATCTGGCTGCGCAGCGACGCCTGCTCGACCTGCGAGATGTCCTGCCCGTCGATCAGGATCCGCCCGGCGTTCACGTCATAGAGCCGCTGGATCAGCTTGACGAAGGTCGTCTTGCCCGAACCCGAATGCCCGACCAGCCCGATGCGTTCGCCCGTCGCGATATCGACCGAGAAATCGCGATAGAGCGGCAGAAGGTGATTGCCGTAGTGGAACGTCACCTTGTCGAAGGCGATACGCCCATCGGTGATCCGGATCGGCCGAGCGCCGGGCCGGTCCTCGATGCCGAGCGGTTCAGACTGGAAGTCGACCAGTTCCTCCATGTCGTTGATCGACCGCTGCAGGTTGCGGATATGCGTGCCGATGTCGCGCAGATAGCCCTGCAGCACGAAGAACGAGGTCAGCACGAAAGCGACATCGCCGGCGCTCGCCTGGCCCCAGGCCCACAGCATGAGGGCAAGACCGATCACCGCCGCCCGCATCAGCAGCAGCAGCGCTCCTTGCGTGGTGCCGTTGGCGGTGCCGCGCATCCAGGTGCGGCCGGTGCGCAGGCGCCATTTGGCGACGACGCGCGCCAGCCGCGCTTCCTCGCGTGCCTCCGCGCCGAACCCCTTGACGACCGCGTTGCAGCTCACCGCGTCGGCCAGCGAACCGCCCAGCCGCGTGTCCCAGCTGTTGGCGAGCCGCGCAGCGGGCGCGACATAGCCGAGCGACAGCATCGTCGTGACGGCGATGAACAGCAGCGAGCCGGCGGCCACGACGGCCCCCATCAGCGGCCAGAACCAGCCGAGCAGCAGCGTCGATCCGACGAGCATGACAACCGACGGCAAAAGCGCGATCAGGATCGTGTCGTTGAGCAGATCCAGCGCCCACATGCCGCGCGTTATCTTGCGCACCGTCGATCCGGCAAAGCTGTTGGCGTGCCAGTCCGTCGAGAAGCGCTGCACCCGATGGAACGCATCGGCGGCGATGTCCGACATCATCTTCAGCGTCAATTCAACGATACACAGGAACGCGACATTGCGCAGCACGACGCCGGCCAGCGCCAGCGCCATCAGCATCGAGAACGCCGTCATCGCCGCATTCCAGGCGACTGCCTCGGTTCCGGCGCCGCTGGCGACTGCATCGACCAAGCGGCCGGAGTAAAAGGGTGTCAGCACGTCGGCCAGCGTCGAGAGCAGGAACGCGCCCATGATGAGCGAAAGCCGCCACGGCTGGCGCTGCCAGTGGCCGGACGTGAAGCCAAGCACGCTGCGAAAGGCGCTCGCGCGCAGATCGATCTTGAAACGAGCCATGATGTCATCCGGGCGCAAACGAGCCCGGTCCCGGTAAAATCAAAATTGGAAAACCCGCGTCCGCGCCTACGGCGCCCCAAAAGAGCGGGAGGTTCAGTATGGTAGGCCGCCTGCCCCTGAGGCGGCGGCTGGCAGCGGCGAATGCCTGTTCCGCGTCTGGCTCTCCGAGAACCCCCCGGAGCGCCAGCGCCGACCTAGGCCTCGCGGCCTCGCATAACGATGTCAAATCCTGCCATACGGTCCTCCCGGAAGGGAATCGCGGAGAGGCCGTTATAGGCAGGCATCAGCCGATCGCCAAGTCGGCCCGTCGCCAAAACGACATTTGGTCCAAGCACTGAGACGAATCTGCAACAACGGCGGGTTGTGGCCGGGGCTCAGGCAGCGGGTGAGCGATCCAGTCGCATGTAGCGCCCTTCTGCCCGGAATCCGAACTTCTGGTAGAGACTGTGAGCGTCGCTGGTCGTAAGGCTCCAATGAGAGACGGTCTTCATATCGGGATGATCGAGGAGTGCCTGCACAAGCCGTTTTCCGATGCCATGCCCACGACGCTCCGGCCAGACGATGACGTCGGCAAGATAGGCGAAGACCGCGTAGTCGGTGATTGCGCGGGCGAACCCGGCCTGCTCGCCGTCGAGATAAGCGCCGACGCAAAGCGAGTTGTCGAAGGCGCGGCGGTTGGCCTCGTCGGTTCGCGACGCACCCCAATAGCTTTGCATGAGCAGATCGGAGGTTGCCTGGAAATCGATCCGCGACAGGTCGAAACTGATTTCAACATCCTGCATGCGCGGCGCAATCTCGCGGACTAGCCGCGGTCCCGGAACCGGTTGGTGATCGGATAACGGCGGTCGCGGCCGAAATTCTTCCGTGTGATCTTCACGCCGGGCGCCGCCTGCCTGCGCTTGTATTCGGCGATGTAGAGCAGGTGCTCGACGCGCGTCACCGTCGCCCGGTCGTGGCCGCGCGCGACGATGTCGTCGACGCTCATCTCGTTCTCCACCAGGCATTCCAGGATGTCGTCCAGCACCGGATAGGGCGGCAGCGAATCCTGGTCGGTCTGGTTCTCGCGCAGCTCCGCCGACGGCGCCTTGTCGATGATGTTCTTCGGGATGACCTCGCCGGACGGCCCAAGCGCGCCCGGCGGCACATGCGAATTGCGCCAGCGCGACAGCGCGTAGACCTGCATCTTGTAGAGATCCTTGATCGGGTTGAAGCCGCCATTCATGTCGCCGTAAAGCGTGGCGTAGCCGACCGACATCTCGCTTTTGTTGCCCGTGGTGACCACCATCGAGCCGAATTTGTTGGAGATTGCCATCAGGATCGTGCCGCGGGCGCGGCTCTGCAGGTTCTCCTCGGTGATGCCTTCCTGGGTACCCTCGAAGAGCTGCGTCAGCGCATGCTTGAAGCCTTCGACCGGCTCGGAGATCGGCACGATGTCGTAGCGGCAGCCGAGCGCGCGCGCGCAGTCCTCGGCATCCTTCAGCGAATCCTTCGACGTATAGCGGTAGGGCAGCATGACGGTGCGCAGCCGCTCTTCGCCCAGCGCATCGACGGCGAGTGCCGCGCAGATCGCCGAGTCGATGCCGCCGGAGAGGCCGAGCACCACGTTCTTGAAGCCGTTCTTGTTGACGTAATCGCGCAGCCCCAGCATGCAGGCGCGATAGTCGGCCTCTTCACGCTCGGGGATCTTCGACATCGGGCCTTCCGAGCAGACCCAATGATCGCCTTTGCGTTTCCAGGTGGTGACGGCGACCGCCTCCTCGAACTGGCTCATCTGGAAGGCCAGCGTCTTGTCTGCGCCGATGGCAAACGAGGCGCCGTCGAAGATCAGTTCGTCCTGGCCGCCAAGCTGGTTGGCGTAGACCATCGGCAAGCCGGTTTCGATGACCTGCCGGATGACGATCTGGTGGCGAACGTCGATCTTGGCACGGTAATAGGGCGAGCCGTTCGGCACCAAAAGGATCTCGGCGCCGCTTTCGGCCAGCGTCTCGCAGACGGCGATATCGCCCCAGATATCCTCGCAGATCGGAATGCCGATGCGCACGCCGCGGAAATTCACCGGACCCTGCAGTTCCGGCCCGGCCTGGAAGACGCGCTTCTCGTCGAACTCGCCATAGTTGGGCAAATCGAGCTTGTAGCGTTCGGCGATGATCTTGCCACCGTCGGCGAAGACGATGGAATTATGCGTGCCGGACCGGCGCTTCAGCGGCGTGCCGATGATGACGCCGGGGCCGCCATCGGCCGTGTCGTTGGCGAAATCCTGCGCGGCCTTCTCGCATGCCTTCAGGAAGGAAGGTTTCAGCACCAGGTCTTCAGGCGGATAGCCGGCGAGGAAGAGCTCGGTATAGAGCACCAGATCGGCGCCCTGTCGCGCCGCGTCCGCCCTCGCCTCGCGCGCTTTTGCCAGATTGCCGGCGACGTCGCCGACGGTCGGATTGAGCTGGGCAACGGCGATGCGCAGGGTATCGGGAGCGGTCTTGGTCATGGAACGGATTTAGCGTGGCTGAAATCGCCCCGCAATGGCGTTTGGTTGTGCCACTTAGGACTAATCGGCAAAGCCGATTATGTCCCTGATCGATCGAAGATCGTATCCTGACTAATCGGCAGAACCGATTATGTCCTCATCGATCGAAGATCGTATCCCGACTAATCGGCAGAGCCGATTATGTCCTCATCGATCGGAGAACGTAACCCGACTAATCGGCAGAGCCGATTATGTCCTCATCGATCGACGGACATCGATCGATCCCAACCACCTAATCGCCCATATATTCGCGCAACGCCTCCGCCGAGCGGTTCTCGCCGATCGACATCGCCAGGATGCGCGAGATGTGGCGGCGCGGCAGGCCGGTCTCGGCCGACCATCGGTTGATCTGCGCCTGGATCTTGTCGAGGTCCCGCTTCGAGGTCGGGTTCTCGGCGATATCGAGGCCGGCGTCGCGCAATGCCGCTGCCATGTCGGCGGAGACGACGAACGTGTCCCATTCCAGCCAGCGCAGGAAATATTGGCCGGTGTTGCCGCCGAGCCGGCTGCCATGTTTGGCGAGATACGCGGTCAGGCCGACCTGATCGTCCGCCGGCCACCCGGCGATGAATTTGCCGAAGCTGCCATGTTCCTTCGAAACGCGATCGACGAAGGCGGCATTGTCGCGCACCGACTTGATCTTCTGCGGGTTGCGCACGATGCGGCTGTCGGACGCCAGCTCGTGCCAGAAGTCGTCGGGCTGGAACAAAAGCCGCTTCGGCTCGAAGCCGAGGAACGCTTCCTCGAAACCGGGCCATTTCTGTTCGATGACCCGCCACACGAATCCCGCTGCGAAAATGCGCTCGGCCATGGTGGAGAGAATACGGTCGTCGGGGACTTTCGCCACCGCCGCATTGTCGGGGGCAGGACCAAGCAGCGGAGAGAGCACCGACTCACCGCCCTTGCGCTTTGCCGCCCGCGCGTGGAATTTCTGGAAATCGAGCATCATTGTCCTCGCCTGTTCGCCGCAATCTAGCACTTCACGTCCGGCCCGGCAGCCTCTACGTCTATCGATACCGGGCGAAGGAGAGGACAGATGAACAAGATCGTCGAGGATATGGCGAACCGTTTGCTCAAGCGGAAGCCGGAAGGTTTCGGTCTGCTCGAGAGCCGTGTCCTTCAGTCGACGCTTGAGCGCACCACCATCACCCGCGACACCAACAAGGCCGTCGCCTTCCACGCGACGTATGGCGACCGCGTCGCCGATACCATCGCCAGGATCGGCGGCTCCTGGTCCTTCATCCTCGGCTTCCTTGCCTTTCTCGTTGTTTGGACCATCGGCAATGCCTGGCTGCTCACGCGCGACGCCTTCGACCCCTACCCTTTCATCTTCCTCAACCTTGTTCTGTCGATGCTCGCGGCGATCCAGGCGCCGGTGATCATGATGTCGCAGAACCGTCAGACCGAGCGCGACCGCATCGACGCGGCCCACGACTACGAGGTCAATCTGAAGGCCGAGATCGAGATCATGGCCCTGCATGAAAAGCTCGACGAGCTGCGCCACAGCGAGATCATCGGCATGCGGGACGAGATCCTGCGCATGGCCGAGCAGATCAGGCGCATCGACGAGAAACTGTCGGCGCGGCCCGCAACGGAATGAGCGAGACGATCCACCATCTCATCGAGCAATACGGGCTGATCGCGGTCTTCCTGGGTTGCGTCGCCGAAGGCGAAAGCGCGGCAATCCTTGGCGGTTTCTTTGCTCATCAGCATGTTTTCGTGCTGTGGCAGACTTTCCTCGCCGCCTTTCTCGGCGCCTTCGCCGGCGACACCTTCTTCTTCACCATGGGGCGCAGCTTCGCCGAACATCGCTATGTGAGACTGTTGCGCAGGCGTCCGGGCTTCAGCCGCGCCTACCGCCTGCTCAACACCCATCCCAACATTTTCGTGCTGACCAACCGCTATATCTACGGCATGCGCCTGGTCGGCGGCGTCGCCGCCGGCCTGTCGATCGTGTCCGTGCCGCGTTTCGTCATCCTGAATGCCGTCTCGTCCGCGGTCTGGGCGGCCCTGTTCAGCGGCATCGGCTTTGTCTTCGGCCTGGGCGCGGAGGAAATGGTGGGCCAGGCGTTTGCACGCCATGAGCGGCTGGTCATCGCCCTTGGCGTCGGCATCGTTATCGCCGTGGTAGCCTGGTTGGTAGGCCATCACTTCGCAAAGCGTGAACGCGCCCGGGAAGACCAGGCGGGATCGTGATCAATCGCGAGGATCAGATCGGCGCGCCGGTAAGGCGCTCGATCAAGGCAATGCCCCAGACGCCGCCAGCGATCACGATCGAAATCAGCACCGCCAGCGAACCGCAATCCTTGGCGAGCTGGATGTCGATGTGGAACTCCCGCGAGATCGCGTCGCAGGCCGCCTCGATGCCGGTGTTGAGCACTTCGACCATGATCAGGAGCAGCACAGCGCCGATCAGCAGGGCATAGCCGCGCCAGGAGACCGAGATGAACCAGCCGGCCGGCAGGGCGAGCGCAAGCAGCATCAGTTCCTGCTGGAATGCCTTCTCGTGTGCGGCAAGCTTGCGGAAGGCCCGTACCGAATTGATGAAAGCGTCGATCAGCCGCTGCATGCCCAGCCCCGTTTCGAGTAACCGTCAGGGGGATATCGCAACGGCCGGATCAAGGGAATAAGGCAGCCGAGCCAAAAATCATTCGTCCGCCACCTTTATCGATGGCGTCGACTTCTCGAACTGGGCCAACCCGTCTTCGATCGAATAATAATCGCCCTTGTCGCCGACGAAGATGTGGCACTCGCCCCGCAGGCTCGTCGGTTCGTCGAAAGACCCGGCCAGAACCGACACATATGCGTCATCCCTCGGCTTCCAGAACAGCGCCGATCCACATGTCTTGCAAAAGCCGCGTCTGGCAAAGACGGAGGCTTCGTACCAGGTGAGGTTTTCCGCGCCGGTAATCGCGATATTGGCATCTGGAACATTGGTCGCGGCGTAGAAATGCCCGCTCTGCTTGCGGCACTGCGTGCAGTGACAATAGATCACTCCTCGCAGCGGGCCCCTCGTCCTGAAGCGCACCGCCCCGCACAGGCATGATCCGCTGTGATTTTCGTCCATCCCGGCCTCCGTCGACATCGTCCGCTGCCGGATAGAATTCCAGGTTTAAGGCGGCCGGTCGCAGGCAAATGCGACACCGAAGCGCCGCCTTTCGAAAGCTGCTCCTGCATGGAATTGCACGTTGTGATAGCAAAGACATCGAGGAAATGCAGGCTGTTAAGGAAACATTAGCGCAACTGCATCTATGATTCCTGCAAGCGAAAGTCGTGTTGGGGACGCGCCGTCGCATTTATGGTTCCGATTCAAATCCCGCGAGCGACTCCCGGCGGAGGCAGGTCTGCGGTCGCACTGAAGGGGCAGTGAACACGATATGCAGCCGGCAGCCATTCCGACTGACAGGAACACCGACATCGCCAGCACCGTCGTGGGGACGATGCGTCAGCTCGGCGTGCTCGGACTGCCGCGCAACTACGAAATCTTCTACGAGGCGCTCACTGGCAGCAATCACGAGCTCAGCCTTGCCGTCGTCTCGTTGAGCAATCGCCCGACCCAGGAGGACCTCGACGGCATCGGGCGCACCTTCTTCCCCCAGCACCATGGTCCGGCCATCGTCGAGCATGCCCGCGAGATGGTCGCCAACGAACTCGAGGACATCGCCGCGCTGTTGCGCAGCGAGCGTTCGCATATCGAAAAGTATGGCCGAATTCTCGATGAGACCTCGACCGGCCTCAGCAACCGCAGCCTGCTGTCGCAGGAAATCCTCCAGAAGATCGCCGGCGCGATGTCTGCCGCCACCAATTCGACGATCGACCATGGCCGCCAGATCGCCAGCACGCTCAGCGAAAAGACGGCCGAGCTTGAAAGCGTCAAGTCGAAGCTCGAGGAATACAAGCGGCTTGCCGATACCGACCCGCTCACGCAGCTGTGGAACCGCCGCGCCTTCGACAAGGAGATCACCCGGATCTACAACAGCAATCGCGGCATCCTGTTCAACGCCTTGATCCTAGCCGATATCGATCATTTCAAGGACATAAACGACCGCTATGGGCATCCGGTCGGCGACCGGTTCCTGCAGATCGTCGCCGAGATCTTCCAATCCAGCGTCCGTTCCGACACGTTCATCGCGCGCACCGGCGGCGAGGAGTTCGCGTTTATCGTCGAGGGCGCCAGCGAGGAAACCACATACGAGATCGCCGAGCGCATCCGCGCGCTGATCGAGCAGACCCCGTTCACCAGCAGCCAGACCGGCATGAACTACGGCACCGTTACCGTGTCGCTGGGCATCTGCATGGCCTCGGAGGCGGAAAACCCCGAAGATCTCTATACCAAGGCGGACCGGGCGCTTTATCGTTCCAAGGTCGGCGGTCGCAACCGTGTGACAAAGCACTCGGCTACGGCCGGCCGGGCCGGCAAAGGCTGGCTGCTTTACAAGAAAGACTGACACTGCCCTTTCCAGAAGAATTTTTGTGGATTATATTTTCCACAGAAATGAAAGGGTGCGCTTATGCAACGTCCAGTCGCGGCCGCGGCGGCGGCCGAAAACGCCGTTATCACCAAGGCCACGTTGCGCGCGGCCGATCTGCTCGACATCACCGCCAGGACGCTCGCTTTGGTCATCGGTGTGTCGGAAGCAACGGTCTCGCGCATGCGCCGGCAGGAATTCCTGCTTGAACAGGGCACCAAGCCGTTCGAGTTGGCGGTGCTGTTCGTCCGCCTGTTCCGCTCGCTCGACGCCATCGTCGGCGGGGACGAGACCGTTGCCCGGGCCTGGCTGAAGAACCCCAACACCACGCTCGACGGCACACCGCTCGAAAAAATCCTGACGATTGCCGGACTTGTCGATGTCATTGCCTACCTGGACTCCCGACGCGCTCTCGTCTGAGGCCATCAGGCTCGACGGCAAGTACTGGCGCATGGTCGAGGCGCAGCACCGGGTCTCGACCCTCAAGCTCGTCGAGACCCTCGACGAGCAGTCGCTGCTGGAAGACCTCATCGAGGATACCAAGCCGCATATCCCGCTGGAGTGCCGCCACCTCCATTACCTGTTGTCGACGCCTTTTCGCTATGGCTCCGTCTATCCATACGGCTCGCGTTTTCGCCGCGCCGGCAAGACCAAAGGCGTCTATTATGCCGCCGAGACGGTGCTGACGGCGGTGGCGGAAATGGCCTTCTACCGCTTGTTGTTCTTTGCGGAGTCGCCGGCGACGCCATGGCCGAACGACGCAGCGGAATACACTGCCTTCGCCGCTGCGATAAAATGCGACCGCGCGATCGACCTGACACGGCCGCCCCTCGACCGCGACGAAAAGGCCTGGACCCAGCCCACCGACTACACCGCCTGCCAGGCGATCGCCGATGTCGCGCGCGAAGCCGATCTGCAGGCGATCCGCTATCGCTCGGTGCGCGATCCCAAGGGCGCCAACATCGCGCTGTTGACCTGCAAGGGCTTTGCCAAGGCCAGGCCGCTGGAGCCGCAGACCTGGCGCATCCGTATCGGCTCTTTCGGCCTGCAGGCGATCTGCGAATTCCCGGAGAAGAGGCTGGAATTCTCACGCACCGCCTTTGCCGATCCGCGACTGGCCGGCATGCGCTGGGAGCGGGTCACCTGACATCGGCGATGAGCTGTGTTGAGATTCAAGTCAGGCCGAGCAGAAAATCGTCATTGCAGACCGGCCTCACCTGAATATCGATACAGTTTTAGGCCAGGATGTTGACGGCCCGCGCCGCCACCAGCGCGATCGTCAGGAGCGAAATCATCGCTTCCGCCATCATCAGGAGCTTGGCGCGTTGCGTGAGCGGCAGAGTGTCGGTCGGCGAGAACGCCGTGGCGTTGGTAAAGGCCAGGAAAACATAGTCGACGAAGCCTGGCAGCCAGCCCTGTATCTCGCGATCGGGCAGCGTCATTTGCGGGAACAGGAAGTCGGCTTGCGCGCGCTTGACGAGGCCGCAGGTCGGCGGACCGCCGCGATCGGTGCTCCAGAACCACAACGCAAAGACAATAACATTGGTGACCCAGATGTTGAGCGCGTCGACGAGCAGCGTCGTGCCGGCGCCGGCATGCCCTTCCAGCAACGCCCTCACCAGGAAGACCAGCGAACCGCAATTCATGATGCTGATGACGCCGGTCATCACCAATGCCGTGCGGCGGATATAGAGGCGCAATCGGCCGATCGCGTACCAATGCTCATGGTCGACGGCGCTGCGCGTCGCCATCTGCGTCCATGCCGTCGCGATCGACAGGGGCGCCAGCAGCGCCGCCTCGACCGTCGGGGCCAGCCAGCGCGGGCCGAAGGACAGGTTGTTGATGACCAGAAGCTGCAGACAGATGATGACGAGAACCGCCGCGCGCGCCGACCAGAAGTCGAGCCCACGGTGATGGATGACGGCGTGCTGGTGACGCATGGAGGCACCTGAATGACTGGAGCATGATGCCGAAAGCGGAAAGCGGTTTTCGGACGGCACCATGCTCTCTCGAAACGCAGCGCTCCGAACAGCGGGCCGGCTCAGGCAACCATCAGCCGGCGGGTCCTGCCCGAAGCGCCGGCGATGGGTTCCATCGCAATCTTGGTTTTACAATGTTGCGGAAGAATACATTTTCGTAAGCTTTTGCTATCGGACTGTTCAGCAATCCACCGGTATGATTTTAGGCCCGCATGTCGAGAACCACGGAATCCGTTCATCTTTGGCCGTCGGCAATCGCCGCGGAAGGCAATCTGCCTTCGATCTGGAACGGCTTGGTCCGGCACCAATGGCGATTGCTGGCGCTTTTATGCCTGACGCAGATCGCTTGCTGGACCGTCATGCCGGCGATCGTCAATGTTGGGCCGCCTCGCGACGTCGTCGAGGGGTTCATGTGGGGCCGCGAATGGGTGCTGTTGACCTATAAGCACCCGCAGCTCCCGTGCTGGCTGCTCGAGATCAGCCATCTCCTGACCGGCTCGTTCCGCTGGCCGCAATATATGCTGTCGCAATTGATGGTCTCGACGACTTTCGTCCTGGTCTATCTGCTGGCACGCGACATCATGGGCTCGACCCGCGCGCTCGCCGCCGTGCTGTTGATGCCCTCGATCTACTTCTTCGGCTGGCCCACCCCGCAATTCAACCATGATTACGCGCAGATGCCGTTCTGGGCGGCGATCTCATGGCTGCTGTGGCGCTCGGCGCGCGACGGGCGGCCGGGCTGGTGGCTCGCGCTCGGCCTCGTTTCCGGCCTGGGGCTCTATGCCAAGTTCTCGACGGCTTTGCTGCTCGCCTTCGGCGGCATCTGGATCTTGTACGACACCCGTGCCCGAAGCCGGCTTGCCACCCCATGGCCGTGGCTCGGCCTCGCAGTTTTTCTTGGCGTCGCGGCGCCGCTGGCAATTGAGCTTGTTCGCCTCGATTTCCTGCCGTTGACCTATGCCGCGCATCGCAACGCCTGGGTGCTCGCCAACCGCGCCCGGCTTTACTATATCGGCGTTCAGCTTGCCGGACTTGCCGCTCTTCCCGTCGTTCTTGCTCTTTCCGGCCTGCTGGGAAGGCAGGCCGACCC
>NZ_JAIUHR010000002.1 GCF_020165195.1 Mesorhizobium sp. CA14 | reverse complement strand
GGCTCGGGCTCCACAACGGGGGCCGGCGGAGTGTTTGCAAGAACCTTGGTCATAAGCCCTACCTTCAATTTCGATTTTGACGACGCTTGAGGCGTAACCGTTTGCAATTCGTCAACGCTATTCGCGAACGCTTCCAAGGCTTCGTCAAAGGTGCCGGACTTGTCAGCCAGGCCAGACTCAACCGCTTCGGTGCCGCGAAACATGCGTGCTTCCGTAGCACGGATCTTATCCGCGTCGATTCCACGATGTTGCGAAACAAGCTGCACAAACATTTCGCCGAGGGCGTCAACATCGGCCTGTAGCGTGGCCCTGGCCCGGTCGCTCAACGGCTCATGCATGTTGCCGTCCGCCTTCTCGGCGCCGAAGAAAATGTAATTCCAGCGGACGCCGGCCAGCCTGTCCGCTTCGCTCACGTCCACATGGGCGGCGAGGCAACCAATCGAACCGCACTCGCCCGTGGTCGGCACCCAAATTTGCGAAGCCGAGCTTATGACAGCGTACCCGGCCGAGGCCGCCACTTCGTTGACGTGCCCCCACACCGGTTTACCGGTTGCCTCGCTGGCGCTGCGAATGAAGCGCGCCAGGTCAAAGCATCCGCTGGCCTCACCGCCGGGGGAGTCAAGCTCAAGCATGAGGCCGCGCACGGCGGGGTCGTACATGATTTCCGTGACCGCGTCGGACAACGCGGAATAGCTGGTAAGGCCGGACTCCGAGTCCAGCCAGGAACCGCGCCGGATCAAGGTTCCGAGCACCGGCAGCACGGCGATCCCGTTGTCAGCCATGTAGCCGCCGCTGCGGAAGTTGCGGCCCTGGCCCGCGCGGGCCTCGCGCGCCGGCCTCGGTAAATCGCTTGTGCTCACCGCGAGGCCGTCGAGAATGCGCGGGCCTATCGCGTTAAGGATGGTGTTCGCCTTGCCGCGATGGATCAGCAAGGGCGTATCGAAAAGCAGGCTCGCGACTAGCGGAAGGTCACGCGGCATTTGGCAAATCCTCCGGCGGGTCGGCTTCGTTGTCAGCGGGGTCGTCGTTCGCGGGCGGCGGCGCCGCGCTCGCGCCGGCCGGCGGCGTGGTGCCATCGGTATCGAAGACCAGCGGCAAGGGCCGCGCCTTCGCGTCCGCGCGCTCTTCCTCGATCTCGTCGTCCAGGTCTTCGCGGTCGTAGCCGCGTTCCGCGATGACCTGGGTACGGGACTTGAAGCCCGCCTTAACCGCCTCTTTCTCGGCCGCGATATCCTTTGCCGGGTCTATCCATTCCTGGCGCGGCGGAAGGTGATCGCAAGCCCAATATTCGGTCGGGTTTTCATCGTAGCCGGGAAGCTCGACAAGCCCGGCCATCACTGCGCGCTCAACGAAGGCAACCCAAACGGCCCGGCAAAGTTGAAAGATCAAAGTGTTATTCTGCCACTGCGAGACGCGGCGGCGGAACCTAATAATGTCGGTGCGGACATTGGAGAAATTGCCCTTGGTCATATCGCCGGTAACGTAGGAGTACGGCACCCCGAGCCCCGCGCAAATCTTCAAAATGGTGCGATACTGGAAAGCCTCATAAGACCCGCCCACCTCGGCAGGCGAAGAGAACCGGACATCTTTGTCGTCGCCGAGGTCGATGATTGCGCCGGGCTCCATGCCGGCGATCGGCGTTTCGTCTTCGTCTTCGTCTTCGTCCAGGCGCATGGGGTTTTCACCCCTGCCGATCAAGAATGCGGTAAAGAGCGCGGCGGTTTTCTTCCGCTCGATTTCGGCGTCGTCATAGACCTCAAGGCCAAAGATTTTGACCAGCACGCGAGCCACGCGCGGGACGCCGCGAATCTGGCCGCCCTGGCGTCCGTCAAAGACATGGAACACCTCGGTAGCCGGGACGCGGACGCGGTCGCGAGCGTTCGCCGAATTCGGGGGCCTTTCATCGGTCGGATGGTAGCGCCAGAAATGATATGCGACGCGGGCGCCAATGGCGTTGAATTCAATGCCGGCCACGATGAAGTTCCCGCCGGGAAGGGCGGCGCTGAAACTCATATCCAGCATTTCGGTCGGTAGGATCTGCAACTGAAATGGCACCGTCCACATATCGCCGGGCCGGCGATTACGGAGGCGCACAAAGCACTCGCCGGTTAGATAGGCTTCGCGGGCGACCTTCTCTTGAAGACCGAAATAATCGGTGTTGCCCTCGGCGTCCGCTTCGTCCGTCCAGTCCAAGAACAGCTTGAGCAGCGCTGCCTTTGCCTTTTTGTTGCCCTTAAAGCGGGGTCGAGGCTTGATGCCATCACCGACAGCTTGCGAGGTCCATTCGTCCACCGCGTTGCCGGCGTAACCATCGTTTTCGTACAGCCAGCGAGCGCGGGCAACCAGCGTCGGACCGGCGGCGCGGATCGCTACATTGACGTGATTTTTTGAAGGGTTGAAGCCGCGCAAGCGACGGCCATGGCCTGCCGCCTCAAACGAGTTGTTGCCGCCACCGCCCACCCCGAAAGCATGAGCGACCCGCCGGATGCCTGAGATAATGCCCATCAGTAGCCCCGCCGAACGTCAAGGTAGAACACGCGCTTTCGCGGCCTGCCCTCGGCCTCGGCGATCTCGTTTTTGATGTCCGCCAGGGCCGTGCGCAAATCTTCGATGCTGCGATACTGCACGCGCTTGTCGCCGTGCTGGACGATAAGCGCGCCCGAGCGCATCGCCTTAAGCAGCGCCGCCTTGGTAGCCAGCAGTATCTCTAAATCTGTCATGACATCACATGTACGGGCTGGCGACGACGCGACGCCGTTTCCGGTGCACCTTAGCATTCGCCTTCGGCGGCTCACTCCCACGATGCTGCGAACCGGCGACATCGTGGGGGGCGAGGTTTTCCGGGTCCTCGGGTAAGGGTGCCGGTGCCGGCATCGGGGCAGGTGCGGGCAGCACCGCGGATTCTGGCGCCAGGGCGGCCACCTTCGTCTCAACCTTGGTGGCTTCGCGGTTCAAGACGATGCCGGCGGCGATCAAGCCTTGCAACGCGGCGTAGGCGTAGACACGGCAGTCCAGCGCCTCGTTTCGGGCGCTGTCCGGCTTCCACCAATACACGTCTTTGAAGCCTTTGACGTACCGGGTTTTCTTCACCTCGACCGTCAACTGATCGAAGTATTCCTTATCGCGTTCAATCGGGAAGTGACAGGCGCCGGCACCGGCCACACCTGGCCCCGTCTTCTCGAGCCGCTTGGTGATGGTTTCTTTCGCGCTGTCTACGCCGATGGGGAAAAGATTGATCCGGCCTTTGTTGTTTCGCGTCGGCTTTTTCGGCCATACCGGACGCCTACCGGCGTAGCCCTTGATACCCCAAATGCGCCGGCCCTCGCGCGGCTTGACGAAGCGGTAAACGTCTTGCGTGTTTGAGCCGCCGGTATCGACGGCGGTTGCGGAAATCGCCATGCCGTTCGGGAATGCGGGATGCGGGAACCGCTCGCGCAAATAATCGTCTAGCTGATCCCAAACCTCTTGCTGTGACGGGTCGCCGTGGAAAACCTTGTAATCAAGCGACCATGACTCCTCGTCTCGGCCCCACCCCACGGTTTCACATTCGAGGCGGTCGGGCTGCACGTCCACGCCCGCCGTGATGAGTGCGACGCGGCCGGGGCAACCTGTGAAGTCTTCGCGCTTCGAAAGTAGAGCCTCGGGGTCCGCCTTCTCGCCGCTGAGGTCTTCCCATGAGTCGCCTAGAACGGTGTTGACGAAAATCTGTAGCAGCGCGGGGTCGTCTTTCGCCGCCAGGAATTCCGAAACGCATTCCGACCATTTGAACCAAGGCGAGTACAACGCGGAAAGGTGATAGCTGCGCACGTTCGGTCGGATCGGCGTCGCGGTAGGAACCCACTCGGCGCCGTGTTCCTCGGACAGCAAGAACTTTTTGCGGGCTTCGGTGTGCCGGTGCTCGCAAAGCTCGCCGGTGTCCGGATCCGCCGCCTGGCAAACGAAGGCCGCCGTTTCCGGCCGCCCCGCTTCCCATTTGATCGCGCTCCACACGATGGGCTGCAGGGTGCCGCACCGCTCACACTTCACGTTGTAATAGCGCTGATCGCCGTCCTTAAAGGCTTTCTCGATACGGCTATTGATCTTGAGCTTTGGCGAAGACGTGATGAAGATTTTGCGACGCGGGAAATTCGCCGTTCGCTTGATCGCGAGCATGGCGGGGTCGCCTTCGTCATCCGCTGATGCCGGGTAGGCGTCGACTTCGTCCAGCACCAAGCGGGACACCGGCGAGCCGCGAAGGCCGGAACCCGAGTTAGCGCCCGCCATGAATAGGGCGCCGCCGTCAAAGTCCTTTTGCTCGATTGTGTTTCCGCTATCGCGAGCCCTGGCCGGCTGGATCTTTTCAGCGAGCGCCGGGCTTTCCGAAATCATCGGATCAATGCGCGTCTTGCTGAACTTTTTCGCCATGGCGATAGTCGGCAGGACGTACATAATCGGGCCGGGCGAATGGTGGATTGTGTAGCCAACGAAGTTGAAGCCAGCTTCCGAGGCGCCGATTTGCACGCCCTTCATGAGCGCCACGGTTTCGACCGCTGAATACGTGGACAGCGAGTCCATGATCTCGCGGAGGTACGGGGTTCGGGCGGTCCGCCACTTGCCGGGTTCCGACGAAGCTTTCGAGCTTAGGAAACGGTGTTCGTCCGCCCATTCCGAAACGGTGAAGGGCGGGTCGGGCTCAATGGCCGCAATCCCTTCCTCAAACAGGTATTCAAAGGCGCCCTCGGCTAGCACGCGGAGTCCCCGAAGGTTCCGGCGTCCAGCGGCGCCCGCGTCTTCGCCAGCTCGGCCAGGGCGACGCGCATGTATCCTTCAAGGGCACCGGCGAGGCGCACCGGGTCCGCCTCGACCTCGGCGGCGATATCGGAGGCGTGGCGGTTCGCGAAATTCAGCATGGCGGCGCGGAAGACCAGCATAAGCGACCGGATCGCGCGGCGCGCTTCCTCGCGGTCGACCGTGGCTTCCTTTAGCCGCTCAAGGTTGATCTTGGCGGCCTCAAGGTCGACGGCCATCCGCTCGACCTTGAGGTCGTATTCGCTTGTTTCCTCGGCGCCCTCGGCGGCCTCGCGAAGCTTTGAAGTCTTCGCCGCCGGCTTCCGCCGTTGCTGGTTGGGGTTGCTATTTGCAAACCACTGGACCCGAGCTTTGACCGCATCGACGGAACCGTCCGCCAGGATGGCCCCGGCCAGGCTTCCGCGCTGTACCCTTTGCCTCACCGCGTTGGGTGTAACGCCCATTTCTCGGGCAAAAGCGGCTAGGCTGATACCCTCAAGATTTTTCCGGCCGCCCACTTTTTTTGATCCTAGCTATATACATGGCGCATATTCGACGCTATGAAACGTTTGCGAATTGCAAACACTCTAGCCGAATTGGAAACGACAATGAAGTCCTTCAATGTGAAGTCGAATGCGAAGCGCTTTGCCAAGCAACTGGCCGGCAAGTTCCCCGGCTACATCGTTGATGAGCCGGTGGCGGTGAGCCCTGGCGCCCGCGAATGGTATCCCCACGTCGCCGCGCCGTCGAAGGTGCTGGCCGAGGGTATCCCCGCCGAGATCAGCCGCGCCGCTTTCGTCAACGGCCGGCCTTACAATGAGACGGCGGCGCGCCTCGCCGAGCCGACCACCGTGATAGCTGGCACCGCGACGGGCAGGCCGGTTGAAACCACGATGACGGTCGCCGAGGCGGCGAAAGGCTATTCAGTTGCGGTGCCACCTGCCGCTATCATTGAGGCCGGCAACAAGATGGCGAAGAGCAAGGCGAAGCCGGCCAAGATGACGCCGGCCGACATGAAGGCCGCCGTTGCGGACCTCCCGCCGACCAAGTCCACGCCCGAGGAAATCGAGGCGCGCCGCGCGGCGAGGCGCCAGCGCATCGCGACCGAGGGGCCGAAGCCAGCGAAGTCGCCGAAGCAAACGAAGGCGGCTAAGATCATTGAGCTTGTTTCGCGCGAGAACGGCGCCACGTTCGCCGAGCTTATCGAGGGGACGGAATGGCAGGCCCACACCTTGCGCGGCTACATCGCCGGCACGCTTCGCAAGAAAGGCCACAACATCGTTTGCAGGAAGATCAAGGGCGAGGAAACGCGCTACTTGATCCCGGCGCCCGAGGTGTCGGCATGAGCGGCGAGTTGAAAACTGACGATGGGGATTACAGCGCCGCGGAATTGATGCGGCTGGCGTCAACCCGCACCAAGCCGTTTCCCGGCCCGTGGCGGCTGGTCATTCTGGAGTCGCCTTATGCCGGCGACGTCGACCGCAATGTGGCCTATGCTCGGGCGGCGATGCGGGATTGCCTGGCCCGAGGTGACGCCCCGGCGGCAAGCCATCTGCTTTACACGCAACCTGGCGTGCTAGACGATGGCAACCCCGAGGAACGGGCGCGAGGCATCGCCGCCGGGCTCGCCTGGGGCCGCGTCGCCGAGGCGACCGTCGTCTACACCGACCGGGGTATCTCCAACGGCATGATGCAAGGTATCGAGCGCGCCGATGCCGAGGGCAGGCCGGTCGAGTGGCGCACGCTCGGGGAGGAATGGCGGTAATGGTTGATCGTTCGAACCGGGCCGAGGTCCGCAACCCGGTGCTCGGATTGCCGGCGGCGGCAAAGCTTCAGGCGTTGCCGCCCGATGTCCGCCAGGTCGTAGCCGAGGTGTTCCGCGACCTGTCCGTGGACGCCCGCGCCAGGGCGCAAGTTTCCTGGCGCAAGAACAAGGGGCCGATGGCCGCTTACTGGAAAGCGGTCGGCGCCTACGCGACCCACCTCTACCGGGCGGTGCGGCCATGCTGACACCGGCACAAGCGCGCACCCTTCGGCGGCTGTCCGATGACTGGACAGAGGCGCCGCCCGATGGGCTCGACAAGATCTTCACGGGCTTGGTCGACGCCGGCCTCGCTGATATGAGACAGGCGCCGAATTGGCAGAGGCGCCGGACCTCGGCAGGGGTTGCCGCCCTCAAGGAGTTGTCATGGAAAGCAAGACCAGCGGCGTGAAGCGCGGGGCATGCGCCCACGCCGATATCAAGGCGGACAAGCGGGGGCGCGTCGTCATGCGCGCCAACACGGTTTGGCCGTGCCTATGCCCGATTCCCGATCTGCCGGCGCTTCCGATGTCTGTTACGCAGAGCTATGGATATCGCTGGCCACCGCCGCGCAGACACGTCGACCGTGAGGATTGCGCGGAATGCCCGTGCTGGACGGAAAGGAAGGCCACAGCATGACGGCGGAAGGCATTTTCAGAATTGATCGCTTCGAAGAATTGAGAGCCGCCTTTTTCTCGCGGTTTGAATCGAAGGCTCGGGACATCGTCGTATCCTATGAAGATGGTAAGCTATATTTCAGCCTGTCGATCAATGGTGTTTATGTGGGGCTTCCACCGTTGGCGGTGCGCCGGCCAGGCCTCCGGGGAGTCGAGCTAGATCACCTTTTCGCAATGGCGGCTGACGCCTTCAACCGCGAAATTTCAAAGGCCGAGGCGAGGCGGTGAAGCTTCTAGCCGTCGCCTTCATGGTGCTCTTGTTCATGGCGGTCGGCTTTTGGGCGACCGCCGAACTGATCGCGACGCGCTAGGGCTTTCGGAACTATTTTAGTAGAAGCTGATTGAATCGCGGCCAGCGAGTCAGTCATGCGTCTTGTGTTTGTACCGCCAATGAAGCCCAAGCTTGTGAAGAGCCCGCCGCTCGGCGAGGACTGGATTCATGAGATCAAGCTAGACGGCTACCGAACGCAAGTCATCATCAACGGCCCTGATGATATCCGCGCCTATTCGAGTTCCGGGGCGGACTGGACGAAACGATACCTCGGCATTGTTGAGGCCGCCCGCGAGCTAGGCGTCGAATCCGCGATCATCGACGGTGAAGCCGTGGTGCCTGGCGATGATGGCCGGCCGGACTTCCACAAGATGCAGCGGGTTATCCAGAAAGACCCATACGCCGCCATCCTGGGGGCCTTCGATATCCTGCACCTCAACGGCCATGACCTCCGCGACATCGGCTGTAAGGCGCGGCGCGAAATCCTCTACAGCATCGTGAAGCCTGGCACCCGGATTCAGTTCAGCGAGGCGTTGCCAGGCGACGGCCCCTCGGTCTTCTATCTGGTCGACCAAGCCGGGATTGAGGGTATCGTGTCCAAGCGGGCGCATAGCGTCTATCGCAGCGGCCCGACCTTGAACTGGTTGAAGACGAAAAGTTATATGCACTCTGATCTTAATCTTGCCGGCGTCGAGCGAGAGGCCGGCAAGCCGGCGGTTGCCAGGTTCGTGGACCCCGGCGGGCACTATGTCGGCGCCGCCGTCATCACTCTCGGCCGCGAGGCAAGGGAACGGCTGTGGGCGAAGGTCAAGGCGAAAGCCGGCGGGGCGCCACCAAGCGAAGCGATGCGTAAGAAGTATCCCGCGACGCTATGGGTGAAACCTGGCGTGCGGGCCAGGGTGCAGCACCTTCGCGGCGAAGAGTTCTTGCGACACGGATCTGTCAAGGAACTGCTAGACGAATAGCGCGCATATGACGTTAGCGAGCCCCGAGCGCTGGCCCCGCCCTGGCAACGCATTGAAGTCGTTGGCGGATTCCGCCAAGGAAGAGCACCGCGGAATTTCCGAACCCATCAACGAAAGCGATGGTTTCTATTCGTGGTGCATAGTGAAGGTATACGTTTGGCCGGGTCAGACGCTAGAGAGAATATGCGCCGCAGCGTCCCCCTCACCCCTGGCACGGCGGGGGAAGGACCCGCGAAATCGTAAACCCTTGATTTCATTGAAGTTTCTGCTCTTGAGGCATCGGGCATTGATCTTGACGCCGAGGGGTGCAGCGGCGTAGGGCGACACGTAATGCATCAACGTTTGTGATGGGTTCGGGATCAACCCTTGAAGGCGTAGCGCTTCAACTGTCTGACCACGTTGGCGGTGAGGCGGTCTTGAGCATCAGCGATCATTTCCCCTTGCTCAATGGCTTGCGTCATCACCTGGGTGACACCGGACCCCCATAGTTCTTTGATCGGGAATCGCTTTTTCGTGGTGCGGGCGAATACCCCCTGATGCCCTGACCGCATTGTCGCAATGAAGGTGTGCTTATACAGCTTTCGGACGCCCCAGGCGTTTGCGGTGACACCCGCTTTCGTTTGCCTCGCCGCGAACTTAATCAGGGCTATCGGCCTTCCGCTGCCACGCACGATAGCGGTAAGCGTATCAGGCTTCGAATAGGGATAGATGCGGATCGAGGGATCAACGTCGGCCCGCTTCAATCCCCCTTGCTTCGCTACGATGCGAGCGGCGTTGGTGCGGACCTGTTTAGCCGTGGTGTTGACTGCCACGGAAAGCGCCTGATGTAGCCGGGCGCCCTGCAGCTTACGCATGAGAGCGCGGACCTCGGAAGTATTCCAGTCCGCGCGTATCTCAAGGCCGGACATCGGCCCTTACTTGTTCTTGCCCTTGCGGGTGACGACCTCGGCTTCCGCTTCCGCCTTCACCTCGGGGGCGAGCGCACCGGCACGACGCAAGCGGTCCAGCGTGCCGGGGCCGATGTCGTCGGGAACCGGGCCTTTCACGAACTGTCGAGGCGAACCACGGTCTGCCACTACCATGTTGCGGATGAGGTCCATTGCGGGAATCCTTCTCGGGGTGCTTGGGAATGAGCGCATAAAGCCGGATTCGTTTGCGGTTCGTCAACGTCCGACGCTTCGCGGGGCGGCATGTATTTTTTCTGAAATCGTCCATACACCCGAAAAATACAGCTAACCCCTTGTTTCTATATATATAAATTTATTTGTATAGAAATATATATATAAAAAGACCTCTACGCGCTTATGCCTATGCGCTACGCGCCTACGCACATGCCTGTATGCGCTGAATAGCTATTTGTTTTTGACCGATTTTCTATACACCCAAATAATCGCTGCAAAATCAGCGACTTAGGTGTATTTTCGAGCCTATTTTCCCTTGTATCTTCGGCGATGTATGCGGGTGAGCCGGCGCCCGAGGCTAAAAAGTTGGCATTTTGCAAACTACCCTCTTGCACCGCCGATATTCGCAGCGTATATCGACGTTATCGAAACGCAAACGGAAACCGCCGCCAATGTCTGACACCGCGTTTAAGACCGCGCCTTTCGCCTCTTACACGACCGAGCAACTGCGCGCCCACATCGCCAACATTCATCCCTACAGCGGCACCGACACCGCCGAGCGCATGAGCGCCGAGATTGCCCGCCGCGAGGCTGTGGCCGCCGGTGACGTGTCCGTGATGACCCCCAGCGAGCGCCTGCGTTTCATCAAGTCCGGCAAAGCCCGCTAATCACATTCGAACCCGAGGGAGTCACACCCATGCCTAAGACCGTCTACACCGCGATTGACCCGAACGGGGAAGAGCACAAGCGGACCACCGCCGACCGGACCTACACCCACACCGTTGTTTATCAGCGCTCAAAGGATGCCGCGATTGCTCGGGCAAAGGACGCCCGCAAGGGTCACGTTGACAGCGGCAACTATTACCTCGGTTGCGTCCGCGACGGCCATTACGCCAACCTCATGAAGTTCGAGCACTACCGGACCGATGCGGCGCGCCAGGCCAGCGACGCCGCCGATGCCGCCGCGAAGATGGCCGGCCGGACCGCCGAGGAATACGCGGACGCGAAGGTCGCCGAACACCTCGCCGCTATCGAGGCCACCGACTGGACCGTCTATCACAACGCGGGATGGTGCGGGCGCCACGACCTCGCCCTCAAGCTCGCCGCCAAAATCGGGCCTTCTGCCGTCATCCTCCCGGCGACCGCGAAGTAAGGCCCACGGGGCGGCGAGGGATGACCCGCCGCCCCCGCTCTTCTCACCTCAACCCCAGGAGTCCACACCATGAACAAAGATCGCCGGGCCGCCATCGCTGCCCTTGTCGAGCGTATTGACGCGCTCAAATCGGACATCGAGTCGTTGCGGGACGAAGAGCAAGACTATTTCGACAACATGCCGGAAGGCTTTCAAAGCGGCGATAGAGGGCAAGCCGCCGAAGATGCGGTGTCACGCATGGACGACGCCATTTCCGAGCTTGAATCCGCTATGGAAAATCTCAACTCGGCCAGCGGGGATTAACCGATGACTGATACCCTTTCCCGCATCCGCCGCGACCACCGGGTCGAGCTTGTCGATGATGAGCGCCACATGGGCAACGGCGTCATTGTCACCCTTCGCCAGGGCTGGACCTTCGAAGCCGGAACCGACAACCGGGTCCGGGGCGAGGACACCGTAACAGCCGCGTTCCGCATGCTCACCTATGCCCGCCCGTTCGATGGGCCATACGACCCGTGAGCCAAAAAAGATCACGTCCATAGCGTTTGCATATTGCAAACCAATATGCGCTACGTATATTGTCGTTATCGAAAAGCAAACGGATGCCACGGCAATGCACTACTTCTCTTCCCGGTCCGCCTGCCCGAACCACGCCAAGCTCGCCACGATGACGAAAGAGGCCGCCGCCGATTGGGCGGCCTCGGCCTCGACCGAGTGCTCGGAAGTCTCGCGCCTCGCCGAAATGGAAACGTTCTTCAACCTCACCCGCGCCGAAACAAACGCGCTGCACCGCGCCGCCGTTGACGCCCGCGTCGCCGCCCGCTTCGCGAACTAAGGGGAACAGCCATGATCGATTTCAACGACCTCGATACGGACCCGATGACCTCGACCCCGGTGGCGCCCGTTGCCACCTCGGAAGAGATCCGCGCCGCCGCTCACATCGCCAACGGTGGCGACGCGGTGTTCCCGTGCCCGAAGTGCCTGGGCTCCGGTTTGTGGCGCGGCATCCGCCGTTGCTTCACCTGTCAGGGCAAGGGCAAGGTGTCCAAGGGTGTTGTCGCCGCCGCGAAGGGCAAGGTGACTAAAGCCGCGAACCTCGCCGCCGCCAAGGCCGAGTTTGAGGCCGCGAACCCGGACCTGATGAAAGGCCTTCGGGAAATCGCGGGCTGGCATCGTTTCGCCGGGGAATTGCTCGGTAAGTTTGAGGTCTACGGCGAGCTTACCGCCGGCCAGGTCAACGCCGCGTTGAACAGCCTCGCCGAGGTGAAGCGGAAGCGCGAGGAAAAGGCGGCGGCCCGTGCCTCCGAAACCGCTGACAGGTCCGGCGAGGTCGGCGTCGACCGCATCAACGCGCTGTTCGCGACGGCCATGGAGTCCGGCCTGAAAAAGCCGCTGTTCCGCACCGAACGCCTCACGATCAAGCCGGCTAAGCTTCACCCCGGCACCCTCTACGTGACCGACAAGGCGGCCGATGGCGCCTACGTGGGCAAGATCGTCAACGGCAAGTTTGAGGCGCGCCGCGAGGCCGCCCCGGACACCCTGGCCCTGCTTTGCGCCATCGCAGCGGACCCGCTCAAAGCCGCCGCCGACTACGGCAGGTCGACGGGTGTCTGCGGCTGTTGTGGCCGCGAGCTTACCGACCCCGAGTCCGTCAAGGCCGGCATCGGTCCGATTTGCGCAACCAAGTGGGGCCTGTGAGCCCCACACCTTCCCCCGAAAAGGATCAACTGCGATGGGCAAGACGACCCCGAAACACATGACAGATTCCGAGGTGCTACGGGCCGAGCAATCTTTACTGGCCTCAAAGGTCCGCAACATCCTGATACGGGAATGCATGCGGATCGGCGATGACGGCGACGTCGAAACCGCCGGCCACCTGGCGAAGGCGGTCCGTGCCCTCACCTACGATCAGATTTTGCGGATGCGCCGCGCCATCCTGGGGGCCTGACATGGCGGCCCTGCAGCACGTCGCCGGGGAATTCTATTTTCATGCCTGGCATGACGATGAAACCGGCAAGGTCGAGATAGACAGATACGGGTTGCGCTCGATCCGAAAGGGGCGCGCCTATTTCACCGTTGTCGCCTCATTCACCTGGGGCAAGCGATCAACGAAGCACGGCGACTTCGGATGGCTTCCCCGGATACCGGCGTGGGCGAGGTCCAACGAACGCGTCGGCGGCGAAACGATCAAGCGATACGCCAAGACGAAGGCACAAGCACTACGGGCCGCCATAGCCGCCGAACGGGCGACGCGGCAGTTCTGGAAGCACAAGCCCGAGACGGTCGCGGAATGCGACGTCGCCATCGCCGCGCTAGAAGCTCGATTAAAGAGAACACGGACATGAGCGAAACCCCGTTGAAACACCCAGGCCGCGCCATACTTGTCGTTTTGCCGGCAATGATCTTTCTCGGCATTAACTCGGCCTCGGAATGGCTGGCGCATCACTCCGCGCGAGCATTCGACAGCCTGCTGACATGGGCGGGATACGACCTATGAACGATGAAGAGCGCCGCGCCGCTTGGGCCGCGCTTCGAATGATCGGCGAGGCAGTGGGCGAACTGTTCGGCCCGGAAGCGTCGATGCAAAGTGAAGACACGATAGGCCCCGAGTTCCACCACTACGCCGAGGCCATCATTGAAGCGCTGCAAAGGGTCGCAGCTAACAAATAGTATAAAGCGACCTATCGCCGGTTGCTTTTCTCTACTTCCGGGCGGTGTCGTTAACGTAAGAAACGGCGCCGCCACAAGACTGTTTGTATTAGCGCGATTTAATAAGCAAAATAGTTGCATCACGAATTGTTAAAAACTTTTGGTCGGCTTGTGATCTTTGTTGCACGGTAAATTATCCGTGATAGAAGCCTGATCGGGCTTAGCAACCCTGACGAGACTGAGGGCGCGACAACGCCCGAGAGTGCGCACGCTTAGCGGCGCCGCACAACCCTGGCCTATTCGGCCGGGGGCGGCGCGCGTATGTCCAAGCCTCCGGGCTAAAGGTGCGTCGGCTTGTCGTCTCGATAAGTTGCTAACCCCCGGCTCGCCGCCCGAAGAACGCGGCCCTGCATGCCTAAATCGTACAAAATGTATTGCGTTCGTCCGATTTGTACGTTCTAATTTTGTTCTCACTGTCGTTCCTCGGGTTTGGGAATCAATTTCGCATCATGAAACGCCGCATCAAACTTGCACTGTCCGCCTTCACCAAGCCGCACCTCGCCTTCGCCAAAGCGGCGCCTATCGAGGTGAGGCCTCGGCCTTCGTCGCCCCCGCTATACATCGCCACCGGGCGAACCTATCGCGCCAGGAATGGCGCCAGGATTGGCCCGCTTCGCCCCTTCCGCGACGAGGAAGACGGCCACCATAAGGATAAGGTCGGCCGGTCCGCCTGGTTCTACGCCGAGGGCGTCGGCCCCTTTGATCGCTTCGGCCATTTCCTATCAGGCCAAGCCGGGGAAAGCCCGTTGGATTGCGTCGCGGAATGGAAGCCACCCCAAATCATTGTTTTCGATCAATTTTCGGCCGACGAGGGATTGAAGTCCGATATTCGTAATGTATACTCTCACTAGGTTGGAAGGAACTTTTATGATCAAGCTACCGGAAACTGCCCCGTTGCCTTGGGCGATCAAAGAAAGCCTCGGCGTCACCGCGTTGGTGGACGCCAACGGCGAGCCCGTGATTACCTCGGATGACGAGGGCCTTGTCGCTCCGCCCGAGGTGTGGGCATTCATCCTGGCCGCCGTGAACGCATACGCCTATGACCGCCGCCGCAACAGTGCCGGGGTGCTGATGCCGAAGCGCCCGGAATTGGTGATGGACATCGCCTTTATCGGCTACCTCGATGAATGCGAGCAGAAGGGCCTAATGCCGAGCATGGCGGCGCTTTGGCCTCGTTTGATCGATGCGGTCTTGAGACAATAGAGCCGCGTCTATTTTTTTGCCGTGATCGTTTGCAAAATGCAAACTATGCGATATCGTGGTTTGCGAAATAGGGAAACCCACATGAGCAATCATCATCACTACAGCGACGCCGAATTGGCTGGCCCCGAGTTCACCACCAGGGACGCCCTGATGCTCGCGCTTCACCTCGGCGCCGGCACCGTTGCCCTCAGCATCTTCCTGGCGGTCGCGATGGCCGGCGGCACCCTCGGCGCCGCGATCCTCGGGGGCGCGATATGACCGAGGCCGTTCTTTTCTGCCCCTCGCATCAGGCCATGCCCGTGGCCAGGTTCGACTACGGCTGGCGGCCCGCGCCAGGTTTCACCCGTGACCGCATGGCGTTCGAAACGCCCCAGGGCGAGCGCATCGCCCATGTCGCCAGGCTTCAAGGCCTTCGGCACCGCGCCCGTGGCCTTCGCGTCTACATCGGCCACGGCTGCGCCCCCGAGGACGTCGAAGAGATCCGCTTTATGGCCCGCACTGGCCGTTTCACCGTCATTGAGGAACCGACACGATGAACGCCCCTGTTAAGACGATCAGCACCCCGGAAGCGGTACAGGAAGCATTGAGCGGCGAGCATGCGCCGATGGCAAGGGTGTTCCCTGGCAAGATCGGCACCATGGTCGGCACCCGCAACGCTTATGTGAAGTGCGGTGGCGACGTCGCGGTGATGACGGTAGGCGACGACGCCGAGGAACGGGCCAGGGCCGCCGCTGTAGCTATCGCGGCCCACGATACCCTTGTCGCCATGGTGACTTTGCTACAGCCCTCGGCCTCGCCCGCCGGTGGCATCCGTGTGACTATCACCGCAGAGGCGTTCGAACGGCTGGACAAGCTGTTGCGTCCGCCTCGCGCCGCCGAGGCTGTCAGCGAAGAACAGCTTGAGGCGATCAGGAGGCGCGGACCTGGCCCGGTGATCGCCTTGCCGCCGCCGGTTCCGGTCCCGCTCGATGATGACACCGCGTCGGACATCGCCTTTGCGATTGGCGCCGCGATGCGACGGCGGAATCGCTCCCTGCACCGAGGCGATCAGCCCATCGTGCCGTGCATGGAACTGGCTGTTACGGAAATGGTGCTCACCTCGCTCGCGGAATGCGGCTACCGAGTCGTTCCGCCAGGCCAGGAAAGCACCGCGGATTCTACCGAGGCCGTCAAGCTTGCGCTCGCCGAGGTGCTGGCGGAATGCGACCAGGTCCGCGCCGAGCTAAAGGCCACCGGCCACGCCCATGAAGGAGACTCCCTATCAAGGCTTGTCGACCGCGCTATCGATAGCGAGCGCGAGCGGCGCCGGGCCGAGGTGGACGGCTTGAAAGACCGTCTAGCCCGTGTCCGGGCCGTCGCCGCGATCTAACCGGCCCGATGGCCGTAGGCCTGCACGATGCAGTTGGCCTTGCCCTGGCACGGGTAACAAGGCCGCTCGCATTTGCTATCGCAGATGATAAGAGCGACCTCGGCCGCCGTTGGCTTCGCCGAGGCGGTCATAAGCTTGAGGCCCACGAAATAGGCAGTGTCTGGCGCCAGAACGACGCGTCGGCGCGCGTTGCCGCGCGCGATCAACAGCGCGGCTAAATCAGCCTCATTCGTCCACCGCCGTGACATCGTACCCGCCTCTGGAATTTATTCCTATGTGGGGCAAGGTCCCTAATCCGGTCAAGACCGAGGATCAAAAAAGTTCGCTCCGACTGTAATCTATCTGTTGACACTGTAATCAATTTGATTACAGTCAATTCCATGATTATGACCTTCAAAAACAAAGCCCTCGCGAACCTCTGGCAAACCAGCCGGTCGACCATTGATGCGCGGATGCACCGCCGCATTTTGGTCCGGCTCAACGCCATTGATGCAGCGGCAACGGTTGCCGACCTCAACGTTCCGGGCTTCGACTTCCACGCGCTCCACGGTTTCAACCCGACCCGCTACAGCGTCCATGTGAATGGCCCGTGGTGCCTCACATTCGAGTTCGAAGGCGGCAACGCTTATCGCGTTGACTTCGAACAATACCACTAGGAGAATAAGATCATGATGAACTTTGAAAAAGAGCTTACCGGTAAGCCCGTCGCCGATATCCCGGCCAAGGCGGACCCGAACCGCTGCCCGTCTCACCCCGGCGAGCTTATCGCGGACCTGTTGGAAGACGCCGGTAAGAGCAAGATGACCGTGGCCGAAATGCTCGGTATCTCCCGCCAGCAGTTCCATTCGATACTAGCTGGCCGCAAGCCGGTAACGCCTGACATGGCGGCCCGCCTCGGGAAGCTCTTCGGGAACGGTCCCGGCCTCTGGCTTCGGATGCAGGCGAACTTTGACGCCTGGCACGCGGCGCGCGAGGTGGACGTTTCGGCGATCCCGTATATCGCGGCCTAGCTCACCACTCGGCTACTTCGACCCCACCGTCCGGCCGGAAAGTCAGGCGGTATTGGAAGTCGCCGAAAACGTTGTCCGTGCCGTCATCCGGCCCGCACCAAACCTTGACAACATCGCCGCGAGCGCTCGCCGGCTTCGCCGAGGCCATCTTGACGATAGGGCAATTGAAGCCCTTCGCCTTGAGCAAGGCGGTCGTGTCTTTGACCATGACAGGCGTTAGCTCGATTTGCACCGCGAGGGCGGGCGTAGCTATGAGCGCGCCGAGCGCGGCAACGGCGAGGATCTGTTTCATGGCGCCAGGTCTAGCGTCGTTGTGACCGACCGCGCAAGTCGGACCTCGGGGCTTGGTTTATGCCCATCGGGCGAATTGGTTGCGGGGGGCGGATTTGAACCGCCGGCCTGTCGGGCATGAACCGACCGCGCTACCAGGCTGCGCTACCCCGCGAAGGCCACTAAGCCCGAGTCGTTTGCGTTTCGTCAACGATGGCGACGAAAAAACCCGGCATCGCTGCCGGGTTTCGAAACATAGTGCTATCGGACGCGATCAGGCCGACCACGGCACCGCGAAGGTTCGATGCCGCGCGGCGGTGCGATGGGTGGAGCGGTAGACAGCAAAGGTAGCGGCGACGGTTCGCTTGGCGCCGAGCGTGACGGGTTTTCGCGCCATGTCTTGCGAGGCCTGCATGATCGCGAAATCCGCCGGAACCGCCAGGATGGGCGGGGCCGGAACTTCATGCTTCATGCTGGCGACCGTGACGGTGGCGAACTCGGCGGCCGGTGCAGCGCACGCCGGAAAGGCGAGGCAGCAAACCGCGAAGATAGCAGACACGAGAAAGCTTCTCTTGAGCATCTTGGTTCCCTGGTTTCATCAGTCAAAAAAAGCGGCCCGCCCTGGGAGGTCTATAGAGCGGGCCGCGACATCACGATAATCAACGAGTCGTTTGCATTTTGTCAACGCTCAATCCGCGTCTTCGCCGGGTTCACGCTCCCCGAGCAAGGCGTTAAGGGGGACCGTCACGAACGGCGTATTGATCCCGCTGGAAAAGTAGCGGTTCCCCTTGCCAGGGATCGCCCCAGGTATCGCTTTCAAGATGTCTCGATACTTCGTTGCGCCCCATTCGGTATTTTTCAGGATCAATCGTTTGAAGCTTTCGTGCGACGTGGTGATGTCCGCGACCATCATTCCATCCGGCCCACGCCATACCCGGATACCGAGGCGCGCCAGGGCGGACACGGCAGATCCCTTTTTCTTGTTCGGTTCCTGGGTGCCGTAGCCGTCATTAAGCGGCGTCATATCGGCGGCGAAGGCGGCCAGTTCCAAAAGCTCGCCAACGGTGCGTTCCCATTGCCCGCCCTCGGGCGTGTTGTGCCGCACCAAGTAGCCGGTGACGTGTTGCAAAAACCGCTCGGAATCCTTGGTCGCGCCCTTCGCGGTGTGATCTGTCCAGTCGTTGGCGCGAAGCCATTTCAACGCCTCTTCCACCGTCACCGGCTTGGTCGTGTTGAGAAGGTAGGCACCGGCCAGCATCGGCCCGAGCTGGTCGCCGAGACGTTGAGTCCCGAGGTGCTGTGTCGCCGCCACGGTGAACACGTCCACGTAGGACCGCAGCGTCGGCAAATGGGCGATGGTGCGAGCGAGAAGGCGTTTCGAAAAGCTCGGCGTCAGCAGGCCCACGATATCGGACAGCAGCTTTTCATAGTGCTTTTTATTGGCCGCCTTCTCTTCATCCGAATCCCGTGAGGGGTCCGCAAGCGACAATTGCGTGATGCGGGTTTCGTCCGCGTATCCTTCAATCTGAGTGAAGATGGACGCGAACACGAACATTGATCGCGCCCGGAAGCCCTTCGTTTTCTGGCCGGCGGTGCCCTTCAAAATCATCCCGTCACCTTCGGAGGCGGCGACGCGGGCCAGGTCCATAATCGCCCGGATGCGGTTTTGGTTGTTCTGATCCTTCGGTTCGATTTCGTCAAAGATGATGGGCAGCGCGTCCATTGAGAGGGCGCCGCGCACGCCGGCCTCGGTCGTGTTGCCGACCACGCTCAACGCCGTCTCGCCGAGACATCGCTTGATAATTTGATCCATCACGGTCGACTTGCCCGAGCCCGCCGGGCCGTTCACCCATATATGCGGGCGCCATTTCAGGAAGCCGCACACCGGTGCCACAACACACCATCCGGCCAGCAAGTAGCCCGACAGCGGCGAAACCCACCGAAGGCTTTTGCAAAGCTCTAGCAGGCGCCGAGCCTCATTCGTGGAAACGGGTTCCGCGACGTCCACGGCCAGGGCTTCGCCTTCGTCATAGACGAACCGACTCCGGTGCTCATGAAACGACTTCTCTTCCCCGTCCACGATTAGCCGATCGCCGGCATGATAGACGGCGGTTTCGGCTTCGAACCATGCACCTCGACCGCGCACCGAATTATGCGGCACGAACTTGCGCCGGTGCATGCAAGCCTGCATGCAAGCGTTGATCGCGGCTTTCCAGTCGACGCCCTCTTTCGATCCGGGGAATTCGGATTCCCACCATTGAAGCGGCGCGAGCCGCATCATGTTTGAGGCGGACAGTTGCGAAGCGTTGAGGGCGATAACTTGCGCCACGTTAGAGGGTTGAAAGAACAGGGTCGTTTCATCCACGCCGAGGCATCGGAAATGAGGGTCGCCGAAGGAGGCTAGCGGGTGCTCGACCTCGCGTTGCTTGCCCCGTGGGGCTTCGTCAAAGTGGTCGCCGGGGCCTTCGGCGCCCTGATAGTAGTCGCTGGCATCCTGGGGCAGCGGCGGGTTACTTTCGTCCGCTACCGGCTTCGGGTTGAGCACGGCGTCGATGACTTCCCTAACGCGGTCAAGACCGCTTTTCCGGGCGAGGTCATCGAAGTCCGTAAAGTCAATCTCGGCGTCGTCAAACTCGGGGAAGGCGACGAGGCCGCCCACGGATTCCGCCGCTTCCTTGGCCTTGGTGACGCCCGGATTAAATCGTCCGTCCGGCATCTTCACAAGCCGGTCATTGTCAGCCGCGAATAGGATGCGGGCCTTCGGGTATTTCTGCCGTATCGCCTTTGATACCGGGCCGAGGTTGCCGGCATCGAAGGCGGTAATAGTGAGGTAGCCGGTCGCTTGGTGGACGCGGGCCGCCGTGCTGTAGCCCTCGGCTATGGCAATGGTGAACTCGGCGCCAGGATCTTCGGGCCGCTTACCGATGGGATGGTAATTCCCCTCTTTCGCGGTGCCCTTGAGAAAGCGTTTCGTGCCGTCATCGCCGATAAGCTGGACGCTCGCCAGTTCGGCGCCAGGCGTGTACAGCGGAACGACGAGGGAACCGGCGCGGGCGGTGCGCGGGTCTTCCTCGGGCTCAATGGTGTATTTGACGTTTTGCTTTAGGCGCCGAAGGCCAGGGAACGGCGGCAGGCCCTTTTTCGCGAGGTAAGGGTGTGAGGCCGGCGCCTTCTCTGTCGACGCCATGATGAGGCCGGCAGCGGCGGCGGCGGCGGCATTGAGGGCGGCCCGCTCTTCCTCGCGCTGGCGTTGTGTTTCCGCCATGCGCTTTTTCAGTTCGGCGCGTTCCGCCGCCGTCATGCTGGACGGGCGCTTTTCCGTCCATGTATCCTGAATTCCGGTTTGCAGGTCGCCGAAGGCGCCAGAGGCCGGCGTGTCCAAATGCAGCACATACCAAACGTGTTGGTTCCTGGCCTTTTTCTTGCCCTGGGCATTGGCGCGGTGCACCTTGCCATCGGCTATCGGGTGCGAGGCGCCGCGCGCGTTGGCGGTGTCCATATGGACCCCCGCCGAGCGCATCGCGTCGAGGAATTCAAGGATCTTCTGTTCACTGTCCGCCACGGTATGCCTTGAGACTTTCTAGCGCGTCCGCTTCACTTCTAATGATCGTTCCGATGCCGCCAGCGGCGGCCACGAAACCGGCGAAATGGGCTTGTTCCGGCGTAGGCCGTCCCGTCCCGTCTTTCACTTCCCATGATCCGAACACGGCGACTCGTTTGCCCACCATGTCCGGCGTTATCTCGATTGTGTGGAGTCCGATGATGTCACCTGACCCTTTGCAAAGGCCGGCGGCGATGGGGTAGGCGTCAAGCACGACTCGCTCGCCACCTCGAGCACGGTAGACCTCGCCCGGCGACAAAGAAAACGATTTGCCGGCCCATCCTTTTGCCGTGGTGTTTCTCCACACCGTGGCGCCAGCCTTGGACAGCGCTAGCAGGCAACGGTTCATCAGTTTGGTGCCGGTGCTCATAGCAGAGCCGCCATTGGCTTGAACGCCTCGCCCGGTTCCGCCGGCTTCCATTTGTCAAAGTCCGCCTCGACCTGGCCGTAGTTGACCGGGTGAGCGGCGCGAAGGTTGAGCGGCGAGCGGCCAGGAATGTAGCGCCCCCGTTCCTCGGACGGGGCGAGCCAGCGCATATCAAGCCAGCGCTTCCGATCAATCTTGAGGTGTTTGAAGTCGGCAGGGGTGACGAAGCCCCGGCGCTCCAAAACGATGCAAATCTTGATCGCCTTGATCTTCCATTCGGAAAGCTGCGATGGCCCCGAGGCGCCCGCCGCGACGTCTGGCACATAGTCCGGCACCTTGCACCGTTCCGGCGGGCAATGATCGACCCATTCCTCGCGCCACTCATGGCGGCCGGCGACCGGCAGTTCAGGGGTGAACACCGGCTTGTCGTTCTCCCGTGCTCGCCAGGAGGTGATGCCCCACCGTTCCGCGACCGCTCGCGCCTCTTCGTCCCGCGCGGCCTGGCTTTGCACCTCAACCACGGTGATGCCGAGGTATCTAGCAATCGCCTTCATTTCCACACCGGCGGCGCCGGAAGGCACCAAGGCGGCTCGGAAGTCCGGGGAGGCGCGTTCGCCATTGCCACGGCCCGCGTAGAGGCCTTCGGCGGCCTGCAACAGCACCTTGGCGTTGAGCGTCATTTTGGCCTCAACGCCGATTTGGGCGCCATCGGCCTGGCGCACCAAGAGGATGTCGAAACCGGCGGTTTCCGCGTATGCGGTCCAGCCATCCGGCAGGCCAGCAATGAAGGCGGCGCAAAGCGCGGCCTCATTTTCAAATATGGACTTGATCTTAGCCATTGGCGGCCACCGGCTTTTGCCGCTCGCACACCTCGGCGTAATGGCGCAACACCTCGCCGGCAGCGGCCGGGCCGTACCATTCGACCAGCCGCACCGCCAAGGTATCCAGCACGCCGAAGGCGGCGGCGTCCGCCGGAAGGCCATCCCGAACGTGAGCGGCGAGCACGCCGGCCATGGCGATGCGGCCACCGTTGCGCACGGTGTTGTGCTTGATCGCCTCAAGCTGCGTCATCTGACCGGATTTGATGTAGTCGGAATAAGAGCGCGTCATTGCTTCACCTTTCATCGAACGTATCGGGTTTGGGACTTCGCCATGCGGGCGGCGTGAACGTGCTTCGCCCACCCGTGGGGGTTCTTCATGCCGCGCATCTTCCCGAGCGCGACGAGGTCTTCGAAGGTCTTGGCCTGGCTTTGCTGACGCTTCGCCTCGACCCGCTTGGTGCGGTCGATTTCGGCCAGTTCGCCGGCAAGTTCCTGCACCGTCCGACCCATGGTCGGGTAAACGTGATCGCATTGCGGGCAGGTCGGCGCGGGCTGATGGACGCGGAAACAGTTCGGGCACTGGCGGGTCGTCACCGCCGGCTCGTCGTCTTCGTCATCCTTCGCCCGCTTCTTTTTCCTATGGCCCTCAAGGGTCCATTCGCGGTCGTCATCGGGCAGGCCGTGGCCGCGCCCGCCTTGGTCCTTCGGGATGCTGTTGCCGGCATGGTCGAGGATGAGCGCGTATGGCTTCGGACCCGCTGCAATCGCCATGAGGCGGCCCGCCTGGGTATCGAGGTCAAAGCCCGGCGCGTAGACGGGGCGAAGCACGCGGCCGACTTGCTGTAGGAACAGCGCCAGCGAGTGGGTCGGACGCAGAAGAATGGCGACCTCAATGGCCGGCAAATCGAAGCCCTCGGACACAAGGTCGACCGAGGAAAGCACCTGAATTTCGCCGCGCTCATAGGCCCGGAGAAGTTCGTCGCGGTTCGGGGAATCGCCGTCAATGTGGGCGGCGCGGTAGCCTGCAGCTTGGAATTGCTCGACAACGCTCAAGCTGTGTTTGATCGAGACGCAAAACACCATCGCCTTGCGGCCATGGGCGAGGCGGCGGTAATGCTCGACCGCGTTGCCGGTGATCGAGGAAGCGCCCATGCGCTTCTCAAGCTCGGCCTTATTGAAGTCCGTGCCGGACCGCTTGACCCCGCCGAGATCCGGCGAGGATGGCGCGTACATGCGATAGGTGGACAGGTAGCCCTGTTCCATCAGCCAGGCCACGCTTGGGCCTGTTACCATCCGGCCGAACCATTTCCCTAGCCCGGTGCCGTCAAGGCGTTCAGGCGTGGCGGAAAGGCCGACTATCTTGGCCTTTTTGCTCGCGTACTCTTCAATGATGTCGGCCCACGTCTTCGCCCCGGCGTGGTGCGCTTCGTCCGGCACATAGAGGTCGGGGGCGCCGTAGCGGTCCATCCGCTTGCCGAGCGTGGCGATGCTGGCAATCTGAACGGGCTGGCGGCGGTCGCCGGACATGCCGGAAGCGATGATGCCGTAAGGGATACCGACCTTGTCGAAGGTGAGCGCGGTTTGCTTGATAAGCTCGCGCCGGTGGACACCGAACACGACCCGCTTGCCTCGGGCCGCCGCTGACTTCGCCATGTAGGCGGCGAGGCCGGTTTTGCCGCCGCCGGTTGCCATCTGGACAAGCACGGCGTTGACCTCGCGAAGCGCGTCCCGCGCCTCGACAATTAGTTCTTGCTGGTAGGGGCGAAGAACGAAGGCCATCTTACGCCGCCACCGCCTCGCGCTCTTCCGTAGCGATGGCGTCGCGGACCGCGCGGCGCTCGGAAGGCGTGCCCCGGCCGGTCGTCAAAGCGGCGTGAAATCCGCAGTAAGGCCGCCTGCTATCCAGAATCCGCGGCGCCCCGCAGAACAGCGAATTTTCGCGGTCGTACTCTTCGTGATGGCCCCAAAGCGGGAACTCGCACCCGCATGAGGTGAGGAGGCCACGCGGCACGCCGTCGAAGCCTGGCGCTTTCTCGGGAAACCTGGCCTTGAATGGTTTTGGCGCCGGCCCCTCGATATGCGTTCGGGCTGTCGCCGTCTTGCGGACCCGCTTCCGCCCGTGGCCGCGAGGCCGAAACTTGTCGGGGTTGCGGCGGGCCAGGCCGTAAAGCTCTTCCGGCGTGCACTGGCAAAGCTCGGCAATTTCGGCACCGTTCATCCCGGTGGCCCAAAGGCGTGCCGCCTCGGCCTTGTATTCGGCATTCCATTTCATGCGGGCATTCTCCGAATCGTTTGCATTTTGCAAACGCTTGTTACGCGGCAACGGCCTTTCGGTTGATTTCCGACACGTGGGCGACCGTGTCGTCGCCGAAGAGAGGAAGGCCCTCGGCGGGCTCAAGCTCGGTCCGCGCCCGTTTCTTCGTTTCTGGGCCGGCGAGCACAAGCGACATCCGCTTCGCGATATCGGCTTGGTATTCTTCCTCGCGCTCTATCAGGATGGCGTTGCATCCCTCCCAAAAGGCGGCCTCGCCCGTGGTGCCGGTGCCGGCGAATGGGTCGAGAACGGTTCCGCCCTTGTGACAGATGAGCCGGACAAGCCAGCGCATCAGGTCGACCGGCTTCACCGTGGGGTGTTTCGAACCGAGGCGGTCGTCGCCGTCCGCCTTCGCGGAATAGAAGAACCTGGCCGCGCTGCCGGCGTCAGCCCGAGGTGGGAACGGGTCACGCGGCCCAATCGGGTTATAGACGTTGTTCCGCTTCCGCTCGCCGTGCTCGGGGCCTACGGCGCCTTTCTGGCCGGTGGCATCGGGGAACGCGGCGACAACCTCGGCGCTGCCATCGTGCAAGATATTGGCCGGGTAGCGGCCGTCGACCGGGCGGGCCTCGCCGCCTTTGCCGAGGCCGGAATTCGAGTCGTTCCAGGTGTTGCCGCCGCCAGCCTTGCCGCCCCATCCCGTAGGCTTCTCGGCGTCGATGCGGCAGGCGTCAATGTTGATGCCGCCGGTTCCGTGGGCCAGGGTGTTTTCCGCCACGGTGCCAATCATCGGCTTGCGGGCCAAGCATATCGGTTCCCATGCCGGCTTCAGGGCGGTGCCCCATCCGTCCCATTCGGCGGCCTCGGGGGTTCCGTGCGAGAAGATATCGCGATCATAGGCGGGACGCTCTTCGCCTTTGCCGACGCTGAGTAGAGCGCTGTTTCGCATGTCATTGACAAGGGTTTCAGTCCCGAGGAATTCGCCGAGGAAACCGCCCATCCGCCGGAACGCCCTGTCGATCCGGCCGCGCAAACCCTTGGACACCTTGCGCTTGTCCCGGCTCTTCGCCCACCTGATAAGGCGGTCGTACCTGGCGCGGACCTCGGGCTTTTCGTCCAGCCATTGCCGGAACAGATGGTCGTCAATGCCCTTCGAAACGCTATGGTTCTTCGGGAATCCGGTGCCGTAGCACCACGCGAGCATCCCGCCGAATTGGCTGTCTTCGATGCAGCGAAAGAAAGCTTCCACCTGGGTCGGCGAAAGGGTTTCGAGGAAGCGGACAACGGCGGTGTCGCTGGCAAGCATATTGAGAATGTTGTCGCGGACCTCGAAGCCGGCGCGCGCGATTGCGGACGCCATGTCGTGATAAGTCCGGGTGCCCGAGAACGCCACCAAGTAGCCGCCGGGTTTCAGCACGCGAAGCACTTTTGCCCATAGATCCGAACGGAAGGCGATGTCGCCGCCGTCCCATGTTTTGCCCATGAAGCCGGCGCTTGACCTGGCGAACACGCCCGCGCTGCCTTCCTTCGGTTCGGATGGTGCCGCGTCTTCGCCGCCGAAGCGGGCCACAATCGAGGTGAGGTGATAGGGCGGATCGCAACAGACCGCGTCGACGGATGCCTCGGGGATTTCGTCAAGGCGGGCGAAGCAATCGCCGCCGAGTAGGACGACTCGGCCGTCTAAGAATTCCGTTCGGTTCTTCATGCTAGAACAAGTCCCCTTGTTGAGGTTCCGGGGGCGGCAGCTTCGGCGCCGGCGATTCCACCGGCTCGGCCTTCCGTACCGTTTGCATTTCGTCAACGCGATGGGCGTAACATCGCCAATTCCCGAGCCGTCCGGCCAAAAGCTTGACGTTGTAACCGAAGCTCGCGGCGCCGCCGCAGACTTCGCAAACAAAATCCCCAGGGCCGGCGACTCGTGTCACGATTGATACAATCCGATAAGCGTTGACAAAATGCAAACCATGTTCGCCGCCGGAAGGCAAGGCCCCAAAATGGCCCCATTAAAAAGATCAACTCGGCAACAGTTTCGCCAGGTCCACCGTGAGCCCCCTTTTTACCGCTATCTTAAGCAGTTTTGGCACATATGCCGCCGGGACGGTGCCCGCCATCCCTGGCGGTCTCCGCTTCGCGTTGTCCCATCCCGCGATTGTGGAAGGGCTTAAATCGAGAAGCCGTGCCAATTCGGCACGTTTTCCGTTTGCAAACAAAAGCGTGACATATTGCAAAGGCGTGTTAACTTTCATTGCTGATACCGTTTGCTATTTGTTAACAAGTCTGATACGGACTTGATTCGTAAGTGCATGAGGGGAGTGTTTAGCGTAATGACGAAGCCCGACGTCGATTGGTTCCGCCGCAAACTGGAAGAGCACCGGCTTTCGCAGTCCGGCCTTGGGCGCATGCTTGGTATCGACAAATCGAGCATGAGCTTGCTTTTGGCGGGCAAGCGCAAACTGACCCTTACCGCTGCCGCCGATATGGCGCGCATCCTGGGCGTTACCGCGACCGAGGTCATGGAACGCTTTGGTGTCCGGGTCGATGGCATCCGGGGAGGTGACGAGGCCACCCCGCAAATGCTGCCCTTTGAGGGCTGGATTGATGAAGGCGCCTACGTCCACACTGAGAACACAAGCCGCCGCAAGCGTATGCTCGACGTGGGCGTGAACATTGAGGCGGGCGCCGGGGCGTTTCAATGGCGGACGCCGCAAAGCAAAATGGATGTTCTGGACGGCTGGATAGTTGTGTCTGGCGCGAGGCGCGAGGCCGACGAAACCATGCTCGGGCGCGGCTGCGTGGTCGGCCTCAAGGGCGGCGAAATGATGCTTCGCCTTGTCCGCCGAGGCTACACGCCGGGAACGCACCTTCTCTTCGGTCTTATGGGCACGCCGGACGTGACCGAAGCCGAGGTCGAGTGGTACGCGCCTGTGCTGATGATGAAGCCCGCGACGACCTGATAACTCCCGCCTCCAACTGATATCCTCAAATTTTATCAAACTGTCGCACTTTCCTAGTTGACGCTCCCGATAGCGTGTTTGCATATTACAAACAGTTGGCAAAATGCAAACGAAGGATTCGGGGGCCACATGCGGGTTTGTACAGGTGGGTTCTATCGCTCCCAAGGCGGTAAAAAGATCGGGCCGTTGCGCCCGTATCGAGAAGGAGAAGACGGGCCGGCGCGCGATATCTTGGGCCGTCTCGCTTGGTTCGTAGCCGAGGGTATCGGCGCCTTCGATAAGTTCGGCCAGTGGCTTAGCGGCGGCCTTGAAAGCCCGAACCATCTTGTCGCCGAATGGGAAGGCCCCGCCGCCATCGACGGCCCGTTCTTCGCCGCCGCGCCCGGCGACCGCGAACTTACCATTGGCGCCGCTCTGCCGCTCGGAACCTTGCTCGCTGAGGTGCGCGTCGCCGGCACCGAAGTGAAGGTCGACAAGGCCTGGATTGAGGTTGCCGGCCTCACGCTTTCCCTTACCGGCCAGCAAATCGAAACCCTCGGCGTTTTCCATGCCGGCCGCTGGCGCAACTTCCGCGCCATTATCACGGCGGCGGCATTGGCCGAGGTGCGTGCATGAGCAAGGCCCCTTACTCCGCCGAGGCCGAATGGTTCTGGCCGCGCAAAGAAAGCACCTGGCACAAGCTTCGCAAGCCGGACATCACCGCAACAAGTGCGGCAGCGCTGTTCGGGTGCTCTCCGTACATGACACCCTTTGACCTGTTCCACCGGATGGCGGGGAACATCACGGTCGAGTTCAACGAAACCGAGCGAATGCTTTGGGGTAAGCGTTTGCAAAATGCAATCGCTCAAGGCGTTTGCGAGGATAACGGGTGGCTGATCGTAGACGCTCACCCGTTCCTCTACGCGAGGTCCAAAGCCGTGGCCGGCATGGGGGCTTCGCCCGACTACATCATCACGGACCCCGCGCGGCCGGAACTTGGCTACGGGTGCCTTGAGATCAAGAACGTCGATTTCTTCGTCGCCGGCAAAGACTGGTCGGACGAAGAGGCCCCGCCGCATATCGAGTTTCAAGTGCAGCATCAGCTTGCCGTCACCGGCTTTCTGTGGGGCGCCGTAGCTGGCCTTATCGGCGGCAACACCGTCAAGACGTTCCGCCGCGACCGCGACGCCGAGGTGATCGCCGAGCTAACCGCCCGCATCGAAGACATGCATAGCCGCGTAAAGCGTGGCGAGGCGCCGGCCGCCGACTACCTGGCGGACTACGAAACCATCCGCACGCTGTACCGGCACGCCACAGTGGCGAAGAGCTTCAACCTCGACCTGCCTGGCGAGGAACCGGACCTAGACCCGGAAAAGCTCAAGGCCCTGATGGCAGCGAAGTACGACGCGGACATCATTTTCAAAGCCGCCGAGGAAGACAAGAAGCGCGCGGCGGCCGAACTGCTCGATTTCATCAAAGACACGGAAACCGTGTTCGGCGGCGGCTGGAAGCTTTCCGCCGGCACCGTCCACCGCGAAGCGTCAACCATCACCTACCCCGCAATCTCATTTCGCAACCTTCGGCTTTCGAAGCCGAAGCCGAAGAAAGGCAACTGACCTATGACCACCGTAAACAACGCCGTTGTAGTGGCTCAACCCCAGGCGCACCGCGCCATTTCCGTGTTCTCAAGCGAGGCTGATTTCACCTCGGGCCAGCGGCTTTGCAAGGCGCTGACAAGCTCAAACCTTGTGCCGGTCAACTATCGCGGCGAGGAAAACATGGGCAACGCCCTGGTCGCGCTCGACATGGCGAACCGGATGGGAATCCCGCCCATCATGGTTATGCAGAACCTCAACGTGATCGAAGGCCGGCCGTCCTGGGCTTCGCAATTCGTCATCGGCGCTCTTAATTCGTGCGGCCTGTTTTCGCCGATCCGCTTCCGCAAAGTGAAGCTCGGCGAGCAAGAGGTTTCTTATGAACGTTGGGCCGGCCCGAAGGGGAACCGCTCCAAAGAAACCGTCAAGGCGAAGGTCTTCAATATCGAGTGCACCGCCTACGCGGTCGAGAAGGCCACCGGCGAAACGCTGGAAGGGCCGACCGTGTCCATCGCCATGGCCGTGGCGGAAGGCTGGTATTTCCGGCCGGGTTCGAAGTGGGTGACGATGCCCGACCTCATGCTGATGTACCGCGCCGCCGCGTTCTTTGGCCGCCTGTATGCCCCGCACATTCTCAACGGCATGCCAAGCGCGGACGAGGTCGCGGACCTCATGGATATGCGGGACATCACCCCGGCGGCGGCCGAGCCCGTGGCGGCTGCGGAAACGCCTGCAGCGAAGCCGAAGCCCGCCGGCCGGCCTCGGGGTGTCCACGCCGCTATGACGGCAGCGAAGGAAGCCGAGAAGGCGAAGGAAAAGAAGCCGGCCGGTCCCGTCATCGAAGCCGAGGCGGAAGAGATCCCGCACGACGAAGATGGCGTCATTCTGGAAGACGACCCGGACGGTGACGCCGAGCGCGGCGCCGGTGCCGACGATGTCTTCGGCGTTGACGAAGACGACGACGAATTCAATCCGGCTTGAGGGGCGCCGCAATGACCGGAATTGAATTGGTCCGCGAATTTCAGATCGCAGCGACCGGCGCCCGCCGGGCGCTGGCGGTGGCTGAGAGGGCGGTCGCGGACCTCAACGCGAAGGCCGAGGCATTCGCCCTCGCCTTCGGCCAGCCTGGCGAGGCCTCGCCGGCCATCGCCAGCAATGGCGACGCCCTTCTCACCGCCGATGACGTCGCCGGCATCCTTCGGGTGAGCAAAGCCACGCTCGCTCGCTGGCGGGTGCTCGGCACTGGCCCCGGCTACGTCAAGAAACAGGGCCGGATTCTCTATCGCAGCGAGACGGTTGAAAAGTTCGTCACGTCCAAGGAACGGACCAAGACACGCGAAGAGGGGGCGTGACATGAAGGAAGCTTTCATTACGAAAAGGTTCAATGCGTCAAGCCGCGTCATCATCAAACAAGCGAATGAGATCATTGCGAACTATCAGGCGCAAGGCTTCACGCTTACCCTGCGCCAACTTTACTATCAGTTCGTTTCGCGCGACCTGATCCCGAACAAGCAAAGCGAGTACAAGCGACTCGGCAGCGTCATCAACGACGCCCGCCTCGCTGGTCAAATCGACTGGAATGCGATTGAAGACCGTACCCGCTACCTTCGCGGCATCAACACGCTTGGCGACCCCGCCGAGGCGATTTCTCGGGCGGCTCGCGGCTATCATGAAGACCTGTGGGCAAGCCAGAAGTACCGACCCGAGGTCTGGATTGAGAAAGACGCGCTAGTCGGGGTTGTGGAACCTGTGTGCGCGCGCTGGCGTACGGATTTCTTCGCCTGCCGTGGCTACTCTTCGCAGTCCGAACAGTACAGCGCCGGTAAGCGTTTCGCCCACCGCCGCCGGCTCGGGCAAACGCCTATCGTTTTCCACCTCGGCGACCATGATCCTTCGGGCATGGATATGACGCGGGACAATCGCGACCGCCTTGCCATGTTTGCCCGCCTCGGCGTCACGGTTGTGCGTCTCGCGCTCAACATGGATCAAATCGAGCAATACAACCCGCCGCCAAACCCGGCCAAGGAAACCGACTCCAGGGCCGCCGGCTATATCGAGGAATTCGGCGAGTCGTCCTGGGAACTGGACGCCCTGGAGCCGACTGTCATCGACCGGCTGATCGACGGCGCCATCCGCGAGTATGTCAACGAAGCCCTTTGGGAAGATGCCAAGCGGGAAGAGGAAGACAAGCGCGCGCTTCTTGAGAAGGCATCGGACAATTGGGATGAAGTGTCCGACTTCGTTCGGGAGCTTGAATAATGGAGGCCCCCCGCAATGATGTCGTAAGCCGGCCCGTAAGGCTGATCGCTAACGACGACCGCACCGCCTTAGTGCGATGCCTGCACACCGGCCGCGAGTGTTTCATATCGCTCGCGGCGGCCGACCTATCCCCGAATGGCGAACTTACTTTGCCAGCCGAGGTGGCGCGGGAGGCCGGGCTGCTATGAGCGACGCGAAGATCCCCGAAGACCTATCGTTGATTGACGAGTTTGATCTTAGTCAACAGCGCCGCGCGATGTCTGCTTTGCAGGCGGAACGGCAGCGCATCGCCATGCCGGTGGCGGTGATGGAATTGAAGTCGGGCGTTTGCATGAATTCCTTTTACGCCTGGCACGGCGGTTTAAGGGAACCGACGCTTGGTTGCCTGGTAGCCGTGGCACAAACGCTCGGCTTCGACATCATCATGAGGCGCCGGAAATCGTGACAACCCTTTCAGAACTGCACGCCGCCGCCGAGCGTAAAGCGGCGGCGGCCGAGGCCATCGTTGCCAAAGAACAGGCGGCGCTAGAGGCCGACTTAGCCTTCGCCCGCGAGCACAAGCAAGCGATGGGCGCCGGCTACTGGCAATCCCTTCACCGGGCGAAGCTTCAGGCAAAAATCGCCCGAGCCCTCGCCAATACCTACGCCGAAGTTCTCAACGAAATAGGGACGGGACAATGAGAATGAACACTGTTGATCGCATCCTTTGCGCGATGGCCTACGGCTTCGGCGGCATGCTCGGGGCCGGCCTCGCGGTCGTTACCGTGGCCGCTGCCGCGCCGGCTATCTACGCGGCCCTGCAGCCGCTGTTTTGACGTTCCCCGAGGCCATGGCGGCGGTGCTCGCGGGCGCCGCTGTCAGGCGTGACGAATGGGGCAAGCGTCGCGCCGTCAAACTGATGGTGGAACCGTGGAACGGCGAAACCGAACGCCTCTTGCTTTTTGACCTCACCGGAAAGGGCGACGTCCCGCCATTCCCCTATTCGATGACCGGCGTGGACGTGCGCGGTGATGACTGGCAATTGATCGAGGAATGAAGATGGCTACCGATAAGATGCCAACATACCGACCTGGCGACGTCGTCCTTTGCAAGGGCAAGGTCGAGCGGTCCGCTCATGACGATTCCGTTTATGTCCGCTTCGGCGAAAGCAACCAGTGCCCGCAACTTGTGGCCGCCGATATCGCCAAGGTCGTGCAACATGCGATCAATGTCGGCAACCGCGTGACCTGGCCGGCTAAGCGCACGGGTGAAGTTCTTGCGATCAACCCGGACCCCACCAACGGCAAGGTGTGGCTATGGGTCCAAGAGGATGGCAAATGGCCCCGCGTCACGCTGGACCTCGGCGAGGTGACGCGGCTATGACGGAACCGGCCTCTTTCGCCCTTGATCGGTCCATGGCGGTTCCGCCAGGGCATGTTGTGGAAACCGGATATGTGCCGGTTGAAAACGTGGTGCTCGCCTGCCGCGACCGTATGGCGGTAGGCGACGTCAATGCCGCCTATCAGAAACGGCTACAGCTTGGCGACCATCAGTCATGGCCGCCGCCTCGGGGCCATTGGCAGGGCGACCGTTTCGTTGTCATTGATGGCCGTCATGAATTCGTTGCGACGCTCATGCTCGGGCTTTCGCATCTGTTCGTCGCCTGGGTGCGCGAACCATGAATGATCTTTTTTCCAGTGACAGCCGATTTGATCCCGCCACGTTTTCGCCCTGTCGAACGTGGCGGTATCGTTTAGAACGCCAGTGGGGCAGGGGGCCGAAGGCCGCTTTCATCTTGCTCAACCCGAGCACGGCAGACGAAACGAAAGACGACCCCACAATCCGGCGGTGCATCGGCTTCGCTAAGGCGTGGGGCTTCGGCGGCCTTGTGCTCGGAAATATCTTCGCGCTACGCTCAACGGACCCGCGCGGGCTCTACAGCCATGTGGACCCGGTCGGGCCAGATAATGATGAAGCGTTGCGCGGCATCGCCCGCGAGGCCGAGAAAGTGGTTTGCGGATGGGGCACCCACGGGGCATTGAACGACCGAGGCCGATTCGCCCTGGCCGTACTTCGCGAGGCCGGCGCCACTCCCCTGGCCCTCAAGGTGACAGCCGAGGGCTTTCCGGGGCACCCGCTCTATATCAGCGCGGACACCTCGCCGAAGGCGTTCCCATGACTGTTTACGTCGACCGGCCGCGCTGGCGCCTTGGGCGCAGGATGATGTGCCACATGGCGGCGGACTCGCTCGCCGAGCTTCACGCCATGGCCGAAGCGGTCGGGGTCCGCCGGTTCTTCCAAGACAAGCCGGGCCGCCCGCACTATGACCTTTCGAAGGCCACGCGGGCGCGCGCCGTCGCTCTAGGCGCCGTTGAGGTGTCCAGCCGAGCCCTTGTTGAGGCGCTACAAAGGGCGAACAAATGACCTTCGGAAATGTTGGCAGGCTGTTGGCAGGGCGTTTTTCGCTCTACGCTTCAAAAACCCGCAAAGCCTTGTGGGGCTTTGGTGCCGCTTGCGTGACTCGAACACGCGACCCCATCATTACGAATGATGTGCTCTACCAACTGAGCTAAAGCGGCCCGGGAAGCGTCAGGCTTCCAGAATGGGCTGGGTGATAGACTCAACCGCTCACTAATTCAAGATGGGCAGCGGTGAATTCCGGCCTCGCCGGCGGCAATTCCGATCTACGGTTACCGCGCGACGGGCGCTGGGCACGGCCTGTGGTGGCGTGCGGGCCGGCCGTCCTTTGCGCCGGCTGGCCGGCGCGGCCGTGCCGGCGGTGACGAAAAATGTTGATTCTTCAACAAAAAATGCCGAAATGGCTTTGGCCGCTCGCCGTTGATTGATTGGTCGTCTGCGGCTAACGATCAGACAACCGGGAGCGAACGCGCAGAGGAAGCTCGCTTGGACCCCATCGAGAAAGCGATCCGCAATGCCTTCGAGAAAGGCAATGCCGAGGACCGGGCGTTCCGAGAAAAGGTCTATCGATCGGCCTTTGCCGCGCTCGACCGCGTCCTGCAGGCCAATCCGAACGTCACGGTAGAGGCCGCCATCAGCCGCCGCAAGGCAGTTCAGGCCAAGATCACTGAGATCGAATCGGAGTTCCTGCCGGCCGTGCCAGAGGTGACGCTGCCGCCGGAAAACGTCGCGCCTGCCGGCAATGGCGCGCCGGATCCCCGCGTCGAAGCGCCAGCCGAATCGGCCGCGCCGGCGGTCGACGCGCCGCTGCCGCCGTCGCAAACCGCGCCGTCGCCCTCGATCACCGTCGACGGCCCGGTACAGCCCGATGCTTCGGACCGGCCGCGTTCGCGCGTGCTGCCGCGCGTGCCCGACATCATGCCGGATGAGACAGCGCTTCCCGACGCGCCCTCGCTCGATGATTCGCCGGGCGCCCCGGTCGGCAACGGCGCCCAGGTCGTGCCCGACCGCGACGAGCGGCGGATCAGGGGCCGGCGTCTGCCGCTGACCGCGATCTTCGTCGTCGCGACATTGCTCGCGGCCGCCGGCATCGGCCTCTATTTCGCCAAGCAGACCGGCGTCTTCAAGACCGCGGCCGAGCTCAACACCGGCCCGCCCGAACCGACGCCGACGCTGGACGACGAGGATTCCTCGCAGCCGGCCGAGCCAGGGTCGCCGCAGAAGCCGGGCGAGGCGGACCAGTCGAAGAACTGGATCAACGTCTTCTCGCCCGCCGACCCGACCCATGTCAGCGCGCCGTCCGACGCCGCCGCCGAGGTGATGAAGGACGACACCGGCCAGTTCCTGCGCATCCGCTCGGGCGCGTCGGGTTCGGCCATCGCCTTCGATGTCGGCCAGGGCGTGCTGGAGAAGCTTGCCGGCAAGCATGCCATGTTCGACGTCGTCGCCCGTTCGGAAGAAGGCAAGGAGACGCAGATCTCGATCGACTGCAATTTCGGCGATCTCGGCGATTGCGGCCGCAAGCGCTACGCCGTCGGCCACGAGCGCAACGAATATCTGTTCGACGTGCAGTTCCCGAACAAGCATCCGGGCGCCGCCGGCACCATCGCCGTCAATTCCGACTTCGACCAAAAGGGCAAGTCGGTGGATATTTACGAGATCCGCGTCTCGATCGCGCAGTGATCGCGTCGTTGTACCTGTCCACGCAAGCCGGGTGGGGTGAAGCACCGGCGCCGATTTCCTAACTATCTAGCAACGCCTGCAGCGTCTCTATGCGGTCGGCTTCAGCCGCCGGCTTGTCCCAGCGCAGCCGTGAGATGCGGGGAAAGCGCATCGCCACGCCCGATTTGTGGCGGGTCGAGCGGTTAAGGCCCTCGAATGCCACCTCCAGCACTAGGCCGTTCCTGCGATCGGCGCGCACCGAGCGCACAGGCCCGAAACGCTCGATCGTGTTGTCGCGCACATATTTGTCGATTTCTCTCAACTCCTCGTCGGTGAAGCCGAAATAGGCCTTGCCGACCGGCACCAGCTCTTCCGAGCCCTCCGGGCCGGACCAGACGCCGAACGTGTAGTCGGAATAAAAGCTCGAGCGCTTGCCATGGCCGCGCTGCGCATACATCAGCACCGCGTCGATTGTGTGCGGGTCGCGCTTCCACTTGAACCAAGGGCCCTTCGGCCGGCCGGCCAGATAGGGCGAATCCCAGCGCTTCAGCATCACCCCTTCGATGATCGGATGCGGCGGCGCCTGGCGCAGCCGCTCCAGCGTCTCCCAATCGGAAAACGCGACCAGCGGCGAGAGATCAAAGCGGCTGGGATCGAGTGTCCCGACGAAAGCCTCGAGCCGCTTGCGGCGCTCGGCGAAAGGCAGCGCGCGCAGGTCCTCGCCGTCGATCTGCAGCGCGTCGTAGCAGCGCATGAAAGCCGGATATTGCTGCTGGATCCTTGGCGACACGCTCTTGCGGTTCAGCCGCTGCTGCAGGTCGGAAAAGGTTCCGGTCGCCTCGCGCGGGTCCCCGACCAAAAGCTCGCCGTCCAGCGCCGCCTCGAAATTCATGGCGGCGGCAAGGTCCGGGAAGGCGCCCGACACGTCGTCTCCGGTGCGCGAATAGAGCCGGCGCACGCCACCTTCGCACACCGCCTGCACGCGGATGCCGTCCCACTTCCATTCCGCCGCATAATCGGCCGGATCGAGCTTTTCGAGGTCGTTGTCATCGACGGCATTGGAGAGCATCACCGGTCGGAACAGCGCGAGCGCCGCGCTCCTCGGCTTTTCCGCCCGGCCCTCCAGCCAGGCGAACAGCTCGGCGTAAGGCGGCGCCAGACCGTGCCAGAGCTCCTCGATCTCGGCGACGTCGACTTGACCGAGGTCGGCCAGCGCCTGCTTAGCGAGCCGCGCCGACACGCCGATGCGCAAGCCGCCGGTCACCAGCTTGATGATGGCGAAGCGCGCCGAGATGCTGGCGTCGTCGAGCAGCCGCGCCAGCACACTGGGTCCGTCGGAGCGGCTTGCCGCCTGCAGTCTGGCGACCACCTCGGCAAGCGTCGGCACATGATTGGGGATGTGCCCTTGTGGTTGCGGCCAGACCAGCGACACGGTCTCGGCGAGGTCGCCGACATAGTCGTAGGAATAGCCGAATAGCACCGGGTCCATGCGCTCGACCACCAGCGCGCGCAGCATCGCCGGCTTCACCGCCGCGATGTTGAGATCGCCGGTGATGGCGGCGAGCGCCAACCCGCGATCGGGATCCTCGACGCTGCGGAAATAGTCGGTCAGCAGCGTCAGCTTGCCGTTGCGCGACGGCGTCAGCACGAGGCGGTCGAGGAGCTCGGCGAAGCGGTTCATGGCTGGCTGCGCCAGGCCAATTGCGAGAGCCGGCGCGAGGCGCCCCCCTCTGGCCTGCCGGCCATCTCCCCCTCTAGGGGGGAGATCAGCAGTTGCGCTGCTGGTTCTCCCCCCGAAGCGTCGGAGATTGGCGAAAGTCGGCGTGACGTCTGATCTCCCCCCTTGAGGGGGAGATGTCCGGCAGGACAGAGGGGGGCGCCGTAGAGCGCAACGTCAGCGATTGTCGAAACCACTTCGGCCATCAATCGCCCTCGTCCTCATAGCCTACGAGATGCAGCGGCCGCGCCGCGATGCCCTCCAGCTCGCACCAGCGCACCAGCGCCTCCTCGCGGCCATGCGTGACCCAGATTTCCTCCGCGCCGGTTTCCGTGATCGTGATGATCAGCTCGTCCCAATCGGCGTGGTCGGAAATGATCAGCGGCAGCTCGACGCCGCCCTGCTTGGCGCGCTGGCGGATGCGCATCCAGCCCGAGGCGAAGCAGGAGATCGGGTCGGGAAAACGCCGCGCCCAGCGGTCGGCGAAAGCCGACGGCGGCCCGACGACGATCGCGCCGGCGAAGTCGGCCTTGCTGCCGCTTTCAACCGTCGCCGGCTCGAGCGTGCCGAGATCGATGCCCTGGCGTTGATAATATTCGCTGAGCTTCGCCAGCGCGCCGTGGATATAGATCGGACTGTCGTAGCCGGCGTCGCGCAACAACCGCATCACGCGCTGCGCCTTGCCGAGCGCATAAGCGCCGATCAGATGCGAGCGTTCGGGAAATTGCGCCGCCGATTTGAGCACGCGCGCTATCTCCTCATGGTCCGGCGGATGGCGAAACACCGGCAGGCCGAACGTCGCTTCGGTGATGAAGACATCGCACCGTATGGGCTCGAACGGCAGGCAGGTGGCATCGTTCTGACGCTTGTAGTCGCCGGAGGCGACGATGCGCATGTCCCCATGCTCGACGCAGATCTGCGCCGAGCCCAGCACATGCCCGGCCGGATGGAAGGTGACGGCGACGCCGTTGATGTCGATCGTCTGACCGAGAGCAGCGGCCTGCGTCGTTCCGGCGAAATCCTCGCCATAACGCAACCCCATGATGTCGAGCGTCTCTTGCGTGGCCAGCACCGAGCGGTGGCCGGAGCGCGCATGGTCGGAATGGCCATGCGTGATCAGCGCCCGCCCGACGGGCCGCACCGGATCGATGAAGAAATCGCCGGGCTGGCAATAGAGGCCCTCCGGCCGGGGCTTGAGCAGGTCGCTGGCGCGCATGGCTTTGAACATAGTGGCTAAATTCCGCGCGGGAAGCCTGTTGCAAGAGACTGCTGACTCGTCCTACAGCCCCTTGCCGGCTCCGCCTCGCCGATGGGATTGTTCAAAAGATGAAACCGCTCCAGGCCTCGTCGGGCGATTTGAACGCCGACCGTCGCGCCGATTTCGCCGAGATGCTGCTCGCCTCGGGCGAGCCGGCGCAGGCGGCCGAGCTTCTGCTCGGCGCGATGGGACTGGCGCCGCAATGGGCGGCGGGCTGGTTTCGCCTCGGCGAGATGCAGGAGGCGGCTAACCTGCCCGACCAGGCCGCGCAGGCCTGGGCCATGACGCTGAAGCTGGACCCCGCGGATCGCCTTGGCGCCGCGCTCAAGCTTCAACTGATCGGCAAGGCGCCGGCCGCAGCGGCGCCGCCCAGCGCCTTCGTCGAGACCTTGTTCGATCACTATGCCGACTCTTTCGAGGACTCGCTTGTCCAGAAGCTCGGCTACGGGCTGCCGGATTTTCTCGAGCGCGCCATACGCAAGGCAAGGCCCGGCCGGTTCCGGCTGGCCCTCGACCTCGGCTGCGGCACCGGCCTGATGGGCGAAAGGCTGCGGCCGCTCGCCGACCGGCTGGAGGGTTACGACATCTCGGCCGGCATGCTGAGGAAGGCGAAAGCCAAGGGCATCTATAACCGGCTCGCCAAGGCCGATCTCCAGCATTTCTCTTACACAGGCGACAGGGCCAACCTCGTGGTCGCGGCCGACGTGTTCATCTATCTCGGCGCGCTCGAAGGCATCGTCGGCGCGGTGGCGGGCATGCTTGCCGAGGATGGTATGTTCGCGTTTTCGCTCGAGACGCTTGCCGGCGGCGGCGATTTTGCCCTTTTGCCGTCGCGGCGTTACGCCCATTCCGAGGCCTATGCGCGGCGCGTGCTTTGCGCCAACGGGCTTGCGGTCCTGTCGCTGGAAAGTATGGTCATCCGGCACGACCGGCATGACCCGGTCGAGGGCCTGGCCATCGTGGCCGGCGTCCCCGCGGCAGCCGCCGAGGTGGGGAATCCGGCAACGGCATGAGGTCGGCCTTGCTGCGAAAAAGCCTGAATGGCATGGTCCGGGTAGCGCGGGGCGGACACCATGAGGAGATATCCATGCGCTGGACCATGGTTGCATTGGCATCTTGCCTGACGGTGGCCGGCTGTGTCGGCGGCACGTCGATGGCCGAGCGCCAGGACGAGGATGTCCAATCCTCATTGCAATATGACGATGTGCCTTGCGACCAATTGCTGGCGCAGCGCAATCAACTGGCGCGGCAGAACAATCTGCCCGTCACTGCCAAGCCGAGCTTTTCCAATCCGGCCATGGGCTTCGGCCCGTTCATACCTGACACGCGCTCCAAGGCGCAGCGCGCCAGCAACAAGGCGAGCGGCGAGATCGACGCCATGAACCGCTCGATCGAACGCCGCGACTGCGGCAAGCCGAAGAAGAAGGAGACGCTCGGGCTGTCCGGCTCGAAGCCTTCCTGAGTGTCCGATATCCGATATTCTGTTTAACGCTCGGCTGGACCGACGAGTGTTTGACGCGCTTGAAAGACCAACCGATGAATCTCTGGGATCTCGGCGACCGCATCTGTATCCTGGGACCGTCCAACAGCGGTAAGTCCACCCTTGCCAACGCGATCGCGCGCAAGCGCGGCTTGGAAGCCGTTCACCTCGATCAGCTCTTTCATCTGCCCAATACGGATTGGCAGCAGCGTCCGAGGGAGGAATTCATCGCCCTGCACGATGCTGCGACAGCCTGCGAGCGCTGGGTGATGGACGGAAATTATTCAGTTTGCATGCCGCAGCGCCTTCGGCGGGCGACAGGCTTGATCCTGCTGGACATCTCTACCCCAGCGAGTCTGTTGCGCTACTTTCGGCGAACGCTGTTCGAGACCAAGCGGCACGGCGCTCTGGTAGGCGGGCGCGACAGCGTCAAATGGGACATGATCCACCACATCGCCGTCACCACGCCGCGAAACCGCAGGAAATACCGGGCGATGTTCGAAGAACTCGATCTGCCGAAGCTGCAACTGCGTTCGCTGCGGGCGATCAAACAGCGCTTCCACGAATGGGGTCTGACTCCCGACTAATACCCCGCCTCTCGGTCGACCAGATTATCGAGCTTCTCGCCGCGCTCGTAAGCTGCCATCTGACGCAGCATGATGGGTACCAGGTGAGCGGGATCCGACGTCGCCGCCGCATGCGGCGTGACGAACACTTTCGGATGGCTCCACAACGGGCTGGTCTTCGGCAGCGGTTCGACCTCGAACACGTCGAGGCTCGCTTCCTTCAGCGTGCCGTCGTCCAGCGCGCGCAAAATGTCGGCATCCTTCTGCAGCCGTCCGCGCCCGGCATTGATCAGCACGGCGCCGCCAAGGCCGTTGCGCCGGCGCAGTTCCTTGAGCAGCCCGTAATTGACGATGCCTTGGGTCTGCGGCGTGAGCGGCAGAAGCACGACCAGGATATCGGTGGCATTGAGGAAGGGGATTAGCCCCGCCTCGCCGGCATAGGTCGAAACGCCCTTCATCGGCCGCTCGCTGCGCGACCATCCGTTGACGGCGAAGCCGAGCGACAACAACGCCGAAGCCGCGGCGCGGCCAAGACTGCCAAGCCCCATGATGCCGACGGAGACGTCGCCGGCCACCCGTTGCGGCGGCTCGTGCCAAATCTTCTTCTGCTGCTGGGCCCGGTAAAGCGACGCCTGACGATGGTGGTCGAGCACGCGCCAGACGACATATTCGACCATGTACTGGGTAAGATTGTCGGCGACGATCTTGACGATCGGCACGTCGGGCAGGCCGGGATCGGCAAAGATGTGGTCGACGCCGGCGCCGATCGAGAAGATGGCGCGCAGATTGGGCAGCGATTTGAGAAGGTTCGGCTTCTGCTTCCACACCACCGCATAGGTGATCGACGGGTCGTCGGCGCCGTTCGGCTCCAGCACGACCTCGCGCTCGGCCGAGAGCAACTCGTGCCAGCGCTGCGGGTGGATGCCCGTGAGGGCAAGCAGGATTTTGCCTTTTTCCATTCTCGGATTTTTCTTCCCTGTTCGCCAGTACCGGTCGGGTTACTCGCTGACCACGCCGGTCGGCGCGGTCTCGATCTTGAAGGCCGCCGCCATGAGCGCCCGCGTATAGTCGGTTTGCGGGCTGCTGAAAATCTGCTCGGAAGGTCCCGCCTCGACGATCTGGCCATTGCGCATGACGATGACGTCGTTGGCAAGGGCGCGGACGACCTTGAGGTCATGGCTGATGAAGAGATAAGCGAGATTGTGCTTGGCCTGCAGGCTGCGCAAAAGGTCGACCACCTGCGCCTGCACGCTCATGTCGAGCGCCGAGGTCGGCTCGTCGAGCATGACGAAACGCGGGTTGAGCACCATGGCGCGGGCGATGGCGACGCGCTGGCGCTGGCCGCCGGAAAACTCGTGCGGGTAGCGGTGGCGCGTTTCGGGATCGAGGCCGACCTCCTTCAGCACGGCGATCACCTTGTTGTCGCGCTGGTCGGCCGAGAGCTTCGGCTCGTGGATCTTCAGCCCTTCCTCGATGATCTCGGAGACCGAAAGGCGCGGGCTGAGCGATCCGAACGGATCCTGGAAGACGATCTGCAATTCGCGCCGCAGCGGCCGCATGGCGCCGAAAGAGAGCTGGTTGATGTCGCGTCCGTTGAAATTGATCGTGCCGCTCGAGGAGATCATCCGCGCGAGCGCCAAACCCAGCGTTGTCTTGCCCGAGCCGGATTCGCCGACCACGCCCAGCGTCTGGCCGGCCCGCACCGTGACGTCGATGCCGTCCACGGCCTTTACGTGGTCGACGGTCTTGCGGAAGAAACCCTTCTTTATCGGGAACCAGACCTTGATGTCCTTGCCCGTCATGATGGATTTGGCGCCCGGGTTGGCGGCGGGCGGCTTGCCCTTCGGCTCGGCGGCCAGCAGATGCTTGGTGTAGTCGTGCCGCGGATTGGCGAAGATTTCCCTGGTCGGGCCGCTCTCCACGATCTTGCCCTTGGTCATGACGCAGACGCGGTCGGCGATCCTGCGCACGATGCCGAGATCATGCGTGATGAACAAAAGCGACATGCCCTTGCGGCTCTTCAGCTTGGCCAGCAGTTCCAGGATCTGCGCCTGCACGGTAACATCGAGCGCGGTCGTCGGCTCGTCGGCGATCAAAAGCTCCGGCTCGTTGGCCAAGGCCATGGCGATCATGACGCGCTGGCGCTGGCCGCCGGAAAGCTGGTGCGGATAGGCGTCGAGGCGTTTTTGCGGATCGCGGATGCCGACCTCGGTCAGCAGCTCCAGCGTTCGCGCGCGCGCCGGGGCGTCGCGCAGGCCCTGATGCAGTTGCAGCACCTCGACGATCTGCTGCTCGATCGTGTGCAGCGGGTTGAGCGAGGTCATCGGCTCCTGGAAGATCATGGTGATCTTGTTGCCGCGCACGCCGCGCAACGCCTTCTCGTTCATGGCGAGCAGGTCGGCGCCGCCGAACAGGATTTTGCCCGAGGGGTGCCTGGCGGCGGGATAGGGCAGGAGTTTCAGCACCGACAGCGCCGAGACCGATTTGCCGGAGCCGGATTCGCCGACTAGGGCAAGCGTCTCACCCTTGGCGATGTCGAATGAGATATGGTCGACGGCGATCTCCTGCTTGCCGCCTTGCGTGAAGGCGACGCTCAGGTCCTGGACGGAAAGCAGGGCTTGGCTCATTTGAACGTCTTGCGCGGATCGAAGGCGTCGCGCGTCGCCTCGCCGATGAAGACCAGCAGGGACAGCATCAGGGAGATCACGATGAAGCCGGAGATGCCGAGCCAGGGGGCGTTGAGGTTGCGCTGCGCCTGTTTCAGCAATTCGCCGAGCGAGGCTGAGCCGGGCGGCAGGCCGAAGCCGAGATAGTCGAGCGAGGTGAGCGTCGAGATCGAGCCACTTAGAAGGAAGGGCAGGAAGGTCAGCGTCGCCACCATGGCGTTCGGCAACAGGTGGCGGAACATGATGGTGAGGTTTGGCACGCCCAGCGCGCGCGCCGCGTTGACATATTCGAAGTTGCGCGCGCGCAGGAATTCGGCCCGCACCACGCCGACCAGCGCCACCCATGAAAACAACAGCATCAGGCCGAGCAGGATGAAGAAGCCGGGCGGCAGGATGGCGGAAATGATGAGCAGCAGATAGAGCACCGGGATCGCCGACCAGATCTCGATGAAACGCTGGAAGAGAAGGTCGGTCCAACCGCCGAAATAGCCTTGCACCGCGCCGGCCGCGACGCCGATCAGCGAGGAGCCAAGCGTCAGGATCAGGCCGAACAGAACCGAGATCCGGAAGCCGTAGAGCACCCGCGCCAGCACGTCGCGGGCCTGATCGTCCGTGCCCAGCCAGTTCCAGTTGCCGACGGTGCAGTTGGCGTCGGCCTCGCCTTGCGGGTACTGGCTGCAGCGGGTCTTCTTGTCATAAAGCCAGGATGGTTTTGCTGGCGCCGGTTCCGGAATGGCGTTGTTGACCGTCTGGTAGGAGTAACGGACCGGCGGCCAGATCATCCAACCGTTGGAATTGATCTCGTCCTGGATCACCGGATCGCGATAGTCGGTGACGGCATAGAAACCGCCGAACTTCTCCTCCGGATAGGCGACCAGGACCGGAAACAGGATCTCGGCCTTGTAGGAGGCGATGATCGGCTTGTCGTTGGCGATCAACTCGGAAAACAGCGACAGCACGAACAGCAACAGAAAGATCCAGAGCGACCAGTAGCCGCGCTGGTTGGCCTTGAAATTCTGCAACCGCCTCTGGTTGAGCGGCGACAGAAATGGCCTGCGGGGCCGCGCCGGCGCGCTATTGATCGCGGCCTCGGCCATCAGATGTCTCTCCGCTCGAAGTCGATGCGCGGATCGACCCAGGTGTAGATCAGGTCGGACAAGAGGCCGACGAACAGGCCAAGCAGCGAGAAGATGTAGAGGGTGGCGAACACCACCGGATAGTCGCGGTCGATCACCGATTTGAAGCCGAGCAGGCCGAGGCCGTCGAGCGAGAAGATGTTCTCGATCAGCAGCGAGCCGGTGAAGAAGGCCGAGATAAAGGCGCCGGGAAAACCGGCGATGACGATCAGCATGGCGTTACGGAACACGTGCCCGTAGAGCACCTTGTGCTCCGACAGCCCCTTGGCGCGCGCCGTCACGACATACTGCTTGCGGATTTCCTCGAGGAAGGAGTTCTTGGTGAGCAGGGTGGTCGTCGCGAAAGCCGACAGCACGAGCGCCGTCAGCGGCAGCGTCATGTGCCAGAAATAGTCGGCGATCTTGGCGGGCCACGACAGCTGATCCCAATTGTCCGAAACGATGCCGCGCAGCGGAAACCAGTCCCAGAACGAACCGCCTGCGAACAGCACCATGAGCATGATGCCGAACAGGAAGCCGGGAATGGCATAGCCGACGATGACGACGCCGCTTGTCCATACGTCGAAGGTAGAGCCGTCCTTCACCGCCTTGCGGATGCCGAGCGGGATCGAGATCAGGTACGATAAAAGCGTGATCCACAGGCCGATGGAGATGGAGACGGGCATCTTCTCCAGGATCAGGTTCAGCACCGAGATATCGCGGAAATAGCTGTCGCCGAAATCAAAGCGAATATAGTTCCACAGCATCATGCCGAAGCGCTCGAGCGGCGGCTTGTCGAAGCCGAACTGCTTTTCCAGCTTCTTGATGAATTCGGGATCGAGCCCCTGCGCGCCGCGATATTTCGAGCCGACATCGCCGGCAACGTCGAAATTGCCGCCGCCGCCGGCGTCGCCGCCACCGCTGCCGAGGCGATCGTTGCCGCCCTGGTTGGTCAACCGGGCGATCACCTGCTCGACCGGGCCGCCCGGTGCGAACTGGATGACCGCGAAGGAGATCGCCATGATGCCGAACAGCGTCGGGATCATGAGAAGAATGCGGCGCAGGATATAGGCGCCCATCAGGCAACGGGCCTCGCGCGAACGATCATGTCAGGCTTTGCCAATCTTTGCCGCCTTGCCCTTGTCGAACCACCACGTCGTTTCGACCGGAAAGCCGAAATCGGGCTTTTGCTCGGGAAAGCCGAACATGTCCCAGTAGGCGACGCGGTGATTCGCGAGATAGTATGTTGGAATCCAGTCTAGCCGCGCGCGCAAGACCCGGTCGAGCGCTCTAAGCGCCGTGACGAGTTCTGTTCGGCTTTTTGCCTTGCCTGCCGCCACTATCAGTGCGTCGATGGCCTTGCTCTCGGTGCCTGGATAGTTGCGCTGTCCCGGGATTTTCGCCATCCGGGAGTCGTAGAGCATCTCCAGGCCGTCGGCTGTGGGCGTTGCCCCTATCGACCAGTGGAGCACGTTGAAGTCGAAGTCGAAATCGCTTTGCCTCTGTTCATATTGCGTCGCATCGACCTGCCGGATCGAGGCGTCGATCCCGACGGCCTTCATATTCTCGGCCCATGGTGTGAAAAGGCGCACGAGGCCGTCATCCTCAGCCAGCATTTCCACCTGCAGCCGCTCGCCCTTCTCGTTGACGACGAAGTTGCCTGCTCGCTTCCAGCCGGCTTCGGCAAGCAGTCTCGAAGCCGCGCCCAGCAGTTTGCGGTCATGGCCTGAACCGTCGGAGGTGGGCTGCATCACCGGTTCGCCGAACGTCTCCGGCGGCAATTCTTTCCGAAAAGGCTCCAGCAGGGCCAGTTCCTCGGGCGAGGGCAGTCCTTCGGCCTTGTAGTCCGACCGTTCGAAATTCGATTGCGAGCGCTCATACGAGCCGAAGAACAAAGCGCGCCTGATCCATTCGAAATCAAAGCAATTGGCGATCGCTCGCCTCACGCGCGCATCGCGGAATTGCGGACGGCGCTGGTTCAGCGCGGCGGCCTGCATGTCCGGCGACTTCTCGCCGGAAAACTCCCGCTTGACGACCTTGCCGTCCTTTAACGCGGGGAAATCATAACCGGTCGCCCATACCCGCGAGGTGAATTCCTCGCGAAAATGCGTGTCGCCTTTCTTGAACGCTTCGAACGCCGCCTGGCGATCGAGATAGAAGTCGATCCGGATGCGGTCGAAATTGTTGAGGCCGCGGTTCACGGCCAGATCGCGGCCCCAATAGTCCGCGACGCGGTCATATTCGACGGTCTGCCCGGCCACCACTCGTCCCACCTTGTAAGGCCCGGAACCGAGCGGCGGCGTCATTGTCGAGGCGTCGAATGTATTGGCCGTATAGTAGGCCTTTGACACAATCGGCATTGCCACGACCGCAAGGATGTTCTGCGCGGATTGCTCGCCGTTGAAGGTGAGGTCGAGTGTGACGGCGTCCGTGGCAATCGCATCCGTCATATAGCGCAATGCCTTGGACAGATTGGGATGTCCCTGGTTCTTGTACAGCTTCAATGCGAAGGCGACATCGTCGGCCGTCAGCGGCGTGCCATCGTGGAAGCGCGCTTGCGGTCGCAGGGTGAAGCGGAAACCGTTGCGGTCGGCCGACAAGGTAACCGACTCGGCAAGCAGGCCGTAGACCGCGTCCGGCTCGTCGAGCGCGCTTGTCATCAGCGAATCGAAGCAGAGTTCGGTGCGCGGCGGCGAATCGCCTTTCAGCACCAGGGAATTCAACGTGTTGAAGGTCAGGAAACTCTGATTCAAGGTGGCGTTCGGCGGCGCGAAATTCATCTGGCCGCCCTTGGGCGCGTCGACATTGACATAGTCGAAATGCGTGAAATCGGGCTTGTATTTCAGGTCGCCGAAGGCCGAAAGGCCATGCAATTTGACGCCGGTCGGGGTCTCGGCAAAAGCCCGGCCGGGCAGCAACGCGGCGGCAGTGGCTGCGGCGCCGAGCGCCAGGAAGTCGCGGCGAGGAAGCAAAGTCCGCCACCCCATCAATTGACGCCTTTGTACTTGGCGGCCAGCGCCTTTTCCTTCTCGGGGTCGATCCACCAGGAATCGATATCGGCGCCCCGGTAGCTAGGTTGCTTCTCCGGCATGCCGAACTTGTTCCAGTAGGCGAGCCAAACCACCGCGCGGTAGTATTGCGGCACGGTATAGTAATTCCACAGCAGCACCCGATCGAGCGCGTGGGTGGTGGCGACGAGATCATCGCGGTCGGTTGCGAAGATGATGCGGTCAACCAGCGCGTCGACGACCGGGTTCTTGATGCCGGCATAGTTGCGCGATCCCGGCGTATCCGCCGCCTTCGAGCTCCAGAAGTCGCGCTGCTCGTTCCCAGGCGATCCGGATTGCTGGAGTATGCTGGTGACGACGTCGTAGTCGAAATTGTTGACGCGGTTGATGTACTGCGTCTGGTCGATGATCCGCAGCGTCGCATCGACGCCGATCTTGCGCAGATTGGCTATCCAGGGGCTAGCGATGACCTGGTCGGTGTCGTTCCAGCCGAGGATCTCGAATTTGAAGGGCGCGCCGGTCTTGGCGTTCACCATTTTGCCGCCCTTGATCACCCAGCCAGCTTGGGCGAACAGGTCGACCGCCTGCTTCAGATATTTCCGTTCCGCCTGCGGCGAATCGTAGACCGGCAGCTTGAACTCTTGCGTGAACAACTCGGGCGGGAGCTTGTCGCGGTATTTTTCGAGAATTTCCAGCTCCTTGCCCTGCGGCAGTCCGCTCGACGCCAACTCCGTGCCCTGGAAATAGCTATGGGTGCGCGTGTTCGAATTGTAGAACAGCGTGCGGTTCATCGTTTCGAAGTCGAAGGGATAAGTCAGCGCGGCACGCACCAGCCGGTCCTGGAACAGCGGTCGTCTCTGGTTGAGTATGAAGGCCTGCATGGGTTCCGGCGAGGTGGTCTTGAACACCTGCTTGACCACGTCGCCGGCGCTCACCGCCGGAAAATTATACGCCGTATTCCATCGCCGAGAGCTGTTTTCCGGCTTGATGTCGTCGAGCCCGCCCTTGGTGAAGGCCTGCCAGGAGGCGTTGTCGTCGAGGATATAGGTGAAGCGTTGGGTATCGAAATTCTCGCGGCCGATCTTCACCGGCAGCTTGGCGCCCCAATAATCGGGCACGCGCTGCCAGACGATCTCGGTTCCCGGCTTGAAGCTGGCGATCTTGTAGGCGGCAGAGCCCAGCGGCGGCTCCAGCGTCGGCCTAGTGATGTCGCGCTTCTTGCCGCTGGCATCGGTGCCTTCCCACCAGTGCTTCGGCAGCACGACGAGGTCGCCGATGATCTTGGGCAATTCGCGGTTGCCCTTCTGGTTGAAATGGAACTCGACCTCACGGTTCGAGACCGCGACCGCCTCGGTCACGTTCTCAAAATAGCGGTTGTACATCGGGCTGTTTGTCTTGAGCACCTGGAACGACCAGACCACGTCGTCGACGGTGATCGGCTGGCCGTCATGCCATTTCGCGTGAGGGTTGAGCCGGTAAGTGACCGACGAATAGTCCGACGGGTATTTATAGGCCTCCGCGATCAGCGCGTGGTAAGTGTCGCCCTCGTCGGTAGCCTGCTCCATCAGTGTGTCGTAAAGCAGGCCGCCGCCGAACTGCGCGAAGCCGGAGGCTGGCGATCCTTGCACGATGTAGGGATTGAAGCTGTCGAAGGTGCCGGTAACCACGGAGTTGTAGGTTCCGCCCTTTGGTGCATCCGGATTGACGTAGTCGTAGCGCTGGAAATTATCGCCGTATTTTGAAGGTCCGACCAGCGAGGAGGTCGTGTGCCATTCATCGGCGAAGCCGGCCTGGAGGCTGGCGGCGAAGGCGAGCGCGAACGCCGATGCGAAAAGCGTGCGGAAGCGGCCAACCTTCATGCGTTCTCCTCGTCGCGAGCCCTGGAGCGTTTATCGTTTCATGGGAACGACGGCCGCTCTATCGCTTTGTTTCGACGCAATTCCGGACGGAAAACCCGGTTCCGCTTTCCTGGAATTGCTCTGCCCACCCGCAATCTAGATCATTTGACGCCGGTGGAAACCGCAAGTGCCGCCTTTGTCGCGGTTCATGCAGCTTTCCTAACAGAAAAGCCGGGACGAACCCGGCTTTTCCAAGGAAGTCTCTATGACAAATTGTTTATTGGGCGGGCGCCGCGGGCTTGGCCGGCGCGGCGCCGCCTTCCGCAGGCTTCGCGGGTGCGGCACTTTCCGCCGGCTTGGCGCCTTCGGCGGGCTTGGCTTCGGCCGAAGCGCCCGGCTGCGGCAGCGGCTTCGGATTGTCCGACAGCGTGCGCAGATAGGCGATCACGTTGGCGCGGTCTTCTTCCTTCGGCAGGCCGGCAAAGCCCATCGCTGTGCCCTTCACGAACTTCTTGGGCGCGGTGATGAAGTGGTTGAGGTTCTCATAGGTCCAATGCTCCTGGCCGCCCTTGGAGAAATCCTTCATGCCGGCCGAATAGGCGAAGCCTTCATGCTCGGCGACGGGGCGGTCGACGACGTCCCAGAGATCCGGACCGACCTTGTTCGGGCCGCCCTTCTCGCCGGAATGGCAGGCCTGGCACTTCTTGAAGATGGCGGCGCCGGCTTCGGCATTGGCGGTGGCAAGCAGGTCGGCGATTGGCTTTTCCGCTGCGGCAGGCGCGGCCGGGCCGCCTTCGGTCGGCTCCTGCGCTTCGATGGCGAAGCCGGGCTTTTCGGGCGCCGGCGAGGCGAACAGCCCGTCGGAGACGATGCCTATTGAAAAGACGATGAAGCAGGTTCCCAGAAATCCGCCGAGCAGCTTGTTGACTTCGTTGGAATCCATACGCCCCTTGCTCCCTTTTCCGGCGGACCGTCCCGTCCACTCCGTCCGTCGGTATCGCGAACTGCCCTGAAAGGCCAGTCAAACCGGGCGGAAACTAGGTCTTTTGCTCTGGCGTTGCAACACCTATAAGGGCGCTTCCAGTGAGACCTTTTGCCACTTTTCCATCCGCTTTTTTCGGCTGCCCAAAAATCCGATGTCGACCTTGATCCTGATCCCCGCCCGCATGGCCTCGACGCGTCTGCCGGGCAAGCCGCTGGCCGACATTGCGGGCGCGCCGATGATCGTCCATGTCGCCCGTCGCGCCGCCGAGGCCGGGCTTGGCCGCGTGGTGGTGGCGACCGACACCGAAGCCGTCGCGCAGGCCGTGCGGGCGCATGGTTTCGAGGCTGTCATGACCCGCGCGGGCCACGAATCGGGCTCCGACCGCATCTTCGAGGCGCTGACGGCGCTCGACCCCGAAAAACGGGTGGAAACGATCGTCAACGTCCAGGGCGACCTGCCGATCATCGACCCCGAGATCATCGGCGCATCGCTGCGGCCGTTTGAGGACAAATCGGTCGATATCGCCACGCTCGGCGTCGAGATCGTGCGCGACGAGGAGAAGATCAATCCCAATGTCGTCAAGATCGTCGGCTCGCCGCTGTCGTCGACACGGCTGAAAGCGCTCTATTTCACCCGCGCCACCGCGCCCTGGGGCGAGGGGCCGCTCTACCATCATATCGGCCTCTATGCCTATCGCCGCGCGGCGCTGGAACGCTTTGTGGCGCTCAGGCCGTCGCCGCTCGAGCGGCGCGAGCGGCTGGAACAGTTGCGCGCGCTGGAAGCCGGCATGCGCATCGACGCCGAGATCGTCAAATCGCTGCCGCTCGGCGTCGACACGCCGCACGATCTCGAACGCGCCAGGCAAATCCTTTCAAAATGAGACATGAGCATGCCTGAAAAGACCAACAGAATTTCCTTCCAGGGCGAGCCCGGCGCCAATTCCGACACGGCCTGCCGCAACATGTTTCCCACGATGGAGCCGTTGCCGTGCCCGACCTTCGAGGACGCCTTCAACGCGGTCGAGACCGGCAAGGCCGATCTCGCCATGATTCCGATCGAGAACACCATCGCCGGCCGCGTCGCCGACATCCACCATCTCCTGCCGGAATCGAAGCTGCACATCGTCGGCGAATATTTCCTGCCGATCCACTTCCAGCTCATGGTGCTGCCAGGCGTGAAGCGCGAAGAGATCAGGACCGTCCACAGCCATATCCACGCGCTCGGCCAGTGCCGCAAATATATCCGCAAGAACGGCTGGAAGCCGGTGATCGCCGGCGACACGGCGGGTTCGGCCAAGATGGTGTCGGAGGTCAGGGACCGCACCATGGCCGCGCTGGCTCCGGCTTTAGCCGCCGAGCTCTATGGGCTCGACATCATCGAGAAGAATGTCGAGGACACCGATTCCAACGTCACCCGCTTCGTCGTGCTGACCAAGAACAAGCAATGGGTGGAGCGCCCCGCGCCGGACGCCAAGATGATGACCACCTTCATCTTCCGTGTCCGCAACGTGCCGGCCGCGCTCTACAAGGCCATGGGCGGCTTCGCCACCAACGGCATCAACATGACCAAGTTGGAGAGCTACCAACTAGGCGCCTTCACCGCGACGCTGTTCTACGCCGACATCGAGGGCCACCCGGACGACCCACTGGTCAAGCTGGCGCTAGACGAGCTGCGCTTCTTCTCGCGCGAAATGCGCATTCTCGGCGTTTATCCGGCGAGCGCCTCGCGCGAGCAGTGGAAGGTAGCGGATTAGATTGCGCGCACGTCAAAGGAAGGGGCCGGCAGGGCGATGAGGGGCGGCACCGACTTCGATTGTCAATGGATCCGAGTCGAGGCCCGACGCCCCGACCATACTTATCTAGCGTCTGCGCCGCCCCTCACCTGCCTGCCGGCATCCTCTCCCAGTATAGTGACGGGGAGAGGGGCGCTCTCATCGGCGATTTCGCCAGTCGTCAACGCCACGGAAAGGGACAGTAGGGGCAGCGCTCTGGCCGAACGGTCGAACATCGATATTAGCGCTGGAGCCGTTCTTGCTCAGCCGAACCCCAACGGCACGTAGTCGATCTCCAAAAACTTCTCGACCTCGGGCACCCAGCGGTCGCGCACGAAGGCGACATGGTCGGGGTGCTCGTTGTAGCGCGTGTAGGCCGCCTGATCGGCGAACTCCATCGAGAAGCCGAACTGGTAGTCGTTCTTCGGGCTCACCTGCCGCAGCTGCTCGAAATGCGTGACGCCCTTGATCCCGGTCAGGATCTTCTTGGCGTCGTGCAGGAAACGCTTGGTTTCCAGCGACTGCAGCGGATGCTTCAAAGTGAACACGACGGTGTGGCGGATCATTCTTCTGCTCCTATTCGCTGTCGACCCAGGCGCGGATGAGGTGATGGGCGATTGCCCCTTTCGGCGGTGTAATCAGGCCGTCGGCATGCTGCCTGTCCAGCATGGTGCGCACCTCGTCGCGGAAGAACCAGCGGCAATCCTCGAGCTCGTTGAGGTCGGCCTGGATATTCTCGTTGAGTGGCTCGCCGAAGCAGCCGATCATCAACGAATAAGGGAACGGCCAGGGCTGGCTGGCATGGTAGACGACGCGGCCGAGCCGGATGCCGGCCTCTTCGAGCGTCTCGCGCCTTACCGCCGCCTCGATTGTTTCGCCCGGCTCGATGAAGCCGGCAAGCGCCGAATACATGCCCGGCGCGAAATGCCTGCCGCGCCCCAGCAGGCATTTTTCGCGCGTCACCGTCAGCATGATCGCCACCGGGTCGGTGCGCGGAAAATGGTCGGTGCCGCAGGAAGGGCAATGGCGCCGGTAACCGCCGGCGCGCATCTCCGAGCGGTTGCCGCATTTCGAGCAGAAGGCGTGGCTGGCGTGCCAGGCAAGAAGCGCCGCCCCTTGCGCCAGCGCGCCGGCGGCGGCCTCGTCGATCAGCCCCTGCATATAGACCGAGCGGTAGTCGATCGCCTTGATCGTTTCGGGCAGCTTTTCCGGCTCGACGCCGGCGGGCACCGCGAGCACAGGGCCTTCTTCCGAAAGGCCGAGCAGCACGCCCTGGCCGAGCGAAGCCTCGAAGCCTTGGCTTTCATCCGCCTTGAACCATGGGTCGAACGTGCCGTCCTCCAATTTGAGGTAGAGCCGGCCGGCATGCATCAGCATCAGCCGCGCGGTCCGGTCGGCAAGCGCCTTCTCGACCGCATCGTCGGCCCGGTTCTCGGATTGACGGTCGATCCGGTTGCCGGCGAAACCGACGAATTGGCTCGGTTCGCGCAAGGGCGCGTCAAACAGGCGAAAGCTCATGGGGACTCGGGCGGGCTGAGGAACACAAGGGGCGCTGAATGGACAACGCTCAGCTTATAGCGCCGCCTTGATCGTTTCGGCAAACCGCCTGATGTCGGAGCGCTCGTAGGGCTCGCGTATGCCGTGGCCCCAGACCGGTCCCGGCCAGCCGGGATCGCCCTCTGAGCGGGCGACGACGTGAACATGCAGCTGGCGCACGATGTTGCCGAGCGCGCCGGTGTTGATCTTGGTGCAGCCGGTCACCCGCTTCAGCGCCTGCGCCACCATATTGGTCTCGAAGGTCAGCATCGTCTGGTCGAGCGGCGTCATTTCGTGGATTTCTTCCACGCCGGGCCGCTGCGGCACCAGCACCAGCCATGGCCAGCGGCGGTCGTTCATCAGCCTGAGCTCGCAAAGGCCAAGCCACATAAGCTGCTCGCTGTCCGCCTCCAGCCGGGCGTCCAGCGTGAATCCGGCCTCGAGGCCAGGCAGCATGGGCATTTCCTTCACTTTTGTTGTAAGCATTTTCCAAACCCGGAACGCTAGAGCGGCGGCAAGGTGGCTGCAAGCGATTCATTGACCGCTGTTATCGATTTGAAGGACTTTCCGCCCCCGATGCGGTTGCGGGTTCCGGCTCGGCCCTTGCATTTCGCCGCCGAATTGCCGATATGGAGCCCGGGAGGTTGGTGGTGGACGATCCACTCGCCAACCGGGTCAGGTCCGGAAGGAAGCAGCCCTAACGAGCCCGGAACGGGTCATTGTTCCAGCCTCCCACCTCTTCGCCTTTCTCCCGCGACATTGACGGCGCCAAGCCGTGCGGGCGAGACTATGCGCAGGAATCGGCCGCCTTCCGTCGCGGTCCTGGGAGCTTTTGACGGCGAATGAGCGAAGCCGGAAACTTGGGGACGGAAAGCCTGGAGACCGGTAAGGCCGGCGCCTATCGTGTCCTAGCGCGCAAATACCGCCCTTCGAATTTCTCCGAGCTGGTCGGCCAGGAGCCGATGGTCCGCACGCTGACCAACGCCTTTGCCACCGGCCGCATTGCCCAGGCCTGGATGCTGACCGGCGTGCGCGGCGTCGGCAAGACGACGACCGCACGCATCCTCGCGCGGGCCCTGAACTACAAGACCGCGACCGTCGACCAACCCTCCGTCGACCTTTCGATCCCCGGCGAGCATTGCCAGGCGATCATGGAAGGCCGCCATGTTGACGTCATCGAGATGGACGCCGCCTCGCACACCGGCATCGACGACATCAGGGACATCATCGACCGCGTCCGTTACGCGCCCGTCTCGGCTCGTTACAAGGTCTACATCATCGACGAAGTGCACATGCTCTCCACCCAGGCTTTCAACGGCCTGCTGAAAACGCTGGAAGAGCCGCCGCCGCACGTCAAATTCATCTTCGCCACCACCGAGATCCGCAAGGTGCCGATCACGGTCCTGTCGCGCTGCCAGCGTTTCGACCTAAGGCGCATCGATGCCGGCGCGCTGGTCGGGCATCTGGCCTCGATCGCGGCCAAGGAAGGCATTTCCGTCGATGACGAGGCCCTGGCCATGATCGCGCGGGCCGCCGAAGGCTCGGCGCGTGATTCGCTCTCCATCCTCGACCAGGCGATCGCCCATGGCAGCGGCACGGTCAGCGCAGACGCGGTGCGCGCCATGCTGGGCCTCGCCGACCGCGCCCGCATCATCGACCTGTTCGAGCACGTCATGAAGGGCGATGTCGCGGCGGCCTTGGCCGAATTCCGCGCGCAATACGACACCGGCGCCGATCCGGCCGCCGTGCTTACCGATCTTGCTGAGTTCAACCACCTCGTCACCCGCCTGCGCTTCGTGCCGGCGGCAGCCGACGATGCTTCGCTTTCCGAGGACGAGCGCCGGCGCGGCGCCGAATTCGCCGGCACGCTTTCGGTGCGCGTGCTGTCGCGGACCTGGCAGATGCTGCTCAAAGGCATTCCCGAGGTGCAGTCCTCCAACCGCCCCGTCAGCGCCGGCGAAATGGTGCTGATCAGGCTGGCGCATGCGGCCGACCTGCCGACGCTGGACGAGGCGCTGAAATCGCTGGAAGGCGCGGGGCCGCTGCCGAATGGCGCGCCGCGCGCCAATGGCGCACCGGTCGGCAATGGCGGCGGCGCAAGTGCTGTCGCGCAGACCCGAATGCCCGGTTCAAATGGCGGTGCGCAGACCATGCGCCTGGTCGAAGCGCAGCCCGCGCCGGCTGCGTTTGTCCCAGCACCGGAGCCGGTTGTCGAAACCCCTATCGTTCCGGTCAAATCGCTGGCCGACATCGTCGCGCTTGCCGATGCCAATCGCGACATGGCCTTCAAGGTACTCCTGAAACGCTGCGTCCGGCCGGTACGCATCGAGCCCGGCCGTCTCGACGTGGCGCTGACCGACGACGCGCCCAAGATGCTGCTCAACGACCTGACCTCCAAGCTGCGCGCCTGGACCGGCCGCAACTGGCTGGTATCGCTGTCGAAGGAGGAGGGCGGCCAGACATTGGCCGAGATGGAGACGACGAAGCGCGAGAATGCCTTCTCCGACGCCAAGAGCGATCCCACCGTCGCGGCCATCCTCGCCCGCTTCCCCGGCGCCAAGATTATCGACGTGCGCATTCCGGACGTGCCGGACGTGGAAGAAGCGGAAGCCGAAGTGCCGGTCGAGCCTGCGGCCGACGACGACGAAATCTGAAACAATCTTAGAGGACCACCCGATGAAAGATCTTCTCGGCCTGATGGGCAAGGCGAAGGAAATGCAGGCCAAGTTCCAGGCCATGCAGGACGAGATCGCCACACTCGAAGCCACCGGCCAGGCCGGCGGCGGCCTGGTCAGCATCACGCTGACCGGCAAGTTCGAAATGAAGGCGCTGAAGATCGATCCGTCTTTGATCAAGGCGGACGAAGCCGAGATCCTCGAGGACCTGATCCTTGCCGCCCACAATGACGCCAAAAATAAGGTGGAGCAGGTGATGCAGGAGAAGACCAAGGCGCTCACGGCAGGCTTGCCGATCCCGCCCGGAATGAAATTGCCGTTCTGAGGCGGTGCCCGCCAGTTAATTGATTATGAACGGAAATTGAGTCCGGGCTGCAATATTAACCATTTGCCGGCAATGCTCACGGGCGCATTTCGCGGCATTCATAAAGTTTTACCCAAGTCCAGAAGTTGCTAACCTTCTAGCCATCTTTTTGCCTGAAAGAGTCTCATTCTTGCCACATCTCGGGGCGGGCTGGCATCTGGACATGAGGCTTTTTTGGTGATCGCGACGCGATGGAAGACGCCGCTGCTGCTTATCGGCATCGTCACTTCCCCCTTGCTCCTGGCCGGTTGCAGCCAGACCACTTCCTCCCATGGCATGTCGGTGTCGGGTCTGACCGACGCCCTTACGCCGAGCTTCCTCACGCGTTCCTCCGGCCACTCGCTGAAGGACAAGGAATGCTTGCAAAGGGCAATGTTCTTCGAGTCCAACAGGTCGAGCCGCGACGGCATGATCGCGGTCGGCACGGTCGTCATGAACCGTCTTCGCTCGGGCCAGCACGGCAACACCATCTGTCAGGTTGTCGGCGAGCCGGGCCAGTTTGCTCCGGGCGTCATGACTCGGCCGATGAACTCGAAGGCTCTGCCGGATGTCGAGGAGGCGGCCGATGCGGTGCTGAGAGGCGAACGCAAGGCCAAGCTCAAGAACACGATGTATTTCCACACCGCCGGCCTGCGCTTCCCCTACAAGAACATGCATTACACCATGGTGGCCGGCGGCAACGCCTTCTACGAGAAGCGCGGCCGCAACTGGCAGCCGCTGCCGGACGAGCCGATGGTCGCCATGGCCTCCGACAAACAGCAGAAGATCGACCCTGCCGCGCCCGTGCTGGTGGCTTCCGCCGAGCCGGTGGTCAAGACGATCGTGCGGCCGGATCCGGCCAAGCAGGCCGCGATGAATGCGGCCGAACCGACGCTTCCGGCCAAGGCGGCAATCGTTCCGGCCGAAGCGACCTATGTGACCGCCGCTGCTGCCCCCTCGCAGAAATCCGGCCGCCTCGCGCAGAAGCCGACGGTCGTGGCGATGCAGGAGCCGATGGCCGAGCCGGACGCCTCGCGTTTTGGCGGCACGCTCAAGGGCCGCTACATCTCTTCGGTGCCCAGCGCGCCGCAGGAAGCGTCGATGGGCTTCCAGTCGACGCCTGAGAATACCGATGCCATCGGCGCGATGATCGCCAGCCAGGATCGGCCGCTCGAAACCAACTGAAGCCCATTTCATCCGTGGCTGGGCCCGCCATGGCAGGATGGCGGGCCCTGTGCCCTTGCTGGCTGTTCCAAACCGCTCTGAAAAATCCTGGATCAGTCCACCGTTTCAAGAAACGGCGAACTGATCCATCTTTTCGCTTGCACGCAATTCCGGACGGAAAACCGCTTCGCACTTTTCCTGGAATTGCTCTAGATCAGGGCGATGTCGAAGAGAATCGCCGGTCCGGAAATCGAACGCCTGATCCAGCTCCTGGCCAAGGTGCCGGGGCTAGGGCCGCGCTCGGCGCGGCGTGCCGCGCTTCATCTCATCAAGAAGAAGGAACAGCTGCTCGAGCCTTTGGCCGCCGCGATGGGCGAGGCGGTCGACAAGGTGCGCATTTGCTCGACCTGCGGCAATGTCGATACCTCCGATCCTTGCATGATCTGCACCGATCCGCGCCGCGACGCCGGCACACTGATCGTCGTCGAGGACGTCTCGGACCTTTGGGCGCTCGAGCGCGCGGCGGCGATGAACGTGCGCTACCATGTGCTCGGCGGCACGCTGTCGCCGCTCGACGGCATCGGCCCCGACCAGCTCAACATCCGCTCGCTGGTCGACCGGATCGCCGGCGGCGAGGTGAAGGAAGTCATCCTTGCCGTCAACGCCACGGTCGAGGGACAGACGACGGCGCATTATTTGACCGACCAACTGTCGGGGTTCGAGGTCAAGGTGACGCGGCTCGCGCACGGCGTGCCGGTGGGCGGTGAGCTCGATTACCTCGATGAAGGCACGCTGGCCGCGGCGCTACGATCGAGGACGGCGTTTTGAGGGGGAGGTATTGGTGACAGGCGTTTTTCCTGGAAAGGTCACACTCTGTCACACCCCCCTCTGCCCTACCGGGCATCTCCCCCGCAAGGGGGGAGATTGGCAGTTTCTTCGCCGGTGCTTTTCTCCCCACGTTGGCGATTGGCGAAAGCCTGCGCGGCATCTGATCTCCCCCCTAGAGGGGGAGATGTCCGGCAGGACAGAGGGGGGCGCGAAGCAACGCGGCTTCTACGGATTGGCCGTCACGATTTTCGTTGTAATCGTCATAGCTCTCGGCGTTTCGACCCCCTCCCACGCCGCCCCCATCGATGACCAGTTCCAGGCCTGGCTTCAAACCGACCTCTGGCCCGAAGCCAAGTCCAAAGGCATCTCCAAGAAGACCTTCGACGAGGCCTTCCTCGGCGTGAAGCCGAACCTGAAACTGCCCGATCTCGTCATGCCCGGCGAGAAGCCGACGACGCCGCAGAAGCAGCACCAGGCCGAGTTCGGCCCACCTGCCGACTATTTCGGCGAGAAGATCATCCGCGCCGTCACCTCGGGCGGGCGCACACGCGAGGGCGCCAACGCCCGGGTGCTCGGGCTGATCGAGAAGCGCTACGGCGTGCCGGGCGAGATCGTGCTGGCGATCTGGGGTCGCGAGACCGGCTTCGGCGCGGCCAAGATGCCTTACGACGCTTTCGAGGTGCTGGGCACCAAGGCGTTCATGTCGACGAAGAAGGATTTCTTCCGCACCGAGGTGCTGGCGGCGCTCGAAATCGTTGAGCGCGGACTGGCGCCGGTCAATTCGATGAAATCGTCCTGGGCCGGCGCGCTCGGCCAGCCGCAATTCATGCCGACCTCCTTCTTGAAGCACGCCGTCGACTTCGATGGCGACGGCCGGCCCGACATCTGGAACTCGACGCCCGACGTGCTCGCTTCGATCGCCAACTACCTCGTCCATTACGGCTGGGTGCGGGGGCGCGGCTGGGGGACCGAGGTGACGGTTCCAGCAAATATCTCCTGCTCTCTCGAAGGACCCGACCAGGGCAAGAAGATCGCCGATTGGGTTACAATGGGCATCAGGCGCGTCGACGGCAAGGCGTTTGCGGCGAGCGAATTGAAGGCCGAGGGTTTCCTGCTGATGCCGGCCGGGCGCAGCGGTCCGGCCTTCGTCGTCACGCCGAACTTCTATGTGCTGAAGCAATACAACAACAGCGATCTCTACGGCCTGTTCATCGGCCATGCCGCCGACCGCATCGCCAAGGGCGACGCCGCCTTTGTCGGCGGCTGGGGCGCGATCGGCGATCTCCACCGCTCCGATATCGCCGCTCTGCAGCGGGCGCTGGAGGACAAGGGCTACGATGTCGGCAGCGCCGACGGCCTGCCCGGCTTCAAGACCCGCCGTTCGATCGGCGTCTGGCAGGCAAAGAACGGCAAGCCCGCCACCTGCTTTCCCGATGCGGGTTTGGTCGCGCAGTTGAAATAGCGGCTGCCGTCCCAATGGACGGACCTGATAATTTTTTGCGGACTAGCGGCTTCAATTAGCCGGCGCATGGGTCGACTCTTGCGGCTCGTCTGGTCCCCCGATATAGCGTCTCGCAAAATGTCCGTTGCCGGTTCGAGAACCGCTGAATAGGGTGTTGACCAACTGGACAAAAAACACGACGGTAAGCGGTCAAAGCCGCAGCCGGCCTTGCAAAGAACAATACAGCCCTGAGCCGGGAACTCAGGTCAACAAGACAGGGAACGATCACCATGATGCTGGAAAAATTTGCCCTCCGCTCGCGCGCCTTGCTTGCGGGCGCCGCGCTGTCCGCGCTGCTCGTAGCGCCCGCTTTCGCGGTCACGCCCGCCGATACGCTGGTCGAGGGCTTTGCCATCGACGACATCATCTCGATGGACCCCGGCGAAGCGTTCGAGTTGTCGACGGCCGAAGTCACCGGCAACACCTATGATCTGCTGGTCCGGCTCGACCTCAGCGACACCTCCAAGGTCAAGGGCGACCTTGCCGAGAGCTGGACCGTTTCCGATGACGGACTGACCTACACTTTCAAGCTGAAGCCCGGCATGAAATTCGCATCCGGCAATCCGATCACCGCGGCCGATGTCGCCTATTCCTTCGAACGCGCCATCAAGCTCGACAAGAGCCCCGCTTTCATCATCAACCAGTTCGGCATCACCGGCGACAATGTCACCGAAAAGGCCAAGGCCGTCGACGACAGCACCTTCCAGTTCGTGGTCGACAAGGCCTATGCGCCGAGCTTCGTGCTCAACTGTCTGTCGGCCACCGTTGCGTCGGTCGTCGATGCGAAGCTGGTCAAGGAACATGTCGCCGCCGTCAAGCCGAGCGCCGACTACAAATGGGACAACGACTTCGGCAATGCCTGGCTGAAGACCGGCTATGCCGGCTCGGGCCCCTACAAGCTGCGCGAGTGGCGCGCCAACGAGGCCGTCGTGCTGGAGCGCAACGACAATTACAATGGCGAGAAGGCCAAGCTCGCCCGCGTCATCTACCGCAACATGAAGGAAAGCTCGGCGCAGCGCCTGGCGCTTGAAGCCGGCGATATCGACGTTGCCCGCAATCTCGAGCCGAACGATCTCGACGCCATCGCCAAGAACGCCGATCTCACCACCACCAGCGCGCCGAAAGGCACCGTCTACTACATCAGCCTCAACCAGAAGAACCCGACGCTCGCCAAACCCGAGGTTCGGCAGGCGTTCAAATATCTGGTCGATTACGACGCGTTGAGCACCACCATCCTCAAGGGTATCGGCGAGATCCATCAGTCCTTCCTGCCCAAGGGCGACCTCGGCGCCATCGATGACAATCCCTTCAAGCTCGACGTCGCTAAGGCCAAGGAGCTTCTGGCCAAAGCCGGGGTGCCTGATGGCTTCAAGGTAACGATGGACGTGCGCACCGGCCAGCCGACCACCGGCATGGCGGAATCGATCCAGCAGACGCTCGGCCAGGCCGGCATCAGGCTGGAGATCATTCCGGGCGATGGTAAGCAGACGCTGACCAAATACCGTGCCCGCAACCACGATATTTACATCGGCAACTGGGGCCAGGACTATTTTGATCCGAACTCCAACGCCCAAACCTTTGCCTCGAACCCGGACAATTCCGACAATGCCAAGATCAAGACGCTGGCTTGGCGCAATGCCTGGGACATTCCTGACCTGACCAAGGAAACCGAGGCGGCATTGCTGGAGAAGGATGCGGCTAAGCGCGCCGATATGTACAAGGATCTGCAGCAGAAGATCATGGACACCAGCCCCTTCGTCATCATCCACCAGCAGCTGGAAGTGGCGGGGCTGCGCAAGAACCTTCAGGGTTTCAAGCTCGGCCCGAGCTTCGACACCAACTTCGTCTGGGCGGTGTCGAAGCAGTAACCCCGGGCGCCGCGCGTGAGCGTAGCTGAAAACCAGGCGGCGGCCGGGCGCGGTAGCGCCCGCGCCGTCGCCATCGTGTCGTCGCTCGGCCGCTTCCTGGTCGTCGCGGTGACGACCTATCTCGGTCTGCTCGCGGTGACCTTTTTCATCGGCCGGGTCATTCCGATCGATCCGGTGCTGGCCGTTCTGGGCGACCGGGCGCCGACGGCCGTCGTCGAGCGCACGCGACGCGAGATGGGCCTCGATCTGCCCTGGATCGAGCAGTTCTACCTCTATGTCAAAGCTGCGCTGAGGGGCGACTTCGGCACGTCGGTGCTGACCACCAATCCGGTGATGTCCGATATCCGCCGCGTTTTCCCGGCGACCATCGAGCTGGCGACGCTGGGCACGTTCATCGGCGCCGTCATCGGCGTGCCGCTTGGTGTGCTGGCCGCCGTCAAGCGCGGCAGCCTGATCGATCAGGTCGCCCGCATCGTCGGCCTCATCGGCTATTCCGTGCCGATCTTCTGGCTGGGGCTGCTCGGGCTGGTGCTGTTCTACGCCAAGCTGCAATGGATCGCCTTCCCGGCGCGGCTCGATGTCGTTTACGAATACACCTTCACGCCGATCACCGGCTTCTATCTGCTCGACGCCGCGATCCAGGGGCAATGGGATGTCTTCTACGATGCCTGGCGCCACATTGTCCTGCCGGCCGCGCTGCTTGGCTACCTGTCGCTCGCCTATATCAGCCGCATGACGCGTTCGTTCATGCTGAACGAATTGGCGCAGGAATATATCGTCGCGGCGCGCGCTAAGGGCCTGTCGGAGAGGCGTATCATCTGGGGCCACGCGCTGCGCAACGCCGCCGTGCCGATGGTGACGGTGATCGCGCTTTCCTACGCCAACCTGCTCGAAGGCTCGGTGCTGACCGAGACCGTCTTTTCCTGGCCGGGCATCGGCCTCTACATCACCAACTCGCTGCAGAATGCCGACATGAACGCCGTGCTCGGCGGCACCATTGCCATCGGCTCGGTCTTCATCGCCATCAACCTTTTCTCCGATCTGCTCTACCGGCTGCTCGATCCAAGGACGAAGACCGGATGATCAGAGCTATTGCCGTTTTGACCTTGGCCGCGGCCAACCGCCCCCGCTTCGGCCCTTCCGGCCGCCTCTCCTCGTGCCCGGGGGAGAGGAAAAGCTGGCTGAACGCATGGCTCCTTTCTTCTCCCCCATCGAACGGGGGAGAGGTGGTCTGCGAAGCAGACCGGAGTGGGGATCGACAGCTTCACGAGTCACCTTCATGACCGCCTCCGTTGTCCTCTCCCGTCGCGAATGGCTGCTCAGCGACCGGCCGGCCTCGCGCCTGCAGGCAAGGCTCGGCCGCGCCTATGTCGCCTGGCGGCGCTTCTCCGCCAATCGCTTGGCGCTGATCGGTATGCTGATCATCATCGCGCTGCTGGTGGTCGCCGCGTTTGCCGACGTGCTGACGCCCTATTCGCCGACCGTTGGTGATCTCAAGAACGCCCGCCTGCTGCCGCCCGGCGCCGCGCACTGGTTCGGCACCGACGACCTCGGCCGCGACATCTACTCGCGGGTCGTCTACGGCGCGCGCTGGACACTCTATGTGGTGATCCTCGTCGCCATTATCGCCGCGCCCATCGGCCTGCTGGTCGGCACGATCGCCGGTTATGCCGGCGGCTGGACCGACACGATCCTGATGCGCATCACCGATATCTTCCTCGCCTTTCCGAAGCTGGTTCTTGCGCTGGCTTTCGTGGCGGCGCTCGGCCCCGGCATCGAGAACGCCGTGCTGGCGATCGCCATCACCTCCTGGCCGCCTTACGCGCGCATCGCCCGCGCCGAAACGCTGACAGTGCGCAACTCCGACTACATCAAGGCGGTGCAATTGATGGGCGCCTCGCCCTTCCGCATCGTGCTGCGCCACATCATGCCGCTCTGCATCTCCTCGCTGATCATCCGCGTCACGCTCGACATGGCGGGCATCATCCTGACCGCTGCCGGCCTTGGCTTTCTCGGCCTCGGTGCCCAGCCGCCGCTGCCCGAATGGGGCGCGATGATCGCGTCCGGCCGCCGCTTCATCCTCGACCAGTGGTGGGTCGCCGCAGCCCCAGGCGCGGCCATCCTCATCGTCAGCCTCGGCTTCAACCTGCTCGGCGATGGCCTGCGCGACGCACTTGACCCCCGGAGCGGCGACCAATGAGTGGCGATCAATGAGCGACACGCTCCTCGAAGTCGACGATCTGCGCGTCACCTTTCCGACCCGTACCGGTCTCGTTCAGGCCGTGCGCGGCGTCTCCTTCTCACTCGGACGCGAGCGTCTCGGCATTGTCGGCGAGAGCGGCTCCGGCAAATCGCAGACTGGCCGCGCCATCATGGGCGTCACCCCGCCGCAGGCCGAGGTGTCGGCGAAGAAGCTCGCCTTCGACGGCATGGACTTGCTTTCCATGTCGCCGCGTGAACGCCGGGCGCTGCGGGGAAGCCGCATCGCCATGATCCTGCAGGATCCGAAATATTCGCTCGATCCGGTCATGACCATCGGCCGCCAGATCGTCGAGACGCTGCGCACGCATGAAAAAGTCTCCAAGGCCGAGGCGCGCGAGCGCGCTCTAGCTATGCTGCAGGCGGTGCAGATCCGCGATCCGGCCCGCGTCTTCGACCTTTACCCGCACGAGGTCTCGGGCGGCATGGGCCAGCGCGCCATGATCGCCATGATGCTGGTCACCGGACCGGAGCTGATGATCGCCGACGAGCCGACCTCGGCGCTCGACGTCACGGTGCAGCTCGACGTTCTCAAGATACTTGACAAGCTCGTCGCCGAGCGCGGCATGGGGCTGATCTTCATCTCGCACGATCTGCGCCTGGTTTCGTCCTTCTGCGACCGCGTCGTCGTCATGTATGCCGGCAAGATCGTCGAGCAGATCAAGGCTTCGGAGCTGCGCGACGCTCAGCACCCTTACACGCGCGGCCTGCTCAACTGCATGCCGAGGATCGGCTTCGAGCGCCATCCGCTGCCGGTTCTCGACCGCAAGCCGGAGTGGGCGGCATGACGGCTTCCATCACTGTCGAAGGGCTGGAGGTGGTCTTCGACCGCTTTCGCGCGCTGAAGGGCGTCAGTCTCGAAGTCAGCGAAGGCGAATCCTATGGCCTCGTCGGCGAAAGCGGTTCGGGCAAGTCGACGCTGCTGAGAGCCATCACCGGCCTCGCGCCGGTTTCCGCTGGCACCGTTACCGTCAATGGCAAGACGCTCGGCAAAACCCGCGACAAGGCGTTTTATCGCGAGGTGCAGATGGTCTTTCAGGATCCCTACGGCTCGCTGCATCCGCGCCAGACGGTCGACCGCCTGCTGCAGGAGCCATTGGCCATCCACGGCATCGCCGACGGCGAGAAGCGCATCGAGCGCGCGCTGGACGAGGTCGGGCTTGGCAAGGGCTTCCGCTTCCGTTACGCGCACCAGCTCTCCGGCGGCCAGCGCCAGCGCGTGGCGATCGCCCGTGCGCTGATCCTGGAACCCTCGATCCTGCTGCTCGACGAGCCGACCTCGGCGCTGGACGCCTCGGTGCAGGCGGAGGTGCTGAACCTGCTGGAAGAGGTGCGGCGGCGCCGCAAGCTCACCTTCCTGATGGTCAGCCACGACCTCGCCATCATCACCCATATGTGCGAGCGGCTGATGGTGATGCAGAACGGTGAGGCGGTGGAGACGCTGACCGCAAGCCAGCTGATCGGGCATCGGGTGAGCGAGGATTATACGCGGAATTTGCTGAGGGCGAGTGAGGGGTTTGTGAGGGCGTAATATTCCGCCCGAACGGTGCGCCGGCTGAGGAGCACTTCGCCCACCGCTAGGCCCAATCGACTGGGCCACGTGCCGACTTGAGGAAAACGTGAAATAAGGTCAGAAGGTTTTCGATCAACGGAACAGGTGCGATCCCGGACAGGGATGCCCGATGAGGGACGATATGAAGAATTCAGCCATTTCCGAACGCAAGAACCAGTCGATCTCGCGCGGCGTCGGCATGACGACGCAGATCTACGCCGATCGCGCCGAGAATTCGGAAATCTGGGATGTCGAAGGCCGCCGTTACATCGACTTCTCGTCCGGCATCGCCGTCGTCAACACCGGCCATCGCCACCCGAAGGTGATCGAGGCGGTCAAGGTGCAGCTCGACCGCTTCACCCACACCTGCCACCAAGTCGTACCTTATGAAAGCTACGTGCATCTCGCCGAGCGCCTGAACGGCATGCTGCCCGGAAAATTCGACAAGAAGACCGTGTTCGTCACCACCGGCGCCGAGGCGGTCGAGAACGCCATCAAGATCGCCCGCAACGCCACCGGCCGTCAGGCGGTCATCGCCTTTTCCGGCGGCTTTCACGGCCGCACTTTCATGGGCATGGCGCTGACCGGCAAGGTCGTGCCCTATAAGGTCGGATTCGGCGCCATGCCCGCCGATGTCTTCCACGCCCCGTTCCCGGTGGCGCTGCATGGCGTGTCGGTCGCCGATTCGCTTGCCGCGCTCGACAAGCTGTTCAAGGCCGATGTCGATCCGGGCCGCGTTGCCGCCATCATCGTCGAGCCGGTTCAGGGCGAGGGCGGCTTCTACGAGGCGCCGCGCGATTTCATGGCAGCACTGCGCAAGATCTGCGACCAGCACGGTATCCTGCTGGTCGCCGACGAGGTGCAGACCGGCTTTGCCCGTACCGGCAAGATGTTCGCCATGGATCATCATGATGTGGCGCCCGATCTCACCACCATGGCCAAGAGCCTCGCCGGCGGCTTCCCGCTGTCGGCCGTCACCGGCCGCGCCGAGATCATGGACGCGCCCGGCCCTGGCGGGCTCGGCGGCACCTATGGCGGCAGCCCGATCGGCGTTGCCGCCGCGCACGCCGTGCTCGACGTCATCGAGGAAGAAAAGCTCTGCGACCGCGCCAATGCGCTGGGCGCCAGGCTGAAGCAGCGGCTGGTTTCGATCCGCGAGGACGTGCCGGAGATCGTCGACATCCGCGGTCCGGGCTTCATGAACGCCGTCGAATTCAACGACGTGAAGAAGGGGCTGCCCTCGGCGGAGTTCGCCAACGCGGTCAGGCTGAAGGCGCTGGACAAGGGCCTCATCCTGCTCACCTGCGGCGTCTACGGCAACGTCATCCGCTTCCTGTCGCCGATCACCATCCAGGACGGCGTCATGACCGAGGCGCTGGATATCCTGGAGACCTCGATCCGCGAGGCGCGGGCCGCCTGAAGGTGGCGTCCTAGCCCGTCGCCCTCGCCGGTTCGTCCTGATTGAAGGCCGCAAGGGCTGCCTTCAGTGCATCCGGCCCGCCTGCCACGGTTTGCGGCGTCGGCGAGAAGCCGGCGCCGAGCATCTTGCGGCCAAGCATATGGTCGGCCGGGCGGTTGACGGATTCGATGCCGAGCAGCCGGTTGCCCGCATAGTGGTAGATCGAGAACTTGTTCTCGGCGAGATCGCCCAGCACGACATGGTGATCGCCGCCTTGGGTCAGGCCCACCATCTGCAGCTTCATGTCGCCGATATCCGACCAGAACCACGGTACGGCCGAGAAGGGCTCGGCATGGCCGAGGACGGTGCGCGCGGCAAGCCTGGCCTGGTCGGTGGCGTTCTGCACCGATTCCAGCCGCACGTCGCCTCCGGTGAACCAGTGCCGGTAGGAGGCCGCGTCGCCGATGGCGAGGATTTCGGGAATAGAGCTCTGCATATGCTGGTCGACGCGGATGCCGTTGCCGGTAGCCAGGCCGGCGGCTTCAGCCAGTTCGACATTGGGCACCACGCCGATGCCGATGATCACCATCTGCGCTGGCAGGCGTTCGCCGCCTGACGTGATCGCGGCCGAGACGCGATCGCCTTCGCCCTCCAGGCGGGCAATGGTGGTGCCGGTCAGGATGCGCACGCCGATCGTTTCCAGGCGCTGGCGCATATGCGCGGCGATGATCGGCGCGACGGCGCGGCCGAGCAGCCGGTCGACCGCCTCGACGACGGAGACGTTGCGGCCGGCGGCCCTTAGCGTCGCCGCGATCTCCAGCCCGATGAAGCCGCCGCCGAGAATGACCACGTCTTCGCTTTGCGCGCTGAACTCGCGGATCAGGCGCGCATCGGCCAGCGAGCGCAGGGAGACCACGCCGGCAAGGCCGGCGCCGTCGAGCTTGAGCAGGCGCGGTCGCGAGCCGGTCGCAAGCACCAGCCGGTCGAAGGCAAGCGTTCCACCGCCTGCGACATTCAACCGGCTCGCGCGGGCATCGATGCGGTCGATGCGCACGCCCGGCCGGTAATCAATGTTGTTGCCAGTGTAGAAGGCTTCGCCGCGCAAGGGCTGCGGCTTGGCCTCGGCGTCCTTGATGAAGGTCTTGGAGAGCGGCGGCTTGTGATAGGGCAGTTCCTGCTCGTCGCCGAGCAGCACGACAGGCCCTTCATAGCCCTCTTCGCGCAGGCTGGCGGCGGCCTGCACGCCGGCATGGCCCGCACCGACAATCACAACCCCGTTCGTCATCGCAATCCTTTTGGTCAGCAAATCTAGCCTCTTGCGCCAGGTGGCGATTGTCTGCAGCCGCCGCAAGAACCGCGGATCGGGTCGCACCCAGAATGGCTGTCTGTCAATCGGGCCAGCGAGGCAGTCCTGGCTTAAAAGTTGATATTTGTAGTTTAGAATAATTCTAAACTATTGTTTCAATTGAATATTTTGTGCCGAACCAGTTGACTCCCGGCGTCTCCATCGCTTTATGGGGAGCTGCGCGCAAAGCGCATTCCTTTGATGTCTGGGCCTTGAACCCTTTCGATTGGAGGCAATTGGGTGTCTTTTTATCGCGAACCGCGCATCGGCGCGGCCACCATTTTTCCCGGCATGCTCATGCCTCTGCGGGGGTGGACGCCTTTTATTGAATTTCCAAAGAACTGGAGACGGATGATGACGGCACGTAATGGCGGCAGGCTGGCTGCGATCTGCGCCACGGCTGCACTGACGGCGGCGGTGTTCGTGTTGCCGGCGAAAGCCGAGACGGACGCCAAAGCGGTGATCAAGACCTATGCCGACATCGCTTTGGCCAAATACGAGGATTCGCTGACCACTGCGCAGGCGCTGGACAAGGCGGTGGATGCGCTCGTCGCCAGCCCCTCGGCCGACACGTTGAACGCCGCGCGCGAAGCCTGGAAGGCCGCGCGCATTCCTTACCAGCAGACCGAAGTCTACCGCTTCGGCAACAAGATCGTCGACGACTGGGAAGGCAAGGTGAATTCCTGGCCGCTGGATGAGGGCCTGATCGACTATGTCGCCAAGAGTTACGGCACCGAGTCGGATGAGAACGCGCTCTATACGGCCAACGTCATCGCCAACAAGGAAATCGAGATCAACGGCAAGAAGGTCGATGCCTCGAAGCTGACGCCCGAGTTCCTGTCCGGCACGCTGCAGGAGGCCGGCGACGTCGAAGCCAATGTCGCGACCGGCTATCACGCCATCGAATTCCTGCTGTGGGGCCAGGACCTGCATGGCACCGGCCCTGGCGCGGGCGAGCGGCCTTATACGGATTACGACCTCAAGAACTGCACGGGCGGCAATTGCGACCGCCGCGCCGAATATCTGAAATCGGCAAGCGACCTTCTGGTGTCTGACCTGCAGGAAATGGTCGGCAACTGGAAGGAGGATGGCGCGGCGCGCAAGAACCTCACCGACGGCGATGCGAATGCCGGCATCTCCATCATCTTCACCGGCATGGGCTCGCTCTCCTATGGCGAACTGGCCGGCGAGCGCATGAAGCTCGGCCTGTTGCTGCACGATCCGGAAGAGGAGCACGACTGCTTCTCCGACAACACCTACATCTCGCATCTCTATGACGCGGTCGGCATCCGCGACGCCTACCATGCCAGATACAAGCGGCTCGACGGCTCCGTGGTTTCGGGCCCGTCAGTGTCCGACATGGTGAAGGCGACCGATCCGGCGATCGACAAAGAGCTGTCGGGCAAGCTCGACACCACCGTCGCCAAGATGGAGGCCATCCAGGCGCGTGCTCTTGCCGGCGAGGCCTATGACCAGCAGATCGCCGAGGGCAACACCGAAGGCAACGCCACCGTGCAGGCGGCGATCGACGCCCTGATCGATCAGACCAAGTCGATCGAGCGCGCCGTCGGCTCGCTCAAGCTGAACCAGATCGCTTTCGAGGGTTCCGACAGCCTCGACGCGCCCGACAAGGTATTCAAGTAAGATCGGGCGTGATCCCAAAACCGGTTTTTGGACAAGATCATGCTCAATTGAGAAACCAGCCAAGCGGCGCCGGAACGGCGCCGTCAGCCAGAGCAAGTAGATGCTGATCTGCCATTGCAACATCATTACCGAAAAGGAGATCGAGCAGACGATCGTCGGCCTGCTGGATCAGGATCCCTGGCAGCTGATCGTGCCCGCGAAGGTCTACCACGCGATGGCCAAGCGCGGTCGCTGTTGCGGCTGTTTCCCAAATGTGGTGGAAACGATCATTCGGGTCACCGAGAATTACCACACCCGCTCAGAGGTGGGGGGCGTGGACATCGTTTCACACCTGGATCGCGTGCGAGGCTTGCGCGGCCAATACGGGAGCAGAACCCATGAAAGGCGAACCGCAGGTCATCGAGCGGCTTAATGAAGCCCTGTTTCTGGAGCTTGGGGCCGTCAACCAGTACTGGGTGCATTATCGTCTGCTCGAGGATTGGGGCTACACCAAGCTGGCAAAGAAGGAGCGGGCGGAATCGATCGAGGAAATGCATCACGCCGACCGGCTGATCGCGCGCATCATCTTCCTCGAAGGCCACCCGAACCTGCAGTCCGTCGCGCCGTTGCGCATCGGCCAGAACGTCAAGGAAGTGCTCGAATCCGATCTCGCCGGCGAATATGACGCGCGCACCGCCTACAAGCGCTCGCGCGAGATCTGCCAGGACGAAGGCGATTTCGTTTCGATGAAGCTGTTCGAGGATCTTTTGACCGACGAAGAAGGACATATCGATTTCCTGGAAACGCAGCTCGACCTGCTTGCCTCGATCGGCGAGGAAAAATACGGCCAGCTCAATGCCGACTCGGCCAACGAGGCGGAGTAAGGACATGCGGGAATGCGGCGCCCCGTAGATTTTTCGCGCCGCGCGTGGCGGGCCGGGATTCACCGCTTGCCGTCCCAGACGACCCCGCGATACCGGATTGGTCGCGGAGCATGGCTTTTGCTGGCGATCATGCTTTCCGCATCGGCCTTAGCCGGTGAGCCCGCCGCCCTGCCGACAAGCCGCGCCGATCTGACGCCGAAGGATCAGGCGCGGGTTCTGGCCGTCACCAGGCCGACGGCCGATTTCACCAGGCCGGAGCCGTTCGAGCTGATGCAGGGTGGCGCCGGCACCTCGCGCAAGGACGCCAACCGCGATGCCTTCTCGCAATCCTCTGCCAATATCACCTTCGAGGAAGAAGGAACCTTCAAGCTCGGCAACGCGCTGTTTCGCAAGAACTGGGTGTCGTCGCCGTCCTCTACCCAGGCTTCGGACGGGCTCGGCCCGCTGTTCAACGAACGCGCCTGCCAGAACTGCCATCTGAAGGATGGCCGCGGGCGTCCTCCGGAGGGCGATGCCGGATCGACATCGATGTTCCTGCGGTTGGCGCGCGACGCCGGCAGCGCCGAGGAAAAGGCAGCGCTTGCCGACCACAAGCTGCTGAATTTTCCGGACCCGGTCTATGGCGCGCAATTGCAGGACCTTGCGGTTCCAGGCCTCAAAGGCGAAGGCCGGATGCGCGTCGATTACCAGGAGCAAAAAGTTACGCTCGGCGACGGCACCGTCGTTTCACTGCGCAAGCCGCGCTATACGATCGAGAATCTCGGCTACGGCCCGCTCGATCCGCGCACCACGTTGTCGCCGCGCCTGACGCCGCCGATGATCGGGCTGGGCCTGATCGAGCAGATCGCGCCGGCCGATATCCTCGCCCATGCCGATCCGGACGACCGCGACGGCGACGGCATTTCGGGCCGGCCGAACATCGTGCGCGATGCGTTGAGTGGCGCGGTGACCTTGGGCCGCTTCGGCTGGAAGGCACAGACCGCCTCGATCCGCCAGCAAGCGGCCGATGCCTTTGCCGGCGATATAGGCATCTCGACGTCGGAAATGCCGAAGCATTGGGGCGATTGCACCGAGGCGCAGAAGGATTGCCTTGCCATGCCGAACGGGGTGCAGCAACGCCTTGGCGCGGCCGAAGCGCCGCCGCCGGTGATGGACCTCGTCACCTTCTATTCGCAGAACCTGGCCGTGCCAGCGCGGCGCAATATTGGCAAACCTGACGTGCTGGCCGGCAAAAAACAGCTCTACGAGATGGGCTGCATTGCCTGCCACACGCCGAAATTCGTCACCATGCGCGGCACGCCCAACAAGGCGCAGGCCTTCCAGCTGATCTGGCCCTATTCCGACTTCCTATTGCACGACATGGGCGAAGGTCTTGCCGATGGGCAGCGCGTTGGCGAAGCGAGCGGCAGCGAATGGCGCACCCCGCCGCTCTGGGGCATCGGGCTCACCGCGACCGTCAACGGCAATGCTTTCTATCTGCATGACGCTCGCGCCCGCACGCTTGCCGAGGCGATCCTGTGGCATGGCGGCGAGGGCCAGAAGGCGCGCGACCGTTTCGCCGGCGCCGGCGCGGCCGATCGCGACGCGCTGATAAAATTCCTGGAGTCCCTATGATGTCGAAACGCATGGCCCTTGCTCTTCCGTTCCTTCTGGCAGCTGCGCTGCCGGCATCGGCCACGGTCAAGGCTTCCGATGTCATCGGTCGCGCCATCGACGGTTTCGTCCGCCCCGCCTACGCCAGCCTCGGCGAACATGCGGCGGGCCTCACCAAGGCGATGCACCGGCTTTGCGAAACGCCGTCCGGCCAAAACCTCGAAGCGGCGCGCTCGGCGTTTTCAGGCACCGTTGAGGCCTGGTCGGTGGCCGAGATCATCGCCTTCGGACCGATCAAGGAGAACAACCGGCTGGAGCGCATGCTCTATTGGCCGGACCGCAAGAGCATCGGCCTGAGGCAAGTGCAGGCCACGCTCGCATCGAAGGATGCTTCCGCCACCGATCCGGCGCAACTGGCGCAAAAGAGCGTCGCCATGCAGGGCCTAGGCGCGCTCGAATATGTGCTCTACGGCGACGGCGCCGAAACCCTTGCCGGGAAAGACGATCCTTACCGCTGCGCCTATGGCGCGGCGGTTGCCGGCAACATCGAAACGATGGCGGGCGAGGTGCGCGACGCCTGGCAAAAGCCCGACGGCTTTGCGTCGCTCTGGGCCAATCCGGGGCCGAAGAGCCCGCTCTACCGCGACGGCAACGAAGCGGTGACGGAACTGGTCGGCGTCTTCATCAACGAGCTGGAAATGATCCGCGACGTGCGGCTCAAGGGATTTCTCGGCGCGAAACCCGATGCCGACAAGCCGAAGCAGGCGATCTACTGGCGCTCGCAGAACACGACGGCCTCGCTGGCCGGAAATCTGTCCGGCATCGACCAGCTGTTCCAAGCCTCCAGGCTCGGCGACGCTCTGCCGGCCGATGCGCAATGGATGGCAGAGTCCATCCACATCCAGCTCGCCAACGGCGTGACGACAGCGAAATCCGTTGCCGGTCCGATCGACAAGGCCCTCGCCGACCCCGCGCTGCGCGGCAAGCTCGAGCATTTCGCGCTGATCACTTCCAGCCTGTCGACCTTGATCGGCACCAGGATGACCGCGGAGTTCGGCCTGACCGCGGGCTTTTCGTCGCTGGATGGGGATTGATGCCGTGAGAACCGCCCTCATCGACCGCCGCGATTTCCTGCGAGCCGCGGGCGCGGGCTTCGCAGCCGTGATGGCGCCGCGCGCCTGGGCCGACACGCTTGCCGCGGATGCGGTGTTTGCCACGGCGTTCGTCAAGCGCGACGGCAGCTTCGGCGCCGCCGTGCTCTCCGAGGCGGGGAAAATCCTGCACACGGTCGATCTGCCCGACCGTGGCCACGACGTCACTTTCGATCCGGTGTCGAAGCGCTCGGTGGTCTTTGCCCGCCAGCCCGGCACCTTTGCCGTGGTCTTCGACCATGCCGGCCGCGACAAGCCGCTGACCATCGCCAGCATCGCCGGCCGGCATTTCTTCGGCCATGGCGTGTTCTCGCCCGACGGCGCCTTGCTCTATGCGACGGAGAACGATTTCGACAGCGCGGCAGGTGTCGTGGGTGTCTATGACGCGCGGGAGAAATTCAATCGCGTCGGCGAGTTCCCGACCTACGGCATGGGCCCGCATGAGTTGCTCCTGCTCGGCGACGGCCGCACATTAGCCATCGCTAATGGTGGCATCGAAACCCATCCCGATTTCGGCCGCGCCGAACTCAACATCGCGACGATGAAGCCGTCCTATACGCTGGTCGACCGCGTCACCGGCGACCTGATCGAAAAGCACGAATTACCGCCGGCGCTGCATCAGCTGTCGATCCGCCACATGGATCGCGACCAGGCGGGCACCGTCTGGTTCGGCTGCCAATATCGCGGGCCGGCGACCGACCGCCCGGCCCTGGTCGGCCGTGCCGCGCGCGGCAAGGAGCTCGAGCTCCTGGAGATGCCGCAGGACGTGCTCTCAGGCTTCCGCAATTATATCGGCTCGGTCGCCGCCAACGCCGCCACCGGCACCGTCGCCGTCACCTCGCCGGAGGGCAATTCGCTGGCCGTCCTCGACGCCGCCAGCGGGTGCGTGGTCGCGACCAAATCGCTGGTCGAGGTCTGCGGCCTCGCGCCCGACGGTGCCGGCTTCATGGCGACGACCGGCGCCGGCGAGATCGTCGGCGGCGCCGGCGCCATCCGCTCCGAACCGGACTATGTCTGGGACAACCACATGCTGCGCATTGTCGCGACGGCGTGATCGCCGCGCGTGGAAGCAAAGCCGCATAACATTTCTCGACCCTGGCCCTTGCGGCGGCCGCCTATGCCGGGCAGAGGGAATTGTGTTTCGATCCAATTCTTTAACCGGCCGTATGAAGCTGCCTAAATGAAACTGCTCGCCATCGATTGCGCTGCCAATCTCTGCGCCGCTTGCGTCTACGACGCAAGCGCGGGGAAGGAGCTTGGCCGCGAGGTGCGCGACCTCGGCAAGGGGCATGCCGAGCATCTGATGGCCGTTATCGAAACGGCCTTGCAAGCCGGCGGGATCGGCTATCCTGACCTTGACGCCATTACCGTCTCGGTCGGGCCCGGTTCCTTCACCGGCCTGCGTGTCGGCGTCTCGACCGCGCGCGGCCTGGCGCTGGCGCTGAAAATCCCGGCGATCGGCGTGACGACCCTGGAAGCTCTGGCGGCGGAGGGGGCAAATGGCTTTCCCGGGCGCGCGGTGCTTGCCGCGCTCGACGCCGGCCGTGAGGAAATCCATGCCGCGCTCTACGATAAAGCGTTAGCGCTAGCTTACGGACCTTCCGTAGTCGCGCTTTCCGAGGCGACGACCATGGCAATCTACGCCGAAGCGGTCCTGGTCGGCACCGCCGCGCCGCAGATTGCCGAGGCGGCGGGCCGTGCCTTCGACACCGGCCCGGTCGCCGCCACTGCCGACATCGCGACCTATGCCAGGCTGGCCTCGATCAGGGAACCGGGCGAAAAGCCCAAGCCGCTCTATCTGCGCGGCGCCGACGCCAAGCCGCAGGCGGGCTTCATTCTTCCAAGGCGGGCCCCCAAGGGTCCGAAGGCAGACAATGATCCCAAAAAGCGGAACCCGGTTTTTGGAAAAGATCATGGTCCAAAGGGAAAAGGCTCCTGATGCGCATACCGTTCTTTCAGCCGCGCCGCAGGGAATATGCCTTGGAACCGCTGACGGTTGCCGACAGCGCCGCCATCTCGGAGCTGCATCGCGAGGATTTCGTGCGGCCCTGGACCGATGGCGAATTCGCAGCGCTGCTCGGACAGGACACCGTGTTCGGCTATGCGGCGCGCGAAACCGGCCAAGGCGCCAAGCCTCCGGTCGGCTTCGTGCTGGCGCGGCTCGCGGCCGGCGAGGGTGAGATCCTGACCGTGGCCGTCGCCCGTAGCCATCGCCGCCAGGGCCTTGGCTGGCAATTGATGGACGCCGTACTGCGCGAGCTTCATGCACAACGCGCCGAAGCGCTCTTCCTCGAGGTCGACGAGACCAATGCTCCGGCGATCGGCCTCTACCGCAGGCTTGGCTTCGTCCAGGTCGGCCATCGCCCGAACTATTACCGTTCGACCGAGCACGGCCCGACCGGCGCGCTTGTCATGCGCCGCGATCTTCGCTAGCCACAGTCGCGCATGACCCCGAAAATCGGCTCCGATTTTCGGAAAGGATCATGCGCCAAGCGGGAGTGTTACAGCGTCCTTTGCGCGCCTAAGGCGCGCGGCGCTGTAATGTTGGGGCCGGAGCGAATGATCAAGAAATTACGGATTTTCCTGGCGCTCGGCTATGTCGTCGTCTGTTCACTGGTGCTGGTGCCGCTGCAGATCCTGTCGATGAAGACGGGGCTCTGGCCCGAGACCTTCATCCTGAAAATCTGGCACCGCATGATCCTGAGCGCGCTGGGCATGCGGGTGCATGTGAAGGGCGCGCTGGCCAGGGAACGACCGCTGCTGGTCGCGGCCAACCATATCTCCTGGACCGACATCATGGTGCTCGGCTCCTTCGTAGATGTGAAGTTCATCGCTAGGGCCGACATGGAAGGCTGGCCGCTGATCGGCATGCTGTCCAAGCTGCAGCGCACCGTCTACATCGAGCGCGAGCGAAAGCGCACCTCCGGCGACCAGGCAAGCGAGATCGCCAAAAGGATGGCAAAAGGCGACGCCATGGTGCTGTTCGCCGAAGGCTCGACCGGGGACGGCAACCTCGTGCTGCCGTTCAAGAGCACGCTGTTCGGCGCGGCCTCGATGGCGATTTCGGAAGGCGCCGCGGAACAGGTCTTCATCCAGCCCGTGGCGATCGCCTATACGCGTCTGCACGGCATGCCGATGGGCCGCCGTCATCGGCCGATGTCCGCCTGGATCGGCGATCAGGATCTGATGCCGCATCTGAAGATCCTGCTCGCCGAAGGCGCGCTCGATGCCGAGGTGCATTTCGGCGAGCCGGTGCCGTTCTCCAAGGGCTCGAACCGCAAGGAAACGGCAAGGCTGATGGAAGCCAAGGTGCGTCAAATGATGCATGCTATCCTGGCCGAGCCGGCCAAGAGCCGGTGAGTCCGGACTGCACGACGCGTCACAAGGCAGAATCGTCTGTTTTTTGTCACGGAAAGGCGCTAGAAGCCGCCCGATGGAATTGAACACGATTGAAAGCCACGGCATCGGCGCTGCCGCCGAGCACTCGGCCGACACCGACCGGACGGCGAAAAAGGTCTTCGTCAAGACCTATGGCTGCCAGATGAACGTCTACGATTCCCAGCGCATGACCGATGCGCTGGCGGCCGACGGCTATGTCGCCACCGACGCCGTCGAAGACGCCGACCTGGTGCTGCTCAACACCTGTCATATCCGCGAAAAGGCGGCGGAAAAGGTCTATTCCGAGCTTGGCCGTATCCGCGACATGAAAGCCGAGCGCGCCGAGGCGGGCCGCGAGCTTCTGATCGGCGTCGCCGGCTGCGTAGCGCAAGCCGAGGGCGCCGAGATCATCCGCCGCGCCCCTGCGGTCGATTTGGTCATCGGGCCGCAGACCTATCACCGGCTGCCCGACGTGCTGGCAAGGGTCCGTGGCGGCGAGAAGATCGTCGAGACCGAATACGCCATCGAGGACAAGTTCGAGTATCTGCCGCAGCCGAAGCGCGCCGAACTTGCCAGGCGCGGCGTCACCGCCTTCCTCACGGTTCAGGAAGGCTGCGACAAGTTCTGCACCTTCTGCGTGGTGCCCTACACGCGCGGCTCCGAGGTCTCGCGCCCGGTGGCGCAGATCGTCGCCGAGGCCGAGCGCCTGGCCGAGGCCGGCGTGCGCGAAGTGACCCTGCTCGGCCAGAACGTCAACGCCTGGCACGGCGTCGGCGAAAACGGCGAGGAATGGGGCCTCGGCCGTCTGCTGTTCCGGCTTGCGGAAATCCCCGGCCTGGCGCGGCTGCGCTACACCACCAGCCATCCGCGCGACATGGATGACGAATTGATCGCCGCGCATCGTGACCTGCCCGCCTTGATGCCCTATCTGCATTTGCCGGTGCAGTCGGGATCCGATCGGATTTTGAAGGCAATGAACCGCAGGCACACGGCACTTGACTACCTGGCGCTCATCGAGCGCATCCGCGCTGCGCGCCCCGACATCGCCATGTCCGGCGACTTCATCGTCGGCTTCCCCGGCGAGACGGACGAGGATTTCGAAGCGACGCTGAAGCTGGTGCGCGAGGTGAACTATGCCTCGGCTTTCTCGTTCAAATACTCGCCACGCCCCGGCACACCGGGCGCCGAAATGCACGGCCATGTCTCGGAAACGGTGAAGGACGAGCGGCTGCAGCGCCTGCAGGCGCTGATCAACGAGCAGCAGCGGAATTTCATCGCCGGCCTGGTCGGCCGCACCGTCAGCACGCTGATCGAGAAGCCCGGCCGCCGTGCCGGCCAGATCGTCGGCCGCTCGCCATGGCTGAACCCGGTTATTGTTGACGACAACGCCGGTGGAATCGGTGACATTATTGACGTACGAATCACGAAGACAGGCCCCAACAGCCTGTTCGCCGAACTGGCCTGACGGGCCTCGGCAGATGAGGAGAGACGGTTGAGCGCTGCTGAACTGAAGAATCCGCCCCAGAACCAGGCGTCCGGGGCTTCCGACATGGCGCACATCGTACTGACCTTCGACAACAACAAGCTTGCCAGCGCCCTTTACGGTCAGTTCGACGAGAATCTGGCCCGGCTCGAGCAGAAGCTCGGCGTGGACATCCGCTCGCGCGGCAACCAGCTTGCGATCAAGGGCTCGGCTTCGGCCGCCGAACAGGCGCGCCGCGCGCTGGATACGCTCTACGGCATCCTGCAGAAGGGCGTCGACATCGGCCAGTCGGACGTCGACGGCGCCGTACGCATGGCGATTGCCGCCGACGACCAGCTGACACTGCCGACCCTGGAGCGCAAGGGCAAGGTTTCGGCCGCGCAGATCTCGACGCGCAAGAAGACGATCTACGCCCGCTCGCTCACCCAGGACGCCTATATGCGGGCGCTGGAGCGCTCGGAAATGGTCTTCGGCATCGGCCCTGCCGGCACCGGCAAGACCTATCTGGCGGTGGCGCATGCGGCGATGCTGCTCGAGCGCGGCATGGTCGAGCGCATCGTGCTGTCGCGCCCCGCCGTCGAGGCCGGCGAGCGGCTGGGCTTCCTGCCCGGCGACATGAAGGAGAAAGTCGACCCCTATCTGCGGCCCCTCTATGACGCGCTCTACGACATGATGCCGGCCGACAAGGTCGAGCGGGCGATCGCCGCCGAAGTAATCGAGATCGCGCCGCTGGCCTTCATGCGTGGCCGCACGCTGGCGCATGCGGCGGTGATTCTCGACGAGGCGCAGAACACAACGCCGATGCAGATGAAGATGTTTCTGACCCGCCTCGGCGAGAACTCGCGCATGATCGTCACCGGCGATCCGACTCAGATCGATCTGCCGCCCAACACCAAGTCGGGCCTGGTCGAGGCGCTGCGCATCCTCGACGGCGTGCCTGGCATCGTCACCGTCCGCTTCAACGAGGGCGACGTGGTGCGTCACCCGCTGGTCGCTGAAATCGTCAAGGCCTATGACCGCGACGGCAAGCTGGCGCGAGGCTTGGGCGCCGAAAGCTGATCAAAGGCCCTATGGCTCAAAGTCCGGAATTTGGCGGCGAGACGCCGATCGATATTGATATTTTCGTCGAGGCCGGCGACTGGCCTGCCGAAGCCGAGCTGACGCGTCTCGTCGACCGCGCCGTTGCGGCCGCCTTTGCCGAGACCGGCGCCGGCGGGGCGTCCGAGCTCAGCATCGTTTTTTCCGACGATGCCCATATCCAGACACTCAATGCCGGGTGGCGCGGCAAGGACAAGCCCACCAACGTCTTGTCTTTCCCGGCTTTTTCCTTCCCGAAAGGCGGCCGGCTGCCGCCGATGCTGGGCGATATCGTGCTCGCCTTCGAGACGGTGGCGCGCGAGGCCACCCTGGAAGACAAGCCGATTGCGAACCATATCAGCCATCTCGTCATCCATGGCCTGCTGCATCTCTTGGGCCATGATCACGAGACGGACGCCGAGGCGGAGGAGATGGAAGCGATCGAGCGCGCCGCGCTTGCGAGGCTTGCCATTCCCGATCCCTACGCGTAACAAAAAAGCTCAATTGACCCGATGGCGATGAACGACACCCCAGAAACTGCCGCCCGTCCGGACGCCGGCAGTGCTGCCAAACCTTCCGAAAAGACGGAAGAGGGCTCCAGTCCGAGTATTCCCACCGGCAGCGCGGCCGCCGAGCCGACGCATGCCGGTCCTTCCCTCTTCGATCGCGTGCTTGGCCTGTTCCGGCACCGCAACGGCACCAGCCTGCGCGAGGAGATCGCCGGCGCGCTTGCCGAAACGGCTACCGATGCCGAATCCTTCTCGCCCGGCGAACGCGCCATGCTCAACAACATCCTGCGCCTGCGCGAAGTGCGGGTCGAGGATGTCATGGTGCCGCGCGCCGATATCGAGGCGGTCGAGATCAACACGACGCTTGGCGACCTCCTCGGCCTTTTCGAGCAATCCGGCCATTCGCGCATGCCGGTCTATTCCGAGACATTGGACGATCCGCGCGGCATGGTCCACATTCGCGACGTGCTCGCCCACATCACCAAGGTCGCCCGCGTCAAGAAGGGCCGCACCAGAGCAAAGGCGCCGGTGACGACGGCGCTCGACCTCGCGCAGGTCGATCTCGCGCGCACCATTGGCGATCTCAATCTGATCCGCCAGGTGCTGTTCGTGCCGCCCTCGATGTTGGCCTCCGACCTGATGGGCCGCATGCAGACGACCCGCACGCAGATGGCGCTGGTCATCGACGAATATGGCGGCACCGACGGCCTCGCCTCGCTGGAAGACATCGTCGAGATGGTGGTCGGCGACATCGAGGACGAGCATGACGACGACGAGCCGATGATCACGCAGACCGGCGACGGCGTCTTCGTCGTCGACGGCAAGGCCGAGATCGACGAGGTCGCCAAGATGATCGGTGAGGATTTCGCCGCCGGCGAGCATGGCGAATATGTCGACACCATCGGCGGCATGATCTTCAACACGCTGGGACGTGTCCCGGCCAGGGGCGAGGTTGTGCAGGCCATTCCCGGCTTCGAGTTTCATGTGCTCGACGCCGACCCGCGCCGCGTCAAGCGCGTGCGCATCGTGCAGAGCCAGAAAGGCGAGCGACGCCGCCGCGCCGCGCGCACCGAGCAGGCCTGACACAGTCGCGACATGTCCGTCGACGATCCATTCAAGCATGCCGTTCTCGGCTCAGGCGTTTTCTATAAAGATCCGCGCGCCGCATTGACCTGGCTGCAGGCGGCTTTCGGCTTCGAGCCGAGCATGGTGGTGAGCGACGCCGACGGCCGGCTTGTCCATGCCGAAATGCGTTTCGGCGACGGCTACATCATCGTCGATTCCGAATGGGCCGGGCATGTCGCCAGCCCGGCCTCGGTCGGCGGCAAGAACACCCAAGCCGTCTATGTCCGTCTGCGGCAAGGTATCGACGCTCATTGCGAAAAGGCACGTGGGGCCGGCGCGGAAATTCTTCAAGAACCGACGGATCATTTCTACGGCGAGCGCCAATACCGCGCCCGCGATCCCGAGGGCCATGTCTGGACGTTCAGCCAGACCATGCGCGTGGTCCCGAAGGACGAGGCCGAGCGGCTGACTGGCTTGCGCATCGAAGGCTGGCACCGATAGCGCGACCATTTATCAGGCGACGCTTATCCGGGTTTGGATCGGGCGGCGCAGCCTGTTAAACCTCTAGCTCCCTGATTCGCGCGACTTGGGAAGCTTGATGCAGCGCTTTGCCGGCCGGATAATTCTGCTGTGGGGGTGGCGGCGGGCGCTGGTGGCCTTTGCCGCCGGGGCGCTGGCGGTGCTTGCCCAGGCGCCTTACGACTTCTTCGCCGTCTGCTTCGTCTCGTTCCCCGTCCTGGTCTGGCTGCTCGACGGCGCCACGGGTGAGGCATCCGATGGCTGGCTCAAGCGCCTGAGGCCGGCTTTCGCCACCGGCTGGTGGTTCGGCTTCGGTTATTTCCTCGCCGGCCTATGGTGGATCGGCCAGGCATTGCTGGTCGAGGCCGACAGCTTCGCTTGGGCCTTGCCCTTCGCCGTTGTCGGCATCCCCTTCGCGCTGGCCTTCTTCTATGGCTTTGCCACCGTGGTGGCGCGGCTGTTCTGGAGCAGCGATATCGGCCGCATCGCCGCTCTTGCCTTCGGCTTCGGTCTCGCCGAATGGCTGCGCGACTTCCTCTTCACCGGCTTTCCCTGGAACGCCGTCGGCTACGCGGCGATGCCGGTGCCGCTCCTGATGCAGAGCGTCTCGGTGACCGGGATGATCGGCATGAATGCGCTCGCCGTCTTCCTGTTTTCGCTTCCCGCGCTGGTCGCGGCGCGCCGGCATCTGAGGCTGGGTATCGCCCTCTTCGTCATCCTCGTCGCCGCCCATATCGGCTTCGGCTATTTCAGGCTCGTCACCCCGGTTGAAACGACACGCTCGATCGATGTCCGCATCGTCCAGCCCGCGGTCGATCTCAGCGAGAAGTGGGACGCTTCGGTGCGCGACCGCATCTTCGCAACTTTGCTGGGGATATCCGGGAAAGCGCCGGAAGAGGGGCATGCCAAGCCGCAGCTCATCCTGTGGCCGGAAACGTCGGTGCCGTTCCTCTTCACCGAGCGTCCGGACGCGCTGACGGCGCTGGGCGATATGCTGGCCGACGGCCAGATGCTGATTGCCGGTATCGTGCGCGAGGAGGGCGGATCGGCGAGTGGCGGCAGCCGCTATTACAATTCCGTTGTTGCGATCAACGATAAGGGCGAGATCGTCGATGCTGTCGACAAGGTGCATCTGGTGCCCTTCGGCGAGTATCTGCCCTTCGCCGGCCTTTTCGAACGCTTCGGTATCGGCCGGCTCGTTGCCGGACCGATGAATTTCGCCGCCGGCAACGAGCGGCATCCGATCGGCCTGCCGGGCGGCCTGCGCGCTGCTCCGTTCATCTGCTACGAGGTGATCTTTCCCGATCTCGTCGCCGTCGACTCCGCGTCGTCTGACGTAATTGTGAACGTCACCAACGACGCCTGGTTTGGCGACACGCCAGGCCCGTACCAGCACTTCAGGCAGGCCCAGATTCGCGCGGTGGAGAATGGAATGCCGCTGTTGCGCGCGGCCAACAACGGCATCTCCGCAGTCGTCGATTCACGAGGCCGCATCGTCGATGCGCTTGCCGTCGACGCGCGCGGCGCCATCGACGCGCATGTGCCGGTCTCTGGGCGTGCCTTCCTGTCTCCCGACCAGCGGCGCATTAACGGATTACTGATCATGTTGGTGTTTGCGCTGGCGGCCTTCACATGGAATGTAAGGCAGCGGCTACGGGTGAATTGACAGTCGGCACATTAGAAACTCATACTGTAACGCCTAAAATTTTCTCGAAGTCGGTTGGAGGGTTCTGTTGGGGCAGGTGGCTCCGGCTTCATATGGGCGGAACATAATAGAAAAAGCCGGAAAAATTCGGCGAGGAAAAAATGACAGAAGAGAACAAGAAGAAGCCGAATCCGATCGACATCCATGTCGGGAGTCGCATCCGGCTGCGTCGCAATATGCTTGGAATGAGCCAGGAAAAGCTCGGTGAAAATCTCGGCATCACCTTTCAGCAGATACAGAAGTACGAAAAGGGCACGAACAGGGTTGGCGCCAGTCGTCTGCAGGCGATCGCCTCCATCCTGAGCGTTCCCGTCGCCTTCTTTTTCGAGGATGCCCCGGGCGAGGAGCCCGCCGGCGGCACCAGGGGATTTGCCGAAGACTCCTCGATGGCTTTCGCCATTGAATTCTGCGGCAGTCCCGAAGGGCTTCAGCTCAACCGGGCTTTCGTCAAGATCGGCGACGTCAAGGTGCGCCGCCGCATCATCGATCTGGTGAAGGCGCTCTCCGCCGAAGACGCCGATTGATTTTTACCTGTGCCGCCGGCCGGCGCCTCGCCGCCGGTGGTATAGGCGGCCTTGCCTACATTCATGCCAGAACCGTCGCGCCGCTTGACGAGCGGCGCCCGGCACCGCTAACACGTGGCGCGCCAAAAATCGGCAGCCCTGCCGATCTTTTTTCAAGAGGGGACACCCGTGACGCGGCAGAATTATCTCTTCACCTCGGAATCCGTTTCCGAAGGTCATCCCGACAAAGTCTGTGACCGTATCTCCGACGAGATCGTGGATCTGGTCTATCGCGAAGCCAAGAAGGCGGGCATGGATCCGTGGAAGGTACGCGTCGCCTGCGAGACGCTGGCCACCACCAACCGCGTCGTCATCGCCGGCGAGGTCCGCGTTCCCGACACGCTTTTGAAGAAGGACAAGGCGGGCAACGTCCTCAAGGATGCGTCCGGCCACCCCGTGGTCAACCCGACCAAGTTCAAGTCTGTTGCCCGCAAGGCGATCCGCGAGATCGGCTACGAGCAGTCCGGCTTCCACTGGAAGACCGCCAAGATCGACGTGCTGCTGCATGGCCAGTCGCCCGACATCGGCCAGGGCGTCGACAACGCCGCCGACCGCCAGGGCGAGGAAGGTGCCGGCGACCAGGGCATCATGTTCGGCTACGCCTGCCGCGAGACGCCCGATCTGATGCCGGCGCCGATCTATTACAGCCACAAGATTCTCGAATTGCTGGCCGCGGCGCGCCATGAAGGCAATGGCGAGGCCGGCAAGCTCGGCCCGGACGCCAAGAGCCAGGTTACCGTGCGCTACGCCGATGGCAAGGCGGCGGAAGTCACGCAGATCGTGCTCTCCACCCAGCATCTCGATGCGAACTGGGACTCCAAGAAGGTCCGCAAGGTGGTCGAGCCCTATATTCGCGAGGCGCTTGGCGACTTGAAGATCGCCGAGGACTGCAACTGGTACATCAACCCGACCGGCAAGTTCGTCATCGGCGGGCCCGACGGCGATGCCGGCCTCACCGGCCGCAAGATCATCGTCGACACCTATGGCGGCGCGGCGCCGCATGGCGGCGGCGCCTTCTCGGGCAAGGACACCACCAAGGTCGACCGTTCGGCGGCCTATGCGGCCCGCTACCTCGCCAAGAACGTGGTGGCGGCCAAGCTTGCCGACCGCTGCACCATCCAGCTCTCCTACGCCATCGGCGTCGCCCAGCCCCTGTCGGTCTATGTCGACCTGCACGGCACCGGCAAGGTTGAGGAATCGAAGCTCGAAGAGGCGTTGCGCAAGGTGATGGATCTGTCGCCGTCGGGCATCCGCCGTCATCTCGATTTGAACAAGCCGATCTACGCAAAAACCTCGTCCTACGGCCATTTCGGCCGCAAGGCCGGCCGCGACGGCTCCTTCTCCTGGGAGAAGACCGATCTCGCCAAGGCGCTCAAGGACGCCGTCGCCGCCTGACGCCAGCGCACGCAAAGGACAGGCCGAGCCGGGCGACCGAAGGATTCTTTGGTCGCCGGCACGGCAAAACTATACGCCCACAGCAGGCGATTGCCCTCGAAAGCGGCTTGCGCGAATACCGGATCGACCTGACTGCGGAAGCGCCGGCCGATCTCAAGACCTTGTTCAAGGCAGAGGTTTCGGCGCTCCAGCTGGAAATCGGCTTCGGCGGCGGCGAGCATCTTCTGCACCGCGCCACGGAAGCGCCGCAGACCGGTTTCATCGGCGTCGAGCCCTTCGTCAACGGCATGGCCAAGATGATGACGGCGCTCGGCAAGTCGCCACTTGCCAATCTCAGGGTCTATGACGACGACGCCACGCGCCTGCTCGACTGGCTGCCGCCAGGCTCGCTCGACGGCATCGACCTGCTCTATCCCGATCCGTGGCCGAAGAAGAAGCACTGGAAGCGGCGCTTCGTCAGCGCCGCCAATCTCGGCCGATTTGCCCGGGTGCTGAAAGCCGGCGGCAGGTTCCGCTTCGCCTCCGATATCGACAGCTACGTCAACTGGACGCTGCTTGCCTGCCGGGATCACGGCGCCTTCGCGTGGCAGGCTGAAGAGGCCGCGGATTGGCATCAATCCTATGAGGGCTGGCCCGGCACGCGTTACGAGTCCAAGGCGATACGCGAGGGACGGCGGCCGGCCTATCTGACCTTCATCCGGAAATAGCCGGGCAGACCTCTGTGCCTGAAGGCTTGAAACGCCGGCGGCAATCGTCTATATCAGCCTCAAATTCTTGGTCGGTATGACGAAGAGTGGGTCCACCCGGTCCCGCTCTTTTTTATTACCCGCCGGCCGGAAGCCAAAAACGACAGGGATCTGATGACTGCAGCGGCAAGCGAGGCCGACGACCGTATCATCCGCGAAAGCGGCATCGATGCGCGCATTGCGCTGATCGTGCAGCCGGTGCTCAAGGCTATCGGCTTCCGCCTCGTGCGGGTCCAGTTGACCGGCCAGAACGGGTTGACGCTGCAGATCATGGCCGAACGTGAAGACGGCACCATGACCGTCGAGGATTGCGAAGAGGTCAGCCGCGCCGTGTCGCCGGCGCTCGATGTCGATGATCCGATCGAAAAGGCGTATCATCTCGAAGTGTCTTCGCCCGGTATCGACCGGCCGCTGGTGCGCAAATCGGATTTCACCGCCTGGACCGGCCATCTGGTCAAGCTGGAGACGTCGGTTCTCATTGGCAACCGCAAGCGTTTCAAGGGTAAGATCGCCGAGGCTGACGCCGACGGCATCCTGGTCGAGCGCGACAAGGCGGCCTATGGCGAGGAGCCGACGATGCGCGTGCCCTATGACGCGATCGCCGAGGCTCGGCTCGTGCTGACCGACGATCTCATCCGCGATGCCCTGTCGAAAGACAACCGGGCGCGCAAGGAAGCCAGGAAACGCCGCGGCGAAGCGCAAGACGCCGGCGCGGACGAAGAAAACGAAACCGAACAGGAAAGTTGATTGAGTAGCCGGGCCGTATGCCCGGCGCGAAATCGGGAGAAAGACAATGGTTGTAAGCGCCAACAGGCTTGAACTGCTGCAGATCGCCGACGCGGTCGCGCGTGAAAAGTCGATCGACAAGCAGATCGTCATCGCCGCCATGGCCGACGCGATCCAGAAGGCGGCGCGCTCCCGCTATGGCCAGGAGACCAACATCCGCGCCGACATCAACCCGAACACCGGCGAGATGAAGCTGCAGCGGCTGATGGAGGTGGTCGAGAAGGTCGAGGACTACGCGACGCAGATCGCGCTTTCAACGGCCCGCGAGCGCAATCCCGACGCCCAGCTCGGCGACTTCATCGCCGAGCAGCTGCCGCCCATGGATTTCGGCCGCATCGCCGCCCAGTCGGCCAAACAGGTCATCGTGCAGAAGGTGCGCGAGGCTGAGCGTGACCGCCAATATGATGAATACAAGGATCGCATCGGCGAGATCGTCAACGGCACCGTCAAGCGCGTCGAATACGGCAACGTCATCGTCGATCTCGGCCGCGGCGAGGCGATCATCCGGCGCGACGAGCTGATCCCGCGCGAGAATTACAAATATGGCGACCGCGTGCGGGCCTATGTCTATGACGTGCGACGCGAGCAGCGCGGCCCGCAGATCTTCCTGTCGCGCACCCATCCGCAGTTCATGGCCAAGCTCTTCACCATGGAAGTGCCGGAAATCTACGACGGCATCATCGAGATCAAGTCGGTCGCCCGCGATCCGGGCTCGCGCGCCAAGATCGCGGTCATCTCGCGCGATTCCTCGATCGATCCGGTCGGCGCCTGCGTCGGCATGCGCGGCAGCCGCGTCCAGGCGGTGGTCGGCGAGTTGCAGGGCGAGAAGATCGACATCATTCCGTGGTCGCCTTCGGCCGCTTCCTTCATCGTCAACGCGCTGCAGCCGGCCGAAGTCGCCAAGGTGGTGCTGGACGAGGATGCCGAGCGCATCGAGGTGGTGGTGCCGGACGACCAGCTGTCGCTGGCCATCGGTCGCCGTGGCCAGAACGTGCGCCTGGCCTCGCAGCTCACCGGCTGGGATATCGACATCCTGACCGAGCAGGAGGAGAGCGAGCGCCGCCAGAAGGAATTCGTCGAGCGTTCGGCGCTCTTCATGGAAGCTCTCGACGTCGACGAGATGGTCGGCCAGGTGCTCGCCTCCGAAGGCTTCACCAGCGTCGAAGAAGTCGCCTATGTCGATTCGGGCGAAATCTCCTCGATCGACGGCTTCGACGAGGACACCGCTTCGGAAATCCAGACCCGCGCCCGCGAATATCTGGAAAAGATCGAGGCCGAGCATGACGAAAAGCGCAAGGCGCTGGGCGTCAAGGACGAGCTGCGTGAGATCCCCGGCGTCACCACCGCCATGATGGTCACGCTCGGCGAGGACGGCGTGAAGACCATCGAGGACTTCGCCGGCTATGCCGCCGACGACCTGATCGGGTGGAAAGAGCGCAAGGACGGCGAGACCAAGGTCTATCCGGGCGTGCTCGCCAGCCACGGCGTCTCGCGCGCCGAGGCCGAGCAGATGGTGCTTGCCGCCCGCAAGCAGGCCGGCTGGATCACCGAGGAAGAGCTCGCCGCCGAAGAGACAGCGGCCGACGAAACCGTCGGTGCGTGAGGTGACCACCAATCGCAAAGCCCGTGGACGAGATGAACGATCGCACTTGCATCGTTACGCGCAGGCAGGCCGAAGCGGATGAACTGATCCGCTTCGTCGTCGGCCCGGATTCGGCCGTCGTTCCGGATATCAAGAGAAATCTGCCCGGCCGCGGTTGCTGGGTCACCGCCGATCGCCTACATATCGAGAAGGCAGCGGCGAAGAACCTGTTTGCCCGTGCTTTCAAGGCACAGGTGACCGTTCCGGCCGACATCGGCGCCATGGTCGACGGGCTGCTCTCCAGATCCGCTCTGGGCATGCTCGGCCTTGCTCGCAAGGCGGGCGCTGTCGTTCTTGGCGCCGCCAAGGTCGAGGGCGCGGTGCGCGACGGCCAGGCACTGCTTGTGCTGCATGCGACCGAGGCTTCGGACGATGGCGTCCGCAAGATCAGTCAGGCGCGGCGGGCAACCGTCCATCTCGGCGGCCCCGCCATCCTTGCCTACAAACTTTTCCCCGAGGCCGAGTTGAGCTTGGCATTGGGGGGTACAAATGTGATACATGCTGCCGTCCTCGCGCAGGACGCGGGACTGGCGGTTGAGAAGCGCGTTGTTGCGCTCGACCGATATCGGGGCGGTACCCCGAACGATCTGGCAATGCTTGCGGCCGTTGCTGACGAAGATGATGCCGCAGAGGATATGGAATGAGCGATACGAAATCGGGCGACGACAAGACGTTGAGTGTTACGCCGAAGAAGACCTTGACGCTGAAGCGTCCCGGCCTCGAGCAGGGCACCGTGCGCCAGAATTTTTCGCATGGCCGCACCAAGTCGGTCGTCGTGGAGACCAAGAAGCGCAAGTTCTCGCTGCCCGGCGACAAGCCGGAGCCGGTGGCGCCGTCCGTCTTCACGCCTAAGCCTGCCGCTGCTCCTGTCGCAGCAGCGCCTGCCGTGCAGGAAGCGCCCAAGGCGCCGACTCCGCCGCCGGAGCGTTCCGGCATGGTTCTGAACGAACTCTCGCGCGGCGAGATGGAAGCGCGCCGCAAGGCGCTGGAAGGCTCCAAGGCCCGCGAGGCCGAGGATCGCCTGCGCGCTCAGGAAGATGCCAAGCGCCGCGCCGAGGAAGAGGAACGCCGCAAGCGCGAGCGTGACGAATCCGCGCGCCGTCAGGCCGAGGAAGAAGCGCGCCTGCAGGCCGAGGCCGAATCCCGCCGCCGTGCCGAGGAGGAGGCTCGCCGGCGCGCGCCGCAGGCCGCCGACGTCGCCACGGCCGATGACGAGGAAGAGGCGAAGCCCAGGCGCACCGGTACCGGTGGCGCAGCCAGCGCGCCGCCGCGCCGTCTTGCGACGCCCGAAGTGGCTCGCCCGGCCAAGCCGACCAAGGGCGAGGAAGATCGCCGCCGCGGCAAGCTGACGCTGAACTCGGCGCTGTCGGATGATGACGCGCGTGCCCGCTCGCTGTCGTCGATGCGTCGCCGCCAGGAAAAATTCAAACGCGCGCTTCATAATGAGCCGCGCGAGAAAGTCATGCGCGAAGTGATCCTGCCCGAAACCATCACCATCCAGGAACTGGCGCAGCGCATGTCCGAGCGCGCCGTGGACGTGGTCAAGTTCTTCATGAAGCAGGGCCAGATCCTGAAGCCGGGCGATGTCATCGACGCCGACACGGCCGAGCTGGTGGCTTCCGAATTCGGCCACACCGTCCGCCGCGTCGCCGAGTCCGACATCGAGGAAGGCCTGTTCAACATCGCCGACCGCCCGGAGGACCTTGTGTCGCGTCCGCCGGTCGTGACCATCATGGGCCATGTCGACCACGGCAAGACCTCGCTGCTCGACGCCATCCGCAACGCCAATGTCGTCTCCGGCGAGGCCGGCGGCATCACCCAGCACATCGGTGCCTATCAGATCGAGAAGAACGGTCAGAAGATCACCTTCATCGACACGCCCGGCCACGCCGCCTTCACGGCCATGCGCGCCCGCGGCGCCCAGGTCACCGACATCGCGGTGCTGGTGGTGGCGGCCGACGACAGCGTGATGCCGCAGACGATCGAATCGATCAACCATGCCAAGGCGGCCGGCGTGCCGATCATCGTGGCGATCAACAAGATCGACAAGCGCGACGCCGACCCGCAGAAGGTGCGGACCGAGCTGCTGCGCCACGAAGTGTTCGTGGAATCGATGGGCGGCGAGGTGCTGGACGTCGAGGTTTCGGCGACCAAGGGCATCAATCTCGACAAGCTGCTGGAAGCTATCCTGCTGCAGGCCGAAGTCCTCGACCTCAAGGCCAACCCGGACCGCACCGCCGAAGGCGCGGTCATCGAGGCGCAGCTGGACAAGGGCCGTGGCCCGGTCGCCACCGTGCTGGTGCAGACCGGCACGCTGATGCCGGGCGACATCATCGTCGCCGGCAACGAGTGGGGCCGTGTGCGTGCGCTTGTCAACGATCGCGGTGAGCATGTGCCGGAAGCACCGCCGGCAATGCCGGTCGAGGTGCTCGGCCTCCAGGGCACGCCCCAGGCAGGCGACCGCTTCGCCGTCGTCAACAACGAGGCCCGCGCCCGTGAGATCACCGAGTATCGTCAGCGCCTGGCGCGCGACAAGGCGGTGGCCAGGCATGCCGGCCAGCGCGGCTCGCTGGAGCAGATGATGTCGCAGTTGCAGACGAGCGGGCTGAAGGAATTCCCGCTGGTCATCAAAGGCGACGTGCAGGGCTCCATCGAGGCGATCAATGCCGCTCTCGAAAAGCTCGGCAACGACGAGGTCAGGGTGCGGATCGTCCATTCGGGCGCCGGCGGCATCACCGAAAGCGATGTCTCGCTGGCCGAGACGTCCGGTGCGGCGATCATCGGCTTCAACGTCCGCGCCAACGCGCAGGCGCGCACCGCGGCGGCTGCCGCGGGCATCGAGATCCGCTACTACTCGATCATCTACAACCTCGTCGACGACGTGAAGGCGGCCCTTTCCGGCATGCTTTCGCCGGAGCGGCGCGAGACCTTCATCGGCAATGCCGAGATCCTCGAGATTTTCGACATCTCGAAGATCGGCAAGATCGCCGGCTGCCGCGTCACCGAAGGCAAGGTCGAGCGTGGCGCGGGCGTGCGCCTGATCCGCGACAACGTCGTCGTCCACGAAGGCACGCTGAAGACGCTCAAGCGCTTCAAGGACGAGGTTTCGGAAGTGCCCGGCGGCCAGGAATGCGGCATGGCCTTCCAGAACTACGAGGACATGCGCGTCGGTGACATCATCGAGTGCTTCCGCGTCGAGATGGTGAGCAGGACGCTCTAAATTCGGGTATACTTGCCGAAATGAAACGGGCGGCTGCCGCAAGGCTGCCGCCCCGGCCGCTCATGCATTTGAGACATGCGGCGTGGTCCCAGCCCGCGCTCCACGATTTCAGGACCCAGGAAAAATGCCCCGTTCGACAACATCAGGCCCCTCCCAGCGCATGCTGCGCGTCGGCGAGCAGGTGCGCCATGCCCTTTCCGAGACCTTGCAGCGCGGCGAGATCATCGATCCGGTGATCGAGAACAGCGTCGTCTCGGTCTCCGAGGTGCGCATGTCGCCCGATCTCAAGATCGCCACCGCCTTCGTCTCGCCGCTTGGCGCGGCCGATACGGGCGTCGTGGTCGAGGCGCTCAACAAGCACGCGAAATTCATCCGCGGCCGCGTCTCCGGCGCGCTCAGGCAGATGAAGTACATGCCGGAGTTCCGCTTCCGGCTCGACACGTCCTTCGACAATTTCGCGAAGATCAACGAACTGCTGAAATCGCCCGAAGTCGCGCGCGATCTCGACGATGGCAAGAACAACGACAAGGACTAGGAATAGTGGCGCGTCGCGGCAAGAAGAAGGGGCGGCCGGTCTCCGGCTGGGTGGTGCTGGACAAGCCGGTCGGCATGGGCTCGACCGAGGCCGTGTCCAAGATCAAATGGCTGTTCCAGGCCGAGAAGGCCGGCCATGCCGGCACGCTCGATCCGCTCGCCTCCGGCATGCTGCCGATCGCGCTCGGCGAGGCGACCAAGACCGTTCCCTATGTGCAGGACGGCGCCAAGGTCTACCGCTTCACCGTTGCCTGGGGCGAGGAGCGCTCGACCGACGACCTCGAAGGCCCGGTCACCAAAAGTTCCGACCGTCGCCCGTCCGAGGCTGAAGTGCAGGCGCTGCTGCCGAACTACACCGGCGTCATCATGCAGACGCCGCCACAATTCTCGGCCATCAAGATTGCCGGCGAGCGCGCCTACGATCTCGCTCGCGACGGCGAGACGGTCGAGATACCCGAGCGGGAAATTGAAATCGGCTGTCTCGACATCGTCGAGCATGGTGCCCACAGAACCGTCTTCGAGGTCGAATGCGGCAAGGGCACCTATGTGCGCTCGCTGGCCCGCGACATGGGTCGCGATCTCGGCTGCTTCGGCCACATCGCCGAACTGCGCCGCGTAGAGGTCGAGCCGTTCACGCCGGAGGATTTCGTCACGGTTGCCGAGCTGGAATCAGCCCGCTTTGGCGACAAGACAGAAGCGGCCCCGGACGAAGCGGAGGCACCGATCGATTTCAGCGCCATCGACGCGCTGCTGGTCGAAACGGCGGTAGCGCTCGACTGCCTGCCGCAGGTCGCCGTCAGCGACGACGCGGCAACGAAGATCCGCCTCGGCAATCCCGTCATCATTCGCGGTCGCGATGCGCCGGTCGAGGCCGAGGAGGCTTGCGCCACAGCGCGCGGCAAGCTCGTCGCCATCGGCGCCATCGAGCAGGGTATGTTCAAGCCCAAGCGGGTCTTTGCCGGGTGAATCCGGTCGTCTAAGCTCCGCTGAGTGCCGATACTTCAGGGATCTCATGGCCAAGGCTGACACTGGCAAGAAGCGGGCGCCGCTGAAAACCCGTCGACCACCGGTCGGCGCGTCGCCCGGCACGCTTATCGCCGATCCGGCGGCGCGGCGAAGCGAGCTTCGGCTGACGCTGATCTCGCCCCAGAAATACGAAACCATCGACAATGCCTCGATCGACGATCTCAACACCCATTGCCAGAAATGGCCTGCCGTGTGGCTGGATTGCACGGGGCTCGCCAACATCCCGCTGATCGAGGAGATCGGCCGCATCTTCAACCTGCACCCGCTGGCGCTGGAGGATGTCGTCAACACCGGGCAGCGGCCCAAGGTGGATTTCTACGAGAATCATGCCTTCGTCGTCATGCGCATGATCGACGACGTCACCTCGCACCGCTACGAGCAGATCGCGCTGTTCTTCGGCGGCAATTTCGTCGTCACCTTCCAGGAACGCGAGGGCGATCCGTTCGATCCGGTACGCAAGCGCATTGCCGGCGCGATGCCCAACCGGCTGCGTTCGCGCGGCGCCGACTATCTCGCCTATGCGCTGATCGATGCTATCGTCGACAGCTATTTCCCGCCCATCGAGGCGGCGAGCGAAACGGTCGACGGCATCGAGGACGAGATGCTGGACAAGCCGCACAAGCATCAGATGCGGCAGCTGCATGAACTGAGGCGCGACGCCAATGTGCTGAAAGGCGTTCTGTGGCCGATGCGCGACGCGCTGGCGACGCTGATCCGCAACGACGTGCCCTTCGTGAAGGCCGAGACCAAGATCTTCTTCAATGACACGCTCGATCATTCGCTGCGCCTGATCGAGCTGGTCGAGAACCAGCGCGACATGCTCACCGGCCTGATCGAGATGCATGTCTCGCTGACCCAGGCCCGCACCAACGACGTCATTTCCTACCTGACCATCGTCTCGGTAATCTTCATGCCGCTGACTTTCCTGGTCGGCGTCTGGGGCATGAATTTCGATCCGCAAAGCTCGCCCTGGAACATGCCCGAGCTGAAAGCCTATTACGGCTATCCCGCCTCGCTCATGTTCATGGGGATCGTTGCGGTCGGTCTGATTGCGTTCTTCAAATGGAAGAAGTGGCTCTAAAGCGCGTCGCGATGAAACGGATTCAGGCTACGCGCTTTAGGCCTTTGTTTTGATGCATGTCGTTTCCCCAGGACCGCTGCACGCTTCTGGGCGACATGCATTAGCCTTTGAATTCGCCTGTTTTCGCAACCGGAACCTGCGACAAGCCGGCTTGACAATTGGGCTGGTGTTTTTTCCGGAATTGCACTATATGCGCCGCAGCTTCGCGCCCTGACGCGTCGCTTGCACTGGCCTCTGCTGGACGACATCCCGGCTGAAGGCGTCCCGTTTCCTCCAACAGATAAGGAAAAGCACGATGTCGATCACTGCCGATCGCAAGAAGGAATTGATGACCGAATTCGCAACCGCCAAGGGCGACACCGGATCTCCGGAAGTCCAGGTTGCCATCCTTTCCGAGCGCATCAAGAACCTGACCGAGCACTTCAAGGATCACAAGAAGGATAACCATTCCCGCCGTGGTCTGCTTGCTCTGGTCTCCCAGCGCCGCAGCCTGCTTGACTACCTCAAGCGCAAGGATGACGCGCGCTATCAGACGCTGATCGACAAGCTCGGTCTGCGTCGCTGACGAATTGACCGGCGGGCTCTCGAAGGGGGCCCGCCGGTCGCGCATTGGCGCATCGGATGGTCCGGTGCGATAATGCCTGAGCGCGATGCGCTCTCCAAATCTGCATTCGCGCAGGGCGCGTTCTGGAAACAGCGGTTTCCGGCGTCATGCGCAAAGCCGGCCGATCAAACGGCCAAACCCGGTTCCGGACGTGCAGAGGGCCATTCGGAACCGCCCATGGACGGTCATGGGGCAGGATTGCAGGGTGCTCGCTTGGCTCATGAGCCGGATTTGATCGAGCACCCCGTTGTCTTGCCCGTGGCTGCCCGAAGGAAGCCAGGGAAGGGAGAACCCGTAGCCGTTAGGACGGCGCGGCCCTTTCCGCATATGAAGGACAAGACATGTTCAATCAACACAAAGTAGAAATCGAATGGGGCGGCCGTCCGCTCATCCTGGAAACGGGCAAGATCGCGCGCCAGGCCGACGGCGCGGTGCTCGCCACCTATGGCGAGACCGTCGTTCTGGCCACCGTCGTTTCGATGAAGGAGCCGAAGCCAGGCCTCGATTTCTTCCCGCTTACCGTCAACTACCAGGAAAAGACCTATGCCGCCGGCAAGATCCCGGGCGGCTACTTCAAGCGCGAGGGTCGTCCGAGCGAGAAGGAAACGCTGGTTTCCCGCCTGATCGACCGTCCGATCCGCCCGCTTTTCGCCGACGGCTACAAGAACGACACCCAGATCGTCGTCACCGTCGTGCAGCATGACCTCGAGAACGATCCCGACATCCTGTCGATCGTCGCCACTTCCGCCGCGCTCACGCTTTCGGGCGTGCCCTTCATGGGCCCGATCGGCGGCGCCCGCGTCGGCTACATCAACGGCGAATATGTGCTCAACCCGCACATCGACGAGATGCAGGAATCCAAGCTCGACCTCGTCGTCGCCGGCACCGGCGATGCCGTGCTGATGGTCGAATCCGAGGCCAAGGAACTCTCCGAGGATCTGATGCTCGGCGCCGTCATGTTCGGCCACAAGAGCTTCCAGCCGGTGATCGAGGCGATCATCAAGCTGGCAGAGGTCGCCGCCAAGGAGCCGCGCGACTTCACCGCGCCGGATTATTCCGCGCTCGAAGCCGAGATGCTGAAGGTGGTCGGCGACGAGCTTCGCGAGGCCTACAAGATCACCGACAAGCAGTCGCGCTATGCCGCGGTCGACGCCGTCAAGGCGAAGGTCAAGGCCGCGTTCGCTCCGGCCGAGGGCGAGGAAGCCAAGTACACTTCCGAGCAGATCGGCAGCGTCTTCAAGGAGCTCCAGGCCAAAGTCGTGCGCTGGAACATCCTCGACACCGGCTCGCGCATCGACGGCCGCGATCTCAAGACCGTGCGCAAGATCGTCTCCGAGGTCGGCGTTCTGCCGCGCACCCATGGTTCGGCGCTGTTCACCCGCGGCGAGACCCAGGCGCTGGTCGTCGCCACGCTGGGCACCGGCGAGGACGAGCAGTATGTCGATTCACTGACCGGCATGTACAAGGAGAAGTTCCTTCTCCATTACAACTTCCCGCCCTACTCGGTCGGCGAAACCGGCCGCATGGGTTCGCCGGGCCGTCGCGAGATCGGCCATGGCAAGCTCGCCTGGCGCGCCATCCGCCCGATGCTGCCCAGCGCCGACCAGTTCCCCTACACGCTGCGTGTCGTCTCCGAGATCACGGAGTCTAACGGTTCGTCGTCAATGGCGACCGTCTGCGGCACCTCGCTGGCTCTGATGGATGCCGGCGTGCCGCTGGCCAAGCCGGTTGCCGGCATCGCCATGGGCTTGATCAAGGAAGGCGAGCGTTTCGCGGTGCTCTCCGACATCCTGGGCGATGAGGACCATCTCGGCGATATGGACTTCAAGGTCGCCGGGACCGCCAACGGTGTCACCTCGCTGCAGATGGACATCAAGATCGAGGGCATCACCCAGGAAATCATGGGCATCGCGCTTGCCCAGGCCAAGGACGGCCGCCTGCATATCCTGGGCGAGATGGCGCATGCGATCTCCGGCGCCCGCGCCGAGCTCGGCGAGTTCGCGCCGCGCATCGAGGTCATGCATATCCCGACCGACAAGATTCGCGACGTCATCGGCTCCGGCGGCAAGGTGATCCGCGAGATCGTCGAGAAGACCGGCGCCAAGATCAACATCGAGGACGACGGCACGGTCAAGATCGCTTCGGCGAACGCCAAGGAGATCGAGGCGGCGAAGAAGTGGATCCACACCATTGTCGCCGAGCCGGAAGTCGGCGAGATCTACGAAGGCACCGTCGTCAAGACGGCCGACTTCGGCGCGTTCGTCAACTTCTTCGGCCCTCGCGACGGTCTCGTCCACATCTCGCAGCTCGCCAATGAGCGCGTCGCCAAGACCTCCGACGTCGTCAAGGAAGGCGACAAGGTTTGGGTCAAGCTGATGGGCTTCGACGAGCGCGGCAAGGTGCGCCTGTCGATGAAGGTCGTCGACCAGGCGACCGGCAAGGAAATCGTCCAGGACAAGAAGAAGTCGGACGGCGAGGAAGACGCCGCCTGATCGGTTTGACCGGATAATTCAAGACGGGCGCGCCGCGAGGTCGCGCCCGTTTTGTTTCAGGGCACTGCAAAGAGTTCTACGGAGCAAGGTGAATGGCCGCGGAGCCGCTGAAGACACTGTTCTACCCGTTCGAGGCCGAGGCGCTGCCTCTGCCCAGAAAGGATGCCCGCGTCCTTTTTCTCGGCGCGGAGCCCGGCTTCCGTTTGCCCGCCGGCTTCGACGCGGCGCTGCATCTCGTGCAAGGCTTTCGGCCACATTTTCGGGCCTTGCAGGCGTCGGGCTACACTGTCACGCCGCGCGTGGAAGGTTCCGGCTTCGACATGGCCCTGGTGCTTGCGGGCCGCCATCGCGGCCAGAATGAGCGGCGCATAGCCGAGGCCATCGAGCGTGTGGCGCCGGGTGGATTGGTTGTCATTGCCGGTGGCAAGGAAGACGGCATCGACAGCTTGCGAAAGCGGATCGACGCGCTGGCGCCGCTCGAAGGCCATCTGCCCAAGCACCACGGCGTTGCTTTCTGGTTGCGGCGGACCGGCTCGGAGGCGGCCGCGACGCTGCGCTTCGGCAACCCCGATTTTGTCCTTGAGGGCGGCTTCAAAACCCAGCCTGGCATGTTCTCCTTCGATCGGATCGATGCCGGTTCGAAACTGTTGGCCGCGAACTTACCTCACGATCTCAAAGGCAATGTCGCCGACTTCTGCGCTGGATGGGGATATCTTTCGGCGGAGGTCGGGCAGCGCTCGCAGCGTCTCTCAGCGCTCGATCTCTATGAAGCGGATTTCGAGGCCCTAGAAGCAGCCAGGCTGAACGTCTACGGGGATGCCATCGAGCCGCGCTTCTTCTGGATCGATCTGCTCACCGAGGCAGTCGAGCGGCGCTATGACGCGATCGTCATGAACCCGCCATTCCACAGCGGCCGTGCCGCCGAGCCGGACATCGGCGCCGGCATGATCCGCGCCGCGTCGAAGGCGCTGAAGCCGGGCGGCCGCCTATTCATGGTAGCCAATCGCCAGCTTCCTTACGAACAGGTGCTCTCGGCGGCCTTTGCCAGCCATGCCGAGATTGCCCGCGACGGCATGTTCAAGGTGTTTTCGGCGCGCCGCTGAAGCAATTCCAGTGAAGCGGTTTCCGGCCGGAATTGCGCCAGGAAAAGCGAGGCGCTTTACTGCACGCTGACGATGCGGGCCGGTTCGCGGGTGTCGAAGGCGGGCCGCGCTTCGCCGAGTTCGACCGTGAGCGGCGCCGGCCGGCCGAACAGATAGCCCTGCACAACCTCGCAGCCGGCCGCCTGAAGCAGCGTGGCCTGATTCTCGGTCTCCACGCCCTCGGCGATGATGCCGACGCCCAGCGCCCGCGACAGGCCGACAATGGTCGAAACGATCGCGCCGGAGCTGGAGTCGGTGTCGATGCGGCTGACGAAGGAACGGTCGATCTTCAGCTTGCCGAAAGAGAAGTCGATCAGGTAGCTCAAATTGGAATAGCCCGTGCCGAAATCGTCGACGGCCACGGAGATACCCATCTCGGCAAGCTGCTCCAGGATCGCCGCGGCGCGGTCGCGATCCTGCATCATCGCCGTCTCGGTGACCTCGAGCTCCAGCCGCGACGGCCTGATGCCGGTCGATTCCATCACGTCCCGCACGATGCCGATGAAGTCCCTGGTCATGAACTGGACCGGCGAGATGTTGACGGCGACGAAGCAGTCCTGCGGCAGGAACCGGGCGTCGCCGCAGGCTTTGCGCAGCACCCACTCGCCGATCGGATTGATCATGCCGGTCTCTTCGGCGATCGGAATGAATTCCATCGGCGGGATCATGCCGCGCTCCGGATGCTTCCAGCGGATCAGCGCCTCATAGCCGACGACACGGCCGCTCGGCAGGTTGAGCTGCGGCTGGTAGTGGAGGCTGAAGTCGCCGCGGTCGAAGGCCGTCTTCAGCTCCGACTCGATCCATTGCCGATAATCCGCCACGCGGCCCATATCGGCGTGGAAAACGGACCAGTTGCCAATGCCGCTGGCACGCGCGTTCTGCAGCGCAAGGTTCGAGCGGCGCAGGACCAGGACCGGGTCGACGCCGTCCTTCGGCATCGCCACGATGCCGACCGACAGGCTGACCGACTGCAGATGGCTCCGCAGCTGGTAGGGCTCCATCATCTCGTTGATGAGCTTTTCGATGAGCCGTTCGATCGAACCCCTGATGTCGCAATCCGGCAGCAGCACGCCGAATTCGCCGGCGCCGATACGCCCGATCACCGCGTTTTTCGGTATGTTATCCCTCAGCCTGTCGGTGAAGGCGCGGATCAGCTCGTCGCCCTGGCTGTATCCGATGGCGTCGTTGATCTGCTTGAAGCGGTCGATATCGATGTCGATCAGGAACACCGGCTCGCCGGTTCGAATGGTCGCGGAGGCAGCTTCGGCTATCTTGCCGACCATGGCCTGGCGCGACAAAAGGCCGGTCAGCTTGTCGAAATGGGTTTCCTTGAAGACATAGGCCACCGATTCATCGACGCCCGCGAAGAACGATAGCGCGGCACCGCCGGCGGCTAAAGCGCAGAGCGCTGCGATGATGCCGGCCATCGTTTCGGCCGGCATGCCGGCCATGCCGTCGCCGAAGCCGAACCGCAGCCCCCATAGTCCAAGGATGAAACTGCCCATGCCCGAGCTGGCGATGGTGATCAGCCGGAACAGCGGAGTCCGTTTGGGATTGCTGACTGCGGGCATGCATGGTCCCCGGATTACAGGGCCTTATAGCGGACATCTCCTTAAAATGAGTTTCCCCCGATGCATGCAATTTTACTGGAAGGCTACTATCGCGGCCGCAAATTATTCGCGCATGCCGTCGTTCTGCTTCAATTCCTCCAGTGCCGGCATCGAAACGATGTGATAGCCGGAATCCACATAGTGGATCTCGCCGGTGACGCCCGACGACAGGTCGGAGAGCAGGTAGAGCGCCGAGCCGCCGACTTCGTCGATAGTCACGGTGCGCCGCAAAGGCGAATTGCGCTGCTGGTAGGAGAACATGTGGCGGGCGTCGGACACGCCGGAGCCGGCCAGCGTCCGCACCGGCCCGGCCGAGATGCCGTTCACCCTGATGCCGCGCGGGCCGTAGTCGTTGGCGAGATAGCGCACGCTGGCCTCCAGCCCGGCCTTGGCGACGCCCATGACGTTATAGTTCGGCATCACTCTGACGGAGCCGGCATAGGTGAGGGTGATCATCGAGCCGCCATTGCCCATCAGCGCAGCGGCGTTGCGGGCGATCTCGGTGAAGGAATAGCAGGAGATCACCATGGTGCGCACGAAATTGTCGCGGCTGGTGTCGGCGTAGAGGCCCTTCAGCTCGTTCTTGTCGGAAAAGCCGATGGCGTGCACCACGAAATCCAGCCCGCCCCAGGCTTCACGAAGGGTCTCGAAAGTCGCGGTGACCGAGGCGCTGTCCTCGACATCGCAGGGCACGATCAGCGAGGCGCCCACCTTCTCGGCGAGCGGCTTGACCCGCCGCCCGAAGGCGTCGCCCTGGTAGGTGAAGGCGAGCTCCGCCCCATGTTCCGACAGCCTCTTGGCGATGCCCCAGGCGATCGAATGGTCGTTGGCAACACCCATGACAAGCCCGCGCTTGCCCTTCATCAACCCGTCCATAAAAGGCAATCCTTATAAAAACGCCGGCTTTATGCGGAATAGCGCTGGAAAATCAGCGTTGCGTTGGTGCCACCGAAACCGAAGGAATTGGACAGGACGGTGTCGATCTTGGCATTGTCGATACGCTTGCGCACGATCGGCATGCCTTCGAATTCCGGATCGAGCTCTTCGATATGGGCGCTCTCGCCGATGAAGCCGCCCTGCATCATCAGGATCGAGTAGATCGATTCCTGCACGCCGGCCGCGCCCAGCGAATGGCCGGTGAGCGACTTGGTCGAGGTGATGTAAGGCATCTTGTCGCCGAACACCTCGCGAATGGCGCCCATTTCCTTGGAATCGCCGACCGGCGTCGAGGTGCCGTGGGTGTTGATATAGTCGACCGGCGATGGCACCGTGGCAAGCGCCTGCCGCATGCAGCGGATAGCGCCTTCGCCCGAAGGAGCGACCATGTCGTAGCCGTCGGATGTCGCGCCATAACCGACGATCTCGGCATAGATCTTCGCGCCGCGCGCCTTGGCGTGTTCCAATTCCTCCAGCACCAGCACGCCGGCGCCTCCGGCGATGACGAAGCCGTCGCGGTTGACGTCATAGGCGCGCGAAGCGGCCGATGCATTGTCGTTGAACTTCGACGACATGGCGCCCATGGCGTCGAACAGGTCCGACATGGTCCAGTCGAGGTCCTCGTGGCCGCCGGCAAACATCATATCCTGCTTGCCCCATTGGATCAGCTCATAGGCATTGCCTATGCAATGCGCGGAGGTCGAGCAGGCCGACGAGATCGAGTAGTTGACGCCGTGGATCTTGAACCACGTCGCCAGGGTGGCAGACGCCGTCGACGACATGGCCTTCGGCACGGCGAACGGGCCGATGCGCTTGGGGCTGTTGTTCTTGATCGTGGTTTCGGCCGCTTCGACGATGGTGCGGGTCGAAGGCCCGCCGGAGCCCATCACGATGCCGGTCCGCTCATTGGTGATGTCGCTTTCGCTTAAGCCGGCATCGGCGATCGCCTGATCCATGGCGACGTGGTTCCAGGCCGCGCCCTGGCTCAGGAAACGCATGGCACGACGATCGATCATCGGGGTGGGATCGAGCGTCGGCGCGCCCCAGACCTGGCAGCGGAAGCCGTGTTCGGCGAAGGAATTGGAAAAGCTGATGCCGGATTTGGCATCGTAAAGCGAGCTCTGCACCTCGTTGGCATTGTTGCCGATCGACGACACAATGCCGAGCCCTGTCACTACGACCCGTCTCATTCGCTACTCCTTCCGGCGTATTCGGGCGAAAAACCTAGCCGGTTTTCGCTTTTGATCATACGCAAATAAACTGGCGTGGCGTCCATTGGCTACGCGACGCCGTGGCGAAAAACGGTCAGGCGGCCGGCTGCTTGGACAGACCGACCTTTAGATCCGTAGCCGCGTATATGGGTTCGCCATCCGCCTTGAGCCAGCCATCGGCGATGCCGAGCACCAGCCGGCCCCGCATCACGCGCTTGAAGTCGACGCCGTATTCGACCTTCTTCACCGATGGCGTCACCATGCCCTTGAACTTCACCTCGCCGGTCGAAAGCGCCATGCCTTTGCCCGGTTCGCCCAGCCAGCCGAGATAGAAACCCGTCAACTGCCACATGGCGTCGAGGCCGAGACAGCCCGGCATGATCGGATTGCCGATGAAGTGGCAGGCGAAGAACCAAAGATCCGGCTTGATGTCGAATTCGGCGCGGATGAAGCCCTTGTCGAAAGCGCCGCCGGTCTCGCTGATCTCGGTGATGCGGTCGAACATCAGCATCGGCGGGTAGGGCAGCTGGGCATTGCCCGGACCGAACAGCTCGCCGCGGGCGCAGGCAAGCAGTTCCTCATAATCGTAGCTGGACTTTTGATCCGCCATCAAATTTCTGTCCCCGTGTTCTTTCGCGGGCGGCAGGGCGCCCTTCTCGTTGGTTTCCTAACACACTCTGTTTGCGGCCGGAAACCGGCGTTTGCGCTTAACCCGTGCGCCTGCCCGGGTCAATGCGCGCTATTGATCGCATTTGGACTACAGAATATATGTCGGCTGATGTCCGGTTTTGGCTTTTGACGTCTTTTTGCCATTCTGGACCTGTTGATGGGCTGGGCAGCAAGCTTCGACGCAAAGAGATGGATTCGGGCTACCGGAAGGAAAATGTCGCTGTGGACAAGCGGGTTCGCGAAGCCGGCCTGAGGCCGACGCGTCAGCGCATTGCGCTGGCCGATCTGCTTTTCGCCAAGGGCGACCGCCATCTTTCGGCCGAGGAACTGCACGAAGAGGCGATCGCCGCCGGCGTGCCGGTCTCGCTGGCGACAGTCTACAACGCGCTCCACCAGTTCACCCAGGCTGGCCTGCTGCGCATCCTCGCGGTCGAAGGGTCGAAAACCTATTTCGACACCAACACGTCCGATCACCACCACTTCTACATCGAAGGCGAGAATCGCATTTTCGATATTGAAAGCGGACCGGTGACCGTCTCCAACCTGCCGGCTCCTCCGGAAGGCATGGAGATCGCCAATGTCGACATCGTCGTGAGGCTTCGCCCGAAGCGCGGCGACTGATCCCGTGGCGATGCGGCCCGTCGATTTGATTGTCCGGTTTGAATGGGCCACCGTCGCTGCATTGGCGATCGTTTGCTATGCGATCTCCGGTTTTTCCTGGTGGCTGTTTGCGCTGCTCATCCTTGCGCCGGACCTGTCGATGCTGGGCTATCTCGCCGGGCCAAACGTCGGCGCCGTCACCTACAACGCCTTGCATATCCTGATTGCCCCGCTCGTGCTTCTGCTTGCGGGCGCGCTGCTCGCCGGCCCGATCACGACCGCCGTGGCGCTCATCTGGATCGCGCATATCGCCATCGACCGTGCCCTCGGCTACGGCCTCAAGCTGCCCACCGGTTTTCAGGATACGCATCTCGGCCGCATCGGCCGCGACCGCAACAGCAAGGCTAGCGAACTCAGTTCTTGACCTTCTCGCCGGGATAGGCGCCCCACACCTGCGACTGCGCCATCCAGCCGGTGTGGCCGTCGAAGGTCATCTCGCACCATTGGCCGTCGCATTTCTTGATCGAGCCGATCACGCCCGGCTCGATGATGGCGATCACACCCGCATCCTTGTCGGGCTCGTCGAGCAGGTTGATTCGCCCGCCCTTGCCGCGCTGCCAGGGCGCGACGATCGCGGTGCGGCGGCCCGAGAGCAGCGACTGGTTGATCCAGCCCTCCGCGCCGTCGGCGTCGCGCACGCGGCGCCAGGTGTCGAACTCCTGGATGACCTCCATCGGCAGGCCGGCCTTCAGATACATCCAGTTGACGGAATAATTGGCGCCGGGGCCGACGCGAGAATTGACGCGGGCCGGCTTCAGGCTGACGAAGCGCGGCAGCGGCAGGCCGCTCGGCCCAAGCGTTATGGTTTGAGCCGGCGCGGCCGCGCCTTGCGCCAAAGCCTGCGGCGCGCAAAGCAGGGCGCCGAGAATGGCTGCGCTGAAGGCCAGGCGAAGTGACGCGAAACCAGACACTTTCGTTCCTTTCGGCGCCGGTCCGTCGGGATGAGCGCCCCTTTTTCTTTGTCTTCGGCGGCACCGCTTGTTACAGGAGTGGGCTGATGCCGCGACTGGCTACAAGTTTCGCCGGTCTTGGTTAAAGAGGTCTCAACGAGATCGGTTTCGAGGAAGCTTCGGGGATAAAATGGCAGGCAAAAAACGGCCCCTCGTCGTCATCACGCGCAAGCTGCCCGATCCGGTCGAAACGCGCATGCGCGAGCTGTTCGACGCAAGGCTGAATGTCGAGGACCGGCCGATGACCCAGCCGGAGCTCGTCGCGGCGGTCAAGGAAGCCGATGTGCTGGTCCCCACCATCACCGACCATATCGACGCCGCGCTGATCGCCCAGGCCGGCGAAAACCTCAAGCTGATCGCGAATTTCGGCAACGGCGTCGACAAGATCGATGTCGCGGCCGCCGCCAAGAAAGGCATCACTGTCACCAACACGCCCAATGTGCTCACCGAAGACACCGCCGATATGACCATGGCGCTGATGCTCGCCGTGCCGCGCAGGCTCGCCGAAGGCGCCAATGTGCTGACGGGCGAGAAGAAATGGGCCGGCTGGTCGCCGACCTGGATGCTTGGCCGGCGCATCTGGGGCAAACGTCTCGGCATCGTCGGCATGGGCCGCATCGGCACGGCGGTTGCCAGGCGGGCCAAGGCCTTCGGCTTGTCGATCCACTACCACAACCGGCACCGCGTGCTGCCCGCCGTCGAGGAGGAACTGGAGGCGACCTATTGGGAAAGCCTCGACCAGATGCTGGCCCGCATGGACATCATCTCGGTCAACTGCCCGTCGACGCCGGCGACGTTCCACCTTTTGTCCGGCCGCCGCCTCGCGCTGATGCAGCCTTCGGCCTATATCGTCAACACCGCGCGCGGCGATATCATTGACGAGGAATCGCTGATCAAGCTCATCCATGACGGCAAGATCGCCGGAGCCGGCCTCGACGTCTACGAGCATGAGCCGGCGCTGAACAGCAAGCTCTTAAGGCTTGCCGCCAAGGGCAAGGTGGTGCTTTTGCCGCATATGGGCTCGGCCACGCTCGAGGGCCGCATCGACATGGGCGAGAAGGTGATCATCAACATCCGCGCCTTCTTCGACGGCCACCGCCCGCCGGACCGCGTGCTGCCGCTCAGGACCTGAGGCTTATTCGCCTGAGAGCGCCATCCTCGGCTATTCTCACCCTGCCGCCATAGGTTTCGAACGCGTCTCGGCCAAGCCGCACCGCCATCGGCGTTTCCCAGCCCATCTCACGGGCAACGATCAGGCCAAGCAGCAGGATGGCGTCCGGCTCGTGCAGCACCAGGCCGGCCGGCGCCCGGCCATTATGGACCAGCTCCATCAGCACCGCCGAAGCGGATGACGAGCCGATCGTGCCCGGCAGGAACAGCACCCGGCCGGCGATGATTTCGCCATGCTGCGGATGGCGGACATCGGCGATGCGGCCTGTTTTCGGGTCGACGCCGCCCCAGAAGCTGATCGGCGCCGTCAGCACCAGCGCTTCGCCTTCGCCCGCCTTGCCCGGCACCAGGATTTCGGCTGCTGCGCTCATGCGGCGATATCCGTGAAGACCGGCTTGCCGAGGACCGCGCTTTCGACGCAATCGGCGAGCGAGGCGTAGAGCACCGCATAGCCGGTGTTGCCCGGCGCGTAATGCGCGAACTTGCCCGAATTGGTCATCAGCACGCCGTTGCCGAGCTCCGGCATGATCGGCGTCACCACCACACATGTATCGGCGACGATGACGACCCCGCTCGCCTCGAGCCTTTTTCGCCGGCCGTCCCGCTCCAGCGGAGCAAGCGCGTGACGGCCGGTGCAGGCATAGATCGGGACAGTGAGCCGCCGCCCGGCGATCAGCCGTTCCAGGCTCTCGAACTCGGCGTTCGACAGATGCGGGCTGCCGATCGCCACCGCGTCGATGGTCTTGGTCGCTGCCGCGGTCGACAGGCCCGCGCGGGCCTTAGCCGCCATGCCGGGCGTTACGCGGATCACCGCTTCCGGCTCCGGCCCGGCCAGAATGGTTTCGATGTCGGGAGCCTCGGGCGTCACGCCGGCAATGTGGAACAGGCCGACCGCGCCGGACGATGCGGCCGCCGCGCCGAAGGCTTTCAGCGCGTCTTCGCCGGGATGAGCGGCCAAGCCGGCGACGACGCCGATCGCATTGCCCACCTCGCGGCCATAGAGGCTGCCCAGCACTGGCCAGGCGATCTCCGAGGCAAGGAAGGATGGCGAGAGGCCCGAGACATCGAAAACGAGCCGGGCACGGCGATTGTCAGGCCGGTGCAGGCCGTAATCCGGCGCGCGGCCGGTGATGGCGCAGGCAATATCCAGGAAATCGCCATAGCGGTTGGTGCGCGCGCCCAGCACCGAATTGCAGAAGACGACCGCGTTGGACTCGCCCCAGGCCACGTCGCTGCCGAGCGCGGGCCTGTGTCCGGCCTGATAGGGCGCGCAGGTCCAGCTCTGCTCGCAGCCCAGCTTGCGATAGGCCTCCATCATCCGCCGCGCCATGCCGCGCTGCGGCTCTTCCAGGCGGATACGCGAGCAACCCATCAGGTCGAGCGCCCCGACATTGAGGGTCGAGCGTACCGCGACCTTCGCACCGCCTTCGACCAGTTTTTCGGCGAACAGCGTGCCGGAATCCCCGTGGTACAGCGCGCCATCGATATGGCTGGAGGCGATCGGAATCAGCCGCGGCGCGCCGAGCAGGCGAGCGCTTTCGGCGACGATGCGCATCGCCATGCCCGGGCCGTCCTGCTTGGCGGCGATCGCCTGTTCTTCCGGGCTGAGCGAAAGGCTCAAGACAGCACCTTGCGCATGGTGATGGAGGTCGGCCTGTCATAGCCCTCATGCGCCGTGCGCTCGGCCTCGCAAAAGCCGAGCCGGGCGAAGGCAGCATGGTTTGCCTTCAGTTCGATGCGGGTCTGCAGCTCGATCGCATCCTTGCCGCGTTCTCGGGCGAGATCCTCGACCGCCCGCATCAGCCGGGTTCCGACGCCTTGGCCCTGGAGCCGCGGCTCGACCGCGAGCTTGCCGACATAGAAATCCGGCGCCCGTTCCAGCGCGAAGACGCAGCCGACGATGCGGCCGTTTTCGAGGGCCAGAAGCCCGGTTTCCCGTTTCGCCTTCGCGGCAAGCGCCTCGGCGGTCAAAAGATGCGCCGAGGAGGGCGGGTCGATGACACCGTCCATATAGGCAAAGGCGCGCCGGATCAGCGCGAGCAGGTCGTCCCATCGATCGAAATCCGCTGGAAGGCCGGTTATGGAGATGCCGACGTTCTGGTCCATGCGCTCAGACGGCCTTGTAGCGGATGGTGTCGAAGCGGGCCGTCAGCCCGTCATAGAGCAGCAGCCGGCCGATCAGCGGCTCGCCTATGCCGGTGATCAGCTTGATCGCTTCCATCGCCTCCAGCGTGCCGATGACGCCCGTCAGCGCGCCGACGATGCCGGCAACCGCGCAGGACGGCACCAGCCCTTCGGGCGGAGCTTCCGGAAACAGGTCGCGATAGCTCGGATTGCGTTTGCCGTCCGCGCCCGTCTCGAACGGCTTCAGCACCGTTACCGAGCCGTCGAAACGGCCGACGGCCGCGGTGACGAGGGGTTTCTTCTCACTGGCGCAGGCATCGGCGGCCGCGTAGCGCGTTTCGAAATTGTCGGAGCCGTCGACAACGACATCGTAGCGCGCGACGAGGGCAGGGGCGTTCTTTTCCGTCAGCCTCAGGCGATGCGATTCCACCGTGACGTTGGGGTTGACGCGCATGATCGCCGCGGCGGCGCTGTCGGTCTTGGCCATGCCGATCGTGTCGCTGCCATGGATGACCTGCCGCTGCAGGTTGGATAGCGAAACCGTGTCGTCATCGACGATGCCGAGCGTGCCGACGCCGGCAGCGGCAAGATATTCGAGCACCGGCGCGCCGAGCCCGCCGGCGCCGATCACCAGCACCCGCGCCCGTTTCAGCTTCTGCTGGCCCGGCCCGCCGATCTCCGGCAGCACGATGTGGCGGGCATAGCGTTCGAGCTCTTCGTCGGTCAGGGCGGCGTCGGTCATGGCTGGACCTTATAGCGGCGAGAAAATCTTGTCATGCACATGCAAGGCGGAGGCTTGTACGGGCAAAGCGAAGCTTTGTCCCGCCGGGCAAGCACGGGCAAAGCGAAGCTTTGTCCCGCCGGGCAAGCACGGGCAAAGCGAAGCTTTGTCCCGCCGGGCTACCACTACGCCCGCTTGCTTCAGGCGATCAGCCGGTTGGCTCGACGCTGCCGTGATCGACCGTCAGGAATTGCGCTCTGCCGGCAAGGCTCGAAAACAAGGCGACATCCGTGCCGGTCATGAAGGCCTGGCAGTTCAGGTCTTCCAGGATCGAGAACAAGGCCGCGCGCCGGCCCGCGTCGAGATGCGCGGCGATCTCGTCCAGGAGAAGGATCGGCGTCAGTCCCGACATCTCGCCGGTCAACCTGGCATGCGACAGCACGATGCCGACCAGCAGCGCCTTCTGCTCGCCGGTCGAGCACAGTTCCGCCGGCATCGACTTCGGCCGGTGCCGCACCACGAGGTCGGAACGATGCGGACCGTCCAGCGTGCGGCCGGCGGCACGGTCGCGCTCGCGGCCGTTGGCAAGCGCGCGGCGGAAGCGCTCCTCGACATCGACAGCCGGCGCGACGGCGACCTCGCTCTCCAGGTCCCCCGAGAGACTAATGTCGGCCTGCGGAAACGGCCCGCTGCCGGGCAATCTGTCGATCATGGCGGCAAGCAGCCGCACCAGCTCGGCCCGCGCTGCGGCGATCGCCACCCCGGTCTCGGCCATCTGCGTTTCGATCGCGTCGAACCAGGCGCCGTCGCGGGAACCTTCGGTAAGCAGGCGGTTACGGCCGCGCATTGCTTTCTCGTAGTCGAGCGCGCGCTGGCCATGGCCGGGGTCGATCGCCAGCACCAGCCGATCGAGGAAGCGGCGGCGGTCCGCCGCCGGCCCGGGAAACAGCCCGTCCATCGCCGGCGTCAGCCAGACGACCCGCAGCCATTCCAGCATATCCTCGGACGATCGCGCCGGCGCGCCGTTGATCCGCACCTTCCTGCCGCCTTCGCCGGCGGCGTCGCCGCCTGACATGCCGGTGCCGATCTCGACCTCTCCTTCCGGTCCCTCGATGCGCGCATACAAGGCGAAGCCGCCATCGCCGCCTTCGCGCGCGACATCCGCATAGGGCGCGCGGCGCAGGCCCCGACCGGGTGTCAGGAACGAGATCGCTTCCAGGAGATTGGTCTTGCCCGCGCCATTGTCGCCCGACAACACCACCGCGCCAGGCGCAAGGTCGAGCGAAAGCTCCGCGTAGTTGCGGAAGTTCGTAAGTGTTAGCTTACTTAAATAGCTTTGCTGCTGCCGAAGCAGTTTCGCATCCGCGGTCACGGCGACACATCGGGTTGGCTAGAGCAATTCCAGGAAAAGTGCACAGCGGTTTTCCGTCCGGAATTGCGCCGACAAAGACATCCTAGACCCGCATCGGCATCAGCACATAGAGCGCGGTTTCGTCGGCCATGTCGTGGATCAGCGTCGGCGAGCCGGCGTCGGCCAGCATGAACTTGGCCTCGGAACCTGTGAGCTGGGCGGCGACGTCGAGCAGGTATTTGGCGTTGAAGCCGATCTCGATCGGATCCGACGAATAGTCCGCCGCCAGTTCCTCGGTGGCGCTGCCGGAGTCGGGATTGTTGACGGCCAAGGTCAGCTGGCCGTCATTGATCGACAGTTTCACCGCCCGGCCGCGCTCGGAGGAAATGGTCGAAACGCGGTCTACCGCCGCGGCGAAGCTCTGGCGGTCGATGATCAGCTTCTTGTCGTTGCCGGTCGGGATGACACGCTGATAGTCGGGGAAGGTGCCGTCGATCAGCTTCGAGGTCAAAACCACACTGCCGATGGTAAAGCGGATCTTGGTGTCCGACAGCTCCGTGGTCACCGCCACATCGGGATCGTCGACCAGCTTCTGCAGCTCGCTCACCGTCTTGCGCGGAATGATGATGCCGGGCATGCCTTCGGAGCCCGCCGGCGCATCGATCTCGGCCCGCGCCAGGCGATGCCCGTCCGTCGCCACCGAGCGCAGCTTCAATTTGCCGCCCACCTCATGCGTGTGCAGGAAGATGCCGTTGAGATAGTAGCGCGTCTCCTCGGTGGAGATGGCGAACTGGGTCTTGTCGATCAGCCCCTTGAGCGCCGCCGATTCCAGCCGGAAGATATGCGAGAACGAACCGGCCGAAAGCTCCGGGAAATCGGATTGCGGCAGGCACTGCAGACGGAAGCTCGAACGGCCGGAGGTGACGGTCATCGCGTTGCCGTCCTCGTCCGTCTTCAGCATCACCTCGGCGCCGTCGGAAAGCTTGCGCACGATGTCGTAGAGCAGATGCGCCGGCACCGTCGTCGCGCCGGCTCGCTCGACCTTGGCGGGCGTCGCCTCCGTCACTTCGAGGTCGAGGTCGGTGGCCTTCATCTCAAGGCTGGCGCCCTCGGCGCTGAGCAGCACGTTGGACAGGATCGGAATGGTGTTGCGCCGCTCGACCACGCGGTGGACGTGGTTGAGGGACTTCAGGAGGTTTGACCGTTCCAGGATAACACGCATGACGAACAGGCTCGCTTCAATGAATGAACGGGTCACCGGCAGACGGTATCCCGCGAAAGCGCTGAAAGGCTTCCAGAATCTCCGTAAGCTGACAGTAAAAAACCTGCAAAGGCAAGCCCGCGGCGCCGGTTTCGGCCGGCAGCGCGGGCCTTCTGGGGATAAAGCCGGCGAAGCATGCCGCCGGCTGTTTGTGCGCCCCTTCAGGCTTGGTCGTTGATCAGCCTTCTGAGCAGTTCGAGTTCCTGCGCCAGCGTGTTGTCCCCGCCCGAAAGGTCCTCGATCTTGCGCACGGCATGCAGCACCGTCGTGTGATCGCGGCCGCCGAAGCGCCGCCCGATCTCCGGCAATGAGCGCGGCGTCATCACCTTCGACAGATACATCGCCACCTGCCGCGGCTTGACGATCGTGCGCGTGCGCCGGTTGGACAGAAGCTCCGTCTTCGACACGTTGTAGTGGCGCGCCACGATGCGCTGGATATCCTCGATGCGCACCCGCTTCGGCTCGCCGGAGCGGTAGATGTGACCGAGGATCTCGTCGATGCGGTCGATGGTGATCTGCGGCTCGAAGGACTGGCGGAACAGAAGCTGGTTGAAGGCGCCTTCGAGCTCGCGTCCGCTGCCGGTCACCGTGCGCGCGACATGCTCCAGGATTTCGTCCGATATATCGAGCGAGGTGTCATCGGTCTTGGCGGTGGCGCGGCGCAGCTTCAGCATGCCGAGCCGCATGGCGAAATCCGGCGTCGACATTTCCAGCGCCACGCCGCCATTCAGACGTGAACGCACGCGCGGCTCCAGCGATTCCAATTCCGACGGCGGCCGGTCGGCCGCGACCACGACCTGTTTGGCGCTGTCGAGCAGCATGTTGATGAGGTGGCAGAATTCGTGCTGGATCGACTTGCCCTGCAGAAACTGCATATCGTCGATGATCAGCAGATCGATGTCGCGCAACTGCTCTTTCAGCGTCAGCGCGTTGTTGTCGCGGATCGCGGTGGCGAAGCGCCACATGAAATATTCCGCGGTCAGGTAGACGACGCGCGACTTCGGGTTTTGCCGCAGCGATTCCGCCGCGATCGCTTGCAGCAGGTGCGTCTTGCCGAGCCCGACGGTCGCATGCAGGAAAAGCGGGTTGAAACGGACCGCGCTCGACTGCGATTCCGCCACCGCCCTGGCCGCCGCGAAGGCCACTCTGTTCGACGGTCCCTCGATGAAGGAGGCGAAGGTGTAGCGGGGGTCGAGCGGCGACCCCAGCACATTGTGGCGGAACTCCGGTTCCGCGGACGCGCCCTGGCGCGGCGCCGGAGCCCGTGGTTCCACGCGCCCGGTGCTCGCGGTGCCGTTGGCGAGCGCGGTATGCGTGTGCTTTGTCATCTTGCGCGCCGGCGCCACTTCCGGCTCGACAGGGTTGCGCCCCTGGCGCGTCGCGGTGCGCACGACGATCTCGATCTTGAGCACGTCCGGATCCTCATGCCGCCACAGCTCCGCAATGAGCTCGAGATAGTGGCCGTTGATCCAGGACCGCAGGAACGCTGTAGGCACGGAGATACGGACAACGCCGCGGGACGCCTCGGCGACCTTCATGCGACCGAACCAGCTCGAATAGACCTCGGCTCCAAGACGCGCCTTCAGCTGTGCCTTGACCCGTTCGAACTTCTGTTCCGCGTCGCTGGATACCGCCACGTCGCCCCCTCCGACAAAAGTTGCTGGAAATGGGAGCTCGCCCGCTATCTCCCTCTCGATGCCGCTTTGCATGATCCAAGTCCCTTGTTCTTCTCGTACCCTTTTCCACCGGGGATGCGCCTCCTGCATCCTTGGTCCGGCGACCTCATTCAGCCGCGATGCCATTGCCGCCGCGGCAATGTCGTCACAACTCGCGCAAGGGACCAGCTGCCGGCTCCGCACGCCGGCTTCCGACAACGACAAGGCAATGCATCACCCTCCGGCGGAAACGCCGGTGAGACATCGACTGCCATGTACAATTACGCCAGTCCCCTACCCGCACCGAAGAGACAAACCAAGCCGCACGCGGAATTGCTCCACGTCATGAATTCCGCCATTTTGTGCTGGCCGATTCAGGCTGGGTCAGGGGCTAGAGCCCGTCCCTTCGATGGATGGACATTACCGAAATCGCTGTGGATAGGGCAAGGCCACATCTAACGGTTTTTTAACGAATCTGGTTACCGGAAATCGGATGCCGGCACGGCACGTTTTGACAAAGCCATTGTGATTCAAACCCTTTTCCGGCGAATATGAAAAAGGCCGCCTGAAACGAAATATTCTGAAATAATTCTCTTGACAGCTACTTCTCCCCCGTCGCTCGGGCGCGCGTTGAACAAGCTGTGGATGACCCGTCGTAAGTCTCTGAAAAAGCTATGGTTTTTCTGCCAGGCAAATTAGGGCAGCTGCCGCGGGGAGGGCTTGCCGCTATCAACGGCGCTGAATATGCCGGCAAAACATTACTGCCATTGGAATCGCGTCACAAGCGTTGCTCTCGCGCAATTTTTTTAAGTACTTGCCGGCAAACGAAAAAACCCGGCCTGCGCGGCCGGGTTCCACATCGACGGATCGAGGATTAGTTCGGTCAGGCCGACAGCGTCTTGACCCGCTGGGCCAGCCGCGAAACCTTGCGGGAAGCCGTGTTCTTGTGGACGACGCCCTTGGTGGCGGCGCGCATCAATTCCGGCTCCGCTGCCTTGAAGGCTTCCACCGCCGCGGCCTTGTCGCCGGCGGCCAGCGCCTCTTCGACCTTGCGGACATAGGAGCGGACGCGCGAGCGGCGGTTCTTGTTGACCGCCGCGCGGCGGGCGATCTTGCGCGTTGCCTTTTTGGCCGAAGACGTGTTGGCCATGATGCCTCTCTTCTGATCTGGTGGGCGCCAGCGGGGTGCCGCAGGGCGCAAAAAACAAACGGGCAGCCACGGGCCGCCTCGGTTGGTGCGGCTTATAGTTCAGCTTTTCCGGCGCGTCAACGCCACTTGGCGGTCTTTTTGGAGACGGAAAGCGCGGTGCGTCATGACCCGCCTTCAGTCATTGCGCAACGCACCCTAGCGGTTGCTGAAATTCGGCTTCCGCTTCTCGACAAACGCAGCCATGCCTTCCTTCTGGTCGTCGAGCGCAAACAGCGAATGGAACAGACGGCGCTCGAAGCGCAGCCCTTCGGCGAGCGTCGTCTCGTAAGCGCGGTTGACGGCCTCCTTGGTCATCATCACCGATGGCAGCGAGAACTCGGCGATCTTGGCCGCCGCCTTCAGCGCTTCCTCGGTGAGCTCTGCGACCGGCACCACCCGCGATACCAGCCCGCTCCGCTCGGCTTCGGCCGCGTCCATCATCCGCCCGGTCAGGCACATGTCCATCGCCTTCGATTTGCCGACGAAGCGGGTCAGCCGCTGCGATCCGCCCATGCCCGGCATGACGCCGAGCGTGATTTCGGGCTGGCCGAATTTGGCATTGTCGCCGGCGATGATGAAGTCGCACATCATGGCAAGCTCGCAGCCGCCGCCGAGTGCATAGCCGGCCACTGCCGCGATGATGGGCTTGCGCGTGCGCGTGAATTCCTCCCAGCCGACGAAGAAGTCCTGCGTGTAGGCGTCGGCGAAGGACATCGCCTGCATTTCCTTGATGTCGGCGCCCGCGGCAAACGCCTTTTCAGAGCCCGTAAGCACCATCGCGCCGATGCCGGGATCGGCATTGAACGCGCTCGCCGCCGCCACGACCTCCGCAAGAACTTGCGAGTTCAGCGCATTGAGTGCCTTGGGCCGGTTCAGCGTGATCAGCCCGACCTTGCCGCGTGTTTCCGCGAGAATGGTTTCATAGGTCATGGTTCGCTTCCTTCCGCGGCAGTGGGATGATCGATATCGTTCCTAGCTTACCGCTGACAGGTCCGGCAATAAAAGGTCGAGCGGCCGCTTTGCACGATGCGCTCGACGTGGCCGCGGCAGCCCGGCTTCTGGCACGGCTCCCCCTCGCGATCGTAGACCGCGAAGGAATGCTGGAAATAGCCGAGCGATCCGTCGGCCTGGACATAGTCGCGCAGCGAGGAGCCGCCGGCGGCGATCGCATCGGCGATGACAGAGCGGATCGCCTCGGCAAGGCGCTCGCTTTGTTCTTTCGCCTTCTTGGCCGACCCGGCGATGGTGCCGGCTTCGCGCAGCGGCGAGAGCCCGGCGCGCCACAGTGCTTCCGAGACATATATATTGCCGAGCCCGGCAATCAGCCGCTGATCGAGCAGCGCCGCCTTGAGCGGCGATCTGCGATCCTTCAGCAGCGAGGCGAGCAGGGGGCCGTCGAACGCGTTGCCGGTTGGCTCGATGCCGAGTCCCGCCAGCATCGGATGCGTGTCCGGCGCGCCTTCGGCAAACAGCATGAAGCCGAAGCGGCGCGGGTCGTTGAAGATGACGCGAGAGCGCTCGCCTTTTTCCGAGGCGACATCGAACACCACATGGTCGTGCGCCGCGCTCTTCGAACGTTCGTGATGGAAGATACCGGGGATGTCGCTGCTCTCGGCGGCCTCGACTCGGAACGATCCCGACATGCCGAGATGGCAGATCAGGATCGGACCGTCTTCCATATGCATTGTCAGATATTTGGCGCGCCGGCCAAGCGCCGTCACGGTCTTGCCGGTAAGCCGCTCCGAAAAGCGTTCGGGAAAAGGAAAGCGAAGGTCGGGCCTGCGTGCCTCGACCTTGACGAGCCGCGCGCCTTCCAGGACCGGCTGCAGTCCGCGCCGGACCGTCTCGACTTCAGGCAGTTCAGGCATGGCCGTCTATCGTTGCAAGGAAGGACGTCCCATGGCGACCGGTTGCCAGGCCGAGATGATCCGCGACGGTTTCGCCGATATCGGCGAAGGTCGGCCTCAGCCCGATATCGCCGCCCTTCAGCCCCGGCCCGATACCGATCACCGGGACGCGTTCGCGCGTATGGTCGGTGCCGCGCCAGGTCGGATCGTTGCCATGGTCGGCGGTCAGGATGAGCAGGTCGCCAGGCCTGATGCGCGACAGCGCCTCCGGCAGCCGGCGGTCGAAGGCTTCGAGCGCGGCGGCATAGCCGGCGACATCGCGCCGGTGGCCGAACTCGGTGTCGAAATCGACGAAATTGGCAAAGACCAGGTCGCCATCGCCGGCGTCGTCCATGGCGCCGAGCGCCTTGTCGAACATCGCCATGTTGCCGCCGGCCTTGCGCACCTCCGAAATGCCGCGATGAGCGAAGATGTCGCCGATCTTGCCGACGGCGATGACCTTGCTGCCGCGCTCCGTCAGCCGGTCGAGCAGGGTCGGCTCCGGTGGCGGCACTGCATAGTCGCGGCGATTGTGGGTGCGCTGGAACGTAGCGGGCGTCTCGCCCACGAATGGCCTCGCGATCACCCGCCCGATCTTGAGCGGATCGACCAGCCGGCGCACCGTGAGGCACAGGTCATAAAGCCGCTCCAGGCCGAAATGCGTTTCATGCGCGGCGATCTGCAGCACGGAATCGACCGACGTATAGCAGATCGGTCTGCCGGTGCGGATATGCTCTTCGCCGAGCCGCTCGATGATCTCGGTTCCGGGCGCATGGCAATTGCCGAGAATGCCAGGCAGCTTGCCCTCGCGGATGATCGCGTCGGTCAGCTCGGCCGGGAAGGTCGGCACCGTGTCGGGGAAATAGCCCCAGTCGAACCGCACCGGCAGGCCGGCGATCTCCCAGTGGCCGGACGGCGTATCCTTGCCGCTCGACACTTCCTGGGCGGCGCCATGGAAGACCGAGGCGATCGGCGGCGCGTCAACGCCCGTTCTCAATCCCGTTGCGGTTTGCGCTGCCAGGCCAAGTCCGAGCGACATCATGTTGGGCACCGCGAGCGGCCCGTTGCGCAGCCCTTGCCGATCAGCACGACCATCGGCGCAGGCCTGAAAAATATGTCCGAACGTGTCGGCGCCGGCATCGCCATAGCGTTCGGCGTCGGCCGCGCCGCCGATGCCGAAAGAATCGAGAACAAACAGGAACGCGCGCGCCATGGGTATCTTTGTTGTCAGTCCTGACTGCCAGACATAAGGTTCCCCGGCGGTGTTGGCAAATCGGAAACCAAACCGCAACGGCTTGGTGCCATAGTTGCGGCGAGGCGCGGATGCGGCGGGAGCGAAGCGGGTATGGCAAGGCGCGGCAAAACCGCGGTAAGGCAGGCCGTGAAGGCGTGCGCGGCCGCTCTCGCGGCGTTCGGCGCTGCCTCATGGCCGGCACGCGCCGACTGGCGTGGCGATATCGGTACGTTCCGCATCGGCATCGTCGCCGAACCGGGCGGCGGCAACACCGTTCCGGGGCTCGCGCGCCTGAGCGATGCCTATGCCAATGCGCTCGGCATGAAGGTCGAGTTCGTCGTTGCGCGCGACTACGCGGCGCTGATCGAGGCACAGGCGAGTGGACGCGTGCAATATGCGCTCTATTCCGCTCTCGCCTACGCCACGGCTTCGGAGCGCTGCGGCTGTGTCGAGCCGCTGGTGGCGCCGGTCGATGCCGACGGCGCCGTTGGCATCCGTTCCATCCTGGTGACGCGCGACGGCAAAGTGCCGGCTTTCGCAACAATGGCCTCGCACCGGATTGCGATCGCGCCCGCCGACAACGTCGGCGGTTCTCTGCTGCCGCTGGCGGCGCTATCGGCCGAAGGCGTCAAGATCGCAGGCGATTCGCCCTTCCTGGCGCGTGCCGCTTCAGCCACCGCGGCCGAGACGATGCTGGCCGGCGGCGAAGCGGATGCCCTGTTCGGCTGGGAGCCGGCCGGTGCCGACGGCCAGCCCAGCCGTTCCGACGGCACGGTCGCGCGGCTGGAGGCGGCTGGCATCCCTCAAGCGTCGCTTCGCGTTTTGTGGACTTCGGGCCTCTTGCGCTACGGGCCGCACGCCGTGCGCAGCGATCTCGACCCTGAGGCAAAGCGCCGGCTGACGGTCTTCCTGACCAATCTCAAGTCACAGACGCCCGATGTGTACGACCTGCTGGAGCGGGCGCATTCCGGTGGTTTTGGGCCTGCCGCGAAGAAGGACTATGCGATGGCGATAGCGATCGTGCGGCAGGAAACGATTGGGCAGGAATAGCGTGTCAGCAGTCGCTGCAGGATATCGTAGGGGAACGGCGCGGCCTTAGATAGTAGGTTTCGCTCATCGATATGTTGCTGAAAGCCGAGGTCAGCCCGAGCCCCTGCGAATTGCTGGCGGACCAGGTGATGATCGGTTTGTAGCCGAGGTCGCTCTCGACGCGGACCAGGAAGGTGTTGCGGATGTTCAGCGTCGCCGGCACCGTGGTGATCGAGTTCACGGCCGCGTCGGCGCTGTAGGTGGTGCCCACCAGCTTGCGCGACCATGCAACCTGCACCCTTGGCGACGCTTCGTCCGTGATCTGTATTCCCGTGATGATGATCGTCGGCAATGAACGGTTGTACGGCTGCAGCGTCGATGTGCCGATCTTCATCATTGCATCGAGGTTGGCCTTCACGACGGTCTGCTGCTGCGTGACGAGATCCGCGACCATGCTGCCGATGCGGCTGACCTTCTTGCTGGTCTCGATGGCCTGCGAAGCCTCCATCGTGATGAAATACATGATCAGGAGAACCGGTACGATGAACGCGAACTCGATTGCCGCGACGCCGCGGCGATCGCGGCAAAACCGCTCCACCTTTGCCGAAATCCCCCGGAGTGCCCCCGCACTATGCATACCGTCCTCCACGCCGCGGCTTTAGCCGTCGAGCAGCCTCAATTGTTGTCGAATGGCTCGTTCTGCCAGGTCACCGATGCGAAATGCAGCGTGTTGCCGTCCTTCAGATTGGCCATCGACCGGGCCAGGAAGTCGGTCATCACCGGCCATTTGTAGAACACCCGCAACATGTTGATGGACTCTGCCAATCCGGGCGAGACCGTGAAGGTCATCGAGTTGGTGCCCTGCACCAGCACGATGTCGCCGTCGACGATCTTGAAGCCTGCCGTGGCGGCGTCGGCGAAACTCGGATATTCGCGCAAATCGACCAGCAATCCCGGGCAGCCCTGAGCCACCATGATCTCAAGCCTGCTGCAGATCAGCTGCTTGATGGAGGCTTCGGTGACGTTCGTCTTCTGCAACTGCCCGGTCCGCAACTGGCGGGCGACATCGTCGGTGACGTTGGCCATCACCTCCTGGCCGGCGAACGAAATGCAGCTCTCGAGGATGGCGAAGACGAGAAGCGCGAATGGGATGGCCAGCAGCGCGAATTCCATCGCCGTGCTGCCGCGCCTGTCGCTGAAAAAGCCGGGGCGCGATCTGGCGCGCGCCTTGCTGTCCGTGCCGTTGCCGGATGTGGCATCCTTGCTCATATTGCGTTCCTGCCGATCCCTTTGCGGTACCGGCGGCAAGGTTAGCGAAAACCCATTGAGTTCCGGTTTGGATGATCGTTAAATTCGCCGGGCAAGCTTTAATCTGCCTTTAATGCCCGTGGGGTTCGCCCTTTGCAGGCGTCAGTGCCCGGCGCTCATCTCGGATTCGGAAGCCTTCTCGGCCTCGCTCTTGAACGCGCTCTCGCAATAGGGCGTGCAGGACATGGTCTGGACTTCGGCGCGTCTGTAGATGCGCACCGAGGAGGCGGCCTGTCGCACGACGGTCACCTGTTCATCGATGATCGGGCTGCCGTCGGAATCGAGCACGACCATATTGGTGACACCGAAGCCCTTGCCGGTGAGAACGATGGTCGAGGCGTCCTGCACGGAGGCGTCGGCGATCGCCGGGTTGCCGATGACGACCGTGTCGGCCGCGCGTGACAATTTGACGATCTTCGCCTGGTTCATGGTGACTTCTATGCCCGCGCCGGCCTTGGCCGGCATGACCAAGGCGGCGATTGCCAACAGCGCGGCGGCTGGAAACAGCGATCTCGACAACGTCATTGAAGCGCTCCGGGCGGGCAGATTCTTCAACGGAACATGAACGAGATTGGTGAAGCAACGGTTAAACCGGACCCGGCATGATTAAGGATCGCCTGCACGGTGCGCCATGCGTCCATGGCGCTTGCTGTTTTAGGAACATTGCACAAGCGCCGGTTTCCCGGGAACCCGGGCTCCCTGGCGATGTTTAGGCCACGATTAACCACACAGCGCGTTCACCACCGGAAAGGAATCGCTAAGGCTGTTTATTAAGCCGATTGAAACGGCTTCTTCCTAAATTTGCAGCATCCGATCAACCGCGAAGAGAAGTTGACGGAAGTGCTGCAACACGTGGAGTAGGAGCTCTCGAATGTCTAATCTCATTGCACGTTTCGTGAAAGACGAATCCGGCGCGACCGCCATCGAATACGGTCTGATCGCCGCTCTCATCGCACTCGCCATCATGATCGGCGCCGGAGCGCTCGGCACCTCGCTGAACGCCAAGTTCAAGAACATTGCCGACACGCTTAACGGCGCAGGCAATCCGTAACAGGCTGCGGTATCGCGCCTTTCGAACAAGGAGAAAAGGGCCGCCGCTGGTGGCCCTTTTTCATGCAGTCGGCCGATTTTGATCGTCAGGCCTCATCGATCGTTAATCCGGCGCGCCTAGGATGCCGCTGAAACCTTGCCACGGGCCGCCGCATCCATGCTTGAAGCCGTGATCTTCGTCGTCTTTCCTTTCTGCATGCTGTTCGCTGCGGTCTCGGACACCTTGTCGATGACGATCGCCAACCGCGTTCCCGTGTTGCTGGTGGCCACATTCGCGCTTGTCGCGCCGCTCACCGGGATGGACTGGGCAACCTATGGCTGGCACTTCGCTGCCGGCGCCCTCGTGCTCGCGATGACGTTCGGCCTTTTTGCGCTCGGCGGCATGGGCGGCGGCGACGCCAAGCTTCTGGCCGCGACCGCTCTATGGATGGGCCTCAACATCAACCTGATCGGCTATCTGGTGACATCGGCTTTCATCGGCGGCCTGCTTACGGCGGCAATCCTTGCTTACCGGAAATCGCCGCTCTCCATGTACACCGGCCACAACCGATTCCTGCGCCATTTCGCCGACGAGAGCGTTGGCATCCCATATGGCATTGCGCTCGGCGCGGGTGGGCTGATCACCTTCCCGGATTCGCCGCTGATGGTGTGGGCGCTGGAGAGGCTCACGACATAGGCCTGGCGACGTCGATGTCGGCGATCCCCGGCGGCTTGATCGCCTCTGTCAGATCGGAGGGCGGCTTGGCCGCCCTTTTTTGTTAACGGCAGGCCGTTCCGTCTAATTTGAGTAAACCTTAAATTAATCACGATCGTAAGTATTGCATTAACCTTGTTTTGACGATTGCAGCTGCAAAGTCCGGCCTGGCGAGGTGGTTTGCCTTGAGGCGAAGGGTTTCGGACGAATGCCAGCATCCCGATTGATTATTCTGGGCGTGGCTGCGATCGCGGCGGGTGGCGCGGGCTATGTGGCGAAGAACATGGTCGTGGCGCCGCCGCCTCAGGTCGTCGTCGATGCGCCCAAGCAGCCGGCAATCGCGCTGCAGGATGTGCTGGTGCTTTCCGGCGACGTGGCGATGGGCAGCCAGCTCGGCAACAATATCAACTGGGAACAATGGCCGGCCGATGGCGTCAACGCCAATTTCATCACGCGCGCCGCCGAGCCTGACGCGATCGAAAAGCTCAAAGGCTCGGTCGCCCGCGTTGCCATGTATGCCGGCGAACCTTTGCGGCGCTCCAAGCTGGTCGGCGAGGGGCAGAGCTTCATGTCGTCGATCCTGCCTTCCGGCATGCGCGCCGTCGCGACCGCGATATCGGCCGATACGTCCGCCGGCGGCTTCATCCTGCCCAACGACTTCGTCGACGTCATCATGACCCGCCGCGCCGACACCGGCAATGGCGGCAGCGGTTTCAACACCTCGACGATTCTCAAGAACATCCGCGTCCTGGCCATCGACCAGACCATCCAGGAAGACGAGGAGGGCAAGAAGACCCGAGTCGGCCAGACTGCGACGCTGGAACTGACGCCGCAGCAGGCGGAGATCATCACGGTGGCGCAGCAGATGGCGGACCGCCTGACGCTTGCGCTGCGCCCGATCACCGACATCCATGAAAAGGTTACGGACGAAGCCGACTATCTGGTCAACGGCAATGGCCGGCGCGGAACGGTGCGTCTGATCAAGTCGGGCGAGGTTTCCGAGGTGGGAGCAAGGAAATGACGCTAAACGGTAAACTGCTGCCCGTCCTGGCCGCCGCGGCGATCGGTTTTTTCCTGGTCGGCACCAGCGCTCCGGGATTGGTCGAAGCCAAGGCCGCGACCGCCGGCGTGTCGGCTTCCGTCGCCACGCAGCGCGTCAAGCTCGGCCTTAACAAATCCGTGGTCATCGATTTGCCGAGCGACGCCTATGACATCCTTGTCGCCAATCCGGCGGTTGCCGATGCCGTGACGCGCACGGCGCGGCGCATCTACCTGTTCGGCAAGGCGGTCGGCGAAACCAACATCTTTGTTTTCGGTCCCAATGGAGAGCAGATCGTCAGCCTGGATCTGGCCGTCGAGCGCGACGTCGCCGGGCTGGAAGACTATCTGAAGCGCTTCATTCCGTCCTCGCAGATCAAGGTCGAGCTGCTCAACGATAACGTCGTCCTGACGGGCATGGTCGACACGCCCCTCGATGCCAAACGCGCCGTCGACCTGGCAACCATCTTCGTGTCCGGCGGCGAAGCGACGACCGGTCAATATTCGCAGACGGCCGCCGGCGGCTCGGTCAATGGCGGCGTCGACATCAACAATCCTGATCAGGAGCGCCGCGTCTCCAAGATCGTCAACCTCCTGCAGATCATCGGCGACGACCAGGTGACGCTTAAGGTCACTGTCGCCGAAGTCAGCCGCTCGGTGATGAAGCAGCTCGGCGTCAACATGGTGGGCAGCGGTGGCAGCAACGGCATCAGCTATGGTGCGATCAGCGACACTTTCCCGGGGTTGGGCAAGCCACTGTCCAGCTCAGGCTTGAGCTTCGCCACGTCATCCCTCCAAGGCACCATCAACGCCATGGAGCAGTCCGGGGCCATGAAAACATTGGCGGAACCAACGCTAACGGCCGTCTCCGGTGAGAAAGCGACGTTCAAGGTCGGCGGCGAATACAACATGGTGACCTCCGTCACCAGCAACAAATCGGCAGATAATCAGAATGCCGACAGAACCTGGACGTCATCGAAGGTCGACTATGGCATAGGACTGGAATTCCAACCGGTGGTGCTGTCGGCTGGCCGTATCAGCCTGAAGGTAAGGACCGCGGTGTCGGAGCCGACGACGGAAGGCTCCGTTGCATTTGGCGACACCAATATCATATCGCTGCGCAAGCGCTTGGCGGATACGACCGTGGAGCTGCCTTCCGGAGGATCGATGATGATCGCCGGACTTGTTCGTGACGATGTGCGCCAGGCCCTCAACGGCATGCCTGGCCTGACAAAGATACCGGTCCTCGGCGCTCTATTTCGCAGCCGCGATTTCGTGCGCAACGAAAGCGAGCTCGTCATCATCATCACGCCTTACCTGGTCAAGCCTGTTGCACGCAACGATCTGGCGAAGCCGGATGACAATTTCAATCCTGCGAGCGACGGCGCCGGCATGTTCCTTGGCCGCGTCAACCGCGTCTACGGCACCATGCAGACCGACAGACCGCCGGGTCGTTACCACGGCGTCGTCGGCTTCATCTACAAATGAGTAGGAATGCGGATATGTCCAAGTCAGCATCGAAGGTCATGACGGTCCGGACAGCATCCGGCATCGCGAGGTTCCGTCGGCAGGTGGTCCCGGCACTGGCGGTCATGCTTGCCGCGTCGCTCGCAGGTTGTGCAAACCGTGACAGCGTCACGGTCGGGTCGATTCCGGACGATTACCGCACGACCCATCCGATCGTCATCGCCGAGAAGAACCAGAAGATCGACCTGCCGGTCGGCGCCGGCGATCGCGGCATGACCGGCGCGCAGCGCGATACGCTGCTGGGCTTTCTCGACGGCTATGACAAGAGCGCCGCGCCGGCTCTCACGATCGCGATGCCGGTCGGGTCCGCCAACGAGGTTGCCGCCCGATCGGCTGGCCGCGATTTTGCCAGGCTCGCCATGGCGGCGGGCGTGAAGCGCAACCGCATCGTCATGACCTTCTATCAGTCCGCGGTGCCCGAAGCGTCCGCGCCGGTGCGCGTCGCCTTCGTCGCGGTGCGGGCCCAAACCGACAAATGCGGCCGCTGGCCGGATGATATCCTGGAGACCTCTGAGAACAAGCACTATGCCGACTTCGGCTGCTCGTATCAAAACAACCTCGCGGCTCAAGTCGCCAATCCCAACGATCTGATCGGGCCGCGCAAGCAGTCCGACATCGACGCCGAAAATCGTGGCGCGGTGATCGACAAATACCGCGCCAGGGGCATCTCGGACGAGTTCCTCGGCAATTCGGAAGTAACCTACTAAGCCGCGCCGGACGATGAAGAGAGCAGTCACGGAAAGAGCATGACGATGAGCAATCTTGCCTACGACACGCCCGCGGAAACCGGCGACCTTTCGCAGCAGGACATCGCCGCCATGCAGGCGCTGCGTCCCGTGCCGCGCATTTCGATCCAGGCCTTCTGCGAGACCGAGGGGGTCGCCAATCCCGTCACGCGTGCCGGCGAGGATCGCCGGATGGCCAAGGCCCATCTCAAGGTCCATATGGGCGGCATCCCGACTGCGATCGAGTTCTACCAGTCCGCGCCGACACCGAACCTGATCCTGCTGGAATCGCGCAGCGAACCGCAGCAGTTGCTCGAACAACTGGGCCAGCTCGCGGAATATTGCGATCCGTCCTCCAAGGTCGTGGTCATCGGTCACTACAATGATGTCGGGCTCTACCGCGAGCTTATCCGCTCAGGCATCTCCGAATATGTCATCGCGCCGGTCTCGATGTCTGACATCGTCAGCGTCGTGTCGTCGATCTTCGTCGATCCGGATTCGGAGCCGATCGGCCGCTCGATCGCCTTCGTCGGCGCCAAGGGTGGCGTGGGCTCCTCGACCATCGCTCACAATGTCGCCTGGGCGATGTCTTCCCTGTTCAAGTCCGAAGTTGTCATCGCCGATCTCGATCTGGCCTTCGGCACCGCCAATATCAATTTCGACCAGGATCCGGCGCAAGGCATCGCCGAGGCGGTGTTTTCGCCGGAGCGGGTCGACGAGGTCTATCTCGACCGCCTGCTCGCGCAATGCGCCGAGCATCTGTCGCTGCTCGCGGCTCCCTCCACGCTCGAGCGCGTCTATGATTTCGACTCCGAGGCCTTCGCGCAGATCATCGAGACGGCGCAGCGCAGCGCGCCTCTGCTGGTCCTCGACGTCCCTCACGTCTGGAGCGGGTGGGCCAAGAGCACGCTGATCAAGGCGGACGAGGTCGTCATCACGGCCACGCCCGAGCTCGCAAATCTTCGCAACACCAAGAACATGGTGGACATGCTGAAGCGGCTGCGTCCGAACGACCCGCCGCCGAAGCTGATCATCAACCAGGCGGGCGTGCCGAAGCGGCCGGAGATCGCGGCTTCCGACTTCGCCGAACCGCTCGGCATAACGCCGATGGCGGTGATCAACTTCGAACCGCTGCTGTTCGGCAATGCCGCCAACAACGGCCGCATGCTCTCCGAGATGGACGCCAAGAGCCCGGTCGTCGCGACCATCAATGAAATAGCGCATGTGCTGACCGGACGCAGCGAAATCAAGGCAAGGAAGAAGGCAGGCCTGGGCTCGATCCTCGGCAAGCTCTCGCGCAACAAGAAGTGACGCTGATTGAGCGGCATCGGGTAGTCGATCATGTTTGGTAAAAGAGGCAAAGACGACGGCGGCCGGGCAACGCCCGAATTCCGTCCGCCGGCATCCGCTCCCGCCGCCCCTCCAACGGGAACTTTGACGGCCGAACGGCCGGTCGCGCCACCGTCCAGCACGCCGGCCGCGTCGCCCGCGCGCCGCCCCGTCGAGGCGCCGCCCATGGCGCCGGAGCCGCCAAGAAGGGCCCAGCGCGAGCGCTCGGAGACTTACTACGACACCAAGAGCCAGGTTTTTTCCGCGCTCATAGACACGATCGATCTGTCGCAGCTCGCCAAGCTCGATCCCGAGAGCGCGCGCGAGGAAATCCGCGACATTGTCAACGACATCATCGCGATCAAGAACTTTGCGATGTCGATCTCCGAGCAGGAAGAGCTGCTCGAGGATATCTGCAACGACATTCTGGGCTATGGACCGCTGGAGCCCTTGCTTGCGCGTGACGACATCGCCGACATCATGGTCAACGGCTCCAAGAACGTCTACATCGAAGTCAATGGCAAGGTCGAACAGACCGGCGTCCGTTTCCGCGACAACCAGCAACTGCTCAACATTTGCCAGCGCATCGTCAGCCAGGTCGGCCGCCGCGTCGACGAATCGAGTCCGATCTGCGACGCGCGCCTGCCCGACGGCTCGCGCGTCAACGTCATCGCGCCGCCGCTGTCGATCGACGGCACCGCGCTCACCATCCGCAAATTCAAGAAGGATAAGCTGACGCTGGACCAGCTGGTCAAGTTCGGCGCCATCTCGCCGCAAGGCGCGGAAATCCTCAAGATCATAGGCCGCGTCCGCTGCAATGTCGTCATTTCGGGCGGCACGGGTTCGGGCAAAACCACGCTGCTCAACTGCCTGACCAATTATATCGACCGCGAGGAACGCGTCATCACCTGCGAGGATTCGGCTGAACTGCAGCTGCAGCAGCCGCATGTGGTCCGTCTCGAAACCCGGCCGCCCAATCTGGAGGGCGAGGGCGAGGTGACCATGCGCGACCTGGTCAAGAACTGCCTGCGCATGCGGCCTGAGCGGATCATCGTCGGCGAAGTGCGCGGACCGGAAGTGTTCGACCTGCTGCAGGCGATGAACACCGGTCACGACGGCTCGATGGGAACGATCCACTCGAACAGCCCGCGCGAATGCCTCAACCGTATCGAATCGATGATCGCCATGGGCGGCTATTCGCTGCCGCAGCGCACGGTGCGCGAGATCGTCGTCGGCTCGATCGACGTGATCATCCAGGCGGCCCGCCTGCGCGACGGCTCGCGCCGCATCACCCACATCACAGAGGTGGTCGGCATGGAAGGCGATGTCATCATCACCCAGGACCTTGTCCTCTACAACATCAAGGGCGAGGACGCGAGCGGCCGGCTGGTCGGCGAGCATGTGTCGACGGGCATCGGCCGCCCGCATTTCTGGGACCGCGCCCGCTATTATGGCGAGGAGCAGCGCCTCGCCAACGCGCTCGAGGCGATGGAGAAACGCGCTGACTGAGGCATCTGGAGGTTGGAAGCAATTCCAGGAAAAGGGTGAAGCGGTTTTCCGTCTGGAATTGCGTCAAAACGAAGAGATAGGGCGGTTCGCCGGTTCATTGGAACGGCGAAATGCCCGAAGGACCCTGGTCGATGTTCGGAATTGATACCACCGTATTGGCTTTCGTCGTGCTTGCCGGCTTCAGCGCCGGCGCGGTGGCCTATGCTTTCCTGTTCACGCGCATCGACAACGAGAAGCAGGCTGGCAAGCGGCTTCAGACCATCAAGACCGCCGAAACCGACCGGTCTGTGGTGAAAGCATCGCGCGACCGCGCCGCCGAAGCGGTCAAGCGGCGAAAAAACGTCCAGGACTCGCTGAAGCAGCTCGACGAGAAGCAGAAGACCAACGATCGCAACGTCAAGAAACCGCCGCTGAAGGTCCAGATCCGCCAGGCCGGCATGCAGGTTCCGATCGAGCGCTTCTACATGTATTCGGCTGTCTGCGGAATCGTGCTCACGGGCCTTCTCTTTTTCCTCGGCGCGCCTTTGTGGGCTCTGCCCGGCGCGCTTCTGGTGGGCGGCCTCGGCCTGCCGCGCTGGTTTGTCTCCTTTCGCCGCACACGCCGCGTCAAGGCCTTCCTGGAAGAGTTCCCGAACGCGCTCGACATTATCGTGCGCGCGGTCAAATCCGGCTTGCCGCTCAACGATGCGATCCGCCTGATCGCCAACGAATCGCCCGAACCGGTCCGCTCCGAATTCCGCCGCATCGTCGATTCCCAGCAGATGGGCATGTCGGTGCCCGACGCCGCTATGCGCATGTCCGAGACCATGCCGTGCAGCGAGGCCGGCTTCTTCGGCATCGTCATCCAGATCCAGTCGCAGGCTGGCGGCAATCTGTCCGAGGCGCTGGGCAACCTTTCGCGCGTGCTGCGCGACCGCAAGAAGATGAAAGCCAAGGTCCAGGCGCTGTCGATGGAAGCCAAGGCATCCGCCGCCATCATCGGCGCCTTGCCTTTCGTCGTCGCCTTCCTCGTCTATCTGTCGAGCCCGAACTATATCATGCCGCTGTTCACCACCAACATCGGCAACCTGATCCTCGGCTGCGCGGGTGTGTGGATGTCGATCGGCATCCTGGTGATGCGCAAGATGATGAACTTCGAAGTGTAGGGGCGCGGATCCAGTGACAGAGCAGGTCGTCAAAACACTCACCGACCCTTCTTTCCTGATCGCAATGCTGGTCGGCATTGCCGTGTTCGCGACCGTCTTCACGCTCATGCCGGCGTTCGGCGGCACGTCGCTCAAGTCGCGCATGAAAAGCGTGGCCCTTGAACGCGACAAATTGCGCGCCGAGCAGCGTGCGCGGCTGGCCAGCGAGGCCGATCGCCGTCGCAAAGGCCTGCGCGAGGAACAGTCCATCGGCATGCGCAACGTCGTCGACCGCCTCGATCTCAGGCGCGCGCTTGCAGATGAAAACACGATCCAGAAGCTCAAGGTCGCGGGCTTCCGCGGCGAGAACCCGCTGACGCGTTTCCTCTTCTTCCGCCTCGTCCTGCCATTCGTCGGTTTTGCCTTGGCGGCCATCTATCTGTTCGTGCTCGGCGGCTTGCCGCAGCAGCCGACTTTCATCAGGCTGTTCGTCTGTGTCGTTGTCGCCTATGGCGGCTTCTATACGCCGATCGTCTACGTCAACAACCGCGCGACCAAGCGCAAGCAGTCGATCCAGCAGGCTTGGCCGGACGCGCTCGACCTGATGCTGATCTGCGTCGAATCGGGCATGTCGGTGGAAGCGGCCTTGCGCAGGGTTGCCGACGAAATCGGCGCGCAGTCGGTGGCGCTTGCCGAGGAATTCGTGCTCACCAATGCCGAGCTGTCCTATCTGCAGGACCGCAAGATCGCCTATGAGAACCTGGCAAGCCGCACCGGTCTGGAATCGGTGAGGTCGGTATCCCAGGCCTTGGTCCAGGCCGAACGCTACGGCACGCCGGTGGCGCACGCGCTGCGCGTGCTCGCCTCGGAAAGCCGCGACATGCGCATGAACGCCGCCGAGAAGAAGGCCGCAGCCCTTCCGCCGAAGCTAACCGTGCCGATGATCCTGTTCTTCCTGCCGGTTCTGTTCGCCATCATTCTGGGTCCGGCCGGCATCCAGGTCAGTCAGCGCGGCATCTTCGGCGACCAGCACAGTTCTTCGAGCCAGTAGGCGGGCCGTTCCCTTCGATCAAAAAAGCCGCGCGGGGTCCGTGCGGCTTTTCAATTTCAGAGGCGATCGGCTTAGCGCCATCCGCGGGTCAGTTCGTGGCGACCTTCGCCTTGCCCTTGTCCTGATCCTTCAGCTGGCTCCAGGCGTTCTGCTGGGCAAGCATCTGGCGCAGATAGGCGACGTTGGCCTGCGCTTGCTCGGGCGACAGCTCCTGCGAAGCGATCTTCTCTGCCTCGTCGAAACGGCCCTGCAGGCCTACGACCAGCGCGAGATTCTGCCGCACCCTGCTGTCGGCGCCGGGCTGCTGCGCGGCGGAGCGCATATAGGTTTCTGCCGTGCGCAAGTCGCCCTCGAGCACGTAGGACATGCCGAGATTGGACAGCACCGAAGGCTCGTTCGGCTTCAGTTCCAGCGCCTTGCGATAGTCCTGCCGCGCTTCGTCCTTCTGTCCCATCTGATCGAGAATGGCGGCTTCCGCCGACACCAGCTTCCAGTCCGGATATTCTGGCGTCTGCGCGCGCCGCACGGCATCGAGGGCCGGCTCGAACTGGCCGTTGGCCGCAAGCGCCTTGCCATAGGCCGCAAGCACCTCGCGATCCTTGGGATAGGCGATCGCCAGCTTGCGCATCACCGCCAGCGACTGATCGGCATCGCCGTCCATCTGCAGCGCCGCCGCGAAATTCATCGCGATGCGCTTGTCGTTCGGATTGCGGGCATAGGATTGGCCGAGCCTGGACGTGGCGGTGCGCAATTCGCTGGACGACATCGTTTCCAGCGGCCTGCTGTCGGAGCGGGAGATGGAGCCGGTGGTGAACTTGCTGGTGCTGCCGCAACCGGCCACGCTGGCCGCCAGCGCCGCCATGAAGACCGTGGTGATCAGACGCTTGGCTGTAAGGTTCAACGCTTCGGTCGGCATCGGCGTCCGGTCTCCATTCCTGTGCGGCCATTGGCTGACCGTCTTCCCTCCCGCAGAAATATTCTGTTAACCCTAACGGACCGTTAAGAAGCGCCGACTCGAACTGTTCGGCCGGAGATCATCACATGCCTGTCGAACTCGTTGAGCAGAAGCCGGAAGCCGCCTTGCCTGTCTATCTGGTGGCAAAGGACGCCCTTGAAGCTGCGGCGCTGCCGCCGTCTGCCGTCGCCTGGGCCAGGGCCAACGGTTTTTCCGGCGAGGCAGGGCGCACGCTGGTCCTGCCGGGCGAGGGCGGCAGCCTTGCCGGCGCGCTGTTTGGCACAGGCGACGGCGAAAGCGTTCTTGCGCTCGGCGCGCTCGCAAGGTCGTTGCCGGAAGGCGACTGGCATTTCGCGTCAGGCCCCGCACAGCCCGATCTCGCCGCACTCGCGCTGGTCCTCGGGGCCTATGTCTTCACCCGCTATGGCAAGAAGCCCGGCAAGGGCTTGCGCTTTGCGCTTCCGGAGGGCGCCGACGCCGCGCATGTCCGCCGTGTCGCCGACAGCGTGTTCCTGACACGCGACCTCGTCAACACGCCGACCAGCGACCTCGGGCCGCTCGAACTGGAAGAAGCCGCCCGGAAACTGGCGGCCGCTCATGGCGCCGATATCTCCGTAATCCATGGCGACGATCTCCTGGCGCGGAACTTCCCGATGATCCACGCCGTCGGCCGTGCCTCCACCGGCGCGCCCCGGCTGATCGACATAATCTGGGGATCGGGCGATGCGCCGAAGGTGACGCTGGTCGGCAAGGGCGTCTGCTTCGACACCGGCGGCCTCGACATCAAGCCGTCCTCCGGCATGCTTTTGATGAAGAAGGATATGGGCGGCGCCGCCAATGTGTTGGGTCTCGCCTCCATGATCATGGCGGCGAAATTGAATGTCCGGCTGCGTGTGCTGATCCCCGCCGTCGAGAATTCGATCGCCGGCAACGCCTTCCGGCCCGGCGACGTGCTCAGGAGCCGCAAGGGCATCACGGTCGAGATCGGCAACACGGACGCCGAAGGCAGGCTGATCCTGGCCGACGCGCTGGCGCTGGCAGACGAGGAGCAGCCCGCTTTGCTGGTCGACATGGCGACACTGACCGGGGCTGCCCGCGTCGCGCTGGGGCCGGATCTGCCGCCTTTCTACACCGCCGACGAGACGCTTGCCGCCGACCTTGCAGCCGCGTCCGTTGCGGTCGAGGATCCGCTGTGGCGAATGCCGCTATGGCGTCCCTACGACGCAAAGCTTTCCTCGAAGGTTGCCGACATCAGCAACGTCACCACGGACGGTTTTGCCGGATCGATCACCGCTGCGCTTTTCCTCAAGCGCTTCGTCGAGAAGACTCACCGTTGGGCGCATTTCGACATCTTCGCCTGGAACCCGGCCGATCGCCCTTACGGCCTGACCGGCGGCGAAGCGCAGGGCATTCGCGCGCTGGAGCGGGTAATCGCCGAGCGTTTCGGAGCGTAGCGGCAAAATGCTGCCACTGAAACGGAACCGAAACAATTTGCCGGCATGCTTGGGCGATGTCGATCTCAATGCGCCCGAGCCAGGCCTTGCGATTGTGGCAGCAGGTGATGCTGGCCCAAGTGCGCGACGGTGAGCCCGATCTCACCATGCGCCAGACGGCGATCCTGTTCACCATCTATCTCGATCCGCCGCCCCATACGGTGCGCGGGCTGGCCGCCAGACTCAACGTCACCAAGCCGGTCATCACCCGAGCGCTGGACACGATGGGCGCGCTGAAGCTGGTCTCGCGCCATCGCGACGAGCTCGACAAGCGCAACGTGCTGATCCGGCGTACGGTGGAAGGCGCGCTCTTTGTCGAGCGCTTCGGCGATGGTATCGTTGCCAGGGCGCACGAGCTGCCCATCTGACCTCATTGCCCCTATCTGAGTTCATTGCTGATTTGACTGGATTATCGATTTGACCGCCAGGGATGCCCGACTTCATGCTTTCCGCTCCGACCTTGCCGATGCGAGGCTGAGGGGCGAGGTCGCCGCCGACCGCTTCGTCGCCGGCCGCCCGGCGCGGATCACGGCCGCTGTCGCCGACCTGCGCAAGGCGCCGCGCCCTGATGCGGGCGTCAACACGCAGGCGCTATTCGGCGACGATGTGCTCGTCTACGAGGACGCGGAAGGCTGGGCCTGGGTGCAGGCAGAGCGCGACGGCTATGTCGGCTATGTGGCCGACAATCTGATTGGCGCGCGCGAGCGTGCGCCCACGCATATCGTTTCCGTGCCGCGCACTTTCCTCTATCCCGGACCGGATCTGCGTTTTCCGATCAATGGGCAGCTGTCGATGGGCTCGACAGTGACGGTGACCGGCTCGGCCGAAACGCGCGGCACCCGTTATGCGCTGCTCCCCTCCGGCCAGGCGATCATCGACCGCCATTTGCGGCCGATCGCCGAGCTGGCGGAGGACTACGTCACGGTCGCCGAGAGCTTCCTCGGCACGCCTTACCTTTGGGGCGGGGTCTCGGGCTTCGGCATCGACTGTTCCGGCCTCGTGCAGTTGGCAATGCGCATGACGGGCAAGGATGTCCTGCGCGACACCGACATGCAGGCGGCGTCGATCGGCACGCCGTTGGAGCCGGGTCCGGACTATTCAGGTCTCCGGCGCGGCGACCTCGTCTTCTGGAAAGGCCATGTCGCCATCATGACCGACGAAAGAGACATGATCCACGCCAACGGCCACACCATGCTGGTCTCGCGCGAGGGGCTGAAGGAGGCGGTCGAGCGCATCGGCTATCTCTATGGCGGCCCGACGGGGTTCAGGAGACCGTAGCGCCTTTACCTCTCGCCTTGTGGGAGAGGTCGGATTGCCCCGATTTGTCCTTCACAAATCGGATGGCAATCCGGGTGAGGGGTAGCTTGGCGCCAAGCTGGAGCACCCCTCATCCGTCTCGGGGCTGCGCGCCGATCCACCTTCTCCCGCAAGGGGAGAAGGGAAGAGTGATCCCCTTTTGTTCCGATTTTCCTTGGCGATTGCCTGCCGCCGCGCTACCTCTTGCGCGTGACCGAGCAGCCGCGCCTTGCCGAACAGAATGCCGCCGTCCTGCTGCCTGAGCCATTCGTCAGGTGGTTCGGCGAAAAGGGCTGGTCGCCGCGCGTCCATCAGCTCGAGCTGCTGGCGACCGCTCAAAGCGGCCAGTCGGTGCTGCTGATCGCGCCGACCGGCGCCGGCAAGACGCTGGCCGGCTTTCTGCCGTCGCTGACCGAGTTGGCCAATCGCCCCAAGCGAAGGCCGGGCGAAGCCCGCCGCGGCATCCACACGCTCTACATCTCGCCGCTGAAAGCGCTGGCCGTCGACATCGAGCGCAATCTCGGCAAGCCGGTCGAGGAGATTGGCTTGCCTGTCACCATCGAGACGCGCACCGGCGACACGCCTTCGCACAAGCGCCAGCGGCAGAAACTGGCGCCGCCCGACATATTGCTGACCACGCCTGAGCAACTCGCGCTGCTGATAGCCTCAAACGGCGCCAGGCGCTTCTTCGAGGACCTGCGCTATGTCGTGCTCGACGAATTGCATTCATTGGTCACCTCAAAGCGCGGACATCTGCTCGCGCTCGGCCTGGCGCGGTTGCGCGCTTTTGTCCCTGGGTTGCAGACCATAGGCCTGTCGGCCACGGTGGCCGAGCCCGACGAGTTGCGGCGCTGGCTGGTCAGTCAGGCGTCTCCCGGTGCCATGTCCGAGCTCATCGTCGTCACAGGCGGCGCCAAGCCCGAGATATCGATCCTCGACTCCGAAGAGCGGGTGCCCTGGGCCGGGCACTCCGCCCGCTACGCCACGCCTGAGATCTACAGCGAGATCAAGCGGCACAAGACCACGCTGCTGTTCGTCAACACACGCAGCCAGGCTGAGTTGCTGTTCCAGGAACTATGGCGCGTCAATGAAGACACGCTGCCGATCGCGCTTCATCATGGGTCGCTTGATGTCGCGCAGCGCCGCCGCGTCGAGAAGGCCATGGGCGAAAACGCGTTGCGCGCTATCGTCGCCACCTCGACGCTCGATCTCGGCATCGACTGGGGCGATGTCGATCTGGTGGTGCATGTCGGCGCACCGAAAGGCGCCAGCCGGCTCGCGCAGCGCATCGGCCGCGCCAACCACCGCATGGACGAGCCGTCGAAAGCGATCCTGATCCCAGCGAATCGCTTCGAGGTGCTCGAATGTCGCGCCGCGCTCGACGCCAATTATCTTGGTGCGCAGGACACGCCGCCGCTGGTCAATGGCGGGCTGGACGTCTTGGCCCAACACTTGCTGGGCTGCGCCTGCGGCGCGCCGTTTCATGCCGATGTGCTCTTCGATGAGGTAAGGACGGCCGCACCTTACGCCGGCCTGGACAGGCCGACATTCGACCGGGTCATCGACTTCGTCGCCACCGGCGGCTACGCGCTGAGAAACTACGAGCGCTATGCCCGCATCCGGCAGACGAAGGAAGGCTTATGGCGGGTTTCAAATCCGGCCGTCGCCCAGCAATACAGGCTCAATGTCGGCACCATCATCGAAGTGCCGGCGCTCAATGTGCGTTACGTCCAGGCCGGCAGCAGGGGGGCAGCCTCGCGAGGCGGCAGGGTGCTGGGAAAGATCGAGGAAGCGTTTCTGGAGACTTTGACCCATGGCGACACCTTCATGTTCGCCGGCAAGATCTTGCGTTTCGAAGGCATTCGCGAGAACGAGTGTTTCGTCTCGAACGCGCCCGGCAGCGATGCGAAGGTGCCGTATTATGGCGGCGGCAAATTCCCGCTTTCGACCTACCTCGCCGAGCAGGTACGAGCCATGCTCGACGACCCGCAACGCTGGAAGAAACTGCCCGAGCAGGTGGCGGATTGGCTGCGGTTTCAGGCGGACAAGTCCGTCCTGCCGAAACGCGACGACCTGTTGATCGAGACTTTCCCACGCGGCAACCGGTATTACCTCGTCGCCTATCCCTTCGAGGGCAGGCTTGCGCATCAGACGCTCGGCATGCTGCTCACGCGACGGCTGGACCGGGCGGGCGCCAAGCCGGTCGGCTTCGTCGCCACAGATTATGCGCTGGCCATCTGGTCGCTGGCCGATATGGGCTGGATGTTCAAGAACAGAAAACCGTCGCTGGCCACGCTGTTCGATCAGGACATGCTGGGCGATGATCTCGAAGCCTGGTTTGCCGACAGCTGGTTGCTGAAGCGCACCTTCCGCAACTGCGCGCTGATTTCCGGACTGATCGAAAAGCGCCATCCCGGCAAGGAGAAAAGCGGCCGCCAGGTCACTGTGTCGACAGACCTGATCTATGACGTGCTGCGCAGCCATGAACCCGACCATATTCTGCTGCAGGCCACCCGTACGGATGCCGCGACCGGGTTGCTCGATGTCAGCAGACTTGCCGAGATGCTCTCGCGCATCCGCGGTCGAATCATGCATAAGAACCTTGAGCAGATATCGCCGTTGGCCGTGCCGATCATGCTTGAAATCGGCAAGATGCCGGTGAATGGCGAGGCGGACGAAACGCTGCTGATGGACGCCGCTACCCTCGTCGAAGAGGCCATGGGGCCGGAGATGGCGGACTGAAAGAAAGAGCCGAGAGGGGATGAATTTTTCTTTGTCGCGCGCAACGCTGATCGCCGAGGCCGACCTTGTCGGCATCGCCGGCGAACGCGCGGTCTGTGACCGGCGCGGCGTTCTCTATTTCCCCGACCTGCGACTGCTTGCCGTCTCCGATCTGCATCTCGAAAAGGGCTCGTCCTTCGCCCGGCGCGGCACGCTGATCCCACCTTACGACACCGGCGCCACCTTGCTGCGGCTTCAGGCGGTCATCGCCGACTACCAGCCGCGGATCGTCCTCAGCCTGGGCGACTCCTTCCACGACGGCGGCGGCGCCGGGCGCATGCATCAGAGCTTCCGCGAGCGCCTGGAAGCGATGATGGCCGGCCGCGATTGGTTCTGGGTCGCCGGCAACCATGATCCTGAAGCGCCAGCCGACCTGCCTGGCGAGACGGTCAAGGAACTTGCCATCGGCTCGCTGCTCTTCCGCCATGAGCCGTCGAAGCTGCGCGTCGAAGGCGAGATCGCAGGCCATCTCCATCCTTGCGCGCGCATTGTCCAGCGCGGGCGCTCGGTCCGGCGGCGCTGTTTCGTCGGCGACGGCGGCCGCATGATCATGCCGGCCTTCGGCGCCTATACCGGCTCGCTCAACGTTCTCGACCGCGCCTATGCCGGCCTGTTCCGGCTGGAAACGCTGGTGGCTTATATGCTCGGCGCCGAGCGCATTTTTGCCATTTCCGGCTCGATGCTCAGGCCGGGCTGAAGCTTACTCCCTGCCATAATAGAGGGTGACCGTGTGCTTCGCCTCGGCGAAGAACAGCCAGCGCTCGACCAGCATGCCGGCGAGTTGCGCGACGGCTGCAAGCATGGATGCAATTGCGCTTAAGGGCCATGGCAGGAAGTACACGATCGCCAGCAGGATGGCTGGCACGGCGAATGCCAGCGCCTGCGTGATCCGCCGCAGCTTGGCGCTATGCTCGCGTGCGATGCGAAAGCCCATTTCCTTCAGCAGGTAGTTCTCTTCGGTGTGAGGCCACTCGATCGACCGCACGGTGCCTCCGGCGAGGCCCGTCGCCGTGTTGGCGGTCGTCGGGATTTCCAGCCGGTCATTGTAGCGCCAGGTCGCAAGCTTCCAGCCCCAGCCGGCGAGCGTGGCAAGCAGAGCCCAGATAAGCATCGCCGTCGAACCTTGCCTAAACCCTTGGAGCAACGCGTTGGCGAGAACGCTTCCGGTCATGCCTGCGAAGATGAGATAAGCCGGCAAAGTATAGCGGCTGTGCCATTGCGCGATCGGCTTCAGCGACGCGTAGATCATGCCTGTTGTGGTGACGGTGATCACGGCGCCTGCCGCCGCCAGCAGTCCGGCGGCCGCCACCCATCCGCCGCTCTTGCCGAGAAACACCCAGCCGATGCCGAACAAGGCAGCCGGAAGGAAGGTGGCCACCGAGGCCACGCCTTCGCGCGACAGCCACGAGCTGCGCCACTGCGAGAAAGCGCGCCAGGCTCGTTCAGGGCGGCCGAGATGGCCCGTGGACGACAACAGCCCGGCCGCGATCAGGCCGAGCGCCAGGGCCATGCCGACAAGGCCAAGCCAGAAATCGGCGGGAATGAATCCAAACCCGCCGAGCAGACCGAGCAGCGCCAGCAGCCCGTAGCCGGCCCCGGTGGCGGTGGTGAAGAAGACGACCGAGAAAGCGGGATGCATGATCGGCTAGTTCGAAAGCATGCGATCGATCCAGCCGAGGAAGCCGCCCTCGGCCTCGATCGGCTCCAGCGCCGGCGCGTCCACCTTCGCCGCACGTTGGCTGCGGGCGCGCGGCGGCAAATATATGTTGGTCGGCTTATAGCCGAGCTCCGGCATCAGCGCGACGCCGCCGCGCTCCTCTACAAGCTGCGAGATCGCCGAAGCCGGATCGCCGAGATCGCCGAAATGTCGGGCGCTGGTCGGGCAGGCGGCAACGCAGGCCGGCACGCGATCGTCTTCCGCCAGATTGTCGTTGTAGATTCGGTCGACGCAGAGCGTGCATTTCTTCATCACGCCGACATCGGTGTCGAATTCGCGCGCGCCATAAGGACAGGCCCAGCTGCACAACTTGCAGCCGATGCATTTATCCTCGTCGACCAGCACGATGCCGTCCGAGGCACGCTTGTAGGAGGCGCCGGTCGGGCAGACGGTGACGCAGGCCGGCTGCTCGCAATGCAGGCAGGAGCGCGGGAAATTCACCGTGCGGCCGCCCAGCTCCGTCGTGTGCTCGTAACTATGCACTCGGTTGAACCAGACGCCATCGACATGCCCGCCATAGGGGTCGATGTCGGTCAGCGGCGCCATATGGCCGCCGGTATTCCACTCCTTGCAGGCGGTGACGCAAGCCTGGCAGCCGACGCAAGTGTCGAGGTCGATGACGAGGCCGAGCTTCTTATCGGTTTGAACGGGAAGACAGGTCATTCGGCGGCTTCCCTCTTCATGCGGAACGCGGCGCCGAAGCGAAGCACGTCCGGCGAAGGCTCGAAATGCGGCGGCTGGGCGAAACGCTCCAATTGCGGCTCGGTGAAGCCGGCTTCCTCAGGCGCGCATTTGACGATCCGCACGCGCACATCGAACCACGCGGCCTGTCCTGTGACCGGATCGGAATTCGAATAGCGCTTGCCGTTGGCGTCGGCCGCGGTCTGGTCGGCGATGACGTGGTTGAGCAGGAAGCCGCGATTGCTCTCCGCCGCATCGTCCTTCAGCCCCCAGCTGCCGCGCCGCTTGCCAACCGCGTTCCAGGTCCACACCGTGTCGGGGTTCACGCCGTCGACCAGCTTGATCTGGCCCTTCACCCGGCCGTTGATGCTTTCGATCCACACCCAGTCGTCGTCGGAAAGGCCAAGGCCGGTGGCGGTCTGCGTATGCACGAACAGGCGGTTCTGGCTGGTGATCTGCCGCAGCCACGCATTTTGCGAGCCCCAGGAATGGTACATGTGCATCGGCCGCTGCGTCAGCGCATGCAGCGGATATTTTGCGAGATCGACGGTGGCATCCTCGAGGGGCGCGTACCAGAATGGCAGCGGGTCCATATAGGCTTCGATACGGCCGCGCTCGGCCTCCGGCGGCTGCACCTTGCCATGGCCGCGCGCCGCCAGCCGGAATCGCTGCATCGGTTCCGAATAGAGCTGGAAGACAATAGGCTCGGCCCTGGGGATGAAACCCATCTCGGCCGCGAAGTCGAGATAGGCGCGGTTGCCCATCTTGTAATAGCGCTGGTCGTCGGAAAATTCGTGGTGCCAGAAGCCGCCATTGTCGATGTAGCGCTGCATCTGACCCGGATTGACGTCGCCCCGGCCGATCGCGCCGCCATTCTTACCGCGCCAGCCGGCTAAAGGGCCGATGCCCGGCGTGCGTTCGTGGTTGACGATGTAATCGGCATAGTCGCGGTATTTCGCCGAGCCGTCCTCGTCGACGAAGCCCGGGAGGCCGAGCCGCGCGCCGAGCTCGATCAGCACGGACTGGAATGGCCGCACGTCGCGGTCCGGCTGCACCACCGGATGGCGGATGGCGTCGGCGGCCCCGTCCGCATGGCTGATCGGCCGGTCGAGCAGGCTGATGCAATCATGCCGCTCGAGATAGGTGGTGTCGGGCAGCACAAGGTCGGCAAACGCCACCGTCTCGGAATAATAGGCGTCGGAATAGATGACGAAGGGGATCTTGTAGGCGCCTGCCGCGTCCTTGTCGGTCAGCATGGCAATCGTCTCGACCGTGTTCATCGACGAGTTCCACGCCATGTTCGACATGTACATCAGCAGCGTGTCGATCGGATAAGGATCGCCGGCCCAGGCATTGCGGATCACCGAATGCATCAACCCATGGGCGGCCAGGGGGGCTTCCCAGGAGTAGGCCTTGTCGATGCGGGTGGGCCGGCCGGCCTTGTCGACGACAAGATCGTCCGGGCCGCAGACGAAGCCGAGCGGCATGCCGTCCAGCGGCGTCATCGGCTGGGCGTTTTTTCCGCATGGCTTCGGCCCCGGCGGCGCCGAGCGCGGATAGGGCGGCTTGAAGCGGAAGCCGCCCGGAACATCCACCGTGCCGAGTAGCACCTGCAAGAGGTGGATGGCGCGGCAGGTGTGGAAACCGTTGGAATGGGCCGAGATGCCGCGCATGGCGTGCATCGAGACCGGTCGGCCCTTGATCGTCTCGTGTCGCCGGCCGGCCCAGTCGGTCCAGGCGATCGGCAGCTCGATCGTCTGCTCGAAGGCGACATGCGCCAGCTCAGCCGCGATGCGCCGGATCGTGTCGGCGGCAACACCGCAGCGCTCTGCCACGGCGTTCGGCGAGTACGTCTCGTCGAGATAGCGTTCGGCGATGAGCTGGAAGACCGGCACGCAACACCGCCCGCCAATCTCATAGCTGCCGGTCAGCGCCGGCTTGGCTTCGGGGTCGGCTGCGTTGACCGGCCGCTCCGCCACTCTGTCCCAGGCAAGCGGGTTGTCGTCCTTGTCGCGCACGAACAGTCCATCGTCGGCGGCCCCCGGCTCCTGCACGACCAGCACCGTCGCGTTGGTGTAGCGCAGCAGATAGTCGAGATCGACGCGGCCGGCCTTGAGCAGTTCGTGGACGAGCGCCAGCACGAACAGGCCGTCCGTGCCTGGGCGAATGCCGATCCAGTCGTCGGCGATGGCATTGTAGCCGGTGCGGCAGGGATTGATCGAAACCACCTTGGCCCCGCGCGCCTTGAGCTTGCCGAGGCCGATCTTGATCGGATTGGAATCATGGTCCTCGGCGACGCCGAACAGCATGAAGTATTTCGTGTTGTCCCAATCGGGTTCGCCGAACTCCCAGAACGAGCCGCCGATCGTATAGAGCCCGCCGGCCGCCATGTTCACGGAGCAAAAGCCGCCATGCGCGGCGAAATTGGGCGTGCCGAACTTCGATGCCCACAAGCCGGTCAGCGATTGCGACTGGTCGCGCCCGGTGAAGAAGGCAAGCTTCCTCGGATCGGTGCGCCGGATCGCCGACAGCCTCTCGGTGGCGATGGTCAGCGCTTCCTCCCACTCGATCTCGCGGAATTCGCCCGAGCCGCGCGGACCTGTGCGCAGCAAGGGCTTCCTCAGCCGCGCCGGGCTGTAATGCTGCATGATGCCGGCGCTGCCCTTGCCGCAGATCACGCCGCGGTTCACCGGATGGTCCTTGTTGCCGTTGATGTAGCGAACCTTGCCGTCCTTGATGTGGACGTCGATACCGCAGCGGCAGGCGCACATGTAGCAGGTGGTCTTGGCGATGCGGTCGGAGACTTCAGGCGAGGTCTCTACGCCGTCGCCTTCGTTCGGTGCTCGGCTGTCCGCCAGCGGCCGCTGCGAGGGTGCGGAATTGGCGCCGCGCGGCGCGGCTTTGCTCATGATCCGCGAACGCTCTTGCCGCTCGCCATCTTGGCCTTCGTCTTGGGGCCGGGGCCGCGCATGTAGTGGAGCTCGGGATGATAACGCTCGCCGGCGAGCTGCCGCTTCAGCCGACGGCTCCAATGCGCGAATAGGGATTTGAAGCGCCCTGCCATTTCCCCTCTTGGCTTATGACGACCAATTTTTTCCAACTTCAGGCAAAAACTTAGAACAAAGCAATTGATCTGTCTAACAAGCGGCTCTTGTAATTCCGATCGACTTTGCTTCTTAGTTGCGACATGACCCTCGATCAGTTGCGCATCTTCGTCGCCGTCGCCGAGCACGGTCATATGACCAGGGCCGCCGAGCGGCTCGGCATCTCGCAGTCGGCCGCGTCGGCTGCCATTCGCGCGCTCGAAAGCCAGCACGGTGTGCGCCTGTTCAACCGGGTCGGCCGTAACATCGAACTGGCCCAGACCGGGCACCGCTTCCTGCCGGAAGCGAAGGCTGTCCTGGATCGCGCCGCCGCCGCCCGCGGCGTGCTGGAGGATGTCTCGCAGACCGTCGCCGGCAGCCTGTCGATCGCGGCCAGCCAGACCATCGCGAGCTATTGGCTGCCCCGTCGCCTGGCTGCCTTCCATGAGGCCTATCCTGCCGTGAAACTGAGCGTGACGATCGGCAACACCAGGCAGGTCGAGGCCAATGTGCTGGACGGCAGGGCCGATTTCGGACTGGTCGAGGGCCGCACCGAGTCCGACATCCTGCGCCGCGCCACGGTCGACGAAGATCATCCGATGCTGGTGGTTGCGCGCGCGCATCCCGAAATTCCGACGACGCGGGCAGGGAACCTCGACATCAGGGCGCTGCGCTGGATCATCAGGGAAGGGGGGTCCGGTACGCGCGAGGCGCTGGAGGATTTCGCGCTCAGCCAAGGGGTCCCGCCGGCCGAGCTGCAGATTTTCCTCGTCCTGCCCAGCAATGAGGCCGTGCGTCAGGCGGTCGAGGCCGGCGCGGGGGCGACGATCATCTCGGAACTGGTGGTCGCGCGCTCCTTGGCGGAGGGCAGCCTCAGGGCCGTGCCGGTCGAATTGCCGAAGCGCGACTTCGCCATGATCACGCATCGCGACCGCCAGGCGAGCCTCGCGCAGATGGCGCTGAAGGCGCATCTCACCGGCAAGGCGGACGCCTCGGCAAGCGCGGAATAATCAGGCGTATTTGCGCTGCGCGTCGAGCGCGAGGCCGAGGCCGACTGAGCCGAACATGTCGCCTTCGATGACGGCGGCCTGCGGCATCAGTGACAGGATCTGCCGCTTGGCCAGCGGGATGGCGGTCGAACCGCCGGTGAGGAACACGGCGGTGATGGCCGAGGCGGCAACGCCGGCGTCGGCGATCGTCTGTTGGACCGTTGCGGCCACGCGTTCGATGTCGCCGGCAATCGTCTCCTCGAGGCCTGCGCGCGTGATCTCGGCCGCGAAGCGCGCGCCGGGCAGCGACACCTTCACCTCGGCTGAAGACTGGTCCGTGAGCGCGATCTTCGCCCTCTCGACCAGGCCCGCCATCGCATGGCCGTAGCGATGCTCGACGACATGGATGAAGCGGTCGACGAGGTCGGCCCGCTCGGCCTCGTAGCGGATCTGCCTGAGATCCGACATCGCCTTGGCGGTATAGACCAGATTGATGCGCTGCCAGGTCGCCAGGTCGATGAAATAGGCCGCCGGCAGGTTGCGCTTGTGGTCCTTGGTCCGTGTCAGATAGCCGAGCTCGGGCATGACATGGGCGATGCTGAGCAGCCGGTCGAAATCGGTGCCGCCGATATGGATGCCCCGGTTGGCGAGGATGTCGGCCTTGCGGTCGCTCGACCGCGCCCGCTCCGGCGAGACCCGGACGATCGAGAAGTCGGAGGTGCCGCCGCCCATGTCGACGATCAGTGCCAGCTCCTCGCGGGAAACCTTTTGCTCGTAATCGAGCGCCGCCGCGATCGGCTCGAACTGGAAGGCGATGTGCTTGAAGCCTTGCGCGCGGGCGGCCTTTTCAAGTTCGCCTTGCGCCTTCGAATCGGCAGCCGCGTCGTCGTCGACGAATTGCACGGGCCGGCCCAGCACCACGTTGTCGACCGGACCGCCGGCATCTTCTTCCAGCCGCTTCTTGAGGTGGTCGATGAACAGGCCGATGATGTCGACGAAGCCGATCTGGCGCGCCTTGATGCGCGTCTTCTCGTTGGCAAGCGAGCTGCCGAGAACGCTCTTCAGCGAGCGCATCAGCCGGCCTTCGACGCTGTCGGTATAGTCGCTGATCGCCCGGCGGCCGAAATAGGTGTAGCCGTCCTCGAAGTTGAAGAACACGGCGCTCGGCAGAGTGGGCTGCTCGCCTTCCAGCGCCACCAGCCGCGCCCGGCCGTCGCGGATCACGCCCACGGTGGAATTGGACGTGCCGAAATCGATGCCGCCGAATGCCGATTGCATCGCAGCCTCCTGTCTTTGCTTCATGGCGGCAGATCGTCGGCGACGCGTTGCGCGCCGTCATCCGGATTGCCGGACCGCTCTGCCGAAATCGAAATGTGTGTGCTTGTCCCTAGGGCTGGGAGGCGGCGATGTACCGCAAAACCGGGAAAAGGGAAACCCTGTTTTGAACGGAAAACGGGTCTTCCGGTTCTTCCCGAAGCATCAATCCTTGCGGAAGATGAGCCGGCCCAGCCAGCCGGTCAGCATGGCCAGCGATATCGCAAACACGCCGTAGAGGAACGAATCGTCATGCGCGACGCGGAAGACCGACTGCTCGAAGCCGGATTTGCGGATTTCGAGCTGGGCCGAGCTTTCCTTGACGAACATGCCGCTCTTGAACAGGAACGCGCGGGCTTTATGGGTCCCGACCGGCACGTTGGGCGCGAGCCGCACGGTGGCGCGAAACAGGTTCTGCGACAGAAATTGCACGCCGCCGACATTCTCGCTGTAGAGGCCCGTCGCCGCCTTGCGGTCGCGGAGCGCGGCGGTGAATTCCTCGATCGTCGCCGGACTATCGGCTTCGTCGGCGGGCTTCATGTAGAGGTTCTGCGCGCCAAGCGAGAGCTGTTTGTATTTGGCAGGCTCGGCGATGTCTTGCAGCGGCCGCGTCGTCGCGACGGAATAGGAAACCGGCACGTTCTCGAACGTCTCCGAATCCAGATTGATCCAGACGCCGAGCACTCTGTCCTTGCGCCGGACGACGACCGGCCTTGGCGGCCCTTCGAGCACCACGATCACATCGTAGCGCCCCTGGCGCGCGATCAGCGGGTCGGGATTTTCCAGCGATCCGAAGATCGTCAGGTCGGCGCCCGAGAAACCCGCCGTGATGGAAATGGCGTCGGTCGACAGGCCGATCTGGATGCTTTCGGCGGGCGGCGTTTGTGCCGTCGCCGGGGAAAGGGCAAAGAGCATCGACAACGAGACGGCGGCTGCAAATGCTCGTCGTGCCGCCATCAGTTGAGCCCCGCGGCGGACAGAGAATAGAGATTGGGCGGCGTCACGAAGAGATCGGCGGCAAGGCGGATGGCGACGGCCAGCACCAGTATCGCCAAAAGCGCGCGCAGCTGTTCGCCGCGCAGCCTCTGTCCGGCCTTGGCGCCATATTGCGCGCCGGCGACGCCGCCGGCCATCAGCAGGAAGGCCAGGATCACGTCCACCGTCTGGTTGGTCGTGGCATGCACCAAGGTGGTGTAGGCCGAGGTGAAGATGATCTGGAACAGCGAGGTGCCGATAACCACATTGGTCGGCACCTTTAGCAGGTAGATCAGCGCCGGCACCATGATGAAGCCGCCGCCGACGCCCATGATCGACGACAGGAAGCCGATCCCGGCACCAAGCCCAAGCACCGGGATGACGCTGACGAACAGCTTCGAGGCGCGGAAGCGCATCTTGAACGGCAGCCGGTGGATCCAGTTGTGCTGGCCGGATTTCTTGAGCACGGGCGCGGCGCCGCTGCGGCTGGCGCGCAGCGCGTTGACGCTTTCGACCAGCATCAGCCCTCCGACCGTGCCGAGCAGCGCGACGTAGAGCAGCGAGATGAACAGGTCCAACTGGCCAAGCCGGCGCAAGAGCGCAAAGACGAAGATACCGGCCGTCGAGCCGACGATGCCGCCGGCCAGAAGCACGCCGCCCAGCTTGAAGTCGAGCGTGCCGCGCTTGAAATGCGACAGCGCGCCGGAGAACGAGGAGGCGATGACCTGGTTGGCGCCCGTGGCGACGGCGATCGCCGGCGGGATGTTGTACAAGATCAAGAGCGGCGTGATCAGGAAACCGCCGCCGACCCCGAACATGCCCGACAGGAAACCCACCGCCGCGCCCATCGCCAGCAGCACGAAGACGTTGACGGAAATTTCCGCGATCGGGAGATAGATGCCCACCCGTCTGTCTCGATCAGTTTGTCTGTCGGCGCATAGTGCCGTCCCCGGACAGTAAAGCACCGAAAAGCCAATTTTTTCTTGCAACGGCGCGGGGGCGGATTAAAATCCCGCCGCCGCGCCGAAACAAAAACCATCTCAATCAGTTAACAGGCAAATGTGTGGCAGGGCGTCGCGTATGCGACGCGCCTGCCGTTATTTGTGCGCCAGGAGCGCCTTGACGAGCGGCGCGTCGATCTCGCCGGTCGGCTTCATCTTGTTGTCGGTCTGGAAGGCCATGATGGCGTTCTTGGTCTTGCCGCCCATCACCCCGTCGGCGCCGCCGGCATCGTAGCCGTTCTTGTTGAGGATCAGCTGGATGTTCTTCACCGCCTTTTTCATGTCGATGCCGGCGGTGGTCTGTGGCGTGCTGTCCTGCCAGGATTCCGGAACATCGGCCGAATTGGCGGCCGCGTTGAGCGGCTTGGCCTTCCACAATTCCGTGGCGGCCCGCGCCCGCTCGAGCTGCTCGGGCCTGAGCGCATTGGCGATCTCGTCGCGCTTGGCCGCGGCGTCCTTGTCGCCGGTCTTGGCGACGAGCGCGAACCACTTGTAGGATTCTTCCAGGTTCTGCTTCATGCCGACGCCCTTGGCGGCCAGGATGCCGAGGTTGAACTGGCTGTCCTTGACGCCGAGGTCGGCGGCTTCCTGGAACCAGTGCGTGGCCGATTCATTGTCGGTCACGCCGTCCGCAGCCATGGCGAACAGCACCGCCAGATTGTGCATGGCGCTGGCGTTGCCCTGTTGGGCGGCGAGCTGGTAGTAGGTCTTGGCCTTCTTGATGTCGCGCGCGACGCCGATGCCTTTTTCGTAGAAATTGCCGATGCGGTATTCGGCCGGCGCGAAGCCGAGCTCGGCCGACTGCTCATACCATTTGGCGGCCGCCTTCATGTCCTCCTTGACGCCGCGCGATTCCGCGTAGCGCGAGCCGACCTCGAACAGCGCCTTGGCGTCGCCGCCGGCGGCGGCATCGCGCAGCGCCACCGGACCGATTTCCGAAGGAATGTCGAATTTGGCCGCGGCCGCCTGGCTTCCGGCCGGCGGCACGGCGCCTGTCGCGTCGGCGGAGGTGGCAGCCGGCGCGCCGGTTGCTGCGCCGGCGGGCGCCGGCGCGCTGGCCGCGGCGCCCTCGGCCGCCGGACTGGCCATTACAGGTTCCTTGGCCATCGGCTGCATGTCGCCATCCATATCCGTCGCGGAGGCGGCTGCGGCGGCAGGTTCGGACGGTATCGCCGAAGCCGTCGGCGTCGGCGCGGCAGGCGCCGCAAGTCCCACCGGCGCGGGCGCCGGTTCGGCGGGCATGGCGGCGGCAGTTTCGGGACTGGAAGGAATAGAAGCGGCCGGGGCAGCGTCCTTGAGGGGCTCCGCCTGCCTGATGGGACGGGCAGGGGCGTTTTCGGCCTTTGCGGTTCCCATGTCGGTCTTTTGCGCATCGGCTAGCGGCGCGGCGGTGGCGTTGAGCGAAGCCGTATCGACCGTCTGTGAGGAGACGACCGGCGCGGGCTGGTTGTTGGCCGTTTCGACAGGATCGGACAGGAAGGCCTTGCCCAGCTGCAGGCCGGCCAGCGCCATCATGATCGCAGCAGCCGCCATCAGGATCGGCTTGCGCCGCGCCTTGAGCAGGTCGCCGATCCTCAGCGCCTTCACCGGGCCGGTCATGGTCGACTGCCGCTTCAGCGTGTCGGCTTCGGCTGCGGCCGCCTGGGCCGCGCGGCGGGCAGCGGCGATGAAATCGGACTTTGCGGCATCGCTCTCGGTGCGCCTGACCGGCTGACCGCCGCGCTCGTCGCGCACGCGCTTCATGATGGCGTTGAGGTCCGGCGCGCCGGAACCGGGCTCCAATGGCCGGTTGGCGGCCTTGGGATCGAGCGGTTCGTCGATGTCGACGCTTGGCACGTCGCCGGCCGGCGCAGCGCCGGCAAGCGGCTGCGTGTCTGCTTCCTTCTTGCCCTTGAAGGCGCGCGCCAGGCCGCTGAACATCGATTTCCTGCGGCCGGTCGTCTCGCTCTTGTCGCCGACCGCATCCGGTCCGAGGGCTGCCATGGCCGCCGCTGCCGCGGCCTCGGCAGGCGTACGTTGCGCGCTCGGCTCGTCGCGCATGATGGCTGCGGCGCGGCCTTCAAGGCTGGCCATGTCTCCCGTGAGCGGCAGCGGCTGGTCGATGTCCATCGAAGGCGCGTCCTGCACCGCGATCTTGCCGCCGCGGCCGCCGCGCTTCCCGGCCGGCTTCGGATCGACCAGTTCGCTGACCGCTTCGCTGGTCTCGCCCGATTCCAGCGAGCCCAGCCGGTCGACGATCTTGAGCAGCGTGTCGTGGATCGCCTCGAATGTTCGCGAGTTGCGCTCGTCGGAGCGCCGGGTGAGCGCTTCGAGCGTCTTCAGGTCCTGGGCGAGGCCGGCCACCGCCGTCGCGTTGGTCTGGGCCGTGCTGGAGGTCGACTCGGCCAGCGATTTGACGGCGCTCTCGGCCGCCTCGCGCGCCACGCTCAGGATGGAATCGCGCGTGCCGGCCAGCGACTTCTCGATCTCGTTGAGGCGCGGGCTGATGTCCTCGAATTCGGGCAGCGGCATGCTGGGCTTGGAAAGATGCGCCGACAGGCCGGCAACTTGCGCTTCCAGGCTGCGGATCAGCGCCGGATCGATGCCCGCGACCTGCTGCGCGGACCATTCCAGCCGGCTGGAAATGTCCTCGAGCCGGCTTTCCAGTCCGCGGATAGCCATCTCGTTGGCAGGGTCGGGTGTGCGCGTCTCGATGCGCTTGGCAAGCGCGGCGAAGCGGGCGTCGAGCGCTTCCATGATGCCGGCGCCGTCGTCCTGGTGCATACGCTGGTCGAGCCTGTCCGCGACCTCGTCCAGCCGCCGCTCGAGGTCGCGAAACAGTATATTGCCCTGTTCGATCGCATCGCCCTGGCGACGCTCGAGCAGCATGGACAGCGCATCGAAGCGCTGCTCCAGACCGTGGAAGATCTGGTCGGCGTCGGGCATGGCCGGCGTGCGGTCCATCTTCTCCGTGATGGAGGCGATCTGCCTGCCGAGCCGTTCCATGGCCTGTTCGGGAAGATCGGCGCGGCCGGCCAACTGATCCACGCGGCTGGTGAGAAGGTTGAGGCGATCGATGACCTCGGCGCCGGGTCGCGACTGCGCGACCTCTTCGATCTGCGCCGCCAGCGATGCCATGCGCTTCTCGATCCGGCCGAAGGTTTCGGGGTCGAAGACATTGGCCTGCGCGGCGACCGTCGAGGCGACGATGGCGCGGGAAATCTCGTCCAGCCGTTCGTCGATCATGGCGAGCGTTTCGCCGCCGCGCGCCGTCTGCTGGCCGGCGAAACGGTCGATCGCGCCGGCGAGCGTGCGCACCTTTTCCTCCAGCGAGCGTAGCGAAAGCGATTCCGGCAGGTTGTTGACGGCGCTGCTGATCTGCTCGAGCCGGTCTGTCAGCACCGAAAGGCTCGGGCCTTCCGCGCGCTTGCGCTGGTCGGCGTCGACGCGGTCCTCGAAAGCGCTCCAGCGGCGGTCGAAATCGTCCCAGCGGCGGTCGACCTTCTGCACGCTTTCCTCGCGCGCCAGCGTGTCGAGCGCGCCTTTCACCTGCTCCAGTTCCAGCCGCAGCAGATTGACGCTGCGGTCGTCGCTCTTCTCGGCGAGCGCCTGGATGGCGCCCGAAAGCCGCTCGAATTCGAGGCCGAGCTCGGCACTGCTCTTGTCCGGCATTCCGCTGGTGCCGAGCTGGCTGTTCGCCTGCATGGCGCGGTCGATGTCCCGGCGAAACGCTTCGAATTCGCGCTGCAGGCCGGCGGTCATCTGATGGCGCAGTTCCTCGCGCAGCCCGCGCAGTTCGACGGCGATCTTGCCGACCATGGCGACGCTGTCTTCCTGGCCGCGCACCCGGTCGATGTCACGCGCGATCGCCTGATAGTTCTGCCCGAAGGCGGGCGCCGGATTTTGCGGAGCGCGAGTTTGCGGCCGCTGATTCTGCGTGCCGGGATACTGCGGCGCCGGGCTTTGTGGCGGCCGGTCCAAAGGTCTTTGCGCGGAATAGGTATCTTCGTACCAGCGCGGCTGGCCGTAAGGCTGCGTGCTTGGATAACGCGGCTCGACCGGCGGCCGCCGCAGATCTGGGCGGTCGGGCATGTCGGCGCGCGTCCGATCCAGCCGCTGCTCCAGCGTTTCGAGCGAGCGGTTCAGTTCCTCGAGCGATGCGTGCTGCCGGCGCTGCCTGCCGGCATTGAGTGTATCGAGATAGGACCGCTTGCTGTTCATCGATGCGCCCGTGTTCAGAATGGCCGGCTTGAGGCCGGTTTCTCCAGTAGCCTGCCGGGGAACGAAGCGAGCCGAGCGGTTTTGCTGCGGAGGAAGACAGGCTTCCCGGGTTTTCACCCGCGCTTCGAAAAACCGTGAAAAATTCACTACAGGATAAACACGGGTGACCGACATGCGCACATTTCGCCCAACGTAGTAAACAAGGCGTTAACCAAGCTTAAGAAGTCGCGCATAATCATCCGTCGGCGTCCGGGTGCGGCATAAAGTTCCCGCTCGACAACGCCCTTGCGTCACCCGGCGGCTATCGTTATAGAATTGACGTAAACGTAAAAGGTGCGAAGCCGTGCCTCTTGCGATTGATTTGTTGCAACCACGATTGGAAGCATGCCCCCGCTTCCATTCAGGCGACGCTTGGTCCGCGACCGCGACGCCATCAGGGGAAAGCCAGTGACCATGAAACTTGTTTCGCCCGGCGAAGCCGCGGCCAATACCAATGACGTTCCGGCCGAGGCCGGCGAGGAATTCGTGCGCATCGGCGAGATGGCCAAGAAATACGGCGTGACGCTGCGCACGCTGCGTTTCTACGAAGACAAGGGCCTTCTCAATCCGCATCGCGACGGCTCGACCCGTCTCTACACGCGCCGCGACAAGGCCCGGCTGAAGCTGATCCTGCTCGGGCGCAAGGTTGGGTTCTCGCTGCGCGACGTCAAGCAGATGATGGATCTCTACGATCCGACCGGCACCAACACCAAGCAGTTGCGGCTGGCGCTCGACAAGTCCGAGAAGCAACTCGCTCGCCTGCAGAAGCAGCGCGCGCTGATTGATGACGCCATCGGCGAGTTGAGCAATTCGATGTCCATCGTGCGACAGATGCTCAGCGAGCGAACCGCTGCGCCGCAGGCGAGCGCCGCCGGCTGATCGCCCGCTCTCAGTAAATACCCCGGACGTAGAAGCCGCGTGGCTATAGCCGCGCGGCTTTTTTGTCGCCACAATGCCTGCCCGCTCACAAAAATTTTTGGTTGCGACGAAGTTGACGTTTACGCAAACGTCAATATTTGCTATCGGGCATCGACATTGGCCCGGCCTTCTGTCCAGGACATGGGACAGGCGACTTGCTGGCTGGCCGGGACCGTAAGGGCGGAGGAAGGCATGACGATCTACAGGGCGCCGATCCAGGACACGCTGTTCGTGCTCAACGAGGTGCTGGGCTATCAGCGCTATTCCAATCTTCCGGGCTTCTCGGATGCGACGCCCGACGTGGTCGAGGCGATCCTCGCCGAAGGCGCGAAGCTCGCCGAAACCGTCATGCATCCGCTGAATCGCGTCGGCGACATGGAAGGCTGCGTGCGCCATGACGACGGCTCGGTGACCACGCCGAAGGGTTTCAAGGACGCTTACGACCAGTATCGCGAAGGCGGCTGGATGGGGCTTGCGGCACCCGTCGAGTTCGGCGGCCAGGGCCTGCCCTACACGGTGCACCAGGCTGTTTCCGAATATATGGTTTCCGCCAACATGGCGCTGATGATGTATCCCGGCCTGACGCAAGGCGCGATCGCGGCGATCGTCACCCACGGCACGAACGAGCAGAAGGCGACATGGCTGCCCAGGCTGATCGAGGGCACCTGGACCGGCACCATGAACCTGACCGAGCCGCATTGCGGCACCGACCTCGGCCTGCTGCGCACCAAGGCGGTCCCTAACGGCGACGGCACCTACAGGATTTCCGGCCAGAAGATCTTCATCTCCGCCGGCGAGCACGACATGTCGGACAATATCGTCCACCTGGTGCTTGCCCGCGCCGAGGGCGCGCCGGAAGGCGTGAAGGGCATCTCGCTGTTCATCGTGCCGAAGTTCAAGCTCGATGGCTCGGGCAATCCCGGTGAACGCAACACGCTCTCCTGCGGCTCGATCGAGGAGAAGATGGGCATCCACGGCAACTCGACCTGCGTCATGAACTATGACGAGGCCGAGGGCACGCTGCTCGGCGAGTTGAACGGCGGCCTGAAGGCCATGTTCACGATGATGAACGAGGCCCGTCTCGGCGTCGGCCTGCAGGGGCTTTCGGTCTCCGAGATCGCCTATCAGAACGCCGTTTCCTACGCCAAGGACCGGCTGCAGGGCCGTTCGTTGTCGGGCGCCAAGGCGCCGGACAAGAAGGCCGACCCGATCATCGTCCATCCCGACATCCGCCGCTCGCTGATGACCATGAAGGCGTTCAACGAGGCTGGCCGCGCGCTGGCGCTGTGGACGGCGATCAAGTCCGATGTCGCGCATCGCTCCGGTGACGACAAGGATCGCCAGGCGGCCGACGACTACACCGGGCTGATGACGCCGGTGGTCAAGGGCGTGCTCACCGACAAGGGTTTCGATCACGCCGTCATGGCCCAGCAGGTGTTCGGCGGCCACGGCTATATCGAAGAGCACGGCATGAGCCAGTTCGTTCGCGATGCCCGCATCGCCATGATCTATGAGGGCGCCAACGGCATCCAGGCGCTCGACCTCGTCGGCCGCAAGCTGGCGCAGAATGGCGGCCGCGCCGTGCAGGCCTTCTTCAAGGAGGTCGGCGAGTTCTGCGAGGAAAACCGCGTCAACGAGAAGATGGCGCCCTTCACCAAGGCGCTGAAGAAAGGCCTCAACGACCTGCAGGCGGCCACCATGTGGCTGGTGCAGAACGCCATGGCCAAACCCGACAATGCGGGTGCTGCTTCGACCGACTACATGCATCTCTTCGGCCTGGTGGCGCTGGGCTATATGTGGGCGCAGATGGCGAGGTGCGCGCAGGCGAAGCTGGCGGAAGGCGCCAATGGCGCTGGCGCGTTCTACGACGCCAAGCTCACGACGGCCCGCTTCTTCATGGAGCGCATCATGCCGGAAACGGCGACGCGTCTCGCCCGCATTTCGAGTGGTGCGGACACGCTAATGGCGCTGCCGGCGGAAGCGTTCTAGGTTTGGCGGCCGGCTTCGCCGGCGCACAAATGTCGGAACGCGGAGGAAATCGTGGCGACAAATCCAGCCGAAATTCTTGGTCTTCCGAAGCCCGCCTGGGCGGCGGACGAGGTCGGCATGCTCTACGACATGGCGTCCCGCTTCATGGCCGAAGAGATCGCGCCGCGTTACGACGAGTTCGAGAAGAACGAGATGTTCGACCGCGAGAGCTGGCTGAAGGCGGGGGCTGCCGGACTGCTCTGTGCTTCCATGCCGGAGGAATATGGCGGCTCGGGCGGCACCTTCGCGCATGAGAGCGCCATCATCGAGGCGATCGGCCATGTCGGCGTCGACGGCTTCGGCATCGGCCTGCACAATTCGATCGTAGCACCCTACATCCTCCATTACGGTTCGGAAGAGCAGAAACAGAAATGGTTGCCCAAGCTCGCAACCGGCGAGCTGATCGGCGCGATCGCCATGACCGAGCCGGGCGCCGGTTCCGATCTGCAGGGCGTCAAGACCCGCGCCGAGAAGGACGGCAACCATTACAAGATCAGCGGCTCGAAGACCTTCATCACCAACGGCCAGCTCGCCAACCTGATCATCGTCGTCACCAAGACCGATCCCGACAAGGGCGCCAAGGGCACCTCGCTGATCGTCGTCGAGACCGACGAGGTCGAGGGCTTCGAGCGCGGCCGCAACCTCGACAAGATCGGGCTGAAGTCGAACGACACGTCGGAGCTGTTCTTCAACGACGTGCGCGTGCCGACCTCCAACCTGCTCGGCCACGAGGAAGGCAAGGGCTTCGTCCAGCTGATGCAGCAATTGCCGCAGGAGCGTCTGCAGATCGGCACCGGGGCGATCGCCATGATCGAGCGGGCGCTGGCGCTCACCATCGACTACGTCAAGGAACGCAAAGCCTTCGGCAAGGCGGTCATCGATTTCCAGAACACCCAGTTCAAGCTGGCCGAGTTGAAGACGGAGGCCACGATCGGCCGCGTCTTCTACAATGATTGCGTCGCGCGCCATATCGATGGCGGCCTCGATCCGGTCACCGCCTCGATGGCCAAATACTGGCTCAGCGACCTGCAAGGCAAAGTCGTCGACGAATGCCTTCAACTGCATGGGGGCTATGGCTACATGAATGAATACCCGATCGCCCGCATGTACCGCGACGCCCGCGTCCAGCGCATCTACGGCGGCACCAACGAAATCATGAAATTGCTGATCGGGCGCTCTCTCTGAGCGCGGCGGCCGGCAAAGCCAAGGAGCACGAAAATGACTGAGGCTTACGTCTATGACGCCTTGCGCACGCCGCGCGGCAGGGGCAAGAAGGATGGCTCGCTGCATGAGGTGCCGGCGGTGCGGCTCGCCGCAAGGACGCTCGAAGCGCTGCGCGACCGCAACGGGCTCGACACCGGCAATGTCGACGACATCATCTTCGGTTGCGTCGATCCGGTCGGAGAGGCAGGCTCCGTCATTCCGCGCGCCGCCGCCTTCGAGGCCGGCTACGACACCAAGGCGCCCGGCATGCAGATCTCGCGCTTCTGCGCCTCGGGGCTCGACGCCATCAATTTCGGCGCCGCCAAGATCGCGCAAGGGGCGGATGATATCGTCATTGCCGGCGGCGTGGAATCCATGTCGCGCGTCGGCATGGGCATGTCGGGCGGCGCCTGGTTCATGGACCCCTCCGTCGGCCTGCCCGGCTGGTTCGTGCCGCAGGGCATCTCGGCCGACCTGATCGCCACCAAATACGGGTTTTCCCGCGACGACGTCGACGCCTATGCGGTCGAAAGCCAGAAGCGTGCCGCCAAGGCCTGGGGCGAGGGCCGTTTCAAGAATTCGGTGATCCCGATCAAGGACCAGAATGGTCTCACCATCCTCGATCATGACGAGCACATGCGGCCCACGACCGACATGCAGTCGCTGGCCTCGCTCAATCCATCCTTCGTCATGACCGGTGAAATGGGCGGCTTCGACGCGGTCGCGGTGCAGAAGCATCCGGAAGTCGAGGAAGTGAACCACGTCCACCATGCGGGCAATTCGTCCGGCATCGTCGACGGCGCCGCCGCCGTGCTGCTCGGCTCCAAGAAGGCCGGCAAGGCCATGGGGCTGAAGCCGCGCGCCCGCATCCGCGCCTTCGCCAATATCGGCTCGGAACCGGTGCTGATGCTGACCGGTCCGGTCGACGTCACCGAGAAGCTTCTGAAGCGCGCCAAGATGAAGCAGTCGGACATCGACCTGTTCGAGCTCAACGAGGCCTTCGCTTCGGTGGTGCTGCGCTACATGCAGGCTTTCGACATCCCGCATGATCAGATCAACGTCAATGGCGGCGCGATCGCTATGGGCCATCCGCTCGGCGCCACCGGCGCGATGATCCTGGGCACGGTGCTGGACGAGCTGGAGCGCCGCGACTTGAACACCGCGCTGGTCACGCTCTGCATCGGCGCCGGCATGGGCACCGCAACCATCATCGAACGCGTCTGAGGGAAAGAGACGATGAGCTACACCAATTTCACCCTCGACGTCGACGCCGACGGCATTGCGCTGGTCACCTGGGACATGCCGGACCGCTCGATGAACGTCTTCACCGAGGAGGTGATGCGCGAGTTGAACGCCATCGTCGAGAAGGTGACCGCCGATGCCGCCATCAAGGGCGTCGTCATCACCTCGGGCAAGGACACGTTTTCCGGCGGCGCCGACATCAGCATGCTGCAGAAGATGCTCGCCACCTTCGCCGCCGACAAGGAAAAGGATCTCGAGAGGGCGACCAAGGCGCTGTTCGAGAATGCCGGCTATATGACCGGCCTGTTCCGCAAGATCGAAACTTCCGGCAAGCCTTGGGTGTCGGCGATCAACGGCACCTGCATGGGCGGCGCCTTCGAGATGTCGCTCGCCTGCCACGGCCGCGTCGCCGCCGATACCGACAAGGTGAAGATGGCGCTTCCCGAGGTGAAGATCGGTATCTTCCCCGGCGCCGGCGGCACCCAGCGCGTGCCGCGGCTGACCGACCAGCAGCAGGCATTGCAGATGCTTACCACCGGCCAGAACCTGTCGCCGCAGAAGGCGAAGCAGATGGGCCTGATCCACGAGATCGCCGAGCCTTCGAAGCTCGTCGAGACCGCCAAAGCGATGATCAGGAACGGCCTGAAGCCGGTGGCGCCCTGGGACGAGAAGGGTTTCAAACTGCCGGGCGGTCCGATCTATTCGGCGGCCGGCGCCAATCTCTGGCCGCCGGCCATCGCCATCCTGCGCCGCGAGACCTACGGCAACTATCCGGCCGCGGCCGCGATCCTGAAATGCGTCTATGAAGGCCTGCTCGTGCCGTTCGACGCGGCGCTCAGGATCGAGCAGCGCTATTTCACCGAGATCATGCAGTCGAAGGAAGCGGCGGCGATGATCCGCTCGCTGTTCGTCTCGCTGCAGGAACTGAACAAGGGCGCGCGCCGCCCCGCCGGCGTGCCGGAGACCAAATTCAAGAAGATCGGCATCCTCGGCGCCGGCTTCATGGGCGCCGGCATCGCTTATGTCACCGCGCGAGCCGGAATTCCGGTGGTGCTGCTCGACCGCGATCTGCCGTCGGCCGAGAAGGGCAAGGCGCATTCCGACAGCCTGATGGCCGATCAGGTCAAGAAGGGCCGCGCCAAGCCTGAGGACAAGGACAAGCTCCTGTCGCTGATCACGCCGACCGCGGACTATGCCGATCTTGCCGGCTGCGATCTGGTCGTCGAGGCGGTCTTCGAGGATTCAAGCGTTAAGAAGGACGCCACCGAGAAGGCGGAAGCGGTGCTGAAGTCCTCGGCGATCTTCGCTTCGAACACGTCCACGATCCCGATCACTGCCCTGGCGAAGAATTCGGCGCGGCCGAAGAACTTCATCGGCATCCACTTCTTCTCGCCGGTCGACAAGATGATGCTGGTCGAGATCATCCTCGGCAAGAAGACCGGCGACAAGGCCTTGGCCGTCGCCTTCGACTTCGTGCGCGCCATCAAGAAGACGCCGATCGTCGTCAACGACACGCGCGGCTTCTACGTCAACCGCTGCGTGCTGCGCTACATGTCGGAAGCCTACAAGATGCTGATCGAAGGCGTTCCGGCGCCGATGATCGAGAATGCCGCCAAGGCCGCCGGCATGCCGGTTGGCCCGCTGGCGCTGACCGACGAGACGGCCGTCGACCTTGCCCAGAAGATCATGAAGCAGACCATCAGGGATCTCGGCGACAAAGCCGTCGATCCGAAGCAGATGGCGCTGATCAACACCATGGTCGACACGCATGGCCGCTTCGGCCGCAAGAACGGCAAGGGTTTCTACGACTATCCGGCGAAGCCCGCGAAGAAGAAGCTGTGGCCGGGCCTGAAGGATCTCTATCCGCAGCTGAAACCCGAGAAGGTCGACTATGAGGAGCTGAAGCAGCGCCTGCTGGTCACCATCGCGCTGGAAGCGGCGCGGGTGATGGAAGAGGGCATCGTCACCGACCCGCGCGAGGCGGATGTCGGCTCGATCCTCGCCTTCGGCTTCGCGCCTTTCACCGGCGGCGCGCTGTCCTACATCGACGGCATCGGCGCCAAGCGCTTCGTCAAGATCGCCAAGGGCCTGCAGAAGAAATATGGCGCCGAGTTCAAGGCGCCGAAGCTTCTGCTCGACATGGCCGAAAAGGGCGAGACCTTCTACCAGCGCTTCGACCCCCACCAGAAGGGCGAGGTCAGAGAGGCGGCCTGACGAACGAGGCCGGCATGTATGTCTGGGGGCACACGGCCCGCACCATGGCCACGGCGTCGAGCCGTGGCCCTTACAGGGTCGGCGAGGAAAGCCGGCTCGATTGGTGTGCCGAACCAGGCCCATCTGTGCCGGCGTGTCAACTTTCCATCCCGGTTAATCGCTGCTGGTGGACAATGGCGTGGTCGCGCGCTAGACAGGCTTGAGGCATTTTTTCCTGTTTTGAAGGAGAGCGCGCGTGCTCTCACACGACCGCGTCTGGGCCGCAATCGATGCTCTCGCCGAGCGCTATTCGCTGTCGGCTTCCGGTCTTGCCCGGCGCGCGGGTCTCGATTCGACGGCCTTCAACAAGTCGAAGCGCCTGTCGTCCGACGGCCGGCCGCGCTGGCCCTCGACCGAGTCGCTGGCCAAGATCATCGAGGCCACCGGCGCTTCGCTGGAGGAATTCACCGGCCTGGTCGAAGGACGCGGCGGCGTCTCCGCCGCCCACCAGCGCCGCGCCGTGCCGTTGCTTGGCTTCGCCCAGGCAGGCGCGGGCGGCTTCTTCGACGATGCCGGCTATCCGGCGGGGCAGGGCTGGGATCTGGTCGAGCTTCCGGCGCGGGCGACCGAGACGTCCTACGCGCTGCAGGTGCAGGGCGATTCCATGCTGCCGCTCTACCGCAATGGCGATGTGCTGATCGTCGAACCGGGTGCGCCGACGCGCAAGGGCGATCGTGTCGTGGTCAAGACCACCGCCGGCGAGGTGATGGCCAAGGTGCTCGACCGGCAAACGATGAAATCGATCGTGCTGGTTTCGCTCAACCCCGCCCATCCGGACCGTGACATCCCGACACGTGATATCGAATGGATGGCGCGCATCGTCTGGGCGAGCCAGTAGGGCTTATGCGGCTTCTTCAGACAGCCCTGGCGGTTCTGGCAGTTCCCGCGATGGCGGCTCTCGTTGTTGCCGGCGGACACACGGTCAAGGGCCACGAAAGCGCCGTCACGGTCGATCAGATCGATCCCATTGCCGATGCGCTTCCAACCGGCGGCGACACCCTTTCCGGTTCCGATGCGGTGCAAGAGCCGGCGACTGCGGCCATTCCCGCTCCGGCCGCTCCGCAGCCACCGAAGCCCGCCGCTCATTCGAGGGCCATCGATCCCGACGTCGTGGCTCCGCCGGAACTGTCGGACCAGGAACTCGAACGGGTGGAGCCGCGCGCGCCGCTCAGCGATCTGGCGCTGGCCGGGCCGCCCAAGCCGCCCAAAATGAAGATGCCGGACGACTGGAACGGCACCAAATTGTTCCAGCCGGTCGCCACCGCCGCCGGGCTGATCGAGTCGAAGGGCTATGCCGTCGCCGTATCCGGCGTGGATGTCGTCAAAGCTGACGAAACCTGCAGCGACGAGGGCAAGAGCTGGGCCTGCGGCGCGCGCGCCAGGACCGCCTTCCGCGCATTCCTGCGTGGCCGTGCGGTCGCCTGCACTGTGCCGCCGGACGGCGGTCGCGACACCATTTCAGCCGAATGCCATATCGGCAATCAGGACATCGGCCAGTGGCTGGTCGAGAACGGCTGGGCGCGCGCCGCGCAAGGCGGCCCCTATGTAGAGGCCGAGAACAAGGCCCGCACGGCCAGGAAGGGTATTTTCGGCCCGGCGCCGAAGCTTGACGGCCTACCGGCGCTGCCAGCCGCGTCAGGGCCGGCGCCGGTGGTACCGGATTCGATCCTGCCGGCCGATGGCGGCGCCGTTACGCCGCCAGTTGACCAGCCAGCGCCCGCTCAATGAGCGCGCGCGTCTCGGCGATGCCGTAAAGCGCTGCGAAGGAACCGAAGCGCGGTCCGCGCTCCTGGCCGATCAGCACCTGGTAGATCATCTGGAAGAAGGCGACCGACACGCCGGGTCCGCCTTCCGGGCTCTGCTTGGAATGGTCCTGGTAGCGCTCGATCTTGCGCGCCACGTTGAGCGCGGCATTCTGGATCGCCTCGCCGTCGGCGCCTTGCGGCAGCGCACCGAGCGCGTCGGAAAGCTTGGCCAGCGCGTCGCGCTCCACCTCGTCGGCGGCGCGGTAGACCTTGGTCGGCTTCACGAAGTCGTCGAAATAGCGGATCGCATAGCCGGTCAGCCGGTCGAGCTCCGGATGGGTCTTCGGCGTCACGCCCGGCGCATGCCGCGAGATGAAGCCCCACAGCACCGCCTTGTCGTGCGCGTTGGAGGCGCTGACCAGGTTGAGCAGCAGCGCGAAGGGCACCGGCAGGTCGATGGCCGGCGGGTTGCCGTCATGCATATGCCAGACCGGATTGCCGAGCCGCTCCTTCCAGTCCTGGCGCGGATAGGCGCCAAGGAAAGCGTAGTACTCGTCCACCGCCTTCGGGATGACGTCGAAATAGAGCTTCTTCGCCTGCCGCGGCCGCTGGTACATGTAGAGGCCGAGGCTCTCCGTCGGCGCGTAGGTCAGCCATTCGTCGATGGTCAGGCCATTGCCCTTCGACTTCGAGATCTTCTGGCCTTCCTCGTCGAGGAACAGCTCGTAGACGAAATGCTCCGGCGCGCGCCCGCCGAGGATGTTGCAGATGCGGTCATAGATTACCGCATTGGTCTGGTGATCCTTGCCGAACATCTCGAAATCGACGCCGAGCGCCGCCCAGCGCATGCCGAAATCCGGCTTCCACTGCAGCTTCACATGGCCACCGGTGACAGGCAGGGTCGTCTCGGTGCCTTCGTCGTCGAAGGTGATGGTGCCGGCCTTGGCGTCGACATTTATCATCGGCACGTAGAGCACGCGGCCGCTCTTCGGCGAGATCGGCAGGAACGGGCTGTAGGTCGCCTGGCGCTCCGGCCCGAGCGTCGGCAGCATCACGCCCATGATCTCGTCATAGCGTTCGGCGGCGCGCAGCAGCACTTCGTCGAAACGGCCGGCCTTGTAGTACTGCGTCGCGCTGGCGAACTCGTAGTCGAAGCCGAACGTATCGAGGAACCGGCAGAGCATCGCGTTGTTGTGATCGGCGAAGCTCGCATAATCGTCGCCGAACGGGTTGGGGACCGCCGTGAGCGGCATATGCAGGAAGGGCTCGAGCGCGGCGCGATCCGGGACGTTGTCAGGGATCTTGCGCATGCCGTCCATGTCGTCGGAGAAGCACAGAAGCTTGGTCTTGACCTTGTCCTGCGTCAGCACCCGGAAGGCATGCCGCACCATGGTCGTACGCGCCACCTCGCCGAAGGTGCCGATATGCGGCAGGCCGGACGGGCCGTAGCCGGTCTCGAACAGGACGGTTTCGGGAAAATCCTTGTTCTTGTAGCGGGCGATGATCTTCTTGGCTTCCTCGAACGGCCAGGCCTTGCTCTCGGCCGCCGCGGCGAGCATCTCGAGATTGAGATCGATGATGTTTGATCCCGTCATGTCGAAGTTCCAGTCATGGCCGTCAGCGCGGCGGATAAAATTGTCGACCGGTCTCTAGGCGTGCGAGGCCGGAGCGTCAACGATTTGCGGCGGTTTTCCTTGCGGCGCCATAATGGCGTTCCTACGTTGGAGCGCTATTATCCTGTGCATGTCGCCCCAAAGCGCCTCGCGGTTTGGGGGAAACGACATGCACGCTTCCAGGAGTTTTGAATGCCTTCATTGACGCCGCACGAAGCCCTGATCCACCTGATGGTCATCACATCGGCTTCCGATCGCGACATGAGCGATGTCGAGCTGGCGCGGATCGGCGACGTCGTCCGCTCCTGGCCGGTGTTCGTCGATTTCAACCAGGACAGGCTAGTTCAGGTGGCGCAAGCCTGCCAGAAGGCGCTGCATGAGAAGGACGGGCTGGAAGGCGTGCTGGCGCGCGTCGCCGAAGCGCTGCCGGATCGGCTGCGCGACACCGCTTATGCGGCTGCTTTCGAGGTTGCCGCAGTCGATCTCGAGATGCGCATGGAGGAGGTGCGCGTCCTGCAGCTCATCCGCCTCAAGCTTGACCTCGACACGCTGACGGTCGCGGCAATCGCGCGTGCCGCGAAGGCGCGTCTGCGCACGCTCACCTGAAGAAGCTGACAGGCCTAAAAAAAGCTCACCGGGAAATAACGCAGATAAAACTCGGCGAAGGTGCCTTTGATCGAGATTTCCTGCAGCGCGTAGTCGAAGGCGGCGGCAAGCGCGGCGTCCTTCTTGCGGGTGGCGATCGCCATGCCCGAGCCCAGATATTCCGGCGCCAGATACGGACCGCCGGCGAAGCGGCAGCAGCCGGCGGCGTCGGAGCCGCCCAGCCAGAAGGCAAAGCGCATGCCGTCGCCGAAGGCGGCGTCGATCTTGCCGGCCTTGAGGTCGGCATAGAGGTCTTCCGGTGTGTCGAAGGTCACCACCTGCACGGTGTTGAAGTAGTCGCGCAGCATTTTCTCATGCGCCGAGCCGCCGATGACGCCGACCCGCTTGCTGCGCAGCTTGTCGAGGATCGGCTCGGCGAAGGCCTTCGCCTTGGGCATGATGAAGCGGGCCGGGAATTGCATGTAGGAGCGCGAGAAGGCGTATTTCTCCCGGCTCTCCGGCGTCGCGGCGATGCCGGCGATGATCGCCTCGCCTTCGCCTTTCTGGAGAGCGTCCTCCAATTCGTTCCACGGCAACGCCTGGACCTGGCATTTCTCGACGATGCCCAGCTCCGCGCAGATCGCCCGCGCCAGATCGATGTGGAACCCCGACAGCCGGCCCGAGCCGTCGAGGAAGTTGAAGGGCGGAAAATCGGTGGTGGTGAGGAATCTAAGCCGCGGCAGCGCGGAGAGGTCGGGCTTCGGCAGCCGCTCTTTGGCGTCCCACAATACCGGCACCTGCGGCTCCGCCGCCTGAGTCGCGCCGGAAAAGGGCAGCACCCCACCCAGCGCCGACATCAGGGCCAGAAATATCCACCGCAAGATCACGATATGGCTCCGCACCTGTCCCCGTTCCTTGGCTTTTCGTATGAAAACGGGGCAGGCACAACGGTTTTTGATTTCAAGCGGCCGAATTAGGCGTATGCTTTAGCGTGTTTGCAAGTGACCTTGCGTGCCGGGAGCGCAGCTGCCGGCTTTGTTGAGGAGATTGCGACGCGGGGGTTGATGGCGAAGGGGTGTTCGGGCATCTACCGTCGGTAACGAAAAAGCAGAAGCAACATGGGGTAGATGTTGCGATGGGCCTGTTCGACAGAACTCTGGAATACATAGACCAGTTGCAGCATGCCGGCACCGCAGCCGCGGTTTGCGAGCGGCTGCTCGGCGTCACCTCGAACTTCGGCCTGACCGCTCTGATGGCGGGAACCGTGCCGCAGCCGGGCACGCCGCGCGGCCGGCAGAAACAGCATGTGATGCTTTGCGATTGGCCCGGCGAATGGCTGGAGCGCTATGTGGCGCGCAACTATGTCGATCACGATCCGGTCGTCAGTCACATGAAGCAGCTTCAGGCGCCGTTCCAATGGCGGGACGCCTCCAAGAATGCCCTGATCGACAAGAGCAGCGACGAAGTCATGGGCGACGCCCGCGAGTTCAAGCTGCGCGACGGCCTGGCGTTTCCGCTGGTCACGCTCGACGGACAGATCGTCATGGTCTCGCTGGGCGGCGAATCCGTCGAGCTGTCGGATGCGGAATTCGGAATGGTCTCGCTCGCGTCGACATATGCGATCGGCCGCGCGATGCAACTACACACCAAGGCCGACAGCGTCATCGATCACATAGAATTGACGGCGCGTGAGCGGGAATGCCTGCAATGGGCGGCCGTCGGCAAGTCCGAATGGGAGATATCTCAAATTTTAGGCATCTCGGAACACACTTCCGAGAAACATCTTCTTAACGCCAAGAGCAAACTCGGCGCAGCCAACCGCGTGCAGGCAGTCGCGGAGGCGATTCGGCGCGGCTATATTAGCTAGGTCGGCCGTGCCGACCTAGAAATTCTTGCCTGCGCCTTCGCGCAATATTTTAAGGGACATCACGGCCGTATCTTCCTCTCAAGCCCAGGAGACGGCTAATGCTTTTTGCCCTTACCACTCAGGAATTGATGGAACGTCCCGATCTTTGGGAGGCGGTCCATCGCCTGCGCTACAAGATCTTCGTCGAGGAGATGGGATGGGCCGATCTTGATCGTCCCGACCAGCTCGAAATCGACCAGTTCGATCATGACGAGGCCGAACACCACCTCGTCATCCGCAACGGCGAACTGGCTGGCTACCAGCGCATGCTGCCGACCACCCGGCCGCATCTTCTGACGGACGTCCTGTCGGATCTCTGCGAGGGGCCCTCCCCCTCGGGGCCGAATGTCTGGGAACTCACCCGCTACGCGGTGGCTCCGGGTTTTCGCGACGGCAAACGCGGCGTCTCGACGGTCGGCACCGAACTCATCGCCGGCTTCGTCGAATGGGGCCTGAAGCGCAACGTCAACCAGGTCATCATCGAGTTCGAGCCGATGTGGGTGCTGCGCGCTCTGCAACTGCACTTCCTGGCGACGCCGCTCGGTTACCAGCGCACCTATGGCAACCAGCAGGTCGTGGCGACGCTGCTCACCTTCACCGAGCATACGCTCGATGTCGTGCGGGCCCGCCGCAACCACCACCTGCCGGTGCTGAACCGGGGCTATCCCGGTCTGCTCGGCCTCAAGCAGGCTTCGTGATGGAGGCGGTCATGAGTTTCCATCCCGAACCGGAACTGCGCGGCCATACGCTGGTCGTCACCGTGTCCTCGCATGATGGTCGGCCGGTGCTCGACAGGCATGCCTATGCGAGCCTCGCCAGAACCTTGCACGAGGCGGCGGTCAATGAGGAGGTCCGCGTCGTCATGCTGCGCGGCCTTGCCGGATGCTTCTGCCTTGGCGGCGACTTCTCGGAGTTCCTGGACGCCACCAAGCACCGAGAGCTGATCGCCGCCGTCACCGACATGTTCCGCATGTTGGCGACCTTTCCCAAGCCGGTGCTTGCCTGCGTCGACGGCGATGCCGTCGGCGTCGGCTGCACAATCCTGTTCCATTGCGACATGGTGATCGCTTCCACGGGCAGCACCTTCAGGGTGCCGTTCGTCGATTTCGGCCTGGTGCCGGACGCGGCGACCAGCATTCTGGCGCCCCAGAAGCTCGGCTATGCCGGCGCCTTCCGCTTCTTCTGCCTGGGCGACACGCTCGGCGCCGAAGACGCCAAAGCGCTCGGCCTGGTCGGCGAGATCGTGACGCAAGGCAGCGCCGAGGAGGCAACGCTGGCGAGGGCGAAACAGCTGGCCAAGAAACCTGTGGCGGCATTGCTGCAGACGCGTAGCCTGCTCAAGGGCGATACGGACGTCTTATGCGACCGCATCGAACACGAGATCACGCTGTTCCAGCAGGCGCTCCAGGACGACACCACGCTGAAGCGCCTTCAGCGGATCGCTCGCCTGGCCGCCTGAGCGGCCGGCATAACATCAGCGCCGCGCGGAAGGCGCGCGGCGCTGTAATCGCTCAGGAACTGCTTAAAAACGGAAGCTGGCCAATCCCGGTGTGGCAACGCTAGTCTTTAAGGAACCCTGGCCCCTCGCCGATGATCTTCTTGTCGGGCTTGCCGACGGCGTCGAGGTCCCTTCCGTCATAGGGCAGGGAAAGCAGGATACGCTGCATCACCGCGAGCCGGGCGCGGCGCTTGTCGTTGGCCCGCACGACGATCCAGGGCGAGAACTCCTTGTGCGTGCGCTCGATCATCTGGTCGCGCGCCTTGGTGTAGTCGTCCCATTTGCTGACGCCGGCGATGTCGATCGGCGAGAACTTCCAGTTCTTCAGCGGCGACCAGCGGCGGTCGTGGAACCGTTCGAGCTGCGTCTCGCGGCCGATATTCAGCCAGAATTTGAAGAAATGGATGCCTTCGTTGCAGATCATCCGCTCGAAATGCGGCGTCTCGTCGAGGAATCTCTCGTGCTGCTCCGGCGTGCAGAACCCCATGACCGGCTCGACGCCGGCGCGGTTGTACCAGGAGCGGTCGAAAGTGACGAACTCGCCCGAGGCAGGGAAATGGTCGACATAGCGCTGGTAATACCATTGCCCGGCCTCCGTCGGCGTCGGCTTGGGCAGCGCGACGTTGCGTGCGGTGCGCGGGTTCATATATTGCCGCAGCACGAAGATCGTGCCGCCCTTGCCGGCGGCGTCTCTGCCCTCGAACAGCGCCATCACCCGCTTGCCGGTCGCCTGCAGCCAGGCCTGCGCCTTGACCAGTTCGATCTGCAGCCCTTCGAGCTCCTTTTCGTAGTCCTCGCTCTTCATCTTCTTGTCGTAAGGATAGCCGCCGGCCGTGAGCTTGTTGTCCTCGATCCAGTCAGGCAGCACCGGATTGTCGATGTCGAACGCGCGCTCCTTGCCGTCGATCTTGATCTTGATCGATGCCGTGGCTGGCACCGCGTCAGCCGTTTCCTTGGCCTTTTTCATCCGGACGAACCTTTCCAGTTTGCGGACTCATGCTATGGAGCCTGTGGAGCGCAGCGCGCATTCGGGCGCAAAGACGCTGCAGCATTTTGATTTTGCGCATGAACCTTCGCGAAAATCGATCCTGATTTCCAGGTCCCATGCGTCAGGCCGGTCCAGCGGGCCGGCTGACCGGTCGAACGGGATGCGGGGTGGCGCGGGCCTATGACAGAGACGGGCGCGGGACGAGACAACAAGGGGCAAGCCTGGGCGGCGCGGCTGTCGCGCAACCGCTGGCTGCTTGGCGCGAGTGTTCTCGCGGTCCTTGCCGTTTATTTTTTCGCCGGCGTCTCCGTCTATGTGCTGGTGCTGGCCCTGGCTGCGCTAGCGGCCGCAGCGATGCTGCCCACGGATGCCGGGCGCCAGCCGGCCGATGCAGGAGCAGCGATCGAGGCAAGCGGGCTGCAGAGGCTATCGGGCGAGTATCTGGCGGCCGCGGTCGCCGATCCGCTGATCATCTTCGACCATTCCGCCACCATCGTTCACGCCAACGCCGCCGCCTTTGCCGCCTTCGGCGGGCTGGCGCCGGGCATGTCGTTGTCATTGAAGTTCCGCGCGCCGGAAATGCAGGCGCTGCTGGATGGCATCCTGTCGGGACAGGTCGCCGCCGATGCGGTCGACTACACCGAAAAGCTGCCGGTGGAACGGACCTATCGGGTCAGCGCGTCCACGGTCGGCCATGCCACCGGCCTTTATGTGCTGGTATTCAAGGATCAGAGCGAGACGCGCCGCATCGACCGCATGCGGGCCGATTTCATTGCCAATGCCAGCCACGAGCTGCGCACACCGCTCGCCTCGATCGCCGGCTTCATCGAGACGCTGCGCGGGCCGGCCCGCAACGATGCGGCGGCGCGCGACCAGTTCCTGCAGATCATGCAGAACCAGACCGGCCGCATGGCCCGCCTGATCGACGATCTGCTCTCGCTGTCGCGGTGGGAGATGAAGCCCTATCTGGGGCCGGGCACCGAGGTCGACCTTCGCCAGACGATCGACAGCGTCATCGATTCGCTCGGGCCGCTGGCCGGTGAGAATGGCGTCATAATCGAGCGGGAGTTCGCCAATGGACCGCTTGTCGTTCCCGGCGATCGCGACGAACTGTTCCAGGTTTTCGAAAATCTCCTGGAGAACGCCTGCAAATACGGCCAGTCGGGCGGGCGCGTCACCGTATCGATCGCCGGCAGCGAGGATGGCCAACAGCCGGGCTTCGACGTCACGATAAGGGATTATGGTCCGGGCATCGCCGAAGAACACATCCCGCGCATCACCGAGCGCTTCTACCGTGTCGATGTCGAAAGCAGCCGCACCCAGAAAGGCACCGGGCTTGGCCTTTCGATCGTCAAGCATATATTGACTCGTCATAACGCAAGACTGTCCATCAAGTCGGAAGTCGGCAAGGGCGCGGCGTTCACGGTTCATTTGCCGGCTCGATGATCGTGTATCGGTTGCTCACCGGGATTTTCTTCATTCTGTCATGCGGTTCACGTATCAGCGACGGGATGAGGGAAAGCACCAGCCGGCACAAACCGGGAAGGCATATCCATGCAGTCCGTCCATATTGTCAGTGCCTATGACGAAGAACTGAAATATCTATCGAAGCGCATCGCCGCGATGGGCGGGCATGCAGAACGCATGGTCGAACAGGCGGTGGCGGCTCTGGTGAACGTCGATCACGGCCTCGCTCAGAAGGTCATCCAGGACGATCTCGTCCTCGACGAGGGGCAGCGCGAGATCGACGACAAGGCCATCATCATCATCGCCAGGCGCCAGCCGATGGCGACGGACCTTCGCGAGATCGTTGGCGCCATCCGCATCTCGGCCGATATCGAGCGTGTCGGCGATTTGGGCAAGAACGTCGCCAAGCGCGTTGCCTCCGTCGACGGCCGCCAGCCGAACAGCCTTTTCCGCGGTATCGAGGCGCTTGCCAACCTGGCGCTGACGCAGCTCAAGGAAGTGCTTGACGTCTATGCCTCGCGCTCGGTCGAAAGGATCGGCTTGGTGCGCGACCGGGACGACCAGATCGACGCCATGTATACCTCGCTGTTCCGCGAGCTTTTGACCTATATGATGGAAGATCCGCGCAACATCACGCCCTGCACGCATCTTCTGTTCTGCGCCAAGAATATCGAGCGCATCGGCGACCATGCCACCAACATCGCCGAGACGATCTATTATATCGTCACGGGCGAACAGATGCCCGCCGACCGGCCGAAGGGCGACAAGACCGACAAGATCGTGCTTCCCGGCACGGTGCCGGCTAAGTGAACGGGCGCCTCTCGAACGGCTTCCTAATTTAGGTTAAGCTCCTCCAGGGACAGCGATTTGTCAGTCGCAGTCTCGGGAGGTTTGCGATGGAACAAGTTCGGAACCTGACCCCGGCCCCAATTTCGGGCATCATAGCATCCAGCGTCTATTCGGGCGGCAAGCGCATCGCCGACATCGCCATCGAACAGGCCGGCGAATGGGCGGCAAAACCCGGCCATGTCGTCTGGATCGGCCTGCTCGAGCCCGATCGCAACCTTCTGCTCAGGGTGCAGTCACAGTTCCATCTGCATGACCTTGCGATTGAGGACGCCGAGCATCCGCATGCGCGCCCGAAAATCGAGCAATATGGCGACGCTCTCTTCATCGTTGCCCGCACCGCGCAATTGATCGACGGCCGCGTCACCTTCGGCGAGACGCATCTGTTCGTCGGCACCGGCTACATCGTCAGCGTCCGGCACGGGCCGTCGACCTCCTACGCCGCCGTGCGCCAGCATTGGGAAAGCTGCCCGCATTCGCTGGCCAAGGGCGAGGATTTCGTCCTCTACGCCATCCTCGATTTCATCGTCGACAACTACATGCCGGTGCTGGAGCAGATCGAGGACGAGGTCGAGGCGATCGAGGACAAGGTGCTTTTGAAGCCGATGACCGGTTCCGACATCGAGCGTCTGTACATGCTGCGCCGCGATCTGCTGCGCCTGCGCAATGCGGCGCTGCCGCTGGTCGAGGTCTGCCGTCGGCTGACCAGCGCCGATCTGCCGCAGATCCATGCCGCCATGCATCCGCTGTTTCGCGACGTGACCGACCATATCCGCACCGTTCAGGAAAAGATCGATAGCCTGCGCGAGGTTCTGGCCTTCGCTTTCGAAGCGAGCCTGCTCGTGGGACAGAGCCAGGAAACCGCCATTTCCAAGAAGCTCGCCTCGTGGGCCGCCATCCTGGCGGTGCCGACAGCCTTCGCCGGCATCTACGGCATGAACTTCGCCGACATGCCGGAACTGAAGATGGAATATGGCTATCCGACCGTCCTGGTGGTCATCGCGCTGATCTGCGCGTTCCTGTACTGGCGGTTCAAGAAGAATGGGTGGTTGTGAAGTAGGGGAGTAAGGGAGTAGGGCAGTAAGGGAGTAGGTAATACGGAGCGATTGACTGGCGAAATGTCGCGCGTGAAGCGCTTTTTCCCCTACTCCCCTGCTCCCCTAATCTTACCTTGCCCTGCGCCGCTCCGCCGCTGGCTGGAACGCAACCCGTGAATGATACTTGCAGTAGGGCCCAGTTTCGGCGGCGTCGTTGCCGCAGAAGCTGAAGTCTTCCGAGAGCGGATCGCCGTTCGGCCATTTGCAGGTCCGTTCGTTCAATTCGACGAGCTGCAGGTTGCGCGAGATCGGCACCACGACGTTCTCGACCGGGCGGATATAGTGGCGCGCGACCGGCTCGGCGTCGAACTGCACCTGCAGCGCGGTGGCGCCGATCGTCGTCGTCACATGACGTGTGGCGCTTGCGGCGCGGGTCACCGATTTCTGCATCGAGGCGCCTTGCGTCGCCTTCTTCTGGCGCGCCGGGGCGGCCGTCGCGCGGCCGCGTCCCGACAGCTTCAGGCGATGCACCTTCCCGATGACGGCGTTACGGCTCACTCCGCCAAGCTGTGCGGCAATCTGGCTGGCACTCAGGCCCTCCGACCACAGTTTCCTGAGAAGTTCTACCCGCTCGTCAGTCCAATTCATGGGGCGCGCTCCTGCTGAGGCGTGCGGTAGTCAGAATCCGTTCCCGACCCGGCTCTCGCCGGGCAAACGACACCACATATACCGGGTGATTAGGTCCGCCGCACGAAATCTAGTTATTTCTCGACTACAAATACCTTATGCGCTGACTCGGTGACAAGAGTCCCCAGGGCAACACGATTCGGTTTTTTCGGTTTTCCCCAACTTGCCGCTCGACTTATGAGCCGGCATGGCGTCAGGGCTTTGCCACGCGCTTCTGCATGACGTTTTCGTTGACTTCATGGCCGAAAAACATGATAAGCCGCAAAGGCCGCCGCATTGGCGGCTTTTTTGATTTCCGGTTCCGGAGACGCATATAATGAGCGGTTCGGCGCTTTACGAGACCTTTGCTCGCGCACCCCTGGCTTTCGACCGCGGGGAGGGGACCTGGCTGGTCACCGACAAGGGCGAGCGATACCTCGACTTCGCGGGCGGCATCGCGGTGAATTCGCTGGGCCACAGCCATCCGCATCTGGTTGCTGCACTCACCGAACAGGCCGCCAAGCTCTGGCACGTCTCCAATCTCTACGAGATCCCGGAACAGCGCCGGCTGGGCGAGCGGCTGGTCGACGCCACCTTCGCCGACAAGGTGTTCTTCACCAATTCCGGCGCTGAGGCGCTGGAATGCGCCATCAAGACGGCCAGGCGCTATCATTTCGTCAAGGGCCATCCCGAACGTTTCCGCATCATCACCTTCGAGGGCGCCTTTCACGGCCGCACGCTGGCGACGATTGCCGCCGGCGGCCAGTACAAATATCTCGAAGGCTTCGGCCCGAAGGTCGAGGGCTTCGACCAGGTGGCTTACGACGACATCGACGCGGCCGAAAAGGCGATCACGCCGGAGACCGCGGCAATCCTGATCGAGCCGGTGCAGGGGGAGGGCGGCATCCGCCCGGTGCCGACGCAGTCATTGAAGCGGCTGCGGCAGCTTTGCGACCAGCACGGCCTGCTTTTGATCTTCGACGAGGTCCAATGCGGCATCGGCCGCACCGGCAAGCTGTTCGCGCATGAATGGGCCGGCGTCACGCCCGACCTGATGGCGATCGCGAAGGGCATCGGCGGCGGCTTCCCTATGGGCGCCTGCCTTGCCACGGATGAGGCGGCGACAGGCATGACGGCCGGCGTGCACGGCACCACCTTCGGCGGCAATCCGCTGGCGATGGCGGTCGGCAACGCCGTGCTCGACGTGGTGCTGGCCGACGGCTTCCTCGAGGACGTGCAGCGCAAGGCGCTGCTTCTGAAGCAGGGGCTGGCCAGCGTCGCGGATGAATTTCCCGAGGTCATCGAGGGCATCAGGGGAACCGGCCTGATGCTCGGCCTGAAATGCGCCATGCCCAACACAAAGGTGAACATGGCGCTGCGCGACCAGCACCTGCTTGCCGTGCCGGCGGGCGACAACGTCATCCGCCTCCTGCCGCCGCTGACCGTCACCGACGAGGAGATCGGCGAGGCGCTAGAGCGCATTCGCGTCGGCGCCAGGGGCCTGACCGACGCGATTGCGGCCGAAGCCGCGAAATAATTTCTGGAACCTGTCGATGAGCGTTCGCCACTTCACCGATCTGTCCGCCGTTTCGGCGGGCGACCTGCGCATCATGCTGGACGACGCGGTGGCGCGAAAGACCAGGCTCAAGGCAGGCGAGCGTTCAAAACCGCTCGACGGCAAGGTGCTGGCCATGATCTTCGACAAGCCGTCGACGCGCACACGCGTGTCCTTCGATGTCGGCATGCGCCAGCTCGGCGGCGAGACCATCATGCTGACCGGCACCGAGATGCAGCTCGGCCGCTCGGAGACCATTGCCGACACGGCAAAAGTGCTGTCGCGCTATGTCGACGCCATTATGATCCGCACCACCTCGCATGACCGGCTGCTGGAGCTCACCGAGAACGCCACCGTTCCAGTCATCAACGGGCTGACCGACGACACGCATCCCTGCCAGCTCATGGCCGACATCATGACCTATGAGGAGCATCGCGGTCCAGTGGCCGGCAAGACCTTCGCCTGGACCGGCGACGGCAACAATGTGCTGCATTCGCTCCTCGAAGCCTCGGCGCGGTTCCGCTTCAACCTCAATGTCGCGGTGCCGGAGGGCAGCGAGCCCTTCGAGAAATATGTCGACTGGTCGAAAGCCAATGGCGGCAAGGTCCGGTTTGCCAAGTCCGCCGAGGAAGCCGTCGACCAGGCCGACTGCGTCGTCACCGACAGCTGGGTGTCGATGGGCCAGGAGCACCGCGCGCGCGGCCACAACGTCTTCCTGCCCTATCAAGTGAATGCGGCGCTGATGGCAAGGGCCAAGCCCGATGCGTTGTTCATGCACTGCCTGCCCGCGCATCGCGGCGAGGAAGTCACCGACGAGGTGATCGACGGGCCGCATTCGGTGGTCTTCGACGAGGCCGAGAACCGGCTGCACGCCCAAAAAGCGGTGCTGGCCTGGTGTCTGGGCGCTTGATAAGGGCGGACCTGAGAGCTTCCGGTCCGATCGGGGTAAACTTGATCTGGGGATATGTGATGCCTATGTGCGGGCCATCACGTAAATTGAACGCGCTTCGACGCATGCGGCTCATCGGGCGGCATGGCTGCGCCCTGGAGTTTTGTCATGTTGGAAACCCATACCTTGGCTGAGCACAAACCCCAACTCGGTGAATTCGGCTTCGCCGGCGACGATCACGTCGTGCCTTACGAGGTCGCGCCGCTCGATGTGCGCGGCCGCACGGTGCAGCTTGGGCCGATGCTCGACGCTATCTTGAGCCGCCACAATTATCCTGAGCCGGTCGCCCGCCTGCTGGCGGAAGCCTGCGTGCTCACCGTGCTGCTCGGCACGTCGCTGAAGTTCGAAGGCAAGTTCATCCTGCAGACCCGCACCGACGGTCCGGTCGACATGCTGGTGGCCGATTTCGCCACGCCGCATGCGCTGCGCGCCTATGCGCGCTTCGACGCTGACCGGCTGCAGGCGCTGACCGCGGCCGGCGAGGTCTCACAGCAGACACTGCTTGGCAATGGCGTGCTGGCTTTGACCATCGACCAGGGCGCGCATATGCAGCGCTACCAGGGCATCGTCCAGCTCGACGGCACCTCGCTGGAAGACGCCGCGCGCACCTATTTCCGCCAGTCGGAGCAGATCCCGACCGACATCAAGATGTCGGTCGCCAAGCTGGTGACGCCCGGCCCGGCCGGCACGCGCGAGCAGTGGCGCGCCGGCGGCATCCTGGCGCAATTCCTGCCGCAGGCGCCGGAGCGCATGCGCATTCCCGATATTTCGGGCGGCGACGGCGATGACCGCGAGCTTACGGACCATCCGGCCGACAATTCCTGGCAGGAATTGCTGGCGCTGCTCGGCACCATCGAGCCGACGGAGCTGATCGACCCGACGGTGGGCGCCGAGCGGCTGCTCTACCGGCTGTTCCATGAGCACGGCGTACGCGTTTTCAGCAGTGTGCCGGTCGCCGATCAGTGCTCCTGCTCGCGCGAGAAGATCCGCGGCATTCTGGAAGGCTTTTCGGCCGAGGAGATCAAAGACTCGACAGAGGACGGCGGCATCCACGTCGCCTGCGAGTTCTGCTCGACGCAATACGACTTCGATCCGGCCGAGTTTGCGAAGTAGCGTCTTGACCTTCTCCCCGTTCCACGGGGAGAAGGTGCCCGAAGGGCGGATGAGGGGCGGCACCAATGTTGGCGGTGATAGCGACCCCACTGGCGACGCAGTCGTCCGCCTCAATGAAAATCTCAGAAGCCCGGCGCTGCCCTCATTGCCCTGCCGGGCATTTCTCCCCGTTGAACGGGGAGAAAAACGCTAATTCACCGTCCGCCTTGTGCCCGGCATGTCCAGCGAAAACGCCGGAATGGCGATATCGAACGTCTCGCCGCGGCCGTTGCGCATCGTGTAATGGCCGACCATGATGCCCGACGGCGTCGAGAGCGGGCAGCCCGACGTGTACTGGTAGCTGTCGCCGGGATTGAGTTCCGGCTGATCGCCGACGACGCCGGCGCCGCGGACCTCCTCGACCCGGCCTTGGCCGTCCGTGATGTGCCAATAGCGCGAAACAAGCTGTACGAATTCGTCGGAGCGGTTGTCGATCGTCACCTGATAGCCCCAGACATAGCGGTTCTCGGACGGATCGGAACGGTCCTCCAGATAGAAGGGCCTGACCAGCACTTCGATGTTGCGCGTCACTGCGCGATACATGGGCCACTCCGGTTGCCGCCGCGGAATATATGTCACGCTCCGCTCCTATCGACGTAGCGCCGACCATCCTGCCAGCCTTGTAAGCGCAGGTGCCGAAAAACAATGTCATTTAAGTGACATACGACAATGTTGGTGTGCACAGACCGTGCCGGGCGACTCGGGCGCTCTGCAACTGATGAAACGGCGGCATGCGGCCTAGAGGAATTCCAGGAAAAGTGTGAGCGGTTTTCCGTCCGGAATTGCGTGAAAACAAAGAGATAGAGCGGTTCGCCGTTTCCGTGAAACGGTGAAACTCTCTATCGGGAGTGACCAGATCTCGATGGAACTGACTATCGCAGCCGGCCTGGCCTCGTCAGCCCTTCTTCTCTTCAATCTCGCCAGCATCCTGCTCGCGTCGTCGCGGCTGAAACGGCGGCATGACATTGCGTCGCCCGTTGGCGCGCAGCCGGTCTCGATCATTGTTCCTTCGCGCGGCGCCGAGCCGTTCACGCAGGAGACCCTGCAGCGCGCCTTCTCGCTCGACTGGCCGCGTTATGAGCTGATCTTCTGCGTCGCGCATGCCGACGACCCGGTGGTGAGGCTCATCGATGCGGCGATCGTGCGCCACCCCAAGGTTCCGGCGCGGCTCCTGATCGGCGACGACCGAATCAGCGCCAATCCCAAGCTCAACAATTGCGTCAAGGGCTGGCAGGCGGCGCGGCACGATTGGGTGATCCTCGCCGATTCCAACGTGCTGATGCCGCGGGACTATGTCCAGCACCTGATGGCGGCATGGCGGCCGCACACCGGCCTCGTCTGCTCGACGCCGATCGGCTCGCGGCCAGACGGTTTTTGGGCGGAAGTCGAGTGCGCCTTCCTCAACACGCTGCAGGCGCGCTGGCAGTATGCCGGCGAGGCGGTCGGCCTCGGCTTCGCCCAGGGCAAGAGCATGCTGTGGAACAAGCCGATGCTCGACGCCAGTGGCGGCATCCAGGCTTTGGCCGCCGAGATCGCCGAGGACGCGGCCGCCACCAAGCTGGTCAACAGCCTGGGCCTGCGCGTCAATCTCGTCGCCTCGCCTTTCGAGCAGCCGCTCGGCCAGCGCAGGCTCGCCGAGATCTGGTCGCGCCAGACGCGCTGGGCGCGGCTGCGCCGTGTCACGTTCCCGCTGTTCTTCGCGCCGGAGATTCTGACCGGCGCGGCGATGCCGCTGCTGCTGGCAGTGATTGCCGCGGCAGCCGCCGGCGTCAGCCTGCCCACAACGGCCTTGTGCGTGCTGGCGGTCGCCTACCTGCCGGAGTGCCTGCTGGCCTCCGCCAAGGGCTGGTACCTGTCGCCGCGCAGCATCACCGCGATGATCGTGCGCGACTTCATGCTGCCCGCCATCTGGGCGCGCGCCTGGTTCGGCGGCGCCGTCGAATGGCGCGGCAATGCCATGACCATTCGCACCAAGGCGATGACCGAGCTGGAGGAGCTCGCCTAGAGCAATTCCAGGAAAAGTGTGAAACGGTTTTCCGTCCGGAATTGCGGCTCTGGAAGGCTCCGGCCGCGGCGGTCTCAGCCTTCTATTTTGCCGCCTTCAGCGCCTGTTCGATATCCTCCAGCAGATCGTCGGTGTCCTCCAGACCGACGGAGAGCCTGAGCGTGCCGGGGCCGATGCCGAGCTCGGCGCGTGCCTCGTCGCTCAGGTTCTTGTGCGTCGTCGTCGCCGGATGGGTGATCAGGCTCTTGGCGTCGCCGAGATTGTTGGAGATCAGCACGATATCGAGCGCGTTCTGGAAGGCGAAGGCCGCCTGCTTGCCGCCCTTAACGTCGAGGCAGATCAATGTCGAGCCGCCAGACATCTGCTTCTTGACGACATCCGCCTGCGGGTGATCGGGCCGGCCTGGATAGATGACGCGGGCGATCTCCGGCCGCTCGGCCAGGAAATCGGCGATCTTGCCCGCGCTCTCCGTCTGCTGGCGCACGCGCAGCGGCAGCGTCTCCAGGCCTTTGAGCAGCGTCCAGGCGTTGAAGGGCGACAGGCTCGGGCCGGTGTGGCGGAAATAGTCGTGCAGGTTCTCGTCGATCCACTTCTTGTCCGACAGAATGACGCCGCCCAGGCAGCGGCCCTGGCCGTCTATATGCTTGGTCGCCGAATAGACGACGATATGGGCGCCGAGCAGCAAGGGCTTCTGCTGCAGCGGCGTGGCGAAGACGTTGTCGACGATCACCCGCGCGCCGATCGAATTGGCGAGCTTGGCGACCGCGGCGATGTCGACCACCTCCAGCGTCGGATTGGTCGGGCTTTCCAGGAAGAACAGCTTGGTGTTCGGCCTTACCGCCTTTTCCCAATTGGCGATGTCGGTGCCGTCGACCAGCGTCGCCTGGATGCCGTAGCGCGGCGCCAGCGTCTCGACCACCCAGCGACAGGAACCGAAAAGCGCGCGCGCCGCAACAATGTGGTCGCCTGCCTTGACGCTGCAGAGCAGGGCGGCGGAAACGGCGGCCATGCCGGAGGCAGTGGCGCGGGCATCCTCGGCGTCTTCCAGCGCGCACATGCGCTTTTCGAACATGTCGACGGTCGGGTTGGCGTAGCGGGAATAGATGAAGCCCGGCTCCTCGCCCTTGAAGCGGGCTTCCGCCGCCTGTGCCGTCTCATACACATAGCCTTGGGTGAGGTACATCGCCTCGGAGGTCTCGCCGAAGCCGGAACGCAACGTTCCGCCATGCACGAGTGCCGTCTGAGGTTTCCAGTTGCGCTTCTTGATGCTCATAGCCCTGCTTTCAGACACAAAAAAAACCGGCCGCGAAGTCGCAACCGGTCCATATAGCCTTGCGGCTCGACGGTCCTTTAGCGACTTGTTTAACGTGGCTGCAAGCCGACCGGCCAAATCACCACGGGATAACGACCCTTTAGACCCGCGCCGCGCTTGCGTCAATTGCCGGCTTCATTAAGAGGTTTGTACCAGCCGGGCGGCAAGAGCCTGCTTAGGTCCTCGCCCGGCCTTGTGAACGGAGCCAGCCTTTGCGGCAGACAGGCATTCTTCCGGATCAGGACATCGCGGCGCTGTTTCAATCCGGCGCGCTGAAGTCGCCGCGCGCGCTGGACTCGGATCAGATTCAGCCAGCCAGCCTTGATCTCAGGCTCGGCGACAAGGCGTTTCGCGTGCGCGCTTCCTTCCTGCCGGGGCCCGATCATCTGGTCGCCGACAAGCTTGAGCGGCTGAAGCTGCACGAGATCAACCTCGCCGAGGGCGCGGTGCTGGAAACCGGCTGCGTCTACATCGTGCCGCTGCTCGAGAGCCTGGCGCTGCCTTCGAAGGTGTCGGCCTCGGCCAATCCGAAGAGCTCGACCGGCCGTCTCGACATCTTCACGCGCGTCATGACCGACCGCGGCCACGAGTTCGACAAGATCGCCGCCGGCTATAACGGACCGCTCTATCTCGAGGTCAGCCCGCGCACTTTCCCGATCGTCGTGCGCGCCGGCTCGCGCCTGTCGCAGATCCGTTTCCGCACCGGCAATGCGGTGCTGTCGGAGAGTGAACTGCGCGACCTTCACCGCGCCGAGATGCTGGTCGCTACCGAGCCGCCCAATATTTCCGGCGGCGGCATCGCGCTGTCCATCGACCTCGACGGTGACAAGGACGGCCTCGTCGGCTACCGCGGCAAGCACCACACCGGCCTGGTCGACGTCGACAAGCGCGCCGCCCAGGATGTCGTCGATTTCTGGGAGCCGATCTACAAGAGCGGCGCCGGCGAACTGGTGCTGGATCCCGACGAATTCTACATCCTGGTCTCACGCGAAGCGGTGCATGTGCCGCCGCTCTACGCCGCCGAGATGACGCCGTTCGATCCGCTGGTCGGCGAGTTCCGCGTCCATTATGCCGGCTTCTTCGATCCGGGCTTCGGCCACTCCGCCGCCGGCGGCAGCGGCAGCCGCGCCGTGCTCGAAGTGCGCAGCCACGAAGTGCCTTTTATCCTCGATCACGGCCAGATCGTCGGTCGCCTCGTCTACGAGCATATGCTGAAGCGGCCGCAGGCGCTTTACGGCACCGATCTCGGCTCGAACTATCAGGCGCAGGGCCTGAAGCTCTCCAAGCATTTCAGGGCAGCGCGCTGAAGCTGCTGATCTCCCCCCTCGAGGGGGAGATGCCCGGCAGGGCAGAGGGGGTCGTCTCACATAGAGCGCGGCGCCCTGCGGATGCGAAGAGTTGGCGCTCTACGACGAGGGACCCCCTCTGTCGCCGTCGGCGACATCTCCCCCTCAAGGAGGGAGATCACGCTCTCACAGCGCCTTCACCGCCACCTTCACCGGCTTCTCGATCTCCAGCGGATTGCGCAGCGGCAGGCCGAAATCCGGCGCCTCGATCTCGAACGTGTCGCCGGCCTCGGTCTTGATGCCGTCGGCGAAGGAGAGCGTCGCGGTGCCGAACATATGCACATGCACGTCGCCGGGCTGGCGGAAGGCCGAATATTTGAAATGGTGGTGCTCGAGATTGGCGATGGTGTGCGACATGTTCGCTTCGCCCGATAGGAACGGCTTTTCCCAGAGCAGCTTGCCGTCGCGCCAGATGCGCGAGGCGCCGCGGACATCGGCGGGCAGGTCGCCGATCAGGATTTCGGGGCCGAACGAGGCGTTGCGCAGCTTGGAATGGGCGAGGAACAGATAGTTCACCCGCTCGGTGACGTGATCGGAAAACTCGTTCGACAGCGTGAAGCCGACTCGGAACGGCGCGCCGTCATCGCCGATCACATAGATGCCGGCGATCTCCGGCTCCTCGCCCCCGTCCTGCGCGAAGGCCGGCGACATCAGGGGCGCGCCCGGCGCCACCGCCATCGTGCCGTTGCCCTTGTAGAACCATTCCGGCTGCACGCCGACCTGGCCTTTGGCCGGCTTGCCGCCTTCCAGACCCATGCGGAACATCTTCATGGAATCGGTGAGTTCCGCCTCGCCGCCTTCGCTGAGCTTCTTGTGCATGGAATCGCGCGTTGCCGCGGAGCCGAGATGCGTGAGCCCGGTGCCGGTGAGATGCAGATGCGCGGGATCCGGATGGTTGATCGGCGAGACCAGCCTGCCCCTCTTATAGGCGGCATCGAGATCGACCGTCTCGCCGTAGCCCTTGCGCTCGATCAATGCCTCGAGGCCTGTGCCGGTGCGCGCGGCCTCCATCGCCAGCGAATAGACACTGCGCGCGCCATTGATGATCCTGGTCTTGCCGCCGCCATTGCGGGCGACGACGCGGATCGTCTCGGCGTCGTCGAGGATCTGGGAGATCAGCATGTTCAATCCTCTCTCATTTCTACGGCTGCCTGCGGGCAAACCTTACCGGGCGCGGCGTGGAGCGATCCACGCCACGGTTGAAATTCTTCGTCCGGATTGCGCTCGCGAGCCTGGTCCTTGTCGGGACTTCTTGATGCCGACGGGCTGCCGGCAGCTTCGCGATCTGAAACCCGTATGCCTCCTGAACTTTGTTCCGGCCCTTAAGCCTTGTTCTTGTTGTAGACGTCGAAGATGACCGCGCCGAGCAGCACCAGGCCCTTGACCACCTGCTGCCAATCGACATTGACGCCCATGATAGACATGCCGTTGTTCATCACGCCCATGATGAAGCCGCCGACCACGGCGCCGATCACCTGGCCGACACCGCCCATTGCCGAGGCGCCGCCGATGAAGACCGCCGCAATGACGTCGAGCTCGCTGCCGAGGCCCGCCGCCGGCACGGCCTGACCGAGACGCGCCGCGATAATCAGGCCGCCCAGCGCCGACAACACGCCCATGTTGATGAAGACGAGCAGCGTCAGCCTTTCGGTGTTGATGCCCGAGAGCTGCGCGGCCTTGGCGTTGCCGCCCATGGCATAGATGCGGCGGCCGATGGTCATGCGTTTGGTGACGAAGACGAACAGCGAGATCAGCACGCCCATCACCAGGAGCACGACCGGCAGGCCCCTGTAGCTGGCGAACTGGAAGACCAGGAACAGGGCCAGCGCGCTGCCGACCAGCGTCTTGATGACGAACAGCGGGAAGGGCTCCGCCTCATAGCCATGACGCTCCCGCTTGCGCCGCGTCCGGAAGCCGAAATAGGCATAGGCGAGGACCGCGATCAGGCCGAGCACGACCGTCGTCATGTGCAGCGTCAAGCCGCTGCCGACGATCGTCTTGCCGGCGGCATTCACCGTCGGCGGGATCAGCGTCAGCGGGCCGATGACGTCCGGGATGAAGCCCGAGCTCAGCGCCTTGAAGCTGTCCGGCAGCGGGCCGACGGAGGAGCCGCCGCCAAGCAATGCCTGGCAGATGCCGCGGAAGATCAGCATGCCCGCCAGCGTCACGATGAAGCTCGGTATGCGGTGATAGGCTATCCAGTAGCCTTGCGCGGCGCCGATCAGCGCGCCGACGATCAGGCACACGATCGAGACCACCAGCGGATTCGAGAATATTCCGAGCGGCCAGATGACCATCATCATCGCCGCCAGCGCGCCGATGAAACCGGCCACCGATCCAACGCTGAGGTCGATATAGCCGGCGACGATCACCAAGAGCATGCCGAGCGCCATCACGATGATGAACGAATTCTGCTGCACCAGATTGCTGAGGTTGACCGGTTTGAACAGCGTTCCCGACGTCGTGTACTGGAAGAACAGCATGATCACGATCAGCGCGATGATCAGGCCGTATTCGCGCAGGTTCGCCGTTAGCGCCGACACGGCGACACGTGGACCCTGCTTGACGTCTTCGGCGACGCCGCTCTGCGGCGCGGGAGCGCTTTCTGTGCTCATGATGCTTTTTTTCCTTCTCCCCGAACGATGGCGCGCATGATTTTTTCCTGGCTGGCGTCGCTTGCCGCCATTTCGCCGACGATGCGTCCTTCGTTCATCACATAGATACGGTCGGTGATGCCGAGCAGTTCAGGCATTTCCGACGAGATGACGATGATCGCTTTGCCCTCGGCGGCGAGACGCGCGATGATCGTATAGATTTCGTACTTGGCGCCGACGTCAATGCCGCGCGTCGGCTCGTCGAGGATCAGCACTTCCGGATCGGCGAACAGCCATTTCGACAGCACCACCTTCTGCTGGTTGCCGCCCGAGAGATTGCCGGTCAGCTGATAGACGCTGGAGGCGCGGATGTTGGTCTTCTTGCGGTAGTCGTTGGCGACGCTCATCTCGCGCATGTCGTCGATGACGCCGCGGCTGGAGACGCCGGAGAGGTTGGCCAAAGTCACATTGTGCTTGATGTGGTCGATGAGGTTGAGGCCGTAGGTCTTGCGGTCCTCGGTGACGTAGGCGATGCGGTTCTCCACCGCTCTGCTCACCGATGAGAGGTCGAGCGGCCTGCCTCTGAGCAGAACCTCGCCTGTGATGTGCCGGCCATAGGAGCGGCCGAACAGGCTCATCGCGAATTCGGTGCGGCCGGCGCCCATCAGCCCGGCAATGCCCACCACCTCGCCCTTGCGCACATTGAGGTTGACGTTCTTGATCACCTGCCGTTCGGCGTGGATCGGGTGGTAGACCGACCAGTCCTTGACCTCGAAGATGACCTCGCCGATCTGCGGCTCGCGCGGCGGATAGCGGTCGTCGAGCGAGCGGCCGACCATCGAGGTGATGATGCGGTCTTCCGAGATGTCTTTCCTCGGCAGGGTCTCGATGGTGCGCCCGTCGCGGATCACCGTCACCTTGTCGGCGACCCGGTTCACTTCGTTGAGCTTGTGCGAGATCAGGATCGAGGTCATGCCCTGGCGCTTGAACTCGAGCAGAAGGTCAAGCAGCGCCTGGCTATCCTTTTCGCTGAGCGACGCCGTCGGCTCGTCGAGGATCAAGAGCTTCACTTCCTTGCTCAGCGCCTTGGCGATCTCGACCAGCTGCTGCTTGCCGACGCCGATATTGGTGATCAGCGTCTTGGGATCCTCCTTGAGCCCGACCTTCTTGAGCAGTGCGGCCGTGCGCGTCTCGTTGGCGTCCCAGTCGATGACGCCATAGGTGGCGTGCTCATTGCCGAGGAAGATGTTTTCCGCGATCGACAGCATCGGCACCAGCGCAAGCTCCTGGTGGATGATGACGATACCGATATGTTCGCTGTCGTGGATGCCTTTGAAATGGCATTCCTGGCCGCGGAAGATGATCTGGCCTTCATAGGTGCCCGACGGATAGACGCCCGACAGCACCTTCATCAGCGTCGACTTGCCGGCGCCGTTCTCGCCGACGACGGCGTGGATCTCGCCTTCCTCGACGCTGAGATTGACGTTCGACAACGCCTTCACGCCGGGAAACGTCTTGGTGATGTCGCGCATCTCCAAAATCGTCGAGGCCATGAGGTTCTGCTCCTTGGGCGCACGGCTCCGGATCGGACTCCGGAAGGGCTCATGCGCGACATCAACATACTGCGGCGGGTGGCGCCACAGAAGCCGGCAAAGACAATACCGGGGTCGTTTTTGAACGAAAAGGGGTCCTGCGGCCGCGCAGGACCCCTTCCTGTAAGACTGGATTACTTCAGCTCTTCGGCCTTGATGTAGCCGGAGTCGACGACCAGCTTCTCGTAGTTCGACTTGTCGACCTCAACCGGCGTCAGGAGGATCGAGGGAACGACCTTGACGTCGTTGTTGTAGGTCTTGGTGTCGAGGCCCTCAGGCTTGCCGCCGGAGAGCACCTTGTCGACCAGTTCCACGGTCGACTTGGCCAGCTCGCGGGTGTCCTTGAACACGGTCGAGTATTGCTCGCCCGAGATGATCAGCTTGACCGAGGCGGTCTCGGCGTCCTGACCGGTCACGATCGGCCAGGGCTGTGCCGCCGTGCCGTAGCCGACGGCGCGCAGCGAGGCGGTGATGCCGCGCGACAGGCCGTCATAGGGCGACAGAACGCCATCGACGCGGCTGCCGTCCGAGTAGTTGGCCGAGAGCAGGTTGTCCATGCGGGCCTGGGCGGTGGCGGCGAGCCAGCGCAGCGTGCCGACCTTGTCCATTCCCATCTGGCCGGACTTGATCTTGATCGAACCGTCGTCGATCAGCGGCTGCAGGACCGACATCGCGCCATTGTAGAAGAAGAAGGCATTGTTGTCGTCCGGCGAGCCGCCGAACAGTTCGACGTTCCACGGCTTGGTGTTCGGGAAGCGCTCCTTGAGGCCCTTGACCAGCGAATTCGCCTGGATCACGCCGACGCCGAAATTGTCGAAGGTGGTATAGTAGTCGACATTCGGGGTCTTCTTGATCAGACGGTCGTAGGCGACGACGACGACGCCTGCGTCATTGGCCTTCTGGAGCGCGTCGGCCATGGTGGTGCCGTCGATCGAAGCGATGATCAGCGCCTTCGGGCCCTTGGTGATTTCGTTTTCCAGCTGGCTGAGCTGGTTCGGAATATCGTCCTGCGCATATTGCAGGTCGACGGTGTAGCCGAGCTTCTCGAGCTGGGACTTGACGGCGTCGCCGTCGTTGATCCAGCGCTGCGAGGTCTTGGTCGGCATCAGCACACCGATGAGGCCCTTGTCGGCTGCGTGCGCCGAATAGCTCATGGCGGCAATGCCAAGGGCCGCCACGGCGGCCAGCGTCTTGATGATCTTCACATTACTCTCCCTGGTTGATGGACGCGACACCTCGGGGCTTCGCGGGCCGCGCAGTCGAACAGGTGCGCTGGCGCGCCACTGTCGGCTTTATCGATCTCCGGTATCCTCCCAATCGGTCCCGCGACGCAGTTTCAATCGATACGAATTTGCTCGTTGCCGACTGTTGCGTCTCGGAACGCGCGAAGGGTGGGTCCCTTTGACATAACTGTCAAATGCGATCTTTGCTGGTTGCTATATCGAAACCGGTATAGCTTAAACGGCAGATAGAAATCCGGCGGAGAGGCTTCAAATCATGGCGGCATTGCATGATCCTGATGTGATTTCAGTGAGTTACGAGAAATTGCCGGGAGACGGCGAGACGCTGCTGCGCAGCGGCCTCAGTCTCCGGCATATGCGCATGATCACCGCGCTGGACGATCACGGCCGGGTGAGCGCCGCTGCCCAGGTCATGAACATTTCCCAGCCGGCAGCCTCGCGCATGATCGCCGAGATGGAGGCGGTGCTCGACGTCAAGTTGTGCGAGCGGCTGCCGCGCGGCGTGACGCTGACCCCTTACGGCCAGGCGCTCGCTCGCCGCGCCCGCTCGATTTTGCTGGAGATGCGCGAGGCCGACCGCGAGATTGCCGAGCTCAAGGCCGGCAAGGGCGGCTCGGTGTTCCTCGGCGCGGTGACGGCGCCGGCCATCGAGCTCGCGGTGCCGGCGATTCGCGAGATTCGCCGCATCTATCCGCGCATCGAGATCACCATGCAGGTCGAAACTTCGAACGTGCTCGCCCGCGAGCTGATCGCGTCGCGCCACGACTTCATCATCGCCCGCATCCCCGACGACCTCAATCCGCGGCTTTTCGAATCGCGCGTCATCGGCGTCGAGAAGGCCTGCCTCATCGTGCGCCGCGGCCATCCGCTGGCGAGCGGCAAGGCGGTGAGGCTGGAAGACACGGCAGCCTATGACTGGGTGTTCCAGTCCGGCGGCTCGCCGCTGCGCCAGGCGATGGAAAGCAACTTTTTGAACCGCGACATCCCGCTGCCCGACCGCATCCTCAACACCTCTTCGCTGCTGCTCACCTTGGTGATGGTGGCGCAGTCCGACGCCATCGCGCCGGTCTCGATCCAGGTCGCCAAGTTCATTCAAGGCGGCGACGGGCTGGCCGGCGCCATCGACGTCGTCCAGACCGAGTTCGACATCGAAGTCCGGCCCTACAGCCTGATCACGGTCAAGAACCGCGTGCTCTCGCCCGCAGCCAAAATGCTGCACGACTTCATTTTGCGCGAGGTGGGCTAATGGAACGAGAATGCTACTTGTACGTTCAAACCGATCGGTCGCTCGCTGGAGCCCGTTGCGGGTGAGGGAAGGCTGCCGATGCTCAACAGCTCGGGAGGTTTCGATGGAACGTCGGTTGTTTCTGACTGGAATGCTTGGGGTTGCGGGGGCGGCAGCGCTTGCAAGCCTGGCCGGACCAGCCAAGGCGGTTGCCGGCATCCCCAAAGGCAACGGGATTCTCGATGAATTGGATAAGCCGGATCCGGCCATCTACGAGGAGGATGACCAGGCCGATCTGCTGCAGCCAGCTCAGTACTACCGCCGTCGGTATTACCGTGGCCGGTACTACCGCCGCCGCCGGCGCCACGTTTGGAGAAGGGTCTGCCGGCGCTACTGGCGCCATGGCCGGCGCCATGTCCGTTGCTGGCGCCGCCGTGTCTGGATCGGCTTCCGGCTCTAGGTCGATAGCAACCACATATCCGGTGCCTGCCGGGTGAATCACTGACTGGGTCTTGCATTGGTGTGCAAGACCCAAACGCTCGCCTTACAAACAGCCGAATTCACCCTCGCGCAAACTGCTCGGCCTGGGGGTCGATCCAGTGCAATTGCGCCCCGCAATCCCAGGCAGCCGACGCGAATCGGCCGCGCAATCTGGCCCTTGGTGAGGTCTGACTCAAATCCTTGCGCCGCAGGAAGTAGAAGGTGGAGCGGGTAGCGGGAATCGAACCCGCGCGTTCAGCTTGGGAAGCTGACAAGCTACCATTACATCATACCCGCGTCGGCCACCTCGTTAACACGAGGCCCGGGCTGCAAGCAATCGGCAAAGCGGAACCCGCGGCTCCATTGCTTGATGCCTTTCCGCGGAATGCGTATCTCTGTTGTCGTGCCGCCGAATCGGACGGCTCGAACCGGAGAATGGCCTTGTCCGCACTGACGCGCTTTCTTGGCGACACGCCGCTCAGGGTGTTCCTGAAGCTGCTCGTGGTCTCCTTCCTCGTCGGCCTCGTCATGCATGCCTTCGGCTGGTCGCCTATGGACGTCTTCTATGGCATCCGTCAGTTCTTCGTCGATTTGTGGAATCTCGGCTTCCACGCCATCGATCGCTTCCTGGGCTACATCCTGCTCGGCGCGGCGATCGTCGTGCCGGTGTTTATCCTGCTCAGGATCGCCAGCTACCGGAAATAGCTCGGCCTGGCATCACGCATATCGCGACGCCACCTCGAACAGGATGGCGTGGCGCGCGGCCAGCGCCGGCACGTCGGTCGAGTAACCGCCGCCGATGACCCCGCACAGCGGCACGCCCTGCTTGCGGAAATGGCCGATGACCATATCTTCGCGGGCTTTGAGGCCATTGTCGGTGAGCGCCAGCCGGCCGAGCCTGTCCTCGGCATGGACGTCCACGCCCGCATTGTAGAAGACGATGTCCCAATGCCTTTGCCCGGAGAGCTCCGGCAGGATGGCGGCGAGCCGCCCGAGATAGGCATCGTCGCCGGTGCCGTCCGGCAAGGCGACGTCGAGGTCGGAGGCGATCTTGCGCGCCGGGTAGTTGCGCTCGCCATGCATGGAAAAGGCGAAGGCGCGCGGTTCGTCCTTGAGAATGTCCGCCGTGCCGTCGCCCTGATGCACGTCGAGATCGACGACCAGCACATTTTCGGCGGCGCCTTCGGCCAGCAGCGCCAGCGCGGCGACGGTGACATCGTTGAAGGTGCAGAAGCCGGCGCCCTGCGCGCGCCTGGCGTGATGGCTGCCGCCTGCCGCATTGCAGGCAATGCCGTGTTTCAGCGCCAGCCTGGCGGCCAGCACCGTACCCGCCGTAGCGAGCTGCGCCCTCAATGACACGCGCGGGCCGATCGGAAAGCCGATCTCTCGCTCTATTTTCTCCGGCACCTGGCAGGCGATCACCTGATCGACATAGTCGGCCGCATGCGCAAGCTTCAGCCATGCGGCCGGTGCCGGCTCCGGCATCGAAAGCGCGCCCGGCACGGCTAGACCGCGTAAGCGCAAAGCCTCTATCAAAAGCGGATATTTGCTCATCGGAAAGCGATGGTTGACGGCGAAGCCGGCATCATAGTCGGGGTGATGGACGATCTGCAGCGGCATGAATTGGGGGCTGCGCCAGGTTTGCAATTCGGTTGGCAGTCCGGCGGATATGGTTGCGTGATGCCGGCAAACTGGGGCACATCGGGTCCTCGATCAAGCCGCAATCGGACAGGCAGCAATCCCTTGGACGCGACTCAAGCCAACGCCAGGTCTTTCGTCGTCACCAACCGCTCGGTGCTGGCGATCGCCGTGCCGATGACGCTTGCCTATCTGACGACGCCGCTGCTCGGCATTGTCGACACCGCGGTGGTCGGCCAGTTCGGCGATGCGGCCCTGCTCGGCGGCCTGGCGGCGGGGTCGCTGGTGTTCGACGTCGTCTTCACCAGCTTCAACTTCCTGCGTTCGGGCACCACCGGCCTCGTCGCCCAGGCCTTCGGGCGCGGCGATGCGCTGGAGGAGCAAGCGGTGCTGTGGCGCGCCGTGCTGATCGCGGTCGTCGCGGGCGTCGTGCTTGCCGCCCTTGCGCCGCTCTTTGCCGTCGCCGGCCAATGGTTCATGGGCGCCGAGCCGCGGGTCAGCGCCGCGATGTCGGTCTATATCCGCATCAGGCTATTGGCAGCGCCCTTCTCGCTGATCAACTACGCCATACTGGGCTACGTGCTGGGACGCGGCGAAGGCGGGCTCGGGCTGATGCTGCAGGCGGTGCTCAACGGCATCAACATCGCGCTCTGCTTCTTGCTCGGCCTCGAGCTCGGCTGGGGCGTTGCCGGCGTCGCCTGGGCGACCGTCACCGGCGAGTTCCTGGCCATGCTGCTTGGCCTTGTCATCGTGCTCAGCCGTTTCCGCAAGCTGGAGCGGCCGTCGCGCCGGCGTATCCTCGACCTGCCGGCCTACCGGCGCATGCTGTCGCTCAACCGCGACATCATGATCCGCTCCTTCTCGCTGCTTGCCGCCTTCGCGCTGTTCACCAGGCAGGGCGCGCAGTTCGGCACGGTGACGCTCGCCGCCAACGCCGTGCTGATGAATTTCTTCCTCATCGCCGGCTATTTCCTTGACGGCTTCGCCACCGCCGCCGAGCAGCTCGCCGGCCGCGCCATCGGCGCGCATGCGCCCGCTCCGTTCCGGCAGGCGGTGCGGCTGACGCTGATCTGGGGCTTTGGCCTCGCCGGTGTCGCCACGCTCACCCTGTTGACCGCCGGCGCCAGTCTGGTGGCGCTGGTGACGACATCCCCGGAGGTCCGCGCGGCCGCCGACACCTATCTGCCCTGGGCCGCCTTCACTGCGCTGAGCGGCGTGCTGGCCTTCCAGATGGACGGCGTCTTCATCGGTGCCACCTGGTCGCGCGACATGCGCAACATGATGCTGTTGTCGTTCCTCATCTTCAGCGCTGCGCTCATCACCCTGGCGCCGGCATTCGGCAACAGCGGCCTGTGGGCATCGCTGCACGTTTTCCTGCTGGTGCGCGGCTTGAGCCTGCTGACGGTGCTCAGGCTCAGGGTGCGCACGGCGTTTTGATTTGCCCCGGCGTAAGGAGTAGTCTTGAATACCCTTAGTCATGGGATGGATAAAGTGCCGGGGGTGGCAATGAGAGATGTATTCGAACCGCTTGAGCCCAGGATTATAAAGGGCTCGCGGGTGAAAGTGTTTCTATGCCTTCTTGGATGTGCTGCTTTCGTTTGCGTAGGGATTCTCATGGTCCGGAACCCTCCGGCTCATCATGAGTCACTGGCAGGATTTAAACAAATCGCTGGCGGATGGCTTGGTATTGTCTTTTTTGGATTGTGCTCTCTGATTTACGTCCGGCTGCTAGCCCATCCGCATGTTCTGATTCTTGATGGCAATGGCTTTGTGTTGAGTGGTGGTCTTATTCGATCGCCTAGGAAGATTGCTTGGCGAGACGTTCAAGGCTTTCATGTCCGCAGACAGCGACGTACAAAGTCTATCGGCTACAGCCTGGTATCTGGAGGTGCGATCGGTTCGTCTCTGAAACGAGCTGAGCGGAGGCTGCCCGCGGGTTGGTCGCTATCCATTGAGAATATGGTCGATGTCCTGAACATCTACCGGCTACAGACCCTGGCTCTAGAGGCTGAGCTCGCCCGGAGGGCCTAACGCGCAGCAGAGGACCCCTGGCTAGTTCGGCTCTGCCGCCGAGAGTGATTTAGCGGCCCAATGCTCAAGATTGCTGTCGCGCAACTCGCGTATCGACTTCAGCCTCTCTCGCCCAACAAAGCGCGCCATGTCGGCAACGAGGCGTCCGGGCAGCGCCGGCCCGGCATAGATCATGCCGGTATAGAGCTGGACCAGATCGGCGCCGGCGCGGATCTTCTCCAGCGCGGTTTCCACCGAGTCGACGCCGCCGACCCCGACGATCGTCACTTGTGGGCCGAGCAGCTTGCGCATCCGGGCGAGCACGGCCGTCGAGCGCTCGAACAGCGGCTTGCCTGACAGCCCGCCGGCTTCGCCGGCCAGACTTGCGCTGCGCAACCCGACCCGCGCCAGCGTCGTGTTGGAGACGATGACGCCGTCGATCTTCTTCTCGATGACCTCGGCGGCGATGTCTTCCAGCTCCGCCTCGACCAGGTCCGGCGCGATCTTGAGGAAGACCGGCGGCTGCGCCGACGCTCCCGTCCTTGCCGCCATCACCCGCGACAACAATTCGCCGAGTTGCTCGCGCGCCTGCATGTTGCGCAAGCCGGGCGTGTTGGGCGAGGAGATGTTGACGGTCAGATAGCTCGCATAGGGCGCAAAGCGGGCGACGCCGCGCTCATAGTCGGCGATGCGGTCGGCGCTGTCCTTGTTGGCGCCGATGTTGACGCCGACGATGCCTGGCCGCCCCTTGCGCGCGGCAAGGCGCTTTTCGGCGGCCGCATGGCCCTCATTGTTGAAGCCCAGCCGGTTGATCACCGCTTCGTCCGCAGTCAGCCGGAAGATGCGCGGCTTCGGATTGCCGGGTTGCGGCAGCGGCGTGATTGTGCCGACCTCGGCGAAGCCGAAGCCAAGCCCGAGCAGCGCGTCCGGCACTTCGGCGTTCTTGTCGTAGCCGGCGGCCATGCCGAGCGGGTTGGGGAAATCGAGGCCGCAAAGGCTGACCTTCAGCCGCGCGTCATGCGTCGGGCGCCGCGGCGCCGTCGCGCCGACCGGCAGCCCGCAGCGCAGCGCCGCGATCGACAGGCCGTGCGCGGTTTCCGGATCGAAGGAGAAAAGCAGCTTTTGGCCGATCCGGTCGAGCACGCTCATTCGCCCTCCAGCGCCGGGAATTCGTGGCCGCCTGCGCCGAGCGGCAACGGCTTTACCCAGAGAACGGCATCAAGATCGAGCTCGGCGTAGAGATGCGGGAACAGGGCGCCACCGCGCGAGACCTCGTATTTCAGCGCATCACCCAGCCTTGCCGCGTCGATGGCGATCAGCAGCAGGTCCGTCTGCCCGGCGAAATGCCTGGCCGCCGTCTCGCCAACTTGGCCGGCGGTGGAGAAATGGATGAAGCCGTCGGCGATGTCGACCGGCGCGCCGGTGAAGCGCCCGTTCCGTTCAGCTTCGCGCCACAGCGCCTCGGGCGCGATCTTGTAGATAATCTGAGACATTGTCGCGCTATAGTCCGAACCGAAGGTGCGGGGAAGGCTCGAAGCTCGACTCTTCCCCATTTCCGGCGCAAACCTGTGATAGCCCGCCTTCACTGGCTCATGGAGGAACAACATGCGTCTGCAGCACATCGTGATCCCCGCGGCGCTTTGCTCGCTGGTTGCCGCATCCGCCTATTCCGAGGAAACCGACCACTACCGTTTGGAGAAGTCGGCCAACGGCTATGTCCGCATGGATGCAAGAACTGGCGCCATGTCGATCTGCGAAGAGCGCGCCGGCCAGCTCGTCTGCAAGATGGCCGCCGACGAGCGCGCCGCCTACCAGGACGAGATCGACCGGCTGGATAATTCGGTCAAGGCGCTCGACGCGCGTGTCGCCAAGCTCGAGAACTCGCTGTCCGCCCGGCTGGAATCGCAACTGCCCAGCGAAGAGGATTTCAATAAGACGATGGGCTACATGGAGCGCTTTTTCCGGACCTTCAAGGACATCGTCAAGGACCTGGACAAGGACGACGGCGACGGCAAGCTGAACCAGCAGAAGACCTGATTGCAAAGCTGCATTGGGGAAAACCTCGCACGCGGTCTTTGCCGCTTGAAAACGCGCCGCGCCGCCGCATAATCATTCCGGTCCCCGCAAGAAGCACACAATGATGATGGGATCGGGGGAGGACTATTTGCCGTCGGGCCACACTTTCGTCATTGCCGACGACCATCCGCTTTTTCGCGGCGCGCTGAAGGAGGCGCTGGCCGGCATCGGCGACGTTGCTGCCATCTACGAAGCCGGCGATTTCGAAAGCGCCAAGGCGCTGGTGCTTGCCAATGAGGATGTCGACATGGTGCTGCTCGACCTGTCGATGCCGGGCGCCAGCGGCCTTTCCGGCCTGATCTCGCTGCGCGGCATCCATCCGGCGGTGCCGCTGGTGGTGGTCTCGGCGCATGACGATCCCGTCACCATCCGCCGCGCGCTCGATCTCGGCGCTTCCGGCTTCATCTCCAAATCGGCCAGCATGGAAGAGATCCGCGCCGCCGTGCAGGCGGTGCTTGCCGGCGATATCGCGGCGCCCGCCGGCATCGAGCTCGGCGTCGAGCGCGATCCGGAAATCTCCGACCTGATCAAGCGCCTGCAGGCGCTGACGCCGCAGCAGACGCGGGTGCTCGGCATGCTGGCGGAGGGCCTGCTCAACAAGCAGATCGCCTATGAGCTCGGCGTCTCCGAGGCCACCATCAAGGCGCATGTCTCGGCCATCCTGCAGAAGCTCGGCGTCGACAGCCGCACCCAGGCGGTCATCCAGCTGTCGAAGATCGGCGGCGACCCGCTGCAGCCGGTCGGCTGACCAGCATCCGGTTCAGTCCGGGCGCTGAACCGCCTCCTGCCGCGCCGGTCGTGCCTTGAAGATGGCAAAGCCGATTGCCGCCATGACCCAGACGCCGATACCGCCATAGAGCATCACCCAGCCAAAGCCGTTTGCCAGCGCGTCATGCGCGACCTTGTCCGGCAACCCCGGCACCGGATTGCCGGCCGCGATCGCCTCGGCGAATAGATAGAGCCTTGCGCTATCGAGATCGGGCAGCGCTGCCATGAGATACGCGAGCGCGCCGCTCGCCAGGATAAAGCCCATCACTGCGATGTTCACGGCAAGCGAGATCATGCGCGCGCTCATGTCTATGCCGGATGCCATCCCGACGCGATCACGCGAAACCGAGCCGGTGGTCGTGTTGGTTACCGGCGTGTTGGTGATGCCGAGGCCGGTGCCCGCGATCAGGCAGCCGGGCAGCATGGTTAGCCAGCTGGCATGGGCTGCCGCGCTGCCCCACCTCATCAGCAGGAAGCCAATGCCGATGATCGCGAGCCCTGCCGGAATGATGGCGCCGGGCCGGTAGCGCAGCGACAGCCGCTCGGCCAAAGGCGGCATCACCAGCGTCGGCAGCGTGTAGGCGAGCAAGGCAAGGCCGGTGGCGAAGCCGTCGAGACCCAATCCGGCATGAAACCAGATCGGCAGATAGATCATGAACGGCCAGTAGCTGATGTTCATTGCCGCCGAGCCGACGATCGCGCCGAAAAACGGGCGGATACGAAAGACCGAAAAGTCGAACATCGGCCGCTTGCTGATCCTTTCGGCAATAAAGAACGCCATGAAGCATGCGATCGACAGGCCAAGGATCGCCAGGGCGGCCAGGTTGGCGAAGCCAAGCTCCGGTCCTTGCGTGATATAGAAAACGAGGCAGAAGACGGCAGGCGACAAGGTCAGGATGCCGGCGAGATCCAACCTGCCTGCTTGCGGGTCCTTGGATTCATGGACGCCGGTGAGCGCAAGCGCGAAGGCGACGATCGCGATCGCCACATGGATGAGGAACACCCACTGCCAGCTCGACACGGCGACGATGCCGCCACCGACGATCGGGCCGAAGCCGAGGCCGATGCCGAAGATGACGCCCCACCAGCCCCAGGCCACGGCGCGCTCTCGGCCTTCCTGGAATTCATGCGACAGCACGGCGAGCTGGCAGATCAGCATCGCGCCGCCGCTCAACCCCTGCAGGAAGCGCGCGACGATCAGCGTCGAGACATTGCTCGCCAGACCGCAGATCAGCGAGGTGAGACCAAAGGCGGCGATCGAGACCAGGAAGACGCGCTTGCGTCCATAGCGATCGGCCATGGTGCCGACCGCCATCAGCACGGTCGTGACGGCGATGGTGTAGGCGTTCATCACCCATTGCAGTTGCCTGAAGTCCGCGTCGAGCACCTGTTCCAGCGTCGGCAGGACGGTTGGGACGCTCGATATCTCCAGCCCGAACATCAGGCAGGCAAGACATGCGGCAAACAGAACGACGATGCCCCGGCGGGTGAGGACAGGTGCCATGGTCAAACCTCTTGAGTTTCTTGGGCAGGGCGCAACCGGATGGCCGTTCGCCGCTGCGCGCTCAACCCAAGTTAGCGGAGGCTTGATCATTTTAAAATTGCATGGTTGGATATTTCAGTGACAACAAAATGAGATAGATGATATGACGCTGGACATAGATGCGGTGAAAGCCTTCCTCACCGTCGCCGACTTGCGCAGCTTCACGCGCGCCGCCGAAGCCCTCGGCAGCACGCAAGGCGCGATCAGCGTCAAGCTGAAGCGGCTGGAGGATCGGATCGGCGAAAAACTGATCGAGCGAACGCCGAGGCTGGTGCGGCTGTCGGCGCGCGGCACTGTGTTCCTCGAGCCCGCGCGCGAGCTGCTTGCCGCGCATGACCGCGCGGTCGCCAGCCTCACCGCCGTCCGCCGCCATTTCCGGCTAGGGATCGCCACCCATGTCGGCGGCGCCGAAGTGCCGACCCTGCTGGCGCGGCTCAATGCGCATGATCCGGCTTTGACCATCGAGGTGCAGCTCGACGACACGCGCGACCTGCTAGCCGCCTTCGATCGCGGCGAGCTCGACGCCGCGATTGTGCGTCGCGACGATGACCGCCGCGACGGCGAGGTGCTGGCGCCGGAGCAATTCGGCTGGTACGCGACGCCGGATTTCGTCTACCGCGCCGGCGAGCCGCTGCGGCTGGCCGCCTCCTCACCATCCTGCAGCATCCGCGACATCGTCACCGGTGCGCTCGACGCGGTCGGCATCCCGTGGACGCAGGTTTTCCTGGGCTGCGGCTCCTTCGCGGTTGCGGAAGCCGTTTCGGCCGGCCTTGCCACGGCGGTCTTCTCCTGTCGGCTCGCCCCGCCGGGCACGATCGAGGTCAGCCGCAAATTCGGCTTGCCGCCGCTGCCGGCGACCGAAATCCTGCTGCTTTCCACGCTCTCCGATCCGCAATCGCGCGAGGCGCTGCGCGCCCTTGCCATGGCATTTCGCGAGCACCGTCCTGCGTCCAATGGCGCGAGGCCTCGGTTCCGCAATTCGCAAATGGCCGACAGCTCCATCTGAAGCTGCCGGCCGATGTGGTCTTGGCGCAGTGCTGAAGGCTCAGCGATAGTTTTCGACGGCCGAGCCCGGCATCGCATCGTCGTCGGCGGTATCCGCGGAGCTTCGCGCCCGCCCGATCGCGGCGCCGAGGCCCAGCGAAGCGACCGCCACCAGCGGAATGCCGACGACCCAGGGCAGGCGCGGCGTGAGCGCATAGAGCGCCGTGCCGATCGACGGTCCGAGCGAGTCCTTGAGGTCGACCGCCACAGACGAGGCGGCCATATAGGAAGCGCGTCGCGGCGATGGCGCGAGCGCGTTGACGGCGGTCGGCACGAGCGGCCCGACCAGCATCTGTCCCACCGAGCAGAGGCTGACTGCGACGACCAGCGAAAGTATCGCCGGCGAGGTCGCCAGCAGGGCAAAGGCGGCGATAGTCGAGATGCCGGCACCGGCTGCCAGCCAAAGTGCCGATCGCGTCTCGGCAAAGCGGCTGACCAGCATCTGCAAACCGACCGTCAGGGCGGCCGCATAGGCAAACAGCGCGCCGACACCGGACGGGGTGAGCGTGCCGGCATCCTGCGCATAGAGCGGGATGACCGCTTCAATCCAGTTGCCGGAAATCTCGAACAGCACGACCCAGGCGAGCAGCTTTGCCAGGCGGCCGTCGCGGAAGGCCGGCAGCAGCGCGGACAGGCCTTCCTCTTCCTCCGTTTCCTCATGGTCGGCTGCGGCATGGCCGCGCGTCTCGGCGAATGCGGCAAGCATGACGACGCCGCCGAACAGCAGCATACCGCCGCCGGCCAAGAACACGCTGCCACGCGAAACGAGCGCCAGCAGCGCGCCGCAGGCCGGGCCGAGGATCTGCCCGGCGCTCGAGCTCACCCTTGCCATGCCGAACCAGCGCGGATGCGCTGAGGGCTCCGTCACATCGGCGATTGCCGCGAGGATCGTCGGATGCAGCACCGACTCGCACATGCCGGTCAACAGCAGGACGATCGCAGTGGCGGCGACGCCGTGGACGAAGAACAGCGCGACGAAGCCGCAGCCGACGCCGAGCGACGACAGGACCAGCACCGGCCGCCGGCCGACCCGGTCGGCGATGCCGCCGATCAGCGGCGCGGCGATCAATTCGCCGCCGGCATAGCAGGCAAACAAAAGGCCGATCGCGCCGATCGGGATATTCGCCTCGCTGCTTGCCCAGAGCGGAAAGAAAGGCACCAGCGCGCCGTCGGCGAAACCGGCGCAGAAGAACAGGAAGAGGCCGAGTAGCGCCGGGCGGGGCAGGCCGTGCCAAGACGATGGGAGGAGGGTCATGATGTCACCTACGCGTCAAAGGCCCGAAGGCCGGGGCCCGAAGGCCGGGATTGCGCGTTGGTTGACGTAAACGCCTACGGCTGCCTCAGAAGCAGCATGGAGTAGTTTCGAGGCCTTAGCCGAGCCGCATCGACAGCTCCACGTCGTCGCCGAACGGCGTCGACATATAACCGCCGGCCGGCCCGCGCACCCGCTCCAGATATTCGGGCGAGAAGTCGGCATTGTCGGCAATGACCAGCGCGCCTGGCCTGAGCCGGCTCTCGACCAGGTTCAATATCTCCGGATAGAGCGCCTTGGCGCCGTCGAGCAGCAGCAGGTCTATCCGGTCAGGCAGGTCGGTGCTGAGCGTTTCCAGCGCGTCGCCCTCGCGGATCTCGACCAGATCGATGAGGCCGCCTTCCGTCAGGTTGGATTTGGCCCGCACCACCTTGGACGGCTCGAATTCCGTCGTGATCAGGCGGCCGCCGCCATTGTCGCGCAGCGCCGCGGCGAGATAGAGCGTCGAGATGCCGAACGAGGTGCCGAATTCGACGATGATGCGCGCGCCGGTGCTGCGCGCCAGCATGTAGAGCAGCGTGCCCGTCTCCGGCGAGACGGCGAGCCAAAGGTCCTTCATGCTGCCGTAGAACTGGCGATACTCGGTCTTGCTGTGAAGCAGGCGCGTCCGTTCTTCGCGCGAGTACCGTGCGATCGCCGAACTGGTCGACGCGTCGGCTTCCTTGAACAGGCGGGCGAGCAGCGGGGCCAAAGGGGTTGCGGTCAAGGTGGTCATGGCTGTCTCCGGGGTTCTTGTGTTGCTTCAAAAATACGAATAATCCTTCAGGTTTCCAATTCGCATTCCCGAGCGTCGCGATGATCCAACGCCCAAGTCCTTCAATTTCCACCCGAAAACAGCCAAAGCAGGCGCGCGCCACGGAGCTGGTCGCGGCGATTTTAGCGGCGGCTGCTCAGGTTTTGGCTGCTGAAGGCGCGCAGCGTTTCACCACCACGCGCGTCGCCGAAAGGGCGGGCGTCAGCGTCGGTTCGCTCTACCAGTATTTCCCGAACAAGGCGGCGCTGCTGTTCAGGCTGCAGAGCGACGAATGGCGCCAGACGACAGAGCTGTTGTGCGGCATTCTCGAAAACACCGGGCTATCACCGCTCGAGCGGATAAGAACGCTGGTCCACGCCTTCATCCGCTCCGAATGCGAGGAGGCGGCGGTGCGCGGCGCACTGAACGACGCAGCGCCGCTCTATCGGGATGCGCCGGAGGCGCAGGAGGCAAGGGCGACGGCGAACCGGACCGTCGAAGCCTTCATGCGCGAGACGCTTCCCGACGCGCCGGGTTCCGGCCGCGCTCTGGCCGGCGAACTGATCATAAAGACGCTGAGTACCGTGGGAGCGGATTTCTCGGAAAAGGAGCGGACGTCCGGCGAGATCGAAGCCTATTCCGATGCGCTCGCCGACATGTTTTGTGCCTATCTCAAAAGCCTCGGCTATAGCGGCTGAGCTTGGGTCACTCCGCCGCCGGCGCCAGTGGCCTGACGCGCCCCATCATCGAGCGCAGCACGGCCGGCTTCAGCGGTTTGTTGATCACCGGAATGTCGAGCCGGCCGGCAGCCGCGCGCACCTCGCTGGAGCGGTCGGCGGTGACCAGCACGCAGGCGAGGTCCTGCCCATAGGCGGCGCGCAGCGTGGCGATCGCATCGAGCCCGGTGCCGCCGTCGAGATGGTAATCTGCCAGCACGAGGTCCGGCTTCGGCGCGCCGGGTTTCAGGAGATCGCCTGATCCCGAAGCCGTCTCGACATGGCATCCCCAGCCTTCGAGCAGCAGCCGCATGCCGTCGAGAATGCGCGCGTCATTGTCGATGCACAGCACATTGAGCCCGGCAAGCGTCGAGGCGGAGCGGGACGGCACCTTGCCGGCCTCGCGCGGCGGCGCGGCGACCGCTGCGACCGGCAGGATGACGGAAAAGCGCGTGCCCTTGCCGGGATTGGAGTAGATGCGGATTTCGAGCCGCAGCACCCTGGCGATGCGGTCGACGATTGAAAGGCCAAGGCCGAGCCCCTCGGCCTCGCGTACGCCCTCGTCGAGGCGTGTGAACTCATGGAAGACGGTGCTGAGCTTGTCGCCGGCAATGCCGATGCCGGTGTCGATCACCTGGATCTCCGCCAGTTCGCCGCGCCGCCGCACGCCGACCAGGATGCGGCCGTGGCGCGTGTATTTGATGGCGTTGGAAACGAGGTTCTGGATCAACCGGCGCAACAGGTTCCGGTCGGTCATGACGCCGAGCGACGACGGCACGATCTTCAGGTGAAGCTTCTTTTCGGCGGCCAGCGGGCGAAAATCGTTGCCGATCTGACCGAGCAGTCCGCCCAGGTTGAAAGCGGTATTGTCCGGCTTCATGGCGCCGGCATCGAGCCGCGAGATGTCGAGCACCGCGCCGAGGATGGTCTCGACCGATTCCAGCGAGGACTCGATGTTCATCGCGGGCTTGCCGGCCGGTCCCTTGCCTGCCTTCTCGATCAGCGACGAGCAATAGAGCCGGGCGGCGTTCAGCGGCTGCAGGATGTCGTGGCCGGCGGCGGCGAGGAAGCGCGTTTTGCCGAGGTTTGCCTCCTCGGCCAGCATCTGCGCCTGCGCCAGTTCCTCGTTGACGCGGGTGAGCTCGACGGTGCGGGTCTTGACCCGCTGCTCCAGCGATTCATTGGCCCGCTTCAGCGCCAGGTCCTGTTCGACGCGGCCTGAAATGTCGGCATAGGTTGCGACGATGCCGCCGTCGGGCATCGGGTTGGAGCGCAGCTCCAGGATGCGGCCGCTGGTCTTCAGCTCCATCTGCCATGGGCCGGCGAAACTGGTCAGCCGGTTGAGCATCGTCACGCGCTGGTCGGCGGGAATATCGCCGCGCTCGGCGAGATGGCGGAGGATCCGGTCGAGCGAGACGCCGACCTGGCCCATCTCGTCCGGCAGGTCGAACAGCAGCCGGTATTGCCGGTTCCAGCAGATCAGCCGGAAATCGCGATCGAAGACGGTGATGCCTTGCTCCATCTGGTCGAGCGCGATCTGCAGCAGGTCGCGATTGTGCTGCAGCGCCTCGGTGGCGTCGTCGAGCAGCTTGAAGGCATCCTTGGAGTCGCGATCATTGCGGCGGAAGAGCAGCGACAGGATCAGCCGCGCCGAGGACGAGCCGACGGCGCTCGCCAGCAATTGCTCAGAGAAGCGGATGACATCCATGCTGGCCTGTTCGGTGCCGTGCAGGGAGACTTTCGCGTCCCTCTCGAAGGACTGGAACGAGCGCTCCGTGCGCTCGACGCCGAGATAGCGTGAGATCGTGTCCTTCAGGTCATTGACGGTGACGGCGGTGCGGAAGCGTCGGAGGCTGGGCATCGGGCCGGCCTCGCGCGGCACGAAGAGCGCCGCCTGGATGCGCTCCAGCGGCACGGATGCGCGCGAGAGGGAGCCCAGGACGAAAAACAGCGCATTGACCGAGAGGCTCCACAGCACGCCGTGATTCAGCGGCTCGCCGACGGTGCCGAACAGCGCCTGCGGCCTCAGCGCCTCGAAGCCGAACAGGCCATGGACGACGATATCGGTAGAGGGGCCGACGAGTGAAGGGAGGAGCAGCGTGTAACCCCAGACGGCGATGCCGGCGACCATGCCGAGGGCTGCGCCCCGGCCGTTGGCGCGGCGCCAGATCAGCCCGCCGATCAGTGCCGGCGCGAATTGGGCAATCGCGGCAAACGACATCAGGCCGATCGAGGACAGCCGCGCGCTATTGGTGCTCTCGCGATAATAGAGGAAGGCGATGAACAGCATGATGAAGATCGAGGCGCGGCGCACGTTGAGGATCAGCGTCGACCAGTCTTCGTTCTCAGAGGAGCTCGTCTTGATCACGCGACGCACGAACAGCGGGATGACGAGATCGTTGGAGATCATGATCGACAGCGCGACGCTCTCGACGATCACCATGGCGGTCGCCGCCGACAGGCCGCCGACGAAGGCGGCCATCGCCAGCAGGTCGTGCCCGCTGAGCAGCGGCAGCGACAAAACATAGAGGTCGCTGCTGGTCTTGCCGCCGATCAGCGACAGGCCGGCAAAGGCGATCGGCAGCACGAAGAGATTGATCGCCACGAGGTAGAGCGGGAACAACCAGGTCGCCGTGCGCAGCTCCGCCTCGCTGCGGTTCTCGACGATGGTGACGTAGAACTGCCGCGGCAGCATCAGCACGGCAAAGCCGCTGAGACCGGTCAGCACCAGCCAGGTGGCCAGCGAGGTACTGTAGCTCATCGCCTGGCGCACCTGGCCGTTTCCGGCGAGCTTGGCGAACATGTCGCCGGGACCGCCGAAGATCAGGAACATCACCATAAGGCCGATGGCGAGGAAGGCGGCGAGCTTGACCACGGTTTCGACCGCCACCGCCAGAACCAGCCCATCCTGATGTTCCGTGGCGTCGGCATGGCGTGTGCCGAACAGCACCGCGAACAGCGCCAGCAACATCGCCACCACCAGCGAGATATCGCTGACGAACGGATCGAAGGAAGGCGGCGAGCCGGTATAGTGCTCGACCATCAGGCTGACGGAGCCCGAGATCGCCTTGAGCTGCAGCGCGATATAGGGCACCGCGCCGATGGTGGCGATCAGCGTCGCGATCGCCGCGACGGTGAAGCTCTTGCCGTAGCGGGCGCCGAGGAAGTCCGCGATCGAGGTGATCTTCTCGCTTTTTGCCAGCCGGATCATGCGGTTGAGCAGCGGGAAGCCGAACACAAAGACCAGCACCGGGCCGGTATAGATGCCGAGGAATTCGAGGCCGCGCTCAGAGGACAGCCCGACCGAACCGAAGAAGGTCCAGGAGGTGCAGTAGATGGCGAGGCTGAGCGCATAGATGAAGGGCCGTGCCCGTCCGAGCCCGGCTGCCACCGAGCGCCGGTCGCCGACGCTGGCGATGGCGAAAAGCAGCGTCACATAGGCGATCGCGATAATGACGACGAACCAGCCTTGCACGGTCCGCACTTCCTCCTAGAGCATGATGCCGAAAAGTGGGAAGCGGTTTTCGGGCGACATCATGCTCTATTTCTTGACTAAAACCGGTACCTCATCCGGTTCCTACAACGCAATCACAGCTCCAACCGCGAGTCCACCGCGGCTTTCGGCGCATATGTGCTTGATGATGATGTGCGGAAACACAAACCGGTGCTTTGGCCCTTTTTCCGGTTTTGCAACTGGGGGTTTTTGTTATGGTGGGTCCAGGGCCGGCACCGAAGGACACTGGTGAGGCGGCAGCGCGGCCCGTCACGGCAAGGAGGGTCGAATGCTGAAAGAATTCCAGGAATTCATTTCCAAAGGCAATGTGATGGACTTGGCCGTCGGCGTCATCATCGGCGCCGCCTTCGGCAAGATCGTCACCTCGCTGGTCGACGACATCATCATGCCGATCGTCGGCGCGATTTTCGGCGGATTGGACTTCAACAATTACTTCTTCAGGCTGTCCTCGAACGTCCACTCGACCGCGCTGGCTGATGCCAAGAAAGAGGGCGCCGTTTTCGCCTACGGCTCGTTCATCACCGCCGTGCTTAACTTCCTGATCCTGGCCTTCATCATCTTCCTGATGGTCAAGGCGGTGAACAATCTGCGCAAGCGGCTGGAACGCGAGAAGCCGGCTGCCGCCGCCGCGCCGCCGCCCGCCGACGTGCAGTTGCTGACCGAAATCCGCGACCTGCTCGCCAAGAGATAACGCAGAGCGGGTGCTCTGGACCAAAACCCCGGCCCCCTGCGGCCGGGGTTTTCCGTTTTGCGATCTGGTAAGAGCGCTGACGAGACGAATACGGATTTTGCCCATGACCCTTGTCGAGACCTTGCGCGCGGAAGCCCGCGCTGCGCCCGAAAGCGGCATCGTCGCCGTCATCAATCATGGCCGTCTGCGCGAAGGCCTGATCCCGCTCTGGGCCGGCGAGGGCGACCTGCCGACGCCTTCCTTCATCAGCGATGCCGCCGCGAAGGGACTGGCCGACGGCGAGACGTTCTACACCTGGCAGAAGGGCATTCCCGCGCTCAGGCAGGCGCTCGCCCGCTACTACGCCAGGCATTTCGGCAAGACCTTCGCCGAGGAAGAGTTCATCGTCACCGGATCCGGCATGCATGCCATCCAATTGGCCATCGACGCGATCGCCGGCAGCGGTGACGAGGTGATCTACCTCTCGCCCGCCTGGCCGAATTTCGCCGCGGCCGCCGGTGTGGCGGGCGCCGTGCCGGTGCCGGTTATCCTCGACCAGTCCGGCAATGGCTGGTCCTGCGACGTCGACAAGATCACAGCGGCGATCACGCCGCGCACGAAGCTTCTGTTCATCAACACGCCGTCCAACCCGACCGGCTGGACCGCCGATAGGGAGACGCTCCAGGCGATCCTCGATCTCGCCCGCCAGAAGGGCCTGTGGATCATTGCCGACGAGATCTATTCGCTGTTCCACTACGGCCATGGCCGCGCGCCGTCCTTCCTCGACATCGCCACGCCCGAGGACCGTATCCTGTTCGTCAACAGCTTCTCCAAGAACTGGGCGATGACCGGCTGGCGTGTCGGCTGGATCAAGACCCATCCCGCCCTGCAGCAGGTGTTCGAGAACCTGGTCCAGTACTCGACCTCGGGCGTCGCGCAGTTCATGCAGCGCGGCGCGGTCGCCGCCCTCGACGAGGGTGACGGCTTCATCGCCGAACAAGTGGAGCGTGCACGCGCCGCGCGCGACCTCGTCTGCGGCATCCTCGGCGAAACCGGCAAGGCGCGTTTCACCGTGCCGCAGGGCGCCTTCTACCTGTTCTTCAGGGTCGACGGCCTCACCGATGCTCGAAAAGCCGCCTTCGAGATCGTCGACAACGCCAATGTCGGCCTGGCGCCCGGCACCGCCTTCGGTCCCGGCGGCGAAGCCTTCCTCAGACTATGCTTCCACCGCCGCCTCGATCAGCTCGAGGAAGCGGCGCATCGCCTGGCGAGGTGGATGAGGACGGTGTGAGAAAGGCGGCGTCAGCCGCCTGACTTCGGCACCAGCAGCGGAATGATCCGGTCGCTCTTGGCGACGGCGGGACGGCCGGAGCTGGCATAGGGAATGCCCAGCGCATCCCAGGTCTCGACCAGCGCGTCCTGCAATTCGGCGATCAGCGCATCCGAATGGAAGGGCGTGGGCGTGATGCGCAGCCGCTCGGTGCCGCGCGGCACCGTCGGATAGTTGATCGGCTGGATATAGATGCCGTGCACGCCGAGCAGACGGTCGCTGGCCATCTTGCAAAGCTCGGGGTCGCCGACCAGCACCGGCACGATATGGGTGGCCGAGTCCATCACCGGCAGGCCCGCGGCGGCAAGCACCTGCTTGGTGCGTGCTGCCTGGCGCTGCTGCGCGTCGCGCTCGGCCTGCGAGCGCTTCAGATGCCGGATCGAGGTGGTGGCGGCCGCCGCGATCGCCGGCGGCAGCGCGGTGGTGAAGATGAAGCCCGGCGCATAGGAGCGCACCGCGTCGATGACGGCGCTGGTGCCGGCGATGTAGCCGCCCAGCGTGCCGAAGGCCTTGGCCAAAGTGCCCTCGATGATGTCGATGCGGTCGGCAAGGCCTTCGCGTTCGGTGATGCCGCCGCCGCGCGGTCCGTACATGCCGACAGCATGGACCTCGTCGATATAGGTCATGGCGTTGTAGCGTTCGGCGAGCTCGACGATCTGCCTGATCGGCGCGATGTCGCCATCCATCGAATAGACGCTTTCGAAGACGATCAGCTTGGCGCGTTCGCGCCCCGCGGCCTGCAGCAGGCTTTCCAGATGCGCAACGTCGTTGTGGCGGAAAATCTTCTTCTCCGCGCCCGAGCGGCGCACGCCTTCGATCATCGAGGCATGGTTCAGCTCGTCCGAGATGATCAGGCAGTTGGGCAAGAGCCGGGCAATGGTGGAGATCGAGGCCTCGTTGGAGACGAAGCCGGAGGTGAAGACCAGCGCCGCTTCCTTGTCATGCAGGTCGGCCAGTTCCTGCTCGAGCTCGACCAGCGGGTTCGAGGTGCCGGAAATGTTGCGGGTGCCGCCGGCGCCTGATCCCATCTTGCCGGCCGCGTTCTGGAAGGCGGCAATCACGTCCTCGTTCTGGCCCATGCCGAGATAGTCGTTGGAACACCATACGGTGATTTCCTGGGCGCGGCCGTTGGAACGCCAGATGGCGCGCGGGAACTTGCCCACAATGCGCTCCAGGTCGGCGAAAACGCGGTAGCGACGCTCGGCGTGGAGCTGGTCGATCGCATCCTCGAAGAACCGCTGATAGTTCATGTCGACTTCCCAATTTTGGGCCGGATCATAATCACTGCCCCATGCCGCGTCCACCGCGCCCAACCGGTCAAAATGCCACGCCCTTGCCCTGTTCCTAACGATGCCGGATCGTGGCCTATTCCCGGCTGTTTGAGGCAGTTTTGTTTCAATACGATGCCTCGGACGGGAGGAACTGTTACGGAGTTAACATTATAGGGAGGCCAATGCATATCGCCCAGAAGTGCACAGCGGTTTTGGGGGAACGACATGGACTTTTTAATGGGCTTGCGGCGGGGTTTCCAGCACGGTGGCTGTTGAGACAGTTTCCGATAAATCTTGATCAGCGAGGTAGATGATGACGGTTTTGGTGACAGGCGGTGCCGGTTATATCGGCAGCCACATGGTCTGGGAACTGCTGGACGCCGGCGAGAGCGTCGTGGTGCTCGACAGGCTTTCCACCGGCTTCGAATGGGCGGTCGCCCCGGAAGCAAGGCTGGTCGTCGGCGATGTCGCCGATCGCGACCTGGTCGGCCGGATCATCCGAGACAACAAGGTCGACGCCATCATCCACTTCGCCGGCTCGATCGTGGTGCCTGAATCGGTCGCCGACCCGCTTGGCTATTACGAAAACAACACCTGCAAGACCCGCACGTTGATCGAAACGGCGGTGCGCGAGGGCGTGCCGCACTTCATCTTCTCCTCCACCGCCGCCGTCTATGGCGGCGCCGGGCTGGAGCCGGTGCGCGAGGATGCCCGCCTTGCGCCGGAATCGCCCTATGGCCTTTCCAAGCTGATGAGCGAATGGATGCTGCGCGACGCGGCGCTGGCGCATGACATCCGCTACACGGCGCTGCGCTATTTCAACGTCGCCGGCGCCGATCCAAAGGGCCGCACGGGACAATCGACGCCCGGAGCCACGCATCTGATCAAGGTCGCCAGCGAGACCGCGCTCGGCAAGCGTCCCTTCATGCAGGTCTTCGGCACCGACTATTCGACGCCGGACGGCACCTGCATGCGCGATTACATCCATGTCAGCGATCTCGCCGCGGCGCACCGGCTGGCGCTGCAGCGGCTGCGCGATGGCGGCGGGAGTCTCGTCGCCAATTGCGGCTACAGCCACGGCTATTCGGTGCTCGAAGTGATCGACAGCGTGCGCCGCGTCTTCGGCCATGACTTCGATGTGCGCATGGGGGACCGCCGGCCGGGCGACGCCGCCGCCGTGGTGGCCAATTCCGAGCTTGCCCGCAAGGAACTCGGCTGGACGCCGCAGCGTGACGATCTCGACCTGATCGTCAACGACGCGCTGGCCTGGGAACGGATTCTGACGACCAAGAACTCCATCGGAAGCTGACTATTGGGCCAAGGGCTCGTCCGGCGCGTCCGTACACGGTATTGAGACTCATTCAGCGGCGCGCAGAGGCGCGCGCCGCCGCAATGAGGGAACGGCATGAAGGTCTTGGTCCTCGGCGCCGGCGTGGTTGGCACGGCGGCCGCCTATTATCTGGCAAAAGACGGTCACGAGGTGATGGTGATCGAGCGCCACGAAGCGGCGGCGCGCGGCACCAGCCAGTCGAATGCCGGTCTGGTGTCGCCTGGCGACGCCACCGCCTGGGCTTCGCCCGCCGCGCTGAAGACCTTCCTGCGCGCGCTCTGGAACCATGATCTCGGCATCAAGGTCAGGCTGCGCCTCGATCCCTATTTCTATGCCTGGAGCCTGCGCTTCCTGCGCGAATGCACGGTGGCGCGGCTGCGCGCCAACACCGACATCAAGCTGAGATTGGCGCTTCATTCCCGCGACTGCATCAATCAGCTGTCGGAGGAGACCGGCATTCATTACGACGAGCGCAAGAAGGGCATTCTCTACTTCTTCCGCTCGCAAAAGAGCCTCGACACCGGCACCGACAATTACCGCTACCTCGGCGAGCACGGCCTGCCTATCGAGATCGTCGGCCGCGAGCGTCTGGTCGAGCTGGAGCCAGGGCTTGCCGGCGTGAAGGAAAAGATCGCCGGCGGCATCTATTCGCCGATCGATCAGACCGGCGATTCCAAGCAGTTCACCGACAGGCTCGCCGCCTATGCCGCCGAGAAGCTCGGCGTCAAATTCCTGTTCGGCACGACGGTCCAGGGCCTCGACATCGAGGGCGACCGGGTGCGCGCCGTCATGACCTCGGCCGGGCCGGTCACGGGCGACGCCATCGTCATCTCCATGGGGCCGGAAAGCGGCCTGCTCGGCCGCCGCTACGGCATCGACCTGCCGGTCTACCCGGTGAAAGGTTACACCGCGACCATCCCGCTCGAGGACGAGAGCAAGGGGCCGACAATGGGCGGCGCCGACGAGGACCGGCTGATCGGCTATTCGAGGCTCGGCAATCGTCTGCGCATGTCCTCGACGGCCGAATTCACCGGCTTCGACCGCAGCTTCAAGCCGGGTGATTTCAGGACCATCCTGGAAACCGGCAAGGATCTTTTCCCCGGCGCATTCGACGAGAAGAAGGCCGTGCTGTGGGCCGGCTTGCGGCCGATGATGCCCAATTCGGTGCCGGTCATCGGCCAGGCGAAATACCGCAACCTCTATCTCGACACCGGCCACGGCCATGTCGGCTGGACCATGGCCTGTGGCTCGGGGCAGTTCCTGGCTGACGTCGTCGCCGGCAGAAAGCCGCAGATCGATCCCAAAGGATTGCTGTACGGTACAGCGCGCTGAATGGTTTTAATGCTGATCTGTCAGATAGTGATCGGTTACGCCTGAACAGCCAGCTGCCACACCCTTGCATAGTCGCCCCAAGTCGGATCGGCCGGCGGCTCGGTCTGCTCGCCCTTGCTCCTGGCGGCCGCGCCGTCGAACGCCAGCAGCGCGGCGCCGATGCTGGTCCCAGTCGAGGTCTCGGAGGCAACCACCGGCCTCTCCGTCGCTGCCGCCAGCATGCGGATGAAAAGCGGGTTCTGCGCGAATGGTCCCTCGACCGTCGTCGGCCCGTCGCCGCCGATCAGCTCGAGGCAGGTCGCGGTCATCAGCGCCAGATAGAATGAGACGGCGGCGAAGCGCTGGCCGGAGGTTAGGTCGCCAGCATTCGCCCACTGTGCATCGCGATGCGGGAATGGCCCGGAGCCCTGTTGGGTGGATGGCAGCAGCAAGACTTGGCGCGCCAGTATGGCGGTAACATCGGCTTCGCCCCATTCCTGCGGCTGGCCCTCGGTCAGCAGCGAAAACTCGCGTCCGCCCATGAAGCGCGCCGACGGCACCGGATCGCCGAGCGCATTGACATTGACCAGCGTGTCGCGCGCCGGGTCGAGCTCGATCCTGCCGCCGCCCACTGCCATCGACACCACCCATGTGCCGGTCGAAACAACCGAGAAGGGCGGTCGGTCGGACAGCAGATGCGGCAGCAGCGAGGCGTTGGAATCATGCAGTCCGCAGAACACGGGCGTCTGCGGGTCGAGCCCTGTCCGCCGCGCCAGCTCCGGCAGGATCGGGCCAAGCCGGTCCTTTGCCGGCCGTACCGGCGCCATCAGCCGGCGCCAGTCCATCCGGTCGACCAGCGACGAGTAATCGGACGTCCAGGGATTCCAGAGATCGGTGTGGCAGCCGAGCGAGCTCACTTCATTGGCGGCGACGCCGGTCAGCCGCAGCGCCCAATATTGCGGATACATCAGCATCGCGCCGGCCGTGGCGAAGTCCGCCGGGAAACGTTTCTGCTGCCAGAAGAACTGCGCGCCGAGATTGAGCCCGATCGGCAGCCGCGGCGTGCCTGTTTCGCCGAAGGGCGGGCGCACGGCGTCATAGTCGCCCGCAAGCTGGTCGGGGCCGTCGAATTCGTAATCGAGCACAGGCAGCACCAGTTCGCCTGAGCGGTCGACCAGCGCGCCGGTCGCGCCATGCGTGGTGATCGATATCGCATCGATCCGCCTTTCGCGGTTGAGATCGGCAAGGCTGTTCAGGATGAACGTCCACAGCGCCTCGACATCGTGATGCGGGTAGGGCGCCCGCCGCACTGGCGCGTTGGCGATACGGCGCAGCGCGATCTCGCTTCGTGTCGCGAGATCGACCAGCGCCACCTTGGCGTTGGTCTTGCCGATATCGATGACGGCGACGATCATGCCATATGGAACACGGTTTCCAGCGGCACCGCCACCGGCTCGTTGTCGGGTTTGGTCTCCATGAGATCGGCCATATGCGCCCACCAGCGCTGCATCACGGAGTGCTTCGGAAGATCGGCCATGCCGTGGTCATCGCGGCGCCACAGCACCCCGAACAGGATGTCGGTCTCCTCGTCCAGATGGATCGAATAGTCGGAGACGCCGGCCTCTCTCAGCAGCGCGACCAACTCGGGCCAGATCTTGTCATGGCGGCGCTTGTACTCGGCCTTCATGCCGGGATTGAGCTTCATCTTGAAGGCGTATTTCTCCATCAGGCGAAGCGCCCCTCGCGCAGCCGCCGCCAGACGATCGGCAGCGCAATGACGATGATCAGCAGCAGGCCGATGAAGATCGACATGACGATGCCGGGCACATTGAGCAGTCCGAGGCCGAACGTCACCAGCCCCATGATGAAGGCGGCGAGCACGACGCCCGGGATGCTGCCGGCGCCGCCGAGGATCGACACACCTCCAAGCACCACCATGGTGATCGCCTCGAGTTCGTAGCCCTGCGCGATCGACGGCCTTGTCGAGCCGAGCCGCGAGGTAATCAACACCGAGGCGATGCCCGACATCAGCCCGGTCAGGGAGAACAGGATGAACTTGATGCGATCGACACGAACGCCGGAGAACTGGCAGGCGACGGGGTTGTTGCCGATAGCGAAGACGCGGCGGCCGAAGCTCGTGCGGTGCAGCACGAACCAGTAGATGAGCGCGGCGACGAGGAACAGCGCCAGCTCGAACGAGAAGACCCACCAGACATAGCCTTGGCCGAAGAAGGCGAAGCTTTCCGGATAGCCCTTGTAGGCCTGGTCGCCGAGGATGATGAAGGCGATGCCGCGGAACAGGCTCATCGTGCCGATGGTCACGACGATGGAAGGCAGGCCGAGCCGGGTGACGAGCAGCCCGTTGAAGGCGCCGCAGCCGAGCCCGACGGCAATGCCGATCGCCACCAGCACAGGCGTTCCGGCGCCGGCCTGCACGGCCATGCCCATCATCGTCGAGGCTAAAGCAACGATCGCCGCGACAGACAGATCGATCTCGCCCGAGATGATCAGCAGCGCCATGGCTAAAGCGATCAGGCCCTTTTCGGTGAAGTTGAAGGTCAGATCCGACAGCGACCACGGATCGAGGAAATAGGGCGAAGCAAAACTGTTGACCGCGAAGATGAGGACCGCGATGGCGACGAGCAGCGCCTCCCAGGAGAAGATCGCCGAGGAGAGCGGCTTATCCAGCCGGTCGGGGATGTGGCGCGGGGCAGGGGTGTCGGTCATGCCGCTTCCGCCTTTCTCAGGATGATGCGGCCCTGCCGGCGTTCGCCGCGCGCGTTGAGCACGACGGCCAGGATGATGGCGCTGCCCGATATCGCCATCTGCCAGAAGGGCGAGATGTTGATGACCGGCAGTGCGTTGGAGATGATGCCGAGGAACAGCGCGCCCAGCACCGCGCCGCCGACCGAGCCGATACCGCCGGCGATCGAGATGCCGCCGATCACGCAGGCAGCGATGATGTTGAGCTCATAGCCGTTGGCTACCTCGACCGAGGCGATCACGTAGCGCGAGATCCACAGATATCCGGCGAGTCCGCCGATCATGCCGGAAATGCAAAAGACGATGAATTTTGTGCGGCCGACATCGATGCCGGCATAGACCGAGGCGGTCGGATTGACGCCGATGGCGTAGATCGAGCGGCCAATCTGCGTGCGCGTCATCACCAGGAAGAACAGCGCGATCACGATGATCGCGATCCAGGACAGCATTGGCAGGCCGAGGAAGGCGGCGCGCTGAAAATTGATGAAGTCGGGGCTCATCTGGTCGGCATTGACCCAGGCGCCGCCCGAGACGACGAAGGTCGCTCCCCGATAGATGGTAAGCGTTCCAAGCGTAACCACGATCGACGGGATGTTCAGCCGCCACACCAAGAAGCCGTTGATGGCGCCGAGCACCAGCCCGACGAGTAATGCGACGACGATCAGCACCGGGATCGGGATCGCCGGATGCGCGGCGTTGAGCATCGCCACCACCATGCCGGTGAAGCAGAGGTTGGACGCCATCGAGAGATCGATCGAGCGCGTTAGGATCACCGCCATCTGGCCGAGCGCCAGGATCATCAGGATCGAGGTGTCATTGAACACCTGGCGGAGATTGGCGGGGTCGGCGAAGCCGGGAAAGCGTGTCGAGATCAGCCCGATCAATGCCACGATGCCGGCGAGCAGCCAGATCTCGCGATATTTGAGGAAATTCTTCATGCCGCGATTCCCGCTGCCGTCCGAACCAGCGTCTCGGCGTCCAGCCCCTTGTTGTCGTAGGTCGCCGCGATGCGTCCTTCGCGCATGACCACGACGCGGTCGGACATGCCGAGGATTTCGGGCAGTTCCGACGAGACCATGATCACTGACAGGCCTTGCGCGACCAATTCGGCCATGAAGCCATGCACGGCGGCCTTGGAGCCGATGTCGATGCCCTTGGTCGGCTCGTCGAGGATGATCACCTTGGGGGCTGTGGCCAGCCATTTGGCGATGACCACCTTCTGCTGGTTGCCGCCGGAAAGCGTGCCGACATCCTGGCTGAGCGATGAGGCGCGCAGATCGAGACGTTCGGTGTAGGAGCGGGCGAGCGAAAACTCTTCCGCCAGTCTCAGCACGCCGGATTTCGAGGTGCGCTTCAGCGACGGCAGCGACACGTTCTGGAAGATGGGCAGGCCGATCACCACGCCCTGCTTGCCGCGCTCTTCCGGCACATAGACGATGCCGGCCTCGATCGAATCCGCCGCCGATTTCGGCGCGATCGTCTTGCCGTCCAGCGAAATCGCGCCTCGGCTGGTGCGGGTGATGCCGGCAATCGCCTGCATCACCTCGCTGCGCCCGGCGCCGACCAGTCCGTAGAAGCCGAGGATCTCGCCCTTGCGCAATTCGAAGCCGATGTCGTCGAACTCGGTCGGATGCGACAGGCCGGAGACGGAAAGCACCTGCGCGCCGATCTTCGGCTCGCGCTGCGGAAAGATATGGTCGACGTTGCGGCCGACCATCATGCGCACGATCTCGTTCTGGCCGGTGCCCTTGAGCAGGCCTTCGCCGACCATCTCGCCGTCGCGGAAGACGGTGTAGCGGTCGGCGATGCGGTAGATTTCGTCGAACTTGTGGCTGATGAAGAGCACCGCCTTGCCTTCGCTCTTAAGGAATTCGATCAGCAGGAAAAGCTCCTCGATCTCCTTCATCGACAGGGCTGCGGTCGGCTCGTCCATGATGACGATGCGCGCGTCGATCGACATGGCGCGGGCAACGGCTACAAGATGCTTGTTGGCGATGCCGAGGTCCTTCAGCCGCGTGTCGGCATCGATATGGCCGGCGCGCATCGTCTCCAGCACCTCGCGCGCATTCTTGCGCATGGTGCGCCAATCGATGGTGCCTAAGCGGGTGCGCGGCGCATGGCCGAGGAAGATGTTTTCGGCGACCGACAGATCGTCGAACAGCACCGTCTCCTGATGGATGGCGGTGATGCCGTGGCCGAAGGCGGCATGCGCGCTGGGCAGCGTCGTGGCCTGGCCATCGATGCTGATCTCGCCTGAATCGGGCTGGTAGATGCCGGTCATGACCTTGACCAGCGTCGACTTGCCGGCGCCGTTCTCCCCGATCAGCGCCGTCACCTGTCCGGGATAGAGCGATAGGCTGACATTGTGCAGCGCGCGCACGCCCGGAAAACTTTTCGAGATGCCGGAGAGTGTCAGGCGAGGAGCGGCGCTTTGGAACGGACCTGAAGGCTCGGGCCGCTCCGTCTCCGCTTTGCGCTGGGCTGTCGTGTCCATATCCGTATCAGGCCCTGAGAAGGTCCGTTTGAAGATGCGGCGGGACATTGTCCCGCCGCATGAGCGATAAGTCGACCAGGATCAATAGATCTTGGAGAACTTCTCGATGTTGGTCTTGTCGAACTGGAAGGGCGGAGCCATCGCGGCCGAGTTGGTGTCGTCGAGCGTCACCTTGCCGACGCGGCCGATCGACAGCGTGGCGCCGGGCTTGGCTTCTTCCTTCTTCACCGCCAGGTCATGGGCGAGATAGATCGCCGAGTAGCCGAGGTCGATCGGGTTCCACAGCGCAACCGCCTGGCTGGCGCCATTGTCGATGAACTTCTTGAACTCGGACGGCAGCGCCAGGCCGGTGACGTTGACCTTGCCGATCAAGCCTTCGTCGGTCACCACCTGTGCGGCGGCGACGACGCCCACCGTGGTCGGCGCGATGATCGCCTTGAGGTTCGGATAGGACTTCAACAGGCCCTTGGCCTCGTCGGTGCTCTTTGCCGAATCGTCATCGCCATAGACGGTGGCGACCAGCTTGATCTTCGGGAACTTCTCCGGCAGCACCTTCTTGGCCGCCTCGATCCAGGCATTCTGGTTGGTCGCGGTCGAGGAGGCCGACAGGATGGCGACGTCGCCGCCTTCCGGCAGATAATCGGCGGCGAGCTTGATGATGGTCTCGCCGATCAAATTGGTGTCGGACGGGTTGAGGTGGAGCTGGCGGCCTTCCTTGGCGACGCCCGAGTCCCACGAGATCACGGTGATGCCGCGTTCCATCGCCTTCTTCAGCACCGGCACCAGCGCGTCGGCGTCATTGGCCGAAACCGCTATTGCGTTGACCTTCTGCGCGATCAGCGAATTGATGACCTCGATCTGCGCTTCCGCGGTCGCCTTGGTCGGACCGGTGTAGATCACGTCGACATCGCCCAGTTCCTTGGCCGCTTCCTCGGCGCCCTTGTTGGCGGCGTCGAAGAAGCCGTTGCCGAGCGACTTCACCACCAGCGCGATCTTGACGTTTTCGGCATAGGCCGCATTCACGAACATGGCGGCGGAAAAGGCCGCCGTAACCAGCAGTTTCTTCAAAAAGCTCATCGAATATCCTCCCTTGAGCGTTGCATTCCATCGCCGCTGCGGGCGCGAGTTTCCCTCAGGCCTGCAGTGAAGATTCCTCCCTGTCGCTTGACTGTCTGCGGGCGACGATCAGCGCCACGCCCGCCGTTTCCAGCATCTTGGCCTCGCGGTCCTCGATGCCGTCGTCGGTGATCACGGTCGCGATGCGCGACAGCCCGCACAGGATCAGGCTGGAGCGCATGCGGAATTTCGAGGAATCGACCAGCACCACCAATTCGTCGGCCTGGTCGATCAATTTCTGCTCGGCCTGGATCAGCAGTGGATCGCCCTCCATCAGCCCGAGCGGCCCCAGCCCCTGCGCGCCCATGAACATGCGCCGCGCATAGAAGTTGCGCGTCACGTCATTGTCGAAGGGCGACAGGATGATGTTCTGCTCGCGGTAGATAGTGCCGCCCGACAGCATCACCGTGTTCTTCGAGTGCTTGAGCAGATGCTCGGCGATCGGGAAGGAGTTGGTGAAGATCGGCATGCGGCGGCCGGTCAGGAAATGCACCATCTGGAAAGTGGTGGTGCCGCCATTGATGATGATCGGCTCGCCGTCCGTGCAAAGGCTCACGGCATCCCGCGCGATCGCCCGCTTCTGCGCGGCGTTCAGCGTCTCGTTGACGGAGAAGGGCCGGCCGGCGAGGCCGATGAATTGCGGCGGCGAGATCGCCTCGGCGCCGCCGCGCACCCGGCGCAGGCGTTTTTGCACATGCAGTGCCGCGATGTCGCGCCGGATCGTCGCCTCGGAGGAGTCCGTCAGCTCGACCATCTCCTGCACCGTCACCACAGGCTTTTCCTGGACGGCGGACAGTATGATCCTGTGGCGCTCTTTCTCGTGCATGGTTCCTCCCTGCCTAAGCATCAGGCCTTAGAAAACACGCAGTGTCAATCATTTCCGATCATATATTTTCATTGTGCAGTGCAATATGATCGATATTGATCGTTTGTGATTGACAAGCGCGGCGCTTGCGTAGACATTCCCCGGCGAGAAATGAGGGGCGCGGCGTTCGCGCTCCAGGGAGGATACCTATGCTCGACAAGCGCTCCGGCTCGCGCCTCGCCAATCTTTGGGACGATGCAAAAGCCGAAGGGATGAGCGGCCCCGAGCTCCTGGTCTATCGCTCGAACACGCTGGGCTCCGATAAGCGCGTCACCAATTATGGCGGCGGCAACACCTCGTCCAAGGTCTGGCAGAAGGACCCGCTGACCGGCGAGGAGGTGGAAGTTCTTTGGGTCAAGGGCTCGGGCGGCGACAGCGCTTCGATCAAGCTTGACGGTTTCGCCACTCTCTACATGCAAAAGCTGCGGGCGCTGAAGGGCCTTTATCGCGGCGCCGAGCATGAGGACGAGATGGTGGGATATCTGCCTCACTGCACCTTCAACCTCAATCCGCGCGCGGCCTCCATCGACACGCCGTTGCATGCTTTCGTGCCGAAGGCTTGCGTCGACCACATGCATCCCGATGCCATCATCGCGGTCGCCGCAGCCAAGGATTCCAAGGCGATCACGAAGGAGATCTTCGGCGACGCCGTCGGCTGGCTGCCGTGGAAGCGGCCGGGCTTCGAGCTCGGCCTATGGCTGGAAAAATTCTGTCTGGAAAATCCGGATGCCAAGGGCGTCGTGCTGGAAAGCCACGGCCTGTTCACCTGGGGCGACACGCCGAAGGAATGCTACGAGACCACGATCTCGGTGATTAACCAGGCGATCGAGTGGTTCGAGCGCAAATCCGAGGGCAAGGCGATCTTCGGCGGCGAAGCGGTAAAGTCGCTCGACGCGCCGGCACGCCGCGCGATCGCCGCGAAATTGATGCCACGGATCCGCGGCCTGATCTCGCAGAAGAGCCACAAGCTTGGCCATTTCGACGACCAGCCGGCCGTGCTCGAATTCGTCAACTCGAAAGACCTGAGGCCGTTGGCGGCGCTGGGCACTTCATGCCCCGATCACTTCCTGCGCACCAAGATCCGGCCGCTGGTGATCGAGTTCGATCCGGCAAAGCCGGATGTCGATGCCGTCATCGCGCGCCTGGCGGACGACATCGCCGAATACCGCATCGGCTACCAGGCCTACTACGACGCCTGCAAGCATTCGGACTCGCCCGCGATCCGCGACCCGAATGCGGTCGTCTATCTGATGCCCGGCGTCGGCATGTTCACCTTTGCCGGTGACAAGGCGACGGCGCGCATCTCCGGCGAGTTCTATGTCAACGCCATCAATGTCATGCGCGGCGCCTCGACCGTCTCGTCCTATGTCGGCCTGCCGGCGCAGGAAGCCTTCGACATCGAATACTGGCAGCTCGAGGAAGCCAAGCTCCAGCGCCTGCCGAAACCGAAGGCGCTTGCCGGGCAGATCGCCTTGGTCACCGGCGGCGCCGGCGGCATCGGCCGCGCTGCCGCCAACCGGCTGCTGCGCGAAGGCGCCTGCGTGGTGCTCGCCGATATCGACGAGGCCGCTTTGGCCAGCGCCAATGAAGAGCTCTCGAAAGCCTACGGCAAAGACTTCGTCCGTCCGGTGCGCATCGACGTCACGTCGGAGGATCAGGTACTTTCCGGCTTCGCTGACACTGCGGTCGAGTTCGGCGGCATCGACATCCTGGTCTCCAATGCCGGCCTCGCCTCCTCGGCGCCGATCGAGGAAACGACGCTGACCTTGTGGAACCGGAACATGGATATCCTGTCCACCGGTTATTTCCTAGTCTCGCGCGAGGCTTTCCGACTGTTCCGCGCCCAGAAGATCGGCGGCAATGTGGTTTTCGTCGCCTCCAAGAACGGACTCGCCGCCTCGCCGAACGCGTCCGCCTATTGCACGGCCAAGGCGGCCGAGATCCATCTTGCCCGCTGCCTCGCACTTGAGGGCGCGGAGGCACAGATCAGGGTCAACGTCGTCAATCCGGACGCGGTGCTGCGCGGCTCCAAGATCTGGACCGGCGAATGGAAGGAACAGCGCGCCGCCGCCTACAAGATGTCGACCGACGACCTCGAGGAGCATTACCGCTCGCGCTCGATGCTGAAGCGCTCGGTCTTCCCGGAGGACATCGCCGAAGCGATCTACTTCTTCGCCTCGGACATGTCGGCCAAGTCCACGGGGAACATCGTCAACGTCGACGCCGGCAACGCGCAGAGCTTTACGCGCTAAGCTTCCTTCTCCCCGTTCTACGGGGAGAAGGTGCCGGCAGGCGGATGAGGGGCAGCGCCGGCCGAACGTATTCTTGGGAGGAATAGCCTTTGTCCGAACAGATCATTTCAGCCGAGCTCGTCGTCAAGCACAATGCCGCGCGCAAAGCCGACCTCGACCGCGACTACGCTTCCCTCGGCGAGCGTCTCGACAGACGCGGCATCGCCATCGAGGCCATCCGTGACAAGGTGGAAAAATTCGCCGTGGCGATCCCGTCCTGGGGCGTCGGCACCGGCGGCACGCGCTTTGCCCGCTTTCCCGGCGCCGGCGAGCCGCGCGACATCTTCGACAAGATCGAAGACTGCGCGGTCATCAGCCAGCTGACGCAGGCGACGCCGACCGTCTCGCTGCACATCCCATGGGACAAGGCCGATCCTAACCGGCTGAAGCAGGCGGCGTCCCGTTTCGGCCTCGGCTTCGACGCGATGAATTCGAACACCTTCTCCGACGCCAAGGACCAGAAGCTTTCCTACAAATTCGGCTCGCTGTCGCATGCCGATGCCGGCACGCGCCGGCAGGCGGTTGAGCACAATCTCGAATGCATCGAGATCGGCAAGACGCTGGGCTCGAAAGCGCTGACGGTGTGGATCGGCGATGGCTCCAACTTCCCCGGCCAGGTCAATTTCGCAAAGGCCTTCGAGCGCTATCTCGACGCCATGCGCGAGATCTATGCCGGCCTGCCGGATGACTGGCGGCTGTTCACCGAGCACAAGATGTATGAGCCGGCCTTCTATTCGACGGTGGTGCAGGACTGGGGCACCAACTACATTATTGCCAGGGAACTCGGCGACAAGGCCTTCTGCCTGGTCGATCTCGGCCATCACGCGCCCAACGTCAACATCGAGATGATCGTGTCGCGGCTGATCCAGTTCGGCAAGCTCGGCGGCTTCCACTTCAACGATTCCAAATATGGCGACGACGATCTCGATGCCGGCTCGATCGATCCCTACCGGCTGTTCCTCGTCTTCAACGAGCTGGTCGATGCCGAGCTTTCGGGCGCCAAGGGTTTCGACCCCGCGCATATGCTCGACCAGAGTCACAACGTCACCGACCCGATCGAAAGCCTGATGCTGTCGGCGGTAGAGGTGCAGCGCGCCTATGCGCAGGCGCTGCTGGTCGACCGCAAGGCGCTTGAAGGCTTCCAGGAGGACAATGACGCGCTGATGGCGACGCAGACATTGAAGCTGGCCTATCGCACAGATGTCGAGCCGATCCTCGCCATGGCGCGGCTCAGAACCGGCGGCGCCATCGATCCGGTCGCCGCTTATCGCGAAGCCGGCTACAGGTCCAAGGTCGCGGCGGAGCGGCCGGCGGTTGCGGGTGGCGGCGGCGGTATCGTCTGACAGGCAGCGCCACTCCTCATCCGGCCGCTTCGCGGCCACCTTCTCCCCGAGGGGAGAAGAGATCAGCGCCGCCGCACGATCCTCTCCCCTTGGGGAGAGGTCGGATTGCCCGAATTGCCCTTGCAATTCGACTTGGCAATCCGGGTGAGGGTCACTCGCGCTGCTTCAATTGTTATTGGACTAATTCGCTGTGGCGGTCTTTCCTAGGCATCCCCCAACGCCAGGAGCACCGCCATGCCCTTGACCCGCCGGACGCTGATCGCCGTCAGCCTTTCGCTCACCTTTGCCTTCACGCCAGCCGCCGTCTTCGCCGCTTCGCCGACCCCCGCCAAGGGCGAGCATGGCATGGTGGTGACCGCCCAGCATCTGGCAACCGAAGTCGGCGTCGACGTGCTGAAGAAAGGCGGCAACGCCGTCGATGCAGCGGTCGCCGTCGGCTATGCGCTCGCCGTGGTCTATCCCAATGCCGGCAATATCGGCGGCGGCGGTTTCATGACCGTGCGCATGAAGGACGGTCGCACGACCTTTCTCGATTTCCGCGAGCGCGCGCCTCTCGCCGCGACCAAAACCATGTATCTCGACAAGGACGGCAAACCGATCAAAGGCGCCAGCCTCGACGGCTATCTGGCGGTCGGCGTACCCGGCTCGGTCGCGGGCTTCGAGATGGCGCGCGAGAAATACGGGACCTTGTCGAGACAGGATCTGATGGCGCCGGCGATTGCCTACGCCAAAGACGGCTTCGTGCTCAATCAGGGCGACGCCGCGACATTCGCCGGCAGCGCTGACCGGTTGGCGAAGGACCCGGCGGCGGCCGCCATCTTCCTGAAGAAAGACGGCAAGCCTTACGGCATCGGCGAGAAGCTCGTTCAGCCGGGCCTCGCCGCCTCGCTGTCGGCGATCTCGGAAAAGGGGCCTGACGCCTTTTACAAAGGCACCATCGCCGATGAAATCGTCAAGGCGAGCGGCGCGAAAGGCGGCATCCTCGCCAAAGGCGATTTCGAGCAATATGCCGTGCGTGAGCTGAAGCCGGTGACCTGCTCCTATCGCGGCTACGAGATCATCTCCTCGCCGCCGCCGAGCTCGGGCGGCGTCATCATCTGCGAGATACTCAACGTGCTGGAGGGTTATCCGCTCTCCTATCTCCGTGCCGGCTCGGCTGAGACGGTCCATGTCATGGTCGAAGCCATGCGCCATGCCTATGTCGACCGCAATTCGGCGCTCGGCGATCCGGATTTCGTCGACAATCCGGTCTCGAAGCTGCTCGACAAGAACTATGCGAAAGACATCCGCGACAAGATCGATCCCTTTCGTGCCGGCGTCTCGAAGGAGCTGATGCCGAAAGGCTTCGGCGAATCCAAGGAAACCACGCATTATTCGATCATCGATAAAGACGGCAATGCGGTTGCGGTCACCTACACGCTGAACGGCTCCTTCGGCGCCGGCGTCGTCGCTGGCGGCACCGGCATCCTGCTCAACAACGAGATGGACGATTTCACCCAGAAGCCCGGCGTGCCCAACCTCTACGGCCTGGTCCAGGGCGAGGCCAATGCGATCCAGCCGAAGAAAACGCCCTTATCCTCGATGAGCCCGACGATCGTCACGAAGGACGGCAATCCGTTCATGGTCATCGGCAGCCCGGGCGGCTCGCGCATCATCACCATCACGCTGGAGGCGATCGTCAATGTCATCGACCACGGCATGGACATCCAGCAGGCGATCGACGCGCCGCGCATCCATCATCAATGGCTGCCGGACACTGTCTATGTCGAGCCTTTCGGGCTTTCGCCGGACACGGAGAAGCTGCTTGCCGCAATGGGGTATCATCTCGATCTCAGCGACCAGACCTGGGGCCAGGCGGCCGGCATCCTGGTCGGCGGCAAGAGCCTGGCGGAGATCGAGAAGGGCGGCGGCGCCCGCTACAATGGCGCCATCGACAGCCGCGCGGCCGCCGGCGAGGCGCTGGGATACTAGGCTCAGGGACCTCTGAATCAGTCGGCCAATTAACATGGCAGTGGGTGCCGCCTCGGCCGGCGTCACCCAATCGACCGCAGCGATGGTGTTGTCACCGCCCGGGCAGGGAATGCGATCCCGGACGACACGTCGGCGCTACGATGGCTCAGGCCATTGAAGATTAACTGAAAATCGTTAGAAGGCGGAGTAGCGGACCCTGAATGCCTTAACATGCCGAGCCTCCGGGGCGGCGCCACAGCGGCTGTCGATGAATGAGTCAGAGTTTTGCTTTGGTGGTTCCTACGCGTGACGGAGCGCCGCACAGTCTGATAATTGCCGAAGAATATCGACGGCTCGGGATTGAAATTCGGTATTTCGTCGATAGCCGTTCGTCGCCGCGATACATAGAAGATGTGCTTCGCAAAGTAGACTTGGCCACCAAGCTATCCGTCAGGTGGGGGCGGTCTTATGTCGAAGGCATTCTGCCGAAGATTGCAGCCGTTTCACGCGCAAAGCGTATCTTCCGGTTGGACGACGATGAATTTCCCTCGCGTGCCTTGTTGACCTGGCTGCGCGATGTTGCGGCGCCGACAAACAAACCGGTGATCGCCGTTCCGCGCCGCGCCGTAGCAATTATCGACTCCATGGCTGTTTCTGCTGCGAATATGCCTAATCTGCCACCGCAAGATTTTCAGTTCAGAGGGTTCCTCGTCGATTCGGTAAGATTCAGGAAGAAGATCCACACGCCGGGCTTCTCGTTCAATGAATCCGACGTCTTGTACGCACCCTCGGATTGCCACATCTACCATTTCGACTGGGTTGTACGAAGTCGCGAGCAGAGGGCCAGCAAACTCGAATTCTACGAGAGGATGGAGCCGGGAGCGTTCGAATTGCTGAAGTATCAGTATCTCTACGAGGACTTCGACCGGGCCCTTTATGATTTTAGCCCGCTTGACGATTCGGACGTATCGGCCCTGGCCCTTCGGCTCCACGACGGGCGGCCTGCACCCGCGGAGGCAATCAAGGGATGGACGCGGCTTTTCCGCAGGATCGCTTGTCGATGAATCTCTTCGCGGCTTTTCAGCGGCCATTGCTCGGCCCATCGGCAGGTAGTCGGCAGGCAGGAATCTTCATAACTCATGTGCTGAACGATCGAATACAGGCTCATTTTGACCGTCTCCGCCACGAAACGGAGGAGGTCATTGACTGGCAGCTCGCCTATAATCCGTGGACGTTGAGCGACCTCGTCGCCGGACGAGGAGAATTCGAGATCGACCGGACCTCCGGGCGCGTGCGGCAAGCCATGAATAAAGGGAACTTGTCGATGGGCTATATGGACATCGTCCTCTTCCCTTTGGCGAAGTCCGCAAATCGGGAATTCGTCTGGATCCTCGAATATGACGTCGACTTTGCCGGCCGATGGCTCGATTTTTTTCAGCAGTTTTCAAGTAACGGCGTGGACTTGCTGGCGACGACGCTCAATACGCGCCGCCGCGATCCGCGCTGGACGTTCTGGGGCTCGGCGGATGGGCCGTGCCCTAAATCACGGTTCACGAGAGCATTTATGCCCATCATGCGGGTTTCGAGGCGGTTGATTGATGTCTACGAGGAGGCGCTCTCGACAGGCGAATGGAGTGGGCACTACGAATTCCTCGTGCCGACCATTGCGCGCGTTCATGGTCTCAGGATCGAGGACATCGGCGGGACCGGGCCGTTCGTGCCTTGGCGCCGAAGGAGGCGAAACTATCTGAATACGGCGAAGGACCCCCATCTCGGTCCCGGGACGTTCGTCTGGCGACCATCGATGAGGGCTTATTTTCACGAAGACCACACCGCATTCATGCAACGGGCCATGCTTTACCATCCGATCAAGGCCGACGTGGTCGAATGGGAGGCCGAAGCACCTGTGGCGCTATCCGAGGCCTGATGCGAGAGGCCTGGGGGCTGGTTTATCGCAAACCAGCTGGATTACTTTTTCAGACGACCAGCGTGATGGTCGAAGCGATCAGCATGACGGCGGCAATGGCGACGAACAGCGCATAGATGCGCGGCCGGTCGAGCAGCAGCGCATTGCCGGAAATCCAGGCCGCCGTGGCGCCGCCGAGCGCGAAGAGGAAGCCGTTGCGATGGCCGAAGGACATGGAGGCGGCCATCAGGCCGCCAATGATCAGCGCGCCGAAGACGATGATGACGGCGACCGCGTATTTCTCGAAATCATTGCCGCCGCCCATCGCCGGGCCCATCGCATTGAGATTGGGCAAGTCTTCCGGGTCGAAGGGGCTGGTCGAGCCGTATTCGTCTTGACCGAGGGATTCGCGCATCATTTATTCTCCGCTGGGCGGCAACAAACCATCAACGCCAGCCGAGCGCAACCCGGCAAAGCCGCCACTGCGATGCATTCGCCGCCCGGCTGATGCCCGCGTGCCACGGTTTCCCGGTCGGTTTCAACGGCGTAGCGGCGTTGCGGTTCCCACGGGCATGACGCCGAAAAGTGTGAAGCGTTTGCGGACGACATCATGCTCCATCTCGGCCCTTGATCTACCTGGAAAAATCGCTGCGCACGATGCCGTGCCGCTGCAGCTTGTCGTAGAAGGTCTTGCGCGGAATGCCGAGCGCCTCGATGGTGCGCCGGACGTCGCCGTCATTGCGGCCAAGTGTCTCGCGTATGATCTCGGCCTCGTAGCGATCGAGCCGTTCGGGCAACGGCATCGCGGCGTCGCTCTCCATTGCCGCACGGGAAGGCGTTTCGCCGACATCATCGAGCCCGAGCACGAAACGTTCGGCGAAATGGGCGAGCTCGCGCACATTGCCCGGCCAGTCATGGTCCCTCAGATGACGCTGGACCGCGGCGGAGATCGCCGGCACGGTGCGACGGAAGCGGGCGGCGGCACGCTCGGCGAAATAACCGAACAGCAGCGGCACATCATCCCGCCGCTCGCGCAGCGGCGGGATCGAAAGCGTCACCACATTGAGCCGGTAATAGAGATCCTCGCGGAAAGCGCCGCGTTGGCTGGCATCGCCGAGATCGACCTTGGCTGCCGCGACCACCCTCAGGTCGACCGGGCGCACCTCATTGGTGCCGAGCGGCGTCACTTCGCGCATTTCCAAGACGCGCAGCATCTGTACCTGCGTTGAGGCCGGCATGCTTTCGATCTCGTCCAGGAACAGCGTGCCGCCGCTCGAATGCTCGATACGGCCGACGCGCTTCTTCTGCGCGCCGGTGAAGGCGCCGGGCTCGTGGCCGAACAACTCGCTTTCGATGACCGTCTCCGGCAAAGTGCCGCAGTTGAGCGCGACGAAATTGCCCTTGGCGCGGCGGCTCCAGCGATGCAGCAGGCTCGCCACCACCTCCTTGCCGGAGCCGGTCTCGCCGGTCACCAGCACGTCGACGTCGGTGTCGGCGATCTGCCGCAATGTCCGGCGCAACCGCTCCATCGCCGGCGTCTGGCCGATCAGCGGCAATCCCTCCTGTGCCTGCTCTGCCGCTTCTCGTAAAGCGCGGTTTTCCATCACCAGCCGGCGTTTCTCCGCGGCGCGCGCAACGCTCTGCGCCAGCCGGTCGGCGGCGAAAGGCTTGGTGATGAAGTCGTAGGCGCCGTCCTTGATCGACTTGACCGCCATGGCGATATCGCCATGACCGGTGACCAGGATGACGGGAATGTCGGGGTCGAGCCGCAGCACGCGGTCGAAAAGCTGCAGGCCGTCGATCTCCGGCATGCGGATGTCCGAGACAATCACCCCCGCGAAATTCCTGTCGAGCGTCGCCAAAGCTTCGCTCGCCACCGCGTAAGCCGACACCGCGAAGCCGGCAAGCTCCAGCGTCTGCCTTGTCGCCTTGAGCAGATCGCTGTCGTCATCGATCAGGATCACCGGTGCTGGGTCATGCCTGGTCATGCTGCGCCGGCTTTCGACAGATGGATGGTGAAGCGTGTGCCTTGGCCGCTGCTCGAAACCTCGATGCGCCCGCCATAATCGGCGACGATGTCCTTGGAGATGACGAGGCCGAGCCCGAGGCCACTTTCCTTCGAGGTGTTGAAGGGCGTGAACAGGGATTTCAGGATCGCGGGCGGGATGCCCGGCCCGTTATCGGAAACGACCAGCGCCACGTCTTCGGCGGTTTCGGTGGCGGAGATTTCGACCAGCGCGCCATCACGGCCATCGAGCGCCTCCAGCGCGTTCTGGAACAGGTTGATCAGCACCTGCTCCAGCCGCAGCCGGTTGCCCATCACCTTCAGCGCCGGCGGCGGCAGCGTGATCGCCAGCGCGTCCAGCCGGCCGGCGAAGCGGCTCCTGAGCAGCACCACGGCGCCTTCGATCACGCCGCGCAGCTCAACCGGTTCGGCGGCGGTGCGGCCCTTGCGGGCAAAGGCTTTCAGCTCTTCGGTGATCGAGCCGATGCGCTCGGTCAGCGCGGCGATGGCGCCAAGGTTCTCTTCGGCCGAGGCCCCCTGCTTGCGCTCCAGGAAGACGCGCGCATTGTCGGCATAGGCGCGGATCGTCGCCACCGGCTGGTTGATTTCATGCGCGACGCCGGCAGCGACCTGGCCAAGCGTGGCAAGCCGGTTGGCCTGGACCAGCTCCTGCTGCATCACCTGCAGCTTCGCCTCCGTGCTGCGATGGTCGGCGATCTCGGCCTGCAGCCGGTCGCGCGCCAGGCTGAGGTCCTGCGTGCGCTCGACGACCCGGCGCTCGAGCTCGACCCGCGCGGCCTGTTCCGCGGCAATCCGCATTTGGCCGGATTGCCGGCGCCACAACAGATAGGCGGCAAAGGCGATGAGCGGGACGAGGATACCTAGCGTCAGCAGCCGCATCTCGCGCTGCGCCGCTGCGATCGGCGCCTCGGCCGGAACGAGATAGTCGAGCCGCCACGGCGTCGACGGCACTGCGGTCGACAGCCGCAGATACTCGGCGTCGCTGCCCCCGGGCGTGATGGCATGGACCAGCGCGACGTCGGAGCTCAGCGGTTGCGGTTTCGTGATCGGCAGGGGCACCAGCGGCGCATCGCCGAATTGCTGGCTGGCGCGGATGGCGCCGCTGACCGCAGCCGCCAGCGGTGCCGTCGTCATGAAGCGCCAGGAGGGCACGCTGGTGATCAGCACCACGCCGTGCTCGTCGCTGACATAGGCCGGGCGGTTGGCCTCGTGCCAGTCGGCCTCGAGCTGGTCGAATTCCATCTTGACCACGACGACGCCGAGCGGCCCCGAAGCGCCGTCGACGCGGCGCGAGATGTAGAGGCCCGGACGTTTGCTGACATTGCCGAGCGCGAAATATTCGGCCGTGCCGGTTTCCATCGCGCCCGAGAAATAGGCCCGGAAACCATAGTCGTTGCCCACGAAGCTCACCGGTTCGCGCCAATTGCTGGAGGCGATCGCCAAGCCGTCCGTGCCGGTGACATAGAGCACCGAGGCCTTGGTGCCCGACACCAGCCCTTCGAGCTTGCGGTTGAGCACGTCGATCGAGGCAGGGCTGCGCTCGCTCAACGCGTCATGCACCTGCTGATCCTCCGACAGCAGCAGCGGCAGCGCGCGCGGGTTTTCCAGCACAGCGCGCAGCAACGCCACCTTGAGGTTGGCGTCGGTGCGTCCCTGCGTGGCCAAGGCCTCGGTCTCGGTCGAGCGGCCATAGAGGCCTGCGCCGTAAAGCGCTGCCGCGACGATCGCCAGCGCCACCGCCGCGAACAATAGCCAGGCGCGGCGTGCCCGCCCGGCGAGCAGTTCGGGCGTCGAGGCGAAGACAGCGGCAGGGCGTTGCAGCATGCCGCATCTGTGCATGAATTCGCACAAAGCACAATTCGACCTATGCGGATAAGCGCACGGAGTCCTCGAAGACGCCCGTCCTCGGTTCGAAAAAGCCAACAAAATCAGTATTTCGAGGCTTCGGCCGTCATCTGGCACGCGCGTTGCAAATGCATCCGCAGCAGCCGCGAGGCTGTGGAGGTCAACAGCCCCAGGGAGGTCGAGCGTCTCGATCGGGGGCCGAATGGAGGATATCATGCAGACAGCAATCGCTGCCGCCGAACCGCGCGGCAAGGTTCCCTTTTACCGGCATCTCTATGTCCAGGTCCTGGTGGCGATCGCCGCCGGCATCCTGCTTGGCCATTTCTATCCCGACCTGGGCGCCTCGCTGAAACCGCTTGGCGATGCCTTCATCAAGCTGGTCAAGATGGTGATCGCGCCGGTGATCTTCCTCACCGTGGCGACCGGCATTGCCGGTGTTTCCGACCTGCACAAGGTCGGCCGCGTCGCCGGCAAGGCGATGATCTATTTCCTCGTCTTTTCGACTCTGGCGCTCGTCGTCGGCCTCGTCGTCTCCAACGTCGTCCAACCTGGCGCCGGCATGCACATCAATCCGGCCACGCTCGACGCCTCGAAGGTCTCGACCTTCACCGAGAAGGCGCATGACACGACCATCGTCGGCTTCCTGATGAACATCATTCCCGACACCATCACCGGCGCCTTTGCGCAGGGCGACATCCTGCAGGTGCTGTTCTTCTCGGTGCTGTTCGGCATCGCCCTGGCGCTGGTCGGCGAACGCGGCCGCCCGGTCGTCGATTTCCTCCAGGCGTTGACTGCGCCGGTCTTCCGCCTCGTCGCCATTTTGATGAAGGCCGCCCCCATCGGCGCCTTCGGCGCCATGGCCTTCACCGTCGGCAAATACGGCATCGGCGCGATCGCTAACCTCGCCTTCCTGATCGGCACTTTCTATCTGACGTCGCTGCTCTTCGTGCTCGTCGTTCTGGGTGCCGTCGCATGGTACAACGGCTTCTCCATCCTGGCGCTGATCCGCTACATCAAGGAAGAGCTGCTGCTGGTGCTCGGCACCTCGTCGTCGGAAGCGGCACTTCCCGGCCTGATGGCCAAGATGGAGCGCGCCGGCTGCAACCGTTCGGTGGTCGGTCTTGTCATCCCGACAGGCTATTCCTTCAACCTTGACGGCACCAATATCTATATGACGCTTGCCGCGCTGTTCATCGCCCAGGCGACCGACACGCCGCTCACTTTCGGCGACCAGATCCTGCTGTTGCTCGTCGCGATGCTGAGCTCGAAGGGCGCGGCCGGCATCACCGGCGCCGGCTTCATCACCTTGGCCGCCACGCTCTCGGTCGTGCCCTCGGTGCCGGTCGCCGGCATGGCGCTGATCCTCGGCGTCGACCGCTTCATGTCGGAATGCCGCGCGCTCACCAACTTCGTCGGCAACGCGGTCGCGACCATCGTCGTGGCCCGCTGGGAAGGCGAGCTCGACCAGAAGCAATTCGCCGCCGCCATGGCCGGTCAATTGCCGGAAGAGGCTGACCTTGCGCTGTCGGGCGGCCTGCAACCTGCCTGATCGCCGTCCGAAGTTGCGGAAGACAAACGGCATCCTCCCGATGCCGGACAGGTCGCGGCTCTGCCGCGGCCTGTTCTTTTTGTCGGCCGCCGCATAGGCTGCGCGAGCCGGATCCTCGGCGAAACATCCAGCCGAGAGGGCGTTCGATGAGCAGCGCGTATCCCGAGATCTATCTTGTCCGGCATGGCGAGACCGAATGGAGCCTCTCGGGCAGGCACACCGGCCGCACCGACATTCCCCTGACGGCGAAAGGCGAGGAGGCCGCGCGCGCCGTTGCCGACCGGCTCAAGGGACTGACGTTCCAGGCCATCTGGTCCAGCCCCTCGCAGCGCGCCTTCGACACCTGCCGGCTCGCCGGTTTCGGCGAGCGCGCGGTGAAGAAGCCGGACCTGCAGGAATGGGATTATGGCGCCTATGAAGGGGTGACGACCAGGGAGATCCTGTCCAGGCGCCCCGGCTGGCAATTGTTTCGCGATGGCTGTCCGCAGGGCGAGACGGCTGCCGATGTCGGCGCCCGCGCCGATACCATCATCGCCGAGCTTCGCGCAATTGCCGGCAATGTGCTCATCTTCTCCAGCTCGCATTTCCTGCGCGTATTCGCGGCGCGCTGGGTCGGCCTGCCGCCGGCAGGCGGCGAGCATTTCGTGCTCGACACTGCCAGCCTCAGCATCCTGGGCTACGAGCACGATCTGACCGAGCCGGTCATCCGGCGCTGGAACCAGAAGTAGCGAGCGCGGGCTCCCCCTCATCCGGCCGCTTCGCGGCCACCTTCTCCCCATGGGGAGAAGAGGCTGACTTCGGCGCCGGTGACCTCCTCTCCTCTTGGGGAGAGGTCGGATTGCCCCGAATAGCCTTCGCAATTCGGCTGGCAATCCGGGTGAGGGGAAGTGCCTGGCGCGTCAAGTCGACAAGATTGCCAGCTCTTCGCTCGTCAGATGCCGCGCCTTGCCCTTGGCAAGCCCGCCGAGCTGAAGGCCGCCGATCGCCACTCGTACCAGCCTCAGCACCTCGATGTCGAAAGCGCCGAGCAGCCTGCGGATCTGCCGGTTGCGTCCTTCGTCGAGCACGATCTCCAGCCAGGCTGTCCGCCCGCCGCTGCGCAACAGCGCGATCGAGCTTGCCGTAAGCAACTCGCCATCGACGACGGCGCCCTGACGAAAGCGTTCTAGCATCGCCTTGTCGGCCGAGGCGGCGATCTGCACGTGATAGGTCTTGTCGACATGCGAGGCGGGGTCGAGCAGTCCGTTCGCCCAGCGCGTATCGTTGCTCAGCAAAAGCAGCCCTTCGCTCGCCTTGTCGAGCCGGCCGACCGGCGACACGAAGGGCAGGTCGAGCCCTTCCAGGCAGTCATAGACCGTGCCGCGGCCTTCGGGATCGTCGCGGGTGGTGACCAGCCCGCGCGGCTTGTTGAGCATCAGATAGACCTTGCGCTCGGCAACGACGCGCTTGCCGTCGACACCGATGCTGTCGTGGTCGGGATCGATGCGCAGCAAGGCATCGCGCACCGTCCTGCCGTTTACTTGCACCCGCCCCTCGGCGACCAGATTCTCGGCCTGCGTGCGCGAGCAGAAGCCAAGCTTGGAGAGCGCTCGGGCGAGGCTGACCTTTGCTGTTGCGGATCGTCTGTCGGGTTGGCGTGCCACTATCTTTGTCTTCGAACGTCTCAAAACGCCGCAACCGATGCCACGCTTGGCGAGATGGGCGCAAGCGGCTCCGTCACCTGCTTCGGATCGTCCAATTTCACTCCTGCGGCGCGCTCAGCCGCCGGTAGGTGACTCCGTCGAATGTTGCCGTCACGAAGCTGTTGACCGACATCTTGCGCTTGCGCCCGTCGCTGCAGGCATAGAGCGGCCAGCCGGCCTCGCTGCACTCGCTGGCCGTGCAGATGCGGGTCACGCAGTTGCCTGTGGTCAGCCGGAAGCCGCCTTTGCCGGCAAAGCCCTGCAGCAGGCTGCCGTCCGCCGAGCGCCATGTCCGTTGCTGGAATTCAGGCCGCAGCAGGCGAGGCTCGAGCGGCGCGGCCAAACCGGCCTGGGCCGCGGAGCCCGAATATTGAAGCCGGTAGCGCGCCATGCCGGTCGTGTATGCGGTGAGGAGATCGGATTGGCCCGAATAGGCTGCCGCGAGGTCGGACCGGTCGAAAAGATGGGACGAGCGCGGTTCCGCCCCTGACGGTCTCGTCAGGGCAGCGATGGCGACAAAAGCCAGGCAGACGCGCAACATCCCGATTTCCAGCAGCCAAACCCCATCCGGCGTGCCGGCTCGCCGGCTGCCTTTTCTACAATTCCGCTAAACAATGCTCTGTGCAAGTCGCCGTTGCCGGGAAGACGCCTTTCATGCGGAGGCCTGGGCTACGCGCGAGCCAATATCGGGCATCAGCCGCCGGGGCTCATGCGTGCGAGGCAGCGTGCCTGGTCGCGTGGCCGCCCGAGCTCCTCGTAGCGGCCTGCCGCCTCCTCGAAGGCGGCCAGCGCGCGCACTTCCTTGTTCTGCGCCCGCCGCTGCACGCCGCGTGCCTCCCAAAGCGCCGCGGCCCAAGGGCCACCCTGCCACATGCCGGCGATACGTTCGGCGTCGTTCAGGCGGCGGTCCACTTGTTCCAGGTCGCCGGCTTCGGCAAGCGCTATTGCCGATGCGGTGCGCAACGCCATCGAGCAGGGTTGGCAAGCGCCTGGCGTCAACAGCCGGTCGCCGGCGAGGATTTCCTCGGCCACCATCTTGGGTGTTGACGCGGCGCGCACGGCCAGCGCCTGCATGCGCATGATCAGGTGCGGGGAAAGCCAGGATCGCTCCGCATCCGCCAGGCCGCGGCGGATGAGACGGCCGGCGCGCCACCTTTGGCCGCGCTCCAGCGCGATCTCGGCCAGTCGCTCGATTGCAAGCACGCGGCCCGCCACCGCATCCGCCTCCTGAAGCAATTGTTCCGCCGTCGTGAGGAAGCCTTCGGCGCTGTCGAGATCGCCCGAGAAAAGCGAGGCCTCTCCAAGCAGCAGGCAAGCGAGACCGCGGCCCGCGCTCGATCCGGCCTCCTCGGCCACGCTGAGCAATTCCCGGGCAAGTCCCGCGACCTCGGCGTGGCCTTTCGCGCTGCACAGGCAGAATTCTGACAGGCAGAGATGACCGTCGAAGACATGCTGAACGAAGGCGGGTTTGGCGCGGACCCATTCGATGAATTCGGACCGGAACAGTTGCGGCCACCGGGCTTGCATCATCGATGCGATGCCCAGCAGCGCGCTCGCCTCGCCGACCTCGCGCGGCAAATCGGCGCCCAGCGCCAGATCGCGTGTCTGCCGCGCGATCTCGCTTGCCTTGTCGAATTCGCCGCTTTGCAGATGCACCAGCCCCCAGGCGAGCGATGTGCGTATCTGCTCCACCGGGCTGACGATCTCCGTGCCGGACAGAGCCAGGGCCTTCTGGTAGAGCGCGATGGTGGCGGCGCTCGGCCCGACGCCGAGCTCGGCATGCAGATTGTCGCGAAGCTGATTGAATTGGCGGATCGCTTCCACGCGGTTGCCGGAATCGAGTGCTGCCTGCATCAGCGCGCATTGCGCCTGCTCGTCGGCCGGGTCGAGCGCGATCAGTCGCTGCCAGAGATTGCCGGCGCGCAGGAGGTCGCTGTAGCGCTGCTGCAGTTGCGCGCGCGGAGTGTCCAGCCATTCGACGAACAGATCGTCGGGCAGGAGCATGCCTCCGTAGAGGTCGGCGGCGTGTGCGAAGGCCCGGCTGTCGCCGCCTCGCAGGGCGGCCTTCGTGGCGGTCTCGAAGCTCTCGGTGTCGATCGCCAGTTCGACATCCGGGGCGAGCGCCACGATATCGTTGCTCACCTCGATCAGGTCGTGGCTGCCCAGCGCGCGGCGTGCGAAATGGACCGCCTTGCGCAGGCTGGCGCCGGCGGCGTCGGGGTCCGCGTCTGGCCAGAAGGTCTCCATGATCTGCTCGCGGTGGGCGCGATGTCCAGGCCGCAAGGCAAGCAGCTTGACCAAAGCCGCGGCGCGGTCGCGCCGCCACTCGGCCGCAGGGACCACCCGGTCATCGACGCTGACGGCGAACCGGCCGAGGAGGTGGATCGAAACGCGCATGCATGCACCGTCCGGAAGAAAGGGCACCGCCGCCGAAGCCGTCACCGGGCGGCCGTCGTCGGGGAACGCTGGCGGAACATAAATTTCCTAATTTAGCGCCGCAATCGAATTCCAACCGGAAAGGAACACAACCATGTCACTCCGTATCGCAGACATCGCCCCCGACTTCACCGCCGACACCACGCAAGGTCCGATCTCCTTCCACGAGTGGCTGGGCAAGGACTGGGGCATCCTGTTCTCGCATCCCAAGGACTACACGCCGGTCTGCACCACCGAGCTCGGTTACATGGCGCGCCTCAAGCCCGAATTTGACAAGCGCGGCGTCAAGGTCATCGGCCTGTCCGTCGACCCGGTCGAGAAGCATGCCGGCTGGGCGAAGGACATCGCCGAGACGCAAGGCATGGCGCCGAACTTCCCGATGATCGGCGACCCGACACTCGCCGTCTCGCAGCTCTACGACATGCTTCCGGCGTCGGCGGGCAACAGCGCCGACGGCCGCACCGCCGCCGACAATCAGACGGTTCGCAATGTCTACGTCATCGGCCCCGACAAGAAGATCAAGCTCGTCATATCCTACCCGATGACGACGGGCCGCAACTTCGACGAGGTGCTGCGCGTCGTCGACTCCCTGCAATTGACGGCCAAGCATCGCCTGGCGACTCCGGTGAACTGGAAGCCCGGCGACGACGTCATCATCGCCGGTTCGGTGTCGAACGATGAAGCAAAGCAGCTCTATCCGCAGGGCTGGAAGGAACCGAAACCCTATATCCGCATCGTGCCGCAGCCAGTGCTGACCTGACAGGTCAGGCATCGAGGTCTGAGGCGCCGGGCATCGGCGGCGAGGACGTGAGAGACACATCCCCGCCGCCACACAACCGAAAGACAGTGAGCAAATTCAAATCCGGCGCTTCTGCATGGCGCCAAGACGTGGGGAACCGAGATGAGCACTGCAAACAAACCGCGCATCGTCGTCGTGGGAGCGGGCTTTGGCGGCCTGGAACTGACGACCCTGCTGTCCGAGGCAATGGGCGACGGCATCGATGTCACGCTCATCGACAAGAGCGACGCCTTCGTGTTCGGCTTTTCGAAACTCGACGTGATGTTCGGCCTGAAGGCGGCGGAGGCGGTCCACTTGCCCTACAACCGTTACGCCAAGCCCGGCGTGAAATTGCTGAGGCGCACCATCACCGCGATCGATCCAGAAAGGCGCCGTGTCACCACCGACGACGGTGTCTACGATGCCGATTACCTGATTGTCGCGCTTGGCGCTGAATATGATTTCGACGCTACGCCTGGGCTGTCGGGCACCAACGAGTTCTATTCGGTTGCCGGCGCGGAGCGGCTGCGCGACGTGTTGCCGGGCTTCAAGAGAGGCAGGGCGATGGTCGGCGTCTGCGGCGCGCCCTACAAATGCCCGCCGGCCCCGAGCGAATGCGTGTTGATGCTGCATGACTATCTGGTGCGGCAAGGCGTGCGGGAGGCCTGTGAGATATCGCTGGTGCTGCCGCTCGGCAGCCCGGTGCCGCCGTCGCCCGATACCTCGAAGGCGCTGCTTGCGGCTTTCGCCGAGCGCGGCATCAAGTTCATTCCCAGCCATCGCGTCGCCTCGGTCGACAATAGCCGAAACGTGGCGGTGCTCGACGACGGCTCGGAAATGCCTTTCGAGCTTTTCCTTGGCGTGCCCAAGCATCGGGTGCCGCCGGTCGTGCTCGAAAGCGGGATGTCGGAGAACGGCTGGATCCCGGTCAACCCGCGCACGCTCGAGACGAAATACCGGAATGTCTACGCGGTCGGTGACGGCGCCAACACCGGGACGCCCAAGGCCGGCGTCTTCGCCGAAGGTGCCGCGCGCGCCGTTGCCTCAGCACTCGTCGCCAAGCTGCGTGGCAGCGGAAACGGCATGCTCTATGACGGCTTCGGCACCTGTTACATCGAATTCGGTGGCGGCCGCATCGGCAAGGTCGAGGTCGATTTCTTTTCTGGCCCCGCGCCGACAGGCAACTACTACGAGCCTTCGGTGGCGTTGCGTGCCGACAAGGAAAAGTTCGGCTCGAGTCGACGGTCGCGCTGGTTCGGCTCGTGAGCCTGTGACAACCGCAGTGATGGGCGAGGACGCCGCCGCCAGAGGGCGGCGCACCGGCAAATCCGGAGGCGGTCTGTCAGCTGCCCTCAGCCGTTGGCGGCCGGCGGCAGCTCGAACAGGGTGGCGCCGTTCTCCCGCCCCCGGTCGATATAGCCGATCACGCGGAACCATTTCGCGACGTCGGGCCTGTCCAGCCAGCTGCGCGAATGGATGGGAAGATTGCCGGCGAGCGCCTGGACATGGCGGATATGCCGCTTGCAGAAGCGGACCGTCGCAGCGTTGAAGAAATCCTCCCGCGCGGCAAAGAGCGTATCGGCGGCATCCGCGTGCTCATGCCAGGCGATGATCGCAACCGTCCTGTCGTCCTGCGCGAGCGCATGCGCCCGGCCTTCCTTCAGGTTCATCATCAGATTGTCATAGGCGCTTTTGCTGTCCTTGCCGGCCGCCACATATTCGTCCGATATTCGCTTGGACAGGCCGCGGAAAACATCTTCGAGGTCTCCGACCGTCGCCGCGCGTGCTCTCATGTCTCCTCCTGACAGCCCGGGTGGGAGTTTGCCTCAAGGAACAGAGATCACCAAGAAAACCAAATCCCCACTTCGGGCTATGCGCGCAATCTCATTCCGTGCGGAAGGGCTCGACCGCTGATCACGCTCGCATATCAGCGTCGGCTTGAGATCACATTTCCGCCGGCCTTACCCTGGCGGAAACGGCCGCACGGGGCGGCATCATTGGAGCGGCGAAAGAAAGCGGATCGTTGAATTCATTGCAGGCCTGCCATAAAAGGCGCAAGTTCTCGATGGCCTGAAAGGTTTGGCTGCAGCGTTAGGGGTATGTATTGACGTCGAGCAGGCCGATCCTGATTACCGGCGCGGCCGGCTTCATAGGTTTTCACCTTTGCCAGAGGCTGCTCGCCGAAGGCCGGCAGGTTGTCGGCCTCGATTCCATGAGCGAGTATTACGACGTCACGCTCAAACAGGCGAGGCTGGAGCGGCTGAAAGGGTTCGCCAACTTTCGTTTCGAGCATGTCGATCTCGCCGACCGCGATGGTATCTCGGCGGTCTTTGCCTCCGCCGCGCCGGAGATCGTCGTCAATCTCGCCGCGCAGGCGGGAGTCCGCTATTCGCTGATCAATCCGCACGTCTACGCGCAAAGCAATCTCAACGGCTTCCTCAACATTCTGGAAGGGTGTCGGCAGACCTCGGTCGGCCATCTTGTCTATGCGTCGTCGAGCTCGATCTATGGCGGCAGCACGCGCATGCCGTTCTCGGTGCATGATTCCGCCGACCATCCCCTCAGCCTCTATGCCGCCAGCAAGAAGGCGAACGAGCTGATGGCCCACACCTATAGCCATCTGTTCGGGCTGCCGACGACGGGTTTGCGTTTCTTCACCGTCTACGGTCCGTGGGGACGGCCCGACATGGCCTTGTTCATCTTCACCAAGGCCATCCTCGCCGGCCAGCCGATCGACGTCTTCAACCATGGCAACATGCAGCGCGATTTCACGTATATCGACGACATCGTCGAAGGGGTGGTCCGTGTCATGCATCATCCAGCGACGCCCAATCCCGATTGGACAAATGCCGCGCCGGATCCTGCGACAAGCAATGCACCGTTCCGGATCCACAACATCGGCGACAGCTCGCCCATCGAGCTGAATCGGCTGATCGACGTGCTGGAAGGAGCGCTCGGGCGCAAGGCCATCCGCAATATGATGCCGCTCCAGCCGGGCGACGTGCCGGCAACTTTCGCCGATGTGACCTCGCTCGAAGAGGTGACCGGCTTCAAGCCCAGCATCCCGATCGAAATCGGCGTCCCGCGCTTCGTGGAATGGTATCGGGATTTTTACCAGGTCTGATCGCAGTTAGCGGCCGCAAACCGAGCCTGCTGGGCGTTCAGTCGGCCTGGCGTGCCTGCCTGTCGATCCAGAGCGCGATCAGCGTGCAGGCGGCGCCCGAAAGCAGATAGGCGCCGGCGGCGATTAGGCCGAAAGTGCCGGCCAACAGCAGCGCGGCAAGCGGCGCGAAACCGGCGCCGAACATCCAGGCGAGATCCGACGTCACCGCCGAGCCCGTATAGCGGTGCCGGCGCGAGAAGCTCGATGCGACGACGCCCGAGGATTGCCCGAAGCTCAGGCCCAGCAGGATGAAGCCCAGCACCATGAACACCGTCTCGCCGACCGTGCCGCCGTTGAGAAGCTGCGGGGCAAAGCCGCTGAATGCGGCGATGGCGACGGCGCCGCCGCCGAGCAGGGCGCGACGTCCGACGCGGTCGGCCAGCGGGCCTGATGCGACGATCGCCGCGATGCCGAACAGCGCGCTCACCGCCTCGATGACCAGGAAACGCTCCGGCCCTTCATTGGTGAACAGGAACACCCAGGACAGCGGGAACACAGTCACCATGTGGAACAGGGCGAAGCTCGCCAGCGGCGCGAAGGCGCCGACGACGACGTTACGGCCTTCTGTGCGGATCATATCCCTGATGCGGGTTGGCTGCAGGTCGCCGCTCTCATAGAGTTTCGAGAACTCGGGCGTCACCACGATGCGCAACCTGGCAAACAGCGCCACGACATTGATGGCGAATGCGACGAAGAAGGGGTAGCGCCAGCCCCAGGCGAAGAAGTCTTCGGCCGAGAGGTTGGCAACGAAGAAGGCAAACAGCGAGCTGGCCACGATGAGGCCGATCGGCGCGCCGAGCTGCGGGATCATCGCATAGATGCCGCGCCGGTTCTGCGGCGCATTCAGCGCCAGGAGCGAGGGCAGCCCGTCCCAAGTCCCGCCAAGCGCAAGGCCCTGCAGGAACCGGGTAAGCGCCAGCAGCCAGGCGGCGACCGCGCCGACATCTTCATAGGAGGGCAGGAACGCCATGGCGACGGTCGAGGTGCCGAGCAGGAACAGCGCGATCGTCAGCTTGGCGCCGCGGCCATAGGCGCGGTCGATCGCCATGAACAGCACGGTGCCGAACGGGCGCGCGATGAAGGCAAGCGCGAAGATGGCGAAGGAATAGAGCGTTCCGACCAGCGGGTCGTGCGTTGGAAACACAAGCTTGGGGAACACGATCACGGAAGCGATCGCGTAGACGAAGAAATCGAAGAATTCCGACGTTCTGCCGATGATCACGCCGACCGCGATGTCGCCCGCGCTGACCTGGCCGTGATGCGAGCCGATCAGTCTGCTGTCAGTTTCGCCAGTCGAAGTTTCAGCCATCTCGTCCGTCGCCACCGAGCTCAAGTTCGGAACGCGATTGTCGTCGTCCCGATGCGATGTTTGTCGTCATCCAGATGCGACGTTGTCGTCATCCCAATGCGACCTTGTCGTCATTCAGATGCGATGTTGTCGTCATCCAATTATGCGTGCACACTTTCGCCAAAGCCATAGCAATCCGGCATTGGACAAATTGTCCAATGTCGTCGCCGTGACGGCGGCAGTAGCCGTTGGACATATCGCGTCGCAACCTGCAAAGACCTGCTGCAGGCCCATCGAGGGCAGCGTTTGATGAAACGATCCGGAGCCTTGCTTCTTTTTCCGCTGGCCGTGCTGCTCAGCGGCTGCGACTTCGTCGTGCTGGCGCCCGCGGGCGACGTGGCAGTGCAGCAGCGCGACCTGCTCGTCGTCTCGACCCTGCTGATGCTGCTCATCATCCTACCCGTCATGGTTCTGACCGTGCTGTTTGCCTGGCGCTACCGGCAATCCAGCACCACGGCGACCTATACGCCGGACTGGGACCATTCGACCAAGCTGGAGCTGGTGATCTGGGCCGCGCCCCTGCTCGTCATCATATGCCTCGGCGCGCTCACCTGGCTCGGCACACATCTGCTCGATCCCTATCGGCGCATCGACCGGATCGAGGCTGGACAGCCGGTCACGCAGAATCACAAGCCGCTCAGAGTCGAGGTCGTCGCGCTCGATTGGAAATGGCTCTTCATCTATCCGGATTACGGCATTGCCTCCGTCAATGAGCTGGCGGCGCCGGTCAACCAGCCGATCGACTTCCGCATCACCTCCTCCACGGTGATGAACTCCTTCTACATCCCGGCCCTTGCCGGGCAGATCTACGCCATGCCCGGCATGGAGACCAAGCTGCACGCCGTCGTCAACAGGCCGGGCACCTATACCGGCTTCTCTGCCAATTACAGCGGCGCCGGCTTCTCCGGCATGCGCTTTGCGTTCCACGGTCTCTCCGACCAGGCCTTCGGCGAGTGGGTGGCGCAGACCAAAAACGCTCAAGGTACGCTCAGCCGCGAGACCTATCTCGAGCTCGAACGTCCGAGCGAGAACGAGCCGGTCCGCCACTATGCCTCCGTCGATCCCGACCTCTATGGCGCGATCCTCAATCTGTGCGTCGAGCGCGGCAAGATGTGCATGAACGAGATGATGTCGATCGACGCCAAGGGCGGCCTTGGCCTGGCCGGCGTGCGCAACACCCTGCCGCTGCAATATGACAAGCTTGCGCGGCGCGGGGCGGTGTTCGGCAGCGGTCCGTCCTATGTCGCAAGCATCTGCACGGCGGAGGAGGCCGCCGCCGCTTCGCGCGCGGCCCGTAATGACGATGACAGGGGCTGGCCGCTCAGGGACCTGTCCCCGCTACGCGGCGTTGGCCTGCTCGCGCCCGGCGCCGGCAGCCGCCGCGCCGACGCCGGCGCGCCGTCGCTCGGCCTGCTGCGCTTCGAATTGTGAGGGATCGCGGATGCCTGAGTCGCTGACCAAATTCATCTTCGGCCGCCTCACTCTGGAGTCGCTGCCGCTGCACGAGCCGATCGTCGTCGTCACCTTCATCGTGGTGGCGTTGGGCGGTCTCGCGGTGCTCGGCGCCATCACCTATTTCCGGCTCTGGGGTTATCTCTGGCGCGAGTGGTTCACCAGCGTCGACCACAAGAAGATCGGTATCATGTACATGGCGCTCGGCCTCCTCATGCTTTTGCGCGGCTTTTCCGACGCCATCATGATGCGCCTGCAGCAGGCCATCGCCTTCAACGGCTCCGAGGGCTATCTCAACGCCCATCACTACGACCAGATCTTCACCGCCCACGGCGTGATCATGATCTTCTTCGTGGCGATGCCCTTCGTCACAGGGCTGATGAACTTCGTCGTGCCGCTGCAGATCGGCGCGCGCGACGTCTCCTTCCCCTTCCTCAACAATTTCAGCTTCTGGATGACGGTCGGCGGCGCCATACTGGTGATGGCCTCGCTGTTCGTCGGCGAGTTCGCCCGTACCGGCTGGCTGGCCTATCCGCCGCTCTCGGGCATCAATTACAGTCCCGATGTCGGCGTCGATTATTACATATGGGCGCTGCAGGTGGCGGGTGTCGGCACGACCCTGTCCGGCATCAACCTGATCTGCACCATCATCAAGATGCGCGCCCCCGGCATGACCATGATGCGCATGCCCGTCTTCACCTGGACCTCGCTCTGCACCAACGTGCTGATCGTGGCGTCTTTCCCGGTGCTGACGGCGGTGCTCACGCTGCTCGCGCTCGACCGCTATGTCGGCACCAACTTCTTCACCAACGACTTCGGCGGCAATCCGATGATGTATGTGAACCTCATCTGGATATGGGGTCACCCAGAGGTCTACATCCTCATCCTGCCGCTGTTCGGCGTCTTCTCCGAGGTCACCTCGACCTTCTCCGGCAAGCGCCTGTTCGGCTACACCTCGATGGTCTACGCCACGATAGTCATCACCATCCTGTCCTATCTCGTCTGGCTGCACCACTTCTTCACCATGGGCTCCGGCGCCAGCGTCAATTCCTTCTTCGGCATCACCACGATGATCATCTCGATCCCGACTGGCGCGAAGATATTCAACTGGCTGTTCACCATGTATCGCGGCCGCATCCGCTTCGAATTGCCGATGATGTGGACGGTGGCCTTCATGCTCACCTTCGTCGTCGGCGGCATGACCGGCGTGCTGCTTGCGGTGCCGCCGGCCGACTTCGTACTGCACAACAGCCTGTTCCTGATCGCGCATTTCCACAACGTCATCATCGGCGGCGTGCTGTTCGGCCTGTTCGCCGGCATCGCCTATTGGTGGCCCAAGGCCTTCGGCTTCAAGCTCGATCCGTTCTGGGGCAAGGTCTCGTTCTGGTGCTGGGTGCTCGGCTTCTGGTTCGCCTTCATGCCGCTCTATATCCTTGGCCTGATGGGCGTGACGCGCCGCATGCGCGTGTTCGACGATCCCTCGCTGCAGATCTGGTTCGTGATCGCCGCCTTTGGCGCGGTGCTGATCGCCTGCGGCATCGCCGCCTTCCTGGTCCAGATCTTCGTCTCCATCCGCAAGCGGGCCGAGTTGGTCGATGTCACCGGCGATCCGTGGGACGGCCGCACGCTCGAATGGTCGACCTCCTCGCCGCCGCCGGCCTACAATTTCGCCTTCACCCCTATCATCCGCGACAACGACGCCTGGTGGGACATGAAGAAGGCCGGCTACCGGCGCCCGCTCTCCGGCTTCAGGCCGATCCATATGCCGAAAAACACCGGCACAGGGGTGATCCTCGCCGCCTTCAGCGTCGCGCTGGGCTTTGGCCTGATCTGGTACATATGGTGGCTGGCGGCGCTGAGCTTCGTCTGCCTGATCGCCACCGCGATCGGCCATACCTTCAACTATCATCGCGACTTCGACATCCCGGCGTCCGAGGTCGCCCAAACGGAAGAGGCGAGGACGACGCTCCTCGTCGCCGAGGGGGTCAGGGCTTGAGCATGACATCGACGGCGATCACGGCCGGTTCAGAGCCGGTCTTCCACCTGGAAGAGGAGCATGCGCATGCCGAAGGCGGCAGCACCATGCTCGGCTTCTGGCTCTATCTGATGAGCGACTGCCTGATCTTCGCCATGCTGTTCGCGGCCTTTGGCGTGCTCGGCGGCAATTACGCGGCGGGTCCGGCGCCGAAGGACCTGTTCGATCTCGGCCTGGTGGCGGTCAATACCACCATGCTGCTCCTGTCCTCGATCACCTATGGCTTTGCCATGTTGACCATGGACAAGGGCCGCGTCGGCGCGACGCAAGGCTGGCTCGCGGTGACCATGCTGTTCGGCCTGGCGTTCCTCTCCATCGAGCTCTACGAATTCGCGCATATGATCCATGAAGGCGCGACGCCGCAGCGCAGCGCCTTCCTGTCGTCCTTCTTCACGCTGGTCGGCACGCACGGCCTGCACGTCACCTTCGGCATCGTCTGGATGCTGACGCTGATGGTGCAGGTCGCGCGATACGGCCTCATCAAGGCCAACCGCCGCCGGCTTATGTGCCTCTCGATGTTCTGGCACTTCCTGGACATCGTCTGGATCGGCGTCTTCACCTTCGTCTATCTGATGGGGATGCTCAGATGAGCGCTCATGATCATGCCGATCACGACCACACCCATGGCGGCGCCGCGCACGGGTCGCTGAGGGGCTACCTGATCGGCTTCGTCCTGTCGGTGATCCTCACCGCCATCCCGTTCTGGATGGTCATGACCGGCGCCCTCGACAACAAGCAGGCGACGGCCATCATCATCATGGCGTTCGCGGTGGTGCAGATCGTGGTGCACATGGTCTTCTTCCTGCATATGAACCCCGCCTCGGAAGGCGGATGGTCGATGCTGGCGCTCATTTTCACGGTGACCCTCGTCGTCATCGTGCTGAGCGGCTCGCTTTGGGTGATGTACCACCTCAACGCCAACATGATGCCCGCGCTCCACGAGATGCGGGAGATGCCATGAACCCCATTTCGGGCGCGTCGGGCGCGGGGAGGGCCAAAGTCGAGGCAAAGGACATGACCGGCCGGGCAGGTATCGGCTCTCATGCGGCCTCGAAGGGTTCCGCGTCGCGATTCTTGCTTGCGCTGCTTGGGCTTCTCGGCGTTCTGGTGTTTCTCGGGCTCGGCATCTGGCAGCTGGAAAGACGGGTCTGGAAGCTCGACCTGATCGCCCGCGTCGACCAGCGCATCCATGCTCCGGTCGTCGACGCGCCCGGACCGCAGGACTGGAGCGGGTTGAGCGCGCCGGACTACGAATATCGCCATGTGCGCCTGGCCGGGCATTTCCTCGGGGGCACCAACACGCTGGTGCAGGCGGTGACCGAGCTTGGCGGCGGCTATTGGGTGCTGATGCCGATGCGTGATCACCGCGGTTTCACGGTCCTCGTCAACCGCGGCTTCATCCCGCAAGAGCGCAAGACGGAGTTCGAGCGAGAGAATGCCGCGCTCACCTCGCCGGCGACGGTTGACGGCCTGCTGCGCATCAGCGAGCCCGGCGGCGGTTTCCTGCGCAGCAACGATCCTGCTGCCGATCGCTGGTATTCGCGCGACGTCGATGCCATCGCCAAGGCGCGCGGCCTGGCGGATGTCGCGCCCTATTTCGTCGATGCCGAAGCCTCCGGCGCTGCTGGCTGGCCGCGCGGCGGGCTCACCGTCGTCACCTTCCGCAACAGCCATCTGGTCTATGCCTTGACCTGGTTTGCCCTGGCAGGGATGCTGGCGGTGGCGCTTGCCAGTCAGGTCTTCGCCGGCCGGCCCCAGCGGGAAGCGCCGAAATGAGCATCTCGATCGCGTGGCCCCATCACGACAAGCCGTTCCTGACGGTTCCTCCGACCGGGCAGGGAGGCCCCGCCTCGAACGCCGACGTCACGAACAGGAAGAACCTGCTCCTGCTCATCCAGCTGCGCTGGCTGGCGGTGGCGGGGCAAGTGCTGACCATCCTGGTGACGCAGTACTGGTTCTCCATCCCGCTGCCGCTCACCGAGATGGCGGGCGTGGTGCTTTTCCTCGTCGGGCTCAACATCTTCAGCCTGCTCGCCCTGCGCGGCAACCGCCGCATCTCCAACGCGCAGCTCTTCGTCGCGCTGATCTTCGACATGGCGGCGCTGACGACGCAGCTTTACCTGAGCGGCGGCGCCTCGAATCCTTTCGTGTCGCTCTATCTGCTGCAGATCACGCTCGGCGCCGCGCTGCTGGCCCCATGGTCGACCTGGCTCCTGGTGGTGGCGGCCTCTGCCTGCTTCATCTTCCTCATCTTCGTTTTCCAGCCGATCGCGCTCCCGCATCACGGCGGCAGCGATCTCCTGGCGCTGCATCTGCGCGGAATGTTTATCTGCTTCGTGCTCGCGGCCGGGCTGATCGTAATCTTCATGACGCGCATCAACCGCAATCTGCGCGAACGCGATGCCTATCTCGCCGACCTGCGTCAGCGTTCGGCCGAGGAAGATCACATCGTGCGGATGGGCCTGCTGGCCTCGGGTGCCGCGCATGAACTGGGCACACCGCTCTCGACCATATCGGTCATCCTGTCCGACTGGCGCCAGATGCGCGGCGTCAAGCGCAACCGCGAGCTTTCCGAGGACGTGGCCGAGATGCAAGCCCAGATCGAGCGCTGCAAAGGCATCGTCACGGGCATTCTCATGTCCTCCGGCCAGGCGCGGGGCGAGGGCACCATCCGCACCACGATCCGCCGGTTCCTCGACGATCTCGTCGAGGAATGGCGCGTCAGCCGCCAGCCTATCGAGCTGGACTACGGCAATGGTTTCGAGCCGGACGAGCCGATCGTGTCCGACACGGCGCTGAAACAAGTGATCTTCAATGTGCTCGACAATGCGCAGGAAGCATCGCACGATTGGGTCGGCATCACTGCCGAGCGGCAGGATGAGAAGCTGGTGCTCTCCGTCACGGATCGAGGACCGGGTTTCGACAAGGATATTCTGGCAACGCTCGGCCAGCCCTATATGTCGAGCAAGGGGCGTCCGGGCGGCGGCCTGGGCCTCTTCCTGGTGTTCAATGTGGTGCGCAAGCTTGGTGGCGACGTTTCGGCGCGCAACATGGCGGAGGGCGCCTGCGTTACCCTTTCGCTGCCGCTGGCGGCGCTGACCGATGGAGACGATCGTGAAGCCTGATCGATCCTTGTTTGTCGTCGAGGACGACGCGACCTTCGCGCGCACGCTCAAACGCTCCTTCGAAAAGCGCGACTACGACGTCGTGGTCTGTCACGACCGCGAGGCGCTGCTGGTCGCGCTGGACACGGCCGTACCGGCCTATGCCGTCGTCGATCTTAAGCTCGGAGCGGGATCGGGGCTCGAATGCGTCAAGCTGCTCAGCGCCCGCAATCCGTCGATGCGCATCGTCGTGCTGACGGGATTTGCCAGCATCGCCACCGCGGTCGAGGCGATCAAGCTCGGCGCCTGCCATTATCTGGCCAAGCCCGCCAACACCGATGACATCGAAGCCGCCTTCGGTCGCGCCGAGGGCGACGTTTCGGTGCCGCTCACCAGCCGCCCCACCTCGATCAAGAATCTCGAATGGGAGCGCATCCACGAAACGCTGGTCGAGACCGGCTTCAACATCTCCGAAACCGCGCGCCGGCTCGGCCTGCACCGGCGCACGCTCGCCCGCAAGCTCGAGAAGCGCGTGGTGCAGTAGGGCGCCGCGCCAGGACTATTCCCGAACGGCCACGCCCAGCACCGAGACGCAGTCGCCCGCCTTGACCAGGCCCGGGAAGTGACGCGCGGCGAGCAGTCCCGACATCCTGGCCCTGATCTCCTGCGGCGCCTGCCCGGTTCGGCCGACCGAATGGATGCGCGCGACAACCTGGCCGCCCTTCACGGGTTCGCCGAGATCGACCATCGTCTCGATCATGCCGTCATCCTCGGCGAAGGCGAAGCAATCACCGGAAGGCATGTCCAGCCACTGAGTTCTGTCCTTCTCGACCGCACCATCTACGATACCCGCATGGCGCAGCACGTTGAGGATGCCGCGCCTGGCAATCCGCACCGTCTCGGCGCGCGAGGTTCCGCCGCCGCCGAGCTCGGTGGTGACGAAGACCTTGCCCATCTCCTCGGCGGCCGTGTCATACATGCCGACCGCGTCGATCTCGGTCATGCGCATGGAGAACGGCGCCGAGAAAGCCTCGACCGCGGCGAAAGCCTTTTTCTCCTGCGCCTTGTCCGGCAGCGTGTGCGCCGCGCAGAACGGCACGAAGTCCAGCGTTTTGCCGCCCGAGTGGAAGTCGAAGACGATGTCCGCGCGGGGCAGCAGCTCGCGCTGGAAATAGTCGGCGATCTTCTCCGTCACCGTGCCGTCCGGTCGCCCGGGGAAAGAGCGGTTCATGTTGCCCTTGTCGATCGGCGAGGTACGCGTGCCGGCCCGGAAGGCCGGATAGTTCATCGCCGGCACGATGATGACCGTGCCGGAGACATTTTTCGGATCGAGCGTGCGGGCGAGGTCGTAAAGCGCCAGTGGCCCCTCATACTCGTCGCCGTGATTGCCGCCGGTGAGCAGCGCCGTCGAGCCCTTGCCGTTGCGCACGACACAGACCGGGATCATTACCGATCCCCAGGCGGAATCGTCGCGGCTGTAGGGCAGGCGCAGGAAGCCGTGCTGGACGCCGTCGCGCTCGAAGTCGACGGTCGGCGCGATCGGCGACGGACGCAAAGCGGACATCGGCTCAGTCCTTCACGAACAGCTTGCGCGGCACATTGGCCAGGCATTCGACGCCGGTATCGGTAATGAGAATGGACTCGGTGATCTCCAGCCCCATCGTCTCCAGCCACAGTCCAGTCATGAAATGGAAGGTCATGCCGGGCTTGAGCTCGGTGCGGTCGCCGGGGCGCAGGCTCATGGTGCGCTCGCCCCAGTCCGGCGGATAGGAAAGACCGATCGAGTAGCCGGTGCGGTTGTCCTTGACGATGCCGTATTTCTTGAGCACCGCAAAGAAGGCATTGGCGATGTCCTCGCAGGCATTGCCCGGCTTGGCCGCGGCCAGACCTGCTTCCATGCCCTCAAGTGTGGCCTTCTCGGCATCGAGGAACGCCTGCGTCGGCTTACCGAGGAAGACAGTGCGCGACAGCGGGCAGTGGTAGCGATTGTAGCAGCCGGCGATCTCGAAGAACGTGCCTTCGTTCACCTTCATCGGCTTGTCGTCCCAGGTGAGATGCGGCGCCGAGGCGTCCGCGCCCGATGGCAAGAGCGGCACGATCGCCGGATAGTCGCCGCCGATGCCGGCGACGCCGCGCGTGCCGGCATCGTAGATCTCGGCGACCAGGTCGCATTTGCGCATGCCGACCTCTACTTTGTCGACGATGCGCTGGTGCATCGCCTCGACGATGCGGGCGGCGTTGCGCATGTATTCGATCTCGGTCGGGCTTTTCACCGCGCGCTGCCAGTTGACCAGCGCGGTGGCGTCGGCGAAGCGGGCATTGGGCAGGTGCTTCTGCAGCGACGCGAAAGCCGCAGCCGAAAACCAGTAATTGTCCATCTCGACGCCGATGCTGAGCTTGTCCCAGCCGCGCTCGGCCAGCACGCTGGCGAGGTAATCCATCGGGTGCCGCTCGGTCGACTGCACATAGTGGTCGGCGTAGCCGATGATGTTGTCATGCGCGAGATAGGCGGTGCGCTTGGCGCCGTTGGCGTCCTGGCCGCGGCCGTACCAGACCGGCTCGCCGGAAGGCGGCACGATGACGGCCTGATGCACATAGAATGACCAGCCGTCATAGCCTGTCAGCCAGGCCATGTTGGAAGGATCGCTGACGATCAGCAGATCGACGCCCTTAGCCTCCATGGCTTTTCGCGTCTTGGCGAGGCGATCGGCAAATTCGCTCCGCGAGAATTTCAGGTTTGGCTGCATTTTGTTGTCCTCGTTTGTTGGGCCTGGCGGCCAGCATCAACTTTCGAAATTGAGCCCGGCATTGGCGGTGCGCGCCCGGTCGCGAGCCAAAGTGGCGATTGCGGTGTCCTGCACGCCGGTGCCGGTGAGGTCGGCGATGGTGATGTCGCTGGCCGAGCGCCGTCCGGGCTTGCTGCCGGCGATGATCTGGCCGAGTTCCGTGACCTCGGCGTCGGCGGCGAAGACCGCCGCTTCGATGGCGTGATGGAGCTCGCCCAGGCGCCGCGTCTGCTTGGCGCTGTCGGCGACATAGAGATCGGCCATGCGCAGGATCGCCGGCGCGATCTCGTTCTTGTGCTCGGCATCCGAGCCCATGGCGGTGATGTGCTGGCCGGCGGTGACGAAACCGGCCTTGACCAGCGGTTCGGTCGACGGCGTAGTGGTGACGATGATGTCGGCGCCCGCTGCCGCGTTCGCCGCATCCGGCTCGGCCCGCACGAGGATACCGAGCTTCTCGCGCAGGCGCGCGGCGGTGGCTTCAGCCTTGGCAGCGTCGCGCGCCCAGATGCGCGCTTCCTCGATCGGCCTGACGAGACGCAGCGCTTCCAACTGCAGGCCGGCCTGCAGGCCGGCGCCGAAGATCGCGGCCACGCTGGAGTCTTGGCGCGACAAATGCCTGGCCGCGACCGCGCCGGCGGCGGCCGTGCGGATATCGGTGAGATAGCCATTGTCGAGCAACAGCGCTTCGACCACACCGGTCTTGGCCGAAAGCAACACCATCATGCCGCCGCCGCTCGGCAGCCCGAGCGTCGGGTTGTCGAAGAAACCGGAGCTTATCTTGACGGCGAAACCGTCTATGCCGGGCACATAGGCGGACTTCACGTCGACCTCGCCGCGATGCTCGGGAATGTCGAGCCGGAGGATCGGTGGCATCGCCACCGGCAACGTGGCCAAGGCGCGAAAAGCGTTCTCGACGCAGGCGACGGCGTCCAGATCGAGTGTCACGATCTTGCGAAGCTCCGCCTCGGTGAGGATGGTTATGCGGTTCATGCTGCGCGCTCCGCGATTGTCTCGCCGCAGACGATGCGGCGGTGCAGGCCCATGTCGATGTTCTTGCCGGAGAGGATGAGAACCGTCGGGCCGCTCACTTTGACCTTGCCGGCAAGCAGCGCGCCGATGCCGACGGCCCCGGCGCCTTCGACAATCTCACGCTCCTCTTCATACGCATGGCGGATGCCGGCCGCGATCTCCTCCTCGGAAAGCAGGACGACGTCGTCCAGCAAGTCGCGGCACATGGCGAAGGTCAGCCGGTTGTCGAGCCCGATGCCGCCCCCGAGCGAATCCGCCAGTGTCGGCAATTCCTCGACCTGCACCGGCCGGCCGACGTCGAGGCTGGCCTTCATCGCAGCACCGCGCGCCATCGAGATGCCGACGACTTTGGTGCGCGGGCTCACGCCTTTGACGGCCGCCGCAACACCGGCCGCCAGCCCGCCGCCGGAGAGCGGCACCAGCACGCTTGCCGCGTCGGGAACCTGCTCCATGATTTCCAGCCCGAGCGTGCCTTGCCCGGCGACGATATCGGGATGATCGAAGGGCGGCAGCATGACCAGCCCTTCATCCGCCACCAGCCTGTCGACTTCCTGCTGCGCGTCGTCCTGGCTGTTGCCGATGATGCGGATATCCGCGCCCAGGCGACGGATGGCGTCGAGCTTGTTTTCCGGCACCAGCCTCGACATGCAGATCACCGCGCGGATGCCTTCGAGCTTCGCCGCATGCGCCAGAGCGCGGCCGTGATTGCCGGTCGAGGCGGCGACGACGCCGCGCGATTTTTCTTCCGCGCTCAACGCTGCGATCGCATTGGAAGCGCCGCGCAGCTTGAACGCGCCGGTGGTCTGGTGATGCTCCAGCTTGAGATGAACAGGACGGCCCGCGCGGTCCGAGAGGCTTTGCGACAGCACCGTGGGTGTCCGCTCAATCTTGCCGGCAATGCGTTCGCGCGCCGCGCGAATATGCTGAAGCTCAACAATCATTTCGATCACAGGCACTCGTTCACTTGGCCAGCGGCTTCGTCCACAGCCGGCCGAACTCGGGTCGGGGCACCTCGTCGCCGCACAGCCGCAGGCAGTTCCAGGCGCTGGCCTGGTTGCTGGTGACGACCGGACGTCCGATCGCCTCTTCCATAGCTGGAACCGCGAGCGCGGCGCGCAGCGCGGTGCATGAGACGAACAGCGCATCGGCCTGCGGATGCGTGACCTTGCGCGCCAGCTCGACCAGGAACGCCGGCGTGATGCGCGCCATCTCGCGGTCGTCCTCGAAACCGAGGCAGGAGAAGCTCTGGATGTCGAAGCCATGCGCCGCGAAATAAGCGGCCATCGGCCGGCTGGTCTCGACGGTGTAGGGGGTCAGGATGCTGATGCGCTTCACCCCGAAAGCGTTCAGGCCGCGCACGCCGGCCATCGGCGGCGTGACGGCGGGCACGCCGGGCTTGGCTGCATGGATCGCCTGCTCGATCTCGGCGTCGCCGATCACCACCGAGGCTGACGTGCAGGAATAACACACGGCATCGAGCGGCTCGTCCGGCAGGATGAGCGCCGCGCCCGCCGAAAGCGACGGCTGCATCTTGCGCAGATTTTCCGGCGTCGTCGGATTGGCGTAGGGGATGCGCGCGACATAGATGCCGATCCGCTCGCTCGCCACCATGCGGCGGAAGTCCACCTCGCTGGTGTGGTCGGTGGCTAAAGCAATCAGGCCGACGCGCTTTTCCAGCGGACGCGTATCCAGCGTAGGACGCGCCGTTTCGAGACGGATCTCGGGCAGTGCTTTCATGACTTTCATCTTTCGATCCTGCCGTAGCGATGCTCCAGCCAGCGCAACAGCACGACGGAGCAGAGGCTGATGACGAGGAAGAAGGCGCCGACCAGCGTCATCGGCTCGATGTAGCGGTAATAGGTGTTGGCGACGCTCTTGGCCTGGTTCATCAGCTCCAGCACGGTAATCGCCGACAGTAGCGGCGTCTCCTTGAACATGGCGATGAAATAATTGGCCAAGGCCGGGATCATCGGCGGGATCGCCTGCGGCAGGATGATGTGCGTCCAGGTATGGCGGCCGCCCAGATTGCAGGCCTTGGCAGCTTCCCACTGGCCGCGCGGCACATTGTCGATGCCGGCGCGGTAAACCTCGGCCGTGTAGGTGCCGTAATGCAGGCCGAGCCCGATGACGCCCGCCACCAGCGGCGGCAGCAGGATGCCGATATCGGGCAGCACGTAGAAGATGAAATAGAGCTGCACCAGGAGCGGCGTGCCGCGGATGAACTCGGCGAACCAGCCGACGCTGCGCGCAACGATCCGGTTCTCCGAGCGGCGCGCCAGCGCGATCCCAAGCCCAACGATCGCCGCCAGGACCGAGCCGAGCACCGTCGCCAGGATGGTGATCTTCACCCCCTGGATCAGGGTCGGCATAATCTCCCGGACGAAGTTCCAATCCCAGTCCATTATTTGACCCATTCCATCAGACACGCACTCCGTCGAGGCCGCGCGCCATGCGGCGCTCCAGCGTGCGAATGCCCCAGGAGATGATCAGCGCCAGCGCGAAATAGATGACCAGCACGGAAAGGAAGGGCATCAGCGTGCTGCCGGTCTGCGAGCGCACCACCTGCGCCTGGAAGGTCAGGTCGGCGAGCGAGATAAGCGAGACGACCGAGGTCGCCTTGAGCAACTCGATCGCGTTGTTGCCGAAGGTCGGCAGCATGACCAGCAGCGCCTGCGGCAGGATCACATGGCGCATGCCTTGCCAGCGGCCGAGATTGAGCGCCGTGCAGGCTTCGTATTGCTCGCGGCCGACCGACAGGATGGCACCGCGCACGACTTCCGCCGCATAGGCGCCGACATTCAAGCCCAGCGCCAGCACGCCGGCCTGCAGCGGCGTCAGCGACAGGCCGGCGAAGGGCAGCACGAAATAGGCCCAGAACAGCTGCACGAAGATCGAGGTGCCGCGGAAGAATTCGATGTAGGTCGTCGCCAGCGCGCGGATGATGAAGAAGCGCGACACGCGCCCCATGCCGGCAAGGAAGGCCATGATCAGCGCAAGCACCGACCCCATCAGCGTCAGCTCGATGGTGACAAGCGCTCCCTGCAATATCAGGCCGAGATAGCCGGACCACTGGGTCATTAGGTTCCAACGTTTTGCGGTTAGCTTCCTTCTCCCCGTTTACGGGGAGAAGATGCCGGTAGGCAGATGAGGGGCAGCGCTAACCTTGAAATGCTGGCGCCGCCCCTCATCCGTCACTTCGTGACACCTTCTCCCCGTTGAACGGGGAGAAGGTAAGGCCGTGTCCTACTTCGCTGCGCAGAGCTTCTCGCGCGTCGTCGACATCGCCGCCTTGGCGGAGAAGCCGTAGGGCTCGATGATCTTGGCGAACTCGCCGGACTTCTTCATCTTGGCGAGCTCGACGTCATAGGCGTCGCGCAGCGCCTCGTCGCCTTTCTTGAAGGCCGCGCCATCGCAATAGACCGGCGCGCCCTGCACCGGCGCGATCACTTCGAGGTTCGGATCGTTGGCCTTCTTCATCAGGTCGTTGATCGACAGGACGGGGAGCGAATAAGCGTCGATACGGCCGTCCTGCACCATCTTCAGGCCGCTCTGGCCATCCGGCACGACGATGACGCGATCGCGCGGCACGCCGGCATTGAGCGCCAGCTTCTCCTCGGTGCCGCCGCCCGGCGCGCCGACCGTCGCGGAGCTGTCCTTGGCAATGTCCTCATAGCTCTTGAAGCCCTTCGGATTGCCCTTCTTCACCAGCATCGCTTCGGCATCGCAAAGCACCGGCTCGGAATAGGCGACCGCCGCGCAGCGCTCCGGCTTCATGAACAGGCCGGCGGTGACGACGTCGAAGCGGCCGGCCTGCAGGCCGGGGATCATCGCGCCATATTCGGAGATGGAAGCGACGATGTCGTTGACGCCGAGACGCTTGAAGATCTCGCGCGCCACGTCGGGTGCCGCGCCCGAAACCTTGCCGTCGGCCGCGACCGCCGTATAGGGCGGCTCGTTGGCGATGGCGACGCGGGCGAAGCCTTGCTGCTTGAGTTGCTCCAGCTTGGCGTCATCCGCCGACCGCGCGCCGGGGGCGAGCAGCATCGCGGTGATCGCGAGGCCGGCGACGCCAGCCAGAATGCCAAGTTTCTTCATCGTTCCCAACTCCTTGTTTGTCTTCTTGGTTTGCCTTAGGTTCGGGACGGCCTTTTGCCGCCCGTGGACGGCTTGCGCCGCCCGTCTGCATTGCGGTCAGACGCGATGTCCGGCCGCGATGATCTTCTTCAGGAAGCTCTGTGTTCTTTCCTGTTTGGGATGACGGAAAATCTCATCGGGCTTGCCTTCCTCGACGATCCTGCCGCGGTCGAAGAACAGCACGCGGTCGGCGAAGTCGTGGGCGAAGCCCATCTCATGAGTGACCAGAAGCATCGTCATGTCGGTCTCGGCGGCGAGCTTGCGCATAACGTTGAGCACTTCCTCGACGAGCTCCGGATCGAGCGCCGAGGTGACCTCGTCGAACAGCATGATCTTGGGCGACAGCGCCAGCGCCCTTGCGATTGCCACGCGCTGCTTCTGGCCGCCGGAGAGCTGCGCCGGCATCGCCTTCGCCTTGTCCGCAAGCCCGACCATGTCGAGCAGTTCCATCGCCCGCTTCTCGGCGGCGACGCGCGCGACGCCCTTGGTAAGCATCGGCGCCAGGGTCACATTGTCCATGACGCATTTGTGCGGGAAGAGATTGAACAGCTGGAAGACCATGCCGATCTTCTGGCGCATCCTGGCCAGGTGCCGCTCGTCGGCCGGCAGCAGCTGGCCATTGCGCTCCATGTGGTAGAGCTGTTCGCCGTCGACCTGGATATGGCCGCCGTCGATCTTCTCCAGCGTCATCAGGATGCGCAGGATCGTCGTCTTGCCTGAGCCGGACGGACCGATCAGCGCCAGCTTCTCGCCGGGCATGACCTGCATCGACAGGCCGTCCAGCACCTTGAAGGCGCCGAAGCTCTTCGAAATCGCATCAACCTTGATGATGGGCGCGGGCAATCCATGTCCCCGTTCTGGAGAAGCCTATGCCCTTAACGATGCGAAACGTGCCAAATCATGTCAATTGGGAAAATAATATCATGACAATATTTCCGGCACGCCGCAATTTCAGGGCAATCTGAGCTTCCTTTGTGCATCAGATGGCGAGCAGGAGATGCTCCGGATCGCCGAGCAGCAGTTTGGCGACAACGCTCAAGCCCGCCCGCAGTTCCCCCTCGGTGGTCGATCCGAGCGAGATACGCACGGCCGGGCGCCAGGGCGAGCCGGCAATGCGGAACGAGGTGCCTGGCGCGATCGCCACCCCACGCAGGCGCGCCTGCGCGACAAAGCTCTCCTCGGCCCGGTCGCCCGGCAGCTCGAGCCACAGATGCAGCCCGTCGCGATGACAGCGATAGTCGACACCCGTGAGCACTTCCGCGGCGATCTCCTGCCGGCGTCTCAGCGCGCCGCGCTGCCAGTTGACCAGCTCCATCGCTGTCCCGTCATTCACCCAGCGGGTGGCGATTTCCGCCACCATCGGCGTCGCCATCCAGTTCGAGACGAGGTGACGATTGGCGACGGCGGCCACATAACGGTCCGGGACTGCGAGATAGCCGATGCGCAGGCCTGGCACGACGATTTTGGTGAAGGAGGTGACGTAGAGCGTTCGCTCCGGCGCGAAGGCGGCGACGGCCGGAGGCCGGCCTTCGACCAGCGGCCCGAGCACGTCGTTCTCGATGATGGCAATATCGTGCTTGCGGGCGACCGCCGCGATCTGCTCGCGCCTTGCGGCGTCCATCAACGTCGCCGTCGGGTTGATCACCGAGGGCTGGACGAAGACGGCGCGGATGTCCGAGAGACGGCAGGCCTCATCGAGCGCTTCGGGGATGAGTCCGTTGTCGTCGATCGGCAGGCCCTCGAGGTTGAAGCCGAGATAGCGGGCAAGCGGGATCAGCGTGTGGTGGCCGATCGCCTCGGTAGCGACCGTCGAGCCCGGCGGCGCGACGCTCATCAGCGCCACCGTCATGCCGGCGGTGGCGCCGTTGGTCAGGCTGATATTCTGGGGCGACGCCTCCAGCCCGCAAAGCTTCAGCCATTCGACCGCGACTGCGCGGTGGCGCGGGAAAACCATGTTCGGCCGGAACGACAGCGCCGAGCTCGGCGGCAGGTTCTCGGCCAGCCACCCCAGCGCCTGTTTCAATTTCTCCAGATGCATCGGCTCGCAGACCGGCTTCAGGATCGAGAGGTCGATGACCTCGCCCAGCCGCTCCGGGATGTAGGGCGGTTCGGGCTCGCGACGCTGCGTTTGCACGAAACTGCCGCGGCCGACCTCGCCGGAGATCAGCCCGCGGCGGATCAATTCCTCATAGGCGCGGCTGACGGTCTGCACCGAAAGCTTCAGGTCGTCCGCCAGCCGTCGATGCGTCGGCAGCCGCGTGCCGTTGGCCAGTCGCCCGTCATGGATGGCGCGCGCAAACTGGTCGGCCAGCGAGAGATAGGCCGGCCGGCGGATGAGAGCAGGATCTGGCTGCCATAATGTCATGACTTATTAGAGATCGAAATCAGTGCAATTGACAATCGAAATAATGCACCGTCATGGTGTCCGCAACGAAAGGCGGATCCCGCATGGCGGCAGCGAAACTCGACCCGATCGACCTCAGGATTCTCGATGCCATCCAGCGCGACGGGCGCATCACCAAGCTGGCGCTGGCCGGGAAGGTCGGCCTGTCGCCGACGCCGTGCTGGATGCGGCTGCGCAAGCTGGAGAAAGCCGGCATCGTCTCCGGCTATCATGCCTCGGTGGCCATACGCGTTATCGCGCCGGTGGCGACGGTGCTGATGGAGGTGACCCTGGCCAACCACCGCCAGGCTGACTTCGACCGTTTCGAGCGGGTGGTGCGCGATGTTCCGGAGATCGTCGCCTGCTGGTCGATGGGCGGCGGCGTCGACTACGTGCTGAAGGTGATGGCGCGCGACATCGACGCCTATCAGCGGCTGGTCGACGGCTTGCTTGAGCGCGAGATCGGCATCGACCGCTACTTCACCTACATAGTCACCAAGACGGTCAAGGACGAGACCGTCCTGCCGGTGGCCGATCTGCTGCCGGAATAAGGGTGATGTCTCGGCGAAGGCCCCCTCATCCGGCCGCTTCGCGGCCACCTTCTCCCCGAGGGGAGAAGAGATTTGGCGCCGGCGCTCGCTTCCTCCTCTCCCCTCGGGAGAGGTCGGATTGCCCCGAATTGCTCTTCGCAATTCGGTTGGCAATCCGGGTGAGGGGGAACTTTGCCTCAGCCGTCGAGCTAGAGAGATCGTCTGCTTCCGCCGGCCAATAGAGACAATCTCTCTCTGTCAGCTTGCCGAAACAGCCCCTTTGTCTCGATAGCACGACTAGTCTCTCCATATCGCCTCGGCACCGGGAGACTTGACTGATGTCCGCGCATTTTGCTCGTACCAACCACCATGACGCGCTCGACCGCCTCGCCGATCGCCGGCTGCTGCGCGCGCTCGCCTATGTCGATGGCCACTGGACGGCGAGCGAAGCGGCGGCAAGTTTTGAAGTCACCGATCCTGCGACCGGAGCCACCGTCGCCTTTGTTGCCGCGCTCGATGCCGCCCAAACGACGAAGGCGATCGACGCAGCATCCCGTGCGTTTCCTGCGTGGCGTGCACTCCTGCCGCAGGAGCGCTCGAAAATCCTGCGAAAATGGTTCGATCTGATCGTCGCCGCCAAGGACGATCTGGCGCTGCTGATGACGCTCGAGCAGGGCAAGCCATTGAAGGAATCGCTTGGCGAGATCGACTACGCCGCGTCCTTTGTCGAGTGGTATGCCGAGGAAGCAAAACGCCTCAACGCCGAAAGCGTCACCAGCCATCTGCCGAATGCCGAGATGTCGGTGCGCCGAGAACCGCTCGGCGTGGTCGGCGTCGTGACGCCGTGGAATTTTCCGTCGGCCATGCTCACCCGCAAGGCGGCCGCGGCGCTCGCTGCCGGCTGCACGGTGGTGGCGCATCCGTCCTCGGAGACCCCGTTGTCGGCCCTGGCGCTGGCTGAGCTCGGCGAGCGCGCCGGGCTGCCGGCAGGCGTCTTCAACGTCATCACGGGTGATGCGCGCACCATCGTTGGCGCGATGTGCGCCGATGCGCGGGTCCGCGCCATGAGCTTCACCGGTTCGACCGAAGTCGGCCGGCTGATCGCCGCGCAGAGCGCGCCGACGATGAAGCGGCTAGTCATGGAGCTCGGCGGCCATGCGCCGTTGATCGTCTTCGACGACGCCGACATCGACAGGGCCGTCACGATCGCGCTCGATGCCAAATTCGCCACTTCCGGCCAGGATTGCCTCGCCGCCAACCGCATCTATGTGCAGCGGCCGATCTATGATCGCTTCTGCGCCGCTTTCGCGCGCCGTATCGAGCAACTCCGCATCGGCAATGGTCTATCGACAGACGCCGATATCGGACCGCTGATGCATGAGCGTGCGGTCAAGAAGATCGAGGAGCAAGTCGCCGATGCACTCACCCACGGCGCGCGCTGCCTGACCGGGGGCAAGCGTCACGCGGCCGGCCCGCTGTTCTATCAGCCGACGCTGCTCGCCGATGTGCCGGACGAAGCGCTGATCATGCACGAAGAAACCTTCGGCCCTGTGGCGGCTGTGACGCCGTTCGACGACGAGGCGGAAGTCGTCGCCCGGGCCAATGCCACGGAATACGGCTTGGTCGCCTATGTCGTCACCGAAAACGGCGCGCGCCAGGCGCGCATGGGCCGCGCCCTGGAATACGGCATGGTCGCGATCAACCGGGTCAAGATCACCGGCGCGCCGATCCCCTTCGGCGGCGTCAAGCAATCCGGCATCGGCCGCGAGGGCTCGCGCCACGGCCTCGAAGCCTTCACCGATTTGAAATACCTTTGCCTGGATGTCGCCTGAGCGAGCGCCGGCAGGATCCGAACAAGGAGAAAAAAGATGCTCGAACAATCCAACGAACTCTCGGCTTGGGATCGCGACCACTTCTTCCATCCCTCGACGCATATGGGCACGCATGCGCGTGGTGAATCGCCGGCCCGCATCATGGCCGGCGGCGAAGGCGTCACTGTCTGGGACAACAGTGGCAAGAAGAGCATCGATGCCTTCGCCGGCCTCTATTGCGTCAATGTCGGCTATGGCCGTCAGAAGATCGCCGATGCCATCGCCGAGCAGGCCAGGAACCTCGCCTATTACCATGCCTATGTGGGGCATGGCACAGAGGCCTCGATCACTTTGGCCAAGATGATCATCGACCGCGCGCCGAAAGGCATGAGCCGAGTCTATTTCGGCCTCTCGGGTTCCGATGCCAACGAGACCAACATCAAGCTGATCTGGTACTACAACAACGTCCTCGGGCGGCCGGAGAAGAAGAAGATCATCTCGCGCTGGCGCGGCTATCACGGCTCGGGCGTGATGACCGGGTCGCTGACCGGGCTCGAGCTGTTCCACAACGCCTTCGACCTGCCGCGCGCGCCGATCCTGCATACCGAGGCGCCCTATTATTTCCGCCATGCCGACCGCTCGATAAGCGAGGAGCAGTTCTCGCAATATTGCGCCGACAAGCTGGAAGAGATGATCCTGGCCGAAGGTCCCGACACAGTCGCGGCCTTCATCGGCGAGCCGATCCTCGGCACCGGCGGCATCGTTCCGCCGCCGGCCGGATATTGGGCAAAGATCCAGGCCGTGCTCAACAAATACGACGTGTTGCTCGTCGCCGACGAAGTGGTGACCGGCTTCGGCCGTCTCGGCACGATGTTCGGCTCCGACCATTACGGCATCAAGCCGGACCTGATCACCATCGCCAAGGGCCTGACCTCGGCCTATGCGCCGCTTTCCGGCGTTATCGTTTCCGACAAGGTCTGGCAGGTGCTGGTCAAGGGTTCCGACAAGCTCGGCTCGCTCGGCCATGGCTGGACCTATTCGGCGCACCCGATCTGCGTTGCCGCGGGTGTGGCCAATCTCGAGCTGATCGACGAGATGGATCTGGTGCGGAACGCCGGCGAGACCGGAGCTTACTTCCGAGCCGAGCTTGCCAAGGCCGTTGGTGGCCATAAGCACATCGGCGAGGTGCGTGGCGACGGCATGCTGGCCGCGATCGAGTTCGTGAAAGATCGCGACGATCGCGTCTTCTTCGATCCGGCGCTTAAAGTGGGGCCGCAGATCGCTACCGCGCTTGCCGCCAGCGGCGTCATCGGCCGCGCCATGCCGCAGGGCGACATCCTTGGTTTCGCGCCGCCGCTCTGCCTGACGCGCGAGGAAGCCGACATCATCGTCGCAAAGACCGCCGACGCCGTGAACAGCGTGCTCTCAGCTCTCTGATTTTTGGTCGTTGGCGCTGCCCCTCATCCGCCTGCCGGCATCTTCTCCCCGTAAAGGACGGGGAGAAGGGACAAGCTCCGGCGTCGGCGAACCCCTCTCCCCGTCTTTCACGGGGAGAGGGTGAGGGGCAGCGCCAACCTGCACAGTTGGAAGTAACATCTATGAAGTCCTATCCCACCGTTCCCGCCACCATGGCCGCCGTGCAGCTTACGGGCCATGGCGGCCTGGAGAAGCTCGTCTACCGCACCGATGTGAACGTACCCGCGCCGGCCGCCGGCGAGGTGCTGGTCAAGGTCAGCGCCTGCGGCATGAACAATACCGATGTCTGGGTGCGCCAGGGCGCCTATGGCACGGAGGAAGATGCCGGGGCGGTGTCTACCTGGCGCCGGCAAGGCAACACGCTGACCTTTCCGCGCATCCAGGGCACCGACACGGTGGGCACGATCGTCGCCGTCGGCGACGGCGTGCCCGCGGAGCGCATCGGCGAGCGCGTCATAGTCGACTTCTCGATCTACAACCGCGACGACGATTCGCTGGCCGACATCGACTATATGGGCCACGGCCGTGACGGCGGTTATGCCGAATACCAGGCGCTGCCGGCCGAGAACGCACATGTCGTCGACACCGATCTCAGCGATGTCGAGCTCGCCACCTTCTGCTGCGCCTATCTCACCGGCGAGCAGATGCTGGAGCGCGCGGGCCTGAAGGCCGGCGAGCGTGTGCTGGTCACCGGCGCCTCCGGCGGTGTCGGCTCCGGCATCGTGCAACTGGCAAGGGCGCGCGGCGCCATCCCCTACGCCGTCGTCGGCAAGGGCAAGGAACAGGCGGTGCTCGACATCGGCGCCGAGAAGGTGATCACGCGCGGCGTGGCCGACCTGCTCACCGCCGTCAACGAAGCGACGAATGGCCAGCCCATAGACGTGGTGGCCGACCTCGTCGGCGGCGCCATCTTCAACGACCTCTTACGCATCCTGCGGCCCGAAGGCCGCTACACCACGGCCGGCGCCATTGCCGGCCCGGTCGTGCAGTTGGACCTCCGCACCATGTATTTGAAGCAGCTCCAGCTACACGGCTCGAGCCAGGGCACGCGCGCCGATTTCCGCCGCATCGTCCGCTACATCGAGGAAAAGAAGATCAGGCCGCTGGTCGGCGGCGTCTACAAACTATCGGATTTCCACCGCGCCCAGACGGACTTCATGGGCAAGGATTTCGTCGGCAAGCTGGTGGTGGTGCCGGACGCGATGTGGAGCGGCGCCTGACCCAGGAAAGAGCGCCGGCTTGGGCTCGGCGGTTCGCCGTAGCCTTCCGCCCGGAATTGCAAAAAAAAAGATAGGGCGGTTTCGCCGTTTCCATGAAACGCTGTGGCGTCACAGACAGGCAGCGCTGCGCGGAGGCATGGCTCGCTGATGGCAGTCCTGCGCCGAACGGCGGCGATGCGCTTGCCCAGGTCATTGCGGCGACCGGGCCTCTGAGTTATTTTAGCAGTCTATTGGATATGCGATCTGTCTTGCCATCGGCAGGCGCGTCTCCTTGCCGTCTTGGCAGATTGTGAAGTCTTTAACAGACCACGATGCCGCAAGCTGCGTTCTTGTGGCCGACAGGATGAATAGCAGTTAGGAATTTTGCCATGCTGCGATGCTGCGCGCTGATTGCAGCCTTGATCCTCGTGGGCCTCACGACTGTGCAGGCGCACGCCGATCGAAGGGTTGCGCTTGTCATCGGCAATTCCGAATACCGCGAAATCCCGGCCCTGAAGAATCCGGACAAGGATGCGGAAGACGTGTCGAGCACGTTCCGGTTGGCCGGCTTCGATGTGTTCGTCGCCAAGGACCTCACCAAGCTCCAGTTCGAAAAGGAGTTCCGCAATTATCTCGCGGCGGCGGACGGCGCCGATCTGGCGGTCGTCTACTATTCCGGCCACGGCTTTCAGATCGGCGGCGAGAATTTCCTGATCCCGGTCGACGCGTCGCTCAAGAATGCGGCCGACATCGAGGTCCAGGCGGTCAAACTGGACGACGTCCTTCAGCAATTGCGCGCCAAATCGAAGATTCAGGTCATCATCCTCGACGCCTGCCGCAACAACCCGTTCCCGCGCAAGGATTACTGGCTGCGCGACCAGTTGATCGCGGCCGGCGACACTGGCCTTGCGCAGGTGAAAAGCTCGCTGAACACGCTGATCGCCTTCGCCACGGAACCCGGCGCCGTCGCCTATGACGGGTCCGGCGATCTCAGCCCGTTTTCATCCGCCTTCTCCCGCCGCGCACTGGCGCCGAACCAGGAGATACGCTCGGTCATGGCGGCCGTCCGCCGCGACGTGGTCGAGGCCACCAAGGGCGCGCAGGTTCCGTGGGAGAATTCCTCGCTGATCGACGAGGTGGTGCTGATGCGCCGCGCCAACCGGCCGGCTTTGCCGCCGGTGCTGGAAAAGACCGTGCCCTCGGGCGTCGGACCGGTCGCGCTCGACCTGCCGGTTCCGGTCGATGTCGACGGCGGCGCGGTCACCATCAGCATCGAAAGGCCGCCGGCACTGGGGCGTCTGATCCTGGACGGTAAGCCGGTGGCAACGGGCGAGCCGATAGACGGCAAGGATCTGCCGCGACTCGCGATGGATGTGCCGAAGGGCGCCGACGCCGAGGATCAGGTCGATATGCTGGCCTATGCCGCGCATGACGAATGGGGCGGCGGATCGCAGGGCATACTGGTGTTCCGGGTCAAGAATGGCGAGGGTGCCGCGGGCAAGCAACTCGTGGCCTCGCTGGAGTCCGAACAGAAGCAGGAGGTGGTGGAGCGCGGCATCCACATCGCCGGCGCCGCCGAGGCGATCGAGAACCGCGACGTCAAGATTCCGGTCGGTGTCGGCCCCGTGCCGCTGAAGCTGGATGTCCCGACCAAGGATTCGGGCGTCAGCGTGAAGCTCGCGAGCTATCCGGCAACCGGGACGCTGTCCCTACCGGACCGGACCTTGTCGCCCCAATCGAGCCTGATGGCCAATGAAGTCGATCAACTGCGCTATGAACCGCAGATAGGCGCCGCAAAGCCCTTGATCGTCGGCTTCGAGATCACGGCTGACAACACGTCATCGAAGCCGGCGACGATGAAGCTTTCCCCGAGCGTCGACCCTTGCGACACGCAGGCAGGCGAACCCTTGGACCTGCAGGGCGTCGTCCCCGGCCTGCTGCCGAACGAGATCGGCGCCGGCGCGGTGGAGGCCTGCCGGGCGGCGGTGAAGGCCTATCCCGACGTCGCGCGCTTCCACTACGAACTCGGCCGCGCGCTGCTCGCCGCCGGCAAGGTCGAGGAAGCGAAGAAGTCCATCCAGAAGGCTGCCGACAAGGGGCATGTCCGCGCGGTGTTCGAGCTCGGCTACCTCAACGCGACCGGCACCGGTATGCCCGCCAACCGCAAGCAGGCCAACATTTTCTACGCGGCAGCGTCCGACAAGGGCGACCCCTATGGAATGACCTCATGGGGCCGCGCCTTGTTCAACGGCTACGGCGTCGATCGCGACACCGGCAAGGGGCTTGACCTGCTGCTCAAAGCGGCGGCGATGGGCCATACCTATGCGATGAACGACCTTGCGGCGATCTTCACCGAAGGCCGCAACGGCGTGCCGGCCGATCCGGCTCGCGCCGTGGCCTTCCTCAAGGCTGGCGTCGAGCGGCAGGACATGTATTCGATGAATCTGCTTGGCCGCAATTATCTCGCCGGCATCGGGGTCGAGAAGGACCCCAAGACCGCACTCACGCTGTTCCAGAAGTCGATGGATCTCGGCCAGCCCTATGCCCCCGGCAGCCTTGCACGCATGTACAGGGACGGTGTCGGCGTGCAGCAGGATTTGGCAGAAGCGCAAAGGCTGTTCGAGCTGGCGACCGATCGCGGCGATCAGTCGGCTGCATATGATCGCGCGGCGCTGGAGATGCAAAGAGGCGACAAGGCGGACCAGGCGGTGGCCGCGCGCTATCTTGCTTTCGCGGCCGCGCTCGATCTTCGCAACGAGATTCCGGACGCAAAGGCGACGCTCGCGAAATTTGGAGCCAAGGCGAAGACAGCGGCTCTGAAACAGATGCGTGGAGAACTCAAATCCAAGATTTCGGCGGATGGCTCGTTGGACGATCAACTGGTCAAGACGGCCAGGGCGGTCTGGGAACAAGCCAATCCGCGACGGGACCTGTTCTGATCAGCAAGGAGGCAATGTTGTGGGCTGGGCATCGAAACACGCAATCGTCGCAACAATCCTATCCGGTGCTCTCGCGGTCGCAGGCTGCACGACCGTGACGCCCAGGGTCGAGCCGGCCCCGACGGAGAAGCACAGGACGAAGGCTGTTCGCACGACGACCGCGCCAAAAGTCGTCGAGCGCAAGAAAGTCACCGCCAAGAAACTGATCAAGCCCGTTCAGACCGAAACCGCGCCTGTCATTGCACCGATAGGCGGCGGAGGCGGTAGCGGGGGCAGCGGTGGAGGCGGCGGAGGTGGCTGGGGATGAGCACTCGATAGCCGCGGGAGGGCCACTTATCGAGCCCGCTGGAACCGCTCGCCAAACAAGGGCAGGTGCTCTATGCCCGGGTCACGTGCCGTTATCGAGATGGTTGTCCTAGCGGGGCGTTCCCATGCTCGAGTTCGCCGCATTCTGGCAAATACACAGCGATCGACGGCAAGAGCATAGCCCAGTTGATCAAGGGAGAGCTGCTTTTCAGTCCGGTCGAAGGCCTCGACAAATCGGTCTGGCAGGGCAAGCACTGCGACGGCTGTCACGAGTAGAACGAGACGCGGCTCTGCGAGCAGGCGAAGAATTTCACCGCCAACGACGTTTCCGTGCTGCGCCTACAGCATCACTTGGCACCCGCTTCAAGGTCGCTTTGGCCAGGTGGGCGCAAGGCGGCTGCAAATGACCGTGGATTAGAGACGTTCCGGTCCTGTCCGGCGAAAAGCCCTAGTCTAATACGCGTCGACCGATTGGCGCTGCGCCTCCATCTCCACCATCTGGATGCCCATTTCGACGAAGGCCGAAAGCACGCCAAAGCGGTCCGCGGTCGAGACGCGGGCCAGCCCCGCCAGGATCCCGGCATTGACGGCGTGGGCGGCGGGAAATCCGGTCGACAGCATATCGAAGGTCGGGTCACGCCACGCCGCAGACAGGGCAATCCATGCAGCCGGCGTCGCTGGCGACGGACCGACGGCGCTGCTGAGCGCTGCCCGATGGCGGGGATTGCCAGGCTCGCCCACCCAGTCATTGACGAGAGCGAGCAACTCGAGATCCCTTTCGGCAAGGAGCTCGGCGACATTGCTCAGACATTCATGTCCCCACCAGACCGCTGCGCGCTCCGGCAGAAGGTAGGCACAAAATGTGACGGCTTCCTCCGGCACGCGCCCGGCGAGCAAGGCGCGGCAGAATTCCAACGGGGGTTGGGCGGCGGCTGGCGATTTCATGTCCCGGGCGATCGCGGGACAGGCAAGAAACAGATCCCTCGCCGTTCTGTATCCGAGTTCATTGGCCATCGCTGCCACACCCCGAGCACCGGCACAAATAGCACTGAAACCCGCGGCTAAGCGGCGGTCAAGCCCCAACCTCTAGCAGGCCGCAGCCATTCGCAACGTGCGCTTGTTCACAGACAATCGTTTCAAGATTTGATATAGTCCGCGCCAGCGAAAACCCGTTCAAACAGGCCCGTTCAAACAGGAGTGACGGTCATGCGGTGGGGCAGCTCAGCCTTGGCATTGGCGGCCGTGCTTTTTTCAACGCACGTTTACGCCGATCCGCTTCAGAAATCGGAAGACATCGTAAAATTCTTCGCCGGCCAGAGCAACCTCGGCGCGTCGCGCGGCATCTGCGTCGGCACGGAGGAAGAGTGCAAGAGCAAGGCGGAGAAGAACGAGGCACCGCCCCAGAAGGCCGGGCTCGACATGATGATCAATTTTGCCCTGGACTCGGCCCAACTCGACCAGACCGCGCGCAAGGAGCTGGACGAGTTCGCCAAGGCGCTGAAGGACAATCGGCTGAGCACGTTCAGCTTCGTCGTCGAAGGCCACACCGACGCGACCGGCACGGATCGCTACAACCAGGACCTGTCGCAGCGGAGAGCGCAATCGGTGGCCGCCTTCCTCGAAGCGAACGGCGTTGAATCGGCGCGGCTCGAAGCGATCGGCCTCGGCAAGTCGCACCCGCGCGTCGCCAATCCCTACGACCCGGTGAACCGCCGCGTGGAAATGCGGATCAGGACGGAATAGGCCGCCGGCGCCGATCAGTTCTTAGCGAACTGCCGATAGGGTCTTGCCGACAGGCTGGGCTCGCATTCTAAAGCGCGCCGCCCGCCGCAATATCAGGGCGGGCCTTCAGCAACACATGGTCGCCGAGACCGTAGACGCTGCCCATCTCCGGCGGGGCCAGTTAGCTGATTTGGCAAGGCATATCGCCGGCAAGGATGCCGCCTTCATCCGCTGGGTCCAGGCTGTCGGCAGCTCTTCTTCTCGTTCCCCTCGACCTTCGATTCCGACCGAAGTCGGATGTTGCTGCGCAATGGTCCATCGGCTGAAACAAACCGCCAGCTATTCCATTTGGATCTCAGACTGGCGAGCATCGTCCCTTCATCGCCGGTTGCGATTGCAAGAAGAAAACACCCGCCGCGACCTGCGAAGCGGCGGGTGTTTCTTTGTCAGGAAAGTGCCCGCATGCAGCTTGGCGAAATCATTGCAAACCTGTTCGCCGCCCTGTTGCTGGCATGTGTTGTCGGAGCCGCTTTCTTTTTCGCCACCCAGCCGATTTGGCCGGACCACCATAAGGGACAGATGGTGATCCTCCCGCCCGCCGACGCGATCACAACGGGATCGATCAAAGCGACTACACACCCGCATTTGCCCAACGCGATCGACGGAAACCTCGTACAGCCGAGGCCTTCACGGCATAATTAAGGGAAGCGATTTACCACTCGTTTACGATATTAGCCCAGGCTGATATTCGGCCATGCCGGTACAGCGTACATGCCCACAGAACCCCAGCGCCGATCCCCCTCAGCGCTGGGGTTTTTTACGCATGATCCATTCGACTATGTTGGGGTCGACGTAATCGTCCCCGGTCATGATACGGACCAGCTTCGTCGCGCGCGGCCGCCATTGATCTTCAGGAACCTTATCCTCATCGACCCAGCGCCTGAACGCTTCACGCATGACGCCGAATTCGAAGTATGAACAGTTGTCGTTGGATTGTTTTTTGACCATGGCCGGCAACGTCGAATCCCCTGAAATGTTCCAGTTCGCCGCGCGTCGAAAAACGCTGTTGCCTGATGAGCCGAAAGACCACGGTTAGCCGGGCGCCAGCGTATTCTGGATAGAACCAATCAGCGCGGTGACGGCCTGCTTGTATTTCTCGAACTCGGGAGAGGTCTGCCGGACTTCGGTCGTGGTCGTCGTCGGCTGGCCTTGATCGGTCACCACGCGCGGCACCTTCTGCCCCATCTTCCGCTCGGCCCAGTCGACGACGTAGCTGACGGTCTTGCCGGTCAGGAATGGGTTGGCCTGGATGACGGCCGATCCCAGAACGGCGCTCAATTGCGACGAGCCCGGCGCCGCCAGCACCTGATGCGCCCCCTCCATGCCGAGGAAATGGCACAGATAGAGCCGGCCGGCAGAAATCTGGTGGCCGCGGGCGCGCAGATAGGCTTCGCCTTCACGCGCCAGGTTGCGCACCATTTCACGCGACAGCGTGGCGTCGTAGCGAAGCGCAAGCAGGTCGGCGGTCGACAGCGAGCGGGCAAGGTCGGGCCGATAGGTGTTCATCATCCGGATCCAGGTCTTGGAGATGAACTGGCCGGCGCCGGTTGCCGAGGAAAGCGGGTTCTTGGCGCGGGCGCTGCCGCCGCTTTCGACATGCACGATCCGGTCGGTCAGTGTCTCGACCGCGGCATCGCCGGAGCCGCCGGAACTGACCGAGACGGAAGTGGCGACCGAGGTGACCGTGCCCAGCGGGTCGATCGCCTCGCCGTTCTGGTAAAGCTCGAAATGCAGATGCGGGCCGGTCGAAAGTCCGGTGGTGCCGATATAGCCGATGACGTCGCCGGCCTTCACCTTGGTGCCGACGCCGCTGGCGATGGCGAATTTCTGCATATGCGCATAACGCGTCTCGCGACCGTTGGCATGCGTGATCTTCACCAGATTGCCGTAGCTGCCGCCATCGCCCTGGAAGGAAATCTCGCCGTCAAAGGCAGCCATGACCGGCGTGCCGACCGGCGCCGCCCAGTCAACGCCCTTGTGGATGCGGACCGCGCCCAGGATCGGATGTTTGCGCGGGCCGAAGGTCGAGGTCATCACCCCGGCGACCGGCGTGACCATGCCGTTGGTGACGGTCAGCGAGCGCACCTGATCGTCGCCGGTCACGCAGGCATACTGGCCATCGCTCTGCTGGAAGACGAAGCAGTCGAGGCTCTTATCCGTGCCTTGGACGCCGACATAGAGCACCCGTCCGGAAATCTCGCCCTGGCCGCGCGGCGTCTGCGAATAGATCAGCACCAGGCGCTGGTCCTCGCTGGCGAAGGCGTCGAGATCCTGCCCGCGCGACAGATACATGATCGCCTCGCCGATGACGCTGGTCGGCACCTTGTTTCGCGCCGCCGTCGAATAGATCGCGTCGAGCAGGCGGTATTGACGCTTAGGCCCGCCCTGGTCGGAGGCGCCGGAATAGTTGAACAGATCCTCGCGGACCCAGGGGTCGACGCCCGACACGAAAGCACCGGCCGCATTGCGCGTCAGCGTGCCGACATAGACGTTCTTGGCATAAATCGAGACCTGCATCAGCGACATGGTTGTCGTCTCGCGGTTCGGACGGAATCCGCGCATGGCCACCACAAAGCCGGACTCCAGCCCGTCGCGGTCGAACAGCGTCTTCAGCGCCTCGCCGGCAAGCTTCGCATCGTCGGCGGAGAAATGCGCATCGAGCGCCACGCTATCGAGGCTGCGGTCGTTGAGGATCTTCACGAAAGTGTCCTCGGTCGCCTCGAAGCGCTGATATTCGCTGGTGACGGTCGCAACGGTCGTGTTGTTCTCGATCGCGGTTTTCTTGAAAGCCGGCAGCGCCGCTTCGCCCTGGTCGATGGTCTCGCCCCAGCCGGCCTCGGGGTCGTCGGCGTCGGCCTTGGGAGCCGAGCCGGCCTCGCTCTCGTCCGGCGCCGCCTGCAAGTCGTTCTGCAGGTCGCCTTGCGAAGCGCCCTGTTCATCGTCGGGCGCTGCGGCCGGAGCGGGCGGGGCCGGTTGCTCATCACCCGGCGCCGCTGCGGAAGGCTTGGGAGCGGCTTGCCGCTGCGCCTGGAAGAAGGCGAAATCCTCCTGCGTCGACGGGATCGTCGTCATGAACTTTTCGCTGGCGCTCAGCATCACGTCGGAGAGGATTTCGATCTGCGGCGAGGCGCCCGAACTGTCGAGCTCGGCAGGGCGCGCGACCGTCTTGCCTTTCGTCGCGGTGTCGGCATCGGGCGCCAGCGTGATCCACATCGGATCGCCGGCGAGATCGATGATCGCCGGCACATAGACCGAGGCGTCGGGCGGCACGTCTTCCATGCCCTCGACGGGATGCAGCTCCTCGTCCTCATCGCCGAACGACCAATAGTCCCTGGTCAGGTAGAAGCCGGTGGCTAAGGCGACGACGGCGAGCGTGGCAAGGCCGGCGAACGCCCGGCGCCAGAGCTTGCGCCGCCGCTCGGCCAGCCGCGCCAGCTTCTTCTGCCTGAAGCTCGCGTCGATCGAGTGCGTCACGGGCTGTTTCCGGTCAGGAAATAGGTCCAGCGCACCTGCTCGAGTGTGTCGACCTCGACGAAGCGCGCTGCGATATGGCCGCGCTGCCAACACTCCTCGATGCCGCGGATCGAGAAGCGCCGCCGGTCGATGCACATCTCGGTCGATCCGTCGAGGATCGCGTGGCCAAAGACGTCCGTCGCGTAGAGATAGATGTAGCGGTTGGTCAGCTCCTCGCGGATGACGTTGACGCATTGGTTGGCGCCGATGGTCCACCAGCCGTCGGTCTGGTCGGCATTGTCGACCTTCTGTCCGACCGCGAGATTGACGACGTCGAGCGTCTGGTTGCAGACGGTGAATTCGGCATGCGCCTCGCCGAGCGAAAGCATCGAGAGCAGCGCCGCGCCGAGCAGCGTCGCAAGCGACATGCGGCCGGGGAACAGCAATCGGAGCCGGCTACGCTGCTTGCGTGGCGAGGGCTGGTGCAAAGAACGCGAGCGGCGAAGATCCATTTGCGTGCATGCTATCCGCCAAGCCGGAAATAGGTGGCCGTGGCGGAGAACTGCGATCCGTCGGCCTCGATCTCTTCGAGGATCCTGGGCAAAAGCTCCGAGGCCGGCATCGGCCTGGAGAACATGGCGGCCTGGATGTCCTTGGGCCCGGTGATCACCAGCATGATCTGCGGCACCGCCTTGCCGGCTGCTTTGTCCGGCGCGGCAAGGCCGATCGGGATGTTGAAGGTCACCTTGTCGGTTTGCGGCACCATGCGGTCATCGAGGTTGAAGGCGATGCCCTTGTGGTCGATCAGCATGACGTTCGAGATCAGTCCGCCGCCCGTATAGAGAGCGCCGCTGACCGGCGAGCCGTCCGGGACCGCTGTCCGGTCGAGCACAAGCTGTGGCTTCGCGGCAGAACTCCGGTCGAGGAAGCGAAGGAAAGTGGGTACGCCGCACTGGGAGAGCGTGATGAGCCGCACGCTGATATCCGGCTCGACATGGAACCTCGTCTGGAAATCGTTGAGCAACTGTTCGAAGGGCTGGACCGCCGTTGCGTATCCCTCGATCGTCGGGGTGGCGCCAGGTCCGGAAGTGACGTTCGCGTAAAAACAGCTGCCGCCGCTGAAATCACGCACCCAGGAGCGCTGGTCGTTCCACTTGGTCATATCGTCTTCCGCCGACGGAAGCGCCGGCTTGGGCACATTGATGGCAACGTCGGTGTTGTCGGGCTGCTTGGCCGCCGGTGTCTGCGCTTGCTGCGCTGGTTGTGCCGGCGTTTTCGGCTGGCTGGCTGTTGGGGTCTGCGCCTTCGGCTTGGCCGGCGGAGGGGTCGGCTGTGTCGATGCCTGGCTTTGCGAAACCGGAGGCGGGGAAGCCGCTGGCTTGGGCAACTTGGAAAGCATCTCCGCGAGGTCTTTTACGCTCGGCTTGGCCGCCGGTGGACTTGCCTCCTGCGCCGGCTTGTTCTCAGCCGCCTGGCTCGGTTCCGGCGTCTTGGCCGCTGTCTTGCCTGCAGGCTGCGCCGGCTTCTGGTTTTCGGCGGCCGCTGGCGCGGGAGCCGGCGCAGGCATCGGTGGTCGCTCCGCCGGCGGTTGCGCCGGTTTGGTCTCGACCTGTGGGAGATGCGGTTGGCTGTTGGCCTCGCTCTCCGGCTGAGTGGCAGGCGGGGCCGGCTTCTCGACGGGCGTCTTGGCCTCCGCGTCGGGTTGGGCGGGCGGCTTCGCCGGCTCCAAGGAGGCGGCGCTGTCAGGTTTCGGCGCCCGCGGCCGAGCCGCGGCCGGTGCCTGCGGCTGAGATTTAGGCGCCGCCGGTGGCTGCGCCTCGGCCACGGGCTTGGCGGTCTCGGCGACCGGCTTCGGCGTCAGCGGCTTGGATGTTCCCGCTGCCGGCGGGGGTGCCAGGACACCGCTGAAATAAACGCCGCCCCCAACCAGCACAGCGAGAGCCGCGACCCCTCCGGCGATGGCGGGCATGCGCGAAGTCTTTTTGGGTGCGGCCGGTGCGGGCGCGCTGGCCGGGGGGGCTGCCGGCGCGGGCCGTGGCTCCGACAGATATGCGGGACGCACATGCTCGACGAAGCGCGGCTCGCCGGGAGACGCCGGCGGCTGCGGTTTGGAATCGGGCGGCGCCGTCCAACCGGCGCGCGGCAGGCCGGAGCGTTCGCGTGCGCCGAACGACACCGGCGGCGGCAATGTCGCCTCGAGATCCTCGCCGCGCGAGGCCCTGGCAATCTCGGCCATGCTGGCCGGCCGGTCGCGCGGATCCGGCTGCAGCATGGCTTCGATCAGCTCGCGGAAATCGGGATCGATATCCGACAGGTCCGGCACCGCCCGGCGCTTTTCGATAACCTCATATTGCGACCCGCTCATGTCGAGCGGCTTTCCGCGCAGCGCCGCGACCAGCACCAGGCCGAGGCTGTAGATATCGGATCGCTCGCTGACCTCCCCGCCATAGAGGCCGAGCTGTTCCGGCGAGACGTAGTTGTATTTGCCGGCGAATTTGCCTCCGATCAGTGTTTCGCCGCCGACGGTGGCGGACCGGGCTATGCCGAAATCGATGATCTTGGCGCGCTCGACCTGCCCGCCCGGCAGAATGATGTTGTCCGGCGAGAGGTCGCGGTGCACCGCGCCAGCCTTATGCACTGCGGCGAGCCCCGATGCGAGCCGATGGCAAAGCCGTCGCACGTCCTCTCCGGGCATCGGCCCGCGCCGCATGACATCGAACAGCGATTGGCCGTCCACGAACTCCATCGCCAGATAGGGGCGGCCGATCCCCGTATCGATCGTAAACACGTGGTAGCGCACCACCGCGTCGTGCGAAAGATGGTTGAGGATCGATGCTTCCTTGCGGAACAGCGACAGGATTGTCTGATCGCGGGCGAATTCGGGCAGCACGATCTTGATCGCCACATGGTCGCCGGTCTGGATGTTGTGGCCGCGATAGACTTCGCCCATGCCGCCGGAGGCGATCCTCTCGTCGAGCTCGTAGATGCCGCTGAGCTGCGTGCCGACACCCGCATAGGTGACGTTCGCCGAAATCCGCGTCCTGTCGTCGTCGCTCATCTGGCCAGGCCCTCCGCTGCGGACCGATCCGGATGGAGCGCGCTGCTCTGCCCGCCGCCGACCTTCACGAGTACGATGGTTACATTGTCGGTTCCGCCGCGCGCCAGCACCATGTCCAGCAGGGTCTGGCATGCCGCCCGCGGCGTGGTGAATTTGACCGCGGCCTCGATCTCGGCGTCGCTGACATGCGCGGTCAGTCCGTCGGTGCCCAGGACGAAAACATCGCCCGCCATCAGCTCGCCCTGCTGGAAATCGATCTCGAGCTCGTCGCTGACGCCGACCGCATGCGTGATCACATTGCGGCGCGGCCAGTTGCGCGCTTCCTCGGCGCTGATCATGCCGCGGTCGAGCAATTCCTGCACCTCGGTGTGGTCCTTCGAAACCTGGAAGATCGAGCCGTTGCGCACGAGGTAGATGCGGCTGTCGCCGGCCCACAGGCAGGCGAAGCGTCCATCCATGGCAAGCAGGGCCGCGAAAGTGGAGCCGATGGTGGTGCCGCGCGAGCGCGATATATCGCGGATTTCGGCATTGGCGCGGCTCAGCCGGTCCTCGAAGCGGGCGCGAAGGTCCGGCGCCGAGCTGGCAATACCGATCGTCGCCAGATGGTCGACGATGCTGGCCGAGGCGACTTCGCCGGCCTCATGCCCGCCCATGCCGTCGGCCACCACCCACAGCCCGGTCTGCGGTTCGATGAGGTAATTGTCTTCGTTGTGGTCGCGCACGCAGCCCTTGTGGCTCACGCCGAAGCTTTCGATGGGGAGGGCGACAGTGCTCAATTTGCCACCAAGCGCTTCGTGAGCGTCCTCTGTGACCAGCCACGGGCCGCGTGCCCACGCCACTCTGCCACAAGCGTGTACATTAGAGTATCGAAATGAAGCTTCGAGCCGGCCATCTCAGAACGCCTTCGGACAGCTGAAGCCGGACAAGGCCGGCAGCAGCAACGGATTGGCGCCCGAGCCGACTTGGACCGTGTAGGCGACATCGCGTCCGCCGATCACGAAGCGCGCTTCGGCATTGGCACCGTCGCCGCTGATGGTCGCCTTGTCGAAAAGCCGCTTCAACGCCCACGGCCCCTCGAATTTGAGCGCGGACTCGCGGCCGGGCATTTCCGGCACGAGAGTAAGACTCGCCGATCCGGAAGCGGCGCCGCTCGGCCATGTCACGATGCTCGGCGCGTTACCGGCCTGCGCGCTCTGGACCGTCTGCCCGTCGACGTTGAGCACGGCGCTGTCGACTTCGCTGTTCACCGACGTGGGTGTGATGGTGATTGAGACCGAGGGCACCGAGCCGCCGGAAGGGAAAAAGGCGCTGCGGATTTCCGCCGCCGACTGGAACGCCTTCAAAGTCGATTTTGCAAGGTCCTTGCTCGAACGCGCATCCTGTTTCCAGGTCCATTCCTGGCCGGTCATGTCGATCAGCGGCGCAAGATTCTGCGCGAAGAAGCGGTCCATCAGGCCGCCAGGCGCGAACAGCTTGGTGAAATCCGCCATCGAAATCTCGTCGGTGCCGTCGCGGGTGAAGGGATAGCGGCCGTTGACTGCCTCCTCGCAGACGCGCGTCACCGTCTGGTCGAGGGTCTGGTTGAGGTCGGCGACGGAGGCCTCGGCGACATTGCCTTCGAGCTCGTCCGCCGCCGCGTTGACCATGCGCGCCAGCGGCTTGGGCAGGCGCGAGACATTGGCGCGTAGCGTCGAGATCTGCAATTGCAGGTTGGCGTTGACGCGTTCGGTCTGCGTGGGGACATCGGCCGCGAGCTTCAGGCTCTGGAAGATGTCGTGGAAGTTCTGCGTCAGCGCATCGAGCGGCCGGCGCCCGGCGGCCCCGCCGACCAGCGCTTGGAACGAGCGGAACTGCGCCTCGACGCTGGCGCCGGCATTCTGCGCAATGGCCGAGCTTGCGCCGGCGCGGCTTTGCGACTTGCCGCCGGCGATCTGCAGGCCGATGCGGGCGAGGCCCTTGGCCATGCTGGCGGGATCCTGCTGCGCAGTGCCGATATCGCCCTCGGCGCCGCTGTCCTTCGTCAATGCGGTTTCATCGGCAATCGCGGTGAAGAGCTTGTCGAGGGGTGAGTCTGGCGCCGCGAGGGCGGAGAGCGCCAGATATTGCGGCTTGTCCTTCAGCATCGCCTTGAGCTTCAGCTGGTCGAGCACCCCGTTCCAGGCGGCGGCGAATTCCTTGCCGTAGCGGTCGATGAGCTCGGGACCGAGCTTGGGCAGGTCCTGATCGATACCGCCCTGTTCGCCGCCGCCGCCGAGCACCCATCGGTCGTCGACGAGCATCTGCGCGATCCGCGAGAGCTGCGGCAGGAAGAAGCGATTGAACCCGGCGCGCGTGTAAAGACCGGGGACCTGAAGATCGGCGAGCTCGCTGCCATCCGTGCGCTCGAACACCAGCTGCGCTTCCGGACCGGCTTTCGCGGCAATGGAGAAATCCTGCAGCTTTGCCGCGTAGACCGCCGACTTGATTTGCGCCGAGGCGCGGTCGGCGAGGCTCATGCGTCCGAGCGAGCGCTGCGCGGCCTCGACCAGCGGCTGGTTGAGCTCGAAGGTTGGATCGTAGGCGTCGTCAAGCGCAAGCATGGCGCGCAAATGCTTTTCGAGCTGCGCCCGGCCCTCGCGGTTGTTCTCGCCGGGGTAGCGGTTCTCCTCCCAGTCCTGCTTCATCCAGGAAACGATCAGCTCGTCGTCGACCTTCGGCGCCTTGCCGCCCAGCATCAGGTAGATCTTGAGCGGCTCGTAGAGCGCGACCGGATCCGCCATCCTGGCCTGGATCGTCCGCTCGGCCTGAACCAGCAGCCGAGAGCGGAAGGTCCGCTCCAGCGCCTGCCGATAGGCCGTCTTGGAGGCCGACAGCAGCCGCTCGCGCTGGCTGAGCCCGAACGTCTCCTCGATCGGCTTTCCCTGGTCGCTGTTTTCGAAACCGGCCGGCAGGTTGCGCAGCTGGTCGAGCGGACCGATGACGTTTTCGAGGTCGACGTCCGTTACCGTGGTGCTCTTGAGCAGGCTATCGGCGCTGTCGCGATAATGCGCCATGGCTTGGCGCGTGGAGGCGATCAGCTCCTTGTTGGCGAAGAAGCTGAGGCCAAGCATGCCGAGCGCCGCCAAGGCCGCCAGCGTGATCGCGGCCAGGCCGCCGAACCTGGCGAGCTTCGCGCGCCGCTCGGCCGCCCGGTCGAACGACACCCAGTCCGATTCCGGGAAGATCACATTGGCCAGCAGGTCGTGCAGGAAGAAGCTCTTGCCGGCGCCGGAAAGATGCGCCTGCGAGGCACTGCCGAAACTGCGTCCGATCGCGCCCAGCACCTGGTCGAAGGGCGTGCCTTCCTGTGTGCCCGACGAGAAATAGAGCCCGCGCAGGCTGACATTGACCTGCGACCGCGAGGTGTCGAACAGGCTGCCGACAAACTGCGTTATCCGGTTCTTCAGCGCGCCGAACTGGGCAGGGAAGCCGAACAGCGCGATCCGCGTCACCGGGTCTGCCTCTTCCTGCAGGCGATCGGCGACTTCCTCGGCGAGCCGCTTCGCCAGTTCGTCGAAGGCTGCGGGCGCTTCTCCGGCCATGTTCCTGGTGCGGTCGGCGGTCTGGAATGTCGCACCCCACACCTTGCGCCTGCGGGTCTCGTCGAAATCGCCGAAATAATCCATGAAGCCGCAGATGAGATCGGCCTTGGTGAAGAGCAGATAGACTGGGAACTGGACCTTCAGCGTCTCGTGCAATTCGCGCAGGCGGCTCTTGATCTCGCTGATATGCGCGTCGAGTTGCCCGTCGTCGAAGCCGATCAGGTCGGCAAGGCTGATGGCGAGGATCACGCCGTTGATCGGTTGCCTGGTGCGATGCTTCTTGAGCAGCCCCAGGAAGGCGAGCCAGCTTGCCTTGTCGCGCTCGCGATCCGATTCCTGCGTCGTGTAGCGGCCGGCAGTGTCGATCAGCACCGCCTCGTCGGTGAACCACCAGTCGCAGGATCGCGTACCGCCGACGCCGGCCAGCGGCTCAGCGCTGCCGGAGCCGGCAAGCGGGAACTTCAGCCCGGAATTGACCAGCGCCGTCGTCTTGCCGGCGCCTGGCGGGCCGATAATGATGTACCAGGGGATGTCATAGAGGAAATTGCGCTTGCCGCTCGTCCGCTTCAGCGTCGCGATGGCTTCACTCATGCGCGCTTCGAGCAGCTGTGAATCGTCGTCGCGCTCATCGCCGCGCACTATGGCCGTTTCGAGCGCCTTTTGAGCCTTGCGACTCCGCCAGAAGCGGACCCCGTAGAACAGCGCGAGCACCGCAACGCTGACGCCGATGATCGTGGCCCTGAGCCACACGGGTCCAAGCGGGCGCGTATCGGCGAAGCGGATCAGCGGCCCGGCATACCAGACCGCCGCCGACAAACTGGCAAGCGCGATCAAGCTGAAGATCCGCAGCATCCAGCGCATCAGTCGCCGGTCTCCGCCGCGCCGGTCTGTAAGCTCTCCTGTCTCCGGATCATCACGTCGACGCGGCGGTTCCTGGCGCGGCCGTCTGCCGTGCCGTTGTCGGCGATCGGTTCGTCCTCGCCCCTGCCGTCGGCACTCAGCCGCGATGGGTCCTTCAATTGCTTGGCCATCATCGCCTGGACGGCCTTCGCCCGGGCAACGGAAAGATCGAAATTCGATTTGAACGGGCTCGATTTCTTCGGCTTCACATTGTCGGTGTGGCCGATGATGCTGATCGGTCCGCTTTCGGCATCGAGCGCAGCGGCGATGTCGGCCGCGACAGGCTGGAACTGCGGCTTCAGCTCCGCCTGGCCGGACGCAAACAAGAGCTGGTTGTTGATCTCGACGACGATGAACTCGCCCTTCTCGCCGACGCTCAGTCCGCCGCTGGCAATCTCCTTGGCAAGTGCAGCGCGGATGCGGTCGATCTGGGTGGTATCTGGGATCACGGGCGGTGGCGGGCTGGCTTGCGCCGGCTCAGTGGGCGCCGCCACGCTGGCGCGCTCGATGGTGACGGGCGTCGATGGGTTGAGCGCCAGCAATTCGCCGGCGGTCGCGTCGCCTTCATCGGTGATCAGTACCCGCAGTCCGAAGAAGGCCGCTGTCACCAGCGTCGCCGCGGCGGCCGCTGCCGCCCACAGCGGCAGCCGCGCCCCCGGCTTCGGCAATGCCGCAGCCATGCCTTGCCAGCGTGGCGAGATGTCATCATTGGCGCGCGGCTTGAAATAGCGCAGCGTGTCGTAGACGTCGCGCCGGACGCGTTCGAGCGTGTCTCGTTCTTTGGCCAGCCCGCGATACTGGCCTTCGAAGCCCAGCGACAGGCAGGCATGCATCAGTTCGAGCAGGTCGTAATGCGCTTCCGGCTTAGCAAGAATCTTGTTCAGCGCTTCGTAGAAGCCCGTGCCCGTCGGTTGGGTGTGGAAGAACCGCGCCACCAGACTGTGCTGAAGCCAGCTGTCCTTGTCCGGCCAGGGTAGATTGCCGACGAGGTCGTCGGCGGTTTCGCAAAGGGCGAATTTGGCGATGCGTGCGTCTTCCTCGGCTACGCCGGCTTTGGCGATCGCGTGGTCGAAGGACTCGATCGCGTCGGCGATACGCTCTGCCAAGGGTGCGGCTTGCCGTTCGACCGGCATCAGCCGCAATTGGCCGAAGAGCATCAGCAGCGGCGCCGCCGCGGCAAGGATCGGATTTGTCGCGGCGTATTGCACGCCCTCGGCGGCGGCAAGCAGGGCATCCTGCGGCAGCCCCGGCATCGCATTGTCCTCTGCTCCCGAGGTTGGCCCTTGAAACAGCACGGTTCCGGACGACCAGCCGGTTGGCATCTGTCGGCCGCCGCCGGGGTCGAACACTGTCGCTTCGCGAGCGGGCGGTGGTGCAGGCCGTGCGCCTTCCGGACCGGATCTCTCGGCAGCCGCAAGCGGCTTCTGCTTCGGCCGCGGCGCACGGATGACGGTCTTGTCCGCCGGCCTGGAGAGATCGTCCTTCGAACTCATCGGCGGCGATCCGCCGTCGAATTGCAATGAGCAGGTTTTTGTCCGGGAAAACGCGTTCCAGCCTGAGCCTCGGCGGCGGGCCGCATGGAAAGGCTCATCTCGCCGAAACATGACATTGCTGCACACGCCCCAAGCCACGCCGCTTTGCCCGCCGGGCAAGCGTCCCTGGGCATTCTAGTCGCCCGGATACCCAATTGAAACGGCCCGCCGATTGAAATCGGAGAGCAAGATGCTCGAAGGGGCGGCTTCTTCTATGAGACCCGTCACATACGGTTGGCGGGGTCTGTGCCGCGCGGCTATTTCTGCTTGTTGGCCTTGGCGTAGGCTTCGGCGAAATAGGCGAGGAAGACATCCAGCATGCCGTTCTCATGCTTGTCTTCCATCGTCCGCCAGGTCGCGACAAGCGCATCCCAGGCCTGGCTCTTCCTGGACGAGAAGGACGCCGGTGGGATTTTTTTGGCGATCGCCTCCGGCGACAGGTCGTCGAGCAGCCTGGACAGCGCGGCCTGCATGGCGGCATAAGTCGCGATCTCGTGGGCCTTCAGATCGCGGAACGCATCCTCGACGCTGTGCCTTGCATCGAGATAGCCGGCTCTGCGCTTGGCGAACATGATCTCCAATATGTCGTCGGTGCCCGGCACGAATTTCAGCGGATTGTTGTCCTCGGCGCCGATCATCGTGCGGTGCGCGCTCTTGGCGAGCACTTTTGCTGCCGCGCGCGCCTTGAGCAGCAGCGATAGTTGCTCGACCGTGGTCCTCAGCACGGAGCCGATCTCGGCCGCGACATCGTGCGGGTCGCGCGCCTGCAGCAATTCAGGCGCAATGCCCGCCGCCCTGGCGATCTCCCGCAGCGCCGCGTCCGCTTCGGCCGGCCGATTGGCCGGGGCGGCCGGACCGGGCTGCGGGGCCGAGGACCTGGAGGCGGGCGCCGCCCCGGTCGAGCGCTGTTCCGCCGGACTGAAGAACGGCTCGTGACCGCGATCCGGCGGGCCGCCGGTCGAGGGCGGCAGCTCGCGCTGCGTCGATCCCGTCCTGGCCTGCGGATGTCCGATCGCGGCCCGTTCGTCTTCGATCGAAACGCCGACGACGTAGCGGCCGATCAGCAGCCGGTCGCCTGGGGCCAGCCGATGCGGCCCAGCCATGCGCTGGTTGGACCCGTTGATGAAAGTGCCGTTGCGCGAGAGATCGTAGAGCCAGAACGAACCCGCCTGGTAGCGGACCTCGCAGTGCCGGCCCGAAATGAACTTGTCCGGATCGGACAACGTCCAGTCGCAATTCTCGCGGCCGATCTCGAAACTGCGGTCGCGGGCGGCATAGCTGGCGGCGGTGCCGACCGGGAGCCTGTCGACATTGCTGATCTGGAGCGAGATGAACATCCGGAAGCGTCGCCCAACTTGGTCAACAAATGCTTATTTTCCGCGCAATTCCAGGCGGAAACGCCAACGCACCTTTCCTGAAATTGCCTTGGCATTCTAGCAGCTTGCGAGCGCAGCGGGAGAGGAGCGTTTCACACCGGCGCACGGGGCAGTTTAGCCACAGCTGTTATTTGGCGGCCGCCAAACATATGCTAGGCTGAAAGTGGTCCGGTGCGGTGGGCGTGAAAAGTTCCCGAACGTGATGCGGTTAACATAGCGGGGGCTTCAATCCATCATACTGGCGGCCGCGTCCAGGAGGGGCACGACCATGCCGAACGAACGCGCCACGGTTGTGCAGACGCCGGCTGGCGCCGACCTCACCTTCACCCATCTCATCGGCCGCGATGAGATCAGCCGCTGTTTTGCCTATACGGTCGGCTTCGTCTCGAAGAACCGCGACATCGACCCGTTGAAGATGCTGGGCGGCGTCGTTTCGGTCGAAGGCGAATCCGATCCGAAGCGCTGGTTCAGCGGCCTCGTGTCGGATTTCAAGCTGACCCGCATCGAGGACCGGCTGGCCTTCTACGAGGCGACCGTCAGGCCATGGCTCTGGTTTCTCGGCAACACCACCGATTGCCGTATCTTCCAGAACATGACGGCGGTGGAGATCGTCGAGAAAATATTCTCGAAATACGGCATCGCCAAATTCGAGAAGCGGCTGCAGGGGTCCTATCCCCAGCGCGAATATTGCGTCCAGTACGATGAGAGCGATCTCGATTTCGTGCAGCGGCTGCTCGAGCACGAAGGCATCTTCTATTTCTTCGAGCATGACGAGGGCAAGCACACGCTCATTCTCTGTGACGCGATGAGCAAGCTGAAGCCGGCGCCGGGTTACGAGAAGGTGCTTTACAATTTCGAGGGCCAGGCCTCGCGGCGCGATGTCGAATACATCACCGAATGGATTCCCGGCAGCGCGGTGCGTCCGGGCGCCTATGCCCACACCGACTATGATTTCGAGAAGCCCGGCGCCGATCTGATGGCGAAATCCGCCCAGCCTTTCGCCCATAAGGAAGCCTCGGGCGAGAACTACCGCCAGCCCGGCGCGCATCTCGATGTCGGGCGGGGCGACAAGATCGCCGGGATCCGCCGCGAGGAACTCCAGGCCGTGCACCAGCACAGCACGGCGGTTGGCACGGTGCGCGGCCTTTTTTCCGGCTGCAAGTTCACGCTGGAGAGCTTCCCGCGCGACGACCAGAACCAGGACTATCTTGTGGTCAGCGCCGAGTACCGGCTGTTCGACCCGGGCTACCGCACCCAGAACGAGGCCCACAGCGAGAACTTCAAGGCGGTGCTTGGCGTGGCGCCCACCAAACTGCCCTACCGGCCGGCGCGCATCACGCCTCGCCCGATCATGCGCGGCCCACAGACGGCGACTGTCGTCGGTCCTTCGGGCGAGGAGATCTTCACCGACAAATATGCGCGGGTGAAAGTGCAGTTCCACTGGGACCGGCTCGGCAAGAAGGACCAGAACTCATCCTGCTTCGTGCGCGTCTCGCAGACCTGGGCCGGCAGCAACTGGGGCTTCATCCAGATCCCCCGCATCGGCCAGGAGGTCATCGTCGATTTCATCGAGGGCGATCCGGACCTGCCGATCATCACCGGCCGCGTCTACAATGCCTCGCAGATGCCACCCTACGGGCTGCCGGGCAACGCCACGCAATCCGGCTGGAAGTCGAATTCCTCGAAAGGCGGCGGCGGTTACAACGAGCTGATGTTCGAGGACAAGGCGGGCTCCGAGCTGGTCAACTTCCAGGCCCAGAAGGACCATCACCTGCTGATCAAGCACGACCGCAACAAGACGGTCCAGCACGACCAGTCCGACCGCATCGACCACGACGCCAAGCACTCCGTCGGTCACAACCTCGACGAGGACGTCGGCAACAACAAGACCGTCAAGGTCGGCGTCGATCAGACGACGAACATCGGCAGCAACGATACTGAAACGGTGGGCAAGAACAGGTCGCTGACGGTTATGGCCAACGAGACGATCCACGTCGTCGCCAACTCGACCGAAAACATCGATGCCAACCATTCGCAGACCGTGGGGCTGGTTCAGACCGTGACGGTGGGCGCGGCGCGCGTCGATACGGTTGGAGCGGCGGAAGCGCGAACGGTCGGCGCCTCGCAGACGAACACGATTGGGACATCGCGATCAGTCACGGTGGGTACGGCACAGAGCCACGATATTGGGGCGGACGATGGCTGGAACGTAGCGGCCAGCCAAAGCATCGAGATCGGCGTCGATCAGGGCCTCAAAATCGGCGGCGCGCAGAACACCGAGATCGGCAAGACATGGATCGTCAAGGTCGGCCAAGATGCCTCGACCCAGATCGACGGGGCGCACGAACTCAAGATCGGCAAGAAGAGCCTCACCCAAGTCGGCGAGGATGCGGGGATGGTGGTCGGCAAGAACCTGACCATCGAAGCCAAGGACTCGATAACGATCAAAACCGGTAGCGCAGAGATCCTTATGAAGAAGGATGGAACGATCACCATCAAGGGAAAGGACATTACGGTCAAAGGTTCGGGAAAGATCAATGTCGACGCTTCGAGCGATATCGTCATGAAGGGCAGCAACATCTTGCAGAATTGAGGTTCGAAATGGTTGCGTTGAAATCGCGGATCGAGGGTGTCGTTATCGGCGTTCTGTTGGGCTTCGAGGGGGCGACGCCGCTGGTCGTATTCGCAGGCAATCCAAAGGAGACCGCGCTCAAGGCGAGGAGCCTCGTCGCGCTGGGTCCGGACGCGATCGCCTCCGAAGTGGCACTGCTGTTCGAGGAGGGGGATCCACTACGTCCGCTGATCGTCGGACGCATTGTCGATCCGACCCGCGGTCCGCAGCCGCGGGTGTCCAGTGACGGGCGCCGGGTGCGGATCGATGGCGAGGAGCGCGTCGAACTCCGCTGCGGCAAAGCGACCATCATCCTTGAGAAGGACGGTCATATCACTATTCGCGGAACATATGTCACCAGCCATGCCAGCGCGACAAATCGTATCCGCGGTGGCTCCGTCAACCTCAACTGATGCCGCGCGCACCCGTCCTTCCGAAAATTGTGCGCCAGCACGCGGAGATGGCGGCGTTCCTGTGGACAGCCTATGACCGGCACCTGCTGCACCCGGACGAGAATCCCGACATGGACGCTGAGCGGCTCGCGCGGCTGGTCGAACGACTGGAGGCGCATTTGGACGGGCTGTGGGTTGCGGGACCGGACGGCAAGCGGATCGCCAAGGAACGGTTCGCCGAATATCCCGAAGCGGGTGAACTGTTCGTCGTGCGCATGCTGGAGGCGAAGCGCCCGATCCCGGTCAGGGAGTTGAACCTTGAAAAGGTCAGAGAATATCTCAGAGCGAACGGGAGCTTAGATAGTTAAGCAAGCTGTCGCGCCTGCTCATCCCTGGTGGCGCACTTCTTCCCATACCTCGTCCGGCAGGTCCATGATGACCCAGGCGTTTTGCTGCCGTTTAGCAACCCCCTTGTGATCGAAATACCAGAGCACGCCATCCGCGACATCAATGAGCAACGGGCTCTGCAGGTCGTCCGGCAAGCCAATCTCCTCTTCCAACTGCAAATCCTTGCCGAGTACATGAATCACCGTATCGCCAAGAAGGTGGGGTCGGCCACCGACCAGGCAGATAGAAAAGTAGTTCTCGGCGAAGCCAGGCTGCGAAAAATCCTCGAAGCTATCGGGATCCCGGCCGGCGACGATCAGACCACCGCCGCCCACCGCTAGAAAGCGTCCGTCCTCCAGCACGATGACATCCTCAAGATAGGTGTTGCCGGGTAGGTCCACGCCTGTCCAGCGGCGTTTACTGCGCACGTACAGGCAGCCGATTTCGCCAGCCAACTGGGTCTCGAAGCGCTCCTTCGCGGCAAGGTATTGTGGCATCGTGCCTGTCGCTGCGATCCGGTCGAGTTCGGCTTGCTCGGCGGCGGTCGGCTCACGGAAGGCTGCGGCGGTGTTGCCGCATGCCACCCACTCCCCATTCGCATTTCGCGCCACGGCTTCGAATGCGTTGTCGCCCAAAGTCTCGTCATCCGCGTCGGCTATTCTTGTCCACACGTCCCGTGTGTCACGCACGTAGATTTGCGAGCCGTATCCGCAGACCATCAGTTCGTCGCCCAATTGCCGCATTTGGCTCATCGAACCGCGGCCCTCTTCATCGTCGCCTGCGCCCGCCTCCGGAATCTGCTCGCTGGCAAATTTCTGGCCGATGAAGTTGACATCGCCGTCGATGCCGAGGGCCGCGAGCAACGCCCCATGACGCCAGCCGTCGAGCCTCGTCAGCCACACGAGTGTCGATTCGAAACGCAAATAATTCCATTCAGGCATGCCCGGCGCTCGGTGGAGCGTAAGCCTGCTGAACTGTGGCCCGTCCTCGAGCAGGCCGGTCGAAATCGCGAAGCCGTCGGCGGACAGCGCGCAGGCCGCCCAGATATCGTAGTGGCTCATGATATTGTCGTGTTCAGCATTTTGCTTGCCGCCGCCTTGTTCGGAAGCGTACCTGACGTACGGCCGACCTGGTTCGGCCCGATGTTTGCGGTCTGCCTAGTTACCGCAGCCTTTGCCTTCGCGATGCACGCGGCCGTCGGATTGCCATTCTTATCCTGCTTGATGTCGCTGATCGACTTCTTCGACTCAGCGATAACGTCACCGAGCTTCGCGGTGTTCCAGGTGCCATTCTTTTTCATAGTATCGATATGCGCCTTCTTGGCTGCGCCTTTCAGATTGGGCGGTACATTCTGCCCGAGCTTTTTGAGCGCTGCCCGCTCCTTCTTGTGGACCTTTTTATGCGCCGACTTGCTGACACAAATGCAGACGCCTTCACCGATCGACGGCGCGTTCTTCACGCGCTCGTCGATGTTCCGCTTCTGCCTTCCGAAGGTCCGCGTGATGGTCGAGGCGCCGGTCGCCCCAGCGGTGATCGCCTGATCGCGCGTGCCCGTCCGGTAAGCCTTGTCCGGAACGATATGATGGGCCTCGCCGGGAGGCTTCGCGTTCGCGCAGGCAGCGGCGATGTCATCATAGGAACCGACGAGGCAGTCCGCGTCCTGGCCGGGTTTCAGGTCGGCGGCCGCGATCTTCGGCCAGGGCGGCGCATTGCCGACCGGCGAGGCATGGTTATTCGTTGAGATATCGGTAAACCGGCTGATCGGCTCTCCGTCCATCTTGACGTTGCCGGACCAAGCTTCGGCGTACTCCTTGCCGGTGTTTTGCGAGCTGACGACGCCCTTTTTCGGCGCACACCCCGCTTCGGTACCCATGGTCTTGGTGTAGTAGGACAAGTTCTTCTGCGTGACAGTCTTGCCGCCGATCTTGACTGTGCTAGTCCCTTTGTCCGTGTCTGTATCCATGCCGAAGCTTGGGTAGGGAATCGGCACGCCGGGCGGCGTGGCCGGCGTCTGCGGCGGCGTGAAGCAGACATCCGGAAAAGCGGCGATCACCTGATTGGTCTGCGCCTTGCAAGCGATCTCGAGCCCATTCGCGAACACCGTCATGCGGCGACCCGCCTCCGTGACATCCGGCCCGCGGTTAACAGCAGCGCACCGCAGGAACCGTCGTCGCCCGAAGACTCGATCAGTACCGGATCGCCTCGGTCGTAGCCTTTCTTGGCAGCGGTCATGGCCATGCCAACCGCTATCGGCACGACAGCGGCTCCGACATTCCCCAGACTTTCAGCCGGGCTCCAGAAGTCTTGGAAACCATGATGGCCTCGGACGAGTCGCAGCGAGGCTATCGCTGCCTGCTTGAAGAAATAGCTTTCGCCGATCAGATCCGAAATTCGGTAACCGATATCGCGCATGTCTATCCCCGAGGCGTCCAGAGCCATGCGGTAGGCTGCGGTCATGCCGTTGCCGCGGAGGGGTAGATCGGTAGGGTTGTAGATATAGGCCGGCTCGCGGGCTAGGCCGAGGCCGAGGAGGCGCATGGCGCCGTTGCCTGGGCGGGCGCAGAGGATAGCAGCAGCGGCTTCGCCCGGTATGAAGCCGTTGGGGTTTTCCGGGGTGAGCAGGCGGCGTTCAGCCAGATAGTGGTCGATCGTCAGCCCCGCCAGGTAGCTGTCGACGCCGCAGATCATCACGTAAGGCACGCTGCGGTCGGCCAGCAGCCGACGGGCCTGATCGAGTGCGACGTGGCCGGAGGGCCGGCCGTGGGCGACGATTCGCGTTCGGTGCGGCGAGGCGATGCCGGTGATCTCCGCGATACGCGCCGCGAGGCGAGGGGCTTCCGGGGCGATGCGGCCGGGCCGGTCTTCGGCGAGGCAGAGGACGAGCGCTGCAGTTCCATGTGCCTCGGGAACGGGCTCGAAAGCCTCAAGGATGGCCGCGGCAGCCATGTGGGCCAGTCGCTTCTCTCCTGTGAACTTGCGCGGCAGCGGCACCGGGGCGCCGACCAGCCAGCCGCCCCCGGGGCCGACGAAGCGGGTTTCCTGGAAGCCGTCAAGCTTGGCGCGCATCGCGGCGCATGCAGAGGGGGCATCGAGACCGACCGCGGTCACCATGCCGACCGAGACGATGTCGAGTTCGAGTGTCATGCCTCCTCGATTTCTTCTTCCGCGCCAGCACCGTTTGCCCGGACATAGGTTCGCCCGGTTGCCCGTGCGCGCAGCATAGATTGCGTCGGCGGCCCGATCCAGCATTCTGAAAAATCGAGGATCGTGCGCTTGAGCCTCTGCTGCAACCGCCAAACCAGCGAGAATCGTCGTTTCTCGGGGTCGAACAGAATCGTGTCCGGAGGCAGTTCACCGTCGAACACCTTGTCCTGCTCCTTGAACAACGTGATCGGCAGCGCTGTCGGAGGCAGCCGGAAGCTCACGCGCCCCTCAGGCGTCAGATTGACTAACACCACGTCCTCGCCGCCACGCGGGTGATCGATCTGCTGGTCGGGTGGCGCCATCTGGAAATAGCGCTCATCGAAATCCTCGGGCAGAAAAGGGAAGACATTGTCGATCCAGTTCTGGTCGTAGGTGCCGCCATATTCTATGCGCCCAGGCCAGCCGCGGCCCATCGGCCCGAAACTCATCGGCCGGTAGTCGCCGAACGGAGAGCGCATTTCTTCCCCAACCGCCTGCGTGTTAGGCAGCCGCAGGCCAGGGACGAGACGCTGATTCTTTGTGCGCGACCAGCCGGTGCCGACGGGATTGTATTTGTAGCTAGCCGGAAGCTTGTCTTCGGGGTCCAGTCTGTCAACGCCGCCCCACGCAACGTCGTAGGAGATGGGCAGTTTCAGAAAAGCTTCCGGTGATGTGGCGGTAAAAACCGGGCCGATGGCGCGCCATTCCCGGTGGCCGACGACTTCGAACAGCTTTGACCAATTGCCAATCTTGATGCCGACCGGCACGCGTTCCGTCGGGCGTCCCCCGGGTGCATAGGCGTAGCCGTTGGCAACCACATCGCAACGCGGCTTGCGGAAGGCAAAGTCGGTCTCCCATAGCGTCGCCGAATAGCCCGGCGCACCCGTGTGCGTATCGGCCATTACAAGCGGTACCTGTTCTGCCGATTTCCGCACCAGCCCGCCGGGCGTCGTCGGAAAATCGAAGGTGCCTTTCACCACCACGACGAGCCACTCGTGGCCAGCCTTGTCCATGCCCATGGTGAACTGGTGCGGATGGCCCATTTGATTCCAGATCTGCATCAGCTGGTCTCCCAGCTTGCGGCGAAGATTTGCTCGAGCGTCGGCTGCGGCGCTTGCGGATCGACATCGAAAATGTCCGTATGCGTCGTCCACATCACGAGGTCGACGATGATATCTCCATCCCTATCGACAGATGGCGCAGGCAGGGCTGTCAGGGCGGCGTCCAGCTCATCGGGCACCAACTCCCCCCGCTGCGCCGCGAAGGCTGCGCCCTCGATGCCGCCGAACCAGCCATCAGAATAGGCCAGCTTCAACGGCGCCTCCTGCAGCCTTGCAAGGACGCTCAATGGAAATTGCCGGCCGACCTGGTCGGCGCTTTGCAGCACGATGCCCGCCGCGGCGCCGAAGGAACCGGGGCCGCTGATGAAACGCAGCGCCGTGTTCTGCGGCCAGGTCTCTACCCCGAACAGCGGCACGATGTGCTGCGCCAGCCAGCGGTCCCACACGCGCACGAAATCGCCCGGCAGCCGGCGCGTGACGAAATCGCCGGCGGCGGGCATCTTGCCGTAGAAGCCGGGCAGTATCAGATCTGCGGCGGACATGTGAACTTCTTGAACATTTCGAGCGTGTAGGGGTTCTCGACACTGGCCGCCTTGAGCTCGAAATCGGCCCACATCCCCTTGGTGCCGAGCCGCAGGCTGTAGACGTCGGTGAGCTTGGTCGCGTTGAAACGGCCGCCGCGCAGCATCCTCAGCCATGCCCAGCTGCCGGTCTCGTTGAGCATCACCTCGGGCGAGCCGTCGACCGGCTGGAACGCCAGCGAAATCACCCCGGTGCCGTCCTTGCCTGGCCATGTCATTGGCTGCGGCCTCGTCGCGTTGTTATAATAGACGAGGTTCTGGCCATCGAGATTGAGCGTCACCCGCGCCACGTTGGGCGACAGGTCCTTCGGCTCCAGGGTAAAATTCATCACCGGTCCGGTGCCCCCAGGGAAGAGATCGTCACGGATGTGGCGCGCCTGCTCGAAGGCCGCCAGCGCCGCCGGGTCGAGACCGAAATCGGCGCGCCATTTCCACGGCTCGCTGGCGGTGTCGACATAGTTGATCAGATGGTCGTTGGTGAAGGCGTCGATCAACCCGGTCGGCCCGAACAGGCGCTGGAAGTCGCGCACATTGACGTCGACCGCGCTGTCCGGGCTGAACGGATAGCGGTTGTTGAGCGCGGCCTGGCAGAAGGGCAGGATATCGGCGCGCCAGATGGCGTTGAGCTCATTGGTGACGGCCTTCTGCGACAGGCCGCTTGTGTCGCCGGCAATTCCGCCCAGCCAGTCGTTGATCGGCGAGGGAAGAATCTGCGCCTGCCTGGCGACAGCGCCCGTCAGTTCGGCCAGCCCGCCCTGCTTCTTGATGGCGTCCTGCGGATTGGGGTTGGCGGTTACCGTCTGCAGCACATTGGACAGCGCCGTCAGCGCCACGACGGCGGCGTCGAGCGCCGGCGGCTGGCCGTCGACTTGGGCGATCGTGCCCTTGAGCGGCTTGAAATGCTCGGCCACGAGGCTGCCGGTCATGTCGACCTGATCGGCCGAGCCCGCGCGGGGCAGCAATTTCGCTCCCGTCTTTACCACCTTGCCCAATTTGCCGAGCTTACTCAAAAGCTTCGAGCCGGTGTTGGCGGCGTTCTTGTCGTTGGCCGCGGCGTCGTCGGAGCGGGTCAGGTCCGTCTCCTGCACCACCGCGGTGAGCAGGCGCTTCAGCGCGGAGTCGGCGCTGGAAAGATCCTTAAGGTTCTCGCTGGCGACGTTGAGATCGGTCAGCGGCGCCAGCCGCATGTCGCGCAGGAAACTATCCCACTGCGCGATATAGTCGTCGTAATAGAGCTTCAGTATGTCTTCCGACAGCGCCGAGACCGACGTCTCCGAATTCTCCGAGCAGCCGCCGGCAAACACCGCGCGGTCGAGCGCCGCCTGCCCGGCGACATCCTCGACCCGGTCGAGGATCGCGTCGTGGAAGCCGGCATAGGTGTAAGGCCCCGGTACGCCGACGCGCAGCGTCTTGTCGGAGCGGCGCGCGAACACCTTGGCGCCGTTCGGTCCGGCAAAATTGGCCGGCACCCATTCCTTGACGGCTGCCACTTCCGGGTCGGCCAGGAGCTGCTTGTAGGCGCGCTCCGGCAGCGAGATCGTGCAGACCGTCTTCAGCGCCTCGGCGACCAGCTCCTTGTCCGGCGCGATGTAGCTGTCGTCGACGGCCATGCGGCGGATCGCGGCAAGCTGGTGCTCTTCGGCGTCCGCGGTTGGGAAGGGGGCGGCAGGCGCAAATTGCGGCAGGCTGTTCACCCACCAGTTCTGCACAAAATCGGTGTCCATCTGCGAGAGGCCGGTCATCATGCGGTAGGTCTTCAGCGCGCCGAGCATGAAATCCGGATCGCGGATCTGCCGCCACATCGTGGCCTCCAGAAGCGCCACCATATGCGGCTCGAGCACGTTGCGCAGGGCGTGGTCGTAAGTGTCGGCCTGCGCACGCACCAGCTCGGCCGAAGCGGTCGGGCCGAGCAAATTGTGGATCGCATCCGGTGGCGCCGTGCGGGCCGCCACCACCGCGTCCATCGCCGCCAGCGCGCCGTCCATGGTCGGCTGCTCGACCGCGGCCGGCGTGGCGGCGACGTCGGTCAGCGGCTGCTGCAACGCTTCGAATTGGCCGGCCTGCTCGGTGATCGCATTGCGGTTGTCGAGATAGGACCAGGTGAACAGTCCGCCGGCGAGCAGCGCCGCAAGAGCGCAGGCGGCCGCGGCGCCGCGCCAGATCCAGGCGCGGCGACGCTGCGCCAGCGGATCGAATGTGCCGAGGCCGGCTTCCTTGAAGATCACCTCGGTCAGAAGGTTCCTGAGGAAGAAGCTGCGTTTCTCGACACGCGCTGCCGGCATGGTGCGACGCGGCGGCAACCCGAAGGTTGAGGACAGCGCCGCGGTCAGCCGGTCGATCGGCGCGCCTTCCTGCGTCGCCGAGGTCAGATAGAGGCCGCGCAGCCAGGCGGCTTCCTCGTAGCGACTCTCGCCGAACATCGCCTCGACCAGCACCTGGATCGGTTCGGAGAGGCTGGCAAGCTGCGCCGGGAAACGGAAGATTTCGGCACGCTGGCCGAGCTTGTCCTCGTCCTCCAGCCGTGGCACCAGCCGGCGTTCCAGTTCGCTGGCAAGCCTGGCAAGTTCCGTCTGGATCATGCCGGCGTTGACGCGGGCGTCGAGCGGGAAAGTGGTTCCCCAGACCTGCTCGCGCGCCGTGGTCGACAAGCCGCCGAAGAATGCTTCGAACCCTTTGATCAGATCGGCCTTGGTCAGCATCAGGTAGACGGGCAGGCGGATCTCCAGCCGATCATTCAGCTCCGCCAGCCGGCGGCGGATCTTTTTGCCATGCGCCTTGATCGCGTCGTCGCCCTCCGACAGCGCGTCGATCGACAGCGCAACGATCACCCCGTTGAGCGCGCGACGGCCCCGGTGCTTCTTCAGAAGGTCGAGGAAGCCCAGCCACTCCGCCGCGTCGACATCCGGCTGGCTTTCCTGCTGGACATAGCGGCCCGCTGTGTCGATCAGCACCGCGTTCTCGGAAAAGAACCAATCGCAATTGCGCGTGCCGCCAACGCCCTGCAGGTCGTCGGTGAGATCGATCGGGAAATTGAGGCCGGACTGGCGCAGCGCCGTGGTCTTGCCGGTGGCAGGCGGACCGACGATCACATACCAGGGCATCTCGCGCAGGAATTTTCTGCCGCCGAGCTTGCGCCGCTTGAGCTCGGCCATCACTTCGCCGAACTTGGCGCCGACGGCGGCCACGCTTTCCTCGCCGGGCGTGAGCTGCTTTTCGGTGACGGGCGCCGCGATCTCGGCGACGAACATGCGGTTGGCGCGGATCGCGCGGCGCTGCGCGATGATCAGCCAGATCAGCCACAGGATGATCAGCCCGGCGATGATGGCGATGCGCACATTGTCGGATTCGAACGGCGCGTAAGGGCCGACCTGCACGATCGGGCCGAACACCCAGATCAGCAGCGAAAGCAGCGCGATGCCAATCAGCGTCCACAGAAAACGCGAGGTGATGACGGCCCAGAGGAAGCGCAGGATGAACATCTCAGAGCCTCTTCTCGACCAGAACCTCGACACGCCGGTTGAGCGCGCGGCCCTCGCGCGTCGAGTTGTCGGCCACCGGATCGGTTTCGGCGCGCCCCTCGGAGGAGATGCTCTCCTGCGGCACGCCGGCTTGCACCAGAAGCTTGGCTATGGTTTCGGCGCGCGCTTCCGACAGACGCTGGTTGCTGGCCAGCGGATTGGACTTTTGCAGGCGCACATTGTCGGTATGGCCGACGATGGTGATTTTTCCGATCAACTCCTTGTTGTCCAGGATCACCTTGGCGATCGATGCGATCAGCGGCTCATAGCCTTCCGTCAGCGTCGGTCGGGAGGACTGGAAGAGCTCGGGATTGGAGGACTGGATGATGAGCTTGGCCAGCGAGACGCTCTCGGTGCCGCTGAGCGCCCCTTTGAGGCTGTCCGGCGCTTCGGCCTTGAACTCCGGCAGCAGCGCGAAATCGACCGGTTGCGGCTCGGGCGCGGGCGCATCCTGCTTGGGCGCGGCGCGGGTGACGTCGCCGCGCGAGGCCGGCGGCAAGGTGCGCACCAGCGCGGAGAGCTCGACCGCCTGGCTGCTCAGGCCCATCGACAGGCCGATATAGGCGGCTGCGGCGACGACGATCGCGGCAAGCGCCATCACCCAGATGGGCACGATGAAGCGCTGCGGCTCGTCGGAGGCGATCACGCCTTTCCAGTTCGGCGACAGCGGCGCGTCCTCGGCGTCCGCATTGCGCAGGAAGCGCGCCGCCGCCACGCGCACGGCATTGAGCGAACGGTCGCCGGCGCGGCCGGGCACGCGGTATTTACCGCGAAAGCCGAGCGCCAGGCAGTAATATTGCAGCTCCAGCATCTCGCGGTCGCGGTTGGGATGCCGCTCCAGCTCGTCGAGGCGGGTGAAGAACTGGGTGCCGGCATCGACGTCGCCGCGCAGCATGACGACCAGCGGCTGGCGCGGCCAGGCGCTGGCGCCGCCCCACGGCGTGTTGAGCGCCAGATCGTCGAGCAGAGCCGCTACCGCCCAGGCCGCCTGGTCTGCGCGCTCCAGCGATGAGCCCGCGGCAACAGCGGCGTCGCGCGCCCGCACCAGCTCGTCGAGCAGGCGCGTGCGCATCACCTCCGGGTTCTCCGGCGCCAGTGCGCTTTCGAGCTCCGGCGCGAATTCGAGCAGCGGCGCGAAGATGTTGATCAGCGTGTTGGGATGGGTGCGCGCCCGTTTGACCGGCGCGCCCGGCGCCAGCGGCGCCATCGGCCGGGGCGCGGCACCGGTCAGGCGGATGCGTGTTCGCTCGCGATCCTCCGACAGTCCGAAAGGATCATCCCGGCTCATGGCCTCACCTGTTCACCGAATAGCAGTCGACCTGCGGCTCGCTCGGCAGCACACCGGAAACGCCGATGACGAAGCCGGGGGCGTCGAGCAGCGAGGCCCAGTGCTCGCTCTTCTGGTCCAACTCCAGGCACAGCCTGTCGCCGTCATACGGGATCTCGCGCGGCTGCGAATGCAGCGGCTTCAGCGGAATGCCCGGCAGGCGCGACTTCCACAGCCCTTCGAACTGATCCGCCGAGCCGACCGTCGCCTGGTTGACGAAGATCTTGCGCAGCGCGTCTTCCGAAAGCTCTGAGCCGACGCGGATGACGATGCGGCTGGCGACCAGCAGTTTCGGGTTGTCGATGCGCACCTTCCACACATTGGTCGCGTGCCGCATGACCGGCAGAGCGCGCGACTTCGGCTCGATGTAGCGCAGGCTGAGGATCAGCGAACGCAAGGCATCCGCCAGCGCCATATAGGCGGGGCCGGGCGCCATGTGGTCGTAGGCTGGCAATTCTCCGAGCCGCCGCGAGCTCGAGCCGTAAGTGGCCATCTCGCCGGCGAGGCTGGCAAGCTCGAGATAGAGCTCGGCCGGATGGAAGACATCCTGGGCCAGCATATGCGCAAGGCGAGGCCGCGCGGCATTGGCGAGGTGCAGCATCAAAAGGTCCTCGACGCTGCGGCCGGCCCCGCCCATCACCATCTTGCCGTGCGCCTCGGCGATCTGGTCGAGGCCGGTGACGACCTCCTGCAGCAATTGCCGGTACCAATGAACGGCGCCGGTGATCAGCGTCGGCGGCAGGAAGGCCTGGTCGAGCGAGACGCCGCCATCGGCGCGCACGCCCTTGATGTCGGCGACCGGCAGCGCCGTGTAGCCGCCGACCGATTTGCCAGGCGCCAGCAGCACCGCTTGCGGCCGGGCGATCTCGATCTCCTCCGGATCGGAGCCGCCCTGCACGGCATCGCGCACCGCAACGATCTTGCCGTGGTAGCGCGCGCCCGTCGACGCGGCATGCGCCGGATCGAAGCCGACGCCGCCGGGCGGCTCCAGCGGCAGCGCCACCAGCACCGGCCCGGCGCCGGTGTCGGCCGAGACCGGGAGCGGCTTCGGCGCGTCCATCAGTTCCGGGATGGAGAAGGGCGTGCCGTCCGGGAAGATGCCCCGGGCGGACACGATCGACACCTGGCCGGCATCGAGCAGCGACTGGTCGAGCGTCAGCTGCTGGAAGCCGAACGTATGGAGCTGGCCGGCCTGCAAGGCGCCGCGCACCATCCCCTCGAAGAACCGGTCCTGCTGCTGGAAGTGCTGGGTCCTCAAGAAGAGGCCCTCGGACCACAGCACCCTGTTTGCGTCGCTCATGCCACTGCTCTCTGCACTGCCGTTCTTGTCTCGCCGTCAGGCGGAAATGCCGCCCTTGCCGAGGCTAACGTTGATGGTGAATTTCGACCCTGGCGATACCGACTTGGTCGTGCGCCAGTTGCGGCCGCCGGGTTCGCGGATCAGCGCGACGAAGCCGAGCGCCGTCGCGTTCGGTTCGACCGTGATGGTCTTGGCCGCCGTCTTGCCCGGAGCGACCGAGATCGCGTCCGATCCGATGAGGTCGGCGCCCAGCGCCGAGCCGGCATCGCCCTGCAGCGCGAAATAATCGGCCGAGTTGAACTTGCCGGTGCTGGCAAGCCGTATCACCAGCACGGTCACCGGCCTGTCGCCGCCGGCCGGTCCCGGATTCATGCCGGCACCACCGGTCACGTTGACCGTGATGACCGATGGTTTCGGCGGGCCGCTCTGGCATGCCGCAAGCAGCCCCGTTGCGCCGATGGCAACGATGAATTCCCGTCTGTCGATCATGTCCCTACTCCTCTTCATATGCGTCCCTGAAGTCTGCGCCGATCTCGCCCAGGAAGCTCGATTCCGCGCTCTGGGCGATGTCGCGATGGCGCTTCTGGTAGAGCTCCCACAGCTTGGCATTGCGCCCGCCGGCGAGCAGATTGCCGATCGCCGAATTGGACTTGAGCTCTTCCTCGATCGCGGCCGGATCGAAGCGGTCGATCATGCGCCGCAGCGCCGCCTGCACGCCGCGCCAGGCGCGCACGTGGTGCTGCGCGAGGTCCTTCACCGCGTCGCCGATCGCCGCCTCGCCGGAGAGAAAGCCGGGACTGCGTTCCGCGATGATGGTGACGATGACATCTTCGACCGTCGGCAGGAACTTGAGCGGGTTGACCTCGGAGGCACCGACCATGGTCTGGGCGACGCGCGCGCTTCCCTTCTCCTCGGCGCGCTTGCGCAGGAGCTGCATCAGGCCCTCGAGCATCAGCCTGTATTCGCGCCCGAATTTTTCCATTTCGGCGACCGCGTCGCGTCCGGGGAAATCGGCCCCCTCGACACCCATGCCGCGCAGGAACGCGGCGCGCAGCGCCATGTCGCTGGGCGCCGGTGACGTCGGGCGTGACAGTTTAGGAACACGGCGCGGTGGCGGCGCTGACGCTTCGGCCTGCACCGGTATCTCCCGTGGACGGGCGGCCTTCGGCTTCTCGGCGGGCCGCTCGACGCGGCCAGCTGGATCGGCGCTGTTGCCGGAAGCGGGCGCCGCGGCCGGCCCGAAGCTGAAATCGTCGAAGCCGGACGGTTTCGCCGCGGGTTCGGGCATATCGCTGCGCAACGGCATGTCGCCGAAGCCGAACGGATCCGACCGGCCGACGGCGGGCTCTTCGTTCGAGGCCGGCGTCGCCACCGGATCGAGGCTGAACGGATCGTCGAAGGCGGGCGAGCTGCGCTGGTTGGAAGTGCGATCGTACGCCCCCGGCACAGGCTGCTCGAACGGATCGGGCAGTCCTGCCGGGCGCGGTCGCTGCGGCTCTTCCTCGACCTTGGCCGAGAAGAAGTCGTCGCCGCCGATGCTGGCTGGCGTCCGCGATTGTGGCGACCACGCCGGCGCGGCGTTGGCAATCGGCGCCTGACCGATCGAGGTGTGGCCGGCCCCGGGCTGCACCTCGACATGGAGCACATAGTCGCCCATGCGCAGCCGCATGCCGCTTTGCAGGCGCGTCGACCTGCCTGTGCCGAGCGGGCTGTCGGAATCGTCGATAAACAGACCGCTGCTCGACGTGTCGGTGACGTAATAGCCGTCGCGGCCGCCGCTGATCTTGCAGTGCGCGCGTGAGACGAACATGTCCGGATCGTCGATCTGCCAGCCGGCATCGGCGCTGCGGCCGATCACCAGCTCGCCCTCGTCCAGCCGGGTCTGCCTGACCACCTGCGAGCGCGGGCCTTGTTCCAGGGTCAGCAGCAGGCTCATCAGGCTGCCTCCGCCATGTCCGGCCGCCAGCCGACGATGGTGCGCAGCCTGAGATCGTCGGCGTCGCCCTTTTCGGCAGGGCGCGAAAGCCAGGAGGTCCGGCCGAGCTGGATGGTTCCCATCTTCGGCGCCGGCACCTTATCACGCGCGAGCACGATCCTGAGATCGACGTCGAGCGCTTCGCCGATCATGTCGCGCACCGCCTTCTTGAACAGGGCAAGGCGCCGTTCTCCGGGCAGGAACGACTTGAAGTCGTCTAGGCTCAGCGGGCCGACGCGCAATTCGATCCGGCTCTGCCGGCTAAAGACGCGCGGGCCGATCGTCGCTCCGCCGCCGAGCGCCGCATAGGCCTTGCCGATGCGGCTCTGCAGCGCTGTGGGGATCGTGATCCAGGCGGCGACGAATTCCTTGATCTCAACCGGCACCTTGAAGGCCGTGGCGAGAAACAGCGTCAGCCGCTCCGCGCCGTCGACCTGGTTGGCCAGCGATCCGGCCTGGCGCAGCCGTACTGTGTCGAGCTCGGGATCCTGCGTGCCGGGAAGGCCGATGCCGGCCATGGCTTCGAGCATGGCGCGGACGCGCCCGCCGACCGAACGTTCGACCTGCACGGCCGGATGCGCATCCGCCCAGGCGCGATAGTAGAGCGTGATCATGCGATGCTGCAGGATGTTGACGAAATCGACGAAGGTCGTGTCGCTTGTCTGCTCGGCGTCGGCGCCGGTGAACCAGCGCTGCGACAGCCTGTCGAGCACCCAGCGCGTCAGATGCAGCGGCATCGGCCCTTCCGGCCCGAGCAGGCCGAGATTGGCCACGGTCACCCGCGCCGGAGCCTTTTCGCTGGCATCCTGGAATTTGATCACGTCCCTGGCCGAGAAGTTCAGGCGCACATGCTGGCCGAGCCTTGCCGGCTCGCGGTCGGCGGTTCCGGAATGCCCGAACAGTCCACGCCGCTGCTCCAGGCGGCGCAGCAGCTCGAAGAAGTCGAAGCTCTCCGACAGCGCCTCGGCCTCAGTTGGCTGCGCTAGATCAGGTAGCGATTGCCGGGCGTCATCGGCCATGGCACATCCTCCTGCTTCTGCAGCAACCGCGTACGCGTCCGCACGAAACCATTTATCCCGGCATGGCGGGCGAACAGCCGCGCCAGCAGGGCCGAAAGCAGCAGCGTGCTCTGGCCCGCCAGCACCGACTGGTCGACATGCAGCGTCACCTCGGTGCCGCGGCCGAAACACATCGGCCCATCGATCTTGAGCCGCTCGATCACCGGCCGCGAGTCGATGCGGGTGATCGAATGCACGTTGCGGGCAAGGCTGGGATCGCCACGATCGGCGTAGAGGTCGAGCAAGGCGTGCAGCGGATCGACGCCGCGGCCTTCCTTGGCGAGACTCAGGAAATTGAGCGAGAGCTGCGCCACCAGCCGCCAGGCGAGATTGTCGGCGCGGGATTCGCCTTCGGCGCCGGCCGGCAGTGCTGCCGGGATCGCCGGCTGCGGCGGCCGCAGCGCGCCGAGCAGCCGCACCGCTTCCACCGGGTCGGCGGTCTCCAGCGTCAGCGTCGGCGTGTCGTCGAGGATCGGCAGGTCGCGGTTGGTGCAGAGCGCCATCACGTCGAGCCGCCTGAGCGGCCGGTTGGGCTGGCTGCCGGCCGGCCGCGAGATAGCGAGGAAGACATCGTCGCCGGTGTAGGAGGTACGGGTCAGGCCGTCGCGCCGCTCATCCTCCGTGGCCCGCCGCGGGCGCCGCTCGGTCGAATAGACCCAGCCGCTGCCGCGGTTCTGCCCCAGGCTGAACAGTTCGGGGATGGTCGCCTCGCTGCCTTCAGCGTCGGCGTCCTCCACCCGGGTGACGCGGAAAATCTCGAAGTCGCGCGCCCGCGTGCGGTCGGCATGCAGCACCTGGCGCGTCCGCCGCGGATCGATCTCGATGACGTTGCACTCGCGTTCGAAGAGATTGATGATCGGCGTCGCGAACAGCTCGAAATCGGCCACCGTCACATCGGCGAGTTCCGGCACCGGACGCCGGAACAGGAAGATGATCTCCATTCCCCCATCGCACTTGCGCACCACCGGCTGCAGGCCGGCAACGCGCACATAGTGGAAGCGCTCGGGGATCATGAAATATTCGCGCAGCAGCCGGTATCCCTCGAAGGTCGGCCGCGTGCGCGGCATCAGCGCTTCGTCGTCGTGGATGCCGATCATTTCGGGTTCGGGCAGCGCAATAAGCGGATTTGTCTTGCCTTCCGCCCGCGCGCCGACGGCCGAACAGGCGCCGAAGATCGCGTCGAAGATGAGCGGCGCCTTGGTGCGTCCGGCGAAATAGAGGTCGAGGCGGTCGAGCGACAATTCGCTGAGCTTGCCTTTTCCGGTTCGCGCGAACGCGATGCGGAACGCCGCTTCGCCGCGCACGCCGCCGACCGGCGCGATGCCGGCGGCGGCCAGCGCGCTGCGATCCTGGAAATAGCTGACTGAGGTGATCGCGATCGGCCACAGCGTGACCTCTTGCGCGGTGGTGAAGGTCGAGCGCGTCGAAAGCCCCGGATGCAGGCCCGAGACCAGCCGCGTGCCGCGCGCGACGGCATGGCCGGCGATCATCGACTGCACCTGCTGTCCAGGTTTCAGCACGGCCATTGCCGTCGCCGGCGCCGGCGTCACCAGGTCCGGATAGAGCACGTCGAGCACGGCGCGCGAAAAGCGTGAACGCTCGGCGTCGACCTTGAGCCGCGTGCGCGCCGCAAGAAAGGCCACGCCGTCGAGCAGCCGTTCGACATAAGGATCGGGGCAGGGGACGGTGTCGAGGGAAAGGTTGCGGGCCACCGCCGGATGCATGTCGGCGAATTCCGCGGCCAGCGCGCGGATATGGGTCAGTTCCTCTTCGTAATACTCCACGAAGACCCGATCCATCTCAGGTCTCCCGGAATTCGGTTCGCGCTAGACCGTTGTCGAGATTGATCGTGGTGCGCAGCCGCATGCGTTCCGGCGTCGGCGTCATGATCAGCACGGCGTCGATCTCGATCTTGAGGCCGACGGTCTTGTCGCCAAGCGTGACATTGACGGTCGTGGCGCTTTCCTTGAGGCGCGGCTCGAAAGTGGCGAGCACCGCGCGGATCTCGCGCGCCAGCGTGTCGCGATCGAAATCCCGGGACGAGCGGCCGGAAAACGACGGCACGCCATAGTTGACGACGCTGCGGCGCACCTCCGGAAAGTCGGCAAGCGGCGGCAACTCGTCCAGCGGCTGTTCGTGCTCGGCGTCGGAAAGCATCGGGACGGACTCGAAACGCTCGGTATTGAACAGGGCCTCGATGTCGCGCCTGACTGCCTCCCTAAGCACGCGCGCCGACACCACCACGCCGCGGCTCTCGATCTCGGCGCGATGCTCGGTCTGGAAGACCAGCCTGTGCAGTCGCCGTTTCTGCTCGGATGTCAGTTCGGCATCGGCATCGATGGCGCGCGCGCTGCCGGCCAGAAGAGCCTCGACGCGCTCGGCGCCGAGTTCTTCGTCCAACAGACGGCGCAGCCCGTCAATCTCCGACGTTAGCCCGGGCAAATCGTTGACGAGGCGGTCCCAGAGGGAGGGTTGTACCGCCTCGCGCTTTGCCCGCGAGCTGCCGGCAAGCTGCGCTTTCGCGCCGGGCCGCTTGGCCTCACTTGCCGACATAGACGTCCATTTCGATCTCGTCGTCCTTGTTGTAGACGAACTTGATCTTCTTGTAAGCGAAGCTGACCTCTTCCTCGATGAGGTCTGGCTCGTCGTGCGCCTGCCGCATGTCGTATTCCATGATCGAGGCGTCGGTCAGCGTCACGACCAGGTAGTCGCTGGTCTCGCCGTCGATGGTGCGGCGTGCCGAAAACACCACTTCGTCGAGCGCCTTGTTCTCGAACAGCGCCTTCTTCAGGTAGGGCGACGACTTGTCGTAATGCTTGAAGAACTTGATCATTCCCATCGACACGCGGCCACGCCGCGACAGCGAGTTCGGGTCGTAGGGCGCGATCATCTTGTAATCGACGCCGTGGATCTCGATCTCGTCTTCATGGCCGTCGCGTTTGCTCGGACCCTTGATGTCCGGGACTTTCAGGAAGCCGTCGATTTTCGTCGAGGGCGCATCGGTTCTGTCTGGCATTGTCTTTCTCCACCGCTACGAAACAAGATGACTTTGCTTAACGATCTCAGCCCTTCACCGACGGCAGTTCCGACACCAGCCGGAGCGAGGCGTTGATGCCTTCCAGCTGGTAGTGGGGACGCAGATAGAAACGGGCATTGTAGTAACCGGGCCGGCCCTCGACGCTGTCGACCTGGACCTCAGCCGCGGCGAGCGGGCGCTTGGCGCGCGCCTTGTCGTCGGCGAAGGCTGGATTGGCCAGCACGTACCGGTTGATCCATTCGGTCAACCAGATCTGCATGTCGGTGCGTTCCTTGAACGAGCCGATCTTGTCGCGCGCGATCGCCTTCAGGTAATGCGCGAAGCGCGACACCGGGAACAGGTAGGGCAGGTTGGCGCTCAGCCGTTCGTTCGCCTGCGCGTCCGGATCCACCAGGCGCCCGGCGCGCGTCTCGTCGTCCTGCAGCGAATGCGCGCCGATAAAGGCCGCGAGATCGGTGTTCTTGCGGTGCAGGATCGGCATCAGGCCGAGCTTGGCCAGCTCCGCTTCGCGCCGGTCGTCGATGGCGACCTCGGTCGGGCACTTCATCGCGATCGAGCCGTCGTCGGTCGGGAAGGCGTGCACCGGCAGGTTGAGCACCGTGCCGCCATTCTCGACGCCGCGGATCTGCGTGCCCCAGCCATAGAGCTTGTGGCTGCGGTTGATGTTCACGCCCATCGGGAAGGCGGCGTTCATCCAGACATATTTGTTGTGATCGCCGCCCACCTCCTCCTCGAAGGTGAAGCCCTTCACCGGAACGGTTTCCGAGCCGTAGGGCAGGCGCGCCAGCACGCGCGGCATGGTGAGCCCGATATAACGTGCGTCCTCGCTCTCGCGCAGCGACTGCCATGAGGCATAGGCCGGGTTGTTCACGATCATCTGCAGGTCCTGCGGGTTTGGCAGTTCCTGCCAGCTGTCCATGCGGAACAGCCGCGGCGAGGCGGCCGCGATGAACGGAGTGTGCGCCGAGGCGCAGACGCCCGAGATGTTGCGCAGCAGGCCGACGTCGCGCGGGTGGTTTGAGAACTCGTAGGCGCCGATGATGCAGCCGATCGGCTCGCCGCCCAGCATCGAATACTCGTCCGTGTAGACCTTCTTGAAGATCGGGCTCTGGTCCCACATCTGGCCTTCGTAGTCTTCCAGCGTGTCGGCCAGCTGCTCCTTGGAGATGTTCATCACCCGGATCTTGAGCTTGGTGTCCGTCTCGGTGTTGTTGACGAGGTACCACAGGCCGCGCCACGTGCCTTCCATCTCGCGCACTTCCGGCGCGTGCAGGATCTCGTTGACCTGCGTTGTCAGCATCTTGTCGATGCCGGCGATCAGCGACTTGATCGACTTGATCGCGTTGGATGAGATGGTCGTGGTCTCAGAGCGCGATTGTGCGGCCAAAGCCAGGTTGCGCACCAGCTGCTGCAGCTTCTCGCTGTCGTCCTTCTTGACCTTGAAATCCTTTTCCAGGAGTCCGCTGAATTCGCCGAGATCGATGGCTTCCGCCTCGGCGGTGGCGGCTGCGGTCTTTTGCTGTTCGGCCATGACTTACTCCTCGCCCTTGCCGTCATCCATTGCCTGGCTGGCGATCTTGCTCAGCAGCGGCTCGTTGTTCAGAAGCTGCGCGATGCGCTTTTCGGCGTCGACGCGGCCGTCCATGAAGCCCAGCAGCTCCTCGAGCTGACGGCGCATCTTCAGGATCTCGGCCAATTGCGGGACCTGCTCGGCGATCTTGTCCGGCGCGAAGTCGCCCATCTTGGAGAAGGTGAGATCGACCATGAGCTCTTCCTCACGCTCCTGGCCCTCGGCCTGCGGCAGGGTGTTCTTCACCCGCGCCTTCACGCGCGGCCCCATCGCTTCCATGAATTTGGGGAAGCGGTTGGCATCGGTTTCGACGAAGTTGCGGTCGAGCACCGACTTCGACGCTTCCTTGGTCTGCGACGCGCCGGCAAGGTCGGCCATCACGGCCATGACGAACGGCAGTTCGATCGTCGTCGGGCTGCCGTAGGTTTCGACGTCGTAGGCGATCTGCACGCGCGGCGCGCGGTTTCTTTCGATGACCTTCGCTTTGCTCTCTGCTGGCATGCTTTCTACCTTTCATCCTTCTGGGCCGGCTTCTTGGGATCGGGGACACCGGCAAGCAGCCGGAATTCCTTCAACCCCGACGGGGCGAGATCTTCCATCAGTTCCACGAAATCCATGTGCACCATCCGGCGCACGCGCCGGGCGAGATGCGGGATGGGGCTGGACGGCTCGGTGCGGTCGTAGAAGGCGACGACGAGGTCGAGGCATTTGACGACTTCGTCGCGCGAGTTGATCCGGTCCGGCAGACCGGTGCTCGCCTCAACGGCGCTTGCCACACTTGCCATCGTCTCGGCTCCATGACCATTGCGGGCGGGCATTGCTGGTTCCGCCGCTGCCTGCGGAGCGGGCTTGGCGGCACCGTTCACCGTGGCGCCGGCACCGGAATTCCGCTCCAGCGTCGTCAGCAAACGCTGCAGGAACTTCTTCAATTCCGGGACGGTGGCGCCATGGCCTTCGATGCGGGCATTGAGCGCGGCATCCACCGCGTCGAGGGCGGCGATCGCGGCCCGCGCGTCGGCGAGCAGCGCCGTCATCGCCTCGCCGGCCTGATCGATTTGCGCCGCGCATCCGGCGCGCACCCGGTTCAGCAACTGGTTGTGCGCGCTTACCAATGCCGCCTTTTCGGCCGCGTTCAGCCCCGAGGCCGCTTCCTGCAGCATGACGCGCTCGTCGAGCGCGCCCTGTTCCAGGTCGCGCCCGCTGATCGGCCCGACCTGGCGCGGCGAAAAGAAAATCGTTCCGCGCAGGCTTGCCAGCAGGCCTTGCTGGGCGTTCTGGAGGTCAAGCAGCGCGTTGATGCGGCGCAAGGCGGCGTCGCGCGGCGGCGCGTTCGCCCGCAATGCCGGATGCATCGTGTCCCAATGCTGGTCGAAGGTCCTGGCGATGAGCGTCAGGCCCTGGGCGAGGCCGGCCAGCCCTTCCTCGTTGGCCAAGGCCCGCGCGACGATGACCAGCAGGCGCAGGTCCCGGCCGCGGGAGCGCAACTCTTCGGCCTTTTCGAGCACCGCCGCCCAGTCGACCGGACTGGATTGCGATGTGGGCTTGCCGTTGCCGTCGTAGACAACCTTGAGCTGAGGCTCGGTCAGGCGCTCCAGCTCATGAAAGGCCGGGTCGCTGCGCAAGTCCTCTCCCGACGGATTCTCACCGTTCAGAGGATTCAGCCAGAGTGCGAGATCAATCACACCAACCCCCAGCCAGCGGCCCTGAGACCCCTATGTGACGTGACGTTATCACTGGCCTCACGCGACGACAATTGAGCATCTGCGCAAAAACTAACGGAAGCTAAACGCGGCCGTTCTCTTCGGCGAAACCCATTGCGCGATTGCCGGACCCGGTATGTGAAATGGCTCGCATAGCCCGGACAGCAATCGTGTTTGTTGGCCACGAGTTTGCAAGGCTTGTGTAACCGGGCGGTGCCGCCCCGGGTAGGTCCAGACGCCGTATCCGTCACACGGCTTTGTCAAGCAGCCGCTTATATGGCAGGGTACGGTCGGCAGGTTGCGGGAGCAGGTTCGATGGAACAGCGCCGATCATCGCAGAGTGTCAAGCGAAGTGAATTAGTCGACAAGCTGAATCCGACAAGCAAGCGCGCCTTTGGCGCGGCTGCTGGGGCCGCAAAACTTCGGGGTAATCCCTATGTCGAGCTTGTACATTTCATCGAACAACTTGTTCTATCCGATCGCTCTGATGTTCAGATGATTGTTGCAGACGCTGGATTGGATGTGAGCCGGCTGACCGCCGACCTAACCCGCGCGGTCGATAAGCTGCCTTACGGCGCTACTTCCATCGAAGAATTTTCGGATCACATCTTCCACGCCATTCAGGAAGGCTGGAGCCTGGCCGAGCTCGAATTCGGCGTGAAAGAGGTACGCAGCGCCCATATCCTGCTTGCCTGCCTCAAGACGCCGGTGTTGGAAGGCCTGGTGTCGAAGATGAGCGCCGAGTTCGACAAGATCGACGCTGACGGGGTGATTTCCCGCTTCGCCGATGTCACCGAAGGCTCGCTCGAAGCCGGCTCACCGCCCGCCGAGCCCGCCGCGGAGGCGCCGATGAAGCGCGGTCCGGGCGGGGATTCGGCGCTGGCGAAATACGCCACCGACCTCACCCAGCGCGCCCGCGACGGCAAGATCGATCCGGTCGTCGGCCGCGATCCGGAAATAAGGCAGATCGTCGACATCCTGATGCGACGCCGGCAAAACAACCCGATCCTCACCGGCGAGGCGGGCGTCGGCAAGACGGCGGTGGTCGAGGGTTTTGCGCTGCGCATCGCCCAGGGCGACGTGCCGCCGACGCTGCAGAATGTCAGCGTGCGCATGCTCGACGTCGGGCTGATGCAGGCGGGCGCCAGCGTCAAGGGCGAGTTCGAGAAGCGGCTCAAGGCGGTCATCGACGAGGTCCAGGCCTCAGAGATGCCGATCATCCTGTTCATCGACGAGGCGCATACGCTGATCGGCGCCGGCGGCGCGGCCGGCACCGGCGATGCCGCCAATCTCCTGAAACCGGCATTGGCGCGCGGCGAGCTTCGCACCATCGCGGCCACGACCTGGGCCGAGTACAAGCAGCATATCGAGAAGGATCCGGCGCTCACCCGTCGTTTCCAGGTGGTCAAGATCGAGGAGCCCTCCGAAGCGGTGGCCGTGCTGATGCTGCGCGGCGTCGCGGGGGTCCTGGAGCAGCACCACAAGGTGCAGATCCTGGACGAGGCGATCGAGGCGGCGGTCTCGCTTTCGCATCGCTATATCCCGGCCAGGCAGCTGCCGGACAAAGCCGTCAGCCTGCTCGACACCGCCTGCGCGCGCGTCGCGGTCTCGCAGCATGCCACGCCGGCCGAGGTCGAGGACATCCTGCGCCGCCGTCAGGCGCTGGAGGTCGAGAGCGGCATCATCGGCCGCGAGGCGGCGATCGGCATCGATGTCGCCGAACGGCAGGCCCGCGTCGATGCCGGGCTGGCGGAAACCGAGACGAGCTTGGCCGCCGCCCAGGCGCGCTGGGACCGGGAAAAGACTTTGGTGACCGAGATACTCGACCTGCGAGCAAAATTGCGTGGCGAGGGCGTGCCGCTCGACGAGGCGGCCGAAGAGACCGCCGCAGTGACGGACAGCGCGGAGGGCGCGGAAAACGCGCCCGAGCAAAAGGCCCCCGAAAGCAAGATTGGCGAGGGCAAGGCTGACGAGACCAAGAAGGCCTCGAAAGCCAATGGAGCCAGGACTGCAAAGGCCGAAACAACTTCAGCCGAGCCGGCGGACGAAGCCGCTGCCAACCTGGCGCGACTGCGCGAACTGATGGCCGATCTTGCCGCGGCGCAAGGCGAGACACCGCTCATCCTGCCGTCGGTCGACCGCAACGCGGTCGCCGCCGTGGTGCAGGATTGGACCGGCATCCCGACCGGACGCATGCTTTCCAGCCAGACCGAGAAGGCGCTCAAGCTCGCCGCGACCCTGTCCGAGCGCGTCGTCGGCCAGGATCACGCCATGGAGATGATCGCCAGGCGCGTGCAGACCAGCCGCGCCGGCCTCGGCGCGCCGGAAAAACCGGTCGGCGTGTTCCTGCTTTGCGGCCCCTCCGGCGTCGGCAAGACCGAGACCGCGCTGGCACTCGCCGAGACGCTTTACGGCGGCGAGCAGAACCTGATCTCGATCAACATGTCGGAGTTCCAGGAAGCGCACACCGTCTCGACGCTCAAGGGCGCACCGCCCGGCTATGTCGGCTACGGCAAGGGCGGCATCCTGACCGAGGCCGTGCGCAGGAAACCCTATTCGGTGATCCTGCTCGACGAGGTCGAGAAGGCGCATCCGGACGTGCACGAAATATTCTTCCAGGTCTTCGACAAGGGCATGATGGACGACAGCGAAGGCCGTCGCATCGACTTCAAGAACACGCTGATCCTGCTCACCTCAAATGTCGGTTCCGACGTCATCATGGATCGCACGAAGAACGGCACGGTGCGGACCGGCATCGACGATCTCGACACGGCGTTGCGCGCCCCGCTGCTGAAGGTCTTCCCGGCCGCCTTCCTCGGCCGCGTCGTCACGATACCCTACTACCCGTTGTCGGATTCCATGATCGAGGCGATCGCCCGTCACCAGTTCGGCAAGATCGCCAGGCGCCTCAAGGCCACCAACGATGCCGAACTGGTGATCGGCGACGGCGTGATGGACCTGGTCAAGGCGCGCTGCACCGAGATCGAGTCCGGCGGGCGCATGATCGACGCCATCCTCACCAACACGCTGCTGCCGGAACTGAGCCGCGGCGTGCTCAACCGCTCGCTCGAGGGCAAGAAGATGGCAAAAGTCACCGTGGGTGCGTCGCCGGAAGGATTTACCTACTCGTTCGAATAGGCCTCCGGTGAGGGAAGCCGTCCTCAGATGAACCAGAGCGCGCCGCCGTCGCAGGCGACGGCTTGGCCGGTGATGTAGGAGGCGCGATCAGAGGCAAGGAAGGCTGCCAGCGCCGCGAACTCTTCGGGACGGCCGATGCGCCTGGCCGGTATGGCCTGGCTCACCTTTGCCAGGTCGAGCTTCGCATCCGCCAGCCTCTCGGTCAGCATATAGCCCGGCATCAGCCTCGGCGCTCGCCTGCACGATCGGCTGTTTTACGATTTCGACATCGGGGCAGTCCCACTGGTCCTCGATGCGGAACCTTCCGACCGGCGCGGCCTTATCTTCATGTTTTGCAGCAGGAGAGAGGGAGGCCATTGAGCAGCATTGCCTGGCGAAGTCTGGCGCTACTGCAGGTGCTTGCACCGATGCTTGCCTCCTGCTCCTCATCTGAAACTATTGACCAGCAATCGAAGCTTGCGGCCTCGTCGGCGCAGGCGGCAGTGCTGGTGAGCGATGCCTGGCTTTCCGGCGCGGCGCCGACACACTACGCATCCTCTGCCTTGCAATCCTTTGCCGGGACGCTCGACGAGGCCGGCCGGCAAGTGGAATCGGCGTCTGCGTCCGACCCGGCAAAGCGAGATGCGTTAGCAGCGGCTGTCAGCCGGCTGTCGAACGCGGCAAAACGGGCCAAAGGCGCGGTCGAGGCCGCACAGCATGCGCAGGTCGGTCAGGCGCAACAGGAGCTTCGGGCCGCGCAAGGCGATCTCGCAACCGCTTATCGAAACTATGTCTCGCCGGAACGATGAAGAAACTTCTGGAAATTTCGCTCGGTGTCGTCACCAGCGTCGGTGGTTTCCTGGAGGTCGGGTCGATGGCGACGGCGGCGCAGGCCGGTGCATTGTTCGGCTACGAGCTCATCTGGGCGATTGTACTTGGCACCGTCTGCATAGCCTTCCTGGTCGAGATGGCTGGCCGGTTCGCCGCCGTGAGCCATCACACCATCGTCGACGGTATTCGCGAACGTTTCGGCTTTCACGCTTTCATTTGGCCGCTGCTTGCGGTCTTGCTGGTCAATTTCCTGGTGCTTTCCGCCGAGATAGGTGGCGTTGCCATTGCCGCCGAGCTTGCCACAGGAATCGGTTTCCAGTGGTGGGCCTTGCCGGTTGCTTTTCTTGCCTGGCTGCTGCTGTGGAAAGGCACGTTCGGCCTCATCGAGAAAGGGGTATCGATGCTTGGCTTGGTCACGCTCTGCTTCGTGGTCGGGGCGGTGATGCTCCGCCCCGAATGGAAAGAGGTGTCGGTCGGGGCCATGCCCAGCCTGCCGCAGCACGACACAGCAAAATACTGGTTCATGGCCGTCAGCATTCTCGGCGCCTCGATCTCGCCTTACCTTTTCATGTTCTATTCCTCTGGCGCGATCGAGGACCAGTGGGACAAGAGCTATCTTGGCGCCAATCGGGCGATAGCCGGTCTTGGCATGGGCTTTGGCGGAACGATTTCGGTGGCCGTTCTGATCGTGGCGGCGCTGGTTCTCGGTGCTCACGGCGTTACCGAAGTGAACGACTATAACCAGCTTCCGCTGCTGCTGATCCCGATCTTCGGCTTCTGGGGCTTCGTCCTTTTCGTTGCTTCGCTAGGCATCGCCTGTTTCGGCGCCGCTCTCGAAGTGGCTTTGCAGCAGGCCTATCTCGTCGCGCAGGGATTCGGCTGGACCTGGGGCGAGGATCTCAAGCCGCGCGACGATCCCGGATTCAGCCTCGTCTACACACTCACGCTTTTCCTTGCCGCCGTTCCGATAGCGCTTGGCGTCGATCCGCTGAGGCTCACCATCTTCTCGATGGCGCTGACCGCGGCCAGCCTGCCGCTGACGGTCGTGCCGTTCCTTTTCCTGCTGAACGACGACCGCTATGTCGGCAAGCATCGCAACGGTGTCATTTCGAACGCGGCCGTGATCTTCGTCATCGCGCTCGGCTTCGTGCTGGCGGTGGTGACCATTCCGCTGCAGATATTCGGAGGCACATGATGCAACTGCTGCGCGATATACTGGACAAGCAGGTCGTCGATCGCGAGCAGGTCAAGATCGGCAAGGTTGATGGCCTGGTCGCAGAGCTGAGGCCGGGGAAGCCGCCCAGGCTCGTTGCCGTCGAACTCGGCTCGATCGCATTGGCGCGCCGGCTTGGCGCGCAGCCTGGCCGATGGGCCGCCCAGCTCGCGGCAAAGCTCAGTGGCAAGCGCCAGGCGAGGCCGCATCGGATCGCGTGGAACAAGGTGCGCGACATCGGCGTCGACATCGAATTCGATATCGACGTTCGCAGGACCAAAATCTTGGCCTGGCAGAACTGGCTTCGCAATTACGTCGTCGGCCGAATCCCGGGAGCCTGAGGATGAACGTGAACCTCGAGCATCTGGCTGGTCGGCGCGTCTGGTCTAAGCGCGGTAGGCCCGTCGGCTACATCGAGGAGATCATCGCCGAGCAGGATGGTGACGATCTCGTCGTTACCGAATTTCATGTCGGCATCTTCGCCGCGTTGGAACGTCTGTCCGCATCGACCGTCGGCACCGCATTGCTCGATTTCTTCGGACTGCGTCGCCGGCCAGGGCTCTATCGCATACCTTGGGACAAGCTCGACATTACCGATCCGACGCACCCGCGGCTGCTCTGCTCGGATGACGAGCTTTCCGGCTTCGAAGATCTTGGCACTGTCGGATAAGCCCAGCCGCCCTCCACCAGCGCGACAGTTGAGACGGAAGCCTTCCGATGTCGAGACGCTTTGCATCGATCGCAGGCGCTCTGCCAGTGTCCGGATGAGCCTCGGCTTGCCGATGCCCAGGCCGCTGGACCGCTATTCTCGCCATATCGCATTTTGCCCAAGGAAACTCCTCGTAGGGCGGAACGATCGAGTCCAACTGCCGTTACCGTCAAAAAGGCAGGAGCGAGCAATGACTGGACGCACGACCCACGATCAGCAGATACGTGTCATCGAGAAGCGTGAGAACACGAAGAACGCGCCCAAGGAATTCGAGGCCGAAGCGGAGCTGAAGCGGTCGGCGGCGGAGCGCGAGGCACGGCGGAAGGGGTCGAGCCTCCAGGGCGACACGCCTGACCTGGTTGATCCAGACGATCGCAATATCCTTCGCGGTAAAAATCAAGAAAGTGCCCATAACAAGAGCCGAGGCTCCAAGTAGGACCGCCTTCCGCGGTAACCCCAGCTGGGGCTCCTGGCAGCAATCGGCGCGGCGCTCTGTCCTTCTCGATAATCTGTGGCAGCAGTTCTTTGCGCACTTGCCCCAGCTTAGAAGGATTCTCGGTTTACCGGTGATTGCGTTCTCGATGATGAGCACTTTGTCGTCAGGCCGCCGACCGCCGTTATATCAACCAAGCGATTGGAACACCTACGGTCGATATGTTTCGACCGGAAAAGGTCTAGCTAAAGGCTGCCCCCGCCTTCGCACGCTCCTGGCGGTGGGTCACCAAAGATCTGGTCACCAAAGATCGCAGCCCCGGTCGCAGACCGGGGCCGCATCGCCAAACTTGGCCTTGGCATGCAAACGAGCTTATACCAGGCGCCTCACGCGGCCGCCTGCAGGGCCCGCTCGTTCGCACCGCTTTCGCCGAGCTTGGTAAGTGCCTCGTCGGTGGCGGATTCTTCCTTGAGGGTCTCGCGCAGCAAGGGGAGGGCGTCTTTCAGCCCCAGTTGCTCCGCCCAGGCGATCAGCGTGCCGTAGCGCGCTATTTCATAGTGCTCGACCGCCTGGGCGGCCGCCACAAGGCCCGCGTCGAGTGCCGGCTCGTCCTTGTATTCCTCGAGGACCTCCGAACCCTCTTCGATGATGCCGTCGATCGCTGGGCAGGTCTTGCCCCGCGCCGGCTTGCCCAACATTTCGAAAACCTGCTCGAGCCGGTCGACCTGTCCTTCCGTCTCGGTGCGATGCTTTTCGAAAGCCGCGCTCACGTCTTCTGCCTGCGCCGCCTTGGCCATCTTCGGCAGTGTCTTCAGAATTTTCTTTTCCGCGTAGTACAGGTCTTTCAGACCGTCCACGAACAGGCTTTCCAGGCCGTTCGCCTTGCCGGACGAACTTTTCTTCACCATCGACGTCTCCTTCGGTTGGGTTGCTGTTCCAAAACCAACAGGATCAAACGATGTTCCCGGTGAGATATTTTGTGACCTTCATATTCGGCAAGGGCACGGCCGGCGGGCCTGCGTCATCTCGGCGGTCCCTTACGGTCGCGCGACCAGAGCTGGTCGAACATGCTGAGCGCGGCACTTGGCCCGACAGGATCCAGCAGCCCTTGCTCGGCGGCTGCCTTCTTAAAGGCCGCAAAAGCGATAGCCGGACGGCAAATCCCGTTGGCCGCGTCTTCCACCAGGCGCACCGCCTTTACATAGCTCGCCGCATCCTTGTTCTTCCAGGTTCCATCAAGAGCTTTCCTGGCGTCCGCGATCGAGGAGACCACCATTGTGCCGCCGTGGACGAAGCGGATGGTAAGCGGCAAGAATCTGCTCATGTCTAGTCACCAGCCTAACCACTCGCTCCGGCGTCAGGCGAGCCGATAAAGGGCGCTATCGAGGCCGCCAACGCGAGAGCGAGAAGGAATGAGTTCATCTGAAAGAATTTCATGGGCGCCACCGCATGGATCGAGACCGCCATAACGAAATTGCCGCCACCCGGTTGCATCCAATCAACCACAGTGGATCAACGCACGAGCCGAGAGGCAAATAATTGAAACTGCAGCCTCGTGCGGCGATGCCAACCCTTTCTGTTCTCCTGCTTCTGTTCACCATTGGAAAGCGCTGATCGGCGGGTGCATCGGCAGCAGTTCGGTCGCGACATCCTATGGTGCCGCTGGTCCCTGATGGTCGTTCTGCTGTGGGTTGCCACTCGGCCCGGATTTTTCTGTTCGGCGCCGAATTTATGCGCGCCTGCTCGGTGAGAGGCGGAAGCCGCGCCGAAGAGAGCTAACGATCTCGACACGCAGGCCGGACCGGCTCTGTAGGACCTCCTCCACAGATACCCAAGAGGCATAGGAGTTTCCGCCTCGGAAGCCACGCAGACGTCAGCGGCTCTACTGCCGGGCCGGAACAAAAGAGCCGATGCGGCAGTTCGGCCCAAGGAAGCAAAGGCGGCATCCACCTACGCACGTTCGGCCGATCCTTTTCCGACGACGTTGAGCGCAGGCGATGACCGAACAAGCCAATAAAGGGGCAGACAGGCCAACGCGCAAAGGGATCGGCAGAGCCGCTGGTTTAGCGTTGATCGCCGGTGCGGCCGATGACGATTGTTCCGCGATCGGGACATATGCCAGTGCAGGGGCAAGGTTCGGGCCGGACCTGCTTTGGACCGCACCCGTGACACTGCCGATGATGTACACGGTCGTGTACCTCTCGTCGAAACTCGGCCAGGTTTCGGGGCGGGGCCTGTTCCAGGTTATTGCGGATTTCTATCCCCGATGGCTGTTATGGTCAGTTCTGGCTGGAGTTCTGATCGGCAACACGATCGAAGCTGCCGCGGATCTCGGCGCCATGGCGGCAGCGATCAACCTCTTCTTGCCATTGCCGATTCCGCTGATCGTCGCTGTGGTTGCGACGTTCATGTTCGCTCTTCAGGTCTTCGGTTCTTACGATCTTCTCAGGAATCTGTTCCGAGTGCTGGCATTGGCGCTGCTCGCCTATGTTGTCTCCGCTTTTCTCGCCAAGCCCGAACTGATGCCGGTGCTAAGCGGTACCTTCCTGCCCAAGGTGCATTTCAACCGTGAGTATTTATCGATCCTCGTTGCGATCATAGGAACAACGCTTTCGGCCTATCTTTACACCTGGCAATCCAATCAGGAGGTGGAAGAGGAGATCGCGGCCGGCCGAACCACGCTTGAAAAACGCAAGGGAGCGACAGCGGAAGAGTTGCGCCGCTCGCGCCGGGACATTCTGGTCGGCATGACCTTTTCCAACCTGATCATGTACTTCATCATTCTTTCGACCGGCTCGACGCTTCACAAAGCCGGCCAAACCCAGATCGAAACGGCGGCCCAGGCGGCCGAAGCGTTGAGACCGCTGGCTGGCGATGCGGCAGGCATACTCTTCGCCGCCGGCGTGATCGGGGTCGGTTTTCTGGCCGTTCCGATCATGACGACCGGCGCCGCTTTCGATCTGGCGCAGGCGATGGGCTGGAAGCATGGCATGAACGCGAAGCCGCAGGACGCGCCGGGCTTCTACCTGGCAACGGGGGCAACGACGCTGGTTGCGGTTGGACTCAACTTTCTCGGTTTCAATCCAATGCGAGCGCTGGTCTGGGCAGGTATCGTGCAAGGTTTTTCCACCCCTCCGCTTCTGCTGCTGATCCTTCTGATGACCAACAATCGCAGGATCATGGGCGACAGGGTCAACAGCCGCAGCACGAACATCCTGGGCGCCGTCACGACCATCGCAATCTTTGCGGCCTCGGCCGGCCTGGTGGCGAGCTGGTTCCTCTAACTCGAACGCGGCTGTCAATCCGCTGGCCAAAGGGCATTCGAGCAAGTTCGTTTCGGATAGGAACGATCATCTTTGTCACGCATTGTCTCTAATCAAGATTCATCTGTCTCTGCTGGGGTTCGAACCGTGTTACCCAATGGTCATGCCGTGCCGGATTGCGCACTGGGGGAAATCTCCGTCGTCGACCTGATCCCTGCTTTGCGCGCTTTTGCGCGTACCTTTTGCCGTGTGCCTGAGGATGCCGACGACCTGGTGCAGGAAACTCTCGTCAAGGGGCTTGCGAATTTGGACAAGTTCGAGCCAGGGACGCGCTTGAAATCCTGGCTGTTCACCATCATGCGCAATACGCACTACACTCGGATCAAGGCGGCCGCCAGGGAAGCTCCCGGGTTGCTCGACTGCGCCTCCAGCCGACCGATTTCGGAAGCCTCCCAGGAATGGTCCATCCGGAGCAAGGAAGTGTACCGGGCCATCCAGAAGCTTCCGGAGCATCAGCGCGAAGTGCTGATGCTGATCGGTGTGCTGGGCGTCAGCTACGAAGAAACGGCTGAGATGTGCGACTGCGCAATTGGAACCGTGAAAAGCCGTCTCAACCGCGCCCGGGCAAGCGTCGTGGAATTCCTCGATGAAAGTTCATCGCAAACGCTGGTCGAAAGATATGACCATCTCTGCGAGGATCAGCACGCGGCGGATAAGTTTCGATGAGCGTTTGCGTCAGTTGCTGGTTTCGCATCGACGCCTTTGGACCAGCGCATTCTGCAACGCAATCGCGAGCTTGGTCAGGCGATCCGGAACTTTTTCCTGTTCGATAGCAGTCAACAATGACGCAATCTCTTGGTCCACCTTTTGGTCCACGCTCGCGTTGTGAGCGAAATCGCGCTGGCTCGGACGAGTCATGGTATTCTCTTAGCAAACAGGGTCCCTTAAATTCACTTGAGACCACAGGCGGTCGGAGTTTGCAAGGCGCCTCCAGCCGCCGATCGGCTTCGACTCCGCACAGGCTGTGGGCAGAGCGAAAACCTCACCTGATCCCTTTGCGCCCTTGCCGGGTCCCAAAAGACGAGAGCCCCGGCGAGCTCAGTCTTTGGGGAGCCGGTTTGCCGCGTTGTCCTGATACTGGTCGGACTTGATGCGATTGCCGTCGAGGCCGCGCTCTTTCGTGTGTTGCTTCTTATCCCGGTTCGACAGGACGTCATTTTCGCCAACCATGTCCTTCGGAAGCTCGGTCTTCGCTCCGGTCCCGGAACCTTTGCCCTGGCTGCCGCGTCCCATGTGTTTCTTGCTGCCGGATGCCATCTTCTTCTCCTCGGCGTCCCAGTCACTGCGAGAGGTGTTTGGCGTCCCAACTTCGCTCTCTCGCTTATGTTCCGTCGCGACGGCGAACAAGAAACGCCGTGCCATCCCAATGACGGAAAGGCATCTCGCCATCAATGATGACGTCCATGCCGCATGTGCGCGCGAGATGGCGGATATCGGAAGAATCGACGGCTGGTGACATGCGATATGAATAGTTGAGAATCGCCGCCAGTCCTGTTGGCCGCAACACCCGCGCCATTTCGCTGAAGTGCCGCTCGGCGATGCCGGCGAGCACCAGATAGGGGAAACAATCTACGGCCAGCACACCATCGAAGCCGGCGACGGCGAATTCACCGAGGTCGAGGCCTGAGGTCTGGCGGAACTCCACATTGGCAAGCCCGGCGCACCGTCGGCGCGCGATCGCGAGCATCCTGGAGGAGATATCGATGCCGACAATGTATTTTACCCTCGCGTGGAGCGCGCGTTCGAAGCGGCCGATGCCACAGCCTATGTCCAGTATCGTCTTGCCCGCGCCGGTGAAGCCCTGTTGTTCCAACCACGAAGCGATCTCGGCCGTTGTAGCCGAAAGCATCTCCTCATCGCCAAGGGACGAGAGTTGGACGCTGGCGGCCGGAGAGATGGCGGCCGCCTGGTCGAAGCCGCTTGCCAGCCGGCCGACAATCAGCTCGCCCGTCTCATCATCCGAGCGGTCATGACGCACGGAAGCTGCCGTGGTCCGGAGATCGTCAAAGACAACCGTCTTGCGGGAAAGGAGCATGGCCACCTGCTCGAGCCAGCCGCGCCGGTGGAGGGCATCTGAACGCATGTCCAGCGCGATATCGGCCAGCTCCGCCGCCTCGGTGTCCGTCAGGTAAAGGGCCAATCTGGCAATCGCGACTTCGGCGGGAAGATCATTCGCCATGCAAGTCTCGAGAACGCGCCGCGCGATCGTCCTCTCTGTTTCCGCTACGGTCATGACGGCGGCGCGTTCCGGGTCCATACCCTTTGCTCCGTCCACCGGTCCACGGCCCCCCAGCTGTATTTGTAGCTTTCCCGGCCGCGCAAAAAATCGAACTCCCGTGCTCCCTCCCGAGCGGCTTCGGCAATGGCCCTGCCGATCAGGATTGCGCCGGGACTCTCCTCCGCATAGGCGGGGTCGAAACCTCCGAGATAGGCATAGGCGCGATCACGGTGATGGAACCCGTAATAGGCGCCCGCGACAGTGCCGCCGATCTCGACCAGCCAGCATCGGGCCAGGCCGTTTGCGGCCAGGCGCGGCAAGGCCCTCCTATGGAATTCCTGTGCGCTGTCGGTGAGTACGCCCTGTCCAGCCCAACGGGCGCTGTGCAGTCGGACCAACTGATCGATGAATACCTTCGGATCGGTCTCATATCGCCCGATGGCCACATGCCCTCGCCGTTGCGCGGCTCTCTCGGCGCGGCGCAACTGCCGCCGTCGCCGGGCAGGTACCGAGCTTGCAGACACGTCATCGCCGTGAAGTGAGAGCACTGGACAAGCGGCATGGTTCGAGGTTCGGCTCTCCTCGATATTCGTCAGCCTAAGGCGAAGGGAGGCAGCCCCGGCCGGCAGATCCGGCAGGATCCATTGCGACCATTCCAGTGAGAGCGCTGCCTCGGCGATGGCGGCGCTTACCGCTGCTTCCTGCTCGGGGGTGCATAGAATATCGAGGTAATCGCTCAGCGAGATCCCGACCGGCAGCAGTCGCCGGCCAGAAACATGCGGTTCAAGATAGAGGGGCGCCAGGCCGACAAGATCATGTCCGCTCCACACGACGATCATGGCGAGATCCCCCGGCGAGAATGTCCGCCACCACGGCACCAGCCAGGCGGGCGACTGGAAAGGCGTAGCGGTGGCGCTTTGCGACCAGAGCTGCCACCAACGCGGCTCGAGGTCATCGAACGCGGCTTGGTCTCGGATGATACCGGCACGCAGGCCGCTCACTGAGCCCCCCTCAGCCCTGCGCGCGAAGCGCCGACCTTTGCCAGCGCCTGATAGGCATCCATATAGGCCGAAACCATGCGATCGAGCGAAAAGCGGCGCCGCGCCTCGGCCCGGCATGTCTCGCTGTCGAGGTTGGCGCAGGCAAGGATCGCCTCCGCCATCTCATCGATGTCGTTGACGAGAAACCCCGTCTTGCCGTGTTCGACGACGTCGGGCAGGGCGCCATTCGGAAAGGCGACGACGGGCGTGCCGCAGGCGAGAGCCTCCATGGCAACCAGCGAGCTCGTTTCTGCGGCAAGGCTCGGAACGACCAGACAGCGGGCGGCGTTGAGAAGCCGCCGCTTGGCGGAAAAACCCAGCGGTCCCAGGAAGCGCCGCCGCCTGTCGAGGCGCGGCGCCACCTCGTCGGCAAAATACTGGACATGTGTCTGATAGGGGTAAATCCGGCCGCCGATCGCAAGCGGCACGGAGGCGCGTCTGGCGGCTTCGATCGCCAGGTGGATGCCCTTTTCCGGGCAAACGCGGCTCAGCACGAGCGCGAAATCGCGACGCGACCACGGCCCATGGAGCGCATCGACGTCGACGCCGTTTGGAATGGGCGCGATCAGCCTTGATCCAGCCGGCGCGGTCTTTTGCTGTGCCTCCGACACCGCGTGCAGCCACAGGTCCTCACGTGCCGGCCTCAGGACTTCGGGCGGATACCAGGCGAGCGGCAGGTGCAGCGTCACCAGCGTCGGGCCGTCGTCAGGCAGGTAGGCGCCGAAATCGATACCGTGCAGGTGAACGACGTCGATCGGCCAGCGCGCCCGGGCTGCAGCGATCGCCGCGCAATGCGCTTGCTGGGCACGGTCCTTTGCCGCCTCGTCGAGCGGGCCTGTTTCGGCTGGCGTCTCAACGAGGGTACCGGCTGCGCTGGAACCGTGGCAGGCGACCACGACGGAACGATGGCCCTGCCGCACCAGCGCGCGATCAAGGGCGGACAGCACCTGCTCGGCGCCGCCGACAGCATCGAGGCCGACGGGGGCAAGCGGGTAGGCGACGTTGAGCACGGTGAGCGTCATGGTTGATCGGCGAATTCAGCCGGCGCATCGGACGACCGATCGGCGGATGACATGATGATCTCACGCGGCCGATGCGCGCCGCACCGGCATCTCGGCATCACGCGCGCCAGGGGCGTAGCGGCGGATCATGGCCTGGCAGAATTCGGCGAATTCCTCGGGCGCCTGTGGCGGGCTGGTGTGATGCGGCTGCAGGCCGCGATGTTCTGGCGTGAAGCAGAAGGTGACGGTGACATCGAAGTCGGCCAGCGCTTCCATCTGGCGGTCGAACCAGTCGATGGCATTCGGCCTGAAGCTGTCGGCCCAGGAGAGGCCCGTGCGCAGATTTGTGACGCCCAGACGCTTCATCCAGGCGACGGCATCGTCCAGCCGGTGGTCCTCAAAATGGAACCACTGGACCAGCCCCATGTGGGGCGTATGGCGCACGAACTCTTCGAGCGCCGGCTTGGGCGTGCCATCCTCACGCAGCAGACCCATGTAGAAATGACGGTAATAGGACGAGCCTTCCACCTCGCGATGCCGCGTCGTGGCGCCCCACGCATGCGGCAGATCGTAGAGGCTATACCATTGCACGCGGGGCGCATTGCCCAGCAACAACTCCGCAGTCCGGCGCAGACCCCAGAGCTGGACCTCCTCGGCGCCGAAACTCGACACACCGGCCTCGCTGATCCAGATCGGCAGATCGGTTATTGCGGCGATCTCGCCGAGCTTTTGCGGCCACTCGTGGATCTGCCAAAGGTTCCAGTCGAGCGGGAAGCCGTGCACGGCGACGGCATCGACATGATCGAGCACGCCGTACCCCTTCATCAGCGACATGAAGCCGGCATCGATCGGGGAAATGCCGCCGAGAATTCTGGTGATTGCCGGATTTTCGAGGCCGATGGCGTCGGCCGCCAGGATCGCCATGCTGGCAAAGCGGCTCCAGTCCGGATCGAGCTCTGGGTCCCAATGCGACTTGTTGTTGGGCTCGTTCCAGATCATCGCGGCTTCAATCATCGTTTCGTCCTTTCACAGGGTAAACGGCGCCTTCGCCGGCCGGCTCACCAGCCGCCCGGCAGAAATAAACCTCGTCCTCCGGGTGCATCAGGATCTCGAAACCGGCGCTACGCAGCATCGCCTCGATGCAGCCGCGGTTCGGGATCCACCAGTTGGTCGGGTCGTCTGCATAGCGGTGCTCGATGAAATGCAGCTTCGGAAATTCAGGCCGATCGAACAGGTCCTGCGTCCAGAAATCGTAGTTTTGTTCGAGCGCGAAGACCTCGCTGCTCCCGCGTTGCATCGACTGGAAAATCATCACGTCTCGCGCGACGTGCTGGCGGATCAGGTCGAGCGCCAGCAACGGGTGCCGCAGGTGATAGAGCACCCCCATGAAGAGCACGATGTCGAAAGTCTCGCCAAGGGCGCCGACGTCATAGACCGACAGTTCGCGGAACTCGATGTCGCAATCGGCGACTTCGGCGGCAAAGCGCGCCTGTGACAGATAACCCGCGTCGAAGTCTATGCCGAGCACCCGGTCGGCGCCCCGCCGTTTCATTTCGATCGAATAGAAGCCGGCGTTGCAGCCGATGTCGAGCACGGACTTGCCCGAGAGATCGGCTGGAATCGCGTGCGCGAATTTGCGCCACTTGACCAGCGGATAGTTGCCGAGGAAATGATCGGGAGCGGTCTGCACGCCGGCCAGTTCCATGTTGTGAAACCAGGGCCCCAGCGCGTCGATGCGGCGGCGGATTTCCGCGTCGGAATGCAGCATGGGTCAACCTCCTTCGCCAGGCAAGGTCGGTACCGGCGAGCGGCCTGAAGGCACGGTTATTGGCGTGCCTTCTTCCGCTATGTTGTTGTTTTCAAGCAATCGGAGCGCCGTGCGGTAGCCGTTGAACGTCCCGACGTCGACGTAGGCGGTGCCCGCCTTCACGCCCCAGGCTTCGCCACCGGCGGCCAGATAGGCATTGACCAGCGTGCCGAAATACTCGTCGCGACCGTCCCGCTCGCGCCAGAGAGCTGCAAGCCGGTGAAAGATGCTGCCCGGCATTTTGAATGCACCCCAGACCCACTCCGTTGCCGCGTTCCGCTGTTTGACCTGGATCTGCTCGACCCGGCTATCCTGATCGACGAGCACGGCGTCAAAAAGCTCGGGGCGGTCTACAGGAAACAGCAGGAACGACAGCCGGTCCTCCGCAAGACGGCAAAAGCCGTCCTCCGGAAACCAGATCGTATCCGGGAGCCCGATCAGGACCGTCTCTTCCGACGGGACGAGCGGCTCGGCGCGGAAGATCGCGTCGCAAAGGCCGACCGGAGAGGGCTGCGCCACGAAAATTGCGGCAGCTCTGTCATAGCCGGCCGCATAATATTCGAGGATATCCGATTTACCCGAACCGATGACGAAGCAGATTCTGTCGACCCCGTTACGCACCATCCTGCGCACCAGATATTCGCTGACGGCGCAGGGACGTTCGGTGTGCCCGTCCATTCGGCTGCCTACAGGCAGCAGTTCCTTGGAAAAGCCAAGCGGTTGAATGCGACTGCCCCGCCCGGCGGCAGGTACGATACCCAGCATCAGACGGCTTCCTTCATGGCTTCGCCTGCTTGCGCCCCAGCGGCCTCGCTCAGGATCCGATCCAGTTCCGCGGCGCGTCGCGTCGATGTGTGTTCATCGAGAACGCGCTCGCGGGCCCGGCGGCGCAGCGTCTCGAGCTCGGTATCCGGCAAACCGAGCGCGGCGACCACGTCTTCGGTAGAATGTGCAAGCAGGATCTCTTTGCCAGGCTCGAAGAAGCTGTCGAGGCCTGGCCAGTCGTCGGAAATGATCGCCGCGCCGCAGGCTGCCGCTTCGAACAACCGGCCCGACGGACACCAGCCCTTGCGCGCCATCGCTTCGCGGGTGACGTTCAGGGTCAGGCGCGACGAGCAGAAGAAGGCCGGATGGTCGGCAGGCGGCAGATGCCTGACAAAGAAGATGTTGTCGCTCCACGGAAAATCCTGAGGATATTGCGCGCCGCCGATGACGAAGCGGCGATCCGGCATGCGCAGAGCTGGCGCGACCAGCAATTTCTCGACGCTCGGCTGGCGATCTTGGGCATAGGTGCCGAGATAGGACAGATCGCCGGCGAATTCGGGCCTGGGCTGCGCCGGCCGATGGCGGTCGGGATCGACATGACCATAGAGCGGCAGCACCAGACGCGCGCCCAGCATGGTCTTTAGCGCATCGAGCGCCGGGCCGCCGGTATAGCTCAGCACCAGGTCGAAATCGCGAAGACCTTCCGGGCCGAAATAGGATGGCTGGTCGCCTTGTTCGATACGCGCCAGCGTCACCGCGGTGTCGAGATCGTAGAACACCTTCAACCCGCGACAGCACTCTTGCGCCAGGTGCGAGGCTTCAACTGCATCCGGGCAATAGGACGTAACGATCACAACGTCGGCTTCCCGGACCACGTTGGCCGCGGCCTGCGCGATGTCGTCCCAAGACGTATAGAGCACGATCTCGCCACCATCGAGGTGATCGAGATCCCTTGCGCCGGCGTAGTAGGGCGTGTCGCGTTCGAAGAAGCTGATGCGCCAGCCGAGCGGCGCCAATGCGCGTATCAGCCCGCGCCAGAGCGTGGCATGCCCGTTTCCCCATGAGGAGGTGACAGTAAGGCCGAAGATCGCCATCCGCATCGGGCTGCTCCGTCAAGCGACTTCATTCAGGCGAATGAGCTTCGAACCCCAGTCGCCATGAACGATTGTGGTGATCGATGCGGGTTCGACGTCGAAGCGGAAGCAATCGCCCAGCTGAAGGCCGAGGACCTTGCACACGGCGGCCTTGATGACGTCCGCATGGCTGATCAGCGCAACATACTGGTTGGGGGTCTGCCGGCGCAGCGCATCCATCAGGCCGATAACCCGCTGCTGCGTGTCCTGCATGGTCTCGCCGCCGGGCGTGCGTGCGCTCTGGCGCTGGTCATTCCATATTCGCCAGGCGGCATCGCCATTCAGCTCTTCAAACGTCTTGCCGGACCACGCGCCGTAGTCGATCTCGTCCAATTCCTGGCAGATCGCGATCTGCTCGACGTTGCAGGCGATGGCGATCGGTTTCGCTGTTTCCAAGGTGCGCTTGCGCGGACTGCTGAAGATCGCGGCAAGCGGCTCCTTCGCCATGCGCCGCGCAAGCTGCAGCGCCTGCACCTGGCCGGCGCGGCCAAGGTCCATATCCTCTAGACGGCCGGCCAAACAGCGGTCGACATCGTCATGCGCGGCATGCCGGACGAGGAAGAAGATCGTGGTCATTCGGCTGCGTCGAGCATCGGCTCGTCCCTGCCGGCGATGAAGGCGAGCGTGCGCAGGCGGGCCTCGGCATCGGTGAACTGCTCCGGCGGCGACTTCATGAAATAGCTGCAAGGCCCCGTGAGCGCGCCGGCAATGCCGCGATCGAGGGCCAGCTTGGCGCAGCGCACGGCATCGATCACCACGCCGGCGGAATTCGGCGAATCCCAGACCTCCAGCTTGAGCTCGGCATTCAGCGGCACGCCCCCGAACGTCGTGCCCTCGACGCGGATATAGGCCCATTTGCGATCGGTGAGCCAAGGCACGTGGTCGCTGGGTCCGACATGGATGTTGCCCGGCTCGAGCGGAATATCGATCTGGCTGGTGACGGACTGCGTCTTGGAGATTTTCTTGGATTCCAGCCGCTCCCGCTCCAGCATGTTGAGGAAGTCGGTGTTGCCGCCGAAATTGAGCTGGTAAGTGCGGTCGATGCGCACCCCGCGCTCCCGGAAGAGATTGGCGAGCAGCCGATGGACGATGGTCGCGCCGACCTGGCTCTTGATGTCGTCGCCGACAAGGGGCAGGCCACGCTCCTCGAAACGCCGGCGCCATTCCGGCCGCGAAGCGATAAAGACCGGTATGCAGTTGACGAAGGCGCATCCGGCTGCCAGCGCACATTCGGCATAGAAGCGGGTGGCCGCTTCCGATCCGACGGGCAGATAGGACACCAGCACCTCGGCTCCGCTTTCCCGAAGCCTCGCGGTCACGTCGGCGACCGGTTCATCCGCTTCCTCGACGATATCGCGCAGGTATTTGCCGATGCCGTCGAGGGTCGGTCCGCGGTGCACTCGCACGCCGATCGGCGCCACATCGGCAAAGCGGAAGGTGTTGTTGGGCGCGCTGTAGATCGCCTCGGCCACATCGCGCCCAACCTTGTCCTTCGCGACATCGAAGGCGCAGACGACTTCGACGTCGTCGACGTGGTAGCCGCCGAGATCGGCATGCATCAGTCCGGGGATCGGCTCGTTGCTTTCTGCCTGGCGATAGTAGGTGAGGCCTTGCACGAGGGAGGATGCGCAATTGCCGACACCGACGATGCCGATGCGAACCTTTTTCGATGTCACGAAACCGCCGCCTCTGCTGTTGGGGGTATGTTCCTTGCCGCCGAACTGGGACCGCCCAGGAATGTTCCTTGCCGACGGAAAAATTGCGGATCGCTGGTCAGCGCTTACGACGGCGCGGTGCTGCCGAACCGAGAAGGGCGCGCCTGCTGGAACGGAACCTCGCCCATCCTGCAAAGTTAAAGCGCGGGAGCGAAAGTTAAAGCGCGGGAGCGATTGTCATGTCAGCAAACGCCGGCCTTCCGCTGGGCTTCGCATTTTGGTTTCTTGCCTATGGCAGCAGCTGGGTCGCAGCCGAGGAACTCGGGCATCAACAAGCGAAGGTCGTCAAACCTGCGATCGAGCCCGTGGCTCCCGCTGCGCCGCAATCCTCGAACCCAACCGCATCCCAAGACCCGCCGGGCAGCGGGTTGTCGCTGTTCCTGAGCAATGGTTGCGGTGCATGCCATACCATAAGAGGCACCGAGGCCCGCGGGACGATTGGTCCGGACCTTTCCCATGTCGGATCGCGAACAGCGATCGGCGCCGGGGTCCTGCCGAACACCGAGGAAGCCTTTGCACGTTTCGTCGCTCGCCCTGATCTGTTCAAGCCAGGCGTGAAAATGCCGGCGTTCGACATGCTGCCGCAAACCGAAATCCAGACGATCGCGCGATATTTGAAAGCCTTGCAGTGATGCCCGGTTCTCGTGCCGAATCCGGGACAGCGTCGTCCAATGCCACTGCCGAAGAAGACGTCGTTCGCGTGGCGAACCAGCCGATGATGATCCGCCTGAAGCATGTCGTATTCGGCGCCATCGGTTTGCCCGTCGTCCTGTTGCTTGGGGCATGGATCGGCTTTTTCAACGTCGGCGCCAGCAGCGGCCATTGGAAGGTGACGGCCTGGTTCCTTCAACTCGCCATGCGCTCGGCCGTCCGCACTTATGCGTTGGCCGTCGACGCGCCGAAAACGCTCGACCGGCGGGGGCTCCCGGCGGCAGCCGGACATTTTGCGCGAGGCTGCGCGATCTGCCACGGCGCACCTGGCGAGCTCCGCTCGCCGGCGGTGCTGCGGATGCTTCCGCAACCGCCGGATCTTGCGCTCACGGTCGGAGATTGGACCGACGCCCAGCTTTTTCGGATCGTCAAGCATGGAATACGGTTCACCGGCATGCCCGCCTGGCCGGCCCGCGACCGCGATGACGAGGTCTGGGCAATGGTTGCTTTCCTGCGGGAACTCCCAAAGCTCGATCCGAATGAATTTCGGGTGCTTGCCTTGAATGGCAGCGATGCAACTGACAGCGATAGGCAACCCGCCACCCCGGATGTGATCTCCGACTGCGTGCGCTGCCACGGAGGCGACGGCGAGGGGAGGGGTGACGCCGTGCCCGCGCTGGCCGGACAGAAAGAAGCTTACCTGCTCGCTAGCCTCCAGGCCTATGCCAAAGGAGACCGCACGAGCGGCTTCATGGCTCTGCCGGTGACAGGAATAGCTCCTGACGAAATGGCCGCGCTTGCCCGGTATTTTGCGACGCTGCCACCGGCCTCGGGGGAACACGATCAAATCCCGGCGGAGGTGATCAACGGCGGACGGCAAATCGCAGAAGCCGGAATTCCGGAGCGGAACGTGCCTGCCTGCGCCGGCTGTCACATCGGCTCCGACAAAAATCCGATCTATCCGCGCCTCGACGGTCAGCACGCCGCTTACCTTGAACAACAATTGAAGCTGTTCCGGTCCGAGAGCCGAGGCGGCACGCCATTCTGGCATATCATGGCGACTGCCGCCCAACGCCTCACCGACGATGATATACGGGCGGTATCGGCCTATTTTTCCAAACGGGCAGAAAATTCTCAGCAACCACCATAATACGTCGCCCGGAGGCATTGCCGAGCCGAGAGCGCCTGCCGCCCAGGGCGCGCCTCGAAATCGGTTCAAGGAACTTTATCCCATCCTGCCAGTTCCAACAGCGCACAGACGGCCTGAGCAGACAGCCGGCTGAAGCATCCTTTGCGGGTGAACCAGGCTGAATGCACTTCCGGTGGCCTCACGAGACATGCAATTTCGGGACTGCAGCTTGTCCCGGCACCTCGTCGCAGCTATGGCGCGTAGATGCCGCAGAACAGAAGAACGCCGCCGATCAGGCAGAAGGCGAGGAGTGTCGCAACGTAGAATCCGGGTTCGCGAAAAATCCTGGTATCGCGTTTCAGACTCACGGCTCAGCCTCTTCGGGACTCTACGAAGCCCTCAACACGGAACGGGACCGGCGAGTTCCGGATGCTGTATTTCCTCTGTTTCGAAGAGCCCCCAATTGGCGGGCGTTGGCCAGCCTCACGGCTGCCGCCGGCGGATCCGCGCTCGCCTCTGGCTGCACCGGTGTGCAGTCGGCGCTCAATCCGCACGGCGAGCGGGCCGACGCCCTGGCTGTTCTGTTCTGGATCTTCACGGCCGTGCTCGGACTCGTCTGGCTGGTCACCATGGCCGGGTTGTTCTTCGCGCTGACACGCCGGCGAGATAGTCGCGGCGAACCGGCGCAAGCGCATCCAGCCGTCAAACGGCCGGTGCGTATCGCCTTTGCTGCGATGCTGACATCGACCGTCATCATTCTCTCCGGCCTGGCCGTGCTCAGCTTCGACGGACAAAGGGCGGTTTTCGGGGATGGGGCCGGGGCGGCCGTGACAATATCAGTCATAGGGCACCAGTGGTGGTGGCAGGTCCGCTACGAAGGAAACAACGGTTTCGAAACGGCAAACGAGATTCGCATTCCGGTAGGCAGCGCGGTCGACATCAAGCTCACCACGGGTGACGTGATCCACTCGTTCTGGATACCGAGCCTTGCCGGCAAGCTCGATCTCATTCCGGGCAAAAGCAATGAACTCCGCATCCAAGCGGATAAGCCCGGCGTGTACCGCGGCCAGTGTGCCGAATTCTGCGGCCAGCAGCATGCGCATATGGCGATCTTCGTGGTGGCGCTGGAGCCGAGCGAATTCGAACGCTGGCGCGCAAAGCAAGCCGCGCCGGCAAGGTCGATGGCTCATCTTGCGAAGCAAAGTGTCTTTGCTTCCGCGGCATCGTCTCCATTCGCCGCCCTTTCGGAGCATTCGCAATGAGCCCGGCGATCGAAGAACGTCACGAGACCCGCGACACCGATCTGGGTGACGAGGAACTGCGCGCAAGGCTGAGCAGGACCTGGGGCTCGGCGCGTGGTCTGATCGGCATTCTCTCGACAGTCGATCACAAGATCATCGGCATCCGCTATGCCGTCACTGCCTTCGTCTTCCTGTTGGCCGGCGGCATCATGGCGATCATCATGCGGCTGCAGCTCGCGCGGCCGGACAGCCACCTCGTCGACGCCGAGCTCTACAACCAGCTTTTCACCATGCATGGCACAACGATGATGTTCCTGTTCGGGGTGCCGGTCGGCGAGGCGTTCGCCGTCTATCTGGTGCCACTCATGGTCGGCACCCGCAACATCGCCTTTCCGCGCCTCAATGCCTTCTCCTATTACGTCTATCTGTTCGGCGGCCTGATGTTGTGGGGCGGCTTCGCGTTGAGCATCCGCCCTGATGTCGGCTGGTTCTCCTATGTGCCGCTCGCAAATCTGAATTTCACTCCGGGCAAGGGGCCGGACTACTGGGCGCAGATGATCACTTTTACCGAAGTCGCAGCGCTCGCAGTCTCGGTGGAGATCGTCGTCACAGTCCTGAAGCAGCGCGCGCCGGGCATGACGCTCGACCGCATTCCACTCTTCGTGTGGACGATGCTTGTCCATTCCTTCATCATCATCTTCGCCATGCCGGCGATCATGCTCGCCTCGTCTATGCTGATCATGGAGCGGCTGGTGGGCACGCAGTTTTTCAATCCGGACGCGGGCGGCGATCCGCTGCTTTGGCAGCACCTTTTCTGGTTCTTTGGTCACCCCGAAGTCTACATCATCTTCCTGCCTGGAACCGCTTTCGTGTCGGCGATCGTGGCGACATTCTCCCGGCGGCCGGTCTTCGGCTATTTGCCGATGGTGCTGTCGCTGATCGCGATCGGCTTTTTGTCCTTTGGCTTGTGGGTTCACCACATGTTCGTGACCGGCCTGCCTGAAATCGGCGCCGCATTCTTCACCGCCTCCAGCATGGCTATAGCCATTCCGAACGGGGTCCAGATATTCTGCTGGATCGCGACGCTCTGGGACGGCAAGCCGGTGCTCAAGACGCCGTTGATCTTCGTGCTCGGTTTCTTCTTCATCTTTGTCGCCGGCGGGCTCTCTGGCGTGATGCTGGCGTCGGTGCCGATCGATACGCAGGTGCACGACACCTATTTCGTCGTCGCCCATTTCCATTACGTGCTTATAGGCGGCACCGTCTTTCCGCTTGTCGCGGCCGTCTATTACTGGTTCCCGAAAGTGACGGGCCGGCTGATGGATGAGCGGCTCGGCAAATGGCAGTTCGTCCTCGCCTTCTGCGGTTTCAACATCACTTTTTTTCCGATGCACCTGCTCGGCCTGCATGGCATGCCGCGCAGGGTCTACACCTATCCCGCGGAGATGGGCTGGGGCGGGCTCAACCTGCTCGCCAGCGCCGGCGCGCTGCTGTTCTTCGCAAGCTTTCTGCTCATGCTCTACAACATGATTGCCAGCGCCCGCTCCGGCGCCCTTGCCGGCGACAATCCCTGGGGCGCCGACACGTTGGAGTGGGCGACCAGTTCGCCGCCCCAGCCGCAGAATTTCGATCGCATTCCGTGCGTCACAAGCGGCTCGCCGCTATGGGATCAGGGCGACGACAATGTGGTGGTCGGCGGCCTCAAGGTTGATGAGCGCGAACTGGTCGTGACGAGCATCAGGGAAGCCCGGCCCGACATTCGCGAGGAATCGCCGGCTCCCTCGATCTGGCCCTTTCTGGCGGCGTTTGCCACAGCCGTCGCGTTCATCGGCTCGATCTACACGCCCTGGGCGATTACTTGGGGTTCGCCCGTCGTCGCCATCGTGCTGGTCGCCTGGTTCTGGCCGAAAACCATCGAGGAGAATGTCTAGATGGCCCGCAGCGTCATCGATGTCTCAGGTTTGCCGACCTATGCCTTCGGTTCGCGTGTCACCCCCTGGTGGGGGACCTTCTCGTTCTGCCTGCTGGAGGGAACTGGCTTCGCCCTCGGCATCGGCGGTTATCTCTACCTGGCAGTCACCAACAAGGATTGGGCGAAGGACGCGGTGCCCTTGAGCCTGCTGTGGTCGGCGCTCTTCACGCTCGTCCTTGTTGTCAGCGCGCTGCCGAATTTCCTGATCAAGCGGGCAGCGACGCGGGAGAGCTTGCGCTCGGTCCGTCTGCTGCTGCTGATCATGAGCGCGGTTGGGCTGGTGCTTATCGGGCTGCGCATCATGGAATTCTCGGCCTTGCCGGTACGCTGGAGCGACAATGCGTATGGCTCCTTTGTCTGGCTCCTTCTCGGCCTGCATGGCGTGCACGTGCTGACTGACGTCGCCGACACGCTGGTGCTGACCGTGCTGATGTTCACGCGGCACGGAACGGGCAAACGCTTCAGCGATGCCGAGGACAATGCTTTCTACTGGTATTTCGTCGTGCTCTCATGGCTACCACTTTACGCCGTGCTCTATTGGCTGCCGAGGTTCTGATGCGGATCGCCCGCTCCGTCGGCGAGGCATCTTTGCTCGGAGCATTTGTTTCGGCGCTGTGCGCCATGCCGGCGCCCGCCGCATTCGCACATGGTGCAGGCCAAGCAACCGGCGGCTGGTCCGTCGCCGGCTTGACTGTTGTTCCGCTTGGCGTCGTGCTGCTTCTCTACGGCGGTGGCGTTGCGCGGCTTTGGCGGCGGGCGGGAGCGGGGCGCGGCGTCGCATGGTGGCAACTGGCCTGCTTCGCGACAGGCTGGTCAGCGCTTGCAGCGGCCCTGATGTCGCCGCTGCATGAATTGGGCGAGCGGCTCTTTACGGCGCATATGCTCGAGCATGAGGTCCTGATGGTGGTCGCTGCTCCTGCGCTTGTTCTGTCGCGACCACTCGGCGCCATGTTGTGGGCGTTCCCGCCCGTCATACGACGACGCCTGGCGCGCGCGGCGCGATGGCCGGTCGTGCGAATAGCATGGCGAGGCCTGACCGAGCCGGGCTCCGCAACGATCCTGCACGGCCTTGCCATCTGGTCATGGCACATCCCGGTTCTCTTCGATGCTGCGCTCGCAAGCGAGCCGGTGCACTGGCTGCAGCATTTCAGCTTTCTGGCAAGCGCGCTGCTCTTCTGGTGGGCTTTGCTCAATGGCCGGGCGCGCCGGAGAGGCTACGGCGCATCGGTGTTCTATCTGTTCTTCACCTCGATGCATTGCGGGCTGCTCGGCGCGATCTTGGCCCTGTCCAAAAACGCTATCTTCGTCGCAAACGGCTCGACGGCGGCGCAATGGAATCTGACGACGATCGCAGACCAGCAGTTGGGCGGCTTGATCATGTGGGTGGGCGCCGCCGCGTTCTATTTGGCTGCCGCGCTGATCCTGGCAGCGCTTTGGATTGAAAACAAATCGTCCGTACGGGAGAAACTCGACAGGTCCTTTGGAATTTGATGCACGGTGCTGCCGAACCGGCGCTGCGCCATGCGCGCCCGGAAATCACCTCACGCCTGGGCGTAGGCTGTCCAAGCGTCAAATGCGGCCCATGAGAGCCATGATCACCAGGATGATAAGTATGACGCCGACCAGGCCCGAAGGGCCATAGCCCCAGCCCGACGAATATGGCCAGGCTGGGATGGCACCGATAAGCAACAGGATCAGGATGATGATGAGGATTGTTCCGAGACTCATGTCGGTTCCCCTTGCTGGTGAGTTGATGCTCGGACCTGCGCCTGAGTTGCTTGCATCATTTGAGGCTCAGTCCAGCTTGCGCAGCATGTCAGCTTCCTGCTCGAGGATGCTGGCGACTTCCTCGCGTTGAAGATGCGTCATCATCAGGCTGATGCAGCATTCGAGATACGTGATGGAGGCTCGTCGCAGGAAGGCGGCGGTTTCCGCGGCCGCCATCTGCTCGATGTCCCTGGTTGATCGCTTCGGCTGCACGACTGCGTTCTCCGTGCCTCTTATCAGGCCCAACCAGAATCTTCGTCGGATGTTCCGCTTCGGCGACAAGAGCGCGGGACACGTCCGCGTCCTCAGGGTCGCCAGCCTCGAATCCAACTGCGCCCGATTTGTTGATCGCGCCAACCGCAGGCACCGTGGCGCTTTCGTCACGATCGGAAAAGTGAACGACCGTCCGCAGCAAACCTTGCCGGAGCGGTACTTTGGGCGACCAGCCAAGAAGCGCCTTCGCACGGGCTATGTCGGGGCGGCGCCGGCGCGGATCATCTTCCGGCAACGGCAGGAATTTCATAGGTGACCTGGTCCCGGTCAGTTCCCTCACCAGGTCGGCAAGTTCGAGGACGGTGAACTCCCCCGGATTGCCAAGATTGATCGGCTGGCGCGGATTGGGCTCGATGTCCATGAGCCGCAGCAACCCTTCGACCAGATCGGTGACGTAGCAGAAGGATCGCGTCTGTCGGCCGTCGCCGAATATCGTCAGTGGCCGCTTTTCCAGCGCCTGCATGACCAGATTGGAGACGATACGGCCGTCGGCAGGATCCATTCTCGGGCCATAGGTGTTGAAGATACGCGCCACGCGGACGTCGGCCATGTCGGCGCGCAGATAGTCGAAGCAAAGCGTCTCCGCGGTGCGCTTGCCTTCGTCATAGCAGGCGCGCGGGCCGGTGCAGTTCACATGCCCGAGATAGTCCTCGCGCTGCGGATGCTGTTCGGGATCGCCATAGACTTCGCTCGTGGAAGCTTGCAGGAACCGCGCGCCATCGCGAACGGCGAGCTCGAGCAAATTGAGCGTTCCGATCACGCAGGTGCGCGTCGTGTGAACCGGATCGGCCTGGTAGCGGGGCGGCGATGCGGCGCATGCCAGGTTGAAAATACGATCGACCGGCTCACCCAGCGTGAGCGGGCTGCAGATATCCTGCTCGATCAGCCGGAAGCGTGGCTGGCCGACGAGCGACTTGATGTTCTCCATTCGGCCGGTGAGAAAATTGTCGATGCAGACCACGCGATGGCCGTCCTCGTGCAGGGCCTCGCATAGATGCGAACCGAGGAAACCGGCACCGCCGGCGACAAGCACCGTCGGTGTCTGTTGGGCCTTTCTTGAACGCCGCATCTCTATGTTCTCCTGTCTGCCTGTCATGCTGCACTTTCGACGTCCAGATCGAGCACCGGACGTATCTGCTTTGATTGCGTAAGCACGGATGTGAACTCGCGCGCCCGAGCAGCCCCGGTATGTCTTGCCAGGACCAGCGAGTGGGCCTGCCTGGCCATGTTGAGCCTTGCGCGGTCCGACTGCCCCAGAAGGATGGCCGTCACGTCATCGGCGCTGCCGGCCGTCTGGATCGCCGACCGGGGAAAGAAACTGTCCAGGCCTGGCCAGCGGTCGCTGATGATCGGCGTCTTGCACGCCGCGGCTTCGAAAAGCCGCACGCTGGGCGACCATCCTGCCGCGATCATCGAAGTGCGCGTCACGTTGAGCGTATAGCGCTGCCGGCTGTAGAAGCTGGCATGCTCGGCAGGCGGCAAATGCTCGATCCGCTCGATGTTGCCGGGCCAGGCGATTTCGTGCGGGTATTGCGAGCCTGCGACGACGAAACGTCTATCCGGGAGCCGGCGCGCGGGCTCGAGCAGAAGTGCTTCCAGGGTTTGCTGCCGATCCGGACTGTAGGTGCCGAGATAGCCTAAATCCCATTCGATGGTATTTCGGTTTCGATGATGCTGCTCCGGGTCGACGGAACAATAGAGCGGTTCGGCCCGGCGCGCGCCGAATTCGGACCTCAGTCGCTCAAGCGTCGGCCCGCCGGTAAAGGAAAAATAGACGTCGAAATACGGGATCTGCCGGCGGGCCAGATAGTCGCAATCATTCTCGGCGACCCTTGCCAGCGTGATCGGGGTGTCGATGTCGTAAAAGCAGAATTGCCCGGTGCACAGCGCTGCGACCTCGTCAATGACGGCCCTGCCTTCCGGTACGAAGGAGCCGATCACTACGACATCGGCCCGCTGAAGCTCCCGGTGATGGTTGCGTCGGAGGTCGTCGATCGCATCGTAATAGCGCAACTCGCAGAAATCAGCCTCGCGCAGATCGCGGTGATGCGCATACCAGGGCACGTCGCGTTCGAGGAAAGTGACGCGATGACCGAGCTTGTCGAGCGCGCGCAACAGACCCCGAAATGTCGTCGCGTGGCCGTTGCCCCAGGAAGAGGACAAGGAAAGGCCGAGGAAAACAATGTCGAGTGTCATTCCGCGGCCTCCACGATCCGGCGCTCGAAATGCGCCTTGAAGATGGTGTCAACCAGTTCAGCTCGCATTGTGTAGGTATGTTCGGCAAGAACGCGCCGAAGCGCTGCCGCGCCGATTGCCTTCGCTCGCTGCGGCGTGAGCGTTCGCATAATCTCGGCGACATCGGCACCGTCCCGCGCGACCAGGATTTCCTCTCCCGGCGTCAGGAACAACTCGATGCCCTCCCAGGCGTCGGTGATGAGGCACGCGCCGGCGCCGGCCGCCTCGAACACTCGCGTGGCCGGCGAAAAGCCGTTGCTGGCCATGCTCTCGCGACTGATGTTCAGCACAGCCTTTGGCGTGACATTGAAGGCGTTGTGATCTCGTGTGCCGACATGCCCGAGCCAGGAAACATTCGCCGGCAGCGGCTTGTCGCCCCAACCCGACCCGCCGAGCAGGAAACGTTGATCGGCCAGGGCGCCAGCGGGTTCGAGAAAGAAGGACTCGACCCGCGCCTCACGGTCCGGCAGGCGATTGCCGAGAAAGGCGAGATCGCAGGCGAAGCGTGAATCCTCGGCGACGGGGTGATGTGTCTCGGGATCGAGCGCATTGTAGATTGGTATGCATTCTGCTGCGCCAAACGCGCGATACTCCCATATGACGGGATCGCCGCCGCCATAGGTGAGCACGAGGCGAATCTTCTTCAGCTCTTCGTGAAGAGGATGATCAGGGTCGTTGCGCAGATCGGCGAGTGTCGCCGGGGCGTCGACGTCCCAGAACACCGTCAGCGCGTCGCTGCGGGCGTGGTGGATCAGGGCGCGCAGCAAGGCTTCGTCTTCGAAGCCGACCCCGCTTGCCTTGACCACGATGTCGGCCTGCGCGGCGCGGGATGCAGCCTGCTTCAGCGCATCCGGCGTCGCCTCATAGACGACGACATCGCACCAATCGGGTACCTCGATGTCTTTATGCTTCTGCCGGTCGAAGGCGTCCGGCTCATAAAAGACGATATCGTAACCGCGATGCGAAAGCGCCTTGAGCAGGCCCCGATAGTAGGTGGCCGCACCGTTCCAATACGACGATAGCAAGCTGGATCCGTAAAACGCGATTTTCATGCAGCAGCCTCCCTTGCAGGCGTTCCTTCGACTGCGTGGCGGTTGCCGCACGCGGCGAGTATGTCGAAGAGCTCGTCGACGCGGCGACGGCATGTGTGCCGCGCGAGAATGGTTTCCAGCCCGGATGCCGCCAGCGCCCTCGCAAGCCCGGTGTCATGCAACACGTCTCGCAGGTGCTGCCGCATCTCGGCCCCGTTGCGGGCGAACAGAAAATCCTTGCCGGGACGGAACAGCCCTTCAATGTCGGACCATGGCGCCGAGATCAGCGGAATGCCGCTGGCCAATGCCTCGAACATGCGGATCGTGGGAATGCCGAGCAGGTGTTCACGGTAAGGCCGGCGCGGGATGTGCATGGTGAGACGATGCTGCGCGAACGCTTTCGGAACGTCCGCATTGGCGATCCAACCCTCGTGGCGCAATCCGGCTTCGGCGAGCGCGGCCTTTGCCTCTGCTGGATAGCGAACGCCGTGAACCGTACCGGACAGGCCGAGCTCGCGTGCCGGCCCAACGAGGAACTCCCGAATTTCGGCGCTGCGCTCGTCATCACCCCAGTTGCCGACCCAGACCAGGTCCGACGAGGGATCGATATCGGGTTGGGGCCTGAACAGCCGGTCGTCCGCCGCTTCGTGCCAGGTAAAGGCCCGCTTGCCCCAGCCGGCGCGGAGATAGCTTTCGCGCAGCGTTTCCCCGAACACCAAAACCCCATCATAATATTCGAGGTTCAGCGCTGAGATCGACTGGGTCGCGGACACGGCACGGTGGTGCGTGTCGTGGAACAGGAGCGTGAAATTGCCGCCATTGAGCTTCGCGCGCCCGATGCGAGCGACGAGGCCCGGATCCGTCCATTCATGGACGATCACCGCATCGGCGTCCGCAAGCCACGCTTCGTGATCGAATGAAGCGTCATAAGTCACCGGTATCAGCTCGGGAAAATCCCTCCGGAAGCGTTCGACGGCGAAGGGGCCTTTTTCGGCCAACAGGTTCGAACGGCTCCACCCGTCAGCGGGCTCCAGCGCAAATGCGTGATGTCCGCGCGCGATAAGTTCCCGCATGACGCCGCGCTGGAAATGCGCGTTGCCATGGTTCCAGTCGGAAACGATGGAATGAGTGTAGAACACGAACCGCATCGTCAGCGCTCCGCGACGGCCATCGCCGCCCGATCGTAGATGTCGCACATCGCCGCTGCCTGGGCCTCCAGCGAGAACCGGCGCGCGCGGCGAGCGGCACGCCGGCCGAGTCGATCCCGCAGGTCCGCGTCGCCGACGAGTTGGGCGATGCATCGGGCGAGCGCGCCGGAATCATGCACATCGAAGAATATCGCCGCGCCGTCCCAGATCTCACGGTAGGTCGCAATGTCGGCAAGCACCAATGGCGTGCCCGAGAGCGCGGCCTCCAAGGCGGCGAGCCCGAAAGGCTCGTAGATCGATGGCGAAACAAAAATGCCGGCCTGGGCCATCAGCCGACGTGCCTCGGCATGGCCGAGCGGGCCAAGCGAGACGCAGTGATCGAGGCTGGCCCGCTGTCCATCCGTCCCGTCGAGCGGACCGGCGGCATAGATCGGCCACTCGGCAATCGCAGCCGCCGCATCGAGCACCGATGCGTTCTTGCCCTCATCCCACCAGCGGGCCGCGGCGAAGACGAACGGCTCGCGGCGCGATGCGCGCGGGCCGGGCAAGGCGCCGTTGTGAACGATGCTCAGGCGCGAGATCGGTCCATAGCAGGCCTCGATCATATCGGCATGGCTTCGACTGGGCGCGACGACCGCCTCGGCACGGTCGAAGCCGGCGCTGTTGCGATCCTTCTGCCAGGCCCAGTCACCCGCCGCGACCTGATTGCGTACCGCATGCAGCCAGGTCACGACGCAGGAATGTGAGACCACCACGACAGGGCAGGGCGGATCGATCCTGGCTGCTTGCGCCGGCGCGTTGAGATGAACAAGGTCGGCGGCAAAGGCCGTTGCCAGCGCCTGCAACTCGTCAGGAAATTGGTCGAGAGCGCTCTCATCGCGCGTCATCCAGTCCGGCGGGGTTTCGAGCCAGGCGGCCGTAGCGAAGGACTGCACCTCCCGGACCTGCTCCGCCGAAGGTCGAGGCCCCAGGCCGGCCAGCATGATGCTGTCGCCACCGGCAGCCAGCGCGCGTGCCAGATCGAGCGAATAGCGCCAGACCCCACCGACGGCGTCGGTGGTCATCAGGATGCGCCTTGGGCGATGGATCAATGATTGCAGCATGAGGACTCCAACTCGGCCAGCGCGCGCGGACGCTGGTCCTGGATGTCGCTGAACGTCCGGAACGAGGCGAGGTAGTGCTCATGCGCTCGTTCCCAGGCAAAATCATCGGGCTCGCCCCATAGCTCGCGGTAGCTCGGCGAGCTCGGATAGGGATAGAGCGGCACCGGCTCGTTGGCCCAGACGCCGTTGTCGATGAGATGCTTGCGCCAATAGTCCACCAGCGCAGGGTCGTCCTCGACCACGCCGATCAGATTGGCCTGCACGAATGGAACGTGGCGGCGGGCGTCGACCAGCAGCGCTGCCAGTTCCTCGGTGCCCAGTCGGCAGCGCTTGGCCAGCATCTCGCGGCCTTCGACGGTCAGGCTTTCGAGGCCTGCTTCGATCGAGACGCAGCCGGCCGCGCCCAGCAATTCCAGCAGCTCCGGCTTCCAAAGATCGATGCGCGTCTGCACGCCGAACTGGACGTCGCGGCTGATCAACGCCTCGAGCAGCGCCTTCTGCGGCAAGAAGATCTCGTCGATGAAATAGATGTAGCCGACCCCCTGAGCGATCAGGCCGTCGATCTCGGCGACGACCGCATCATGGTTCCTGCGCCGATAGGCATCGCGAAAGTCGATCTTGGCGCAGAAGCTGCAATTGTAGGGGCAGCCTCGGGACGCCTCGACTTCCGCGCCGGCGCCCCTCTGGTCGGCGTCGAAGCGGTGATGATGATGGGCGTGCGCCGCGATCCATTCGGACGGCCAGGCGAGCGCAGGATGATCGACGAACTGGCTGGCATGCACGCCGCCATTGAACACTGGAAAATCGTTTTGGAGACGGGCGGTGTGCGCAACCTTGCTCCAGTCGCTTTGCTGCGCGAGCTCCGCCACCACCTCCTCGCATTCACCGCGCACGACAATATCGACGCCTAGCTTGCGCAAGGTGGGAGCCGGCGTTGCCGAGCCATGCGGCCCGACAGCGACGGTGCGGCCTCCGCGCCCGGCAAGATGGTTCAGGAACTCTGCCGGCACGCGCAGCTCCGGCGGCGCGCAGCGCCAGAACAGGTAGGTCGGCGCGGTCGTCACCACAGTCATGTCCGGCGCGAACGCCGCCGCGCGCTCGGCAAGGACCGCGTTATCGAGATCCTGCAACTGACCATCCAGCATCAGCACCTCGTGCTGATTGGCTTCGAGCAGGGCCTTGCAGTATCCAAGCTCCAGCGGCAGATGCGGCTGTCGGCAGCCGAAATAGATGCTGTGCTCATAGGTCCAGTGCGGGTTTACCAGCGCGACCTTCATGCGACGTACCTCTCGGCTTCCGGAAGTGGCTGGAGGCGGTGCCGCAGCAGCCAACTGGCCAGGTCGCGGACACCTTCACGCCACGGGACATGCGCCCGCCAGCCGAGAGCGGCCTCTATCTTGCGGGTGTCGGCGACAAAGAAGGGCTGATCGCCGGTGCGTGCGAGCTCGTGGCGGAGCACGATCTCGCGGCCGGTCATGGCGGCGATCTCCGACAGCAGCGTGCGCAGGCTGACGGCGTTGCGCGGTCCACCGCCGAGGTTGAACGCCTGGCCCTTGAAGTCCTCGATCCTGGCCAGCACGGCGCGATAGGCGGCAACCGCGTCGGACACATGCAGGATGTCGCGCACCTGTTTGCCGTCGCCGTAGATTGTGATGGGCCGGCCGCTGAGCGCGCTCAGCAGGAAATGCGCGACCCAGCCCTGGTCCTCGGTGCCGAATTGGCGAGGTCCGTAAATGCAGCTCATGCGTAGCACCGCCGTCGGCAGGCCGTAGGATTTGGCATAGTCGAGGACATACTGGTCCGCCGCGCCCTTTGAGCAGCCGTATGGCGTGCAGAAGTCGAGCCCGACCGTCTCGTCCACACCATTGGCGCGAATGGCATCGTCGGCGGGCTCATAGCGATCATTGGCCTCGCGCACCGCAATCTGGGGCAGGCTGCCATAGACCTTGTTGGTGCTGGCGAAGACTACCGGTGCGCCCGCCTGGCGAGCAGCTTCGAGCACATTGAACGTGCCTTTCAGATTGATCTCGAGGTCTTTCGCGGGATCGAGCAGGCTCGTGGTTACGGCGGTCTGGGCGGCCAGATGGAAGATCGCCTTTGCCGGCGCCAACGCCGAAGCCACCCTGCTTTGGTCGCGTATGTCCACGGTTTCAACGCTGAAATGACTGCCATGCTTGCGCTGCAGCCATTCGAGGTTCTGCTCGACGCCGGGACGGCTGAAATTGTCGATGACAAGCACCGGCTTTCCATCCGACAACAGACTATCGGCGAGGTTTGAGCCTATGAAGCCGCTGCCGCCGACGATCGCCACCGGCGCCTTGCGAAGGGTGCGATGCCGTTGGCTCATGACACCAGCCCTCGCTCTTCAAGCTCGCGCTTCATGTCGGCGCCGCGGTCGACGGCGACGCTGTTGCGAACCCAGGCTGCGAATTCACCGAGCGAATTCTCCAGCCTGTGGCCTGGCTCGAAACCGAGCAGTTCGCGCGCTTTGCCGATGTCGGCGAAGCAGTTGCGGATGTCGCCGGCGCGCGCCTTGCCTAGAATCTCGGGTGGCCGCTTCGGAACGCCCATCGCCTCGGCAAGCAGGCGGGCGACCTCGGTGATGGTGTAGGCGCGCCCGCTGCCGATGTTGATGGCGTGGCCGGCCGCCTGTCGTTGCTCCAGCGCCAGGCGGAAAGCGCGGGCGACGTCGCGCACATGGACGAAGTCGCGCATTTGCTTGCCATCCTCGAACACCATCGGCCGCTTGCCGTTGGCAAGGCGAGCAGCGAAGTTGGCGAGCACGCCGGTGTAGGGATTGGCGAGTGCCTGTCCGGCGCCGAAGACGTTGAACAGCCGCAAGGCCACGGCATCCACATTGTAGGCCTGGCCGAAGATCAGCACCGCGCGCTCCTGGGCATATTTGGTCAGCGCGTAGATCGAGGCGAGATCAGGCCGCTTCTCTTCGTCGGTGGGGATTGGCGACAGCATTTCGCCCGCGGCCGACAAAAGATCCCACTGGCCGGTTCTGACATCGCTTGGTCTGCGGCGGGCATTATCGACGCGCTTGCCGTCCGGAGTCTGGTACAGCCCCTCGCCGTAGATGCTCATCGATGACGCGACAACGATCCGTTCGACCGGTCTTTTGATCAATGCCTCAAGCAGCGTGGCGGTGCCGAGATCGTTGGTGCCGACATAACGGGCGATCTCGTACATGGATTGGCCGACGCCGACTTCGGCGGCGAGGTGGATGACGGCATCAGCATCCGAAATCGCTTCGGCCATCATCGCCCGGTCACACACATCGCCCTTGGTCAGCGCGGCGCCGGCGGGAATGCTGATGGCTTCGCCGCCATGCACCTGGTCCAGGAGCGCGTCCATGATGCGCACTTCATAGCCATGTTCGATGAGTTCCTGGGTGACATGCCGGCCGATAAAACCGCACCCCCCCGTAACCAGTATACGTTTCACGAGAACTCCTTGCGGATTAGGCGTTGGGCTCCCGAACTGCGGGACAAAAGGTTTGTTCCTTGCTTCAACAAAGTTCCCTTTGCGCGGTTGCAGGCCGGGCCGCGCGAAATGGGAACTTTGATCTTTGGGCGCTGTTAGGGGCATGAGTCCCGAGGCGAGAAAGGAAAAGCCATGTCCGAAGCCAAGACGACCACCAATCACGACGACATCCGTAAATGGGCGGAGGAGCGGGATGGGCATCCCGCCGTTGTTCGCACCAAAGGCGAGGGCGGCATCCTGCGCATCGACTTCGGCGATCCGGAGGAAACACTCGAGCCGATCGAGTGGGACGAGTTCTTCCGCATCTTCGATGAGAACGACCTCGCCTTCCTCTATCAGGACGAGGCCGGAAGCGGAGGAAAGAGCCGGTTCAACAAATTCGTCGAGCGCGGCCGCAACGCTTAACCGCCAGCGCGTTGTCTATTCCGTCACAACAGCCGTTGGCGGCAAGTGCACGACGGAACCATTTCCGGGTCCGGTGGTTGCGCGTCGGCATGGAGTGATTGCCATGGGACTCTTTTCCGACCTGAATAAGAAGCTGACCGAAAACATCTATGCGCATGGCAGCTATCTGACCGATCCGAGTGCCGATCTGCCCCGGCGTGTCGCAGAAACGGTCGATCTTCTCATGCCGTTCATCCAGCCGGATGCGCGCGAGGACGTGAGGCTGCAGATCCTCGGCATTGTCCACGAGCACATGTATGACGAGCCCGAGAGCGGCCCGGAGGATCCAGCTGCCGACAAATGAGATCCTCGCCGGGATCCAGCACGTCGGGAGCGGCATTGCCAGTCCTGCCCTGAAGCGCCCGGGAACTCCAGCTGATGGAACAGCTGGCCGGGCTGACCTTGATGAACTTTGAAGGTTCCCCTGCAGCGGTGCCGAGCAGAGCTGCGCTAGCTGCTGTCGACGATTTTGCTTTTCTTTCTTGGCGACGACTTAGGCTTTGCGGCGCCAGGGGCCGACTCTGCCGCGGCCGTTGCGGCCAGGCGCTGTTCACGCAGCCGAGCCGTCTTTGCCTGCCGTGCCAGCCGTTCGGTTTCGAGCAGTTGGCGCGCCGCAGCAGACGTTTGCTCACCTCTGCCCTTGTCGATCTTCCGCGCGGTCACGGTCGCTCCAAAGTCATTCACTGTTGCATCCAACTTGCCCAGCGGTCTGTCCACCAGCCGACGGACCAACTGGGGAGAAGCTCATCCTTTGTCGCCATGCAATCGCTGATCCTCCGTTTCACGCAACAGCCGCACGATCGCGTCCACCGGTGATGGATCTGCCGCCGGCTGCATTCTGCGCCGCCACAGATGGCGAAGAAGTCTTCTCAGTTTTGACATCGGCATCGCCTCCTTGAGCTACAAACTCGCGTCGAGGAAGGATGTTCCTGAGCGGAGGACCGGGTTCCTTGCACGTCAAAATCAAGCGGCAGTTATCGGAGCAGCGCCGCAAACAGGAAAGCGACGGCCGCCAGGATCACGAGCGCCGCAATCACCAGCACAGGTGCCGTCCTGGCCGGTCGAAGGCCGGTCGCGTTCTCAGGGCGCCGCATTGCGTTCGCGAAGCTCGCCTGGTTGGTGAATTTCGGTTCACGCAGTGCAGCGGGACGGGCCGGATTGGTAGTACCACTGGCCTCTGCATCCGTTTCCAGGGGCGCGGCTGCCGGATCGAAGCCGGGTGTTTTGTCCTGGTTCGTACCCGCCTGAATCTCGCCTCGATCCTCAGCCGGTGTTCGCTTGGTCGGTGCGGTCATGGACATCTCCTTCGCAACCAAACATCCGTTCGGCCTTGCTGTTCCCGCGTGAAGCTGTGACGCAAGAGGCGATGAGAAGCGCCGCCGGAGATCATCTTCTCCGGCTTGCCGACCATTGACGCGGCAAGCTTGAATGGAGCCGGAACTTTTCCGATTGGGCAGCTTTAATCTTCACCAAGTGAACATGACGAGGCGGCGATGCAGGTTCTCGGAGCCGAAGTACATACCGGACTCGACGGCATGATCGTCGAGTTCCTTGGCGAAGGCGGTGAAAAGATCGCCGTCACGATGCCGGTATCCGATCCGCGATTGAGGCTTGATAAAGCCGCTCTTGTCGCCCGCGCCAAAGGTATGATGGCTCAGTGCGCGGTCTTCGACAATTCGGAGGGCCTTCAATCCAGTCAGGACAGCCATCTCGCCAGACCTGCCACCTCAACCAAGCTGGACGGTCCGTTCACATTCGAGTATCGCGACAAGGGCAGCGTGCGACAGCTCGAGGGCGTGGAATTGGCAAGCCTGGAGGTCGCGCATGACGAGGCGTTGCGCTCGGCGATCGATCTGCTGGACGACGCCGCGACCGAAGGCGGGCAGGAGGGCTGGGCCGTCCGGGTCAGGGACGGAAGCGGCAAGATAGTGTCGTCGGTCGACTTCGATGAGGCAAGGCGCGAAAAAGCGGCGGCGGAATGAGAACCGCGGGCTGTGTAGCCCAAAGAAAGGTCATAGGACGCTTCCCTTCCTGCTGCTGGATATGCTGGCAATTCCCAGAGGCGACGGGCTGGACCCCGAGTTTGCCCGCCTGCGCAGATCGGCTTTGCTTCGGCCGAGCCTGGAGTGGTCGTGCTCCGCCAACCCGGAAACGGGTGGGCTGGTTCAGGCCGGTCCCAATCCGCTTGTTTCGTGCTGAAGGACTTATGAGTTGACGGATACGACGTTCGTCTCACGCGCATTGCGACTGACGGGCAAGATACAGGTATCGGGGGAACAACCGGGGCTTTCCGCTGTTCCCGAGTAGCCTGCCGCGCACGTTGCCAGTTTGCGCCCTTCAGGCTACTCCAGTACCTGCCCGTCGGCTCGGCCGGCGGGCTTTTTCTTTTCTTGACAGCCAGCGATAGCACGGACCGGTTTCACGCCGCCCCCTATTTGCTCTGCTGGCGGTAACCGCCGGGCGCCGGGTCAAATCCTGTTCAGCCGTCTGCTTCATATTCGTTGCGCCGTTCGGCGACGTCCACGGATCTGGAGTCGTGAAGGATTGCTTGCGGCTGCGGAGCGAGGTCATCCTCGACGCGAGCGGTGACCAGCGATCTCGGGGGAACGAAAGGGCCGGAAACGGATTGGATATTCATTCGCCGACGAGCAAAACGGCAGGGATGGCGACAAAGCGGGAAAGTTATCATGAGCGAGCCGAAAACCACGAATCACGAGGTGATCCGGCTTGGATCGAAGCCCGCGAAGGCAGACCAGCGGTCGCGCGCACAGCGGGCAAGGCCGCTGTGCTGTGTGTAGATTTCGGCGAGCGCGAAGACGATCTGCAGCCCGTCGAATGGGAAGAGTTCTTCGCGATATTGGATGGCAACGAGCTTGCCTTCGTGCACCAGGACATCACCGCCGAAGGATTGCCCAGCCGTTTCAACAAATTCGTCCAACGCGAATAACGATTCGACCTGAAATCATCCGGCTCTAGGCTCACCCGTTTCGCCTGACGCTCATTGATTGCCTGGCATTTTGCTACTGTCTTGCGGGTTCTTTTTTATCCCGGCCGCCGGAGACGTGTCCTGCGGTGCGTTGCCACCCTGATTCTGCTCGGGCGTCCGCTTCAGCGGCGCCGTGGGCCAGCCTCGCTCGACATAGATGAACGCCGCATAACAGGCCAGCAGGACCACGACAGTCAGTATCAGGGGCCACAGCACTCGTTTCACGCCGCCTCCTATTTGCTCTGCGGGCGGTAATCGCCGGGCGCCGGGTCAAATCCTGTCCAGCCGTCTGCTTCATATTCGTTGCGCCGTTCGGCGACGTCCACGGATCTGGAGTCGTGGAGGATCGCTTGCACCTGCGGAGCGAGGTCATCCTCGACGCGAGCGGTGACCAGCGCGCCGCCGCGGCGGATGCCTTCGGCATAGACATGGGCATCACGTTCCGACACATTGGCGCCATCCGTCAGGCTGCCAATGATGCCGCCGGCCGCTCCGCCCACGACGGCGCCGGCTGCAGCGCCCGCGGCGGTCGCCGCCAGCCAGCCGGCCGCCACGACTGGACCGACGCCAGGTATTGCCATTGCGCCGAGACCGGTCGCCAAGCCACCGGCGCCGCCCACCACCGCACCGATGCCGGCTCCGCTGGCTGCGTCTTCGGCCGCAGGGGAAAGCCGGCCATCGGCATTGTTTGCGACGATGCTGAGGTCGGACGTCGGCACGCCCATGGATTCCAGCTCGCCCACGGCATCAGCGGCATCGTCATAGTCGTCGAACAGCGCGGTGATCGTTTGCATCTTGGTGACTCCTGTCATGATTACTGTTGGCCAACGAATACGTTGCCCTGATAGTCGAGCGCGACGGAGATACTTTTGCCGTCCTTCTTCGCCTCACCGCGCCAGATGCCCTGGCCGTCCTTGGCAAGCGACGAGATGTCGGTATATCCGGCGTCCTGGATGCGGGCTTTTGCCTGGGCTTCGGTGAAACTGTTGGCGCCCGGAACCGGCGCAGGCGGTTTGGGTGTCGATGCCGACTTGACCGCCGGCATGCCTGCGTTCGCGGCCGCGATTTTCTCGATCATGTGCTGATGCATCTTCAGGGTCGGCAGCGTCTCCGCCGCGAACGCCTTCAGGCCGGGATTGTCGCCGTCCTTTGCGTAGGATTGGAAGAGGTTCACCGCATCCGCGTGGGCGCTGCGCTGCATCTCGACATAAGACTGGTCGAATTCTGTCGTGGTGTTCTGCAGCTTTTCCAGGTCGCTTTCATGCATGGCATCGAGCTGAGCCGGGACTCTCAGCTTCTGCTCCGTGGCGAGCTTTTTCAGCTTGTCATTCGCCGCGCCGTGATCGGCAATCATCTTCTCGGCAAAATTCTTGACCTGCTGCTCCTTGGCCCTGTCCTGCGCAAGCTTGCTCGAATCCACCTCGAACAATCCGCCGACGGCGGCCTTGTCGACGAAGGTCTGTGCGTTGTCGGCGCCCGCGGCAGGAAAGGCGAGCGACGCCATGGCCAAAGCCAGCGGTGCGAGAAGTGTCCGCGCGCTCATGATTCAGGCTCCTTTGCTCGATGGACTGGGGCCGAACAATCGTGTCACGGCTTTGTTCCCGGTCGAAGCCGAAGCCGGCGTTGCACGAGTGGCAGGCTCCCGCTTGCGGGTAGACGAGAAAGCAGCGAGTTTCAAAATGGCTTTCACGATCGAAAGCGCTGCATTCGAAAACGTGCGGGCTCTGCGAAGCGGCGCTTCCGACAGCGTCAGCCAGGGTAGGCCAACAGGTCGTTCAGCGGCAACTCGCTATCGCCCCGACGCTCACGATCCGGCCGGGATTTCCCGTTCGCGTCCTCGTCACCCGCGACCTTGCCCTTGAACCATACGGAGGTTGACATGGCCAAGTTGAAACTCGCAACGATAGCCGACGACAAGCCAGTGAAGATTACAGTGGAACTGCCGGCGCCCCTGCATCGCGATTGGTGAAATACGCGGAGATCCTCGGGCGCGAGACCGGGCGGCTATCTGCCGATCCATCGCGCTTGATCGCGCCGATGCTTGAACGGTTCATCGCAACGGACCGCGGCTTTGCGAAAGCAAAGAAGGAGGAGGCTTAAAAACCGAGCTTTCCTATGGCCGACGACCAGCGAGCGCCTTCGCGGAGTTGTCACCGGTCAGCGCGAGGTTTCGGTGTTGCTCAGGACGCAATCACCAATTTGTTCATTGGGCGCGAAGGCATCCTCAGCAACTAACATGATGCTTATCGATCAATGCTTGTGACGCGGTTCGCCGAAAATCGTTTTCGCCCCGCCGCCGGCGTTCGCTCGCTATCCCCGCTTTGCGATGACGCCGTAAAGCACGTTGCGGTTCTCGCCGAAGAACACTTGCGCCTCGACCGTGTTGCGGTCGACGCTCGCATTGATGATGTTCCACATATCGGCCTCAGATCGCAGCAGCAGCACCCAGTCCATAAACGTTTCGCGGTATCCGGCGTCGGGATTGCCCTCGGCGTAGTTCGCGAACAGGAACGTGCCGCCGGGCTTCAGCATCTGCATGCAGTGTTTCGTGAGTTTCACTGCGACGTTGTGCGCAAGATAGTCGTAGAGGCCCGAGGCATAAATAAGATCGAACTTGCCGAGCTTATGGCCCCTAGCGAGCACAGTCCGCACCGAACCGTTGACGGCCTCGACCGCTGTGCCCTGGAATTCGCGCGCGATCAGGCCGACGCTCAGCGGATCCTGATCGAGCGCAACCCAGCGCTTGATACGCCCTTCCGCCAGCGCTGCCGAACGATTGGCCTCCCGCAAATGGCCGGCAGCTATTGCCAGAACCTCGGTTTCCGGCCCGTTTCTGGCCGCGGTCTCATCGACATAGCGGGTCAGAAGATCGCGCCGCTCCCGTGCTGCGATGCAGGACGGCACATTCTTGGTATGGCCGTAGAGCGCCGTGCCGATTTCCGAGGCGTTCGCCACGCTCTCGGCCACGTGAGGGTCGCAATAGATATAGTCGAGCAGCTGCGCGTCGCCGGAATAACCCCTGGGCTTGGTGAAAGACCAGCGCGTCAGCGGGTCTTCGAGAAAATATTCCAGGATTGGATGGTTCTGCGCCACCGGTATTAATGCTTGCCAGACATCGGGGCGAAGCCTGGATCGCAGCGCGTTGAGCGTCGACAGCAGGCGACGAACAAGCTCGGCCGGGTTCTTCCCCTGTTCGATCTGCTGGCTGGTCGTGTGCAGGATGAGCGCAAGCTCGGCGCGTGCGGTTTCGAACGCTTCGCCATGATGTTCTGGTTTTCGATGTAGATTGGTAGCGATCATCTCGGCTGTAATCAGGCTTTGGCCATCTAAGACGGTTTGCACGCGCCGCTCCATAGTTAACAGGCAGTTAACTTATTGCGTAGAATGCTCCATTTGCCAATGTCGGGTCGGACGCATTTTACCGGTATGATTAATTTCCCGTTAACCATTTTGGATCTTTGAGCGTCTCGTAGCTCGGAGTCCGGGTTCCAGTTAATGCAAACTTGTCCTGCACCGGTGCAATGATTGCGTGGAAACCGTGTCCCAAGGAGTCGATGCGCGTGGGGCAGAAGCTGGAAAGGATCTCACAACGCAAAACCCCGTTCAGCCGGGGTTTGCTGTGAACTACCGCGTCTCCTCCGCATTGGCCGATACGGCGCATGTGGAACCGTACGAACCGCGCTACGAGCCGGGGCCTGACGAGCTCCGCGTCCTTTATCGTGCGGAAGCTCAGGCGAAACGAAGAACGGAAGCCAGGCCTGGGCTCTGGATGGCAGTCGCCATTTATCTGATGTTTTCGGCAACGGATCTGCTGCTGATACCGGACGTGGCGGCCTATACGATCGTGGCCCGCTTCGTCGTCGGGATAACCGCGCTGCTGATTTTGGAAGAACAGCTTCGCCGTGGGGTCGCGACGGAATGGCTCGATTTAACTTGCGCCGGAGCCATCATTTTCGGTTATATCGGGTGGCTTTGCCCGGCCTTTACCGGCGCCGACAAGGAAAGCGTTGCGTACTACATGGTGTTCGGCACGATTTTCATGATGAGTGCCAATCTTTTCTTCACATTCAGCTTTAAATTATCGATAGTAACGTCAACAATAATAATGTTCATATTGTATGTGGTAAACTATTTTCTACCGGCCACATTAACCTACAAGATGGTGTTCGCGACCTTCTACGTGTCGTGCTTTACGTTCACTTCATATGTGAACTGGAAGCTGAACGGGGAGCGTTACAACGTCTTCCTGAATGCCCTGGAAGCCAAAATTCAGCACAGGGAGGCCACAGAGCGCGGCAAGGCCCTGCTGCGGCTATCGCGGACGGATCCGCTTACGGGGCTGGAGAACAGGCGGGCGATCGATGAGAAGCTGCGCGACTACTGGAGCGACTGGCAACGGCTCGGCAACGGTTTCGCGGCCATCCTTATCGACGTGGATTTCTTCAAGAAATTCAACGACTGCTACGGCCATCAGGAAGGCGACCGTTGCTTGATCCATGTCGCCAATGCCCTTAGCGATCTCATCAAGCAATATGACGGTTCGATCGGGCGCTACGGCGGCGAGGAATTCATCGTCCTGACCCGCATGGACAAGAAGGAGCGGGTCGCGGAGCTTGCGGAAGCCATTTGCCTCACAGTGGAGAGCCTGGCTCTTACCCACGAGCTGCGGCGTGACGGCATCTCGGTCGTCACGGCGAGCGTCGGCGCCGCCTTGACCAGAGTGCAGGCTGGCGCCAAGCTGGAGAAGATCATTCACGAGGCCGATCGCGCGCTCTACCTGGCAAAAGCCGGCGGCAGGAACTGCGCCCGGCTGTTCGATCCGACCGATCCCCAGAGCAGCGACGAGAGCGAGAACATCGCGGCTTTGCTGAAAATCGCGATCGGCCAGAATCTCGTCTCGCTCGTTTACCAGCCCATCCAGGATGTCGCCTCGGGCAAGGTCGACGCCGCCGAGGCTTTGATGCGCCTCAAGATGCTGGACGGCACTTTGGTCCCGCCAAGCCTGTTCATTCCCGTGGCGGAAAGAACCGGTGCCATCCTGGAACTCGGGCGCTGGGTGATAAGGTCGGTCTGCACCGAGCTCCTGGCGGACGACCACATCGGCGTCGTCAGCGTCAACGTCTCGCCGATCCAGCTCAAGACGCCCGGTTTCGCAACGTCCGTCGCCGGCATATTGGGCGAGACCGGTGTTGCCGGCAGCAGGCTGGCCTTCGAAATTACCGAAGGCCTCGAGATGGAGATGCATTCGGACGTTCTGCGCTGCATCAGCGACCTGAAATTGCTGGGGATCAAGATATGGCTTGATGATTTCGGGACGGGCTTCGCAGGCCTTTCGTGGCTTCGTCTCATCGATTTCGATACGGTGAAAATCGACCGCTCGTTCCTTCACGCCTGCGGCACCCAGAAGGGCATGGCGATGCTCCAGGACATCGTCGCCTTGGTCCGCAATCGCGGCCCCAAAATCCTGGTCGAGGGCGTGGAAACCGACGAGCAGATGGCGCTCATGCGCGAGTTCGGCATCGACTTGATCCAAGGTTATCGTGTCGGCCGCCCTGCCGCCGCCGGAAGCTTCCAGGCAAAGCGGACCACCCAAAAACGCGCATTTACCGTGCTAAAGTCGGCATGACTGAGCAGGCGGCGGCGTTCAGGGCGGCCCGACAGTTCCGCGTTGGGGTGCGTTGGGTTGAACCGCCGGGCCTAACCGACTCGATAGGGGAAGAGTCGGCTAAAAGGCGAGGCTAAATTAGCATCCTCGCATTGATATAGATTTTTATGTCTTTCCACCGGTTTCGCAACTCCCTTAATCGCGCCAGCAGCAACGGCACCGCCAGCGTCAACTGGCCTGATGTGCTCTCATTTCAGTCGATGGCCATGCAGACGAGCGAGAACGCTGCGTACCCCTTGGAGGAGCGTTCACAATGATTCGAATTGGCGGTTTCCTGCTGGTCATGCTCATCGCCACGGCGACCGCGGCCGGTGTGACTTTCTTGCTTTACAGGAACGAGCTTGGTCGACTGCGCGACGCCGTCAGCCGAGGCAGTCTAGTCGCCAAGCTCGACATCGGCCCGATTGAATACGCCGACAGCGGTGCGGGCATTCCGCTGCTGTCGATCCACGGCACCGGCGGCGGCTTTGACCAAGGCCTTGCCCTTGCCGCCGATCTTGTGGGCGGGGGGTTTCGGGTCATCGCGCCGTCGCGCTTCGGCTATCTGCGCACGCCTGTTCCGCGAGACCCCTCGCCAGCCGCGCAGGGCGATGCGCACGCGGCGTTGCTTTCCAAGCTGAACGTTCCCAAAGCGGTGGTTGTCGGTGTTTCGGCCGGCGCCCGTTCAGCGGTCGAGCTGACACTCCGGCACCCTGACAAGGTCGCTGCCCTCATTCTGATCGTCCCAGCCCTTTACTCACCGACTAGTCCGGTGTCGATCGATGTAGGCCGCGGCAATAAATTCGCATTCTGGGCCGTCAATGCTGGTGGTGATTTCGCCTGGTGGGCCGCCGAGAATATCGCGCCGTCGATACTCATTCGCTTTGTCGGCGTTCGACCGGCGCTGCTGGCGGTTGCGCCCCAGGCCGAGAGGGGCCGCGTCATGGGCTTCGTCAGGAGCGTCGAACCGCTGTCGCTGCGCTTCTACGGAATCAATATCGACAGCGCCCCCGACTTACATGAACTGCCGTTGGAAGAAATCACCGCACCGACATTGATTATCTCCGCGCGCGACGACCTGTTCAACACGCTGCCATCAGCCGAGTTCGCAGCGGCCAAAATCCCCGGTGCCAAGCTGGTCGTCTACGACGCTGGCGGACATCTTTTGGTCGGACGGGAGCAGGAGGTTCGAATGGCCGTCCGCACCTTTCTAGCTGGCGCGGGCCTGATCATCCGATAGGCCGAGACAGTGACGCAACATCCGCCCGCGCAGGAGCCGCACCGATCGATTGTGTTGCCGCCGCCCCGTCTGCCCGCTTTGGGCATCAGGGCTGACTGGACGCCGCGTCGTCCTCGGCCTTTCCATTACGTCCCAGTGTCGGCATCAACCAACGGACCAGGCCAAGGCCAAGGAGCGCCAGCGCCGTGAAACCGGCACCCGCCAGGGATGGTCCTCAGGCGGACGGAGGTGATCTGATCGAACTGTTCCATGCCCCTTCGCCCGTCGGCATTGGCTATGCTCAGCGTAGCGAACCGGCGGTGGCGCTGTCTATCGAGGTCGACCACGCAATGGGAAGGCCGTTGCGCCGCTAAGCCAAGGCGACGGCTGCCGTCGAAGCGAATGCGAACAGCAGTGCAAACAGCATCAGCGGCATAACTTCGAACGGATTTCGCGACGTGGCAGGACTGTTCTGTTTCGGCGCGTCGCGCTCATGCCAACCGCGCTCCAGGCCGACGAGCAACCCGATCGCCAAAGCGACGCCAAGTTGAAGGATGAGGGAGTCCATGGTGGGATTGCTCTTGACCGGATTGCGGATGCATCCACCGGCATCGACCTGCGGTCATATAGCCTGCTTTGCGCCAGGCGAACGCGCCTCAGTTAGGCCTCCATCGCCTCCCGGCCCGATACTTCCGCGATGAATATCCTGAAGAACACAGGCGGGTGATGCTCGGCGACCAAGGACATTGCCGGCTTGAGCGCGCCAGGCTCCCACCAGTCGGTGTGCCTGCTCAGCAACGACCAAGCGTGATCGAGCTGCACCTTGTGTCCGATCCGATCTGGAAGCTCCTCGTAACGGCCATTGACGACGACGCTCCTCCAACCTCGGTTTGTGCCATGCTCGTCGACCTGGACCGACACGAGCGGGTTAGCGCGCATCCAGTCGATCTTCTTGCCCAGCATGGAAAAAGCGTAAAGATGGTTGTCGGCATGGGCATAGTAGAATGGCACGATATAGGGCTGCCCGTCCTTCGCGCAGGCCAGGCGGCCTACGCGATTGGCCGTCAGAAGTTTCGTGCATTCCAGAGCGGAGAGCGTGCGGATCTGCATGGGTGAAACTCCTAAGTTCCGGCTTCATGTCGCGATTTGCCTGCGGCGTTTGCGCCGGAGCTTTTTCTGTCGATAGCAGTGCGGCGATCGCCGCGAACATGGGTCATCATATCGAGCGCTTCGCTGTCGGAAAGCTGCGGAAAGCTGGCATAATAATAGCTGAGCGCCCGGAAACGCGCCGGCTGGCTGAGACAGATCGTCAAGTCTGCTTCCTGCGCAAGTTCCTCAACGATTTCCGGCGGCGCGACGGGAAGCGCTACGATGATCTTTCGCGAAGAGCGTCGCTTCAACGCGCGGATAGCCACCTTCATCGTGGTTCCGGTGGCCGCCCCGTCGTCCACGACAATCACCGTTTTGCCGGACACCGACAGGGGCAGGTCTTTCCCGCGAAATATTGCCCGACGCCGCTCCAACTCCGGCCGCTCCTGCGGGATCAAAGAACGAAGGGCGCTGTCATCGAGAGCGTAAGCTTCGACGATCTCCCGGTTGAGAACGACGTCCGGAGGATCTCCGTCCACAATGGCGGCCACGGCAAGTTCCGGATTTCCTGGCGCTCCGACTTTACGAACGATGATCAGATCCATAGGTGCCTGGAGAGCCTTGGCCACTTCGGCCGCTATAGGAACGCCGCCACGCGGCAAGGCGAGTACAATTGGATCCTGCAGCTGGAGGCGCACCAGCGAGGCACCGAGCTTTTGCCCTGCATCCTGGCGATCGCGAAACATCCGTCATCCCTCCGGCCAGAGTTCGCGCAGCGACTTCTTCATCGAGTTTCGGACCTGGACGATCTCGCCATGGGAAATGTGACGGTCGAGAAGTCGGAACACCGCTCCGATGGCCTTTTCGACATCGATCTCCGGCTCGTAGCCAAAGCTGTTGCGGACGCAGATGACGAAGTCGCGCTTCTTCCGTTCCCAGGCCGGTTCGGCCGGGTTCCACCCTTCGAAGTAGATGCCTCTGATCAACGTCGGGAGCTGAGCGGACAGATCGCCCATTTCCTCGCGCGAGAGCCAGTCGCGCAAGGCGTGGAGGACCGACTTCAACAGCCGAAACGCGCTCTGCTCATTCCAATCCAGATCCTTTGCGAGCTCGTTCACCCATTGCTGCGCCTGGTCGGCGGCATGGGTAAGGGAAGTGTGCGAAACAGAGTGTGTCATCGTGGTCGTCCCTTGATCTGTTTCTATTTTTCGTGTCTGCGACCCGCCCGCATTGCGCCGGATCAAAGTTCTGCACCCCCAATTCAGCCACCCGCTTTGTTTACGAGGAGCGGGACAACACGGTCGCTCTTGGCGACGGCAGGACGGCCGGAGCTGGCATAGGGAATGCCCAGCGCATCCCAGGTCTCGAACAGCGCGTCCTGCAGCTCGGCGATCAGCGCGTCCGAATGGAAGGGTGTGGGCGTGATGCGCAGCCGCTCGGTGCCGCGCGGCACCGTCGGATAGTTGATCGGCTGGATATAGATGCCGTGCACGCCGAGCAGCCGGTCGCTGGCCATCTTGCAAAGCTCGGGGTCGCCGACCAGCACCGGCACGATATGGGTGGCCGAGTCCATCACCGGCAGGCCTGCGGCGGCAAGCACCTGCTTGGTGCGTGCTGCCTGGCGCTGCTGCGCGTCGCGCTCGGCCTGCGAGCGCTTGAGATGCCGGATCGAGGTGGTGGCGGCCGCCGCGATCGCCGGCGGCAGCGCGGTGGTGAAGATGAAGCCCGGCGCATAGGAGCGCACCGCGTCGATGACGGCGCTGGTGCCGGCGATGTAGCCGCCCAGCGTGCCGAAGGCCTTGGCCAATGTGCCCTCGATGATGTCGATGCGGTCGGCAAGGCCTTCGCGTTCGGTGATGCCGCCGCCGCGCAGTCCGTACATGCCCACCGCATGGACCTCGTCGATATAGGTCATGGCATTGTAGCGTTCGGCGAGCTCGACGATCTGCCTGATCGGCGCGATGTCGCCGTCCATCGAATAGACGCTTTCGAAGACGATCAGCTTGGCGCGTTCGCGCCCGGCCGCCTGCAGCAGGCTTTCCAGATGCGCCACGTCGTTGTGGCGGAAAATCTTCTTCTCCGCGCCCGAGCGGCGCACGCCTTCGATCATCGAGGCATGGTTGAGCTCGTCCGAGATGATCAGGCAGTTGGGCAAGAGCCGGGCAATGGTGGAGATCGAGGCCTCGTTGGAGACGAAGCCGGAGGTGAAGACCAGCGCCGCTTCCTTGTCATGCAGGTCGGCGAGCTCCTGCTCGAGCTCGACCAGCGGGTTCGAGGTGCCGGAGATGTTGCGGGTGCCGCCGGCGCCCGATCCCATCTTGCCGGCCGCGTTCTGGAAGGCGGCGATGACATCGGCGTTCTGGCCCATGCCGAGATAGTCGTTGGAGCACCATACGGTGATTTCCTGGGCGCGGCCGTTGGAACGCCAGATGGCGCGCGGGAACTTGCCCACAATGCGCTCCAGGTCGGCGAAAACGCGGTAGCGACGCTCGGCATGGAGCTGGTCGATCGCATCTTCGAAGAACCGCTGATAGTTCATGGTGAGCTCCTGTGCGGGAAGTGACGCCGCGTCCCGGCGGGCTCGATCCGCTGGGACCTCAACCTACGAAACACGGGAAGGCACCGCTTTGAGCTATATCAAATTGCGAGGCTCTCGGATGCCTCAGGGTAGGCAGATTCCTCGACATAAGCCGTCCAAAACTGATTCAAATCAAAGCGGGGGGCCCTATCTCAACCCACGCTGGCTAGATGTGGAATCCAATAGCAAGCGCTCCGTTTGGCCGCAGTCTCGAACTAGCCGTTCTGGACGAGGAAGGCTTGCACGCGGTTATATTTCCCTGCGAAAAAGACCGGGAGGGGTGGCGGAATGCCGTCACCGGCATTCGCGTCGATATCCGGCCGACCCACTGGCGCGATTGGGATCTGCCAGAAGACAGTACCGCTTCGCTTGGAAACCTCTCTTAGAGCGGCAATTCCGGAACGGAACCGCTGCGCTTTTTTCTTAATGTTTGGGCTCTGCGATCAAGGCCATTCGTACCAGATGCGAGAGGCTGCCCGCTCCCATCTTGCTCATGACATTGGCACGATGGATTTCAACCGTGCGGGGGCTGATCCCGAGATCATAGGCAATCGTCTTGTTCGGCAAGCCGGAGACGAGCCCGTCGAGCACCTGGCGCTCGCGTTCCGAAAGCGTGGCTAGGTTCTTCCGGATCTCAGTTGATTGCGGGTGCGCCGCAATGGGCTGGCTGCGATTGTCCAAAGCGGAACGAATCGCATCGATGAGCACCTGGTCATCGAAAGGCTTTTCGATGAAATCGGCGGCACCCTCCTTCATCGCCTGGACGGCAAGCGCGACGTCGGCGTGCCCGGTCATCACGATCACCGGCACGCCAAGGCCACGGCTCTTCAGTTGCCGCAGAAACTCGATGCCGTCTATGCCAGGCATCCGCACGTCGGTGACGACGCAGCCGTCGATGTCCGTCGGCTCTGTCGCGAGGAACGCGGTTGCCGATTCGTAGAGGCGCACAGCAAAGTCGGCTGTTGCGAGCAGGAAACCCAGCGACTTGCGAACGTCGACATCATCGTCGACGACATGAACGATATCACTGGCCACCGACGACCTCTTCCTTTTCTACCGCGCGCAAAGTGAAGCGAAAGGCCGTTCCGCCACCGGGCATCGACTCCGCCCAAATATGACCGCCGTGCGACTCGACGATAGTGCGACAAATAGACAGTCCCACGCCCATTCCGTGCTTCTTCGTGGTAACGAAGGGCTGGAAGAGCTGGGCCGAGACCTCCTGCGCCAGCCCAGGCCCGGTGTCGATCACGGCGACCTCTGCCATCCTGTCATGTCGAGAGGTGGTAGAGACGCGCAACTCCCGGCGCGGCAAGCCCTGCATAGCCTCTACGGCGTTCCTCATGAGATTGAGCAGCACCTGCTCGATCTGAATTCGATCGCTCAGAACCAGCTCGGCCGCTGGGTCGAGATCGTATGTGACGCGTACGTCGGCCTCCCTCGCGCCGACCAGAGCAAGCGATGAAGCATCCTCGATAAGCGTTGGCAGGTGTTCGACCTGGCGCTCGCTTTCGCCTCTGGCAACGAAGTCCCTGAGACGACGGATGACGTCGCCGGCACGCAAGGCCTGTTCTGCGGCCTTTTCGACAGCCTCTCGCAACATAGCAGCGTTCTCGTCGTTGCTTTTCTCGAGCAGGCGCCGGCTGCCCTTCAGGTAGTTCGTAATGGCCGTCAGCGGCTGGTTTATCTCATGCGCCAATGTCGAGGCCATTTCGCCGAGTGCGGTGAAGCGCGCCATGTGCAGCAATTCCTGCTGCTGTTCCTGCATCCTGGCTTCGGTTCTGTGGCGTTCCGTCAGGTCGCGGCAGAAGCCGGTGAAGAAGCGGCCTGTTCCCGGATGCATTTCGCCGACAGCGAGTTCCATCGGAAAGGTAGATCCGTCCTTGCGCATACCGGTTACCGCACGGCCGAGTCCGATAATGCGCCGTTCTCCCGTCGTCAGGTAACGCAGCATGTATGTGTCGTGCTCTTCCCGATATGGTGAGGGCATCAGTACCTTGACGTTTTGGCCGATGACCTCGCCGGCCTTGTAGCCAAACAACATCTCGGCGGCCGTGCTGAAGGACTGGATAAGGCCGCTTTCGTCGATGACAATCATCGCATCCGGCACTGTCGCCAGGATCGAACGCAGATGATCCTCGCGCAATTGCAGCGCAGCATTGGCGAACGACAGGTCGCTGACGTCGGTGCCTTGAACGAATATCGCTGTGATCTGGCCGTCCTTCGCCCTAATCGGCTGATAGACGAAGTCGAGGATGCGTTCTTCCGCAACGCCCGTTTCAGCGTTGCGATAGACGACCTTGACGCTTCGGCCCACATAGGGTGCGCCGGTTTCACAAACGCGGTCCAGCAATTCGAAGAAGCCTTGGCCTTCGAGGTCGGGAAAGGCTTCACGCATCGATCTGCCAATGACTTGTCGCTGGCCGACCATTCGCATGTAGGAGGCATTCGCCAGTTCGAACACATGCCCGGGTTCTCTGAGCAACGTCATGAAACCCGGTGCCTGCTCGAACATCAACGCAAGCAACTCATGCTCGGGCAAATCGTCTTGCTCCAGAGGCCTGTCAGCCAGCGGAGTGGGTTTGGCAGCATTTTCGGGCGAAGCTTGCCCCTTGTTGCTCACAAAGCAGTCTCCGGATCGAGAAACGGCAGCGGTCGCTGATCTAGCACTGATCCGTCGGCGCGCCAAACAGCTGCGCCGAGATCTTGATCGCAATCAAAAGCGCCTTGGACTGTTTTATTTTGATCGCAACGCTTCAGGGGCGGTTATCAGGCTCGATCAGTATCCGCTCTGCCGCTCCATCGAGATCCTCGTACTGGCCGCTGCGCAAAGCCCACAGGAAGCCGGACAAGCCGAGCGCTCCCAGAAACAGGGCCACTGGAATGAGATAGACCAGCGTGGTCATGGACGGGCCGCGTCAAGGACATCGCTGCGGCATCGGGCCGGCGCACCTTCAGGTGCCGCTTTCGCCATTCCCTGAAGCCGCATCGCATTTGCAATCACGATCAGTGAAGAGGCGCTCATCGCGATCGCCGCGATGAGCGGCGTCACGTGCCCCAGAACGGCGATCGGAACGGCAAGGGCGTTGTAGGCGATCGCAACGGCGATGTTCTGTCGAATGAGCCGGCCGGCCTTACGCGAGACATCCACCGCCAGAGGGACCGCAAGCAGGCTTTCGCGCAGGAAGACGAAATCGGCGGCCTGGCGGCCAATGTCGGCCGCGGTTGCCGGAGCCATCGAAACATGCGCTGCCCGCAATGCCGGTGTATCGTTGAGGCCGTCGCCCACCATCAGCACCTTGTGTCCGGCGCGGGTCAGCGCTTCGATCCACTCGACCTTGCCGGAGGGCAGCAGAGCCGGCACGAAACTTTCGATCCCCAACGATTTGGCAACCTCGCCGCAGGCATTCGCGGTATCTCCGGACAGCATATCGACCGACAGCCCGGTGTCCTTCAACTGCCGGACCGCTGCCTTGGCGTCTTGCCGAAGGGAGTCCTCGAACGCGAAGCACGCGACGATGTTTCCATTCTTGGAAAGCACGGTGCCGTCGTAGCCGCCGAGTTTGCCTTCGCCGCCGGTGCGAGCCTTCCAGCCCGCCCATCCGCGCCTGCCGAGCCGCCACGTACTCCCCCCCGTTATGGCTTCGATGCCGAAGCCCGGATGCTCGGTGACGGATCCGACGCTGGACTGGCTGGAATACCCCGCATAACTGGCGATTGCCCTCGAGAACGGATGGCGGGAATGAGCCGCCATGCCTGCGGCGATCGCAAGCATGGTCGGATCGATCGAGGACGCATTCACCAGCTTTGGACGCCCGAGCGTCAGCGTTCCGGTCTTGTCGAAGACAGCCGTGTCGATCGCCGCGAGGCGCTCCATCGCCGAACCCTCCTTGACCATGACGCCGGCCTCGAAGAGTCGCCGGGCCGCAACGACCTGTACGATCGGAACCGCGAGGCCGAGCGCGCAGGGACAGGTGATGATGAGGACGGCGATGGCGATGGTGATGGCGCGGTGCCAGTCGCCCGACGCGGCCATCCAGCCGAGGAATGTGGCGAAGGCTGCCAGATGGACCACGGGCGCGTAAAGTGCCGATACGCGGTCGGCAATCCGCCTGTAGCGCGAGCGGCCACCCTCGGCGGCTTCCATCAGTCGAACCATTTCCGCCAGGAACGAATCCTTCGCGGCGGCGGTCGCCAGCATCGTCAGCGGGCCTGTCAGGTTGAGCGTACCGGCTTGCACGTGGGCGCCGGCCCCAACGGCCTTTGGCGCGCTCTCCCCGGAGACGATCGAGCAATCGAGATCGGAATTCCCGCTGACGATATCGCCGTCGACCGGTATCCGTTCGCCGGCCACGACGAGAAGGCGCAGCCCAGGCACAAGTTCGGCGACGGGCAGGTATTCGCGTGTTCCATCGTCACGCAGGACAAGCGAACCTCTTGATGCGAGCCTTGAGAGGCCATTGACGGCAGTTCGCGCGCGCTCGCGCATGACATGGTCGAGCGTGCGGCCGATCAGCAGGAAGAAGAGTAGCGACACCGAGGCATCGAAATAGGCGTGCTCGCCGTGATTGATCGTCTCGTAAAGACTCATCGCGTAGGCGAGCGACACGCCCACCGCGATCGGCACGTCCATGTTCATGCGACCATGACGCAGCGCATTCGCCGCGGAGCGGAAGAAAATTCCGCCGGCGAAGGCGAGAGCCGGGATGGCGATCAGCGCGGACAGCCAGTGGAACAGATCGCGTGTCGCGCCCTCGGCGCCGGACCAGACCGATACCGACAGCAGCATGATGTTGCCGGCTGCGAAGCCTGCTACGGCGACAGCGCGGATCAGCTCCGAGAGCGTCCTGTCCTTCTCGTGAATTTCCGGGTCGAACAGATGCGCCTGATAGCCGAGACGGCCGAGCACGGCGAAAAATGGCGGGACGCTGTCTCCATGCCAGCGTACCGACACTCGTTTCGTGGACAGGTTGACGCGAGCGGACTCGATGTTCTCGACCCTGCCGAGCGCAGCTTCGATCGCTTGTATGCAGGCTGCGCAATGAACCGTCGGCACCGACAGGTCGGTTTGGCGCATGTCGCCGCCCAGAGAGCGGCTGGCCAGCTTGATCTCCTCGCTCGACAGCGGTGCGGACGCCGCGGCGGCCACCTCCAACGCCATCTCGGCCCCTGGCGCGCAGCAGCTCATTGCAGGGCTCCATTCGAGATCATGACACGGCGAACATCGCGAAACGGTGACGCAAGCCCTGCATCTGCATCGATCTCCACGATCCAGACGCCATCCTTGGGAGTGTGCCGAACGGCAAAGGCGTCCGTGTCCCCCGGCGTGCCGCCGGGCACCGCTGCAAGTGTCAGGGCTTCGTCCTCGGCCTCGTAGGCCGGGTGGCGGAACAGCATCTTGACGCCATGCAGCGGCACCGGCTTGCCTTTGCTGTCGACAAGCCTGTAGCGGACCTCGCCTGAGCCGACAGTCAGCTTGCCCGTCCAGCCTAACGCCGCCTGCGCCCTTCCTTTCCTCGCTTCTTCGTTGAACTGCTGGCTGGCAACGTAGGTGTTTTCGACGACGAGGCCGGTCCAGCTCTTCCGGGCGAGCGTGGCCATTGTGATGTTGACCCCGATCACCACCGCGAAGAACGCCAGAATGGAAATCAACATGTGCTTGCCGGTGAACTCGCGCGGCTTCCGCATTTCGACGCTCATCTGCTGTTCTCCGGGGAATTGAAAGTGGCGGTGTATTCGGCGGTTTCGGAACTTGCCGTGTCGTCGATCCGGAATTCGAAGCTCTGGGCCGGCTTCCTGATCCTATCGGCCGGCTGCCTGACGAAGATTTTGAGCGTCTTCAGCCGGTCCGGTTCGACTGCAATGGAGAATGAGCGGCTCGGGGGCTGGTCGATGCCGACGATGCTCATCTCGCCGCCGTCGAGGCCTTCAAGCGTCACCTCGATCGTCCTCGGCTCGGGTATCATGTTGAGCAGCTTGACCGTATAGCCGTTGCGGATCGAGCCGTCCGAGAGCGTTACGAACTGTGGATTGCGATCATGAAGGACATTCAGTTCCAGCCGCTCTCGCGTCAGCAGCGAATAGACGAGCACCAGGCCGATCGCCGACCACACACCGAGATAGATGTAGGTGCGCAACCGGAAGATCTTGCCCAGATGAAAATGTGCCAGGCCTTCGGCGAAGCTGCCGCTCGGCATTCTTACGAGCGCTGGATTAACGGGGCCGGTAACCCCGGAGGTGGCCATCGCCATGTTGGCGTTGTAGTCCGCCAGCGTTGCATAGGAAATCAGCCCGCGTTCCCGGCCGAGCTTGTCCATGACGCTATCGCAGGCGTCGATGCACAGTGCGCAGGTGATGCATTCCAGCTGCTGGCCGTCGCGGATGTCGATTCCCATCGGGCAGACGGCAACACAGGCGTTGCAGTCCACGCAGTCGCCGGCCGATTGCCCGACTGCCGAGGCCTTTTTGGCGTGGCGCGAACGCGGCTCGCCGCGCCAGTCGTTGTATGTGACAGTCAGCGAGTTTTCGTCGAGCATGGCCGCCTGGATGCGCGGCCAGGGGCACATGTAGGTGCAGACCTGCTCGCGCATTAGTCCGCCGAAGACATAAGTCGTGCCGGTGAGCACAGCGATCGTGGCATACGCGACGGGCGCCGCTGTGCCGGTAACAACCTCGCCAAGCAGTTTCGGCGCATCGGCGAAGTAGAAGATCCAGGCGCCGCCCGTGGCTACCGCGATGACCAGCCAGACGGTGTGCTTCGTCATGCGCAGGAACAGCTTGCGGGCGCTCCAGGGAGCGGCGTCCAGCTTCATGCGAGCATTGCGATCGCCTTCGATCGCGCGTTCCACGACAAGGAACAGGTCGACCCAGACGGTTTGCGGGCAGGTATAGCCGCACCAGGCCCGTCCGACCGTCGATGTGATCAGGAAAAGACCGACGCCCGCCATCATGAGAAGGCCGGCGACGTAGTAGAACTCCTGCGGCCAGATCTCGATGAAGAAGAAGTAGAAACGGCGGTTGGCCAGGTCGACGAGAACGGCCTGATCGGGCGCGAAGCGGCCTCGATCCCAGCGCAGCCAAGGCGTCAGATAATAGATGCCGAGCGTGATCGCCATCACCAGCCATTTGAACCGGCGGAAACGGCCGGAGGCCCGCTTTGGGAAGATTTTCTTGCGCGAGGCATAAAGCGGCTGCCGCGTCTTTGCGGAGTTTACCGCTTCAGCCTCGAGCCGTTCTACCTGCGACTGATCCAGCACGACGATCTCCAATAGCGGCGAACGACGCCGCCTGTCTCCACCAGTCTTGCAATCGCTCGCGCGGCGCGTTGATACAGGTCAAATTGTGTCGGCAAAAAGCAAGTCGAGGCCCGGCCATGGCCGGGCCTCGTCGCTTGAGCGGCCGAGGGCCGAGAACAGGCCGCCTCGCTCCTATTCTCCGCCGCCAAGCGAATGGACATAGACAGCCAGTTCCTTGACCGTCGTCTCGCCGAGGCGACCGACCCAGCCAGGCATCACCCCGTTCTTCGGGGCTCGCACCTGAGAAGCAATCGCGGCTTCGCCGGAACCGTGGAGCCAGATCGCATCCGTCAGATCGGGGGCTCCGAGCTCCCTGTTGCCCTTCGCGTTCCCGCCATGGCAAGCAGCGCAATTGTCCGCGAAAATCTTGGCGCCGGGCTCGATCAGGCTCTTGTCTCGCACCGGCCCCGAAAGGCTGGCCACGAATGCGCTGACCTGGGCGACCTGTTCCGGCTTGAGCACGTCGGCAAAGGCCGGCATCTCCGACTGGCGCGTATCCGCGTCCGGGGCGAAACGAATGCCGTGCGTGATCGTCTGCTGGATCTGCTCCGCCTTGCCGCCCCAGAGCCAATCGTCATCGTTGAGGTTCGGAAAATCTGTCGACCCTTGCGCGCCGGAGCCGTGGCACTGCACGCAGTTGACCTTGAATGCCGCGCCGCCGGCCGCGACGGCGAATTCGCGCAAAGTGTCGTCGGCAGCAATTTCCGAAACGGTTTTGGACTGTATCGCCGCGACGTATCCGGCCTTGGCGGCCTCAGCCGCGGCCATTTCGTTCTTGACGTCGTTGCGGCTGGAAAAGCCCAAGACGCCCCTGGTGGCGGAGCCCAGCATCGGCCAAGCCGGGTAGGCAATCGTGTAGGCGAGTGCCCAGGCGATGGTAATGTAGAAGGTTATCACCCACCAACGCGGCAGGGGATTGTTGAGCTCCTTGATGCCGTCCCACTCATGGCCGGTCGTCGTCACGCCGGAGATTTCGTCGACATGCTCGCTGCTCATGATCAATCGTCCTTGAGAGGTATCTGTGCGGCGCGGTCGGCATGCGCCTTGCCACCGGGACGAAGCGCAAAAGCGATGCAGCCTGCAAAGAACAGGGCCATCGCTAGCAGGCCCCAACTGTCGGCGAACTCCCGCATCAGATTGTATTCCATTGATTGCCCTCCTCAGCGGTAGCCGGCGGCTTCGTCGTAGTTCTTGAAGTCGACCAGAGTGCCGAGCATCTGGAGGTAAGCCACCAGGGCATCCATCTCGGTGACCTGCTGCGGGTTGCCGTCGAAGTCGCCGACCTTGGCCTTCGGGTATCTCTTTTCCAGGCCGGACGTGTCGGCGTTGGGATCGGCCTGGGCCATCAGATCCGCATTGGCATTGGCGATCATGTCATCGGAGTAGGGGACACCGACACGCCGGTTGGCGACGAGGTGCGTCGAGAAGTCCTTCACCTCGATCGGCGTATCCTTCAGGAACGCGTAGCTCGGCATGATCGACTCGGGCACGACGGATCGCGGATCGGTGAGGTGCTGGACGTGCCAGCTGTTGGAATAGCGGTCGCCGACGCGGGCAAGATCCGGTCCGGTTCGCTTGGATCCCCATTGGAACGGATGATCGTACATCGACTCGGCCGCCAGGCTGTAATGGCCGTAGCGTTCCACCTCGTCCCGGAACGGCCTGATCATCTGGCTGTGGCAAAGGTAGCAGCCCTCGCGCACATAGATGTTGCGACCGGCAAGCTCGAGCGGCGAGTAGGGTCGCATGCCCTCGACCTTCTCGATCGTATTGTCGAGATAGAAGAGCGGCGCGATCTCGACGATACCGCCGACCGTCACGACCAGCAGGGAGCCGACAAGAAGCAGCGTGGCATTCTTCTCGATCAGCGCGTGTCTGTCCATCAAGCCCATGTCTGGCTCCTTATTCGGCAGGCTGGAGGGTGGGGACGGAAACCGGAAAAGGCTGCTCTTTGCGCTGGTAGCCGCGAATGGTCATAGTGACGTTCCAGGCCATGACCAGCATGCCGGCGAGGTACATGGCGCCGCCGGCGGCGCGCATGACATAATAAGGATGCATGGCGGCGACGGTCTCGGCGAAGGAATAGACGAGGAATCCCTGCTCGTCGTACTCGCGCCACATGAGCCCCTGCATGATGCCCGAGACCCACATCACTGCCGCGTAGACGACGATGCCGAGCGTCGCCAGCCAGAAGTGCCAGGTGACGAGCCGCAGCGAATAGAGCCGTTCGCGGTTCCAGAGCTTGGGCACCATGTAGTAGATCGCGCCAAACGTGATCAGGCCGACCCAGCCGAGCGCGCCCGAATGGACGTGACCGATTGTCCAATCCGTGTAGTGCGACAGCGAGTTGACGGTCTTGATCGACATCATCGGGCCTTCGAAAGTAGACATGCCGTAGAAGGCGATTGCCGCAACCATCATGCGCACGATCGGGTCTGTCCGGATCTTGTCCCAGGCGCCGGAGAGGGTCATGAGGCCGTTGATCATGCCACCCCAGGAAGGCATCCACAGCATCACCGAGAACACCATGCCGAGCGTCTGCGCCCAGTCGGGCAGGGCGGTGTAATGGAGGTGATGGGGCCCGGCCCAGATGTAGAGAAAGATCAGAGCCCAGAAGTGGATGATCGAAAGGCGGTAGGAATAGACCGGCCGGTTAACCTGCTTGGGCACGAAATAATACATCATGCCAAGGAAGCCGGCTGTCAGGAAGAAGCCGACGGCATTGTGCCCGTACCACCACTGCGTCAGCGCATCCTGGACGCCCGAGAAGGCCGAATAGCTCTTTGAGCCAAGAAATGAGGCGGGCATGGACAGGTTGTTGACCACATGCAGCATCGCGATGGTCACGATGAAGGAGAGATAGAACCAGTTGGCGACGTAGATATGCGGTTCCTTGCGCTTCAGAATGGTGCCCAGGAAGAGCAGGAGATAGGCGACCCAGACGATCGTCAGCCAGATGTCGACATACCATTCAGGCTCCGCGTATTCGCGGCTCTCGGTGATACCAAGGAGATAGCCGGTCGCCGCCATGACGATGAACAGCTGATAGCCCCAGAAGACGAACCAGGCGAGATTGCCGCCGAACAGCCGCGCCCGGCAGGTGCGCTGGACGACGTAAAGCGACGTGCAGATCAGTGCGTTGCCGCCGAAAGCGAAGACGACGCCGGAGGTGTGGACGGGCCGCAGCCGGCCGAAATTGAACCAGGGCTGAATGTTGAGGTGGGGATAGGCGAGCTGCAGCGCGATGATCACACCGACCAGCATTCCGACGACACCCCAGAACACCGTCGCGATGGCCCCGTAGCGGATCGGACCATCCATGTAGGCGTCAGGGTCGATCGGTGCCGCGGGCTTGAAATCAGAATTGCGCAGCAAGATCACGGCAAATCCAGCCACCGCGAAGAACAAAACCCACATGTGCTGGCGGAAAGGTTCATCCACGCCGAAGCCGGCGGCCACAAGGGCAGCAAATGCAAACAGGCCTAAAAGAACGATCTCCGTGCCAAATTTCATCGCAGTCCCCGATCTCGTCTCGAAAGTTCGGGCGGAAATGCCCGCTCGGGGCACCATTTCGGGATTTTCCGTTCCCGGACCTTGATCCAGGTCAAACGCGGATTGCTTTTGTCTTTGGCAGGGTTGCTCGTGAGCTTGACCACTCCCGACAGCAGGTTCGAGTAGGGTTCCATCCTCAGGCTGTTCCGTCCCTGCCAAAATGTCTTGCCTGGAGGAAGCTCTGGACGCCAACTCGGCGGGCGTTGAGCGCACCGCATATTCCGGCCCGCGCGCTTCTCAGGACTTACAAATCGCGGGTACCTCAGCCTATTGAGCATCCAGTCTGCCGGCCTCTGCGAAACCCATGGTCAAATAGGGGCGGCGCCGTTTTGGCTTGAGTTGCCTTGATTGAAATCAAGGTTTTGCCTGTGCCGTGCAGATAGTTTGGCCGTCATGACCGCTCCCGCCGCCATCATCCTGCCCCCGCACCCAACTCCGGCCATAGGCCTCGGCGACAACGTGCCGCGCTACACGAGCTATCCGACTGCGCCGCACTTTCATCCGGGCGTCGACGCGATAACGGTTCGCGGGTGGATGGATGCACTCGAAGGCGATGCGGAGATATCGCTGTATCTGCATGTCCCCTATTGCGACCGGCTGTGCTGGTTCTGCGCCTGCCATACCAAACAGACGCGTCACTATGCGCCGGTGGCCACCTTCCTGCGTTCGCTCCACAAGGAGATCGAGACGGTCGGCAGTGTTGTGAGCGGCAGGGGCAGGGTTCGGGCTGTCCATTTCGGCGGCGGCTCGCCGACAATGCTCAAGCCCGGCGACATTCTCACGCTGGGAAAAGCATTGCGGGATCGGTTCGACTTTCTCGATGATGCCAGCCTCAGCGTCGAGATCGATCCGAACGACATGGACGAAGGCCGGCTCGATGCCTTCGCGGCGATCGGCATGACCAGGGCGAGCCTCGGCGTCCAGGACTTCGATCCCAAGGTGCAGAGGGCGATCAACCGCGAGCAGAGCTTTGCGTTGACCAAGAGCATCGTCGATGCGGCGCGCGCGGGGCGTTCGTTCCGTCAACCTGGATCTGCTTTATGGGCTCCCGCATCAAACCGGCGAGAGCGTTGCGGTGACCGTCGCGCAAGCTCTGACGCTGGCGCCAGACCGACTGGCCTTGTTCGGCTACGCCCATGTGCCCTGGTTCAAGAAGCACCAGACGATGATCGATGAAGCCTGGCTGCCCGATTCCGCCGCGCGCCTGGCGCAGTCGCAGCTTGCCGCGCGACTGATCGTCGACGCCGGCTACGAGGCCTTGGGACTGGATCATTTCGCAAAACCGCAAGATGCGCTGGCGGCTGCAGCGCGTGCCGGCAAGATCCGCCGCAACTTCCAGGGCTATACCGAAGATCAGTGCGAAACCCTGATCGGCCTCGGTCCCTCCTCGATCAGCCGGTTCCGCCAGGGTCATGCACAAAACATCGTTGCCACCGGCGAGTACGAAAAGGCTGTGGATTGCGGAGAGCTGGCGACAGCGCGGGGGATCGAGTTCAGTCTCGATGATCTGGCGCGAGGCTGGGTCATCGAGCGCCTGATGTGCAATTTCGCCTTCTCGGCGACAGAACTTGTCGAACGCTTTGGAGCGGCGGGCCAAACGGTGCTGTGCGAAGCGAGCCGTTTGGCAATCAGCGGCGCCGGCCAACTCCTTCGGCTCGACGGCGAAAACTTCGTCGTGCCGGAGGAAAGCCGTCCGCTCGTCAGGACGGTGGCGGCCAGGTTTGATAAATATCTCAACAATGGAACCGGCAGGCATTCGCTGGCGGTTTGAGTCCGGACCCGCGAATCAGAAGTGCTCGCCGATCCTGAACGGGCCGACACGGGTTCCGGCCGCGATAAGGTAAGCGGTCGACCAGCCGATCAGCAAAAACCCGTTGATGCCCTCCAGGGCGGCCAGCACGCGCCAGCCATGGGCGGGCACGACATCTCCATAGCCGACGGTCGAGAAGGTTATGGTCGAGAAGTAAAGCGCCGTCTCGAAATCGCTCAGGATTCCGAGCAGTCGGTACAGGCCAGCCCAAAGCCAGACTTCCGCAGTCATGACCGCGAAGAGCCCCATAACCACGGTGATCATGGCCAGCACCCGGCTGCGCCGGCCCTGCATCCGAAAAAGCGTAACGAGCCGTGCCATCACGTGAGTGATGGCGATAAGGCCGAACGTGTGGATCAGGATCGTCAGGCTGATGACGATCGTGCCGACGAAAAGATTGAGGATCATTCGAGGACATTACGAGCCGAAGCACCCTGTTCCTTGCGCCAGGTCAAACCTCCCAGGCCGGCGTCCTGGAGACGCCTTACTGGCCGCCTGCGGGCGCGGCGCGATCAAGGCGAAAGAACATGGCGAGCTTCAGGCTCGCAGCGATCCGTTCCGCTCGTTCGATGAATACCGCCGCGGTTTCGGGTACGAACAGCTCCGCCGCCGTATCGCGGAAGAGAGCCAACCAGATCTCGAAGTCGGCTTCGGTGACATCCTCAAGCTTCAGATGAGCCGGCACAGGCCGGCCATGGTAGTCGCCGCTCTTCAATATGACGGAGCACCAGAAGTCCGTCATCTTCTCGAGGTGAGGCTCCCAATCACCAGTGATCTCGCGGGCGAAAATGGGACCGAGGCGCTCATTCTTTCTCACCCTGGAGTAGAATTCGCGGACCAGTGCTCCTATCGATGTCCGGTCGACGCCAGGACGCGCCAAAGGCTGTTCGGGGCTGGGGCGCACCCGGTCGAGCAGGACCGATTTGGAAGTCATCTACATTCCTCTTTGAATCAGGTCAGGCCAAGCCGGCGAACGGCGGCCCGCAGGAAGCCGCCGCGTTCATGGACCAGGCGAAACCCGAGATTATCTGGCGGAGTTCCGACGGCGCAGCCGCCGCTTTTGCCGTCACGGATGAAGTTCGACATGTAGGTCCGGTGGAAACCTTCCACAACGTGCACGCCGCAATTGCTCAGTGAACCGGCAATGCGATCGCCGGCTATCGTCACGTGAGCGTAGCATGTCGAGGTCCATTCCCAGACATTGCCGGCAATATCCGCAACACCCTTTGAGTTGGCGCCAAAGGCCCCTAGAGGGCGAGGCTCGGGATCCGCTTTGCGGCCAAGTGCGGACTCGTTGCGGTATTGGGTGAGCCATCGCCTCGCCGGATCCGCCGGGTCGCCGTCGCCCGCTTCGATATCGGCCCGAAACCGCTCGCCGGCGGCATAGGCCCACTCCACATCGGTCGGCAACCGCCAGGTTTCCCCCGTTTTCGCCGACAGCCAATTCGCGTAAGCCTGCGCATCGAGGAAGCTGACGCCGGTCACCGGAACGTTGCCGACGAGAAGCGAGTCGGCAGGCTTGCAGGCGCCGTCCGAAACGCAGCGGTCATAGTCCGACGCCGTCACCTGGAACTTCATGATTTCCAGAGGCGTGTGGATGGTTTCTTTTGTCATAGGGGTCGGTACAGGATGGTTGTCCCGGAGGAACTCGCCAGGCTGTGGGTGTTCGAATGACCCTGGCTTCAGGGTTACCAGTTCTGCCGCCGCAGGTGGAACCCGGAATCGCGAAGGCGTCCCGTCGATCGCGTTGCTGACGCCCAGTCCGATGAGGGCCGCGGCCGCAATCGTTCCAAATGTGAAGACAGGATCGAAGGACATGCTCAACTCCGCCGCCGGGTACGGCCCGCCGGAATCGCCGGCGGGTCATAGGGCGGTCGGCCTTCTATGAGGCAATCGCCTTGGGAGCCTCGATCTGCATCATCAGGTCGTCGTCCCATTTTCCGTCCACCGTGAAGTGCGCGGTGGCGCCGAGTTCGACCGCCTCGATCAGATTGTGATTGACGTAGGCGTAGATGCCCGGTTGCCGGAAGGTATAGAGCGCCGCGCCCGCCGAACCGCCGCGAATGAACCAGGTTTCCATATCCTTGGCGGGCGGGTTGGCAAACTTGCCGCCTTCCCAGACGAAGTCGCCGTGGCCGCCGATCAGGTGCGGGCGTGTGTCGCGATTGGCCTGCGAATGAACGATCAGCACCGTTTCCCCAACCTTGGCCTTCATGGCGTTTTCGCCGGTCAGCGATCCTGCCTTGCCGTTGAAAACGACATGCGTCGGAATCAGCCCGCGCATCACCTTCACCGTGTCCTCGTAGTTGTCGCCGGCCGAGTCGTACCTCTTGAATTTCCCCTGCTCGTCGCGCGGGATATAGAAGTCGTTCTCGCCGATATAGTAGATGCGGTCGTAGCGGACCGGCTTGCCCTTCTCGTCCTTCAAGCCGTCACGCGGCAGGACCATCACCGCGCCGCTCATCCCCGAAACGACATGCCATGGGATCATCGCGCCGCCAGGGGCGCAATGGTAGACGAACGTGCCGGACCGGGTCGCCTTGAAGCGCAACGTCACCTGCTCGCCCGGGTTGATCAGCGTCAGCGCGCCGCCACCGAGGCCGCCGGTCGCCGCATGGAAATCGATATTGTGCGCGAGCGTGTTGGTATCGGGATTGATCAGTGTGAGTTCGAGATAATCGCCTTCATGGACGACCATCAGGGGGCCTGGGATGGAGCCATTGTAGGTCATGGCGTTGAGCTGCGTTCCGGCGGCGTCGATGACCAGCGGCTTCTCCTCGATCCTCATCGTGAACTCGACGACCTTGGGACCACCCTTGGCCGCCTGGTCGTGAGCGTGCACGAAAGGCGGCGCGACAAGCGTCACCTTTTCGCGGGGCAGCCCGGCCACATCCTTCGCGGCGGCCATTACCGGCCCAGAGCCGATGGTAGCGACGGCGGCAGCGGTCAGAACAGAACCCAGCAAAGCTTCCCGTCTGGTAAGCATTCTTCATCTCCTCGACTTCAACGGTTTCGATGAAGCCAGGATAGTGTCTTCGCGCGGCGCGTCTTTGCGTTTGCGCAAATCTGAACCAAATGGATTTTCAACTTGGGACGCGATTGCTGATCCACGTCGTTGAGGGAACGGCCGTTGCAGCGACGTGCCCAATCTCAAGATGAAAATGGCCGGTCAGACCTCTCCCCAGGTCTGCCGGCCAGTGCTTCCGGCTCGCCACCGCCGGAGGCAGTCCCACATACTGTGGATCAGTTCGATGCGGCCTTGGTCGCTTCGGCGAACAGCTCGGCGAAGACCGGCTTTGCTTTGCCGATTTGCTTGACGGCTTCCGCCGCATCCAGATTGACCGGCTTGCCGACGACGATCAGCGCCACCATGCCCATGCCGTAGTGGGGCGCGCACTTCACGCCATAGACACCTTCCTTGGTGAGGGTGACCGTGATCTCCTCGCTCGGCTTGCCCTTGAAGGGCTCGGCGCCGTCCGGAATCATGCCCTTGATGATCTCGGCGTTGTGGGTCTTGTCGGTCGGCACGAACTTGACGGTGTCGCCGGGTGCGGCTGGGACGAAGTCGGGCTGGAAGACCATCGCGCCTTTGTCACCCTTGTTCAGCATCTGGACGACATGTTCTTCGGCATTTGCGGCGCCGGCAATTGAGAGCAACGCGATTGCCGCGGCAATAAGAGGCAGTTTCATTGGATAGTCCTTTCTTTCGTTCACCACGGCATCAACCGTTGCGCTCTTGTAGATCGTCGGACCACTTGGCGATTTGCGCTGGCGCAAATTGCTCAACGAAAATGAGTGGCGCGGGAGCAAGAAAACGGACGTGGCGGAACGTCTCCCGCCAAACTTCATGCTGCGCTCTTGCGACGCGTCTGTAGGCGTGGTCGCATCAGCATTCCGCCGAAATGCGCGGCGTAGCCGACGAAAGCAGCAATCCAGAGCCCCGCCGACATATGCAGGAGCAAAGTTGCGTCGGATGCCATAGCCGCAGCAACGCGCAGAATGGCGGCGATGACGATTGCAGCAAAGATCGCCCGTGTTCCAGCGCCCGCTGCCAGCGCGCGGCCCGTATGGCCGAGGGAAGCGCGGGTCATGACGGCAAGCGTCATGCAGGCCACCGCTCCCATGGCCAAGGCATGAATGCCGGCCGCCACGGGAACCACTCGCGGCGCGAGCGCAGCCAGCCCGGCAAGTAGCAGGCCCAATGGCACAAAGGCGAAAGCAATGTGCAGGATCAGCACCAATGGGTCGGCCAGCGTCCGGTCGCCGGCCCAACGGGCGAGCCGAACGGCGTTGAATATTGCTCCGGCAATAAGCAACGTGCCGGTGCTAGTGTTGTCGGGAAAGAATGTCCACGCGGCAAGGCCGGAGGCGGACAGCGCGATAATCCCAACATCAAACCTGCTGAATGGCGCCGGAAGCCGGCCGGGCTTCGCGCGGACCAGCCAATTGCGGGTGAAACTGGGGATTATCCGCCCGCCGATAATCATGATGAGGACGACAGCGGCCCCGGAGACGCCTTGGTAGTGCACCTCGGCATGGAACATGAGATTCGCCGCAAAAAGGACCGTGACAGGCAGGAGGACCTTGAGGTTTCGCCAGTTCCGGCCGGCGACGATTTCGGTTGCCGCCGCAGCGATCACCGCAAGAAGAAACGAGCAGTCCATGGCCGCGCTCAAGAGCCAGCCCGTTTCTGCAGAAAAGAACACCGCCACACGACCCGCAATCCAGAGCAGCATCAGCATCAGCAAGCCGGCATCCTGAACGGGAAGGCGTCCAGTCCAGTTTGGGATCGCAGTGAGCAGGAAGCCCGTCACGACCGCAGTCAGGTAACCAAAGAGCAGTTCGTGGATGTGCCAGTCGACGGGGGAGAACAGGCTAAGGGTTTCAAGCCTGCCGTAGTAGAGGGGCAGCCACATAAGGATGGCGGCGGCGGCGTGCAGCGACGCCAGCAGGAAGAAAGGTCGGAAGCCATAGGAAAGTATCGCCGGATAGGCGCTTGGCCGCGTCCGCGGAATTGCCATGACATGCCTCATTGAGATCCGGGCAAAGATGCCCATGCGGATCTTTTATCCCGGTGCCAGGGCGAGGCATTTGCCTTAGCGCAAACAAAAGAGCGATTGGCTGGCGGCAGCGGCATCCCTTGCCGATAACCTGTTCCTCGTGACACAGTCTGCTCCGCAACTCGGGGGCTGCGCAGTTGAGTTGGGGAGTGAAGACAGTTGGCAAGCCTTGATCGGTCATTGATTGCCGGACTGTCCGTCTTCGAGGGGATTGCTGCGGCGGACCTCGATCGCATCATAAGCCAGGCGAGGTCCATCCGCATCGCCAGGGATCAGCCGGTGTTCGAGCAGGAACAGGAAGCGCATTCTTTTTTCCTGCTGCTCGACGGCCATGTGCGCGTGATGAAATCGACTCCGGATGGGCATGAAGTGACCGTGCGTTACATAAGCCCTGGCGAGCTGATGGGGATCGCCAGCGCGCTGGGCCGGACGACTTATCCGGCAAATGCCGTCGCGGCCGTCGATTGCGTGGTGCTTGCCTGGCCAAGCCATCTGTGGCCGACATTCGCGACGAGCTTCCCAAGCTTCAGCGCCAACACTTACAAGGTTATCGGATCCAGGCTGCAGGATGCCCACATGCGCGTCATCGAGATGTCGACCGAGCAGGTGGGGCAGCGCGTCGCGCATGCGTTGCTGAAGCTGGTCAAGCAGTCGGGAAAAAAGACCGAGGAGGGGATCCTGATCGACTTCCCGATTTCACGCCAGGACCTCGCGGAAATGACGGGCACCACGCTCCACACCGTAAGCCGCCTGCTTTCCGCCTGGGAGGACCAAGGGCTCGTCAAGAGCGGTCGCCAGAGGGTCGTCGTGGTCGAGCCGCATCATCTGCTTGTCATCGCCGAAGGTCGCGCGGGAAAGAGCTAGTTCGGTCGCTTTCGGTGGCCGACTCAAGATCGCGGCGAAGCTGATCTTCATCCAACTCATGCTCGCGCGCCGCGTCCGAAACGGTGTGAAAGGAAGCGATCGGGCACCCGACGCACAGCATCCCATGCTGGAGAACGACACGGATTGCCGCCGGCGTCTCGCGCATGATCCCGTCCATGGTCGCGTCATCGTTCAGTTTGCGTTTCATGCCGGTTGTCCGCGTTAAAGAACGGCATCTTGCATCCGGTTGCCCGGGTCCTCGTTGCGCTGAAGCAAAGAGGACGCGGTCTGATGCTGTCCTCACGTTTGGATGGAGCAGATCGCGGACCGTGTCAGGAAACGCTTCTCCCGCCCATTATCGAGCGAGAACATGCCGCCACGGCCAGGCACCACGTCGATAACGAGATCGGTATGCTTCCAGGCCTCGAACTGCAATGCGCCAATGTAGAAGGGCGCCTCGGCGATGTGGCCGAGCAGCACATCCTGCTCGCTCACGATGAACTCGGTGCGCAGATAGCACATGGGCGAAGAGCCGTCGCAGCAGCCGCCGGACTGATGGAACAGCACCGGCCCATGCTCGGCGACAATCTCGGCAATCAGCGCGAGGGCTGCTGGCGTTGCAGTGACCTTGGCTTGCATGGGCTCCGCCATTTCCGCCTGCGGGCGCGGCCCGTTTCGGAGCCGCGCCTGTGAGCTCCAGAAGCAATCAGAAGAAACCGAGCTTCTTCGGGCTATAGCTGACCAGCATGTTCTTGGTCTGCTGGTAATGGTCGAGCATCATCTTATGGGTCTCACGGCCGATGCCGGACTGTTTGTAACCGCCGAAGGCCGCATGCGCGGGATAGGCGTGGTAGCAGTTCGTCCAGACGCGGCCGGCTTGGATAGCGCGGCCGAAACGGTAGGCACGGTTGCCGTCACGTGTCCAAACTCCGGCGCCGAGGCCGTAGAGGGTGTCGTTGGCAATGCTGAGCGCTTCTTCATCGTCCTCGAAAGTCGTCACCGAAACGACCGGTCCGAAGATCTCCTCCTGGAAAATGCGCATCTTGTTGTGTCCCTTGAACACCGTCGGCTTGACGTAATAGCCACCCGCCAGATCGCCGGGCAGATGATTGCGGGCCCCGCCGGTCAGCACCTCCGCCCCTTCCTGCCGGCCGATGTCGAAGTAGGACAGGATCTTCTCCAGTTGCTCGCTCGATGCTTGCGCGCCGATCATCGTTGCCGGGTCGAGTGGGTCTCCCTGAACGATCGCCTCGACGCGCTTGAGGGCACGTTCCATGAAGGTGTCGTAGATCGATTCATGGATGAGCGCGCGGCTCGGGCAGGTGCAGACCTCGCCCTGGTTCAGCGCGAACATGACGAAGCCTTCGATCGCCTTGTCGAAGAAATCGTCATCCTCGGCGACAACGTCCTTGAAGAAGATGTTGGGCGACTTGCCGCCGAGCTCCAGCGTGACCGGGATCAGATTCTGGCTGGCATATTGCATGATCAGCCGGCCCGTCGTGGTCTCGCCGGTAAAGGCGATCTTGGCAATCCGCGGCGAGGAGGCGAGCGGCTTGCCGGCCTCGAGGCCAAAGCCGTTGACGATGTTCAGCACGCCCGGCGGCAACAGGTCTGCGATAAGATCGGCCCACAGCATGATAGCGGCCGGCGTCTGCTCGGCCGGCTTCAGCACGACGCAGTTTCCGGCCGCAAGCGCCGGAGCGAGCTTCCAGCACGCCATCAGCAGCGGAAAGTTCCACGGGATGATCTGGCCGACAACGCCGAGCGGCTCATGGAAATGATAGGCGACGGTGTCGTCGTCGATCTGGGAGAGGCTGCCTTCCTGGCCACGCACCGCGCCGGCGAAATAGCGAAAATGGTCGATGGCCAAGGGCAGATCGGCGGCGGTTGTTTCGCGGATCGGCTTGCCGTTGTCCCAGGTTTCGGCGCGGGCAAGGAGATCGAGATTTTCTTCCATGCGGTCGGCGATGCGGTTGAGGATGAGCGACCGCTCGGCCACGCTGGTCCGCGCCCATGCGTCCTTCGCAGCATGCGCCGCGTCCAGGGCTGCCTCAATGTCCTGGGCATCCGAACGCGCGATCTCGCAGAGCAACTGACCGTTCACCGGCGAGTGGTTCTCGAAGTAGCGGCCGGAGCGTGGCTCGGTCCATTTGCCGCCGATGAAGTTGCCATAACGCTTGTCGAAGGGCGCTTTGACCGAGCGTGAGAATTCAACCTTGTTCATGTGCCTTCCTCCCAAAGCTGACGTCGCGGGATGCGACGCTTCGAAGGTAGGCTTGCGGTTTCCGCTGCTGTTGTCACTGCGCCGGACTCGGTGCCCGGCCAGGATGTGTCGCAAGATTGCGACACTCAAGCGAGGATTCGACCATCAGTGAGATCTGTGGACGTCCAGGCGGTTGAGCTTCCGGTGAAGCGTCGCGCGGCTGATGCCGAGGGCTTGAGCCGCGGCGGAGACATTTCCATCTGTTCGCGCCAGCGCCCGTTGGAGGACCCCACGCTCTGCCTCGGCGAGCACTTCAGGGCCATTCTTAGCCCAGCCCAGCAGATCTGCCGCTGGCGTCGGCTTGTCGAGACACTCTTGCGTAATTCCCAGCGCGAGGCGAGCCGAGCGGGTGGCGCCCACCACGAGGTCGTCAGAATCGACGGCGATCAGCGCGCCCGAACCTTTGTCGGCGACCGGCGCCAGTAGAATTCGCGCTTTGGAGAAGGCAATCCTGAAATTTTCCGCTTCGATCCGGCGCGCCGCGTCGACTACAGCCACCGAAATGAGGTTGGCGAATGCCTCTGTCAGGTCCGCCCGGCAGGAAGACACGTCAAGCGCTGCCACAAGATCGCCCTGGTGATCGTAGATCGGCGCGGTGGTGCAGCTCAGCCCCGTGTTGCACGTGTAAAAATGCTGGTCGCGATGGATCGTCAGCGCACGCTGTTCAACCAGGCAAGTGCCGATCCCGTTGGTGCCTTGGCTTTCTTCATTCCAGACGGAGCCGGTCCATAAACCCCAGGAATGAAACGTCTCGTCGTCCACAGGCGAGCCACGCCGCTCGACCGGCACGCCGTCGCAATCGGCGAGAAGGACGCAGCACCCGACGCCGCCCACCGCAAGATACAGCCGGTCGAGACTCGATTGGGCAGTTCGGACGAGCGGTTCTATGCGTTGCCGCGCCTGCCCCAGCTCGAGCTGCGTCAGGTAGCGTGCTGGGCTGCAATCGGCCGGATCGAGCCGGTGCAAGTTGGAAGACCGGCGCCAGGACGCGATCAGCGCGGACTTTGCCGCCGCATCCGAAGCGATCGCGGCTTGAATGCGGTCGGCATGATAGCCGGATAAATCCTCGCCCATGTCTCAGCGCTTTGTTGTATCTGTGCCAGTTTCTGCGGTCGATCTGCACAGCCGTCAATTCGCCAGAAGACTGAGAAGCCGTTTCAACCCGCTTCGTCAGCCAGCGATGAGCGATCGACCTTCTTGTCCGCTGGCGGATCGAGAATCACCGTAGAGGCTATGTCGCGCCCAATTTGACTGCCGCTCAGTTTCCAGGACAGGATTGGCTCCGATGGTCTCATTCTCCCATCGCCAGCAGCGCGTCGCGTTTGAGAATTTCGATGCTGCGCAGGCTGGGCAGACGGATGACGCCTCTCTCCTTCAGGCGGGTGAAAACGCGCGACACGGTTTCGATGGTGAGGCCAAGGTAGTCGCCGATGTCGATCCGCGACATCGGCAGTTCCACCTGCCGCAGGCCGCCCTGGCGCTCCGACATCTCGACCAGAAATGCCGCGACACGCTCGATGGCGTTCTGGCGGCCAAGCACCAGGAGATGTTCCTGCGCCCGGGTCAGGCCCTTCAAGGCAAGCGGCAGCAACTGGCGGGACATGTCCATGCCCGAGGGGGTACGAACGACCCGCACACCGGTTGCGTTGATCGCTTCAGCGAAGAAGTGGTGGGTGGTGTCGGCCTCGAAGCCGAATGTTTCTCCCGCCAGATGGAATGCGCTGATCTGTCTGCGCCCGTCGGCAAGCAGGCGATAGATGCGAATGGCGCCGAACTCGACCTGGTAGAGAGCGCCCGCCTTTTCGCCCTGGGCATATATCTCGGCCCCTGCCGGGAAGAAGCTGACCGGCTGCACCATCGCTCCTTCGAATACCGGCGAGGGATCCTGCTGCGGCAGATAAGACGGCAATTCGATCTTTGCGGAAGGTTGAGCATACATTGCTGTGGTCCCGGTGAATTCGTGACGACAGCAATCGCGCAAATCCCGGGAAGCCGAAATTCGGTTATCTCCCTACGGGAAACTACGTAGAGCGGAATCCGAGATCACCCGATCGACCCGGATCTCCCTGAGCAACCACTTGGTCCGATGTCTTGGGGCCAATCTTCGTTTGTGTCTTTTGGTTCGCCAGACCACACGAGAGAGGTTTGCTAACCAGCGGCTAAACCGTTGATTTTCTTCAGAAGGTGTACACGTGCACCATTGGACACGTTCGGCCTTTGGATAATGGACATCCACGAAATCACGCGTGCAGTGGGCGTCGGCGGCGCGCCGTTCGGTGATCTTGCCCCAAGCCAGGATTGGTGCGCGTCGAGCAAGACGACCAAATCGGCGGTGTCGTTGTTCGCAGTCGTGTGTTGCGGTCAACAGCCCGCCTCGGCTTGACCGCCGTGCAACTCGCCCGACGGTCGGTATTCATTGCCGATTGGCACTTTCAGCGTTCCACATAGACGATGCGGCGCGTCGATGGCTCAACCAGCACCGGTCGGTTGTTCACATAGACATACCGGTACCGGTAGTTCGGGATCTTCTGTAGAGCTACCGTCTCAGGCAGCGTCGCGCCGGTTACAACCTTTCCTTGAAGGTAAACAGGCTTGACCCGATGCGCGCTGATATAAGTGCGCACCTGTTCGGGCGGATTGATCACGGTGCCGGCTGCACCGCCGCCGACGATTCCCGCCGCGCCGCCAACAGCAGCGCCCACCGGTCCTCCGATGACAGCGCCGGCGATCGCTCCGGTGGCGCCGCCGGCGACGGCTCCGGCATTAGCCTGATCGCGAGGAGGTTTCACGACCGCGATGCCGGAATTGGCCGGTCGCTCGGTTAAGACGACCCGATTGCCGCCGAATTCTGCGGTGACGTAGTCGGAATAAACCCAGCCCTGACCACCGGCCTCGGCGATGGTGCACCATTTCGAGTTTTGCAGGCACCCGTTCAGTGTGGCCGTCTGCCCCGCCCGCAGCACGCCGATGACTGGATATTGCGAACCCGGACCGGCGCGAACGTTAAGGTTTGTAGCGGCGGACACGGGAGTGTCGGCAAAAGCTGCGCCAGACAAGGCGACAAGCGCGCCTGTCACCACAGGTAACAAAAGCCTTCTCATCGTTCTCTCTCCGTTTCATGGTTCCCTCAGAGCCAAAACGAGGAAGAACCATGTGCGTTCCGCTGGCGGAATCGCGGAACGGATAGATTCCAAATGTCACCATGGCTCGCTCTGCTGCTCCCGCTTGCGTCTAGATATGGTCGGGTTGCCATCATCGGAGCGGCCGATCTTGCCGCACAGCCTGCGCGGTCGGCCGTGGAGTCGTTGGGGTCCGACCGCTGGAACGGCCATCGTTGCGAGGAGAAGCCCGGGAGGTCTTGAAATGCCGGCACTACTGACGCTATATTGCGTCATAATTTTTGGCAGTGCACGGAGGTGCTGCGATGGGCCTGGCACAATATGCGGATAACGGGTTGTTCGCACCGAAGAAGATTGCGGACGCTTTCCGCACCACGAGCGAGGAGATCGCGCGTACCGCTGGTCTGGGGAAAGACGCGGTCCAGCGCCGGGAGCGGGTGCGCTCAGACAAGACGCAGCGCCGCCTGCGCGAGATGGTGGAAATCGTGAACAAGGTCGAGCCGCGATTTGGCTCCGCGCTCATGGCCTATGCCTGGTATCGGTCCGAGCCGCTGGCGGGTTTTTCGGGGCAGACGGCTATGCAGCTCGTTCGGGAGGGTCGAGCTGATGAGGTCCTCGACTTCATCGACGCGGTCGATGCGGGGATTTACGCCTGACCATCGCCGCGATCACCTATTCGGGCCGGCTCTACCGCGCTCTCAATCCGGTGTATGCCCGCGAGCCTATGTCGGGACGCGGTGCCGAGCTCTATGGAGGGCGTTTCAACCCCAAAGGCATGCCGGCGCTCTATGCGTCGACCTCGGTCCTGACGGCTTTGCGCGAAGCCAACCAGGTGGGCGATCTGCAGCCGACGACGCTGGTCGCTTATCGTGCCGAGATCGAGGCCGTCTTCGATGCGGGCGACGCCACCGTTCTTGCAGCAATGGGTCTCGATGCGACGGCCCTCGCCGACCCGACATGGCGCGATCAGATGAGAGACCATGGCGAGGCACATACGCAGCGATTTGCCCGTGAGCTGGTCGCGCAAGGCTATAATGGCCTGCTCGTGCCGAGCTTCGCCAAGGGCGCCGCAAACGGCGACTTGAATCTCGTTCTGTGGCGATGGGATGGCGCTGCCCCATCCAGGCTCGAGCTGATCGACGACGAGCACCGGCTCGTTTGATCTGGTGGATAAATTCAGACGCTTGGTACCCACCGTGTAGGTCTCCTAAGGGTGGTTTTCTGCCGTCCGTCCCACCGATCAGAACGAGCAATGAGCGCCATGAAGGGGTCGTTCGGTAGCCAAGTGTCTGATCCGCTTTGGAGCGGGCAGCATCGAGATTTGAGGCCAGCGGTCTCCAACTATAAGGTTGGCACGGGTTCGTAAGGACGTCGCTGTCCGGAAAATCCAGGGAAGAATATTGGATGTCGTGGAAACTCGATGAGAACGTGCAAACATCTGCGGGCATGGTCGCAACGGGTCGACTTGGTAGCGGTCCTGCACTGGTGCTGGCCCACGGCTGGCCGTGGTCTTCGTTTTCATGGCACCGGATTATTCCGGACCTTGCAAGCCGGTATCGTGTTCACTGGTACGACATGCCTGGATACGGCCGGTCCGACAAAAGCGCGGAGCAGCGCACGTCGCTCGATGTGCAGGGAAACATCTTCGCCGAGATGCTTTCTCATTGGGGGCTCGCGCGACCAATGGTCGTTGCGCATGACATGGGTGGGGCGACGACGCTGCGGGCACATTTGCTGCATGGCTGTGAATTTGATCGATATGTTCTGATGAATGTCGTCGCGATGCGCCCCTGGGGATCGGAGTTCTTTGATCACGTCGGTCGCCATGTGGATGCCTTTCTGGGCTTGCCTCCGCATATCCACAGAGCTGTCGTGGAGGCCTACATCAAGGGCGCGATCGTGAACAAGATCGGTTCCAGGGACTTCAAAAAGCTTGTCGAGCCGTGGCTTTCCGAAGACGGGCGACAAAGCTTCTACCGGCAATTCGCGCAAGCCGACGAAAAGTACACCGCAGAAGTCGAACCAATGTTCGGGGATATTCGCTGTCGGGTAGAGATCATCTGGGGCGAGGACGATCCATGGATTCCGCTGGAGCGAGGCAAAGCGCTTCATGCGATGATCCCGCAGGCATCATTCGAAACACTGCCGGGCGTCGGCCATCTGCCTCAGCTTGAAGCTCCGGAACTGATGCTGGGGCGGCTGAACGCATTTTTATCACGCCGAGCCGAAGACTGATGAAGGGATCGAATCTCGGGTTGGACGGCAACTTTCCCTCGCTCTCTTCAATGTCCGCTTCGCGCCGCTTGCGTCTCATTTAAGGCCGGCTGGCGAACGCCAGTAACGGGTCGAGAGCAGGCATTTAGCAGAGTGCCAAGCGTCTGATTTTATCCACTAGCCGGCCGCTGCCCGCGCTGCCGCCAGATTCTGCGCATCGCTCATGGACAACTGGCAACGTCGGCGCCAACGGCTTTGCCGGAACCGGGAAATCTCCGGCCGAATACCCGCTTACGAAGATGAATGATATGGCCTGGTGCTCCAATGTGTCGGCGACCGGTCGGGCAGCATCTTCTTTCCGCTACCAGCCATACGTCTTCGGCCACCAACAGCCGGCGGGCGCCGACATCGGAACCTCCTGCGGCTTGGGTGGACGGGTTATAAACGGTTCCATCTTGTCGGCCAGCGGCAGTCAATTTCGCGCATTAATTCTAGGCGAAGAACGCTTGCCGGCGCTGTCGGCGATCCAGTCCGCAAGGCTGTGCGCAAAGCTTCGCGGCACGATCATGTCGCACCCGGTCTCGCTCGTGCGCAGGACGAGCACCGGTACGTGATGGAAGACCGTTTGAAATGCGCGGCCCGGCGCTGCGCCTGGCGAGCGCCAGTCGACTGCGATGCAGCCGGAGAGGATTTCCAGGACGCGCGCGCCGCTCAGGCTGAAGCGCACGCGTCCCTCGCCGAGATGAACCGAACAGCCCAGTTCGGGATCGATCGCTGCCTGCGGCGTTTCTGCATCCGCCTCCATTATCAGCCAGAGGCGGCGGGGGGAGACCCGAACGATGAGCGCGTCGGCATGGCGGCCCGTCTCGCCGACCGAGACGGGCAGGGCAGTGCCCAGCATGTGCGAAAGACTAAGCTCAAACCGGGCCAGCATCCCGTCCCAGCCCTCGGTCTGAACGATCGGGCAGTCGGACCTCGACAGGTTGAAATCTTTCGATGCCAGAGCCTCAGCCATGCAGCCGCTCTCCTTTCGGATCCAGGAAGACGGGCGAAACGATGCGGGCGCGAACGGTTTCAGCCTTCATCGGATAGGTGGCGAAGACTTCGCTTCCCTCCGCCGCGACGTCGGCCGCCAGCAGGGCGAGGCCGACATAACGGCCAAGCTCCGGGCTGAACGTCACCGACGTTATCCGGCCGCGTCCGTGCCCGGCGACGGTATCGCCTGGGATGAACAAAATGGCGCCGCCGCGCAGCCGTTTGCCCTCCTCAGCGCATTCCAAGCCAACCAGACGCTGGCGGTTGGGAGCTTGAAATGCCGGACGCCGCCGCAGGACATCGCCAACAAACCCGGTGCGTTTTGCGGCCATGCGGCCAAGGCCGAGATCGTCGAGCGTGGTGCGGCCATCGATCTCCGGTCCGGCGACATGGCCTTTTTCGACCCGCAGCGCGCCGAGCGCCTCAACCCCGTAAGGCCTCAAGCCGAAGGCCGCGCCGACCTCAAGCAAATGGCGCCAGACCTTCTCGCCGGCAGTGGCGCCGACATAGATCTCGTAGGCGCGCTCGCCGGAATAGCTGAGGCGGATGATGCGCAGCGCCCGTCCTGCAAACTCGGTCTCGATGAAGCCCATATGCGGCAGCGCCTCGTTCGAGACATCGAGCCCCGGGAATGCGGCGGCAAGGACATCGCGACTCTTCGGTCCGGCGACCGACATCGTCGCCCATTCGTCGCTGACCGAGGTGACCGCGACGCGCAGCTCCGGCCAGGCGGTGTCGAGCAGGAATTCCAGTCGCGACAGGACATCGGCCGCTTTGGCGGTCGAGGTGGTCATGAAGAAACGGTTTTCCGACAACCGCGTGGTGGTACCGTCATCGAAGACGATGCCGTCATCGCGTAGCATGACGCCGTAGCGGGCGCGACCGACCGGGAGCTTGGCAAAGCCGTTGGCGTAGACACGGTCGAGGAAAATGGCCGCGTCCGGCCCCTGCACGTCGATCTTGCCGAGGGTGGAAATGTCCATCAGACCGGCGGCCCCGCGCACCATGCGCATCTCGGCGACATAGGCCTCGTTCACGTCACGGCCGGCGACGCGGTAGAAATATGGACGCATCCACAGCCCCACCTCGAGCATGTCGGCGCCATTCGCCACATGCCAGTCATGCATCGGCGTGCGGCGGATCGGCTTGAAATGGCGGCCGACCGAGCGGCCGGCGAGCGCGCCGATGGCGACAGGCGCATAGGGTGGTCGAAAGGTCGTGGTCCCGGTTTGCGGGATCGTCTCTTGGCGTAGCGCCGCCATAGCCGAAAGTGCTGCAAAATTGCTGGTCTTGCCCTGCTCGGTGCCCATGCCGAGCGTGGTATAGCGCTTCAGGTGCTCGACCGATTCATAGCCCTCGCGATGCGCCAATTCGATGTCCTTGGTGGTCACATCCATCTGGAAATCGACGAAGGCCTTTCCACGCACGATGGACGGGATCGCGCGGAACGCGTCGGTTGCGGCTTCGCCGAGATCGAGCCTCGCAGGAGCCGGTGCGGCTGCCGATTTTCCGCAGAAGGCTGTTGCTTCGATGCCGGCACGGTGGCCACTGTCGATGGCATCGGCCGTCGAGAAGCGGCCCATCATCGAGCCGGCGCCAAAGTGGCCCGCCGGAAGGCCGCCGGGAACGAAGCCGTCCATGTCGTCGCGATAGACGGGTCTGACACCAAGATGCGAGGTGAGATGCACCGTCGGCGACCAGCCGCCGGACACGCAGACGAGGTCGCACGCGATTTCCGAATTGCCGCCCGGCCCGGCAAACTTCGCGGCCTTGACCGCGTGGCCGCCACGCAGGTCGGCGATTTGGGTCCCGGATCGGATTGCTATGTTCAGGCGCCTGGCCTCCTCTGCCAGACCGGCGGGTAGGATGCTGCGCTGATCCGCGATGGTCACTCGCGCACCGGCGGCGGCAAGGTCGATGGCGGCGCGATAGGCGCCGTCATTCGTCGTCGCGACCAGTATATTCTCGCCCGGCAGGACGGCGAACCGGTTGAAATAGGTCCGGGCGGCCGATGTCAGCATGACGCCCGGCCGGTCATTGTTGGAGAAGACCAGCGGCCGCTCGATGGCGCCGGCGGCAAAGATGACCGCGCGGGCGCGAAGCATGATGAAGACCTGCCGCGCGGCGCCTTGCACGACCGGATCGTCGTTTCGTTCTATCAGCGCCAGCGTGTTGCCGTCATAGATGCCGAACGCCATCGTCCTGCGCCGCACAGTGACGTTGGGCAGGCCTGCCAGTTCGGTCTCGATCGCCTTCAGCCAAGCTGCCGCCTCGCCATCGGAACGCTCCGACAGAAGCTGACCGCCGAGCAGGAAATCCTGCTCGATCAGCGCGACGTCTGAGCCGGCATACGCCGCGGCGCGCGCCGCCGAGAGGCCGGCAGGGCCGCCGCCGACGATGGCGACATCGGCAAATGCGTGGCGCACCTCGTAGCGGTCGGGATCACGTTCGGTGCCGGCCCGGCCGAGGCCCGCAGCCCGGCGGATGAAATGCTCGTAAAACATCCAGGCGCGCCGCGTCGGTCCCATGAAGGTCTTGTAATAGAAGCCGGCGGAAAGGAATGGCGCAAACAGCCCATTGACGCTCTGCAGGTCGAAGCCAAGCGAGGGCCAGCGGTTCTGGCTTTCGGCGATCATGCCTTGCGCCAGCTCGAGCGCGGTGGCCGGCAGGTTCGGTTCGCGCCGTCCACCGGTTCCAAGCGTGACCAGCGCGTTCGGCTCTTCGGGTCCGGCCGAAAAGGTGCCGCGCGGGCGGTGATATTTGAAACTGCGTCCGGTGAGCGTGATGCCATTGGCCAGCAGAGCCGAAGCCAGCGTGTCGCCTTGATAGCCGTTCAGCGTGCGGCCATCGAAGCTGAAGCCGATCGGTCGCATACGATCGATACGGCCGCCGGCAGGCAGACGTCTGTCGTTCGAGTTCATGCTCGTGTTTTCCTGGCGAAGCCGACGGAGGCGATTGCATGGTCGCGGGTATCGCGCTCGACGACCAGCCATTGCCGACACCCGGTCACGTGTTGCCAGAATTCGCGGTGCGGTCCGGGCGGATTTTTGCGCACATAAACATAGCGGTACCAGGCCTCGGGATCCGGGTCGTCATGGCCCGGACGGGTGATCGAAGCGTCGCCGCCATAGCGGAATTCATCATGGTCGCGCAGGCCACAGCACGGACATTCGATGCGAAGCATTTGTCTTGCTCTGCTCCCTATTGCAGCCAGACCGACGGGCCGGCACCGGCCTCGTCGAGCGTGTGGCCGGTGCGGAAGCGGTCGAGGCGAAAGGCGGCGATCAAGGGATGCGGCTTGCCGGTCGCCAGCGTGTGCGCGAAGCACCAGCCCGAGGCAGGCGTCGCCTTGAAGCCGCCATAGCACCAGCCGCCGTTGAGATAGAGCCCGTCGATCGGCGTCGGGCAGATGATCGGGCTGGCGTCGGGCGTCATGTCCATGACGCCGCCCCAATGCCGCAGCAGCCTGACGCGCGAGATGCAGGGCATCAGCGCGATTGCCGCTTCGGCCACCTCGCGCACGACGCCGAGATTGCCGCGCTGGGCATAGGAATTGTAGCCGTCGAGATTGCCGCCGAAGACCAGCCCGCCCTTGTCGGATTGGCTGACATAGAAATGATCGGCGCCGTAGGCCACGACATGGTCGACCAGCGGCTTCAGCGGCTCGGTGACGAAGGCCTGCAGCACGTGGCTCTCGATCGGCAGCTCCAGCCCGGCCTTCCGGCCGAGCACCGACGTGTGTCCGGCGACCGCAAGGCCGACCTTGCCGGCGCCGATGCGCCCCTTGCTCGTCTCGACGCCGACGATCCTGTCGCCGTCGCGGACGAAGCCGGTCACCTCGCAGTTCTGGATGATGTCGACGCCGTGACTGTCGGCGGCGCGCGCATAACCCCAGGCGACGGCATCGTGACGGGCCGTGCCGGCCCGGCCCTGCAGGATGGCCCCATATATCGGGAACCGCGCCGTGTCGGAGAAATCGAGATAAGGCACGAGCCGCCGCAACTCCTCGCGGTCGAGGATGTCGGCATCGATGCCGTTCAGCCGCATGATGTTGGCGCGATGGCTGAACATGTCGAGCTGGTCCGCCGAATGGGCGGTGACGATCTGGCCCCGCTGCGAGAACATGACGTTGAAGTTCAGCGCCTGCGACAGGCCTTCCCACAGCTTGACCGAGAATTCATAGAATTGGGTGTTGCCGTCGAGCAGGTAGTTGGAGCGGATGACGGTGGTGTTGCGGCCGACATTGCCGCCGCCGACATAGTCCTTCTCCAGTACGGCGACATTGCGGATGCAATGGTTCTCGGCCAGGTAGAACGCCGTGGCGAGGCCATGCCCGCCGCCGCCGACAATGATCACGTCGTAAGCCGGCTTCGGCTCCGCCGCGCGCCAGGCGCGCTGCCAGTTCTTGTGGCCGGACAGGCCGTTGCGGAAAATCGAGAACGCCGAATAGCGTGACATGTTCATGGTCTAACGGACGATCGGGCCGGTCGGCGTGCGGGTCAGCACCTCGGCGCCGGTATCGGTCAGCAGCACGGTGTTTGAGATGAAATCATCGCCGCGGCTTGTGCCCATCAGCCAGGATAGGATGTGGAAGCTCATGCCTGTCTCGATCTCGAGATCGGAATCGTGCCGCAAGCCGGTCACCGAATTGCCGCCGGTCCAGGAAGGCGGCTGGCCGATGCCAACCAGATAGCCACAATGATGGCGGCGATAGTGCGAGAGGCCCGCCTCGTCGGCGACGCCCTGCCAGGCGGCGTAGACGTCGCGGGCCCTGATGCCGGGTTTGAGTGCCCTGACGACGGCATCGAATGCCTTGGCCGTGACCTCGGCCATCGCCGCGTCTTCATCCTTGATGCTGCCGATGCGGATCAGCCGGCCGAGCGGCGCATGATAGCGCGAGACGCAGCCGGAGAGTTCGACGAACACCGGCTCGCCGGCGCGATAAAACCCGTCGCCCCAGGTCGTGTGCTCTTCACCGAGTCGGGCGGCTGGGCGGATGAACGGGCCGAAGCCGGGCGCATGGCCTCCGGCGCGCGCCATCGCCGCGACGCATTCCGCGGCGACCTCCTGCTCGGCGGCGCCATCATGGATCGCCGCGATCGCAGCGCCCGCGGCAGCGTCCGTGACCTTGGCGGCACGCCGCATCAGCGCCTGTTCGTCGGCACTCTTCACCAGCCGCATCCTGTCGACCAGGCCGGAGACGTCGCTCCATTTGGCGTCGGCCTGCGCCTCGAGCCTCAGGGCGAGGCCGTGGCTGAGACCTGAGGTCCAGTATTCGAGACCGATGCGCTTACCTGTCAGTCCGAGTTCGGCAAGGACGCGCGCGGCGAGATCGGCGGCCGTCTCGCTGTCGGAATGGCCGCGGAATTCCGCTGCTTTCGCCTGGTTTTCGATCGTCACCTTCTCCATCGACCGGGTGACCAGCACCGGCTGCCGGTCGAGCGTGACGATCAGCAGATGCGGCGCGAAATAACCCCAATGGTCGAGGCCGCTGAGATAGAAGATGTTCTCCGGCGAGGCGAAAACCGCGGCGTCGAGCCTGCGCTCGGCCAAGGCCTTACGCACTTTCGACAGGCGGCCGGCGATTTCTGCTTCGGAAAAGGGATTGCGGTCCATTGGGTGCCCTTGAAATCGTTGTCAGTCGATGACGATGAGATCGCGGGTCACGTCGCAGAGCCGCTCGCCGCCGTGTTCGGCTACGACGAAGGACTCCGAAATGGCGACGCCGAAATCGTCGAGCCAGACGCCGGCCATGAAGTGGAAGGACATGCCGGGCCGCAGCTCCGTCTTGTCGCCGGGCCTCAGGCTCGCGGTGCGTTCGCCCCAATCCGGCGGATAGGCGAGGCCGACGGGATAGCCGACGCGGCTTTCTTTCTTCAGCCCGTTTTTCCGCAGCACCGCCTGCCAGGCGGCTTCGACCTGTTCACAGGTGTTGCCGGGTCGCGCCAGATCGAGACCGGCATCGACGCCTTCGACGATCACCTTGGCCATATCTGAGAGGGCGGTCGCCGGCTTGCCGAAATGCACCGTCCGGGTCAGCGCCGCGTGGTAGCGCCGCCGCACGCCGGCAATCTCGACGATGGCAAGTCCGCTGTCCGGAAGCGGCGCGTCCGACCAGGTCAGATGCGGCGTGCTCGTGCCTTCGCCCACCGGCATCAGCGGACAGATGGCGGCGTAATCGCCGCCGGCGCCCGGCACGCCGATGATCTGCGCATGATAGATCTCGGCGATCACATGGTTCTGCGGCACGCCCGGCCGCATCTTTTCGACGGCGCGGTTCATGGCGTTGTTGCAGATCGCGCCGGCCTGGCGGATCAGCGCCAGCTCGGCGCCCGATTTCACCAGCCGGGCCCAATTGACGAGGTCGTGATTGTTGCTGAAGCGCGCCGCGGGCAGGCCGCCGACAAGATGGGCATGGCAGCGCGCCGTGTAGTAATGCGCGTCCATCTCGACCCCGATATGCGCCCGGTCCCATCCGCGTGCCCGGATCAGACCGGCGAGCTCGTCATAAGGATGTTCGACGGGCTGCTGCACCAGCCGCTCCGAGAACGGAACGATGTTTTCTTCGGGCAGGCCGGTGGTCATGCGGGCGCTCCTGGCGTCCTGCGCCCTGCCGAACCAGATCGGGCGTTCTTCCTCCAGATGGACGAGCACGCATTGCGGCACGTAGAAGGACCAGCCGTCATAGCCGGTCAGCCAGCACATGTTTGCCGGATCCTGGCAGATGATGAGATCGAAGCCGGCCTTCTCCATGCGCTGCTTAACGTCGGCCAGGCGCCGTGCGTATTCCGCCTTGGTGAACCCGTCCGACCCGCCCAACCGTCATCCCTCCCATTGCCGCGCCCGGATGCGGCTTGCAGCTGCAATTCCAAGAATTGTGCACAACTGTTGAATGTTTTAACCGCAAACCGGTAGGCAAATGGCTATTTTTCGAGATTCGTACAACGCATCTTGCGATATGTCCAGATGAGTTGTATACGTCTTAAGCGCGTGATGCGACGGAGGAGAAACGTCGCTCGAGCCAGGCAATCGTCAAAAAGAAAAAGGGGAATACATGCTCATGTCACACATATCTCGCCGCGCCGTTGTGAAGGCCGCCGCCTGCATTGCGCTCGCCGCGACCGCATTCACGTCATTGCCGGCCCATGCGGAGACGACGCTGGAACGGGCCAAGAAGGACGGCTACATCCGCGTCGGCTTCGCCAACGAGGCGCCGTTCGGTTTTGCGACGCCCGACGGCAAATTGACCGGCGAAGCGCCCGAGGTCGCCAAGGCGGTGCTCGCCAAGATGGGTATCAAACAGGTCGACGGCGTGCTGACCGAGTTCGGCTCGCTCATTCCCGGCCTCAAGGCCGGCCGTTTCGACATCATCGCCGCCGGCATGTTCATCACTCCGAAGCGTTGCGCCGAGATCAATTTCTCGGAGCCGTCCTACGGCATCGGCGAGGCCATGTTGGTGGCAAAGGGTAATCCCAAGGGCGTGAAGGACTTTTCCAGCATCAAGGACAACCCAGATCTCAAGCTCGCCGTCATGGCCGGCGCCGTCGAGGGCGGCTTCGCCAAGGATGCGGGTGTTGCCGAAGGGCAGATCGTGACCTTGCCCGACCAGTCCAGTCTCGTCGCCGCCGTCCAGGCAGGGCGCGCCGATGCAGCCGCGCTTACCGCGCTGTCGATCGCCGACATGGCCAAAAAGGCCGATGGCGTCGAATCGACCAAGCCCTTCGGCGAGGTTGCCGGCAAGTCGGTAAAAGGCCATGGCGGCTTCGGCTTCCGCAAGGAAGACACAGATTTGCAGAAAGCGTTCAACGCCGAACTGAAGAAGTTCATCGGCTCACCCGAGCACATTGCCCTGGTCGAGCCGCTCGGCTTCGGCAAGGATTATCTGCCGAACAAGACTACAGCCCAGCTCTGCAAGGGCGAATAAGTTCCCAACTGCTGGGCGGCGTGAAGCGCCGCCCTCTTTTTTCTTCGGAGAAGCAGATGGGAATCCGAACGCTCGTTGCCATGCTTGTCGCTTCGCTGGCCGTGATCGCCGTGCTGGCAACGCAAGCAGCGTACAGGCTGTTCCTCCCGGGACTGCTGCAGGGCGCCGTCCTGACGATCGAGATCGCGGTCCTGGGCAGCCTGCTGGCGATCGTCATGGGCGTGCTCGCCGCGCTGGCACGCATGTATGGTCCGGCGCCGCTCAGATGGCTGGCGACGGTCTATGTCGAAATCTTTCGCGGCACCTCGGCGCTGGTGCAATTGTTCTGGCTGTTTTTCGTGCTGCCGCAATTCGGCGTCACGCTCGACGCATTTCTCGTCGCCGTGCTGGCGCTTGGCCTGAATGTCGGGGCCTACGGATCCGAATGCGTGCGTGGCGCCATTCAGTCGGTCGCGCGCGGGCAGTGGGAAGCGGGAACGGCGCTCAACATGAGCCGCGCGCAGATGCTGCGCCGCATCATCTTGCCGCAGGCCTTCATCGCCATGATCCCGCCCTGGGGTAATCTGTTCATCGAGCTGCTGAAATCGACCGCGCTGGTCTCGCTTATCACCCTGTCGGACCTCGCCTTCAAGGCGCAGCAGATGAACCAGAACACATTCAAGACCGTTCCAATCTTCACGCTGGTGCTGCTGATGTACCTGGCGATGTCGTTGGTCATTTCTATCGGCATGCGGCTCCTCGAAAGGCGAGCCTCGCTCGGCCTGGCGCGAGGGAGGGCGGCATGATCTGGGATTGGAATTTTACCTTGCAGATCCTGCCGATACTGGCCCGCGCGGCCGTCGTGTCGGTCGAGGCAACGCTTCTCGGCTTCGTCATAGCGGCGACGCTTGGCCTGGTCCTGGCCGTGATCCGCATCGCGGTGCCGTGGACCGCCTGGACGATCTCCGTGCTGGTCGAATTGATCCGCTCGACGCCGCTGCTGATCCAGATCTTCTTTATCTATTTCGTCTTTCCGAAATTCGGCCTTGTGCTCGACGCGTTCACGGCCGGCGTGCTTGCCATCGGCATCCACTACGCCGCCTACTGCTCGGAGGTCTATCGCGCGGGCTTCGACAACATCCATCGCGGCCAGTGGGAAGCCTCGATCGCGCTCAACCTGTCTTCCTGGACGACCTTTCGCGACATCATCATCCCGCAGGCCATCCCGCCGATCGTGCCGGCGCTCGGCAATTATCTCGTCGCGTTGTTCAAGGAGACGCCGCTGCTTTCGGCCATCGCCGTGCTGGAACTCATGCAGACCGCCAAGATCATCGGCTCCGAGACGTTCCGCTACACCGAACCGATCACCTTGGTGGGCCTGTTTTTTCTGGCGATGAGCCTGGTATCGGCCGCGCTTATCCGTGCCCTCGAACGCCTGCTCAATCGGAGGAACGCTCGATGACGGAACAACCGATGGTGCGCTTCGACAATGTTTCCAAACGCTACGGCTCGTTGACCGTCCTCGACGGCCTGAATCTCGAAATCGCGCGCGGCGAGAAGGTTTCCATCATCGGCCCGTCCGGCTCCGGCAAGACTACCGTGCTGCGCATGCTGATGACGCTGGAAACGATCAATGACGGCGTCATCTGGGTCGAGGGCGAGCCGCTGACGCATATGCGGCAGAACGGAAAGCTGGTGCCCGCCAACCTCGCTCATATCCGGCGCATCCGGGCGAAGATCGGCATGGTGTTCCAGTCCTTCAACCTGTTCCCCCACATGACGGCCATGGCCAATTGCATCGAGGCGCCGATAACCGTGCTTGGCATGAAGCGGGCCGATGCCGAAGCGCGGGCGGCCGAGCTTCTCGACATGGTCGGGTTGTCGCAGAAGAAGGATCACTATCCCTCCCAGCTCTCCGGCGGCCAGCAACAGCGCGTCGCCATCGCCAGGGCGCTGGCGATGCGGCCTAAGATAATGCTGTTCGACGAGGTGACCTCGGCGCTCGACCCCGAACTTGTCGGCGAAGTGCTGCAGGTGATAAGGCAAATTGGTCGCGAGCATGATCTGACAATGCTCATGGTCACCCACCAAATGGGCTTCGCCAAGGAATTTTCCGATCGCGTCTGTTTCTTCTATCAGGGAAAGATTTGCGAGCAGGGACCGCCGGGCGAGCTTTTCGGGGCGCCCAAGAACGAGCGGACCCGGCAATTTCTGCACGCAGTCCTGGAGGCTGGATGACGCTTGATACGGATGCCTCGGCCACCACGGCAATCGTTGATGCCTCACGGCCGCTTTCGGCGCGGGAACGGTTCGAGCGTATCTATCGAATCCTGCGCGACCGCATCTGCCTGCTCGACTACCCGCCGGGAAGCCGGCTCTCCGAGGAAGAACTCGCCCAGGAATTCGAGATCAGCCGCACGCCGATACGCCGCGTGTTGGCGCGGCTTGAATCCGAAGGGCTGGTTCAGTCCGTGCACGGCGTCGGCACCATAGTCACTGATGTCGATATCGAGGAATTGCAGCAGGTCTATCACCTGCGTTTGGAACTGGCGCTTCTGGTCGGCAAGCTTTCGCCTATACCGCGCACGGCAGCCGACCTGGACCGGATCCGGGCGCTCGTCGCGCGCTGCGATTCCGATATGCTCAATCCGGATCAGCGGGCTTTCCTGCAGCTGAACATGGATTTCTTCTCCGAGCTGACTGCCATGACCGGGAACCAGCCGCTGCGCGAGATCAGCGAGCGGCTGTATTTCCAGGTGGCGCGCGTCGTCCTGAAGATGATGCCGCAACTGGGTCTCGTAGAGGAATTCACGGCCTTCCGGCGCGAAATGGAGGAGGTCCTGGCTGCGGCGCAGATCGGCGACTGGGAGTCGATCGGGCACATCAGGCGTGCGCATATCTCAATGAGCTTTCGACGCATGATGCGGCATGGGGATCATGCCAAGGACACAAACAGCGAGCGCTTGGTGCGGCAAGAAGAATAGTCCGAGCACTCGCCTGCACAGGCAATTGACGATCCCTCCTTGCCGAAGTTCGAACGAACCAACGACCTTCCGGGCCCACCATTATCCTTGATTTCATTGATGAAAATTGCCATCGGCACAAAAAATGTTATGGGCCCGTTATGGGCCGGTGCAGTCCTAACAAAGATTCCAAGGCGGCGCTCGATTACGGGTCCTCCGCGTGCCGCCTGGGATGCTCGGAAGGCAGTCAGCGGGCATTGGCCGATGGCGCCGTCTTGCCCTGAGTGGCCGATGGCATGGTCCGGAGTGAGGCACCCGTCACCGTGTCGGTGGCCGGCACGGTATGTTCGGCGCCCGATAGCGGACTACCCTGGCCCGGCACAGCATCGGCTGTCGGCGCGTTGTTGTTTGTTCCGTTCAGGAAGGGCTGGCTCGAGGTCGTCAAGCCGCCTGCCGATGTGGCGGTGAAGAGGTGATCGGCTGCCGACGCGGGGCCGGCAAGCAGGGAAAATGCAGCAAAGAGGGTGAGCATTCGCATGATGGATTCTCCAATCATTGCAGAGAGTTCAATGTCCTGTCCGATGCGCGACCTTAAGCTGGTCGGAAGGTCAACGGCGGCAGGGACGGCCGTCCCTTCAATGTCTTCAACGCTGCGTTCCGCCGCCGTGTTCCCGAAAATCGCAAGGGAGACGGTGGCGCATCGGAAACCGATAAGGCTTGCCCAATTGAACCTGGGAATTCGCATGCAGCAGAGATCGCCAATCCATTCATCGCCGGATTCTTTCAGCAGAAGGCGCGGCTGTGGCTATGAGCCATGCAGAGCACGTGGGCATTTCGGAAGGCCGTCATCGGCGGACAGGGCGGTCCGGGCGGTCTGAATGCTGGGTTCTACTCAAACCGACGATTTGTTCCGAGGTGCGCACGCGCATGCGCGTTGCCCGAGAGGAGATATTCGGCCCGGTTCTTCATCTCTTACGAGACAGTTACGAGATAGTGGAGGAGGCCGTCGCCATCGCCAACGACACTGTGTACGACCTCGGAGCGCATGTGCGGGCAAAGATATGGTCGTGGTCAAGGACGCCGCGCGACCTTCTCAATCCCTGCGGAGTTATTTAGGCGAAGCCGGCAAGCCTATGCCGGGCGACCCCCCGTTAGCTCCCCAGGGCGATGCCGTCTTTCCTTGGTTCCGACGCGCCGGTCAGCGTGCCGTTCTCCCAGTCGATGCGGATCGCTTGAGCGCCGCCAATCGGATCCTCCGCTTGAGTAAAGATGAAACCCCGGCGTTCGAGCTCGGCTTTCGTTGAGCCGTCCAACGTATGCTCCGCCTCCACTCCGGTTCCGTTGGATGTCGGCATCACGCGCGGCACCGCGGCTGCGCTTCAAGTCCTATGCCGAGTTGAATGCCTGGCTCGCCGACAAATGCGTCGCCTATGCGAAGGCACACCGCCATATTGACCAGCCCGAACGCACGATCTGGGACGTGTTCGAGGAGGAGCGCGGCAGACTGGTCGAGTATCGCGGTCGATTTGATGGCTTCCAGGCGGATTGAAACGTTGATCGCCCCCGCAGGCGATTGAGCTTCAAGATGCGCTTGAGGTGCGCGAACAGCATCTCGAACCTCTTCCGCTCGCGTCGTGAAGTCACCTAGGCATCGGTAGCGGCAATATCGCGCGCCATGTCGCGGGCGCCCTCGTGGATCGACTGCAGGATCTTGCGGACGTGCGCGTTCGGGCAGCAGCGCTGCTTGAGCTCACAGGCACCGCAGTCGAACTTGCTGGTCATGGCATCGCGTCACCCGTTCTCTCGAAGGAGGGGGAAGCATCCGATAGGCCTTTTGGCGCTGCGGCAACTCCTACCGTCCTTTCAGCGCGCCGGTCCGCCGGGCGGACGAATCGGAACGCGACACGAACTTCGGCTTCACCTCGCTCGCCGCATCCCAGGGCGGCATGGTCGAGCGTGTCGAGGTATTCCTTAACCGATCGACGCACTCGGCCATCGGCTTCCAGCCGACCGGCCCGATCCTTCCGCCGAGCGCTGCTTGTTGGTATCCGCCCGGATCAGGCTCGCATCGACGGCAAATCCTTCGCCGCCGACCAGCCCTTCCTCAACGCGGCGGCGCACCGTCACGAGCATTCTCACGGAGTGGCCTCGCCTTTGTTAGAAGATCAAGACCAGTCATGCTGAAGCCATATTGCGCTAATAAACGCCTGCCACGGGCAATATTCGGAGAATAACGTTTGAACCTCGTTCTCAGGCGTCCATCCGCCCAGGCTTCAATTCACGGGCATGGACAAGCGGGGCTTGCTTATCGTGCGGATATTGACGGGCTGCGTGCCTTGGCAATCGTTCCGGTGGTGCTGTACCATTCCGGCGTTCCAGGCTTCGGTGGCGGCTTCGCTGGCGTCGACGTGTTCTTCGTCATCTCTGGCTTTCTCATGGCATCCCTGATTTCGGGGGAAATCACTCGCGGCGATTTCAGCCTGCTGCGATTTTACGAGCGTCGCATCCGGCGGATCTTTCCGGCGCTCTTTGCAGTTCTGGCGGCCTCGTCCATTGCCGCATGGTTCCTGCTGATGCCAGCCGAACTGGAATACTTCGCCCGCAGCTTGAAGGCCGCAGCGTTGTTCACATCGAATATCCAGTTCGAGAAAGAAAGCGGCTATTTCGACATTGGTGCGCAGATGAAGCCGCTGGTGCACACATGGTCGCTTGCGGTCGAGGAGCAGTTCTACATTCTGTTTCCGCTGCTGTTGGTCGCAATCAACCGATTCGCCCGGCGACACACGGTGCCCATCCTGATCGGGTTGCTGATCGTCTCGTTTGTGGCGAGCGCATGGACGGTCTTCCATTCGCCGGTCGCGGCGTTCTATCTGCTGCAGTTTCGCGCCTGGGAACTGCTGGTTGGCTCGCTGATTGCCTTCGACGCGATACCGAGGCCGAAGCGGTCGGCCATGCGGGGAGGCTTGGCAGCCGGCGGTATTTTGCTGATCGCCTTAGCCATGTTCGGATTTAATGATCGCACTCTCTTTCCCGGCCCGACGGCACTGCTGCCCTGCCTTGGCGCGGCGCTGGTGATCTATGCACACGACGAGCACGGGCCGGTCGGCCAAATCCTGCGATCGAAGCCGGTTGTATTCATAGGCTTGATCTCCTACTCGCTTTATCTGTGGCATTGGCCGGTCATCGTGTTCAGCCGGGAGATGGCCGGGCGTGAACTATCCTTGCTTAACGGCGGCCTGATCGCCCTAATGTCGCTCGCCATCGCCGCTTTTTCGTGGTGGTTTATCGAACAGCCCTTCCGCGGTCGCGATGGCCGGATCGGCCGGCCTTCGCTGTTTGCTGGAGCGGTCCTTATGATTGCGGTGGCCGTCGGATTTGGAAGCCATATAATCCACGACAAGGGCGTTCCATCCCGTCTTCCTGTTGATGCTCGGAACGTCTACGCCGCGACCTACGATGAAAGCCGGTTCAGCGTTCCGCCCTGTTTCGCCGATTCCGACACAACGGGACCAACCCCGGCCGACATACGCATGGGCAAGCTGTGCCCGCTCGGCATCGAAGGTTCGAACAATCCCGCTTTCCTCGTGTGGGGAGACTCCCACTCCGGCGCAATGGCCCCGGCTTTTGATGTGGCCGCCACGCAAACCGGCGTTACAGGTCTCTTTGCCGGTCATTCTTCCTGTCCGCCTTTGCCAGGCGTTCAGCTCACGCCGCGTGGCTATACCGAACGGTGCGGCGACTTCAATGGAGCAGTGCGCGATCTGATCGCGTCCAGGCACATCCCCCTCGTCTTCCTGCTCGCCTACTGGCCCAAATACGTGCACGATGCCGAACTGCCGAACGAGGGTGTTTATTTCGACCCCTCTGTGCCGCCACCTCTTGAAGACAGATCCGCCTCGGTCGTCGAAACGCTCGACCGCCTGATGAGGGAGTTGACGCAACAAGGCACCAAGGTTGTTTTGGTCATGGATGTCCCCGAGATGGGACATTATATGCCGGAGGCGGTCGCCAAGGCGATGATAGCAAGACGTTCCACCGATGTGGCCGCCCCATGGGACTATGTCGAGAAACGGCAGGCGCTTTCGCGTGCGATCTTGACGCGCCTGGCCGAAAAATACGGTGCTGCCATCGTCGATCCACTTCAAACGATTTGCAGCAATGGCCATTGCGACGCAGTTCGAAACGGCTTGCCGATCTATAAGGATGCCGATCACATTACCGCAACCATGGCGAGGAGCCTGAGCTCTCTGTACGTGCCCTTGTTGTCAACGGCTCGTCAGTCGATGGGGACGCCCAACCCCTGAACACCCAGTTGTCAGCTGCGTCTGCCGAGAAAAGAAAAGTCGGATCATTGCCGCAGAGGCGCTCATATCCGTTGCGCCCGGCGCCGCATTCGAAGCTTTCGGCCGGAGGCAAGAGCCTTATGTCGATTGATCCGCCTTCACCACCAGCTGTTCCGGCTTGAATCCGGCATGCTGCGGGGGCCACACATCATCCTCGCGGTTGTACCAATGGCACAGATATCCGCCGGAAGCGGCCATCATCGCTCGCCGTCATCTTCGGGCCACCCGACTTGAGCCTGACGACGTCTCCGGTGTTGAGACTGTTAGGTTTTTTGACCTTCCATCCTGACGCCGGGAGTTACACACCAAAACGAGGCCTCGACAATGGCGGATGCGTTCGGCCAGTATCGCGATCCACAGTGCCAGGCAATTTCGGAATTCGGCGCCATGACATTGCGGGCATTCAGACAATAAGCTTCTTGGCACATATCCCCAAGGATAGCCCTTGCTCGGGGTCAATCGGCAGTATGATCCTCCCGCCAGTTGAGGCCGGGTCTAGGTCGCAGTTGCAGCAATCTGTCTTGCCACTGGTTGTCGAAACTGAATGGTGAAATTCCTATTCGGCTGGCGATGTGAGATTGGCCGTCTGCTGAATGTTGAGTATGGCTATCGCTTCTGCGATGCTGCCGATCTAGCATTTTGAGTTTCGAAGGTCGCTTTGGAGATTGCAGAGCATAGGGCAACATGAATCCCGATGCACCGAAGCCGCTGCGTAAGCGCTTGTTCGATTACCCGCTTCTTGTGATCAAGCGGAAACTGTTATATCGCCTGCTGCACCCTCGTCCGCCGCGGCACCCTGCGCCGCTTACAAAACCGGTCTTCATCGTGGGCTCCGCGCCGGTCTCAAACCCGCCGGTGGGTTTTCGGCGCGATGCTTTCACGATCTTTACCGTGAATGGCTCGCAGACGGTCACGGCACGTTGGGGGATGGGTACTCCTGATGCAACATTTCTTTATGTCCACCAGCTTGACGGGGCCAAGCCCAACGCTTTAGCCGTGCGCGCCGTCTTGACCGGCCAGGAGACCGATCTGCTCTGGATTGTGCGCGCACACCGCACGATCGAGGAATTGCGCCGCAACATCGCGGCCTTCAACTACCGCTGCCGCGACCTGCGCAAGATCACCCGTCACCAGCGCATGGCGCTCTACGAGGCAGTGACAGGTGTGGCCAATTTCGAGATGCATCTGGAGGAGAAATTCTCGACCGGGATCACAGCGGTCCTTTACGCCTTGCACAACGGCGCGCCGGCCGTGATCATCACCGGAATTGACCCAGGTTCGCACGGCCATGTCTACAACGAACTGAACATCGACCGGATGCACATCAGTTCCGACCGTGCCACGCTGCTGGCGCTGTCGGCGCTCGGTTTTCCCCTTTATACGAGCGATCCACATGTGGCCGACTCGCTCGGTCTGCCACTCTGGAAAGGCCAGATCGGGAGATGTGAGGTCCAATAACTGGGCTTGCCGCCATCATGGCCGAGCTGCGCGCGTCTATCCGCAGGGAGGCCCGGATTGCAGAATGCCGCCCATAATCGGCAAGCCGCTCCTCTATTGCCGGATCCCTGCCGCTCGCTGCGCCGACTGCTAAGAAATCAACTGTCAAATCACGCAGGAGGCGGCTGATGGAATACTTTTGCGGACTGGATGTTCCAGTGGACGAGACGGCGGTGTGCGTCGTCGACGAGACGGTGAGGTGCATCTGATGGTCATGGTGGAGACTGATCCCGATGCGTTGTTTGTGGCGTTGAAGCCGTTCATCGCGCGGCTGCGGCGTGTCGGCCATGAGGCGGGATCTCTGTCGCCATGGCTGCATCCCGAGCTTCTGAAACGCGGACTTTCAGTGATTTGCATGGAGACCCAGCACTTGCGCGCAGCGATGTCGGCGCAACGCAACGAGACGGACGCTACCGACGCGCTCGGCATCGCCCACATCATGAGCACGGGCTGGTTCCGTCCGGCTCATATCAAGACGCAGGACTGCTATCGGATGCGGCTTTTGCTGACCCACCGGCGCAATCTGAGGCGCAAGTTCCTCGATCTCGAAAACGCTATCCGCCATTCGCTGAAGGCATTCGGCATCAAGCTTGGCGGCACATCGCGCGGCGGCTTCGACCAGGCGGTACGCACGGCTGTGACGGACGATCCGCCGTTTGTCGAGTTGATGGACGCCGTGTTGTCAGCACGCGCCGCGCTGTGGCGAGAGTACTGTCGGCTGCACGACCTGGTCGTGAAGATCGTCGCGAAGAGCGAGCTCTGCCGGCGCTTCATGGCGATTCCCGGCGTCGGCCGGTGACGGCGCTCTCGTTCATGACAGCGATCGAGGATGGCCTGTACCAGCCTTCGATGAAAGTAAGGATGGAAGACCTGGAGAGGCAGAAGGCGGAGATCATCGCGCGTCTGGCACTGGCGCCCACTGACGTGCCTGACCTGCATCCCAACATAGCCGCTCTCTACCGCAAGCGGGTCGATCAACTCACGCAGGCGTTCGCCGACCACGATGACGGGCGTCCAGCCGCCGAGGCGTTGCGCTCGTTGATCGGCGAGATCGTGCTCACGCCCGGCGAAAAGCGCGGCGAGGTCCATGCCGAGCTACGTGGCGAACTGTTCGGCATCCTCGAACTCGCCAAACTCGGCCAAAAATCAAATGCCTGATGATGTTATGACAAAAGGGGTTGCGGGTCCGTGATTTGAACCTATGAACCAACTCTTGAAGCCGAGGCGATGGAGACTTTCGGTAAGTAGCTCGCTGGTCGCTCGCGGAAGCATACGGAACGATACGGGAAGCTTCGTGATTTTGGCCCACGAGAAACGCAATGATAACCATGCCCTCCGGGCCCACCGAAATATGCCTATATCCACTGTTCTCGCTGAATTTTTTGAGAGTTGCTCACAACTGGCGTCGAACCACTCTCGTTTGAAGAACCTCGAAGTGTCTTTGTGCATTTCAAGGGGGCATCGAATTGAGCCAGTCATCGCGTGTGCTGAACGTGAGCGACCGTGTCGCGTTCAGCGAAATCGGCGGCTTCTGATATTCAGACGGAGTCTAGCGTTGAGATCTCGCGGGTGAATCGACAGTGGAAATCAAGCCGCTGGTTCGCAACCCGTAGCCCATTCAGACAACTTAACGTCGCCCTCAACTGAAACGGCTGGCGCGGAAGGCCGCGAGCATTGGGTGCGGGTTGCCTGAGACAATCTCACGGGCAAGCAACTCTCCGACAATCAGTCCCAGCGTGGCGCCACTGTGGCTGAACGCAACGTGGAGACCGGGGACGGTCTCGAGCTCTCCAAGCACAGGCTCGCCGTCGCCGGGGATGGGCTTCGGACCGACGGCGTAGGCGGCGAGCTGGAGCCGCGGATTGCCCTCGAGCACTGCACTGGCTTCGTCGAGCAGTTCTTGGACGGTCTTGTCGTGCACCGTGTAGGTGCCGTCCGAATTGGCGACGACCTCTTCCTCCGACCATGCCGAATCCAAAACAAGCGCACCATCGGGCGTCGGCCGCACTGCCACCCGCGGCGTGTTCAGAACTGCCCGAAGGCCGGTCTTGATCGATTTGGTCTTCAGGAGCAATGAAATCGGCGTGGCGTCGGGGACATAGATGTCGATCTCGGCAAGCATGGCAGGCGTCGCCGGTCCAACAGCAAGCAGCACCGAACCCGCCTCGATCGGCGCATCGCCGGCAATGACGACGCCACGTGCGCGGCCGCCTGTGGTGTCTATCCGCACACGTCCGGCATCCTGGATAAGCTTGCCTCCAAGAGCGCGAAATTCGATGAGCAGAAGATCGACCAGAGAAGGCAAGTCGACCCATCCTTCGCCAGGATTGAAGATGGCGCCCTGTGGACTGATCGCACCGGCATTGACGCCGGGCGTCACGGCGGCCACTTCCGCCGGGCTGAGCAACAGGGCGTCATAGCCGATGTTCTGCTCCAGCTGGCAGATCGAGACGATCTGGTTTTCGTCCTCATCCGCATCCCAAGTCAGGCCGCCGTCGAAGCGGAGCCACGATGCCGTTTCCGGCCTTGTGGCGACCAGCGTGCGATAGCGATCGATGCCGGCCATCCTTAATCGGTGATAGGCAGTGTCGGCGCGCCGCGCCGAGTTCAGCCAGGAGAGTGAACGGCCCGAAGCCCCTTTGGCCGGCGCACCATCGTTCACGATCGTCACGTCGAGGCCAAGACGAGCAAGATGCAGGGCGGAGGAGACACCAAAAATGCCTGCGCCGACGACGATCACCTGGCGCGGCTTTGGGGATGCGGTCATGGGGAGTTCCTTCTGCGCTGAAGAGGAATGGGGGAGGCCGAGATTGGGCGAAGAACGGCAGACCTAGTAGTCCTTCAGCCTCTTCATGTAGCGCCGGCCCTCAAGCATCGGCCGGTCGCGCAGATCGGCCAGCTTGTAGGCAAACCGCCACAGAGTGTCGAAGAAGACTAGAGGCACGAGATAAGGCTTGATCCGATCTGCCATGCCCGTGAGATCGAGTTCCGTTGCGTCGAGGAGCAGAATGTTTTCGCGGCTGCTATATTTGAAAAGGAAGTCGCGCGCGCGCTCAGTAAGGCGCCGTGTCTCGTCCAGGCCCAGCATCACGATGAAGCCGGCATCCTCGTCTACCACCTCGAAAGGACCATGGAAGAACTCGTTGGCATGTATGGCCTGCGAGTCGTACCACTGCATCTCCATCAAAACGCAGATAGCATACGAATAGGCTGCGCCGTAGCTGGCGCCGCTGGCGAGAGTGTAGATTGCATCGCGCGGCGCAAAGCGGGGTGCAAAGGCCTGAAAGCGGTCGTCAAAGGTTTGCTGCGCACGATCGATCGCCGGCTGGAGATGGCCGAGGCTGATCAGCAGGTCGGCGGACAATCCGGCATTCTCTCGATCATCGATCAGGCCAGCGAGCACCATGTAGAGCACTCCGTAGTTGCTGTAGGCTGAATCGATTGTTTTGCCCGTCGTATAGGAAGCCTGATAGGCGACCGGATGGTCGACCGCCCGAGCAAGCGGCGATGTTTGGTCAAGTGTCATGCCGATCGTCGTGGCGCCTCGATCACGGGCATGGTCGGCTGCGCGCACCGTCTCCTTGGTGGTTCCGGTCTGGGAGCAAAGGACAACGAGCGTATCGGGGCCCAAGCGCCGCGGATCACGGCAGACGAACTCATCCGCATTGTAGATGTCGCAGGCCATCGTGCCGCTGTGACGGTCGACGAAGTATTTTCCTGCCATCATGATGGAGAGCGAGCCGCCGCACGCCACGAGAAATAGATGCGAAAACCGCTTGCCCGCTGTAGCGGCCAGAGCGCGTTCTACATCGGCGGGCAATGCGGAAATCATGAGCATCCTCGTCTCGTTGGAAAGCTTGAGGCTGGTGCACAATTGACAAACAGCAGCCGTTTGTGTGAACGTTCTCATATCCATAAACCGAAAGTTCCGCCATGGTCAAGATTGCCGCGATGGGTGATAACGTTGTCGATTGCTATCTTGCCCGGGACGAAATGTATCCTGGCGGCAACTGCCTCAATGTGTCGGTCTATGTCAGCCGCTTCGGCGGGCAGTCGGCATATGTCGGAGCGATCGGCAGAGACCGCGCCGGGGACCTGATCCAAGCCGCGCTGTCATCGGAGCGTGTGGACATCAGCCGGCTGCGCCGCCCCGACGGGCCTACCGCATATTGCGTCGTAGGTCACCGCGACGCCGATCGGATTTTCCTGACCTTCGATCTTGGCGTGTCGATGTTCACGCCGAACCGGCAAGATCTCGATTTTCTCTCGGCCTTTCAGGCCACCCACATCGGTCAGTCTAGCGGGCTCGATCCATGGGTGCCGGAGGTTTCAACTAAGTCTCTGGTTTCTTACGATTTTTCGACGCGGCGAGACCCGGAGCATCGCTATTCGATCGGACGCCACTGCTATCTGGCCTCAGTGTCGGGTGACGGTCTCGATGACGAGCAATCGGACGCAATCGCATCCGAATTGCTTGCGTGCGGTTCCAAATGGGTTTTGGTCACTCGCGGTCGGGCCGGTGCGCTGCTTCGCAGCCACTCCGTCTCTTACCGTACGCCGGCTCGGCTGGTTGAACCGGTCGATACATTGGGCGCGGGGGACACATTCATTGCCAGGACGCTATTCGGCTTGCTTCGCCAGGAGGCGCCTGAGGACATCCTCGGCCAAGCCGCGGAAGCAGCGGCCGCTACGTGCCAGTACTTTGGTGCGGTCGGTCACGCGGCGGTGATCGATTTGGGCGCGACCACGTCCGAAATCCTCCTCCGAGCACGGCGCCTACAAGGCGAAACGGTATAGTTGCCGGATTCTCCGGGAGAATTGACGCAAAGAATTTGCGGTGCTAACGTGATAACGTTCTCATCATGAATTAGGCACCGTCTGAGAGCGTCGGTCCATGGATGAGAGCTCAAGTGGGGTTGCAGGCCGACTACGGCTATCAATGAGAGGAGAAGACATGCAAACGAATTCGAGCAGGCGTCGGCTGATAAAATGTGGTCTGGCCGCGACCATTGCGCTGGTGACCGGGCTTGGAACTTTGGTCGCGTCAACGCAGTCAAAAGCGGCCGGCAATCCCTACAACCTCATTGATCCTTCGGTAATCAGTGTTGGGACCATGGGCGATGCAAAACCTTATGTCTTCACCGACGCCAATGGCAATTTCACTGGGTTCGACGCGGAATTGTTCCGTGACGTGGCCCACCGGCTCGGTTTCAAGGACGAGCAGGTCGTTTTCACCGGCCAGGAATTCTCGGCGTTGCTGCCCTCCGTTGCCAGCGGCCGTTTCGATGTGGCCGTTGCCGCCATCGGCACGACCGCGGAGCGCAAAAAGACCGTGGATTTCAGTGACGGCTATCTCGCTGGCTACCTGTCGATCATCTCGGCCGATCCGGCACTGACCAGCAATGAGAGCACCGCCGGAAAGCGCATCGGCGTGATCCAGGGAACCCTGCAGGAGATCTATGCCGAGAAGAACCTGAAGGGTGACATCGTCAAATTTCCCGACAACAACACCGCGGTAGCTGCACTGAACAACGGAACGATCGATGGCCACTTCACCGACTATGAATCGGCCAAGCAGTATGTTGAGCGCTATAAAAACCTGAAGATAACGATGAACGTGCCATCCTTCGATGCGCCGGCCGGATTCGTGGTCAAGAAAGGCAACGACGCGTTTCGGGAGGCCCTGAACAAAGCACTGCACGAGGCCATGGACGACGGCACCTGGAAGCGGCTGCACGAGAAATGGTTTCCGGGCACTCCGATGCCGGATCAATATTTGCCCAAGAAGTAAATTGGCGCCTATTCATTGTCGCATTCCGGCCGGGTCCCGTGAGCAGCGGAGCCCGGTCGAACTACAGAAGGGCCTGATATGAGCTGGTTCGATACCTTCTCGCGCAGCTTCCTCGATTTCCAGGCCATGGCGGAAGTTCTGCCGAACATGGTCATGGTCGGCCTCAAGAACACCCTGATCCTGGCCCTTGCCTCGACATTCTTCGGCACGCTCATAGGAATCGTGCTGGCCATCATGGGGATATCCGACAACCCTGTCCTGAAACTCCTGGCGCGCGTCTACACCGATATCTTCCGCGGACTTCCCGCCATCGTCACCATTCTGATCATTGGCCAAGGCTTTGCCCGGCTGGGCCGAGAACTGTTCGGTCCGTCGCCTTATCCGCTGGGCATTCTAGCGCTCAGCCTGATTGCTGGTGCCTACATAGGAGAAATCTTCCGCGCCGGCATTCAAAGCGTCGAGCGCGGACAACTCGATGCCACGCGCACGCTCGGCATGACGTATGGCCAAGGCATGAGGCTGGTGGTCATTCCCCAAGGTATCCGCCGCGTGCTGCCGGCGCTGGTCAACCAGTTCATCGGCAACGTCAAAGATTCCAGTCTTGTCTACTTTCTCGGTCTTCTCGCTTCGGAGCGCGAACTGTTCCGGGTTGGGCAGGATCAGGCCGTTCTGACCGGCAACCTCTCGCCGCTTTTGCTGGCTGGCATGTTCTACCTGGTGATCACCGTACCCTTGACTCACCTTGTCAACTATATCGATGCGCGCATGCGCATCGGAAAGCGTATCGTGGCTGTGCAAAGCGGGCTCAAGGAAGTCGCCGAACTTGCCGACGCGGGCGCGCTGGACGTTGCAAAGTCATCCGTTACAACGCCCACGCCCTTCAAGGGCGGCAGCATTGAAGTCAAAAACGTCGATATGGCCTATGGCAACCTTCAGGTCCTGCATGACGTCAGTCTGAAAGTAGAGCCAGGGACTGTCACCTGCCTCATCGGACCATCCGGGTCGGGCAAATCAACGTTGCTGCGATGCCTGAACCGGCTCGTCGAGTGTCGCGCGGGGGACATTCTGCTCGATGGCGAAAGCATTCATAAATCTACCCCCGACCAGCTTCGCCGACGCGTTGGCATGGTTTTCCAGCAGTTCAACCTGTTTCCCGACCGCAGCGCGCTCGCCAACATTACTTTGGCACTGCGCAAGGTCAAAGGCATGTCACGTGAAAAGGCCGACAGCGTGGCCAAGGCAAGATTGCAGGAGGTCGGGTTGCTGGAGCGCAAGGACCACCGGCCGGCCAATCTTTCGGGTGGACAACAGCAGCGGGTGGCAATCGCCAGGGCACTGGCGCTCGAACCTGAAGTCATGCTCTTCGACGAGGTTACCAGCGCCCTTGATCCGGAACTTGTGAAAGGCGTCTTGAATTTGATGGCCGACCTGGGACAACGGGGGATGACCATGGTCGTCGTTACGCACGAGATGAATTTCGCTCGCAAGGTCGCGAACCAGGTTGTGTTCATGGACGAGGGCCGGATCGTCGAAGCAGGGCGGCCGCAGGATCTTTTCGACAATCCGCAGAGCCCACGCCTTCGGCGCTTTCTGTCCGAGGTGCTATGACTGCAATGGTGTGCGCAACTTCCGGCGACGCGGTTTTCAGCCTTGCGGGACAGGGTGTGCTGCCGCTAGCTCGTCTCTTCACGACGCACCCATGGGCGGCAAGGCTTGCTGAGTGACTCCGAGATCATCGAAGAACCCAACCATCATCGAGGTCGCTCGCCGGGCCGGGGTGAGTTCCGCCACTGCAGGGCGCGTACTTGGTGACTACGGCTACAGCAGCCCCGAAGTTCAGGAGAAAGTGCGCGCCGCCGCAGCCGCGCTGGGCTACCGCCCCAACCGCCTGGCCAAAGGTTTGATTACCGGCAGGACACAGACCATCGGAGTTGTCGTCGGCGACATCGAAAGCCCATTCTATGCGAGCGTGCTGCGCGGAATAGGGGACGTCGCACGTAGCGGAGGCTTCGGCGTCATCGTTACGAACAGTGACGAAAATGCCGAACTCGAGCGAGAGGCGGTTCAGCTGCTGTTGGAAAAGCAGGTTGACGGGCTAATCGTCTCGTCGACCTTTGTTGATGGGCCGGACCATCTGCGGGAGGCTGTCGCAGCCCACTGTCCCGTCGTGCAGTTCGATCGCATCACTGCTGGCCTGGAAACCGATTCGGTGGTGGTCGACAACGTCTCTGCAACGCGCAGCAGCATCGCGACGATGATCGCGGCCGGTCACAGCCGCATTGCCATACTGGCCGAACTCGGACCCGGCCAGCGCGATGATGTCGGCTCCTTTGTGGCAAACACCGATCTCTCCAGCTCTGATGTTCGATACCATCATCCGAGCTGGCAGAGGCTGTTGGGTTACTTGGAAGCCCATCGCGCCGCAGCCGTCGAGCCTGACATACGGTTGATACGCCGCGTAGCGGTCTACTCCAGCGAGGCAGCCCGGAAGGAAGCGCTCGATCTGTTGACAATGCGCAATCCGCCGTCCGCACTGTTTACTGCCGACGGCGTGATGTCGACGGGTGTTTTGGAGGCGACCTCGGCGTTGAAGCTCGCAATCCCTGAAGATGTTTCGCTGCTTTGCTTCGACGATCTCGACTGGATGCAATTCGTGGCCCAAGGTATCACCGCCATAGCGCAGCCAGCGCATTTGATTGGAGCGGCAGCGGCCGAACTCCTCTTAAAGAGGCTGGTGGAGGCCACGAGACCCTTGGAGCACCGTATTCTGTCGGCCCATCTTGTAGAACGCAATTCGATCGCAGTTCGCACCGACCGGTAATCGTCCTTTCCAGGAAGGCGCTGAAACACAAACGTATGCCGGCGGTTTCGAGCGGCAGCGGCTCGTGGCCGAGGCGGCCACCCTGCTGGTCGAGCCTGAACCGGCGGCGGAACTACGCCCTCGTCGTGCGGTTTACGCGACATGTGCCGACAGAGCGACCCCGCTCCTGAGGGCCTGCTTTCTCGAGTTCATCTAGATAGTCGGCCCACCACTGCATCATCTTGACGCGCTCTTCCCAGTGCTCTGCCCGGGCGTAAGCGCGACGAACGTCGTTGTTCTCAATGTGGGCCAGCTGCCGCTCTATGGCATCCGGATGCCATTTTCCGCATTCGTTTAGCAGAGTTGATGCTGTTGCTCGAAAACCATGCGCGGTAGCTTCCTCCTTGCCGTAGCCCATGCGGCGAAGGGCGGCGTTAAGCGTGTTGTCAGAAATCGGACGCGAAACCATCGAACACCAGAAAAGAGCAGCGATCCACCACCAGAGATTTCTTTAAGCGAACTCAGGACGCTTATGGCCTGCCTTGAAAGGGGTACGCGGTGCGGCCGGCGCATTTTCATGCGTGCTTCAGGAATGATCCACGTCGAGCTTTCGAAATCGAACTCTTCCCATTCTGCCGCGCGAAGTTCGCCGGGGCGGGGAAACATCAGCGCCATCAGTTTCAGGGCCGCTCGGGTTGTGGGGCTGTCCGTCAAATGCGCGGATCGCTCTCAGCAAGCCTCCCAAAGCCTTCGGCTCGGTAATCGCGGCGCGTGGCGTGACTGTTGGACTGATGAGTGCGCCCCTCAGGGCGATCGTCGGATCTGCCTCGGCGCGGGCGGTCGCGATTGCGTATCGAAACACGCTACCAATGGTGGAGCGTAGTCGCCTGGCCGACTCGTATCGGCCGCGAACCTCTACGCGACGGGCGGTAAGAATTGTGGCCGGATCGATCTCCCGAATGCACTTGTCGCCAATTGTCGGGTAGGCAAAATCGAGCAGCCATTTGACCTTTTTGATCGTCCGATCGGCACGTCCCTCCAGTTTTTCAACGTATTCGTCCGCGATTGAGCGAAAGGAGTCCTTTTGTGAGCTGGCTTTATGGAACTTGCGCTCCTGCGCCGGGTCGACACCAGACTTAAGAAGGCGTTTGGCTTCATCGCGCGCCTGGCGGGCATCCGCGAGAGAAATGACGGGATAGCCGCCTAGAGATAGGAGCTTCTGCTTTCCGTCGAAGCGATAGGCGAGGCGCCATAGCCGTGTTCCCGACGGCTGGACCCACAGCTGCAACCCGCCGCCGTCGGACAATTTCTGGAGCTTTGACGCAGGCCGGATGCTTCGGCATTTGACGTCGGAAAGAGCCATTTGTGGGACCTGCTGTTGGTGCTTCGATACCAACAGGGTCTCAGATACCAACAAAAATACCAACACCTCGGCCCGTTGGACGAAGTTCGCCGAAACGCGATAAAATTTGCCCAGCCACGACTTGCGCGTCGAAAAGGCAAGCAAATTCAGCGACTTGTGGAGACTGAAGCGTAGAGGCTTCGGCGGAAGGGAATGACGGGAGAAGAGGGGATGGTGCCCAGAGGCGGATTCGAACCACCGACACGCGGATTTTCAGTCCGCTGCTCTACCAACTGAGCTATCTGGGCCTGCGCCGGCTAACGTGAACCGCCCGCCGGATTTCAGAGGAGCGCCAAGCGGCGCCCCTTGAAAGCGCGTGGGTTATAGCACGGGTATCTTGGCTGTCCAGAGCAATTCCAGGAAAAGTGTGCAGCGGTTTTCCGCCCCGGAATTGCGTAAAAAACAAGTGCAATTCCCGGAAAAGTGCGCAGCTCCATTCCGCTCCTGACCTACGTAAAAACAAGCACTTAGCTTAGGCGCTGGCTTTGTCGCAAAGAAAAATTGCTGGATAACAGCGGCCGCCGCCGCTCAATCCTCGTCCTCGGTCGAGGGACTTGGCTTGGGTGCGTCGTCCTCTTCCTCTTCCCCGTCACGGCCGGGGATGACATAGGCGCCTTTCAGCCAGCGATTGAGGTCGATGTCCTTGCAGCGCGCCGAGCAGAACGGATAGTGCTCGCGCGCCGACGGTTTGCCGCATTCGGGGCAGGGCCGCTTCGGCCTCAGCGGCGTTACTTTGTCGCCCGAACTCATGTGGTGACTATGCTCATGAGCGCGGGGCGTGCCAGTTCTGGTGCGACTTGAAGCCTTCGCCGGAAAGCAGCGCCACGCTTTCGTAGAGCGGCAGGCCGACCACGTTGGTGTAGGAGCCGACCAGCTTGACGACGAAGGAGCCGGCCAGGCCTTGCACGGCATAGCCGCCGGCCTTGCCGCGCCATTCGCCGGACGCGACATAGGCGTCGATCTCCTCGCGCGGCAGCCGCTTGAAGCGAACCCTGGTCTCGACCAGCCGCTGGCGCAGCTTGCCGCCGGGCGTGATCAGGCAAATGCCGGAATAGACCCGATGCGAGCGGCCGGAAAGCAGGCCGAGGCAATTGATGGCGTCGTCGATCGTCTCGGCCTTGGGCAGGATGCGCCGCCCGACCGCGACCACCGTGTCGGCGGCAAGGATGAAGGCGGGACCATAGTCCTCCTCGCTTTTCAGCGAGGCCAGCGCCTTCTCGGCCTTGTCCTTGGACAGGCGCTTGGCCAGCGAGCGCGGATGCTCGGCGCGCAGCGGCGTCTCGTCGACATCGGCGGGCAGCACCCGGTCGGGCTCGATGCCGGCCTGCTGCAAAAGTTCGATGCGGCGCGGCGAACCCGAGGCAAGCACGAGCTTCTGCAGGATGTTCATCGCGCTTCGCGCCGGACTGTTATTTGAAACGGTAGGTGATGCGGCCCTTGGTCAGGTCGTAAGGCGTCATCTCGACCAGGACCTTGTCGCCGGTCAGCACGCGAATGCGGTTCTTGCGCATGCGGCCGGCCGTGTGGGCGATGATTTCGTGTTCGTTTTCGAGCTTCACGCGGAACATCGCATTGGGCAGCAGTTCGGTGACCACACCTGGAAACTCGAGGACTTCTTCCTTCGGCATTCGATACCTTTGCTTGGATTGCGGTTCCGGCGCCTAGAGCATGATGCCGAAAAGTGTGAAGCGGTTTTCGGACGACATCATGCTCTGCTCTTGATCTGGAGTCGGATGATTTCAGGTCGGACAGACCTGAAATCATCCGACTCCTACCGGAATTTGCGCGGAACCTATATGATAATCATCCGCTTGTGAACAAGCTTAATCCGGGGCGCTTTCCGCCGCCGGTGCCGCAAAACGTCGGCTTATGCGCGCTTTCAGCCGCTCGCGCACATCGCGATAGGCGGCCATGATGTGTTCTCGGGTGCCGCCTGTATCGGTCGGGTCGGGCATCGGCCAGTATTCGACCTCGACGGCGAGCGAGCGGGTGAGCTCGAGCGCCGCATGATGCGCCTCCGGCGCCAGCGTGACGATCAGGTCGAAATAGTCGTCCTCCATATCCTCCAGCGTCCTGGGTTGGCGCTCGCCAAGCGAGAGGCCTTCTTCGGCGAGCACCGCATCGACGAACGGGTCGCGCTCGCCGGCGCGCACACCGGCTGAGGCGACGAAGGTGGTGGCGGGAAGAATGCGGCGCGCCAGTTGTTCCGCGATCGGCGAGCGCACGGCGTTCATGCCGCACAAAAACAGGATCGAGTGGGGCAGCGCGGCCACTAGAGCATGATCCCAAAAAGTGGGAACCGGTTTCTGGAAAAGATCATGCTCCAACAAAGAGCTGGATCAGGATGGTGTTTCAACGAAACATCATCCTGATCTAGCCCCGCCAGTGCAGCACGCATACCAGCGTGAACAGCCGGCGCGCCGTGTCGAAGTCGATCTCGATCTTGCCGGCGAGCCGGTCCATCAGCGTCTGCGAGCCCTCATTGTGCAGGCCGCGCCGGCCCATGTCGATCGCCTCGATATGGCTCGGCGTCGAGGAGCGGATAGCCTCGTAATAGCTTTCGCAGATCAGGTAATAGTCCTTGACGATGCGCCTCAGCGGCGTCAGCGACAGGATGTGGGTGACGACGTCGGCGCCATTCTCGCGGCTGACGGCAAAGACCAGGCGCGACTCGGCCAGCGAAAGCTTGAGCTTGTAAGGACCCGCGCCGTCATCATTGACCGGCCGAAAGCTGTTCTCCTCGATGAGGTCGAAGATCGCCACGGCCCGCTCGTGTTCGACGTCGGGCGTCGAACGTCCGATCGATTCGTCGAGCTCGACATCGATCAGCCTGTCACGGGTTTGGTGGTGGTGGCCGGACATCGCTACATGTTCAGCCTGATCGCGACGGAGCGGGCATGGGCATCGAGCCCTTCGGCCTTGGCGAGCGCGATCGCGGCGGGCGCCAGCGCCTTGAGCTGCTCCGGGCCGAGCTTCAGGATCGAGCTGCGCTTGACAAAATCGAGCACGGATAGTCCCGACGAGAAACGCGCCGAGCGCGCCGTTGGCAAAACGTGGTTGGAGCCGCCGACATAGTCGCCGATCACTTCCGGGGTGTGGCGGCCGATAAAGACGGCGCCTGCGTTGCGCATCCTGGAAAGGAATGCCTCGGCGTCGTCGAAGGCGAGCTCGACATGCTCTGCGGCGATCCTGTCGACCAGCGGCAGCGAGGCCTCGAGCGTCGGCACCAGGATGACCGCGCCGAAATCCCGCCAGCTCGCTCCGGCCGTCTCGCCGCGCGGCAGGACTTTCAGCTGGCGTTCGACCGCCTGCTCGACCGCCCTGCCGAATTCTGCGTCGTCGGTGATCAGGATCGACTGGGCTGAAACGTCATGCTCGGCCTGCGCCAAAAGGTCGGCTGCGATCCAGTCCGGATCGTTGTCGGCGTCGGCCACCACCAGCACTTCCGACGGCCCGGCGATCATGTCTATGCCGACCGTGCCGAACACCTGGCGCTTGGCCGCCGCGACATAGGCATTTCCCGGCCCGACGATCTTGGCGACCGGCCTGACCGTCTCGGTGCCATAGGCAAGCGCTGCAACGGCCTGCGCGCCGCCGACGCGGTAGATCTCCGAAACGCCGGCGAGGTCGGCCGCCACCAGAACCAGCGGATTGATGACGCCGCCCGAGGCCGGCACGACGATGACGATGCGCTCGACGCCGGCGACCTTGGCCGGCACGGCGTTCATCAGCACCGAACTCGGGTAGCTCGCCGTGCCGCCCGGAACGTAAAGGCCGACGGCTTCGATCGCCGTCCAGCGCGAGCCGAGCTCGACGCCGGCGGCATCCGTGTAGCGGTCGTCCTTCGGCTTCTGCCGCTCATGATGCGAACGAATACGGTCGCGCGCGAATTTCAGCGCCTCGACGGTCGCCGGATCGGCCGCTTCATAGGCCTCGGCGATGTCGTCCCTCGACACGGCGATGCCGAGCTTGCCGAGGTCGGCCTTGTCGAACTTCAGCGTGTAGTCGATCAGCGCCTTGTCGCCCTCGGCGCGCACATGCGCGATGATATCGCGCACTACGGCGTCGACATCGGCCGACACTTCCCGCTTGGTGGTGAGGAAGGCCGAAAAACGCTGTTCGAAATCGGCGTCCTGCTGTCGGAGCGTAATCGCCATTGCGTTTTTAGCCTCTGTGCACGGGTCGCGAGGTGGCTTCCCAGGAGCCGCCGACATCGGCAAGCCGCGCCTCGACGCATTCGACGTCGAGCATGATGGTGCCGCCGCCCGAAAACACCAGTTCGACGATGCCGGCCGGCTTGCTGATGGCGATGAAGCTGACCGCCAGCAGCGACAACACCTCGGCCGGCTTGTCGCGCGGGATGCCGCTGGTCTTGGCGCCGAGCACGCGGTCGAAATGCAGAACGCTCTGCCGGCGTTCGTTGTGCTGGCGAAACAGGCTGGATTTCGCCTCCCAGACGAAGCGGTTCATGGTCAGCACGAAACGCTTGGCCGCCGGCAGATATTCGAGGTCGGAGACCTTCATCACGGCGTCCTGGACATGCGCCGAAACGATGCTCAGATCCTGGTCGTCGAGCGCGATGAGCTTGAGAGCTGCCATGCGGAATGCGCACCTAAGGTTGGTTTCAGCCTTCTGTTAGGCGGTCTTTCAGGTCCGTGCAACCTCGACACAGACGCAGCAAAAGGCAATCACGTCGGCTCTGTGCTGCCCCTCATCGCCCTGCCGGGCACTTCTCCTCGTATAGTGACGGGGAGGAGATGCTGGCAGGCAGATGAGGAGCAGCGCCGATTTCGAAAAATTGGCGGCCAACACGCGAGAGGTTTATTTTGTCTCGGGGCACCTGCTTCGTGCGTATCAGCCCGAAATGCGCTCGATCACCGCGCCGCAGCCGGAGAGCTTCTCTTCCAGCCTCTCGAAGCCGCGATCAAGGTGATAGACGCGATTGACCGTGGTCTCGCCTTCGGCCGCAAGGCCGGCGATGACAAGCGATACCGAGGCGCGCAGGTCGGTCGCCATCACGGGAGCGCCCTTGAGCTTGGCGACGCCGTCGACGATCGCCGTCTGGCCGGAAAGGGTGATGTGAGCGCCAAGGCGTGCGAGCTCCTGCACATGCATGAAGCGGTTCTCGAAGATCGTCTCGGTGATGCGCGACTTGCCCTTGGCCATGGTCATCAGGCCCATGAACTGCGCCTGCAGGTCGGTCGGGAAGGCGGGGAAGGGGGCGGTGGTCACGTCGACCGGCGCGATGCCTGAGCCATTGCGCTTGACGCGGATGCCCTCGTTGGTCGGCGTGATCTCGGCGCCGGTCTCGACAAGAACGTCGAGCGCGGTCTGCAACAGGTCCGGACGGGCGCCGGCGAGCATCACGTCGCCACCTGTCATCGCCACCGCCATGGCATAGGTGCCGGTCTCGATGCGGTCGGGGATGACGCGCACGCGAGCCCCCGACAGCACCTCGACGCCATGGATGGTGATGGTCGAGGTGCCGGCGCCGTGGATCTTGGCGCCCATGGCGATCAGGCATTCGGCGAGATTGACGATTTCCGGCTCGCAGGCGGCGTTCTCCAGCACCGTCTCGCCCTTGGCGAGCGAGGCCGCCATCATCAGCACATGTGTGGCGCCGACCGAGACCTTCGGGAAGACGTAGCGATTGCCGACCAGGCGGCCGTTCTTGGCCTTGGCGATGACATAGCCGTTGTCGACGTCGAGTTCCGCGCCGAGGACCTGCAGGCCCTCGAGGAACAGGTCGACCGGGCGCGTGCCGATGGCGCAGCCGCCGGGCAGCGACACCTTGGCTTCGCCCATGCGGGCCAGCAACGGCCCGATCACCCAGAAGGAAGCGCGCATCTTCGACACCAGCTCGTAAGGCGCGGTGGTGTCGACGATGTTGCGGGCCGAAAAATTGATCGTACGCGAATAGCCTTCCTGCTGCTTTTCGCGCCGGCCGTTAACGGAATAATCGACGCCGTGATTGCCGAGGATGCGGATCAACTGCTCGACATCGGCCAGATGCGGCACGTTTTCGAGCGTCAGCGTGTCGTCGGTGAGCAGCGAGGCGATCATCAGCGGCAATGCCGCGTTCTTGGCGCCCGAGATCGGAATGGTGCCGGCCAGCTGGTTGCCGCCGACAATTCTGATGCGATCCATGAGAAAATGTCCCCTCGGCCCGAACAGGCCGCTTCAATCGGTTGAGTGTGCCCGGCTTAGACCATTGGCCGGCTTGGTTCAAGAAATAGGATTTTCTTGAAACCGGACCGACTTTGGCCGGGCAGTATGGCTGATTTGGTCAGTCCTTGTGCATTTTTCCAGCAGCCGGCAATCCTTCGGATATTCGATCCGCATCGCGGGCGCGCTGCTTGTCGGCGTCCCCGGCGCGCCGCGACCGCGTCTGCGCCTTGCGCTTCTGCAGATTGGCGCGCAGGGCCTCGGCCAGCCGGTCCTTGCGCTCGACGCTACCTTTTTTCGGTGGATTTGCCTTGTCGTTCATTGTCCGATCCCTGGCCGGTGGTCAGCCGGCCGCGATTTCGCAATGGATAGCATTTTGGCCCGGCGATGTCATGAAAGCAGGCGGCCGGGCGGGTTTCGGACTGTCTAACAGCCTCGCATGCCGCTTCGAGCCGCATAATTGTTCCCAAGATCGCATGCGACGCTTTGGGTTTTTCTTGGCCTTGCGCTTACCGGTTCGATATGGCAGAAGCGCCGCCATCGTAGGCTGCGGTAGCTCAGTGGTAGAGCACTCCCTTGGTAAGGGAGAGGTCGAGAGTTCAATCCTCTCTCGCAGCACCAGCCTACAACTTGGCAGCGCTAGTTTGAAAATGGCTAGACAGCGGCATCGTCCTTCGTCGAAGTGCGCTTGATCGGTTGCGCGTCAGTTTGTAGTAGCGGTCGCTCGGAACCTCCATAACTGCGACATGCTCAAGGTTGGCGTACCGCGCTCTGTAGTAGCCCTCCTCCTCGATTTCAGCGAAAGTGGATTGGGAAATGTCAAAGTCCGCTGCTTCCAAGCCGAAGAAAGTGTTGACGCTTCCACCATCTAGGATGTTCCATTCGTCCTCACCATCGTCATATGTCACACGAGCATAAGAAACCATCCGCATTGCTTCGTCTTCGCCGATGTCTGAGATAATCATCTCGCATGAAATCCTCGATTGTTCAGGAATATCGCTTTCGTCCATATCATCAAGAAATCGATATATTTCGTGGCAGTAATATTTCGGCATCGGCTGCACGTCGTCCCCAATGAGCTCAACAGCTTGAACGAATTTAGGATTGATTAGCGCGAGCTTGTTGTTCAAACTCAAGAAGTTAAGCCACCGAAGATTGTTATAACGTGGCCGAAAACGTCTGAGCGATCTTAATTGAAGCAATATGGCGACTCGCGCATGATTATCGATTGGATATTTACGCACTCCAACTGTCCTTTTTACCATCAAGGTGCCGTACGGCATATTCGTGCCAGAATTTGATGAAAAGTTCACGCACGCCTCCTTGTTCTGATATTCCGGCCGGGTTGCTGCAGGATGGCGGCGCGGGAGCCGAGCGTGATAAACTCGTTAGGACCGGGTTCGCGACGCTCCAGGGCTGCGGCTTCTTGGACATTTGCCAAGTTTCGCCGTTTCCTCGCAAAACTGGAACAGCCTTTTCACCGCCCTTTGCCGTCGTTTTTGCTCCTAAGAGGGCCATGCTGCTGGGCTTGCAGGCGCAACACAGCCGGACGCGGCGTGTGTACACTCGACGGACTGCTGCACGTCAAAACAGCAGAGGCGCGATATCCGCAACCCTGAGCCGAGTTACAGGTACAGAATGAGAGCGGGCCGGGGGGCCCCTCAGGTGGGTATGTCGCCGTCAGCTTTTTGTTGGCCGAAATCGCCTCGGGAGATGGTGAGGATTTTTGCGTCGATGGAGCGCTTTCGCATCACCATTGATGAAATGTCCCTGCACCATTTGCTAGGGGGGCGTCGGATTGCCGGCCACCTGGTTCTTTTTTGCGATTGAGAGCTGCCAATTCCTCTCCGAATGTGGCGATGAGGGCGGACACGCGTTTGCGCATTCGCGGGTGAATTTTGATTAGAGCTTCGATCAGTCGTCGTCCTTCCGCGCTGGCAATGAAGTCCAGGCGCTCGTCAACAGGTAAAAGCGGAATGCAATGGCTCATTCCGTTGTTGCCCGGCAGCCCCTCGAAGAAGCGACTTACAGGGACGCCCAGTGAGTTGCCGATCGCGAACAGCATCGAGGCGCTCACGCGGTTCCTCGCGTTCTCGTATTTCTGGAGCTGCTGGAAGCTGATGCCTATCGATCTGGCAAGCTGGGCCTGAGAAATGTCCGATTGGACACGAACCGCAGCTATTTGCCTGCCGACGTGCCGATCGGCGGAATGAGGGCGACTTTCAGCGCTATCCATGGCCGAGCCGCGCGATATCCTTAAGAGCCGAACGAATCTGTGGCCAAGGAAGTTCAGCATCTTCCGACGAAGTCTGTCCTTCTCTAAGCGCGGCATCTAGTTTGGCCGCAACTCCATCGAGAGAGGTAGCCGGTGTTTGCGACAACAGACAGAGAAGTGCTTCCGCTCGGGCAGCTGCTTCGGCCTCAGCAACCAACGTGGAGGTATAGCCGACATTCTGGTCGGCAGAATTCCAGCGGGTCTGATGTGCCGTCAACTCGGCTTCAGCTTTCGCACACGCTGCGGAGTCAGCTTGGCCGATGTCGCGCAGTTCATGCAGCGCCTCAAGTGAATGCAACGTCATGCTCTTGCCGTCGGGCAGCAGAATAGTGGCACGAGGAAGGCCGACGGTTTCGGCGAGCTTGCGCTCAAGGCGCTGGTTCTGATGGCTCAGGCGCTCAGTTTCGTAGTGAGCTTCCTGCCAATCACTCCACACAGCTACTGCGGGATCGGTCCCAGAACCGCTACTGGCAATCGGTTTTGGCTGCTTTTCCGCCGTTGCGTGTGGCATTCCCAGAAGTAATCTGCTCCGGGTGACGTGAGGCAAAGTCATGCTATGGTCGGAATCAGCCATGATCCGAGCTCCCTGAAAGCTAGGCGTGGTCAGGCTGACCTAGGTGTTCGCGCACTTCGGTCAGCCGCACTGGATGCTCACTAGGATCAGCAAGCCAGCAATTGATGGAAAAAATATCAAAGTGACTTTGTGAATGTCAATAGAAAATCTATCAAACAGTCCGATGGCCGTCACAACGAGGCAAGTTAAGGCGGCAAGGGCGCTGTTGGGCTGGTCTCAAGAGGATCTGGCAGAGCGCTCGGCAGTTTCGGAACCCACTATAGCGCGTCTAGAGGCAGAAGATGGGCCGATTGGGGGGCGTCCCGAAACCGTGAAGAAGATCATCAACGCGTTGGTAGCAGCAGGTATCGAATTCATCTCGGAGAACGACGGCGGCCCAGGCGTCCGCCAAGTCAAATAACAGCCAACGATGGGATTTCGAGGCACAAGGGCGCCGGATTTCTTTGCCCCGGAACGTCACGCCTTCGGGATGAAGGCTGCTCGGCCACACAGCAGATCTAGTCTGGGACTGCTAGGCAGGGCAGCATCTCGTCGCAGCAAGCGCTCGACGTAATCGACCTGACTGGGTCGGCGTGGCAACTTCTTGGCGCCCGCCGCCGGCTCAGTTGGTGACATGCGACAGCCGCAGGCCGGCTTCGTCCGGGGTCTCGGCCATGCCTTCTTCCGCGAAGCGAAACATGTCCTCGAAATCCAGCTCCCGCTCGAAAATGACGCCGCCAACTTTGATCGCAAGCACGTCCTTGTCGCCTTTCGGCGCGAAATAGATCTCGCCGACCGTGCCGCGAATGCGCTCGCCGACGTCCTTGGCGTCGTCTTCGCTCGCGCCCGGCAGGAAGACGCCGAACATCGAGGTTCCGATCCTGCCGATCAGATCGTCCTGGCGCACCGCGGATCGGATCGCCGATGCAATCAGCCGTAGGGCCTCGTCGCCCCATTCGAGACCGAAGCGCAGGTTGATCGACGTCAGATGCTCCGGATGGATGACCAGGAAAGCGCCCGAGCGCGGACCGGCCGGTCTCTGCGCCCTCCTGTCGACCATCGAGGTGAACACCTTGCCGTTCAGGCAGCCGGTCAGCTGGTCATAGGTGCCGGATCTGGTGAGTTCCTGCCGGTAGCGGCGGATCTCGATCTGTTGCCGGCCGATGAGGGCAAACAGCGGCAGACCGATGACAATCGGCACGATGATTGCCGTAACGGCGCCGCGGCCAAACGGCGTCAGGCTGTCGCTGAAAAGCAGCAGGTAGTTCAGCGCGAGCGAAAGGCCGACGCAGGCGGCGGTGCCAAGCACGGCCAGCAAGATGAGGTGCTTCCACGTTTGAACCGGCGCGGTCGGTGTTTTCGCGGTCAAGGGGCAATCTCCTGTTCGACGCATGGCTTACAGGAGGTCCGTTACGATTTCGGTGTCAGGGAAGCTTACAATTTGATGCAAGTCAGCATCTTCTCCGTAGCAAGCCGGATCCGGCACACAAGGCTGCCGCAGCCGGCGGCTTGCGCATTTGATGACCGGCCTGGCCAGTCCAGGCTTTAGAAGTGCTGAACCGCCCTGACCATTCCGCTTTCACGCAGGTCCGGGGACGGAACCGGCCGCCGGCTTTCCCGCGGCGGCGCTATTGCGGCGGGCCGAAAATGCCCATCCGAGCGTTTCTCGCCACCGCTTCCGCCTTGCCGTAGTCACCTGTGGGAGCCGCCATCGCCCAGCCGTTCGAAACCAGCCAGGCGCCGACATCCTGCTTGCCGAGGACGCAGGGCGCGGCGATGGCGAAACGGTCGGCATCCGGCGGCAGGAGGCATTTGAGCGCCCGGCCGCGCAGCCAGGCGTTGAAGGCGGCCCGCGCCCGCAGGCCGCAGGGCCAGGCGGTGTTGTCGAACGTGCAGGCCCTGTCGGGGTCGATGTCGACCGTGCCGCTGATGGCGACGCCACATCGGCCACCTCGTCGCAACCATCGAGGCAACCGAATGCAAGAACTACTTCGAAAACGCCGGATACGCTTCCGTCAAAACATGAAAACTCTAGCTCCTGCCGACACGGCGCCACCCCGACCGTTGAACCGGATCACACATTAGACATGAGCGACATTCCTTGAAAAGCAAGGCGTTGCGTTAAGTCTCGCGCAACCAATGCGGCCTAGAATCGCTCAACGGATGTCGAGGGGTGACATGATGCGCAAGCCGATACTGCTTTTTGCCTTTCCTGCCCTGATGCTGCTTCTGCTGGCGGCGGAGCGGATGGCGGCGTTGCTGCTCGGCTTCTATCCCGCCAGCCCCGCTGTGTGGCACGCCTGGCTCGAGCTGCGGCCTTACTCGACCATGTTCTGGCAGCAGGCGCATGTCTATCTCGGCGGGTCGATGGCGCTCGATGCGGCGATTGTTGTCTGCGCAGCGGGCGCCTGCTGGCTGGCCAGCCGCTCAAAATGGTCCGGCGGTTTCTTCATCGCCAATCATGCTGCGATGATTTTCGCCGGGTTCATGATGGCGTTGAGCAGCAACGCGGAAACGGCGAGCACTATCGCCGCCTTCGTCACGCCTCATGGCCTTCAGTTCTCGGTGATGGTCGACCTAAGCCTGAAGAACAGCCTGGTGCTGTGCCTCGGTCTCGCGGCCTGCGCCTATTGCCACGTCGCTTTCCTGCGCGAGGCAAGGCTGTGCGCCGGAGCCCGCGCGGTCCGCATCCTTTCACTGCAGCGCGATCTGTAACCGGCTGGCTCAGTCGGCGGCGAGGGCCCGCGGGCTTAGTTGATCTTCTTGTAATAGACCTTGCCGTCGGGCTGCTGGATGCGCTGATAGGACGGATTGGGGCCGGGAGGGGCGGCCTTGCGCTTGAACGCGGGCTGCCCGTCTCCGGCGCCAGCGCCTCCATCGGCCGCTGACGCATCCGCCACAGTCGTCTTGTCGAGCATGGCGGGCTCCGTTGCGCCAGGCGCCGGTTCGCTGGCCGCGACCGGCTGGCCTTGCTCCAGCTTGGCGATATTGCCGTTGATCTGGCCGAAATTCGCCTGCAGCTGGCGGTCCAGCGTCTCGAACCGGCTTTGGAAACCGTTATTGACGGTGTCGATGCGGGCGCCGATGCGCTGTTCGAACTGGCCGAGCTGTTCCAGCCGCGCTTCCATCGTCCTGAGGTCGCTGACGCCGCGATAGAGATAGACGGCGGCCGTCACATTGACGACAGTGATGAGCAATGCGCCGGACGCGATGACGCCGATCAGCCTGGCCCGGCTGGGCTTTCCCGGAGCGGCTTCCCGTTGACCGAGTTCGATTGCCGAAGCGTCCGGCTCGCTGATCATCGTCATTCAACCACCACCTTTGCGCCCACCGCGACGCGTTTGAAGAGATCGATCACATCGGTGTTCGTGAGCCGGAAGCATCCGGACGTGCCGTCGAAACCGACGCCCTTGGGATCGTTGGTGCCATGGATGCGATAGAGCGTGTCGCGCCCGTCGCGCGAAAGATAAAGCGCCCTGGCGCCGAGCGGATTGTAGGGACCGGCCGGCACCATCGCCGGCAGTTCCGGCCGACGCGCGCGCATTTCCTTGGGCGGGCGCCATTCCGGCCATTCGGTCTTCGACGCGACCTTCACCGTTCCGGTCCAGCCGAAGCCGTCGCGGCCGACGCTGATCTGGTAGCGCAGCGCCTGGCCTTGGCCCGTCACCAGATAAAGCGCCTTCTCGTTTTTGCGGATGATGATGGTGCCCGGCTGCTCGCCGCTCTCGAAGGCGACCGCCTTTCGGAGGCTGGGCCCCATGGCCGGCAGCGGCGGCAGGCTTGACCCGGCCGTCGCCAAGTCACAGGCAGACGCCAGCGCCAGCCCTGCGAGGCACGCGCCGGCCAGATGCATCGCAGCGAAGCGCCTAGCGCTGGGCATTGTCCAGCCGCTCCTTGAACATGCGTTTCAGGTCCTTGTTGAAGCGCGCGCGGCCGTCCACCTCGGAAGGTAGGATGGCGCGGTTCAGCGCGTCGGCCAGAAGCGCGTTGTCCAGCGCCAGCGACTTGATGTGCGGCGCCTTGAAGATCTTCTCCAGTTCGCTGCGCGAGAAGTGGTTGCCGAACCATTTGCGCTTGTGCTTGTTGGCGACCAGCGTGATGCTCACCTTGTTGCCGCGCAATTCGCGGATCTTCTTGTAGAGCCGCTTGCCTTGCCTGAGCGAGGCGACGTTGAGCTCGAAGACGATGAAGATCTCGTCGCTCGTGCGCAGCACCGAATCGTGCCACGGCGCCTCGATGTTGGGCAGGTCGATGACGATGTCGTCGAAGCGGTAGGCGACGAGATCGAGCAGCCGGAAGACGAAGTCGGAACCCTGTGGCTCGAACGGCAATTGCGGCCGCTCGAAGGAATAGAGCGTGAGGCCGGAGGGCCGCGACAATTTGATGACGTCCATCAGCTCGACATCCAGCCGGTCCGGCTGGCCGATGATGCCGGAGAGGTCGAACTGGTTGAACTGGTTGAGATAGGCGCCGCAATTGGCGCTCTGGAAATCGAGGTCGACGAGGCAGGTCGCGGCCGCCCGCTCGGCCGACTTCGAGGCGAGATACTCGGCCGCCGAGATCGCCAGCGTGGTGGCGCCGGCGCCGCCGCTGGCGGCAATGAAGGTGATGATGCGGCTCTTGGTGCCCTGGCTGCCGGTGTCGTGGAAGGTGACGGCGTTGAGCAGTTCCTTGGCGTCGAGCGGCTTGTGCAGCCAGTCGGACGCGTTCATGCGCACCAGAACGCGCGTCTGCTCGGAGGTGAGCTCGTCCGAGATCGCGATCAGCGGCACTGACGCCCAGGCCGCGCGCGCATCGACGATTGCCGGATTGCCGAGCAGTTCGCCATTGGCGAGATCGAGGATGATGATGCCGGGCCGGCTGTCGACAGGCGGCCCCTTCAGGAACTCCGCCGCGTCCGCGACCTTGACGTCATAGATCGCCAGCGCGTCGAGCCGGGTGGTGACGTCGCGCTTGAAATTCGCATCACCGGAAAACAGCGCCACCTGCTTGCGCTTGGTCGGGAGAACTCTGGTGTCGATGGCGTTCATGGGAACGTACTCTTCAAATCTTCGCCCGTGACCGTGCTCAGCATGGAGGGCATGTTGATGTTCGCGAAGCCCATCAGTCCCTGAAGGAAGAAGAACTGGAAAGTCCGGTTCTGAAGACTGACTGTGATCGTCGGCACGGGACCGCCGAGGCGGGTCTGGTAGCCGAGCCCGGTCGCCGTGTAGGTGACGACGACGTTGCTGCGCAGCAGACCTGGAAAGAAGTGGCACATTCCGGGCCGCTGGGTGCCGGTAAGCGCCGGGCAGGTGTCGTCGTTGGTGTTGGCTGTGTCGCCGCGGAATATCTGGCTGAAAGCAGCGGCATTGAATCCGCCATTGTTGGTGCAGGACCCCGTGCCACTGCTGTAACTGCAAACGAACGGACCGTAGGCCCCGGCCACCACGGGCGCGCCGGGGTTAGCCGTCGGTGCGGCGGTAGCAAGGTTGGTCGCGACGGCATCGGATATTGAGGCCAGCCGCGCCCCGACCTGGACGGCCTTGGTTGCCGCATTCCACTGGTAGAAGGCATAGCCAAAATCTACGAAGCCGAGCGTCAGCGCAAAGAGCAGGGTAGACACGATAGTCATCTCGACCATGGCCACGCCGTCTTCGGATCTTGCGAAACGCCTGATCATCGTCAGAACCGCATCAACCGTTCTTGATGTGAGCCGGTCAGGTTGATCGTACCAATGCCGATCACCGATAGCAGGCCCACGCCGCTATAGGGATAGGTGCCGTCCGCCTCGACGACGCAGACTTGCGCCGTCGTGGACCGATACTGCGTGACGCCGCCAACCACCGCATTGTGGCAGCCGGTCCCGATCGTGACGGTGACGTTGGCTGTCGCCCAACCTGCGATTCGCGGAACGTCCGTCTGCGTTGGGGTAGGCTTGCCGTAAACGGCGATGTTGGTGGCCATGGCTGCGCAGTCTATCGCCGCCAGCCCGGCATCCGTGTAGATCTGGCTGTTGCAGCGCGCGCCGAAACGGGCTCCATCGGAAAGACCGGCTTCCATCAGAAGCTTGTCGTGGATGAGATTGCCGAACTCGAACACGCCGGCTGAAAGCGTAAGCATCAATGGCGCGATGAGGGTCATCTCGACCATGACCGCGCCGCATTGGTCGTGTCGAAATTTTTTAAGATACCGAGTGACGAGTCTAAGCATTGTCGTCACCGGTAGAGCTGGGCTTCGTCGCGGAGGAAACTGTCCAGAGTTCCCTGGCCTCCACGGCCTGTCACGTCGACGAGCTCGACAAAAACGGAGCCGCCTGAATTCGCGCCTGCGACAGGCTCCGTCAGGAAAAAGCTGGCAAAGGCCTCGACGGGGAGATTGGTGCTGTTGCCGTTCAGATCATTCCCGGCGGCCTCGAGCGCATTGCAGTTGAGGATCGCACCGTAAAGCAGACGACGATCGACAGATGTCACCGGCGGCTGGCAGCTACTCGGCGGTGTTCCAACTTCGCCGCCTGTGGAGGCGTGATCTACCAGATTATTCGCGATCTCGTATTTGTAGACCTGGTACCGGGTGGGCTTGCTCGTATCCCAGGAAGAAGGATAGCTGGTCCCGCCGAAATTGGTGCTCCAATAGCCAGACAGATTCCAGTTTCCATCGCCCATACGGCCGCTCATATAGGGCGTGGTGGCATCGCGTGGCAGCCCCATGTCGCCGGTCGCATTAAAAGTCAGCTGGTTATACTTCGGGCACTGGTTTCCGTTCCCATTCGCCGACGCTCCCTTCCGAACGTTGGCGGCCGGACCGTAGTCTGGGCTATTGAAGCCATTGCCGCTGGCATCGATTCCAAAACGCACGTTGAAGGCGTCTTGGATCGGACCAGTGTTTTGGCCGGTCTTCGTGCTCACACCCTGGGAGGAATAACAGCCGAGCGGCTTGGATGTGGCGATTGTTTGCGCGAGTCCTTGAGCGCCGTTGCCGACAGTGCTGGGCGGCGCCAGGAATCCGAAATTGCCAGGCCCGTATGCAGCATTGTTTCCCACTGTACGGAGTTCGATCAGCCGCCTGCGAATTGACGGATCCGCCACGGCCTGCTCCAGGGTCACGCCGCCGGCGGCGTTAGTGCCGTTCACCATCTCGTATGGATTGCAGATGAAGACAGGGGTGTAGTTGCAGACACCGGAGGTGAACCCGGCAACAGAGACCGCGCCGACGTTGAAACTGTTGTTCGCGGCGTTCCCGGTCAAGAATGACGCCGGGAATATGGCCGCGAAGCCGACAGGTGTCACCGTCACGCGGATGAACCGGGCGTTCGGCGCATCCGTCACTTCGTCAGTGATGATGTTGGCTGCCGCTATGGGCGAACTGTCTGAGGCGGGAAGCGACCGGAGGTAGGTTCTCGTCACCCCGGCAGCTAGCAATGTTTGCGGAATGTTGGCTGTGGAGAAGGTATACTTGTTGAACACCAGTGTCGACAATGCTCGATCGGCGCGCACGATCGAATCGGTGCGGCCATCCAACTCTGCTGCAGCGGCCAAGGCCAAGCCGTCAGCGCCCTTCTGCAGGTCGTTGTGCATATTGTTGACTCGGCTCATATCGATCGCCAGCAGCGAAAAGCCGATGATAGCCGGCAACATGATGCTGACGAGGAGTAGGGCTATGCCTCTCTGATCGTGCCAGAACTTGCGTATGGTCCCCAACATGACCTTACTCTCTGTTCTCAGCGCTTGGCCTCGTCACCCAGCGCTTTTCAAACCGCACCTTTTTTTCACGGTGTTGCGTTCGTCGTGGCCGCACTCGACGGGCCGACATTGACCGTCATGTTCGTCGTCGGCGCTGGCGATGGCGGAAGCTTGTATTTCTGGACGATGCCGACGGATCGTACCCCATCGCCTTCGATCCTGGTGTTGTTCGAGGCCGGGTTGTATGGATCGACCGTCTGCAGCAGCTGATTGGCCTTCTGCGAGTCGCCCGATGCCAGCGTCATCGTGTCGTAATTGTTTAGATAGTCGGCCGCACAGCCCGCAAGCAGGCTGGAGCTGAGAAGGACGAACAGGAGCTTATTTCTTGACATAGAGCAGCTTGTCCTTCGATTTTACATCCAGCATGTGGCCATAGGGCCCGGTGACGCCCTCGCCATGTTCGTACATGCGGATCATGTCCTTGCTGACTTCGAGCTGGCCGAGCAGCATAAGTTCCGGATCATTGGCGGGCTTGGTCTTGTCGAAGGGTGTCGCCAGCTGTTCGCCGGGCTTCACCGGCCGCACGAGATGCGGCGTGACGATGACGACCAGCTCCGTCTCCTCCTTCTGCGTGCTCGAATTGTGGAACAGTGCGCCGATGATCGGCACTTGGCCCAGCCACGGTACCTGATCCTGCAGCCTCGTGTTCTTGCTTGAGAGCAGGCCACCCACCGCGAAGCTCTGGCCGTCGCGCAGATCGACCACGGTTGCCAGCTTGCGGTTGGTGAAGATCGGGTCGCCCGCGGGGGTGAACCCGGTCAGATCGCTCACTTCCGGCGCCAGTTTGATGTGGATCTTGCCGTCGTCGAGCACTACCGGCGTGAAGTTCAGATTGACGCCGAATTGCTTGAATACGATTTCGATTTCGCCCTGGCTGTTGACGCTGCGGATCGGCACCTCGCCGCCGGCGTTGAAGCTGGCGGTTTCGCCGGAAACCGTGGTGAGGTTTGGTTCAGCCAAAAGGCGCACCACACCTTTTGACTCCAGTGCCTCGATTATCAAATCGACCTTGATGTTGCTGTCGATGACGCGGGTGATCAGTGCTCCGAACGGACTGGCGGTGGACAGAAGGTCACTCAAAAGCTCCCCAGATCCAAGCACCACCTTATCCTTGTCGACTGCGGCGACACCGGTTCCGAACTTAGTCGACCCGCTGCCGTTTTGGCCCTTGAACGAAACACCGAGGTCGCGGCCGGCATTGCGCTTGGCCTCCAGGATGCGAACCGAGAGATTGACCTGCTCGCTGTCGTCGATCGTTACGGCGTTGATGATCGAGTCGGGTCCATACTGCTGTGTGACTTCGACGATTTGCGCCAACGTCGCGGCATCCTTGACATGGCCGCTCAGCCGAACCTTGCCGTTGATCGAACCGATCTCGATGCGCGCCTTCGGCGCCACCTGGCGGATGGCTGCCGCCATATCGCTGACATCCTGGCCGACCTCGATCTGGATCGCACCCAGCGAGCGCTTGTCCTCTGAAAAGAGATTGACCGTCGTGGTGCCGAGGCTCTTGCCGATGATGTAGAGCGTCTTGTCTGTCATCGGCTGCGCATCGGCGATCTTCTCGTCACCGACGACGATGTCGCCCAAGGTGGCGTTCACCTGGATCGTCGCGGATTGCGAGATCGGAATGAAGATGCGATGGAGCGACGGGCTCGATACGTCGATGAAGCGGTCAGCCGCTTTCGCCGAATAGCCGTGGATCGCCGACAACGCCGCAAAGGATAGCGCAGCTGCCGCCATCCTCACCCAAAACCCCTTCATCCTCGTCTCCCACTGCTGCCTGATCGGCAGCCCCTCGTTTGCCGCCCGCTTTTTAGCGTTGGCGTGGCACGTCATAGGTTTCGAGCTTCACGCCACGAAAGACGCCGATTGTAGCTCGGGCGGGTGGCTCCGGCTGTACATATTTTACCACTTCCTTAACAACTTCCTGCGGTTGTGGTGCGGGCGCCACAGTGGGCTTCGTTTTGCTCAACTGGTCGATTTGGCTGCCCACCCGATCTACGGCTTGAGCCAGGCCGGCAATCTTTTCGTCTGAACGCTTGCGTTCGTCTTCGACGCGCTTACGCTCTTCCGCAGCCGCGGCGTCGGCGGCTTTTTGTCTATCGAGTTCCGCCTGCCGCTTGGCGACGTCCTCCGGCGTGTCGCCGGTAAGATCCGACAGCGTTATACGCTCGGTCGATTCTGCCTTGCTGGCGGCTGCTTGACGGAGCGCCAGCGACAACTGGCCGGCATCGGCCGCAAGGGTGAGCTTTTGCGCATCCTTGGTGCTGACTTCGACGGTCACAGCCTTCACGACAGTGGGGCTGTCCTTGCTTTCGTCAGCCACCTGGTCGACGGCAAGCACCTTGACGCTCTGCAGCAGCACGTCGACGTAGCTCTTGTCTGGACCTCCGTCGCTATGCGCGGTGCGAGTCAACAACACGTCGACCCGATCACCCGGGAAAACGAATCCCGCCACGCCGAGCACGTCGTTCACCCGGATCGAGACGGCCTTCATGCCCTCCGCCAGCACGGCCGAAAGTGTGGCGCGTTGGCCTGGGCCTGTGATTTTGGTGGCGAGCACCGGTTCGTTGACGCCGATCGCCTGAAGCGCCTGCTTGGCACCGTCGCCGGCCAGAAGATCCTTGGTCGTTTTGAACGCGCCGGCCGGAACAGCGCCAGCGGGCCACGGGATCTCGCGCAACTTGTCCGCGCTCAGTGAGTCGCCGAATTTAAGCGGAGTGGCGGCCACCACAACCGTATCGCGCGGTAGATCGCCGGGCCTTGCCATGGCGCTGCGCTGGTTCGCCAGCCACATGTTGACCAGCACGACGGCCAGAACTCCGAAGACGCCAGCCAGAATGATCATTACTATGGTATTTGCACGCATCCCCGCCACCCGCTCATTTTGCCGTTCTCGGCGCCCGCTCTATGGGTGCCGAGAAACTGTACTAGGACTTGGCGCCTGCAGCTTCAATTGATCTTATGCAGTTGCAGTTGTCAGTGCTGCGTTGAGCGCCGTCCACTGGCCGCTGACCCAGGTGCCAACTAAGATCACGGTAGCGATGACAGCGACCGTAATGATAGCAAGCAACACTGTATATTCGACCATCGCGGCGCCATCTTCGCCGTCTCGGAATTGCCGAGCCATCGTCACAAACTTTTCCATGCCGATGTACCCTCAAAGATCGAAATCGCGGACCGGCCGAAGCCGAATCCATGCATGCCTCGAAATGGCCCAACCCAAAATAGCTTGGGCCATTTCTTCGCAATTCAAATTAGGCCGTTGCGGTCGTGAGCGCGGTATTCAGCGCAGTCCACCGGCCGGAGACCCAGGTCCCGACCAGCACCACAGTGGCGATAACGGCCACTGTGATGATGCCGAGCAGAACCGTGTATTCGACCATAGCAGCGCCGTCTTCATCGTCGCGGAACTGCCGGGCCATCGTCATGAGCTTCTTCATGCCAATTTCTCCTTTGGAGGTTTTAACCCGACGAGACGAGCCTAAGGATGAACCCCATACCCAAGCATCCCCCGTCACCTTCAATCCTAGGTCGCGCAAAAAAGCCAAGTCAAATGGATTAACAGTCCCTTAACCCTTCAATACTCGATTTGGGGCCCTTTAAATTTTGACAAAAGCTTGATTCGGCTCACTTTTCAAGCGATTTTAACCATTCGTTCACAATTCCGCCGCAGCTATGCCATCGCCTCGATCATATTAGAAAATATGCATAGACCATTATATCTAACGCGTTACAAGCCAAGTTTGCGGGCGAAGCGACAAAGGTCCTAGGACTTTGGTCTATTGCCCGGTGCAATCCGGAAATAAAACGATTTCTCGGAATCCGCTTCTTAACTATGTCGCAAGTAATACGTCCAGTGTGTCCTCAAGGCCGCTTGTGCGGGTCGTGGTTAACGCTTAGTTTCGACGCTGGGGAAACAAGCAGGGGTTCAGCGATATGCTGGGTCGCTTCATCAAAGGGTCAAACGAACAGAAGGCGGCGCAGTCGGCGCCCGTTCCGGCATTGAGCGGGGCCGCAAGCGCTCCGGTTATGCAGGCCGAATCACAGGACGAGGACTTCCTCTCTTTGAAGGTGGATCTCCATCGCCACCTCATCGATCGCTTCAACCTGACTGCGCTCGAAAATGCGTCCAAGGACGAAATACTCAACGAGATACTGCCGATCGTGCGCGAGTTCGTCCGAGGCCGTAACGTGCCCCTGAATGCGCGCGAACTTGACCAACTGACCAGTGACACGGCCGACGAGATGCTCGGGCTTGGACCGATCGAGCCTCTTCTCAAGGATGACTCTATCGCGGATATTCTGATTAACACGCACAAGCATGTCTTCGTCGAGCGCCGTGGCGTTTTAGAAGAAACAGCCATTCGCTTTCGCGATGAAGCTCATCTTCTGCGAATCGTTAACAAGATCGTCTCAAATATCGGAAGGCGGGTCGACGAATCGGCTCCTATGGTCGATGCGCGTCTTGACGACGGTTCGCGTGTCAATATCGCGGTGCGACCGATATCCGTCGATGGGCCGCTGGTGTCGATCCGCAAATTCTCCAAAAACCCTTATTCGCTCGAGCGGCTGATGGCGTTCAATTCGATCCGTCAGCCGATGATCGAACTGCTGCGCATCGCCGTGCAAGCGCGCAAGTCGATCCTTGTGTCCGGCGGCACTGGCAGCGGCAAGACCACGTTGCTGAATGCCCTATCAAGTTACATCCCTGCCAAGGAGCGCCTTGTTACGATCGAGGACGCGGCGGAACTGCAATTGCAGCAGCCGCATGTCGGCCGGCTCGAAACGCGCCCGCCCAATGTCGAGGGGAAGGGGGAGGTTCGTCAGCGCGAGCTGCTGAAGAATGCGCTGCGCATGCGTCCAGACCGCATCATCGTAGGCGAAGTGCGCGGCGAGGAGGCCTTTGACATGCTGCAGGCCATGAACACTGGTCACGAAGGCTCAATGACAACCATTCACGCCAACACGCCCCGCGATGCGATCTCGCGCCTCGAGCAAATGGTTGGCATGGCGGGCATGCCGATGACCAATGACTCGATCCGCGCTCAGATCGCCTCAGCCATCGACATCATCATACAGACGCAGCGCCTTTCGGATGGCGGCCGGCGGGTCGTATCGATTTCGGAGATCACCGGCATGGAGGGCAACGTCGTCCAACTCCAAGAGATCTACCATTTCGTTCGTCGCGATGTTGCTTCAGACGGGTCAATCGTAGGCGAGTTCCGCGCTACGGGTGTTCGGCCACGTTTTGCGACTGAGGTCGCAACCTTGGGCCATCATTTCGCGAAGGATGCTTTCAATCCTCAGGTTCCTTTATGATCCCGACCGGTCAGACTCTGCTTTATCTCATATACGTGCTGGCTGCGGCGTCTGTCATTCTCGCGGTCGAAGTGATGTTCGTTTCTATAGCCGGAACGCGAGCGCGAGCCGGAATCATAAACCGCCGCCTCCAATTGATGGGCGATCATGCGGCTGCGGAACAGAGCCTGCAGGGACTTCTGCAGGAGCGCGGCTTGACCGCGTCAGGCGATTTCATTTTCGGCGCCATTAGCCTCAATCGCCTTTATACACAGTCCGGCATAACCGGTAATCCGATCAGTTTTGCTACCGTCTTTGTACTGGCTGCCCTAGTGCTGGCTTTGATCGCGGTTCTTCTAATGGGATCCTCGGCAGTTGTAGCGGCTCTCATTTTTCTCCTTATTTCAGTTGCCCTGCCTTTACTTGTACTGAAGCGGGCCAGGAGTAAACGAATCAACAAATTCGCAAGCCAACTACCCGATGCCCTCGACATGATCGTGCGGTCGCTCCGCGCAGGTCATCCGACAACGGTGGCGATCGGGCTGGTCGCTCGTGAAATGCCGGATCCCCTCGGAACCGAATTTGGTATCGTCTCTGACGAGATCTCCTTTGGCCTGAGTCTAGAGCAGGCTGTCCGCAGGCTGTCGGAGCGGGTCGGCTTCGAAGGACTGCACCTCCTGTCGGTGTCTCTGTCGATACAGGCCAAAACGGGCGGCAATCTCACCGAGATACTGTCCAACCTTGCTTTAGTGATGCGGGAGCGGCGTAAACTTCGGCTGAAGATCAGGGCCTTGTCGGCAGAGGGGCGAATGTCGGCATGGATCATTTCTCTCTTCCCGGTGCTCATGTTTCTGATCTTATGGGGCGTTGCGCCTAGCTACTATGGCGACGTTTGGGGCAATCCGATCATTGTGCCCGTCTTCGTCATCTTCGGGTGCTGGGCGCTCCTGGGCGACTACATCATGTATCGGATGGTCAATTTCGATTTCTAGAATGCGAGACTAGCTTGTTCAACGACCTTGGAAATTCCGCCCAACTGCTTTCCGTAGCCGTTTTCATCGCGGCGGGCGCGCTCTTCTTATTGGTCGCCTTGATGCTGGCGCCGGTTCTTGAGACGAGAAAGCGGATCGCCGACAGTCTTCTGTCGGAAGGTGTAACCAGTCGTCGTTCGCTTGCTGCGCAGCAGGAAATCAACAAGATTTTGGCTCAACGACCAGTCGACGCTTACTTCCGGGCCCTTGAGAAGGAGCGCGGGGAACCCAATGCGCTCGAAGCAAAGCTATTTAGGGCTGGGTTCCACCAACCGAGCGCTCCGATCATCTATATGCTTTCACGACTCGGTGCGGTGTGTGCCGGGTTTCTCGGTAGTTTCGCACTCCTGTCGGCTCTGCTGCCGCCTCAACTGCCTAGCGTGCTCGCTTTTTTCGGCGCCGCCTTGCTTGGGCTGGGCTGTATAGTCATTCCCAGCATCATGCTGGATCGTTTTGAAAACACCCAAAAGCAAATCTATCGCCGAGGATTTCCCGACTTCATGGATATGATGATCACCTGCGCCGATGCAGGCATGAGTCTCGAGGGGGCGGTTGATCGAGTGGGAGCCGAACTCGCCGGCACCCACAAGTGGCTCGGAATCCAACTCGCCATCATGAACTTGCAGTTGCGCGCCGGCAAGCCGTTGCGCGAGGCGTTGCGTGAGCTTGCGGATCGCATCGGCCTCGACGAGGCGAAGGCACTGGCGGTTCTCTTCCGGCAATCGGAGGAACTCGGCACCAGCCTCACGGAAGCGTTGCGGGTGTATAGCGACGAGATGCGTACCCAGAGGATCATGAGCGCGGAAGAGCAGGCCAATGCGCTGCCGGTCAAGATGATGATTCCTCTGGGGCTCTGCATCTTTCCGGTCGTGATGATGGTTGTCATGTTGCCGGTCCTCATCCGCATGAAAGGCGTTTTCTTCTAGTTGAACATATGCTTTGGTCCTAATATGGGTCGGGGGACTCTCGGGGAAGCCACATGAAGAAGCTGATAGCCGTTACAGCCGGCCTGTTGATGATAGCAATTGCCGGCTGTCAAACGGGCGCCACCGGCGGCGTTGTACGCACCAACGAGCCGGCAAAAGGCGACTACACTGCCTTCGGCGACGCCTTCGACGGGCTGAAAACGGTAAGCGATGTCGACTATTACGCTTCAGACCAGGCGGTCACCGAGGCCAAGACCCAGTTCCGTTCCGAAAACTACGGCAACGCTGGCGCCCTGTTCTACAAGGCCACGCGGCTGGCACCCAATGACGGCGTGGCATGGCTGGGCCTTGCCGCATCCTGCGACCGCATCCGTCGCTTCGATCTTTCCGATATGGCCTACGGCCGTGCCTACAAGCTGCTCGGAGCGACGCCTGAATATTACAACAATGTCGGCTATTCCTATTTGCTGCGCGGCAAGCTGCAGGACGCGCGCAGCAACTTCCTCAAGGCATACGAGCTCGCGCCCAACGACCCGACCGTGGCCAACAATCTGAAGCTGCTATCGTCCAGCGTGCGGAACATAGAGCGGTCATGAGCCTTTTGCTCGCCGCATCGCTGTTGCTCAGGGTGCTGGCCATCCTGCTTCTTGGCAGAATAGCCTGGACTGATTTCACAACGCAGAAGATTGCCAACCGGGACGTGCTGCTGCTTATATGCCTCGGCCTCGGCTCTCTTCAGTTAACGGCTGTAGTCGCAGGAACCTGGTGGGACATGGGAATGAGCGCGCTCGCCGGATTGCTGCTGTTCGTCGTGCTCTTTCCGTTCTGGGCCTTACGCAAGCTTGGCGCCGGCGACGTGAAGCTCATGGCCGTCATGCCGTTTTTGATCGGAGGCAGCGGCCTCGCCGTGTTTTCCGTCCTACTCCTCGTGCTCGCCCTCGCCACCGCGATGGTTATGAAATTTCCGTTTATGCTGCCGGAGGGGGTCTTTCGCGTCTACATCCAGCATCTGGATCGTAAGGGGGTTGTGCCCTTTGGCGTACCCATCGCCATCGCTGCAATCTGCACGATAGCGTTTGACGTCATATTGGGCGCCAAGGCGTTCGTTAATCCGTTTTGACACAACGGGCCGTTCTTCGATTAACCGTTCGGAAACCATTAGCTTGCGCTAAAGCTGGTCGAGTGGTTGAATTGCGGCTTGTCGCGGAAGCTGTTGAATGGACCTCATAAATCTCAAGGCTATCCTAATTTCGGCTCTGATCTTCCTGCCGGCCGAATACCTATTCGCCTTGCGACCACATCAGAAGATTCTTCGAAAGGCATTCTTCAACGACCTGATCTACGCGTTATTCAATGGCATTCCCATCAAGCTTGGTCTGGCTGCGGTTGTTGCACTGGCAACGAGCACAGTTGGTCAGTTGGTGCCTGCATACGTTGCGCCAGCTGTATCGTCGCAGCCCATTTCGTTGCAGCTTATTGAGATCATTCTAATCGCGGACTTTGGGCTTTATTGGGCGCATCGTGCTTTTCATGCCATCCCGTTCCTGTGGCGCTTTCATGCGATTCACCACAGCATCGAAGAGCTGGACTGGCTTGCCGGATCCCGTGTGCATCCGGTGGATCAGATTCTTACAAAAAGCGCGTCGCTCGTGCCAGTATTTCTGCTGGGCTTCAGCAATGACGCCATAACAATATTCGCAGCTATTTCTTACGGGCACGCCCTGTTGTTACATGCCAACGTAAAGATGAACGTAGGACCATTTCGATGGTTGATAGCGTCGCCCCAATTCCATCACTGGCACCATGCCAACCAGCGCGCCGCATATGACAAGAATTTCGCCGCCCAGATTTCACTTATCGATATGCTCTTCGGCACCATGTATTTGCCCGGCGATGTGGTGCCGGAGCGGTACGGCGTCGATGATACAATACCGCCAACCTACGTCGAGCAACTCGTTTATCCACTGATCCCAAAGGATAAAGCCAATGAAGCTTCCTTCACCAGAGATGCGTGACTTCATAGGTCGTGCGACGATGACGCTGTACTTCACATTCTGGGTGACTTTGAAAACTCTGGGGCTCATTACCGCGATTCAAGCAAGCGGAGAGTGGACGGGCGTCCGGATAATCGATGTTGTAGCTGAGATCGCTGCCATATGTTTTGTGTCTCTAATGGTCATCACCACTGTAGCTCGCCTCTCGCCGCTTAAGACGGCTGAGGGCGTCGAACCTCGTATATCGGCGCTTATTGGTTCATTTGCTACGGTAACTTTGATCGCGGTTCCTCGGGCCCAAATAGCTCCGCAGCTTGAGCTCGTAGCAGACTCAGTGACAATCTTCGGCTTCGTGCTTTGTATTTCCTGCCTGTGGTGGCTTGGCAGATCATTCAGTATCGTTGCGCAGGCGAGGCGGCTCGTCACAACGGGTCCCTACCGAATTGTGCGTCATCCGCTTTATGTTTGTGAAACTGTTGTGCTGCTCGGTATCGTCCTGCGCAATCCGAAGTGGGCTACAGTGACGGTATGCATAGTCTGTCTCGCTTTTCAATATCGGCGCTTGATCAACGAAGAAAAAGTATTGCGGGCCGCTTTCCCTGAGTATGACGAGTACGCTCGACGAGTTCCCATGCTCCTGCCGCGAGTATACGGCGCAGCGGCGCCAGTGTCGGGCCATTTCTAGCCTAGAGCGTTTCACCGCTCGATAGAATCGGAAGGGATTCCCGCTCGGTTGGATTTGTGATTCAAGATGCTGGCTGGATTGGAGGCCAGCATCAGATGGTTCGACCTCTTTCCGATGATCTTCGCGAGCGGGTTGTAGCGGCAGTTTTGAGCGGCGAGAGCCGCCGGTCGGCCGCCAAGCGGTTCGGCATTTCGGTTTCGGCGGCGGTGAAGTTGTTGCAGCGTCATCAGGCGACCGGCTCGATAGCGCCTGGCAAAATGGGCGGGCATCGCAAGAGGGTGCTGGAGCCGCACCGTGCCTTCATCGTGGAGCGGATCAATCAGACCTGTGAATTGACTCTGCATCGGCTGAAGGACGAGTTGGCCGCTCGCGGGGTCAAGGTCTCGCACAACGCAGTGTGGCAGTTCCTGCGCCGCGAAGGCCTGAGTTTTAAAAAAAACGCTGGTCGCCCTTGAGCAGGCACGCGCCGATATTGCCCGCAGGGTAAGCGCTGTTCCGACCGCACCTTTCGCGGGTTGCGTTAAGCCGCGATGTTTGGAGCCTTTGAAGGCTTCGACACATGACGATTTCAGAGCTTACGCTTAAATCCAAGGACGAGGAGCCGATCCGTCGGCTGGAGATATTCACCGGCGCGGGTCGGCGACGCGAGTGGCTGCCGGAGGAGAAGGCGCGGATCGTGGCGGAAAGCTACGAGACCGCCGAGAGCGTGAGCGCGGTGGCTCGCCGATATGCACTATCCCCGCAGCAACTGTTCGCCTGGCGTCGAGCCGCCCGTCTGCCGGCGGCGGAACCGGCGGCGCCCGAACCGCTGTTTGTTCCGGCGGTGGTCGCAGGGCCAAGGTCGGAGCCGGCAGCAATGCGGCCGGCGACGCAGCGGAAACGGAAGGCCGCCCGGGTCGCCGGGGTGATCGAACTTGAGATTGACGGTGTCGCCATGCGGGTTGGCCGTGGCGCCGACGCCAGGACGGTGGCGGCGGTGATCCGTGCGCTGAAGAGTTCGTCGTGATCGGCCCGACCGGCGCCGTGCGCGTCATGGTGGCGACCAGGCCGGTGGACTTCCGCAAGGGCGCCGAGGGATTGGCGGCGCTGGTGCGCGACACGATGGGCGCCGATCCGTTCTCCGGCGCAGTCTACGTCTTCAGGGCGAAGCGTGCCGACCGGGTCAAGCTGGTCTACTTCGACGGCACCGGCGTGTGCCTGCTGGCAAAGCGCCTGGAGGACGGAAAATTCTGCTGGCCTGCCATCACCGATGGCGTGGTGAGGTTGACGGCGGCGCAATTGCAGGCGCTGCTGGAAGGGTTGGATTGGCGTCGCGTGCATGACGCCCGGGAGACGCGCGCGCCGGTCGCGGCAAGTTGATTCCACGGACGGCCAAGGCGCTGGCAAACTATTGGAATGCATGATTGAATCGGCTTTGTGACCAATCCGGCCGAGCCACTGACCAACGATCCGATCGCGCTTCAGGCGATGCTCGCAGCGGAGCGTGCCGAGAACGAACGGTTGCGCCAAATCATCAAGGAGCTGCAGCGCCACCGCTTCGGCCGCAGGGCAGA
>NZ_JAIUHR010000019.1 GCF_020165195.1 Mesorhizobium sp. CA14 | reverse complement strand
GATGCTGGCCTCCAATCCAGCCAGCATCTTGAATCACAAATCCAACCGAGCGGGAATCCCTTCCGATTCTATCGAGCAGTGAAACGCTCTAGGCTCCCCCTTCTCCCCTTGTGGGAGAAGGTGGATCGGCGCGCAGCGCCGAGACGGATGAGGGGTGCTCCAGCGGAGTGAGACGTCGGCCAATTCCGACTGGATGAGCGGCGCCGCCAAACTGGAACATCCCTCATCCGTCGCCTTCGGCGACACCTTCTCCCACAAGGGGAGAAGGAGAGGCGCCGCGTCACGGCATCAGCTGATATTCATAAAGCTTCTGGTAAAGCCCGCCCTGCTTGAGCAGAGTCTTGTGCGGGCCGCTTTCCAGCACCTTGCCTTTTTCCAGCACCACGATCGTGTCGGCCTGGTGCACGGTCGACAGCCGGTGCGCGATCACGATCGTCGTGCGCCCGGCGGTGAGCTGCTGCAGCGCGTCGCGGAACAGCGCTTCCGACTCGGCGTCGAGCGCGCTGGTTGCCTCATCGAGCAGCAGGATCTCGGCATTGCGCAGCATGGCGCGCGCGATCGAGATGCGCTGGCGCTGGCCGCCTGAGAGCAGCGAGCCGTTCTCGCCGACCTCCGTGTCGTAGCCCTTGGCCATGGCGCTGATGAAGTCATGCGCATTGGCGGCCTTGGCGGCGGCGATCACCTCCTCGTCGGTCGCGCCCTCGCGGCCGAGGCGGATATTGTGCATGATGGTGCCGGCAAACAGGAACGTGTCCTGGCTGACATAAGCGATCTTGCGCCTGAGCGAATCGAGCGTCGCGAAGGAGATGTCCTGGTCGTCGAACAGCACTCTGCCGGTCTGCGGGTCGTACATGCGCATGATCAGGTTGAGGATCGTCGACTTGCCGCTGCCCGACGGCCCGACCAGCGCCGTCATCTTGCCGGCGGCAAGCGTCAGGTTGAAGCCTTCGAACACCGGCGGGCTCTCCGGGTAGGCGAAGCTGACATTGTCGAAGCGGATTTCGCCCGGACCGGGTTGCAGCGGCGCGGCGCCGGGTTTCTCGGCGAGCGTCAGCGGCCGGTCGGCGAGCTGGAACATCATGCGCACGCCGACGATGCCCGTCTCGAGCGAGATGCGCACGCGGGCCAGGCGCTTTGCCGGCTCATAGGCCAGCAGCAGTGCTGCGATGAAGGCCATGATGTTGCCCGGCATCTGGCCGCCCTGCAGCACCAGCAGGCCGCTGACCAGCACGGCGCCGGCGATCGCCAGACCCGCCAGCGTTTCCATCACCGGGCTGGTGGCGGCTTCCAGTGTCGCGATGTTGTTGGCGCGGGTTTCGACGTCCGAAACCGCCTTGTGCATGCGCTTGCGCATCGCGGCTTCCAGATTGAAGGATTTGACGACACGCACGCCGATCGCCGTCTCCTGCATCACATGCACGATCTGGCCGAGCGAGATGAATTCCATCGCCGCGATCTTGCGGACGCGCTTCAGGATGCGGTTGACACCGTAGATGGCAATCGGCCCGGCGACGAAGCAGATCAGCGACAGCGCCGGCTGTTGCCAGACCATGACCCCGACCAGGACGATCAATGTCACCAGGTCGCGCACATAGGAGGTGACGACGAGGTCGAGCACGCTGCGCGCGGCCTGCGCATTGTTGGTCATGCGGGCGATCAATTCGGCCGACGAGGTCGAATGGTAGAATTCAATGCCTTGCGCCAGGATGCGATCGTAGATCTTGCGCTGCCGGTCGGCGATGATGGCGTTGCCGACGCGGCTCATGAAATAGGCCTGGACGAAGCTGGCAAAACCCTTGAGCAGGAAGATCGCCGCGACGCCCGCCGCGATCAGGTTGACGCGGTCGAGCCTCTTGAAGACGACGAATTCGTTGGTGATCTCGCGCAGGATCCAGGCGCTGGCGCCGGTCATGGCGGCCACCACCAGCATCGACACGATCGCGGCGCCATAGCCGAATTTATGCTCGTGGAAGGATTCCCTCACCAGCCTCGCGATGAGGCGCTGGTTTTCCGTGGAGCGGAAGAAGCGAAACAACGGCCGATCCTGTCTCTGGCTTGCCAAGAATTTCGGATTCGCCACGAGGACGAGAGGCGGCTTATAGAGCGAGTTGCGGCGCGATGGAACCTTTCGGCTGCCGGGGAAAGAAAAGGCTGCGCCAGGCAGTCTTTTCAGCCACGATGAGTGCCGATTCTTGGGAAAAGGGTGACGACAGATGGATTTCGACCTCATCGTGCGCGGCGGCACGCTGCCGGACGGCAGGATTGCCGATATCGGCATTGCAGGGGAAACCATCCGGGCGATCGAACCGAACTTGCCGGGCTCTTCACCGACCGAGATCGACGCGCGCGGCAACCTGGTCTCGCCGCCCTTTGTTGATCCGCATTTCCATATGGACGCCACGCTGTCCTACGGCATTCCGCGCATCAATGCGTCCGGCACCCTGCTCGAAGGCATCGCGCTATGGGGCGAGCTGAAGCCGCTTTTGACGCATGAGGCCGTGCGCGAGCGCGCGCTCGCCTATTGCGACTGGGCCGTGTCGATGGGCCTGCTCGCCATCCGCAGCCATGTCGACGTCTGCGACGATCGGCTGCTCGCGGTGGAAGCCCTGCTCGACGTGAAGAAAACCGTCGCGCCCTATATCGACCTGCAGCTGGTCGCGTTTCCGCAGGACGGCCTCTATCGCTCGCCGACCGCGTTGAAGAATACCATTCGCGCGCTCGACATGGGTGTCGACATCGTCGGCGGCATCCCGCATTTCGAGCGCACCATGGCTGACGGCACGTGCTCGGTGACGGAGCTTTGCGAGATCGCCGCCAAACGCGGGCTGATGGTCGACATGCATTGCGACGAGACCGACGATCCGCTGTCGCGCCATATCGAGCAGCTGGCCTTCGAGACGCAACGGCTCGGCCTGCAGGGCAGGGTGGCCGGCTCGCACCTCACCTCCATGCATTCGATGGACAATTACTACGTCTCGAAGCTTTTGCCGCTCATCGCCGAGGCCGGCGTTTCGGCAATCCCCAACCCGCTGATCAACATCATGCTGCAGGGACGCCACGATACCTTCCCGAAACGGCGCGGCCTGACCCGGGTGAAGGAGATGCAGGCGCTCGGCATCCGCGTCGGCTGGGGCCAGGATTGCGTGCTTGACCCTTGGTATTCGCTGGGCACCGCCGACATGCTTGACGTCGCCTTCATGGGCCTGCATGTCGCGCAGATGTCGAGCCCGGCCGACATGGCGCGCTGCTTCGATATGGTGACCAATGTCAATGCCGCCATCATGGGGCTCGACCATCTGGGGCTGGCCGTCGGCAAGCGGGCGAGCCTGGTCGTGCTCGACGCGGGCAATGCGATCGAGGCCGTGCGTCTGCGTCCCGAACGTCTCTCCGTCATCGCCAGGGGCAAGGTAGTGGCCGAGCGGACGAAACAGGAAACGCGGCTGTCGATCGCGGGACGGCCGTCGCAGGTGAACCGGCGGCATAGGGCGGGCTAGAACCAGCCGATTTCCGTCGCTGGTCTTACCGGCTGGCCGATTTTCCCTCGTCAAACCGGCCGCTTGCCGCTAGGGAGCGGCATGGCTTCGCTCGCCCGCAATTTCACGATCAGGAACATGCTGCTCGCCGGCATCCTGTTGATGCTGGCTGGCGACTTCATGTTCGCGCTGAACGATGCGATGGGCAAATGGCTGGTCGCGAGCTTCTCCGTCGGGCAGGTGGTGTTGATCCGCTCGATCGGCGCCTTCGTCGTGCTCGGCCCGATGATCGCCAACCAGGGCACGGGCAGGCTGTTTCACATGGACCGGCCGCTTTTGCAGTTCCTGCGCGTCGTGGCCACCACCACCGATACCGGGCTTTTCTATGCCGCGGTCGTCTACCTGCCGCTCGCCGACGTGATGAGCTTCTACATGGCGGGGCCGATCTATGTCGCGGCGCTGTCGCACCTCCTGCTCGGCGAAAAGGTCGGCTGGCGCCGCTGGCTGGCGATCCTTGTCGGCTTCTGCGGCGTGCTGATCATCCTGAAGCCCTCTTCGGCGGCCTTCTCGCTGTCTTCGGCCTTCGCGCTGGTGGGCAGCATCGCCTTCGGCTTCGCCATCATCCTCGGCCGCCTGCTGCGCGGCACCAGCGATACGACTTTGGTCACCTGGCAGACGATCGGCACGCTGATTGTCGGCGGCCTGTTCACAATCGGCGCCTGGAACACTCCCTCGGCGCTCGATTTCGGCGCCATGCTTCTGCTCGGCGTCGTCTCCTGCGCCGCGCATCTGATGATCACAAGGGCGCTGAAGCTGGCGCCGGCGTCAACCTTGGCGCCGCTGCATTACAGCCTGCTCCTGTGGGCGGTGGTCTTCGGCCTGGTCTTCTTCGGCGATGTGCCCAGCCCGCGCATCCTTGTCGGTGCGGCCATCGTCGTGCTTGCCGGCATGTTCATCTTCCACCGCCAGAAGGTGGTGGAGACAGAGGTGCCGCCGGAGAACGTGCCGAAGGGCGTGAATTAGGATTCAGGCCTGCGTTCAGCCCTCTCGCACGGCGGCGAGATGCGGCGAAAATTCCGCCGTCTCCATCAATGCCTTGCAGCGGGCGAAGCGGCCGTCGGCATAGGCGCGGAAATCGTTGGCCGGATTATCGTTGGCGAGCTGGATCAGGCCCCAGAGCGTCCATAAGAGGTCGCACATCGCCTTGTAGATGACGACGCGGCCGCGCTCGGCCGGCCTCGCCTCGCCGCCGAAATAAGCGCGCATCAGTTCTTCGTCCTGGTCCGCATCGAACTTGCCCTCGACCGAGAGGTCGCCGAGATCCCACAGCGGATCGTTCATGCCGGAATATTCCCAGTCGACGATCCACATCCGCTCGCCGGTGTCGAGGAAGTTTTCGCACAGCGGATCGCAATGGCAGGCGGCGAGCGGGATAGGGTGCGCGGCAAGCGCCGCGCGCACCGCGCCTGCCTCGCGCACCACATCGTGATAGCCGGAAGGCAGCGCCACGTCCTTGGTCGACAAGACCTTCAGATAGTCGTCGATCATCGCGAAGAGTTCGAAGCGGAAGGGAAACATGGCGCCGGAAGAGTGGAGCTTCCGGAATGCCTGGCCCGCACGCGCGGGGCTGCCCGGCCGCGCCTTGAATTTCTCCGGCGACATCGTCTCGGCGCCGGCGATAAAGCGCGTCGCCATCAGGCCGGACGCGGGATCGGCATAAAGCACCTCGGGGCTGACTCCGGCCCTGGCCGCTTCGCGCGCCGCCACCGCCTCGTTTGCGCGGTTGATATATTCTTCCGTACCCTTGCCGGGAATACGCAGACACACTTCGCCGGCCCTGTAGACCTTGTTGGTCAGGCCGGCCAAACGCTCCAGCGGCCCGTCATAGCCTGCCAGCGCCGGAATGGTGGCCAACGCGGCGCGCGCCTCGTCCATCGTCATCCCCTTTACCATCACAGGATGTTTTATAGCGGAACGGTTCCACAGTTTTTGCCGCTTGGCTACCATTGCGGGTACGAATCGGCGCGGGAGCAGAAATGGCGGACGGCAAGCACAACAACGCGCTAAGCGCGGCCTATGCCGCCAAGCGGCCGGAGGAAGTGGCCGCGGTTTATGACAGTTGGGCCGAGACCTATGACGCCGACATGTCGGCATCCGGCTATCGCCACCCGACGATCTGCCTGGCGCTGCTTACCCGCCACCTGCCGCGCGGCGCCGAACCCTTGCTCGATGCCGGCGCCGGCACCGGCCTGATCGGCGAATGGCTGGCCATCACCGGCTATCCGAGGGTCGAGGCGCTCGACATCTCGCAAGGCATGCTGGACAAGGCCGGCGCCAAGGGCGTCTACACTGCGCTGCATCGCCTGGCGATGGGCGATGCTCTGCCGTTCGCCGACGGCACCTATGCCGGCATCGTCTCGGCCGGCGTCTTCACCTCCGGCCATGTCGGGGTCGAGGGCCTGGACGAGCTGATACGCATCTGCCGCCGAGGCGGCGTCATCGTGCTGACGGTGAAGAACACGTTGTGGGACGCCGGTTTCGCCGGGCGGATCGCCGAGCTGCAAGCGCGTGGGACGATAAGCCGCCTCGAAGAGACACGGCCTTATGCCTCTATGCCCGGCGAGGGTGACCCTGTGCCGAGCCGTTGTCTTGCGCTGCGCGTCAGCTGACCCGCGCTGCGCGGATCAGGCTTTTATCTTCGTCCCGGCCGGATCGTACAGCGCCTCGAGATGGATTTTTGCCGGCGTACGTTCCATCGCCACGACAAGCTCATAGTCGCCTGAGGCGAGGAACTCGTCGCTGACGCCGTCGGCATTGCGGACATAGCCATAGCCGATGTTCTTCTCCACCGTATAGCCGTAGCCGCCGCTGGTCAGGTAGCCGACGGGCTCGCCATTGCGCAGGATCGTCTCGCGCCCGACCAGCACGATTTCCGGGTCGCCAACCGTGAAGCCTGCAAAGCGTTTCGCCGGCGCCTTGCCGGCCGCTTTCTCCAGCGCACTCCGCCCGACGAAGTCGGTGTTCTTGCGAAGCTTCACCGCCCAGCCGAGGCCCGCTTCCAGGGGCGTGTCGTTCGGCGTGATGTCGGAACCCCAGGCGCGGTAGCCCTTTTCCAGCCTGAGCGACTCCAGCGCCCGGTAGCCGACCGGGCGGATGCCATGCGCCTTGCCCGCCGCCATCAGCGCATCGAAAACCTCGCCGGTAGCGGCGATCGGCACATGCAGCTCCCAGCCGAGCTCGCCGACATAGGTGACGCGCAGCGCCTTCACGCTATGGCCGGCAATCTGGATTTCGCGGGCATGGCCGAACGGGAAGGCGGCGTTCGAGACGTCGGCCTCCGTCACCGCCTGCAACACGTCGCGGGCGCGCGGTCCCATCAGCGACAGCGTGCCGGAATCCTCGGTGACGTCGGTCAGCCTGGCGTCGAGGCCGGAGCCGATATGGTCGTTTATCCAGGACAGGTCATGCGTGCGGAAGCCGGTGCCGGTGACGATGTAGAACCGGTCTTCGCCGAGTCGCGACACGGTGAGGTCCGCCTCGATGCCGCCGCGCGTGTTGAGAAGCTGCGTGTAGGTCAACCGGCCGACTGGCTTGTTGACGTCGTTGGCGCAGACCCAGTCGAGCGCCTTCAGCGCATCCCCACCGGTCAGCTCGTATTTGGCGAAGGAGGACTGGTCGAAGATGCCGACCTTCTCGCGCACATGACGGTGCTCGTCGCCGACCGGACCGAACCAGTTCTGGCGGCCCATCGAATAGACGTCCTCGGCGGCTGCGCCATCAGGCGCGAACCAGTTCGGCCGTTCCCAGCCGAGCTTGGAGCCGAACACGGCGCGATGCGTCTTCAGCCGCTCATAGAGCGGCGAGACGATGCGCGGCCGCCCGGACAGATATTCCTCATGCGGGAAGCCGATCGTGTAATGCTTGCCATAGGCTTCGAGCGTGCGGTCGCGGACCCAGTCGCGGTCGCGATGCAGGCTTGAAAAACGCCTTATGTCGACAACCCACAAGTCGAGCGGCGCCTCGCCGTCGACCACCCATTGCGCGAGCACCCAGCCGGCGCCGCCGCCCGACGCGATGCCGAAGGCGTTGAAGCCGGCGCCGACGAACATGTTGGAACATTCCGGCGCCACGCCGAGGATGAAATTGCCGTCCGGCGTGAAGCTTTCCGGTCCGTTGATCATCTGCTTGACGCCGGCGATTTGCAGAGCTGGAACGCGCGCGATCGCCTGCGTCATATGCTGTTCGAAATGATCGTAGTCGTTGTCGAACAGGCGGAATTCCCAGTCGTTGGGAACGTCGCCGCCGGGAAGTCCGGTCGCCCAGGCCTGCGGGTTCGGCTCATAGCCGCCCATCACCAGCCCGCCGACCTCTTCCTTGAAATACGTGCGGCGGTCGGGGTCGCGGATCGTCGGCGCATCGCTGGCAAGCCCTTCGATCTTCTCGGTGATGATGTATTGGTGCTTGACCGGCTGCAGCGGCACGTTGATGCCGGCCATCGCGCCGACCTGCCGCGCCCATTGCCCGGCGCAGTTCACCACTTTCTCGCAGGCGATGTCGCCTTTCGAAGTCTTCACCGCCGTGATGCGGCCGTCCTTCATCGTGAAGCCGGTGACGCGCACGTCCTCGAACAGTTTTGCGCCATGCATGCGCGCGCCCTTGGCCAGCGACTGAGCGATGTCTGAGGGGCTTGCCTGCCCGTCGGTCGGCAGCCACGAGGCGCCGACCAGGTCGCTGGTCTCCATCAGCGGCCACATGCGCTTCACCTCAGCCGGCGACAGAAGCTGCATGTCCATGCCGAAGCTTTTGGCCGTGGTCGCCAGCCGCTTGAACTCGGTCCAGCGGTCGGCGTTCGTCGCCAGCCGCAGGCACCCGGTCATCTTCCAGCCGGTCGCCAGGCCGGTCTCGGCCTCAAGCCCCTTGTAGAGCTCGACCGAATATTTGAGCACGCGCGTGATCGAGGCCGACGAGCGCAACTGCCCGACAAGGCCGGCGGCGTGCCAGGTCGAGCCGGAAGTCAGCTTGCCCTGCTCGAGCAGCACCACATCGGCCTTGTGGTCGCGCACCAGATGATAGGCGGTGGAACAGCCGATGATGCCGCCGCCGATGACGACGATTTCGGCATGGCTGGGCAAGGTCATGACTTGGTCCCGTATTTCGTCCGGTAGTTCTCCAGCGCCGCGTCGAGCCGGACGAGGTTTTCCTCGGTATAGGCGACATAGTCGATGCCGGGCGCGTCGAGATAAAGCTCGGAGACCATGCTCCACATCGCTTCGCGCAGCAGCGAGGCGCATTGCATGGCGGCATGCGAGCGGCGGATTTCGCCGTCCGGCTCCTTCATGAAATAGGCTGTCATGAAGGCGAAGGATTCGTCATCGCTCAAGCCGGCATTGGAGGCGGCGCCGGCAAGATCGAACATCGCGGTGTTGAAGCCGGCATATTCGAAGTCGATCAGCCACAGCCGCTTGCCGTCGTCGAGGATATTGGCCGGCAAAAGATCGTTGTGGCCGAAGACGATCGGCAGCAGCTTCTGCGCCCGCTCGAGTTCGTCGGCCAAAGCCAGATAGTGTGGCAGCTCGCTCCTCTTGCGGCTGCCGCCCTCCTCCAGCGTGCGTGCATAGTCGCGAATGACGTGGAACACCCAGAACATGAAGCCGGCGCCGGAGACATACTTCGGCATTTCGCGATGAAAGCCGCGCAGCAGCGCGGCCACGCGCCCGAGATTGGCGCGCACATCCTCTCCCAGGAAAGTCTTGGCGTCCAAGAATTCCGTCACCAGGATGCCGGGCTCGGCATAGTGCACGGCCGGCGCGAAGCTCGCTGCATGCGCGGCCCGCGCCGTCATCACCTCGCGCTCGCGAAAGACATGGTGGAACGGGAAGTCCTGGCCGAAACGCACGACATGCCGCCCGGCCGCATCGGTGACGACATAATTGGCGTTGCTGAGGCCGCCCGGCAGCGGCTCGATCTCGATGCTGCCGTTCCAGCACGGCAAGGCGCGGATGCGGTCTTCGGCACTCACGGCTTCGCTCCGGCCTCAGCCGGTCCCGGGGGACAACGACGATGGGACAAAATAAAAAAGCCTCGTCGGTGCGAGACGCCAGGATCGGTATCCCGCACCGCACCGACGAGCCCCTTGGCCAGGTATGATATCCCGGCATCCGCCCCCGCGGATTCGATAAAAGCTCGCGCCCGGCTGGTTCCAGGCGATCTGGTCACTAGGTTGCGGCTCTGCCATCACCCTCCCGCGGCAGTTCCGAGCCTGTCACAAGGTCAATGTCGTGCCAGCGCGGCAGCGCTGTCAATCCAAAAGCTGTGACCTTTTTTGGGTGTTTTGCCCGAAAATATAAGCGACTCCTTTCAAAGCGTTGCCAAAGCTTTAAAATCGGTCAAAATTCCCGGAAGCCTCGATGATCCATTCGAAACGGCACGGCGAAATCCTGCGGCTCCTCAACGAGGAGGGCACGATCACCATAGCCAGCCTTGCCGAGCGGCTCGGCGTCTCGCTGGAAACCGTGCGGCGCGACGTCAAGCCGCTCGCCGATGACGGCTCGGTGCTGAAGATGCACGGCGCCGTCGGCCTTTCCTCGATCGTGGGCGAGGCGCCGTTCGAGCGGCGCATGCGCGAGAATGCGGAAGCCAAGCGCCTGATCGCCAGGATGGTCGCGGCCACTATCCGCGATGGCGAGGCGATCATGCTCGACACCGGCACGACCACCTCCTTCCTGGCGCGAGAGCTGCTCGGCCATCGCCGGCTGACGGTGGTCACCAATTCCTCCGACATCGCCCGCACGCTGGCGACAGTGAACGGCAACAAAGTCTATATGGCCGGCGGCGAGCTGCGCAGCGATTCAGGCGCGGCTTTCGGCATTTCGGCGATCGAGTTCGTCAGCCGTTTTTCGGTCGATCATGCGGTGATCTCGATCGGCGCGGTCGATGCCGCCGCCGGCCTGACCGACTACGAGCTGGAGGAGGCGGAGTTCGCCCGCATGGTGCTGTCGCGCGGCCAGCGCTCGCTGGTCGTCACCGACCATACCAAGTTCGGCCGCCAGGGCCTGGTGCGGGTCTGCGGCTTCGACGGCTTTTCCGAGCTCGCCACCGACCAGCCGCCGCCGCCCGACATAACCACCGCGCTGAGCCATGCCGGCGCGCGCTTGACCATTGCGACGGCCTGACCGGGAGGGGAAGCAGCTACCCGAACACCAGCGATTGGTGCGCCGCAACCCCGGCCATCGCGCCGCCTGACACCGCGAAGGCGATGTTGTGCATCAAACGCGCGGCGTCTCCGGCCGCGAAGATGCCGGGCACCGATGTCTGCTGTTTGTCGTCGACGACGATCGCCCGGCCGAGCGGACCTTCGTTGAAGGCGCAGCCAAGCTGTTCGGCAAGCGGACTTGCCATCACGTTGCGCGGCGCGGTGAACAGCGCCCGCACGCTTGTACTGCGATTCCCGTCCAGCCTGACGACCAGACCGCCTGAGCCGTCGTCCTGCACTTCGCTCACCTTGGCGGGCTCGAACCGGATGTTGCGCTTCTCCAATATCCGCGCCTGGTCAGCGTCCGGTTCGAACAGCCCGTCGGCGAACAGCGTGACGTCGCCCCAGTCGGAGATCAGCTCTGCCTGGTGCAGCGACATCGGTCCGGTCGCCAGCACGCCGAGCGGCCCGCCAGCCACCTCGTAGCCGTGGCAATAGGGGCAATGCAGCACCGTCTTGCCCCAGTGCACGGCCAGTCCTGGAACGTCCGGGAGGATGTCCCGGACGCCGGTGGCGACCACCAGCCGCGTCGCGCCGAAACCCTCGCCATTGTCCATCTCGACCTCGAAGCCGGTGGCGGCGATTGCCGCTCGCTCGGCGCGGCCCTCGATCACCGTGACAGCGGGATAGGCGAGCAGTTGTGCCTTGGCCTCGCCGAGAATGTCCGACGGCGCCCGACCGTCCTGGCCGAAGAATCCATGCGAATGTTCCGCAAAACGGTTCCGCGGCTGCCCGGCATCGATCACCAGCACGTTGCGTCGCCCCCGCGCCGCATACATGGCGGCGGAGAGGCCGGCAAAGCTGCCGCCGACGACGATGACATCATACTGCATGGCTGGATACTCCAATCAGGTCGTAACGGCGGCGGAAATCGGCCGTCAGGTCGGCCAGCGTGATATGGCTGAGCCGCTCAATGAGCAGCCTTTCCGCCTCCAGGCGAAAATCGTCGAGCACGGCGATCACCGCCTGCTCGACCAGGCATCCGGGGCTTTCCGGCTCGGTGCTGAACGGCAACAGCGTCTCGCCGAGCGCTGCGCTGATCTCGGCCAGCGAAATCCTGTCCGGCGCGCGGCCGAGCTGCCATCCGCCGCCATGGCCGCGCGACGAGGTGACGATGCCGGCCTCGCGCAGCCCGGCGATGGTGCGGCGCACCACCACCGGATTGGTGTGGATGAAGCCGGCAAGCTCTTCAGAGGTCAGCGCCCGGTCCGGCGCGTCGGCCATGTGGACCAGGATATGCAGGGTCGAGGACAATCGGCTGTTGCGTTTCATGTAACTTAGTTAGTTACGATTCGCGAGGTTGTCAAGTTTGCACTTGCCCACTTCACAGCACCGCATTGGCCGGTGTTTAGTCCGGCCATGGCCTTCACCATCCGCCAATTGCAGTTTTTTGTCGCCGTCGCCGAGCTGGGCACCGTCTCGGGCGCCGCGCAGAACCTTTCGATTTCGCAATCCTCGGTCACCGAGGCGATCAAGGAATTGGAGAGCGACCTCGGCGTCGAGCTGTTCGAGCGCCATTCGCGCGGCCTCAACATCACCCACAAGGGCCACCAGTTCCTGCGCCACGCGACCAAGATCCTGGCCGATGTGTCGGATGCGCGCCGTTCTTTCTCCAGCGAGCAGGCCGCCGCCGGCGGGCGGCTGCAGCTCGGCGTCACCTCGCTGGTCGCCGGCTATGTTCTGTCCGATCTGCTCGCCCGTTACCGCCGCGCCTATCCCGGCGTCGAGGTGTCCGCCATCGAGGACAATGGCGACTATCTCGAGCACCTTCTGGTCGGCGGCAAGCTCGACATCGCCGTCATGGTCACGTCCAACTTGCGCGACCGCACCGCGCTGCAGTCGGAGATACTGGAAGTCTCGGCCTACAGGCTATGGATTCCGCTCAGCCACCGGCTCGTCAGCGCCGACATCATCTCTATCGGCGATATCGCCTCCGAACCGCTGATCATGCTCACCGTCGACGAAATCGAAGAAAACACCGGCAAGCTGCTGTCGGCGATCGGCGCCCGGCCGCATGTAGCCTTCCGCACGCGTTCGGTGGAAGCGGTGCGCAGCCTGGTCGCCACCGGCGCCGGCGTGGCGCTGCTGCCCGACCTTGTCTACCGGCCCTGGTCGCTGGAAGGCGACCGCATCGAATCGCGCGACATTTCCGGTTCGCTGCCGGTGGTCCAGGTCGGCACCGTCTGGCGCCGCGGCTCCGGCCTGCCGCAGGCCGCGCGCGACTTCATTGGCCTTGCGCAATCGCAGCGTATGACGCGGCAGCGGCTTTGAAATCTATCGGAAAAATCGATATCGACTTTCTGATAAATGAATTTGCGAAACCGGATTTTTCACAGCACCTTTCGCTCAGGGAACAAAGCCGCGCCCTGAGAGCGCTGCCCCTAGCAATGGGAGATCGATGATGAATGCATTCCTGAAGTCATGCACGGCGTTGACGGTTGCGCTGACCTTCTCGGGTCAGGCCATCGCCCAGGTCAAGGAGCTCGGCAAGGGCGAGGGCGAGGTCAACATCGTTGCCTGGCCGGGCTATATCGAGCGCGGCGAGACCGACAAGAACTACGACTGGGTTACGGCTTTCGAGAAGGAAAGCGGCTGCAAGGTCAATGTCAAGACCGCCAACACCTCGGACGAGATGGTCTCGCTGATGAACGAAGGCGGCTTCGACCTGGTCACCGCTTCGGGCGATGCTTCGCTGCGCCTCGTCGCCGGCAAGCGCGTGCAGCCGATCAACACCGATCTCATCCCGAGCTGGAAGACCGTCGACGAGCGGCTCAAGGACGCGCGCTGGTTCACCGTCGACAAGGTGCATTACGGCGTTCCCTATCAGTGGGGCCCGAACATCCTGATGTACAACACCGACGTCTTCAAGGAAGCGCCCAAGAGCTGGAATGTCGTCTTCGAGGAGATGAAGCTGCCCGACGGCAAGTCGAACAAGGGTCGCGTCCAGGCCTATGATGGTGCCATCCACATCGCCGACGCGGCCAACTATCTGATGTTCCACAAGCCGGAACTCGGCATCAAGGATCCCTACGAACTCAATGAGGACCAGTACAAGGCGGCGCTCGATCTCTTGCGCACGCAGCGCACGCTGGTCGGCCGCTATTGGCACGATGCCGCGATCCAGGTCGACGACTTCCAGAACGAAGGCGTGGTTGCTTCCGGCTCCTGGCCTTATCAGGTGAACACGCTGGTCGCCGCCAAGAAGCCGGTCGCCTCGACCGTGCCGCAGGAGGGCGTCACCGGTTGGGCCGACACCACCATGATGGAAGCCGACGCCGCCCATCCGAACTGCGCCTATATGTGGCTCGAGCATTCCCTGTCGCCGAAGGTCCAGGGCGACGTCTCGGCCTGGTTCGGCTCGCTGCCGGTCGTGCCCGCCGCCTGCAAGGGCAACGAGCTGCTCGGCGACGAAGGCTGCAAGACCAACGGCTACGAGAATTTCGACAAGATCAAGTTCTGGAAGACGCCGGTATCGAAATGCGCCAGCCAGAACGACCAGTGCGTTCCCTATTACCGCTGGGTGTCGGATTATATCGGCATCATCGGCGGACGGTGAGCTCCCTTACCCTCCTCCTTGTGGGGAGGGTCGACGCGAAGCGTCGGGGTGGGGGTCAGCATGGACGTTGGCGCTCCAACCACCCCCACCCGCGGCTTTGCCGCGACCTCCCCCATCGAGGGGGAGGTAGGGCGCCGTGCGAACTCGCCTTCGTTTAACCGGCAACTGAACTGACTGGGCCCATGACCTCTGCCGTTTCCTTCAAACAAGTCTCGCGCCATTTCGGCAGCGTGCGCGCGGTCGACGCGGTCGATCTCGACATCGCGCCTGGCGAATTCTTCGCCATGCTGGGACCATCCGGTTCCGGCAAAACGACGTGTCTCAGGCTGATTGCCGGCTTCGAGCAGCCGACGGCGGGCTCAATCTCGATCTTCGGCGAGCGCGCCGAGGGCGTTCCGCCCTACCGCCGCAACGTCAACACCGTGTTCCAGGATTACGCGCTGTTCCCGCATCTCAACGTGCTCGACAACGTGGCTTACGGCCTGATGGTCAAGGGCGTCGGCAGGACCGAGCGGCTGAAAGCTGCGGAGGAGGCGCTGTCGCTGGTGCGCCTGCCGGGCTATGGCGCGCGCCGTCCCGGCCAGCTCTCCGGCGGCCAGCGCCAGCGCGTCGCGCTCGCCCGCGCGCTGGTCAACCAGCCCAAGGTGCTTTTGCTCGACGAGCCGCTCGGCGCGCTCGACCTCAAGCTACGCGAGAACATGCAGGAGGAATTGAAGTCGCTGCAGAAGGTGCTCGGCATCACCTTCGTCTTCGTCACCCACGACCAGGGGGAGGCGCTGTCCATGGCCGACCGCGTCGCCGTCTTCAACGACGGCAGGATCATGCAGGTCGGCACGCCGGAGGATATCTACCAGCGCCCGAACACGCGCTTCGTCGCCGATTTCGTCGGCTCGTCCAACGTGCTGCCGCCGGATTTCGTCCAGCGCTATTCTGGCCAGCACCGCTGGGGAAGCCTGCGCCCGGAGTCGATCCGCGTTTCAAGCGCGGCAAGCGGAGACGGCGTTGCCGCCCGCCTGGTCGGCACGAATTATCTCGGCGCCACGACCAGGCTCGCGCTGGACGCTGAGGGGCTGAGACTGCATGCGGTGGTGCCGGCGGGAACGGCGCTGCCGGCGGAGGGTGAAGCGGTGGTGCTGACCTTCAACCGCGACAGCCTGCATCTGATGGACGAGCCGGCATGACCGTGCTTAGGACGATGGCCAATCGCGCGGAGGAGGCGCTCTACGGCGCCCCCCTATGTCCTGCCGGACATCTCCCCCTCAAGGGGGGAGATCAGCTGTTTCGGCGCCGGCTCCCTCTTTCCAGCGCCGACAATTGGCGAAACCAGCCGCGACATCCAATCTCCCCCCTTGAGGGGGAGATGTCCGGCAGGACAGAGAGGGGGGCGAAGGATCGCGGCCTCGGTTCGTACACGGTGGCGCCATGACCGTCGCCGCCCTCAATTCCAACCCCACACCCGCCATACTCCCCGGCAGCGGCGGCATGCGCGGCGCGTTCTCCGACCTCTTCTGGCGCCGCCCGAAACTCCTGCTGCTGCTCATGCTGCTGCCGCCGCTTCTATGGTTGGGCATTGTCTATATCGGCTCGCTCTTTGCGCTGCTCCTGCAAAGCTTCTTCTCGATCGACGAGTTCTCCGGCCTTATCAACCGTGAGTTCACGCTGAAGACCTATGGCGACCTCTTCCAGGCCGCCAATCTCGACATCATCCTGCGCACGGTGACGATGGCGGCGCTGGTCACGCTTGGTTCGGCGATCATCGCTTTCCCCATCGCCTATTATGCTGCGCGCTATGCGCGCGGCCGCTGGAAGGCGCTGTTCTATCTCGGCGTCATGCTGCCGCTGTGGTCGAGCTACCTGGTCAAGATCTACGCCTGGAAGCTGATCCTCGCCAAGGAAGGCATCCTCACCTGGCTGCTCGCCAAGCTGAACCTTCTGTGGCTGCTCGACGCCTGGCTGTCGCTGCCGATCGTCGGCGGCAACTCGCTGTCGGTCTCCTTCACCGGCACCTTCATCGTCTTCGTCTATGTCTGGCTGCCTTTCATGATCCTCCCCGTTCAGGCCGCGCTCGAGCGCGTGCCCGGCAATCTGGTCGAGGCTTCGTCCGATCTCGGCGCCTCGCCGGGACAGACCTTCCGCAACGTGCTGTTCCCGCTGGCGCTGCCCGGTATCGTCGCCGGGTCGATCTTCACCTTCTCGCTGACGCTCGGCGACTACATCATCCCGCAGATCATCGGCACCTCGCGGCTCTTCATCGGCCAGGCCGTCTATTCGCAGCAGGGCACCGCCGGCAACATTCCTTTGGCCGCCGCCTTCACCGTGGTGCCCATCGTCATCATGGGCTTCTATCTCTGGGGCGCCAAGCGCATGGGGGCTTTCGATGCGCTTTGACCGTGGTCAATCCGCTCCGCTCGGCCTGAAGATCGCCGCCGCCTGTGGCCTGCTCTTCCTGCACCTGCCGATCCTGCTGATCTTCGTCTACGCCTTCACGACGGAAGAGAAGAGTTTTGTGTGGCCGCCGCCGGGGCTCACCACGCAATGGTTCGCCGTCACCTGGAACCGCCCGGACGTCTGGGATGCGCTGTCGCTGTCGGTCCGCGTCGCCGCCATCTCCACGGCGATCGCGCTGGTGCTCGGCACGCTCTGCGCCGCGGCCGTCTCGCAGACGCGCTTCTTCGGCCGCGAGGCCATCTCTCTGCTGGTCATCCTGCCGATAGCGCTGCCCGGCATCATCACCGGCATCGCCCTGCGCTCGGCCTTCGCGCTCGCCGACATCCCGTTCTCGTTCTGGACCATAGTGCTCGGTCACGCGACCTTTTGTGTGGTCGTCGTCTACAACAATGCCGTCGCCCGCTTCCGCCGGACCTCGGGCTCGATGATCGAGGCCTCGATGGATCTCGGCGCCGACGGTTTCCAGACCTTTCAGCATGTCGTGCTGCCGAACATCGCGACCGCGCTCCTTGCGGGCGGGATGCTTGCCTTCGCGCTGTCCTTCGACGAGGTCATCGTCACCACCTTCACCGCCGGCCAGCAGCAGACCGTGCCGATCTGGATGCTGGAGGAGCTCATCCGCCCGCGCCAGCGCCCGGTCACCAATGTCGTGGCGATGGTCGTCGTGCTGGTGACGCTGCTGCCGATCCTCTTTGCCTATTACCTGACCCGCGACGGCGACCAGATCGCCGGGAGTGGAAAATGAAAAACAGCGAATAGGGAGTAGCGAATAGCGAATAGCGAATAGGGAAATCGATGGCCAAACCCTACTCGCTATTCGCTACTCCCTATTCGCTCCTGTTAAGGGAGAAATCCAATGGACACCCAAATGCTGATCGGCTCGAAATTCGAGAAGGGCACCGAAACCGAGGAGCCTATTCTCAATCCGAAGACCGGCGCGACCATCCTCAATCTGCCGGAGGCAAGTCCGGCTCAGATCGAAGCCGCTGTCAGTGCCGCCGAACAAGCGTTCGTCGGTTGGTCGCGCACGACGCCGGCGCAGCGCTCGGGCTACCTGCTCAAGATCGCCGACCGCATCGAGGCCGAAGCGAAGGAGTTCGCCGCGCTCGAGGCGCTGAATTGCGGCAAGCCGATCAACGCCGTGCTCAATGACGAGATTCCGGCGATCGTCGACTGCTATCGCTTCTTCGCCGGTGCGGTACGCTCGATGCCAGGTCAGGTCGCGGGCGAATACCTGCCTGGTCACACCTCGATGGTGCGGCGCGACCCGATCGGCATCGTCGCCTCCATCGCGCCCTGGAATTATCCGCTGATGATGATGGCCTGGAAGCTGGCGCCGGCGATCGGCGGCGGCAACACAGTGGTCTTCAAGCCGTCGGAGCAGACGCCGCTGACGACGCTGAAACTGGCGAGGATCCTTTCCGAGATCCTGCCCGAGGGCGTCGTCAATGTCGTGCTCGGCCGCGGCGACAGCGTCGGCAACACGCTGATCAACCATGCCAAGGTCAACATGATCTCGATCACCGGCGATGTCGCCACCGGCAAGAAGGTGCTGCAGGCGGCCGCCAAGTCGGTCAAGCGCACGCATCTGGAGCTGGGCGGCAAGGCGCCGGTCATCGTCTTCGACGACGCCGATCTCGGCGCCGTGGTCAACGGCCTGCGCGCCTTCGGCTACTACAATGCCGGCCAGGATTGCACCGCGGCCTGCCGCATCTATGCCGGTAAGAAGATCTACGACAAGCTGGTCGCCGACCTCTCTTCCGCCGTCTCGACCATCAAATACAACCAGCCGGACGACACCGAGAACGAGATCGGCCCGCTGATCTCGCGCCGGCAGCGCGACCGCGTGTCGAGCTTCGTCGAGCGCGCTTCCGAACTGAAGCATATCGAGATCACCACCGGCGGCAAGCCGGGCGAGGGCTCCGGCTTCTATTACCAGCCGACCGTCGTCGCCGGGGCGCTGCAGGAAGACGAGATCGTGCGCCGCGAGGTGTTCGGCCCGGTCGTCTCGGTCACCCGCTTCTCGGATGTCGACGAAGCGGTGAACTGGGCGAACGACAGCGATTACGGCCTGGCCTCGTCGGTGTGGACCAAGGACGTCTCGCGCGCCATGGCGACGGCCGCACGCCTGCAATATGGCTGCACCTGGATCAACACCCACTTCATGCTGACCAACGAAATGCCGCATGGCGGCCTGAAGCAATCCGGCTACGGCAAGGACATGTCGCTCTACGCGCTGGAAGACTACACCGCCGTTCGCCACGTGATGGTGGCGCACGGCTAGGCGCCTTTACCTTCCTCTTGTGGGAAGGTCGGATTGCCAGCCGGATTGCGAAGAGCAATTCGGAGGCAATCCGACCCCGGCGCGACGGTCCCCTGTGTCGGCGGAAGCAGCGTAAAAACTAAGCGGCCGTCCTGCCGATCTCCGATGTCGCGGGCTTGATGTTCTGGTTGACCCGGAAGACGTTGAGGGGATCATAGGTGCGCTTCACCTGGCTCAGCCGCTCGTAGTTTGCGCCATAGCTCGCCCGCACGCGTGCTTCTCCTTCGTCGTCCATCATGAAATTCACGTAGCCGCCTTCGCCATTATGGGGATGGATGCTCGCCCAGTAATTCTTGGCCCATTTGGTGAGGTCGGAGGCCTTGGCTGGATCGGGATCGATGCCGGCGATGACCATTGACCAGGTTGCGTCGCGCGCGTTCCATGCCGTCTCGTTCTTGCCGACGCGGCGAACGGCGCCGTCGATCGGGTAAAGATGCATGAGCGACAATTCGCTCGGCGCCGCGGCGGCCTGCGCGATATGGGTCGCGATGGCTTCATCGGGAAGCGACTTGACGAAATCGCCCTTCCAATACCATTGCAGGCCTTTCGGAAGCAGCGGATCGAACAACGCCTGCAAGGCAGGGAACGGCATGACGCCCATCCAGTTGAAGATCGGCGGCGGCAGATTGTCGAGCAGCGGCGCCATGGCCTTGCGGCCATCCTCCTCGGTGCCGTTGTAGCAGGAAATGATGGCGCAGGCGCGCTTGCCCCAATATTCGCGCGGGAAGGGATCGGTCGAGGGAACGGTTTTCAAGCCGACAAAGGCGCCAAGATCTTCCGGCGCCTCCGGCAGGTAGTCGCGATAGGTCTGCATCACGGCCAGGGCATCCTTGGCCTCCCAGAACACCGGGCCGCCGAAGATCATGTTCACAGGATGGGCCTGGAACAGGAAGCTGGTCACGACGCCGAAATTCCCGCCGCCGCCGCGCAGCGCCCAGAACAGGTCGGGGTTCTCGGCTTTGCTGGTTGTCACCACGCTGCCGTCGGCCAGCACCAGATCGGCTTCGACCAGATTGTCGATGGTGAGACCGTATCTGCGCGTGAGATAGCCCGTCCCTCCGCCGAGTGTTAGGCCGGCAACGCCCGTGGTCGAGACGATCCCGGACGGGACAGCCAGTCCGAAAGGATGGGTGGCATGGTCCACGTCGCCCGACGTGCAGCCGGGCGCGACCCTCACGGTGCGCGTTTTCGCATCGACATGGACACCCTTCATCGTCGACAGGTCGATGACAAGCCCGTTGTCGCATATCCCCAATCCGGCACCGTTGTGCCCACCGCCGCGCACGGCGATCAGCAGGTCGTTGTCGCGCGCATATTTCACAGCGGTGATCACGTCGGCGACATCGGCGCAGCGCGCAATCAGCAGCGGTCGCTTTTCGATCATGCCGTTATAGACCTTGCGGGCCTCGTCATACCCGGCATCGTCACGCAGGATCACCTCCCCGCGCAGGCTTTCACGCAGTTTTGCATGGGTTTCGTCGGTCATCGGTTTGCTCCCTTGATTGCGCCCATTGCCATACGGCGTCGGCGCGACGCATTTGTTGCTTCGTTATGCCGCCTCGACGGGCGGGTGCGTTGGATGATGCAGGAACAGCACGTTGCACCAATCCGGCGCGCGCCGCTTCGCCCGAAAGGACCAGCGGGGCATGGCCCGGGAGAGCCATGAACAAGGCAGCCAAGGCCGCCGGGACCTGGCCGTGCTCAGATGCTCGGTCCCTGGCTTTGTCGATCCGATGATGACGAGCGGCCACACTCCTCGCAGCCACTCGCCCCTTCGTGCTCGCCGGCGGCCTCTCAGTCCCGGCTCTTCGACTGTGCAGCTATTCCACGATCCGAAAGATCTGCCACTGGCTGGTGCCCGACACCACATAGGGCTCCAATTCCTTGCCCCATTTGGCATGCGCGTCGAGCTTGGCGATCTTGGCGAAGAACGCTTCCAACTGGGCCAGGCTTTCGACCTCGTGATGGGCCTCGATCGTCGCCTCTCGCGCGCCGATTGAACCGGTCATAAGCCGGAATTTCATGTCGGCGAGCCCGACCTGAGAGCCGATCTCACGCTCCCATTTGCGCATCAGCTCAAGCGCGGTCTGCTTGTGACCGAACTTGGCGTCGATCTGCCATCTGGCGCTGAACATGTTCTTTCTCCTCCCTGACTTGCGGTTAATTATTCGTCCCAGGCCTGCACGACGGTCTGCCGCGCGATCCGCCCGTTCTTCAGCTCCACCATCGCCGCGCAGTACACCTTCGTGCCGTCCGGATAGGCGCAGGCCTGCATGAATGCGAGGTTGTCCCCCTCGGCGACGGTGGTATCCACCTTGTGGGTCATCGCACGGCTGCAGATGTCGTCCCAGAAGGTGCTGATCGCCGCGCGGCCGCGGATCTCGCGCGGCTTGCTCGGCGGATTGTTGCGATCGATCACGCGCACCAGCGCATCGTCGGTGTAGAAGCTCGATAGCAGCTTGCCGTCACGGCCCTCGATCGCCTTCTTGATCGCGGCGCCGTCCACGTTTCCTGTCTTGGTCAGCATGTCATCCTCCATGTGCCCATCATCTTGGGCGGTTGATGTGCGAAAGTGCCGCCCGGCGCTTGGTGCCGGGCAGGAATTGTTTCATTGCGACTTGGCTTTGACCGCCGCGAACAGGTTGTCGGTCTGCTTCTTGAAGGTCGCCAGATCGACCTGGCTTCCGTTGAGCATCGTCGACCAGGGGCGCACGATCGCCGCCATCGCGATGGCTTCCTTGATCTCCTCGTCGCTCGCGCCGTTCGCCTTGGCCGCCAGCGTGTGGAAATAGATGCAGTATTGGCAGGGGATCTGCGAGGCGACCGCGAGCCCCATCAGCTCCTTGGTCTTGCCATTGAGAGCGGTGTTCGGATTGAGCTGCACGCCTTTGATTTCGGCCCAGGCGCCGGCGACCGCCACGTCGGGCAAGGTCTTGAACATGTCCGGCACCGTGCCGAGCGTGGCCTGGATGTCCTTGTAGGCGGCGGTGGCCGAAGCGTCTTCGGCCTCCGCCGGGGTGATGGCCAGCAATGCGCCCGCGGCAAATGCCAGCAGTCCGATCTTGAGATTCAGTCTCATCATTTCATCCTCCATTCGCAGTGCCTTCGTGGTTGCATCGCCTGGCCTGCATGGGAAGAATTGATACCTCTTAGGGCGCCTCGACCGCTTCGCCCGAAAGCGCCATGGCTCTCATGGCCCGTCCGGGCCAGCATGTCTGGCCGAGAATGCCGCTGCCGCCGCACGCGACGGCAGATCGAGCTTGAGCAGTATGTTGGCGACATGGCGCTTGACCGTGTGCTCGCTGAGGCTGAGTTCGGCCGCGATGGCCGCATTGCTCTTGCCGTCGGCGATCAGGCTCACCACCTCGCTTTCGCGAGCCGTCAGCGCCGTCGGCTCGGCCGGCTTGGGCTTGGGACGGCAGGCCGGCTCCAGATGCTGTTCGGCCGACACCTGCACCAGCGCCAGCGGCTCGTCCAACTCGTCGAGGCTGATGCGCCCGGCATCGGTGAAATGCAGCCCGGAACCCGCGGCCAGGTCTGCAACCAGTCGTGAGCAGAGGATGTGGCCGCGTTCGGCATGAGCGGCAAGCTGGATTGTCACACGCGCCGTCAGCCCCGCCGGCGGTCCGCGTACCTCGATCTCGCCGACATGCGCCCCTTGCGCGCTCGCCACGCCGATCTCCTGGGCCGCCTCGCGCAGCAGCGCCGCGCAGCGTATGGCCCGGGCCGGGCCGTCGAAGCGCGAGATCATCAGTTCGCCTTGCGTTCCGGCGACGCGCCCGCCATGGCGGCCGACCAGCAATCGCCAGTTCTCCTGGAAGCGCAGGCTGCGTTCGCTCCACAAGCGATCGCCGAGCCGCGCGGTGTCGTAGATGCGCGTGACCAGCAGCGCGGCGAGCACGCGCTCTACATCGGCCACTGCCGGTTCCCCGGTCAGGAATTCCTCGATCAGGTCGGCCACGCGGTCGACGTCGCCGGTCCAGATCGGGTGATCGCGTCCCGAGATCTCGACCAGCCGGGCGCCGGGGATCTTCCTGGCCAGGAAGCGGCTGGCGTCAGGGTCGACGCGGGCGTCGTTGCGGCGATGGATCAGGAATGTCGGCACCCTGATCGTCGCCAGCATGTCGCGCACGTCGATATCGGCGTTCATGCGGGCAAGGGCTGCCGCGGCGGTCGGGCTGGCCGACAGCCGCTCGAACCGGGCCCACCACTGGGTGAAGTGGGTGTCGTCCACCCGGCCGGGCGCGAAGTTCGGCAGGGTCGCACCGGTTCCCCAGGACGTTTCCGCCGTCTCGATGAAAGCTTCCAGCCGCTCCGGCGGCATCACCCATCTGTGGAAATGCGCATAGCCGCCATAAAGCACCAGGGCCCGCGTCCGCTGCGGATAGGTGGCGGCAAACAGCATCGCCATCGGCGCGCCTTCCGAGGCGCCGAGGATCGCCGCCCGGCCGCTGCCGGCGGCATCCATCACCGCGCGCACGTCGTCCATGCGCGTCTCGAGGCTGGGCAGGTGGCGAGTGTCGACACGGTCGGAGAGCCCGGTGCCGCGTTTGTCGAACAGGATCAGCCGCGAGAAGGCCGAGAGCCGCTTCAGCAGCCGGCTGTAGCCTTCGTCTTCCCAGTGCAGGTCGAGATTGGAGATGAAACCCGGTACGAAGACCAGATCGAACGATCCTTGGCCGACCACCTGATAGGCGATCCGCACATCCCCGCTCCGGGCGTATCTGGTCTCGATCGGCCTCACGAGTTCTTCCGCCCGGCCCGACGATTTCCAATCGTCGACCATAGCAGAGCCGCGCCGATACGGCAGCTTAAATTTTAGCAGAAAGAAATATAAGGCCGCCGGTCGCTACGCTATTTTCGCGAAGCGGCGATATCAGCCGGGAAGGCGGTGAGCCCAAGCTTCATGTCGGCCTCCGCAGGGCTGATCGGCCGCTTGATCTTGGCCGAGGCGGCGATCACGAGGTCATCGAAATTCTCGGTGCCGGCGTCGAGCATCTCGAAGAGCTGGCGCCGCATCCGGGGCTCCCAGAACTTGTTGATATGCTCGGCAACGCCGGCAATGCCTTCCTCGCGCGGCTTCGAATGGAAGAAGGCGGCGATCTGGTTGGCCATGCGCACCAGCTTTTCCGCGGTGCTGGTGACGTGTTCTTCGTCATGCGACATGCTTGGCAACTCCAGAAGTCACCCGTTCGGGGTGGGTGAAAATATCGAAATCGTCCCCGCGCACCAGCGCTACCAGCGTCATGCCGGCGGCGTCGGCCGTGCGGATGGCGAGCGCGGTCGGCGCCGAAACCGCCATGATGATCGAGGCGCCGATGGCGGCGGTCTTCTGCACCATCTCCACCGAGACGCGCGAGGTCACCACGACGGCGCCGCTCGCGCCGTCGATGCCGGCCTTGGCCAGCGCGCCGGCCAGCTTGTCCAGCGCATTGTGGCGGCCGACATCCTCGCGCGCCATCACGATGCCTTTGCCGGGAACGTAAAAGCCTGCGGCGTGCACCGCGCCGGTTTCAGCGTGCAGCGGCTGCTGCTTCGACAGCAGGCGGACGGCGCTTGTTATGTCTTCCGACTGAAGTGTGAGTCGCGACGCACCGACGGCGTCGACGGAGCGCATCGCCTCCTCGATGGATTCGATGCCGCACAAGCCGCAGCCGACCGGCCCGGCCAGCCTGCGCCGCCGCGCCTGGAAGCGCGTGTTGGCCTTGTCTTTCAGCCTGATCTGGATATCGATGCCGGCACCGAGATCCTCGACATCGATCGCCTCGATCTCTTTTGGGTCGGCGATGATGCCTTCGGTGAGCGAGAATCCGAGCGCGAAATCCTCGAAATCGGCGGGGCTCGCCATCATCACCGCATGCGTGGTGCCGGCAAAGGAGAACGCCACCGGCGTCTCTTCCGGCACCATGCGGTTCGCGGCCGCAGTGCCACCGGCGCGATGCGCCAGCCGCGAAATTTGCGTCGTGGCTTTGCGCCGCGCGGTCAAGAACTACTCCGCCGCCGCCAGCGGGGCGATGCGCCGGCTCTGCTTGGCCTGCTCGTTATAATCCTTCTGCCAGTCGGTCGGGCCGTTGGACGGCGCCACCTGCACGGCGGTGACCTTGTATTCCGGACAGTTGGTAGCCCAGTCGGAGAAGTCGGTGGTGATCACGTTGGCCTGTGTGTCGGGGTGGTGGAAGGTCGTGTAGACGACGCCTGGCGAGACGCGGTCGGTGATCAGCGCGCGCAGCGTCGTTTCGCCCGAACGGCTTGCGAGCCGCACCCAATCGCCATCGTGCACACCGCGGACTTCGGCGTCGTGCGGATGGATCTCCAGCCGGTCCTCGGCATGCCATGCGACGTTTTCGGTGCGCCTTGTCTGCGCGCCGACATTGTATTGCGACAGGATACGGCCGGTGGTGAGCAGCAGCGGATAGCGCGGACCGGTCCGCTCGTCCGTCGCCACATATTCGGTGCGGATGAACTTGCCCTTGCCGCGCACGAAGCCGTCGACATGCATGATCGGCGTGCCGAGCGGCGCCTTCTCGTTGCACGGCCACTGCACCGAGCCGACGCGGTCGAGCAGCTCGAACGAGACGCCGGCGAAGCTCGGCGTCGTCTGGGCGATCTCGTCCATGATCTGCGACGGATGGGTATAGTTCCAGTCGAGCCCGATGGCGCGGGCAAGCTCCTGCGTCGCTTCCCAGTCGGCATAGCGCGCCTTCGGCTCAATGACCTTGCGCACCATGTTGATGCGGCGCTCGGCATTGGTGAAGGTGCCGTCCTTCTCGAGGAAGGTCGAACCCGGCAGGAAGACGTGCGCGTAGTTCGCCGTCTCGTTGAGGAAGAGGTCGTGCACGACCACGCATTCCATCGCGGCGAGGCCGCCGGCGACATGCTTGGTGTCGGGATCGGACTGCAGGATGTCCTCGCCCTGGATGTAGATGCCCTTGAACGAACCGTCGACGGCGGCGTCCAGCATGTTGGGGATGCGCAGGCCCGGCTCGTCGTCCAGCTTCACGCCCCACAGGCTCTCATAGATGTCGCGCACCGCTTCGCCCGAGATGTGGCGGTAGCCCGGCAATTCATGCGGGAACGATCCCATGTCGCAGGAGCCCTGCACGTTGTTCTGCCCGCGCAGCGGGTTCACGCCGACGCCCTGCCGGCCGATATTGCCGGTGGCCATGGCAAGATTGGCGATGGCGATCACCGTGGTCGAGCCCTGGCTGTGCTCGGTCACGCCGAGGCCGTAATAGATCGCGCCGTTGCCGCCCTTGGCATAGAGGCGCGCGGCGCCCCGGATAGCTTCCGGGTCGACGCCAGACAGCTTGCCGACGGTCTCCGGGCTGTTTTCCGGCAGGGCGACGAAGGACGCCCAATCCTGGAATTCGGCCCAGTCGCAGCGTTCGCGCACGAAGGCTTCGTTATAGAGGCCCTCGGTAACGATGACATGCGCCAGCGCCGTCAGCACCGCCACGTTGGTGCCGGGCTTCAAGGGCAGGTGGTAGTCCGCCTCGACATGCGCCGATTTGACCATCTCGGTGCGGCGCGGATCGATCACGATCAGCTTGGCGCCCTGGCGCAGCCGCTTCTTCAGCCGCGAGGCGAAGACGGGATGGGCCGAAGCCGGATTGGCGCCGATGATGACGGCGACATCGGTGAACTCTACCGAATCGAAATCCTGCGTGCCGGCCGAGGTGCCGTAGGTCTGGCCGAGCCCGTAGCCGGTCGGCGAATGGCAGACGCGCGCGCAGGTGTCGACATTGTTGTTGCGGAAGCCTTGGCGCACCAGCTTCTGGACGAGATAGGTCTCCTCATTCGTGCAGCGCGAGGAGGTGATGCCGCCGATCGCGGTGCGACCATACTGATACTGGATGCGGCGGAATTCCTTCGCCGTATGGGCGATCGCCTCTTCCCAGCTCACTTCGCGCCACGGATCGGAAATCTTCTCGCGGATCATCGGCGACAGGATGCGGTCCTTGTGCGTGGCATAGCCATAGGCGAAACGGCCCTTGACGCAGGAATGGCCGTGGTTTGCCTTGCCGTCCTTGTAGGGCATCATGCGGATGACCTCGTGATCCTTCACCTCGGCCTTGAACGAGCAGCCGACGCCGCAATAGGCGCAGGTGGTGACGGCCGAGCGCTCCGGCATGCCCTTTTCGAGCACGGTCTTCTCGCGCAGCGCGTCCGTCGGGCAGGCCTGCACGCAGGCGCCGCAGGAGACGCATTCGGAAGCGATGAAATCCTCATGCATGCCGGCGACCATGCGCGATTCGAAGCCGCGGCCCTCGATCGTCAGCGCGAAGGTGCCCTGCACCTCTTCGCAGGCGCGCACGCAGCGCGAGCAGACGATGCACTGCGCCGGGTCGTAGGTGAAATAGGGATTGGATTCGTCGCGGGCGATATAGTCGACGGCCAATGAGCCGTGGCCGGGCGCGACGCCGCCCTCTTGCTTGACATGGTTGCGGCCTTCGACGCCGTAACGGTTCTCTGTCAGGCCGACCGACTTTGCCACCGCGTCGAACTCGCTGGCGCCGGTTCCGGCCTTCTCGTTCCAGCCCGTCGGATGGTCGGAGACATAAAGTTCCATGACGCCGCGGCGGATGGCGTCGAGCCGCTCGGACTGCGTGCGTACCACCATGCCTTCGCCGACCGGGGTCGTGCAGGAGGCCGGCGTGCCGCCGCGCCCTTCGATCTCGACCAGGCAGACGCGGCAGGAGCCGAAGGAGTCCAGCATGTCGGTGGCGCAGAGCTTCGGGATCTCGACGCCGCCTTCCATCGCCGCGCGCATGATCGAGGTGCCTTCCGGCACGGTGATGCTTTGCCCGTCGACGGTCAGGGTCACCTGCTTCGTCGCTTTCGACTCCGGCGTTCCGTAGTCGATCTCTTCGATGAGCGTCGGGAAGTCGGCCTTGATGTTCATCTGCCAGCTCCTATTCAGCAGCCACGCGCGCCGGCGCAGGCTTGAAATCCTCGGGGAAATGCGTGATCGAGCTCATCACCGGGTAGGGCGTGAAGCCGCCCAGCGCGCAAAGCGATCCGAATTTCATCGTGTTGCAGAGGTCGGTGACCAAAGCGAGGTTCTTCTCCGCCTCGATGCCCGCGGCGACCTTGTCCAGAACCTCCACGCCGCGCGTCGAGCCGATGCGGCAGGGCGTGCATTTGCCGCAGCTTTCGATGGCGCAGAACTCCATGGCGAAGCGCGCCTGCTTCAGCATGTCGGCGCTGTCGTCGAACACGGTGATGCCGGCATGGCCGATCAGCCCGTCGCGCTTGGCGAATTCCTCGTAGTCGAACGGCGTGTCGAACAAGGCGCGTGGGAAATAGGCGCCGAGCGGACCGCCGACCTGGACCGCCTTCACCGGACGCCCCGAAGCCGTGCCGCCGCCGATCTCGTCGACGATCTCGCCTAGCGTCAGGCCGAAGGCCGTCTCGAACAGCCCGCCATGCTTGACGTTGCCGGCGATCTGGATCGGGATCGTGCCGCGCGAGCGGCCCATACCGAAATCCTTGTAGTAGGCGGCGCCCTTGTCCATGATGACAGGCACCGACGCCAAGCTGATCACGTTGTTGATCACCGTCGGCTTGCCGAACAACCCTTGAATTGCCGGCAGCGGCGGCTTGGCGCGCACCACGCCGCGCTTGCCTTCCAGGCTGTTGAGCAGCGAGGTTTCCTCGCCGCAGACATAGGCTCCGGCACCGACGCGGATTTCCATGTCGAAAGCGTTGGGCGAGCCCAGCACGTTGACGCCCAGCACGCCCGCCTTGCGGGCGATAGCGACGGCCTTGTTCATCGTCGCCACCGCATGCGGATATTCCGAGCGGATATAGACGAAGCCCTTGGTCGCGCCGGTGGCGATGCCGGCGATCGCCATGCCTTCGATCAGCACGAAGGGATCGCCTTCCATGATCATGCGGTCGGCGAAGGTGGCGCTGTCGCCCTCATCGGCGTTGCAGACGATGTATTTCTGCGCGCCTGCCGTATCCAGCACCGTCTTCCACTTGATCCCGGTCGGGAAGCCGGCGCCGCCGCGGCCGCGCAAACCGGATTCGGTTACCTGTTTCACGATGTCCGTGGGCGCCATCGCCACTGCATTCTGCAGGCCATTCAGGCCGCCATGCGATTTGTAGCTGTCGAGTGAAAGCGGATCGATGACGCCACAGCGCGCGAAAGTCAGCCGCGTCTGCTTGGCGAAGAAGGGGATCTTGTCGGGCGCGCCCAGCCAGCGTTTGTGGTGGCCGCCCTTGAGAAAGCCGCTGTCGAACAGGCTCTTGACGTCGGACGGCTTGACCGGCCCATAGGCAACGCGGCCCTCGGCCGTGGCCACCTCGACCATCGGTTCCAGGAAATAGGCGCCGCGCGAGCCGTTGCGCACGATCTTGGCCTCGACGCCGCGCTCCTTGAGCTCCTTCTCGATTGCCCTGGCGACCTTTTCTGCGCCGAGCGCCAGCGCGCCGGAATCTGCCGGGATATAGATGCGCGGGATCATGAACGTACCTCCGCGACGATCTCTTCGATCTTCTCGTCATCGAGCCGGCCGATGACTTCGCCGTCGAGCATCGCCGACGGCGAGCAGGCGCAAAGCCCGAGGCAGTAGACCGGCTCCAGTGTAACCGAACCGTCGCGCGTGGTCTCGTGGAAATCGATGCCGAGCAACTGCTTGACCTTGGCTGCGACGGCCTCCGAGCCCATCGACTGGCAGGCCTCGGCCTGGCAGAGCTTCAGCACGTGCCGGCCGGCAGGCTTGGCGCGGAAATCGTGATAGAAGCTGACCACGCCGTGCACCTCGGCCCGCGACAGGTTCAGCCCATCGGCGATCACCGGCAGCGCGTCCTTCGGAACGTGGCCGAACTCTTCCTGTATGCTGTGCAGGATCGGCAGCAACGGGCCTTCGAGGCCCTTCATCTCGTCAATGATCGCCGCCGTGCGCGACGCGATCTCGGTACTTGCGGCCTGCATGCTCACGCAGCGCCCTCCCTGGTCGTGGCGGCCAATGTATGTCACCCCAGCATATAGAGCGGTTTCGGGGCAACGACATGCATAGGGCGCAATATCGCTAAGTCCTTACGAAATCAGAGGAAACCTCCGAAATCAATAAAGCGCTCTCGTCGCTCGATAGAAATTTTCTATCAAGATCCGGCGGCTCGCATTGTCTAACCTAGCGGTGAGCGCGGAAATCGTCCGCCAGCGCCATCGCCTCCCCCAGAAGCGCCTGCACCAGCGGCGTGTGCGGCTCGCGCGGCGCCGCCACCAGCCCGACCGTATGGCTGGCGTCCGGCTCGACGATCGGTATCGCCCGGATCGGCTCGGAAAAGCCAAACGTTTCCGCAAGGTTGAGCGGCATGATCGACGACCATTTACCGGTACGGATATGCGAGAAGAGCACGATCATCGAATTGGATTCCAGCGTCGGCCGCACCTGCACGCCGGCTTCCGCCAGATGCTGGTCGATGATGCGGCGGTTCTGCATATCCGGCGTCAGCAGGCAGAGCGGCAATTGGCTGATCTCCGACCATGTCACTTTGTCGCGGTCGGAATAGGGGTTTCCGACCGCCGTGATCAGCTGATAGCGCTCGTCATAGAGCGGCACGCTGGTCACGCGCCCGAGCGGCTCGTTGTCGAGATAGGTAATGCCGGCATCGACGTCGAAATTGCCGAGCAGCGACAGCACTTCGATCGATGTGCGCGACAGCACCGAGAAGGTGACGCCCGGATGCTTTTCGCGGAATGGCGTCGTCAGCCGCGCCACCATGGCCAGCGCCGTCGGTATCGCGGCGATGCGGATGCGCCCGGACAGGCCGTGGCGCGCCGCCCGCATCTCCTCGCGCATTGTGCGGGAATCGCCGACGATGCGGCGCGCCCAGCCCAGCACCTGCTTGCCTTCCGGCGTCAGGCCCTGGAAGCGCGAGCCGCGCAGCACCAGCATGACGCCGAGCTGCTCCTCGAGCTGCTTGATGCCGGCCGACAAGGTCGGCTGGGTGACGCCGCAGACCTCCGCGGCCCGGCCGAAATGCTCCTCCTTGGCGAGAGCGATGAAGAATTCCAGCTTGTCGATCATGCCATCCGATCCGCAGCGTTCGGCCCAAGGTCGGGGAAATCGCCTTGCTTCGCAAGACACACGCGCAATCGGGTCTCGTCCACATTTTTGAGCCGGCTATCTGTTTTCCCGCGCCGCGCGTGGCGCTATGTGGGGTAGGGCGGAGGCAAGGAGGGACAAGATGCTGAGCTGGTTTCGCAAGCTGTTGCCGCGCGAGGATCGCTTCTTCGATCTGTTCGAGCGGCATTCGCGCACCGTGGTCGGCGGCGCCGAGGCCCTCGAGCAGCTTCTTCAAGGCAAGGACATCGACCGCTGGTGCCAGAAGATCATCGATCTCGAAAACGAGGCTGACGGCATCACCGCCGAGGTCCTGCTTGCCGTCAGGCGCTCCTTCATCACTCCCTTCGACCGCGGCGATATCAAGGACCTGATCCAGTCGATGGATGATGCCATCGACATGATGCACAAGACCGTCAAGACGGTGAAATTGTTCGAGCTGAGGGAGTTCGATCCGCTGATGCGGGAAATGGGCGAGGTCATCGTCCAGGCCGCCCGACTGGTCGCGGAGGCGATCCCGCTGCTCGGCAAGGTGGGCGCCAACGCAGCGCGCCTTAACGCCATCGCCGAGGAGGTCATGCGCGTCGAGGGCCGCGCCGACGATCTGCACGAGCAGGGCCTGAAGGATCTGTTCAGGCATCACGGCCGCGGCGACGCCATGGCTTATCTGATCGGCTCGGAGATCTATGGCCAGCTGGAAAAGGTGGTCGACCGTTTCGAGGATGTCGCCAATGAGATCAGCGGCATCGTCATCGAGAACGTTTAGGCGATGGAAGCCACGATCGCTTTTCCCCTGCTGATCGGCCTCGTTGCCGTGGCGCTGTTCTTCGATTTCCTCAACGGCCTGCACGATGCCGCCAACTCGATCGCGACCATCGTCTCCACCCGGGTTCTCAGGCCGCATTACGCGGTGTTCTGGGCGGCGTTCTTCAATTTCATCGCCTTCCTGTTCTTCGGTCTGCATGTCGCCGAGACTGTGGGAAAAGGCATCATCGATGCCAGCATCGTCACCCCGGCGGTGATTTTCTCGGCACTTGTCGGCGCCATCGTCTGGAACATCGTCACCTGGGTCGCCGGCATTCCGTCGAGCAGCTCGCATGCGCTGATCGGCGGGCTGGTCGGCGCCGGCGTCGCCAAGGCCGGAACCGGCGCCATCGTCTGGTCCGGGCTCGGCAAGACGGTCGCGGCCATCGTGCTCTCGCCGGCGACGGGATTCGTGCTGGCGCTTGTCCTCGTCCTCATCGTCTCCTGGCTGTTCGTGCGCCAGACGCCGTTCGCGGTCGACAACAGCTTTCGCGTGCTGCAGTTCTTTTCCGCCTCACTCTATTCGCTGGGGCATGGCGGCAACGACGCGCAGAAGACCATGGGCATCATCGCCGTGCTGCTCTTTTCGCAAGGCGCGCTCGGCCCGACTTTCTATGTGCCGCTTTGGGTGGTGCTGACCTGCCAGTCGGCGCTGGCGCTGGGCACGCTGCTCGGCGGCTGGCGCATCGTCCACACGATGGGATCGAAGATCACGCGGCTGAACCCGATGCAGGGTTTTTGCGCCGAGACCGGCGGCGCCATAACGCTTTTCGCTGCCACCTGGCTCGGTGTCCCGGTCTCGACGACGCACACCATCACAGGCGCCATCATCGGCGTGGGCGCCGCCCGCCGCGTCTCCGCCGTGCGCTGGGGCATCGCCGGCAACATCGTCGTCGCCTGGGTGATCACCTTGCCGGCGACGGCTGCGATCTCGGCATTGACCTATCTCGCTGCAAGGCTGGCCGGATGACGAGAACCCGGACCCCGCCTGAGAGTGGGCGCTATTTGCCCACCAGGTTCAGGATGTTGCCGTCGGGATCCTTGAACCAGGCCACCTTCATGCCGGAGCCGACGTGAATGTCGCCTTCGAGCGACAGGCCGGGCATATCATAGTGCTCGAAGCTGACGCCCTTCGACCGTAGCGATTTGACGATCGGCTCGATCCGGTCGCCTACCGCCCAGGTTGCGGCCGTCGCCTTGTTGGTGCCGGCAAATTGCGAATGGTAGACGTTGATAAGTGTGTCGCCGCTCTTATAGACGATCAGCTCGCCATCCATGTCGTCCACTTGGCTGAGGCCCAGAGTACCCTCGTAGAACGCCCTTGCCTTGGCGATGTCCTTCACCGCGAGATTGGCTGTCACATTGCTGTTTTCGAGCATGACCGTCTCCTTCTCCGGTTGTCGTGATGGCAGTGGAGATAGCGCGGGCGCGCCGTTTGGCTATGACCGGGTCTGCGCCGCGGCCGTGGCCAAATCCGACATCATCCTCCGCTTTACCGGGGCACGCCGGGCGAGCCGTTGCGCCACGGCTTGGTTCTGCCGGGAAACTGCACTATCTGGAACGCCAAACGCCGAGGAAAGATCATGACCGTTACCAAGGAATCCGTCATCGAGCGCCTGAAGACGGTGAACGGGCCGGACTTCACCGGCAATATCGTCGATCTCGGCATGGTGTCGGAGATATTCATTGCCGATTCCAAGGTGTTCTTCTCGATCACCGTTCCCGCCGCGCGCGCCCAGGAGCTGGAGCCGTTGCGCGCCGCCGCCGAGCGCGCGGTGAAGGCCATCCCCGGCGTCGCCAGCGCCGTCGTCGCGCTGACGGCGGAGAAGAAGGGCGGCGGCATGGAAGCGCCGGTTCCGCCGCGCCCGGCTCCTCCGCGGCCCGCCGCTCCGCAGCCTGCGCCGCCGCGCCCCGCGCCGCATGCACCCGCCTCGCAGAGCCATGGCAAGCGCGGCGTGCCCGGCATCGACGCCATCATCGCCGTCGCCTCCGGCAAGGGCGGCGTCGGCAAGTCGACCACCGCGGTCAACCTGGCGCTCGGCCTTGCCGCCAACGGGCTGAAGGTCGGCGTGCTCGATGCCGACATCTACGGCCCGTCCATGCCGCGGTTGCTCAACATCCACGGCCGGCCGCAGACCGTCGACGGCAAGGTGCTGAAGCCGATGCAGAATTACGGCCTCAAGGTGATGTCGATGGGCTTCCTCGTCGATGAGGAGACGCCGATGATCTGGCGCGGCCCGATGGTGATGTCGGCGCTGACGCAAATGCTGCGCGAGGTCGAATGGGGTCCGCTCGACGTGCTGGTGGTCGACATGCCGCCCGGCACCGGCGATGCCCAGCTCACCATGGCCCAGCAGGTACCGCTCGCCGGCGCCGTCATCGTCTCGACACCGCAGGATCTGGCGCTGATCGACGCCCGCAAGGGCCTCAACATGTTCAAGAAGGTCGACGTGCCGCTGCTCGGCATCGTCGAGAATATGAGCTATTTCCTCGCTCCCGACACCGGCAAGCGCTACGACATTTTCGGCCATGGCGGCGCGCGGCGCGAGGCCGAGCGTCTCGGCGTCACCTTCCTCGGCGAGGTGCCGCTGGAAATGGGCATCCGCGAAAGCTCGGACGCCGGCGCTCCGGTCGTCGCCTCGAAGCCGGAGGGCGCCGAGGCGAAGATCTATCGCGATATCGCAAGCAAGGTCTGGGATCGGGTCCAGGAGGAGCGAAGCGCTGCCGAAGCCGCGGTGCCAAGCATCGTGTTCGAATAATTCTCGGTCACGCGCCGACCTTCTCGCCGAATGTCGAGAAGAACTGCCCCGCCAATTTCTTCGATGTCGACTCGATCAGCCGGCTGCCGAGTTGCGCGATCTTGCCCCCGACCTCGGCCTTGGCGGCGTATTTGAGCATTGTCGAGTCCGCCCCGTCGGCAGTCAGCGTGACGTCGGCGCCGCCCTTGGCGAAACCGGCAACGCCGCCCTTGCCTTCGCCCTGGATGGTGTAGGAATGCGGCGGCTTGAGGTTTTTCAGCGTGACTTCGCCGTTGAAAGTCGCCTTGATCGGCCCGATCTTCAGCACCACGGTCGCCGCCATCCCCGTGTCCGAATTCTTCTCGAGGTGCTGGCAGCCGGGAATCGCCACTTTCAGGATCTCCGGATCGTTGAGGGCTTCCCACACTTTTTCGATGGGTGCGGCGATCCGCTCCTCGCCTTCGATCACCAAAGCCATCAAGACCTCCCGGATTGCTGATGCCGGTTGGTCGTAGCGCGCGGCCCGAAACAAGTCTATCGCACCAAAGTCCGGGTTCCGGCTGCGCCTGCCTCTTGCCTGCATGGACGCATTGTCCTATCGATTTGTCATACAAATACGGAGACCACCATGGCAGGCGCCCCCACCAAGAAGAAGAAATTTCGCTCGCAGGAGTGGTTCGACAATCCCGACAATCCGGGCATGACGGCGCTCTATCTCGAGCGCTACCTCAATTACGGCCTGACGCGCGCCGAGCTGATGTCGGGCAAGCCGCTGATCGGCATCGCGCAGACCGGTTCCGATCTTTCGCCCTGCAATCGGCATCACCTCGAGCTCGCCAAACGCGTGCGCGAAGGCATCGTCTCGATGGGCGGCATTCCCTTCGAGTTCCCGTGCCACCCGATCCAGGAGACCGGCAAACGCCCCACCGCCGCGCTCGACCGCAACCTTGCCTATCTCAGCCTAGTCGAGGTGCTCTACGGCTATCCGCTCGACGGCGTCGTGCTGACCGTCGGTTGCGATAAGACCACGCCGGCGCTGCTGATGGCGGCGGCTACCGTCAACATTCCGGCGATCGCGCTGTCGGTCGGCCCGATGCTCAATGGCTGGCACAAGGGCAAGCGCACCGGCTCTGGCACCATCGTCTGGGAATCCCGGCAAAGGCTCTCGGCCGGCGAGATCAACTATGACGAGTTCATGGACATCGTCGCCTCCTCGGCGCCGTCGACCGGCTATTGCAACACCATGGGCACCGCCACCACGATGAACTCGCTGGCCGAGGCGCTCGGCATGCAGCTGCCGGGCTCTGCCGCCATTCCCGCACCTTATCGCGAGCGCGGCCAGATTTCCTACGAGACGGGCAAGCGCATCGTCGAGATGGTGCATGAGGATCTGAAGCCGTCCGATATCATGACGCGCGAGGCGTTCGAGAACGCCATCGTCGTCAACTCTGCCATCGGCGGCTCCACCAACGCGCCGATCCACCTCAACGCCATCGCCCGTCATCTCGGCGTGCCGCTCGACAATGACGACTGGCAGAAGATCGGCCTCGACATCCCGCTGCTGGTCAATCTGCAGCCGACGGGCGAGTATCTCGGCGAGGATTATCACCATGCCGGCGGCGTGCCGGCGGTCGTCGCCGAATTGATGAAGGCCGGACTGCTGCCGCATCCCGGTGCGATCACCGCCAACGGCAGGACGATGGGCGACAATTGCAAGGATGCCGTCAACGAGAATCACGACGTGATCCGCAGCGCCGACAAGCCGCTCAAGGCCAATGCCGGCTTCATCAATCTGAAGGGCAATCTGTTCGATTCCGCCATCATGAAGACCAGCGGCATCTCGCCCGAATTCCGTGAGCGCTACCTCTCAAACCCGAACGACCCCGAGGCCTTCGAGGGCAACGCCATGGTCTTCGACGGGCCGGAGGATTATCACGCCCGGATCGACGATCCGGCGCAGGGCATCGACGAGCACACGATCCTGTTCATGCGCGGCGCCGGTCCGGTCGGCTATCCGGGCGGCGCCGAGGTGGTCAACATGCAGCCGCCGGCCTACCTCATCAAGAAGGGCATCCACGCTCTTGCCTGCATCGGTGACGGCCGCCAGTCCGGCACGTCGGGCTCCCCGTCGATCCTCAATGCTTCGCCCGAAGCCGCGATCGGCGGCGGGCTGGCGCTGCTCAAGAGCGGCGACCGCGTCCGCATCGACCTGAGGAAGGGCACGGCCAATATCCTCGTCAGCGACGAGGAGATCGCCAAGCGGCGCGCCGCGCTGCAGGCCAATGGCGGCTATCACTATCCCCAACACCAGACGCCTTGGCAGGAGATCCAGCGCGGTATGGTCGACCAGTTCTCGGCCGGCATGGTGCTGAAACCGGCGGTGAAATACCAGGACGTCGCCCATACTAGCGGCGTGCCGCGCGACAATCATTGAGCCTATATTCGGCCAATCAAAAGGGCGGCTTGCCGACGGCGGGCCGCCTTTTTTGTGGCCCTTGTTTCATATCCAAAGAACCCACAGATAAGCTCGACCTCGGCAGCTCACGAAGGGACAGATTATCGTGGCGAAACGGCGTTCTTCCCTCGGCTTTCTCGGCATGTTCGGCCGCTCCGGCGATCTGCGCCAGCTCGACGACGCGTTGCGTGCGGCCGACCTGCATCCGGCCCTGGTGCCCGAGGGTGTGAAGCTTACCATCGTCAATCTGATGAACGACCGCTGGCCGGATGAGCCGCCGGCAGGCGCCTATCAATCCGTGGCGCAGCTCTGCGGCTATTGCGTCGCCGGGCCACAGGTGTTCGAGCAGGCCAACGGCCGCGAGCCGACCTTGGAGGTCGAGCGCCGCATCGAGGCGGCGCTTGAGGCGGGCGACAGTTTCGATGCGCAGATCGTGCTGATGACGCTGCACGCCAAGCTGATCAACCCAGCGGTGGTTGAGCGATACGGACTGAGTGTGGAGTGAACCGCTGGATGGTATGCGTTGATAATTCAGGTGAGGCCGGCCTGCAAACGATGCCTTCCGAGAACCGGAGCGGAGCGTACTTAAAGTACGTGAGCACCGGAAGCACAGGAAGGCATCGTTTGCAGGCCGGCCTCACCTGAATATTAGCCGCCCATCTTGTTGCGCGGCAATTTGATCATCTCGCCGAAGCGGGCGCGCAATTTGTCGTCGAGCAGGCGCGAGACGTGGCGCGGGAAACGCTCGGCAAGCACGCGCTTCTTCTCCGCGATCGCCCGCGACAGGATGTCGGGCCGGCCCTTTTCGTTCCATTCCTTGGGCGAGAAACGGTCGCCGACGGCGGGATAGAAATATTCCGTCTGCATCAGCTTCAGTGTCTGATCGTTGCCGAGATAATGGCCGGGACCCTTGAGGCAGACCTCGGCGATCGTGTCGATCGACAGCGCGTCGTCGGTCACTTCGATGCCGCGCACGCAGCGCAGGCAGTGGCCGAGCATGTCGTTGTCGATGATCAGGCTTTCAAGGCAGAAGCCGAGCAGCGAGGCATGCATGCCCGCCGATTCATAAACGAGATTGAGGCCGGAGAGACCCGCCATCACATTGGTGATGCCCTTCTCGTAGCCGGCCTGGATGTCGGGCAGCTTCGAGTCCGACATGCCGGCAGCCGAGCCGCCGGGCAGGTCGTAATATTGCGCCATCTGCGCGCAGGCCGCGGTCAGCATTGCTTGCTCCGGCGAGCCGCCCGACATGGCGCCGGTCCTGAGGTCGGAAACGAACGGCCAGGTGCCGAAGATCGCAGGATGTCCAGGCTTGATGGCATTGACATAGACCAGGCCCATCAGCACTTCCGCCACCGCCTGCACGACGGCGCCGGCAATCGCGGCAGGTGCCGTGGCGCCCGCCTGGCCGGCGGAGAGCAGCAGGATCGGAATGCCGCCTTCGACGCAGGCCTCCAGCACGCCGCAGGCGTCCTCGGCGAACTTCATCGGCGGCACGACGAAGCAGTTCGAGTTCGACACGAACGGCCGCGCCCGGAAATTCTCCTCGCCGCCGGCGATCGCATAGAGCATTTCCAGCGCCGGCTTGACGTTCTCGCGCACGGTGAACGAGGTGCCGACATGCTTGGATGTCCCCATCACGCAGGCATAGAGCGTGTTGAAGTCCATATCGAGCGGGTCTGGAATGTCGCGCGGCACCATGGTGCGCTGGAAGAAATGGATGTTGTCCAGCCCGTCGACGAGACGGGCGGCGTCGTAGAGATCCTGCAGCAGCGATTCGCGATATTCGCGCTTCTCGACATCGACCAGATGCACCGCCGCGCCCGCCGTGCCGTAGTGCACGCGTTTGCCCTGGATCAGCATGTCGTGCTTCGGATCCTGGCCGTAGAGCGTGAAGTTGCGCGCGGCTTGTCTGATGGTATCCAGCACCAAGGCGCGCGGCAGCCGGACGCGGCCGTCGTCGCCATAGGTGGCGCCGACCCGGGTCAGCGCTTCGATGCAGGACGGGATGGCATTGGCGAAGCCGACCGTCTCCAGGAGCGTCAGCACCGCTTCGTGGACGCGTTCCTTGTCGTTCTGGCTCAATGGGCCATAGCTGCCGCCTTCAAGCCCCGGCCGCACCGGACGGATGTCGTCGGCCAAGGGCGCCGCCCGCATCGCGCGGCGCGCTTCGCGCCCGCCGGAACGCCGCGAACGCTGGTCCGACGACGATTCCTGCTTCTCGAGAGCCACTGACATGGAAGCACTCCACCTTTTGTCTTTATCTGCGAGGCGAGCGCGGCGGTTGGTCCACCATCGGCCTGCCTCGTCCCCTTCTGGCTCCGACTATGCCGCCGGCATTGGCACAGCCTATGGGCCAAGCAATCCCGTCGAATATGCCAGAATGCTAAAGCGGCAAATATGCGCCCAAACAGAAAGAGCCGGCGCGGCGCCGGCTCTTGTTCAGGAGATCTGTGGCGATCAGGCGGCCGCGGGCCTGCGGCCGGCGGCGGTGGCAAGTTCGCGGATGCCTGGCTCGATATGCTGCAGCGAGATCGAGGAGATGCCCAAGCGCATGAAACGAGAGGGCTTTTCGCTGCGGTCGAAGAACCGGTCGCCGGGTTCGATGATGACGCTGCGCGACGCGGCGGCTTCCGCCAGGCCGCGTGAATCCGTACCCCGCGGCCCTTCCAGCCAGAGCGATGTGCCGCCCGCCGAGTCGGTCGAGCGCCACTCTGGCAGGAAAGCGGAAATCGCATGGACCAGACGCTTGCGCCGCTCGTCAAATGCGGCGGAAAGCCTGCGCACCAGCGCCTCGTGGTGGCCGAGCGACAGGAACAGCGCAACGGCGCGCTGGTTGTTCGCCGGCGGGTGCCTCAGCATGAAGCGGCGCAGCGCGCGAAGCTCGGCGATCAGCCCGGCCGAGGCGACGATGTAGCCGAGCCGCAAGCCGGGAGCCAGCGTCTTCGACATCGAGCCGACATAGATGACGCGGCCCGAGCGGTCGAGGCTCTTCAGCGCCTGCTGCGGCGCCTCGTCCAGCAGCTGGCTGTCATAGCCGTCCTCGATGATGATCTGGTTGTTGCGGTTGGCGCGCGCCAGAAGATCCTGCCGCCGCTCCGCCGACAAGGGCACCATGGTCGGGCAGTGGTGGCTCGGCGTGACGAAGACGAAGCCGGAATCGCTGGGGATCGACGAGGTCACGATGCCCGACTGGTCGACCGGAACCGGCTGGATATCGGCGCCGGCCAGCCGGAAGATCGAGCGGGCATCGGGATAACCGGGATCTTCCATCGCCACTTTCGAGCCCTTGGTCATCAGCAGCGTGGCGAGCATATAAAGCGCGTTCTGCGCGCCCAGCGTCACGATGATCTCGTCCGGATTGGCGAAGATGCCGCGTCGCGGCAGGAGCCTGGCCTGGATCTGCTCGATCAGCAGCGGATCGTCGCGGTCCACCATGTCGGATGCCCAGTTGCGGATCTCGAGCACTGCCAGCGCCATGCGGTTGCACTCGCGCCATTCGGCGGTCGGAAACAGCGCCGGGTCGAACTGGCCGTAGACGAACGGGTAGGAGGACTTGATCCAGTTGTCGTGCTTGGCCGGCGGCGGCATGTCGCTTGCGGCGATCTGCCGGCGCGCCTTCCAGTCGATCTCGTTCTGCTGGTCGGGCGCCTTCTGGTGCGGCTTGGCGGGGGTGGCCAGAACGTCCGGATTGACAAAATGGCCGCGCCGCTCGCGCGCCACCAGGAAGCCCTGGTCGACCAGCTGCTGGAAGGCGAGCACCACCGTGCCGCGGGCAACCCCGAGTTTTTCCGCGAGAATTCGGCATGACGGGAGCGGCATCGAGGCGGCGATCTGTCGGTCGAGAATGGCCGCGACGATCGCTTGGCGGATCTGCGCCTGGAGGGTTTGGCCGGATTCAGCCGAAATCCGGAACAGGCCGGACCATATGGCCGTGTCATTGCGCTGTGGCATGGGAAATCTTCCTCGGACGGCCAGCTGTTTTCACTTGGCTGGACCAGTGGAGTGTATGGGTGGCATAAGGGGTTGCGCCAATCAATTTTTCTGATCGCTGGGATTTATGCCAGTGATCTATCAAGCGCGACGCGAAGCGTCGTCGCCGCGCGTTTAAGGCGCGATACGCAGCATCCAAGCGCGATGCGCAGCATCGTCGCGGCACTGTCCAAGGCGCGATGCGACAGCATCGTCGCCCTCCGCCCAGCGCCCTCCGCAACAAAATTCCCGCACTCACCATCCAACACCACCCCTCATCAAAGCGTGATGCAGTGCGGCAAAGCCGCGCTTGAACGAAATGGAAATCGGCTCAATAGAATGACGCGCCGACATGCGCCGGAAACATCCGGCCTGTTAAAATGGTCTAAAAACCCGCCAGGAGCCTGCCAGTGGACCAGTCATCCTTCGACAAGCAACTTGCCGCCTTGCGCGATCAGCGCGCGGCGGCCAAGGGCTCGATGCGCGAGGCTTTCGCCGCCGATCCCAAGCGCTTCGAGACATTCTCAGCCACCGATGCCGACCTTTTGCTCGACTGGTCGAAATGTGCCGTCGACGCAGATACGATGACGATGCTGGAGAAGCTCGCGGATGCGGCCGATCTCGCGGGACGCCGCGCCGCCATGTTCGAAGGCAAGAAGATCAACATCACCGAGAACCGCGCCGTACTGCACACCGCGCTGCGCAACCTGACCGGCAAGAGCGTGATCGTCGACGGCCAGGACACGAAAGCCGATGTGATCGCCGTGCTCGACGCCATGGGCGCCTTCGCCGACGCCGTCCGCTCCGGCAAGGCCGCCGGCGCCACCGGCAAGAAGATCACCGACATCGTCAACATCGGCATCGGCGGCTCGGACCTCGGCCCGGCGATGGTGACGCTGGCGCTCGCGCCCTATCATGACGGGCCGCGCGCGCATTTCGTCTCCAATGTCGACGGCGCCCATATCCATGACACGCTGAAGGGTTTGTCTGCTGAGACGACCCTGTTCATCATTGCCTCCAAGACCTTCACGACCGTCGAGACGATGACGAATGCGCAGACCGCGCGCGATTGGGTTCAGAAGGCGTTGGGCAAGGAAGCGGTCGGCAAGCATTTCGCCGCCGTCTCGACCGCCCTCGACCTGGTCGCGAAGTTCGGCATCGAGCAGGACCGTGTCTTCGGCTTCTGGGACTGGGTCGGCGGCCGCTATTCGGTCTGGAGCGCCATCGGCCTGCCGGTTATGATTTCCGTCGGCTCGCGCAACTTCCGCGCCTTCCTCGACGGCGCGCATGAGATGGACGAGCATTTCCGCTCGGCGCCGATGCAGAAGAACCTTCCGGCGCTTCTGGGGCTGATCGGCTGGTGGCATCGCGTCGTCTGCAATTATCCGGCCCGCGCCGTCATCCCTTACGACCAGCGCCTGTCGCGCCTGCCGGCCTATCTGCAGCAGCTCGATATGGAATCGAACGGCAAGAGCGTCACGCTGGACGGCGCCGCGGCCGCCACGCCGACCGGCCCGCTGGTCTGGGGCGAGCCCGGCACCAACGGCCAGCATGCCTTCTTCCAGCTGTTGCATCAGGGCACCGACTTCATTCCCGTCGAGTTCCTCGCCGCGGCGATAGGTCATGAGCCCGAGCTGAAACACCAGCATGATCTCTTGCTCGCCAACTGCCTGGCGCAGTCGGAGGCCTTCATGAAGGGCCGCACACTGGAAGAGGCGCGCGCGCAGATGCTGGCCAAGGGCATGAAGCCGGCCGATGTCGACCGCATCGCGCCGCATCGTGTCTTCTCCGGCAACCGCCCGTCGCTCACCATTCTCTACCGCAAGCTCGATCCGCGCACATTGGGCCGAATCATCGCGCTCTATGAGCATCGCGTCTTCGTCGAAGGCACGCTGTTCAACATCAATTCCTTCGACCAATGGGGCGTCGAACTCGGCAAGGAACTGGCGACGGGCCTGCTGCCTGTCGTTGAAGGCAAGGAGACTGCCGCAAAACGCGACGCCTCGACTGCCGGACTGGTGGCTCATATCCACCAACTGCGCGGCGTGGAGTAAACGGATTGGCGGATATCAAGGGAATATTGTTCGACAAGGACGGCACGCTTGTCGACTTCAACGCAACCTGGCTCGGCATAGCCGACTTCATGGCGATGGACGCCGCCGAGGGCGACCGCTGGAAAGCCGACCGGCTGCTTGCCGCCGCCGGCTTCGACTTCGTCACGAAACGCTTCAAGCCGGATTCGATCTTCGCCTCCGGTTCGAACATGGACGTCGTCGAGCTCTGGTTCCCGCGTCTGTCCGACGAGGATCAACTGCACGCCGTTTCCCGCTTCAACGAGATCACTTCGGCGCAAGGGTCGGCCATGGCGGTCGCGCTGCCGGGCGTAGTCGACTCGTTGCGGACCTTGCATAACCGGTCCTACCGGATGGGCGTCGCCACCAACGATTCCACCAGCGGCGCCGAAAAGACGCTCGCTACGCTCGGCATCGCGCAGCTCTTCGATGCCGCCTTCGGATACGACGCCGTGGCCAACTCCAAGCCGGCGCCCGACACGGTCGTCGCTTTCTGCGACCTGACCGGATTGAAGGCGAGTGAGATAGCCATGGTCGGCGACAACCGCCATGACCTGGAGATGGCGCGCGCCGGCGGCTGTGGCCTGGCGGTGGGCGTGCTCTCCGGAACCGGCACGCGCGATTCGCTGGCGCCGATGGCGGACGTCGTTCTGGACTCGGTCGCCGACCTGCCGGATTTCCTTGCCGCACGGGTGAACGTGCCGGCTGGTTAGACCGGTCGCGGTCTCAGGAAACGCCTCAATCCGGCATTCTCCGATGCGACTGCTTCTTGGCCCGATTGCCGCAGCTGTTCATCTCGCACCATCGTCGCGAACCGTTTTTCGTGCGATCTATGAAAAGCCAGCGGCAGTCGTGCGGCGGGCATTGTTTGAGACGCAATAATTCGTCGCCGCGAAGCAAATCGAGGGCCGACCACGCGATTGCCCCGGTGATGCGGTTGGCACCTCGAAAATGCAACGACACCGGCAATCCAGCGAGCGCGGCGGTTCTGAGTGCCTCGGCTGCGTATTTTCGAATGGTGTCGAGCGCGGCAGCAGGAGGTTCGCCGCCGTGAGCGATTGCCGAGCCGGCGTCGTTTACAGCGCGGCGAAGGGCGAGAACGTCTTTGACCAGAGCCTTGTGGTCGGCCGAAGGAAGGGCGAAATCATCGTCGATCAGGCCGCTTTGCCTCGACCATGCCAGAATGTCCGCCGCCGTCGCGAGATGGTCGACCTCCCGCTCGGTGCCCCGCCGACTGATCGTGTTGGCGAGGTCAAGCGCCAGGTTGCCGGCGATACGATGGGGAAATGACATCGGCGACGGCCTTCATTTCCTCGCCGGGTTGGCGCTGTTGCGTCCAAACAACGCCAATCCTGCCGCTACCAGCAACAGCGCGGCGCCGCCAATCTCGGCCGCTTCGACCTTTTCGCCGAAGAGCCAAACGCCCACGGCCAGGGCAACGATGGGCGAGATGAAGGCATAGAGCCCGGCGCGGGCGGTGCCCCATCGTTCAAGCAGGCGCAGATAGATCGTGTAGGCTACGATGGTTCCGAGGAGGGATAGGAACAACAGGCTAGCCGCAGCCGGAGCGACATCGATCCTTCCTGGCAGCGTCGCCGAAACCTCGCCCAAAAGAAACGAGACGACGATCAGCGCCGCGCCACCGAGAATGGCGTGGATCGCAGTGAGCGTCAGGGGCTTGATCGGGCCGATCAGCGGCCGCGCAATAACGCTCCCCGCGCAATAGCACGCCGTGCCGGCCACGATAGCGGCAATTCCCAATCCGTTTCCGGATTCCTGCTCGACAAGGCGCGTCCAGAAGAGGCCAACGAGACCCGTGCAGCCGAGCGCCAGCGCCAGGCCGTGGCGCCAGGTAGGCCGCTCTTCTCCGAGCAGGACCGCCAAGCCAAACAGAAGCACCGGAACCAACGCTAAATTGACCAAGCCGGACAGGCCGGACGGGACCGTTTGCATTCCCCAGAACAGCAGTCCATAGGTTCCGGCATTCGTCAGCAGGGCCGATATGATGACTCGCATCGACCGGCCATCCGCGAAGGCCCATAGGGCTCCCTGTGTCCAAAATGCCAGGATTCCCGCAGTCAGCAGATAACGCAGTCCAGCCAGAAGAATCGGGGGGACGCCCGCATCCAGGCCGATCTTGACGGCCGCCCAGGTCAGCCCCCAGATCAGCGCCATAAGGCCGAATAGGGCGAGGTTGCTCATGGCGGCGACCTCAGCGCAGATCCTGATCGTCGACGAGGATGCGGTGAATCTCGATGCGCTCGGGCAGTTCGATCAGAAATTCGGCGTCGCGATCGAGATGATGGACTTTGATCGGGTCGCCCTTGGTGAAAGCGGTCATCGCCTCGATGTCGGGCCAGTAGGAGATTGTCGTGAACCAGGTCTCGTCTTCCCGGTCCTCGCGAAAGAGCTGGACGCCGAGCGCAACCTGCTGAAGCGGAGGAATGCCTTCTGCCTTCAAATAAGGCTCGTAGCTGTTCGCGACGTCGCGGCGGGTGCGGCCGCGCCAGATGCGTGCGATGGTTGGTTTCGTCGCCATGTTTGTCTCCTTAGGTTCTGGGTTCGCGGAGCACCGTGCTTACGGCAGCGCTCGCGAGAGGAAGTCGCGCACCAGCCGCAGGGCTTCCTCGAAATGCGTTTCCAACAGCCAATGCCCGGCATCATCGAGGATGTGGAGTTCAGCATCCGGGAGATCGCGTCGATAGGCGAGCGCCGACTGCTCGGGCATGTAGCCGTCCTGCGGCCCCCAGACGATCAGCGTCGGCGGTCGGTGCTCGCGCAGATAGGATTGGTATCGCGGGAACCATTCGACGTTCTGCTCGAGCCTTTCCATCAGCCGGACCGACACCGCTTTCCGGATCGGTGTGTTCATCAGCGGCCAATGCAGCTTCCACAGATCGGGAGGGACGCGGTTGGCGACTTCTTCCGAGACCTCGCCGATGAACTCCTTGCGGAATCCCTCCTCGCTGGCCGCCTCCTCGAGCGGACGGTGCCTCTCCGCCGATTTGTCCGCCCACCAAGCTTTGATCGTGTCGTATTTCGGCCCGAGTACGTCCTCGTAGATGTCACCGTTCTGGATGACTAGGCCCGCGACCCTGTCCGGATGCGCCATCGCGTGACGGAGGCCGATCTGAGAACCGTAATCGTGAAGCCAGAGCGCATAACGCTCTAGGTGTAGCGCATCGGCAACGTCAGCGAGAACATTGGCATAGGCATTAAAATCATAGTCGAACTCCGCGAGGTCCGGTGTGTCACTGTAGCCAAATCCAGGCCAGTCGAATGCTATTGTTCGCCAGCGATCGGCCAGGCCAGGCATCAGGCGTCTGAACTGGTAAGACGAGCACGGGTAGCCATGTGGCAAAAGAAGGACGGGAGCATCGGGCGACCCTGCTTCCCGCAGAAATATCGTGTGGCCGCCGATTTTCGATCGACGGTGACTTGTATCGTGGATTTCCATGACTTCTCCGTTTTTCGTTCTATCCGCTAGAACTGGTAAAACGGGTTTAGCTGGTTCCTGTTCCGAGCTTTGCTCTCGGAACCATGAATAAGAAAGTGCTGAATGACCCGTGGCCCGATATGCGGCGAGGGGCGATTGCTGGACTCCTTAGTCGCCCTTTGTCGGGACAAAGGCGAACACCGCGCTGGGCCTGGGCTCGCTGCCGCCGTTTCCGCCGACATCCGGCACGTGATATTCTCCGAGCAGGCAAAGCCGCAGTCTGGGCAGCCAGGCGCGGCCGGGATCGCCGACCAGCACATCGATGCCGGCAGTGAGGCAGCGATCGAGGAACGGCATCATCCGCTGTCCGACATCCTGTGCGTAAAAAACGTCGCCAGCGAGCACCAGGTCGACCGCCGGCGGCGGGCCGTCGGTGACGTCCTCGTCGCGTATCTCGATGGCGACGCCGTTAGCTTCCGCATTGAGGCGGAGCGCCACCACGCCGTTGCCGTCGATCTCCGCCGCGATCACCGCGCGCGCCCCGGCTTTTGCCGCGGCGATGCCGACCAACCCGGACCCGGCGCCGAGGTCGAGCACGCGTTTGCCGGCAACGATCGATGGCCTGTCGAGGACATAGCGCGCCAGCACGGCGCCGCCGGCCCAGGCATAGGCCCAATAAGGCGGCTGTGGCTCGGCCGCGACCCCGCCACTGTCGTCATCTGGTTCGAGCAGCCGGCGCAGGCCGCTGCCGGGATGCGCCTGATAAAGCCGGACCTCCGGCACTGACGGCACCGGCACCAGCCGCATGTTCGCCTTGATGAAGTCCGCCGGATCGAGCCGCTTGCCTCGCTCCCGCGTCTTGCCGGCGGAATAATCGCTCAAGCCTGGTCCCGCAGCGCGCGCCGCAGGATCTTGCCGACTGGCGTTTTCGGCAGCTCGGTGCGGAACTCGATAAATCTCGGCCGCTTGTAGCCGGTCAGGTTCTCGCGGCAGTAGACCATCAGCGTCTCGACGGTGAGCGCCGGGTCCTTCTTGACCACGAACAATTTAGGCACCTCGCCCGAATGCTCGTCCGGCACGCCGATCGCCGCCACTTCCAGCACGCCGGGGTGATGCGCCACCACCTCTTCCAATTCGTTCGGGTAGACGTTGAAACCGGAGACGAGGATCATGTCCTTCTTGCGGTCGACGATCTTGGTGTAGCCGCGCTCGTCCATGAGGCCCATGTCGCCGGATTTGAAGAAGCCGTCCTTGGTCATCACCTTGGCGGTCTCGTCGGGCCGGTTCCAGTAGCCGGCCATCACCTGCGGGCCGCGAATGCAGATTTCGCCGATTTCGCCGAGCGGCACGTTGTTGCCGTCATCGTCGCGGATGGCGATTTCTGTCGAAGGCAGCGGCAGGCCGATCGTGCCGGTGAAATCGGCCGAACTGAATTTGTTGGCGGTCGCCACCGGCGAGGTTTCGGACAGTCCGTAGCCTTCGCTCACCGGGCAGCCGGTCAGCGCCTTCCAGCGTTCGGCGACGCCCTTCTGAACCGCCATGCCACCGCCCAGCGTCAGGATCAGCGGCTTGAAGTCCAGCTTGCGGAAATCCTCATTGTTGAGCAGCGCGTTGAACAGCGTGTTGAGGCCGGGAAAGATGTGCATCGGGTATTTCGCCAATTCCTTGACAAAGCCCGAGATGTCGCGCGGGTTGGGGATCAGCACGTTCTGCGCGCCCTGCTGCATGCCCATCAGCGCGTTCACCGTCAGCGCGAAGATGTGATAGAGCGGCAGCGCGCAGATGAAGTTGAGATGCGCCGGCTTTGGCTTCACCGTATAGGCGTCCTCCACCCACAGCGAATTTTGCGCGACATTCGACAGCACGTTGCGGTGCAGCAGCACAGCGCCCTTCGAGACGCCGGTGGTGCCGCCCGTATATTGCAGGAAGGCGATGTCGTCGCCGGAGATCGTGGGTGGCTTGAAGGCGATGCTCGATCCGGTCTTGAGCACGGCGTTGAATTTGACATGGCCGGGCAGCGACCATGCCGGAACCATCTTCTTCACCCGCCGCACCACGAGGTTGACGATGGCGCCCTTAAGTCCGCCCAGCATGTCGCCCATGGCGGCAACGATGACGTGCTTGACTGGCGTCCTGGCGATCACCGCCTGCAGCGTGCCGGCGAAGTTTTCGAGGATGACGATCGCCTGCGCGCCGGAATCCTTCAACTGGTGTTCCAGTTCGCGCGGCGTGTAGAGCGGGTTGACGTTCACCACGGTGTAGCCGGCGCGCAATATGCCCATCATCGCCACCGGATATTGCAGCACGTTCGGCATCATCAGCGCCACGCGCGCGCCCTTCTCCAGACCTCTCGCCTGCAGATAGGCGCCGAACGCGGCCGACAGTCGTTCGACCTCGGCATAGGTGATCGACTTGCCCATGCACACGAAAGCCGGCCGCCTGGCGAATTGCTTGCAGGCGCCGACGAGGAACTCGCCGATGGACTTGTAGGGCAGGGCGCCGATCTCGGCCGGCATGTTCTTCGGATAGCTTTTCAGCCACGGCTTTTGCGGCAGGCCGACGGTGAGCTCGGTGATCGCCTTCGGCAAGCCCTTCGAGGCAGGCCTGGCGGTGGCTAGCCTGTCCACTTTCGCGGCTGCGGCCTTGGTCTTTGCCGCCGCGGGTTTGGCACTGGCCGGCTTTGCGGCTGCCTTCGTGGGCGCTGCCTTGGCAGCCGTCTTCCTCTTTGGCGCGGCAGCCGCTTTCACGGCCTTGGGCGCATCGCTTTCGGCGGCGGCCTTGGCCTTTGCTTTCGCCGGGGCTGTCGTCTTGGCTGCTTTTGCCACCTGTCTCTCCCTGTCGCCTTCGATCTCGGCGCCCGCTTCCAGGGAAGCGTCCTCCACGCCGTCGCGGATTTTCCGGGAAATCCCACCCATCATCTATGTATTGCCTCTATCGGCGACCGTGCAAGCCTTGCCCCTGCGGCATCCGGGGAAAGATTTGCCGTCGAAATCTGTGCTTTGCTCGCCTCCCGCATCGTGCCTGGGCGGCGGGCGATCCCGGGCAGGCATGCCTCGCGCCGCCATTTCGAAAGGCGGTCGATCAATAAAAAATTGCCATCGTTAACAATGTCGTGAGCAGAAAAAACTACTCGTTTTTTCTGCGATCCGAGCAAAGAATAGATTCTTTTCCTGCTTCCCATGGGGTACGCAAACGAGGTGTTCCAAAGGCGAAGAAACGGTGCTTATATGCGCCCTTCGCGAGCCTGATAGAGGGGCTTGAGAGAACATCAGGGAGTGCTCAATGAAAAAGACAATGACTTTTGCAGCCGCGTTGCTGGCTGCAAGCGTCCTCAGCGGCATGGCCAGTGCCAAGACGCTCGTTTATTGCTCGGAAGCGTCGCCGGCCAATTTCGATCCCGGTACGACGACCGGCGGTAACGACTTCGACGCGTCTTCGCGCACCGTCTATTCGCGACTGGTCGAATTCAAGCACGGTGGCACCGAGATCGAGCCCGGTCTTGCCGACAAGTGGGAGATTTCCGACGATGGCCTGGTCTATACTTTCCATCTGCATCCGGGCGTGAAGTTCCAGACCACCGACTATTTCAAGCCGACGCGCGACCTCAACGCCGATGACGTCGTCTTCTCCTTCGATCGCCAGTTCAACAAGCAGAATCCGTGGAACGGCGACAAGTATCTGCCGAACCTCACCTGGGACTATTACACCGGCATGGACATGCCGAAATATGTCGCCAAGTGGGAGAAGGTCGATGACCTCACCGTCAAGCTGACGCTGACCGAGCCGAACGCGCCGATGCTGGCCAATCTCGGCATGGATTTCGCTTCGATCGTATCGAAGGAATATGCCGACCAGCTCCAGAAGGACGGCAAGATGGCCGACTTCTCGACCAAGCCGGTCGGCACCGGTCCGTTCCAGTTCGTCGACTACCAGCTGGATTCGGTCATCCGCTACGCGGCCAATCCCGACTACTTCAAGGGCAAGGAAAAGATCGACGATCTCGTCTTCGCCATCACGCCTGACGCGACCGCCCGCATTCAGAAGGTGCTGGCCGGCGAATGCGATGTGGCTCCCTATCCGAATCCGGCCGACATCGCCACCATCAAGGCCAACAAGGACGTTACCCTGCTCGACCAGGCCGGCCTTAACATCGGCTATATGAGCTACAACACCACCATCCCGCCGCTCGACAAGCCGGAAGTGCGCCATGCGCTCAACCAGGCCATCGACCGGGAGGCTTTGATCAAGTCGCTGTTCCAGGATGCCGGCGCCACGCCTGCCGAAAACCTGATCCCGCCGACCATGTGGTCGTGGAACAAGGACGTGAAGACCGACACCTACAATCCGGAAGCGGCCAAGAAAGTGCTGGCCGATGCCGGGCTGAAGGAGATCCAGCTTTGGGCTTCCGACCGCGTCCGTCCTTACAACCCGAACTTCCAGCGCGCCGCCGAGCTGATCCAGGCCGACTGGGCCAAGGTCGGCGTCAAGGCCAACATCGTCAACTACGAGTGGACGAAATATCGTGAGGAAGGCAAGAAGAAGGATCGGCCAGGCGCCTTCCAGATTGGCTGGACCGGCGACAACGGCGATCCGGACAACTTCTTCGCCACGCTCTTCGCCTGCTCCGCCATCGGCGTCTCGAACTACTCCAGCTGGTGCGACAAGGACTTCGAAGACCTGATCCAGAAGGCCAAGAAGACCAGCGACCAGGCCGAGCGCACCAAGCTCTATGAGCAGGCGCAGGTGATCTTCGCCAAGCAAGCGCCCGCATTCCTTCTGGCTCACAGCCAGGTCTACGCGGTCGTTCGCAACAATGTCACCGGTTTCAAGATGGACCCGCTCGGCATTCACCGTTTCGACGGCGTTGACAAGTCCGAGTAATATTGCGAACGGGGCGGCGCAACGTCCAGCGCCGCCCCATTCCATTTGATATGCTCCGATACCTTCTCAACAAAATCGCCCTCCTGATCCCGACCCTGGTCGGCATCACCATCTGCGCCTTCGCCTTTGTCCGGCTGCTGCCGGGCGATCCGATCCTCGCCATGGCCGGCGAGCATGGCGTCGCCCCCGCCCGCTACGAAGAGCTCAAGGAACAGTTCGGCTACAATCTGCCGATCTGGGAGCAGTATGCGCGCTATGTCGGTGAGGTCGCCACCGGCGATTTCGGCGTTTCCATCTCGTCCAAGCGCCCGGTTCTCGAGGAGTTCAAGACGCTCTTCCCGGCGACGCTGGAACTGTCCTTCTTCGCCATGATCTTCGCCATGGTGCTCGGCATCCCGGCCGGCATCTTCGCCGCCGTCAAGCGCGGCTCATGGTTCGATCAATCGCTGATGGGCACCGCGCTTGTCGGCTATTCGATGCCGATCTTCTGGTGGGGCCTGCTGCTCATCATCTTCTTTTCCGGCTATCTCGGCTGGACGCCGGTCTCGGGCCGCATCGGCCTGCAGTTCTTCTTCAAGCCGATCACCGGCTTCATGACCATCGACAGCCTCCTCCATGGCAAATGGGATGCGTTCCGCTCTGCGCTCAGCCATCTCGTCCTGCCGGCGATCGTGCTCGGCACCATTCCGCTGGCGGTGATCGCGCGCCAGACGCGCTCGGCCATGCTCGAGGTGCTGGGCGAGGACTATGTCCGCACCGCGCGCGCCAAGGGCCTTTCGGCGGCGCGCGTCATCGGCGTGCACGCGCTGCGCAACGCGTTGATTCCCGTCGTCACCACCATTGGCCTGCAGGTCGGCACGCTGCTCGCCGGCGCCATTCTCACCGAGACTATCTTCGCTTGGCCTGGCATCGGCAAATGGATGGTCGATTCCATCTTCAAGCGCGACTATGTCGTCGTGCAGTCGGGTCTGCTTTTGATCGCCCTCATCGTCATGGCGGTGAACCTCATCGTCGATGTGCTCTATGCCGTCATCAACCCACGCATCAGGGCGGCATAAATGACCCAGACCGAAATCGCCCCGATGGCCGCCGGCAGCCCGGATCGCCTCACCGGCCTCAAGACCTTCTGGCACTATTTCTCGGTGAACCGCGGCGCCGTCATCGGCCTGTTCGTGTTCATCCTGTTGGTGCTCGCCGCGCTTTTCGCGCCGCTGCTCGCGCCTTATGCGCCCGACGTCCAGGATAAGACCGCGTTTCTCAGGCCACCGGCCTGGCAGGCTGGCGGCTCGACGCAATATCTGCTCGGCACCGATCCGGTCGGCCGCGACATCCTTTCGCGCCTGCTCTACGGCGCGCGCTTCTCGCTGCTCATCGGCGCGGTGGTGGTTACGCTGGCTCTCACCGGCGGCATCACGCTCGGCCTTTTGGCCGGCTATTTCCGCGGCTGGGTCGACGTCGCGATCATGCGCGTCATGGACCTGATCCTGGCCTTTCCGTCGCTGCTCCTGGCGCTGGTTCTTGTCACCATCCTCGGCCCCGGCCTGTTCAACGCCATGCTGGCGATCGCGCTGGTGCTGCAGCCGCATTTCGCCCGCCTGGTGCGCGCCGCCGTCATGGCCGAGAAGAGCCGCGAATATGTCGTTGCGGCGAAGGTCGCCGGCGCCGGCCATCTGCGGCTGATGCTCGCCACCATCCTGCCCAACTGCCTGGCGCCGCTCATCGTGCAGGGCACGCTGTCCTTCTCAAACGCCATCCTGGAAGCCGCCGCTCTTGGCTTCCTCGGCCTTGGCGCGCAGCCGCCGACGCCGGAATGGGGCACGATGCTTGCCTCGGCGCGCGAATTCATCCTGCGCGCCTGGTGGGTGGTGACCTTCCCGGGTCTCGCCATCCTCATCACCGTGCTCGCCATCAACCTGATCGGTGACGGCCTGCGCGACGCCCTCGATCCCAAGCTCAGGAGGTCGTGATGGCGCTGCTCGACATCCAGAACCTCGTCGTCGAATTCCAGACCGCGTCCGGCCCGTTCCGCGCCGTCGACGGCGTCTCGCTCCATGTCGACGAGCGCGAGGTGCTCGCCATTGTCGGCGAATCCGGCTCCGGCAAGTCGGTGTCGATGCTGGCCGTGATGGGCCTCTTGCCCTGGACGGCCACCGTCACCGCCGATCACATGACCTTCAACGGGCGCGACCTTTTGAAGATCAGCCCGGCCGACCGCCGCAAGATCATCGGCAAGGACATTGCCATGATCTTCCAGGAGCCGATCGCCAGCCTCAACCCGTGCTTCACCGTCGGCTTCCAGATCGAGGAAGTGCTGCGCTTCCATATGGGCATGGACAAGGCCCAGCGCCGGGCCCGCGCCATCGAGCTTTTCAAGCAGGTCGGCATTCCCGAACCGGAGGAGCGGCTGAATTCCTTCCCGCACCAGATGTCGGGCGGCCAGTGCCAGCGCGTCATGATCGCCATGGCGATCGCCTGCAATCCGAAGCTGTTGATCGCCGACGAGCCGACCACCGCGCTCGACGTCACCATCCAGAAGCAGATCCTCGACCTGCTGGTCTCGCTGCAGGCCAAATACGGCATGGGCCTGATCATGATCACCCACAATATGGGCGTGGTGGCCGAAACCGCCGACCGCGTCATCGTCCAGTACAAGGGCCGCAAGATGGAAGAGGCCGACGTGCTGTCGCTCTTTGAATCGCCGAAGAGCAACTACACGCGCGCGCTGCTCTCCGCGCTGCCGGAGAACGCCGTCGGCGATCGGCTGCCGACCGTGTCCGACATGCTGTTCGAGCCCGCGCCTTCAGGAGCCGGCGCATGACCAAGGTCGTCGAAGGCAAGAACATCAAGCGCGACTATCATGTCGGCGGCGGCCTGTTCCGCGGCGCGCGCACCGTGCATGCGGTGAAGGGCGTCTCCTTCAGCGTCGAGAAGGGCAAGACGCTGGCGATCGTCGGCGAGAGCGGCTGCGGCAAGTCCACGCTCGCCCGCATCATCACGCTGATCGATCCAGCCACCTCCGGCGAGCTCTTCATCGACGGCAGCAAGGTCGATATCGCCAGGGACGGGCTCACCAAGGAAATGCGCCGCAAGGTGCAGATCGTCTTCCAGAACCCCTATGGCTCCCTCAATCCGCGCCAGAAGATCGGCGACGTGCTCGGCGAGCCGCTGCTCATCAACACCGACAAGCCGGCCGATGAACGGCGCGATCTCGCGATGAAGATGCTGAAGAAGGTCGGGCTTGGACCGGAGCACTATAACCGCTACCCGCACATGTTCTCGGGCGGCCAACGGCAGCGCATCGCCATCGCCCGCGCTCTGATGCTGAACCCGAGCCTCCTGGTGCTGGACGAGCCGGTCTCGGCGCTCGACCTCTCCGTGCAGGCGCAGGTGCTGAACCTGCTTGCCGACCTGCAGGACGAGTTCCAGCTGACCTATGTCTTCATCAGCCACGACTTGTCGGTGGTACGCTACATCGCCGACGACGTGATGGTCATGTATTTCGGCGAAGCGGTCGAATACGGTCCGCGCGACGAGGTCTTCTCCGATCCCAAGCACGCCTACACCAAGACGCTGTTCGCCGCGACGCCGCGCGCCGACATCGCCAGCATCAAGGCGAGGCTGGCGAAGAAGAAGGCTGCTTAAGCCCGGAATTCGTCATCCTCGGTCTGCGCCGCGTCGCTTCGCTCCTTGCTCCGCCCGTGGATGACGACGCCGAGCTAATTGCGCTCCGCCTACGACAGCTTGGCGACAATCGCCCGCAGCGCTTCCCCAAACCGGCGCACTTCCTCGACCGTGTTGTAATGCACCAGCGAGGCGCGAATGGCGCCGCTGTCCATCGACAGGTTTAGCCGCTTCATCAGCCGCGGCGCATACATGTGGCCGTCGCGGATACCGATCTGCATGGCGGCCATCTCCTCGACGATCCGCTGCGGCGGCAGCTTGCCGATGTTGAAGCAGAAGGTCGGCACGCGCTCGTGGATGTGCGCCTCGTCTGCGACGCCGTAGATGGTGGCATTGCAATCCTTCAGCACCTTCAGCATCTCGCGCGCCAGCATCACCTCGTAGTCGCGGATGGCGTTCATGCCGGCGACGATGTTGTCGCGGCGCGAGCGGTTGTTTTCGGGCAGGAAATTGCGGCCGACCGATTCCAGGTAGCGCACCGCCGCGTCCATGCCGGAGACATTCTCATAGATGAAGGTGCCGGCCTCGACCTTGTAGGGCGGCTCGTCGGGAATGAAGTCCTCGCGGAAGGTCGGCAGCCGCTTCAGCGTTTCGAAGCGGCCCCACAGGAAGCCCATATGTGGTGAGAAATTCTTGTAGCCGGAGCAGACGAGATAGTCGCAGCCCCAGGCCTGCACGTCGATCAGCCCGTGCGGCCCGTAATGCACGCTGTCGAGGAACACTTCCGCGCCGGCCGCATGCGCGATCCTGGCGACCGAAGCGACATCGACGATCGAGCCGATGGAATGCGCGGTCACCGTGCAGGCGACGAGCCGGGTGCGCTCCGACATCAGCGGCTGGAGGTCGTCGACATGCAGATTGCCGTCCTCGCGCATGCGCCACCATTTGAACTTGGCGCCGGCGGATTCCAGCGCCAGCCATGTGGCGATGTTGGCGTCGTGATCCATATCGGTGACGACGATCTCGTTGCGTTCCCCATCTTTCGAAAGCATCTGGCCGATGCCGAGGCTGACAAGGCGGATGAACGAGGTGGCGTTCATGCCGAAGCAGATTTCGGACGGACTATAGGCATTGATCAGCAGCGCGACGCTTGTCCGTGCGTCGGCGACCGACTGGTCGACCGTGACGCTGCGGCCGTAGCGGCCGCCGCGCTGCACATTGTGTCCCACCAGATGGTTGGTCACAGCGTCGAGCACGCTTTGCGGAATCTGCGCGCCGGCGGCGTTGTCCATGAAGATGAAGTCGCCGGCTTGGCCAAGCGCCGGAAACATGGCGCGGATTTTCTCGACCGGGAACGAGGCGGCGCCCTCCTGCGCGTTCGAAACATGGTGCTGGTTCACGAGGCGTCTCCTTCGGGTCATCGATTTCAAGTCGGGATCAGTGCGCAGACCGGGCCTTGCCGCGCTCTTCGAGGTAGCCGACCAGCCGCACCAGCGGCCACAGGAAGGCGAGATAGATGATCGCGGCGCCGATCAGTGGCGTCGGGTTGGCCATCAGCGCCTGCGCGTCGGTGGCCTGCTTCAAAAGGTCCGGCATCGCCACGACGGAGGCGAGCGCGGTGTCCTTGAACACCGAAACGCAGTTGCTGGTCAGCGGCGGGATGACGACGCGGATCGCCTGCGGCAACACCACCTTGCGCATGGCGACCCAGAAGGGCAGGCCGAGCGCCGCCGCCGCCTCGAACTGCCCTTTCGGGATGTTCTGGATGCCGGCGCGGCAGACTTCCGCCGTGAAGGCCGCGAGCACCAGCGACAGCGCGAGCGCCGCCGACACGAAGGACGACAGGCGGATGCCGACGAAGGGCAGGGCGTAATAGATCAGGATCAGCACCACCAGGATCGGCAGCGCGCGGAACATGTCGATATAGAGCGTCGCCAGCCGTCTCAACGGCTTCGGCGCGTAGAGCCGCACCAGGCAGATCGCGAGGCCTGCAACGGTGCCGAAGAAGATGGCCGCCAAGCCGAGCAGGATGGTGTTGCCCAGTCCGCGGATCAGGATCGGAAAGGATCGGACCAGGATGCCCCAGTTGAAGAAGGTGTCGATCAGTTCCATCGGCTCACCATCAAGGCAATGCCAAGCCCACCGCCTTCGCGGGCCTGAAGGGTGGAAGCGGGGGCGCCGGCTTGCCCGGCGCCCCCGCGGCGATAGTTCGCTGGCTTATTGTGGGATGGGACCGGGCGTCACGGTGCTGGTGCCGGCTTCCGGATCGACGCCGAACCACTTCTTGTGGATAGCGGCCATGGTGCCGTCCTTCTTCATCGCAGTGATCGTGTCATTCACCTTCTCGAGCAGCGGATGGCCCTTCTTGGTCATCATCGCGAAGCGTTCGCCGGTCGGGATGCGCACTAGGATCTTCAGCGCCGGCATCTGCTTGATGGCGAACAGGAAGCCGGCGAGCTCGCCGGCGCCGCCGTCGATGCGGCCGTTCTGCACGTCGAGCAAAAGGTCCTGCTGGGCGTTGTAGCTCTTGGTCTCGGCGACGCCGAGCTTGGCGGCGTTTTCCTTCATATAGGCTTCGCCAGTCGAACCGGCGATGACGCCGATGGTCTTGCCCTTGAGGTCGTCGAGCGACTTGATGGCGGAATCCGCCTTGCCGACGATCGTGCCGTCGCTGTCGTAATAGGGCTGCGTAAAGCCCTGGTTCTGCAGCCGCTCCTTGGTCACCGAGATCGAGGACACGGCGAAGTCGATGCGGCCCGAAGCGGTCGCCGCGAACAGCGCCTGGAAGCCGAGGTCCTGGAACTCGACATCGGCGCCGATGCGCTTGGCGACGTCGTTGGCAACGTCGATCTCAAACCCCTCGAAGCCGCCGGAATCGGTCTTGTATTCCCATGGCGGGTTGGCCGGATAGGCGCCCACCATGATCTTGTCGGCAAAGGCGGGCGCCGCGAAGGCCACGCCTGCGGCGATCACCACCCCAATCAGTCCTAGACGTTTCAACATTGTGCTTCCCTCTGGTTCGGCCACGTCGAAAGTGACTCATTTCCTCTTCCGCTTCTTCCGGCGCCCAACTCCCAGGGCGTCGCAGGCGAGGCGGTGCCTGAAATCAGGATGCGCGGCGATGCCGCGAACCGATATGCTCCTCGAGCCTCGCAATCAGTGCATCGACCGCCGCTTCCGTGGTCACCATCCCGGGCGAGAGCCTGAGCGTCGTGCCGCGGGCGTCGCAATAGAGCCGCTCGTTGCGCAGGGCTGCGATGATCCTCGCCGGTTCCACGCCTTGCGGCAGGCCGAGCATGACGCTGCCGCCGCGCTCACCAGCATCGAGCGGCGAACGCAGCGTCCAGCCATTGTCGAGCGCCGCGCCGATGATGCGCTCGACGAGCGCGGTGTTCTGCGCGCGGACGGCGTCGATGCCGGTCTTCTCCACCCATTCCAGTCCGGGCAGCGAGGCGATGCTGGCGAGGATCGCCGGCGTGCCATGGTCGAAGCGGCGCGCATCGTCTGCATAAGCGAAGGCATCGAGATCCCAGGAGAATGGGTTCGGCTGACTGAACCAGCCGCGCAGCTCCGGCCGGCAGGTCGCAAGCAATTCCGGCGCGACCTGCAACATGCCGGCGCCGGAGGAACCGCACAGCCATTTCAGCGAAGTCGAGACGACGAAATCGACCGGCGTGGCGGCAACCGAAAACGGCGCCACGCCAATGCCTTGCGTGACATCGACCCCGACGATGCTGCCCATGGCGCGGCCATGCGCGGCGAGCCGCCCGACATCGCAGCGATGCGAGGCCGTCGAGGTGACGAAGGTGATGAGCGCGAGCCCGACATCGTCCTGCCAGCGGTCAATGAAATCCTCGTCGCGCACCCAGCTCTCGCCCGGCCGCAGCGGTACGGTATCGAGCGCGAAGCCGAAGCGCTCGGCAAGGCCCGCAAGCAGGAAATGCAGGCTTGGGAAGCAATCGCCGGCAACCAGCAGACGCTTTCCCCCGAGGCGCTCGGCCGGCAGGCCGCCGATCAGGCTATAGAGCGCGGCCGTAACATTCTCGGCGGTGGTCAACGTGCCCTTCGGCGCCTCGATCAGCCGCGTCCAGGCATCGATGAAGCGCTGGCGTGCGGCCAGCGCGGCCGGCCATTGGCCGTCATCCTCTGCCGACCAGACCCCGGAAAATTCCGCCAGAGCGGCGGCCATTTGCTCGGCCTTGCCGGAGAAAGTGCCGATCGAATGATAGAGAAAATAGCCGGACATTTGCTGTCTCTCGCTCCCTTGTGATCATGTGATCACAAAACCGGGCAGGGATCAATCGGCAGCAGGGAAGAAACGCGGGGCGGTGACCAGGAAATGCGCAGTAATCTTTGGTCCACGAGACGCCGCCAAATCGCTGCGAAGATGGCCGACGCGCCTCCGGTTCAGGGCGCCTTGCCGAAGGCGGCGAAATCCACAGCGCGGGGCTCGGGCACGTCAGGACAGATCGCGCGCAAGGTCGCCTGGGTTGCCGTGATGTCGGCCACCACCTCGTCGCGCGCACGGACGAAATCTTTGTCCTTGAGCGCGGCGATGATCGCGGCATGCCTGCCTGAAGGTTCCATGGTGCCGGCGCGCATCAGCGGCGCGACGTGATTGGACAGGAGCCGCATATAAGGGCCGAAGCGCAGCCACAACGTCTCGATCAGCTGGAACAGCACGTCGGAGCCGGAGGCGCGGTAGATGGTGAAGTGAAACTGCTGGTTCTTGGCAATCAACTCATAGATGCTGCCGTCGCGGCCGATCGCCTGCTGGTCATCGGTGACCTTTTGCAGCGAGGCGATGTCGGCCGTGGTCAGGCGCGGCCCGCCAAGCTCGGCGGCCAGCCCTTCGACGGCAAGCCGCGCCCGGCAGAGGTCGTCGAGCCGCGCCCGCGTCACCACCGGCACGCAGGCCGAGCCGTTCTGCGATATCTCCAGCGCGTTCTCCGCCGCGAGCCGGCGCAAGGCTTCGCGCACCGGCATGTTCGAGGTGCCGAAAGCCTCGGCCAGCGAAGCGATGGTCAGCACCTGCCCGGGATCGAAGCTGCCGACCATCAAGGCATGGCGAAGCTGCTGGTAGACGCCATCCTGGACGGTGATGCGTCCCGATACGGGTTCGAAGCCCAGAGCCACGCTTTTGCTTTCCTTGGGTGCCGGCAAAGTCTATGTGCGAATACATACCGCTATAGCGGATATGATCATCTGATCACAGATTGTGGCGGTAGCCAAGCGGCTGGGAAATGCCTCTCGTAATACAATCGCTGAGCCAAATTAGCATTTGCTTGGGCGTTGGCGCTGCCCCTCATTGCCCTGCCGGGCATTTCTCCCCGTATAGAGACGGGGAGAAAGACGCGGGCCGCCACCGCGGCGTTTACCCTGCGCCGCTGGCGATTGGCGAAATCGGCGACGACCCGGCCGCCCCTCACTCCGGAATAACCGCCATCGCCTGTATTTCCACTTTGGCTCGATCCTCGACCAGCGCCACCACCTGCATGGCGGCCATCGCCGGAAAATGCCGGCCGATGACGGCCCGGTAGGCGTCGCCAATCCCCTTCAGATTGGCAAGATATTCGGCCTTGTCGGTGAAATACCAGGTCATCGAGGTGATGTGCTGCGGTTCGCCGCCTGCTTCGGCCAGCACCGCGACGACATTGGCAAGCGTCTGGCGCACCTGGCCGACGAAGTCGTCGGTCTCGAACTTGCATTCGGCGTTCCAGCCGACTTGGCCGCCGATGAACACCAGTCGCCCATGCGCCGCGACGCCATTGGCGTAGCCGATCGGTTTGGCCCAGCCTTCCGGCTGCAAAATGGTGTGCATGTCTAGCTCCCCCCGGGTTCAAATGCGATCCGCAAGAGCCTCACGCCGCTCCCATGACCTGCCTGGCGATCACCACCTTCTGCACGTCCGAGGCGCCCTCATAAATGCGCAGCGCCCGGACCTCGCGATAGAGGCTCTCGACGATGTGGCCCTTGCGCACGCCGTCGCCGCCATGCAGCTGCACGGCCTTGTCGATCACCTCCTGCGCCTTGTCGGTGGCGAAGAGCTTCGCCATCGCCGCCTCGCGTGTGACCCGCGCCGCGCCCATGTCCTTGGTCCAGGCGGCGCGGTAGATGAGGAGCGCCGCGGCGTCGACATCCAGCGCCATGTCGGCGAGGTGACCCTGCACCATCTGCAGCTCCGCCATCGGCGCGCCGAACAGCTTCCGCTCGGCCGCGCGTTTGACGCTCTCGTCCAGCGCCCGCCGCGCGAAACCGAGGGCCGCGGCGCCCACCGTCGAGCGGAAGATATCGAGCACCGACATGGCGATGCGGAAACCATCGCCGGGCTTGCCGATCAGGCCGGAAGCCGGAACGCGCACATTGTCGAAGGACAGCCGCGCCAGCGGATGCGGGGCGATCACCTCGAGCCGCTCGGCGATGCCAAGGCCCTTGGCGTCGCCCGGTACAATAAAGGCGGAAATCCCCTTGGCGCCCGGCCCCTCGCCGGTGCGGGCGAAGGCGACATAGAGATCGGCGATGCCGCCATTGGAAATCCAGGTCTTTTCGCCGGAAAGCACATAATTGCCGCCGTCGCGGAGAGCGGTCATCTCCATATTGGCGACGTCCGATCCCGAGCGCGGCTCCGACAGCGCGAAGGCCGAGATCGCCTGGCCAGCCCGCGTCTTCTCCAGCCATCGCTGCTGGTCCGGCGTGCCGAACAGCGTGATCGCGCCGGTCCCCAGCCCCTGCATGGCGAAGGCGAAGTCGGCCAGCCCGTCATGGCGCGCCAGCGTCTCGCGCGTGATACAGAGCGTGCGCACATCGAGCGGCGCTGGGTTGGCCGGGTCGAGCGCCGTCGGCTTCAGCCAGCCGTCCCGGCCAAACATCGCCACGAGGTCGCGACAGGCGGCGTCGACGTCATGGTGGTCGACGGGGAGGTTTTTCGCGCACCAGGCGTCGAGATTTTCGGCGAGCGCGCGGTGGCGGTCTTCGAAAAAGGGCCACGAGAGGAAGGTGCGGTCAGGCATGCTTGCCTCCGCTATTCTCAAAGGTTTCCGCTCTACGGCGCCCCCCTCTGGCCTGCCGGCCATCTCCCCCTCTAGGGGGGAGATCGGCTGTCATCGCCGCTTTCGCCAATCGCCAACGTTGCAAGGTGGGAGCCGGCGCCAAAGCTGCCAATCTCCCCCCTAGAGGGGGAGATGGCCGGAAGGCCAGAGGGGGGCGCTGTCCCGCCAGCGTCTCCAACACCACATCCATCCCTAATCCCCCTCGAACACCGGCGTTTCCTTGGCCACGAACGCCTTGTATGCCCGTTCGAAATCGCCGGTCTGCATGCAGATCGCCTGCGCCTGCGCTTCCGCCTCGATCGCCTGGTCGAGGCCCATCGACCATTCCTGGTTGAGCTGCGTCTTGGTGATGCCGTGCGCGAAGGTCGGGCCGGAAACGATGCGCGCCGCCATGTCGAGCGCGTCCGCCTCGAGCGCCGCCGGCTCGACCAGGCGATTGTAGAACCCCCAGCGCTCGCCTTCGGCAGCACTCATGGTGCGGCCCGTGTAGAGCAGCTCGGCCGCGCGGCCCTGGCCGATGATGCGCGGCAGGATCGCGCAAGCGCCCATGTCGCAGCCGGCAAGCCCGACGCGGGTGAACAGGAAGGCGGTCTTTGCCTCCGGCGTGGCGATGCGGATATCGGAGGCCATGGCGATGATCGCGCCGGCGCCGACCGCCACGCCGTCGACGGCGGAAATGATCGGCTTGCCGCAATTCAGCATCGCCTTGACGAAGTCGCCGGTCATGCGCGTAAAGGCAAGCAGTTGCTTCATGTCCATCTTGACCAGCGGCCCGATAATGTCGTGGACATCGCCGCCCGAGCAGAAATTGCCGCCATTGGGCAGGAACATCACGGCGTCGACATCCTCGGCATAGACGAGCTCGCGAAACGTGTCGCGCAGCTCGGCATAGCTGTCGAAGGTGAGCGGGTTCTTGCGCTCCGGCCGGTCGAGCCGGATTTTCGCGATCTTGCCTTCGACCTCCCAGAGGAAGTGTTTTGGCTTGAGCTTGGCCATGGCGTTCATTCGCGTCCCTCCCAATTGCTGCGGAACGATTTCAGCATGCCGGTCAGCCGACGCGCCTCGTCCTCGCTGACGGTGCCGAGAAGCTCGCCGACCCAATTCTCATGCGCGGCGGCGATCGCGGCGAAGGATTTCGAGCCTTCTTCGGTCAGACGCACCATCGAGGTGCGGCGGTCGCCATTGCGGCGCGCGCGTGTCACCAATCCTTCCGAAACCAGCCGGTCAACGATGCCCGTCACATTGCCGTTCGAGACAAGCAGGAAACGGGACAGGTCGCTCATCAGCATGCCTTCGGGCGAGCGGTAAAGCGCTGCCATCACGTCGAAGCGCGGCAGCGTGGTGTCGAACTCCTTCTTCAGCCGCTCGCGCAACTCGGCCTCGATGGTGCGCGAGGCGCGCAGCAGGCGGATCCACAGCCGCAGCCTCTCCTTGCCCGGCCCGGTGGAGGTCGGCCCCGCTACCATGTCTCGCCCCCTGAGACCGAGATCGCCTGCCCGGTGATCGATTGCGCGGCGTCGCTGCACAGCCACAGCACCGCCGACGCGACTTCCTCCGGCTGGATGAAACGCCCCTGCGGATTCGTCGCAGCAAGACCTGCACGAGCTTCCTCCGCCGAGCGGCCGGTCTTCTCGACGATGCGCTGGACCGACTCCTCCAGCATGTCGGTTTCAACGAATCCGGGGCAGACTGCATTCACCGTCACGCCCGACTTGGCGGTCTCGGCGGCCAAGGCCCGCATCAGTCCGACGACGCCATGCTTGGCGGCGACGTAAGGCGCGACATAGGCGTAGCCCTTCAGGCCGGCGGTCGAAGCGACGAAGACGATGCGACCTGTCTTCCGCGCCAGCATTCCGGCCAGCGCCGGCTTCACAGTCAGAAAGACTCCCGTAAGATTGACGTCGAGCGTGCGCTGCCAGTCGGTCAGTGACGTCTTGTGCGCCGGCGCGCTGACTGCCATGCCGGCATTGGCAATAACGATGTCGAACGGTCCGCGCGCGGCTTCCGCCTTATCGTGGAGAGCCGTCATCTCGGCTTCATTCGTAACATCCGCAGCGACAGGGAAGATCCGGTCGCTTTCCTTCGCCACCTCTGCGAGTGCTGCTTCGCGTCGCCCGCAGATGGTGACGTTGACGCCGGCTTCCGCCAGCGCCAGCGCGATCCCACGGCCGACGCCTGTACCGCCGCCGGTGACGAGGGCATGCCTGCCGGCAATTTCGCGCGCGGCGCTCATACCTTCAGCCCCGCCGCTGCTTCGCGCTCGGCCAGCCGGTAGATCTGGTCGCGTCCGCGCAGATAGGGATCCGGCCATTTGACGCCGCGGTCGCCGAGCGTCACCCCCGCATGCAGCGTCCAGTAGGGATCGGTGAGATGCGGCCTGGCCAGTGCCACCAGATCGGCGCGGCCGGCCATCAGGATCGAGTTGGCATGGTCCGGCTCATAGATGTTGCCGACCGCCATCGTCGCCATACCGACCTCGTTGCGGATGCGGTCGGAAAACGGCGTCTGGAACATGCGGCCATAGACCGGCTTGGCGGCGATGGTGGTCTGCCCGGCTGATACGTCGCAGAGATCGATGCCGGCCTGATGCAGCAGCCTGGCGATTTCGACCGCGGCGGCCGGCGTCACCCCTTCGATGCCGACCCAGTCATTGGCCGATATGCGCATCGAGATCGGCTTCTCGGCCGGCCACACCGCGCGCACCGCATGGAAGATCTCCAGCGGATAGCGCATGCGGTTTTCCAGCGAGCCGCCATAGTCGTCGGTGCGGCGGTTGGTCAACGGCGTGATGAAGGCCGACAGCAGGTAGCCATGCGCGGCATGGATCTCCAGCATGTCGAAGCCGCAGCGCTCGGCCATCTCCGCCGAGGCGACGAACTGGTCGCGGACCATGTCCATGTCGGCGCGGTCCATTGCCTTCGGCACCTGGTTTTGCGGCGACCATGGCACGGCCGACGGCGCCATCACAGGCCAGTTGCCGGAAGGCAGCGGCTCGTCTGTTCCCTCCCAGCCGAGGCGGGTCGAACCCTTGGCGCCGGAATGGCCGATCTGGGCGCAGATCTTTGCCTCGGTCTCGGCATGGACAAAATCGACCAGCCGCTTCCAGGCAATCTCGTGTTCGGGCTTGTAGAAACCGGGGCATCCGGGCGTGATGCGCCCTTCCGGGCTGACGCAGGTCATCTCGATATAGACCAGCCCCGCGCCGCCCTTGGCGCGCTCGGCATAGTGGGCGAAATGCCAGTCGGTCGGGCAGCCGTCAACCGCCTTGTACTGCGCCATCGGCGAGACGACGATGCGGTTGGTGAGTGCCATGTCGCGCAGCTTGAAGGGCGCGAACATCGGCGCGCGGCGTAAGCTGTTGCCGCCGGCGCCGGCCTTGCGCTGGAACCATTCCTCGGCGCCCGCCAGCCATTCGGCGTCGCGCAGGCGAAGGTTCTCGTGGCTGATGCGCTGCGAGCGGGTCAGCAGCGAATAGTTGAACTGAATTGGATCCAACCCGAGATATCGTTCGACTTCCTCGAACCATTCGAGCGAATTGCGCGCCGCCGATTGCAGCTTCAGCACCTCGGTGCGCCGCGCATCCTCATATTTGCGGAAGGCCGCTTCGAGGTCGGGCTCTGACTCGACATAATCGGCAAGCGCCACCGCGCTCTCCAGCGCCAGCTTGGTGCCGGAGCCGATCGAGAAATGCGCTGAAGCCGCCGCATCGCCCATCAGCGCCAGGTTCTTGTACGACCAGCGCTCGCACAGCACGCGCGGGAAGTTGATCCAGGCCGAACCTCTGATGTGGTTGGCGTTGGTCATCAGCGGATGGCCGCCCAGATGCTTTGCAAAAATGCGCTCGCAGACCGCGATCGATTCCTGTTGCGTCATCTGGCCGAAGCCGAACGCAGCCCAGGTCCGCTCGCTGCATTCGACGATGAAGGTCGCGGTCTCGCTGTCGAACTGGTAGGCATGCGCCCACACCCAGCCATGCTCCGTCTTCTCGAAGATAAAGGTGAAGGCATCGTCGAATTTCTGCGTGGTGCCCAGCCACACGAACTTGCATTTGCGGGTGTCGATATCGGGCTTGAAGACATCGGCGAAGGCGGCCCGGGATTTCGAGTTCAGCCCATCCGCCGCGACCACCAGGTCATGCGTTTCCATGAACGGTTTGGGATCGGATATCTCGGTCTCGAACATCATCTTGATGCCGAGCTCGCGCGCTCGGCGCTGCAGCAGGACCAAGAGCCGCTTGCGGCCGATGCCGCAGAAGCCGTGGCCGGAGGAGACCGTGCGCACCCCGTCATGGATAACGGCGATGTCGTCCCAATAGGCGAAATGCTTCTTGATCCAGACGGCGCTGACCGGATCGTTCCTGGTCAGGTTCTCCAGCGTCTCCGCCGACAAGACCACGCCCCAGCCGAACGTGTCGTCCGGTCGGTTGCGCTCATAGACCGTCACCTCATGCGCGGCATCGCGCAGCTTGAGCGAAATGGCAAAATAGAGTCCGGCTGGTCCGCCGCCGAGAACCGCAACCTTCATGTCTTGCGAATCTCCTCTAGAGCAATTCCAGGAAAAGTGCGTAGCGGTTTCCGTCCGGAATTGCGTGAAACGCTCTAAGGCATCGGGAACGCCGGCAGGCCGGCGACCCCAAAGTCAGTATCGCGCTGGTCCGCAATTATTTCAAGCTTAAAGTTTTATAATTGAATGATCTCGGCCGGCCTGTCGCTTGGTCGGATACTCTCCAAAGCACGTCTCCTGCAGCCGGCCCTTCCCTCACCGGTCCAATCCGGCTCTTCACGCCCCGGGCGTCGGCCGCAGCCAGTCCGGATCGATTTCCGGCAGCGGAATGGCGGCGAGCAGGTCGCGCGTGTAAGTCTCCTTCGGATTGTCGAATAAGGCGTCGGTGGCGCTGGCCTCGACGATCCTGCCCTCGCGCATGACGATGACCTGCTGGCAGAGCCGCCGGATCACCGATAGGTCATGGCTGATGAAGGCGACCGTCAGCCCCATCTCGGCCGCCAGCTTTTCCAGCAGCGTCAGGATCTGCGCCTGCGTCGAGACGTCGAGGCCGGAGACGATCTCGTCGGCCAGCACGAATTTCGGCGAGAGCGCCAGGGCCCGTGCGATGCCGACGCGCTGGCGCTGGCCGCCCGACAATTCGTGGCGATAGCGGCTGGCAAAATTCTGCGGCAGGCCGACGCGCTGCAGCGCTTCCGCGACGCGTTCCTTCAGCCGGTCGCCAAGCCCGTTCTGTCGCAAGGATGCGGCGATGATGTTGAAGATCGTATGCCGCGGATTGAGCGACGACATCGGGTCCTGGAAGATCATCTGCAGGTCGCGGCGCAGCGGCCTGAGCTCGGCTTCCGAAAGACGGCTGATGTCGCGCCCCTCGAAGCCGATGAAACCCGCGCTAGGTTCGAGCAGCCGGACCAGCGCGCGCCCGAGCGTCGACTTGCCGGAACCGGATTCGCCGACGATGCCGGTCACCGATCCTTTGGGCAGGTCGAAGTCCAGCCCCATGAGGATTTCAGCCAGCGGCGCGCGGCCGATCAACGGCTTGCGCGTCATGTCGGGCAGCGCCACCTTCAGCCCGCGCACGGAAAACAGCGGCTCAGCCATGGCCGGGCCTCCAGTCCTTGTCGGCGGCGGCGATCTCCACGGCCAATCCGGCAAGCACGCTTTCGTCCACCGGCTTCAGCGAGGCGTACGGGTCGGTGTAGCGCGGTGTCGCCGCCATCAACGCGCGTGTATAGGGGTGTTGCGGTGCCGCAAACAGCGCCTCGGTCTCGGCTTCCTCGACCACCTTGCCGGCGTAGAGCACCGACACTTTCTGGCTGATCTTGGCGACCACGCCGAGGTCGTGGGTGACGAACAGGATCGCCGTGCCATGATCGCGCTGCAGTTGCGCGATGAGCCGCAGGATCTGCTTCTGCACCGTCACGTCCAGCGCCGTCGTCGGCTCGTCGGCGACAATCAATCGGGGCTCCGCCGCGAAAGCCGCCGCGATCAGCACACGTTGGCGCATGCCGCCGGACAATTCATGCGGATAACTTTTCAGCACGCGCTCGGGATCGCGGATCTGCACCTCGTCGAGCAGCTGCCTGATGCGCTGGTCCGCCCTCTCGCCGCTCCAGCCGAGGATGCGCACCAGCCGATCGGTCATCTGTGTGCCGATGCGGCGCGACGGGTTGAGCGCGGTGAGCGGATCCTGTGGGATCAGCGCCGTGCGCGCGCCGATCAGGGTTCGCCGAGCCTTCGGATCGAGGCGGCCGAGGTCCTCGCCCTCGATCAGCATCTCGCCTTCGACGATGCGCACGCTCTTCGGCAGCACGCCGAGCACCGCTTTGCCGATCATCGTCTTGCCCGCGCCGCTTTCGCCGACCAGCGCGCTGACCTCGCCCGGCTGGACGGCGAGCGACACGGAGCGCAGCACGCGCTGGCCGTTGGGCAGCACGGCGCTCAAGCGGCGGATGTCGAGGCACGCGCTCATCGCAGCACCGGATCGAAGCGCGCCTTCAGCGCCTCGCCGAACTGGCTGAAGGAAAGCACGGTGAGGATCAGCGTGATCAGCGGAAACACCAGCACCCACCAGGCCTGATGGATCGACAGCCGGCCCTCGGCGATGATGCTGCCCCAGGTCGGATCGTCGGTCGAGATCGACAGGTTGACGAAGGAGAGGATCGCCTCGACGATGACGGCGATGCCCATTTCGAGCGACAGCAGCGCCACCACCGACGGCAGCACATTGGGCAGCACTTCGCGCAGCATAATTCCCATGCGGCCATAGCCCGCGATGCGCGCGCTCTCGACATAGTCCATGCGTGCCTGGCTCATCGCTTCGGCCCGGATCACCCGGCAGAAGCGCGTCCAGTCGATGATCGCGATGGCGAGGATGACGGAGCTCAGGCCGGTACCCAGCACCGCGACCAGAAGGATCGCGAACAGCACCGGCGGGAAGGCCATCCAGACATCGACGATGCGCGAGATGATGCGGTCGGGCCAGCCGCCGAAATACCCGGCGATCAGGCCGAGCGCGGAGCCGAGCAGGCACGCGGACGTCGCCGCCGCGAAGGCGACGATGAAGGCGATGCGGCCGCCGAAGATCAGCCGCGACAACAGATCACGTCCAAGGCTGTCGGTGCCGAGCCAATAGCCGGGTTCGGCCCCGTCCAGCCAGAAGGGCGGCAGGCGTTCCAGCATCAAATCCTGCGCCAGCGGATCCTGCGGTGCGATCAATGGCGCGAATATGGCCGCGAGCAGCGCCAGCAGAAGCCAGCCACCGGCCAGCCAAAGCCTTGGGCTCAAACCTCGCCCGGCGACACTTGCCTCATCCATGGCGCAGCCTCGGATTGAGCAGCGCATACGTCATGTCGACGGCGAGGTTGATCAGCACGAAGAGCAGCGCGAAGACCAGCACGATGCCCTGGATCAGCGGCAGGTCGCGGTCGATGACGGCGTCGATCGCCATATTGCCGAGGCCTTCATAGGAGAACAGCCGCTCGACGATGACGGTGCCGCCGATGAGGAAGGTGAACTGCACGCCGACAAGCGTCAGCGTCGGCAGCACCGCGTTCTTCAGCGCCTCGCGCAGGATGACCTGCGTCTCGGAAAAACCCTTCACGCGCGCCAGCACGACATAGTCGAGGTCGAGCACCTCCTTCAGCGATTGTTTCAAGAGCTGTGCGATGATCGCCGCCAGCGGCAGCGCCAGCGCGACGGCCGGCATCAGCATATGTTTGAGCAGGTCCCAGGTGAGATCGAAGCGCAGCCTGAGAATGCTCTCGGCCAGATAGAACTGGGTGGCGAAGGGCAAATCGAGCTGCGGCGACACGCGGCCGGAAATGTCGAAGACGGGCACCAGCACGCCGAACAGCAGGATCAACACCAGGCCCCAGAGGAAATCGGGAATGGAGAGCGTCGCGCCGCTGGCGATGTCGATACCCGCTTCGACCGCCGAGCCGCGCGAGCGCGCGCCGAGAATCGCGGCGGTGACGCCGATCGCGATCGCCATCAGCAGCGCCACGGTGGCCAGCTCCAGCGTCGCCGGCAGCCGGTTGAAGACCAGGCCGAGCACGTCCTGGCGCAATGATATTGACGTGCCGAAATTCCCATGCAGCACGCCGCCGAACCAGATGAAGAATTGCTGCACGATGCTCTTGTCGAGTCCATAGAGCGCGCGCAGCCGCGCGATGTCGTCATTGCTGGCGCCGGGCGGCAGCATCATGGCGATCGGATCGCCGGGCGCCACGCGGATGACGACGAAAACGACGACGGCGACGCCGAACAACGTCACCAGCATCGTCAACAGACGAACGAAGAATCTTTGCAGCAGCATGCGGGCGTAATCACTCTAACGAACTCTCCCTCATCCGGCCGCTTCGCGGTCACCTTCTCGCCGGTGGGGAGAAGAGGCTGGCTCAGCCGTCGGCGACCTCTTCTCCCCTCGGGGAGAAGGTGGCCCGAAGGGCCGGATGAGGGGCCCTGCCGGGCGAAGACCGGCAGGGGGCAAGGCCGATAATCAGGCCGGGGTCATCAGCGCCGGCAGCAGCGCGCCGGACACATGCTGCACGACATTGACCTTCTTCGAATGCACGATCGGTTGCGCATATTGGATCAGCGGCAGCACATAGGCCTGCTCGGCGATGTATTTGTCGACCGCCTTCCAGCCGGCGATGCGCTTGGTCTCGTCCTTCTCGCCCCACAGCGGGTTAATCATGTCGATCAGGTCCTGGCTGTCCCACACCGAATGCGGGCTCGGGCCGTACATGGCAAAGCCGGTCGAGGTGGTCGGGTCGCCGATCGAGTTGCCCCAGTTGTAGAAGGCGGCCGGCGCCAGCTTGTCGGCGGCGCGCAGCTCGTAATGCTTGGCGATCTCGTAGACCTCGATATTGGCCTCGATGCCGACCTTGCGCCACATGCCGACGATCGCCTGGATCATCTCGTAGTCCTTGGGCTTGAAGCCCTTGGTGGTCTGGATCGTGAACTTGACCGGCTTCTTGGGCGAATAGCCGGAGGCGGCGAGCAACTCCTTGGCCTTCTCCGGATTGTGCTCGACTTTGATCGATGGATCGAAGGCCGTGTATTCCGGCGTCTCCAGCGTGGCGATCGGCTGGCCGTAGCCGCGCAGCAGCCGCTTGACCAGAAGCTCCTTGTCCACTGCCATAACGGCGGCCTGGCGGACGTTCTTGTCCAGCATCGCCTCGATGTCATTGAAGAAGATCATGCCGATGTCGGAAACATTCTTGATCGAGCCGGCCAGCCCGTCCTTGGCGATCAGTCGGTCATATTCCTCATAGGGGATTTCAAGCGTCACCTGCGAGGAGCCGGATTCGATCTCGGCGACGCGGCTTGCGGCGTCTGTGACGAACTTGATCGTCACATTCTCGAAGGCCGGCTTGTTGCCCCAATAATGCGGGTTGGCCTTCAGCCGCAGGAACGCATTGCGCTCGAACTTGTCGACCATATAGGGACCGGTGCCGATCGGCGCCTTCTCGAAGCCTTCCGCGCCGACCTTCTCGTAATAGGTCTTCGGCATGATGTAGCCGGTCAGGAACGACATCCACTTGAAATAGACCGGGTCGAACTGCACGACGTCGCCGGTGATCTTGTTGCCGTCGATCTTGAAGTTGTTCACGTTCTTCCAGACGAACTGGATCGGATTGCCGGTCTTCTCGTCGCCGGCCCGCTGCAGCGACCACACCACGTCCTCCGGTGTGAAGGGCGAGCCGTCATGCCATTTCACGCCGTCCCGTACCGTCATCGTCACCTTGGTGCGGTCGTCGTTCCAGCCCCATTCGGTGAGCAGGCCGGGCGTGAAGGAAAGGTCCGGCTTCTGTCCGATGATCTGGTCGAACACCGATTGATAAAGGCCCTGAATGGTCGGGTTGACGGCTGAGGGGCCGGCCGTCGGATCCCAGGAGGGCAGGTTGACGTTGTAGGCGATGGTGAGTTCGTCCGCCGCCTTTGCCGCCCCCGGCAGGCCAAACGTGGCGGCACTGAGCGCCGCTGCGCCGTACCCAAGCAAGTCACGTCTGTTGATGGTCATGGTCGTTCCCCTTGTTGGTTGTCATTTGTCCGCGCGGCCTTTTCATTCGGTGGTGGGCAACCGCGCCTTGTCCATCCCGGATTTCTTCGGCTCAACTTCCTCCCAGCTGTTGGGCGAGCATGTAGCCCGAGCCCGCGCCCGTGCCGGCGCCGGGCCATGTCGCGGCGCCGGTGAGGTAAAGATTCGAGACCGGCGTGTTCCAGCGCGCGAAGCCCCGCGCCGGGCGGAGGAGGAAATTCTGCGCCACGTGATGGCTGCCGCAGATCTGGTCGCCGCCGACGAGGTTCGGATTCTCGCGCTCGAGGTCGAGCGGCGAGAAGATCGCACGGCCGAGGATTTTTTTGCGCAATCCCGGCGCATAGCTCTCGATGATGTCGAGCACGCGCTCGGCATAGGCGTCCTTGACCGCATCCCAGTGCGCGGGCGCGATCTTGCCCGCGGCATCGCCAAAGATCTCCGCCGGCAGCATGCGCACCTGCACCCACAGCACATGCTTGCCTGGCGGCGCGCGCGACGGATCGACCGCCGTCGGCTGACCGACGACCAGCACCGGCTGGTCAGGCAGCAGCCCGGCGATCGCCTGCTGATAGACGCGCGACATGGCGTCGAGCGACGGCGCCAGATGCACATAGGCGAACTGGCGAAGCTCAGCGCCGGCGCTCCAGTCGGGCAGGTCGTCCAGCGCGATATGGATCATCATCGTGCCCGGCGCATACCGGAATGTCTTCATCGCCGCATCGAAGCCGGCGTCGCCAGAACCGTTGGGCAGCAGCCCGCCTGCCAGCGCCTTGGGCGCGACGCCGGCAATGACCGCCTTGCTTGCGGCATGGGTTTCGCCGGATGCCAGCCGCACGCCTGTCGCCTGCTCGCCGGCCACCGTGATCTCCGACACCTCCGCGCCTGTTATGATCTTACCGCCGGCCGCCTTGAGCATGCCGGCAAGCGCCCGGATGATGGTATCGGCGCCGCCTTTGCCGAGCACCATGCCGAAACTCTGATTGGCCATCGATTCCAGGTAAGGAAACACGGCGCCGCCGGCGATGTCGGGCGCGAAATCGAGATGCATGCCCCAGGCTGCGAGTGTCGTGCGTACATGCGGCGTCTCGAAATTTTGCTCGAGCCACGCGCGCGGCGATGATAGCAGCAATCGTCCCGTGTCGAGCGCGCCGGCCAGGCCCTTCTTGCGCCAGATATTCCATGCGCTGCCGGCCAGCGCCCTTGCGCTCATCGGCGAGCCCAGCAGGCGGAACAGATGCTCGGCCTCGCCTGGAAAGGCGCCGACCAGTCGGCGCCATGCGGCTGCATCCGCCGCCGAGAAGGCGGCCAGCCGCGACGCCGTCTTTTCCAGGTCGCTGCTGACGCCGAACCACTTTCCGTCCGGGAAGGCGCTGGCGAAGCAGTCGGCCACGGGCGCGAATTCCAGCCCGTGGCATTTCAATTCATTTGCATATTTCCGGTGGAAGGCGGAGCCGGCGAAGAGGCTCAAATTCATCGCGCCGAAATCGTGCCGGAAGCCGGGAAGCGTGTATTCGGCGGTCCGTACCGCGCCGCCGATTGACTCGCTGCGTTCGAAAACCGCTATTTTCCAGCCTTTGAGCGCTAAATGCGCGGCGCATGCCAGACTGTTATGGCCCGCTCCGACAAAGATGGCGTCGAACTCGCTCACGCCCCGCCCCAAAATGCTTTATGCTTAAAGATAATTGCAGATGCATATGTTTTCGTCTAGTAGGTATATTAAGGCCCGCAACGAGCCTTGATGATCATGGACAAGAGGGAACGAAAGACCATGGACACGCAGAAACTCCTCGGCGAGGTCGCCAGCCAGCTGCTTTCGGGAGGAATCAAGGTGGTCGACCTGACGGCGCCGCTCGGGCCGAACACGCCGTTGATCAAGCTGCCGCCGGAACTCGCTGTCGACACGCCGAAGGTCGAGATCCACGCGATCTCCAAATACGACAAGAACGGCCCGTGGTGGGCCTGGAACTGGCTGAAGCTCGGCGAGCATTCGGGCACGCATTTCGACGCGCCGCAGCACTGGATCACCGGCAAGGACTATCCGGACGGCGCCACCGACACAATTCCGGCGCAGAATTTCATCGGCCCGGTCAACGTCATCGACTGCTCGAAAGAAGCGGCGGCGGACCACGACTTCCTGCTCACCGTCGACCACATCAAGGCCTGGGAAGCCGAGCATGGCGCGATCAACCCCGGCGAGTGGGTGGTGATGCGCACCGACTGGTACAAGCGCAACGGCTCGGAAGCGGAGTTCCTCAATGCCAACGAGACCGGCCCGCATACGCCGGGACCGACGGCCGAGGCCATCCAATTCCTGATCGCCAAGGACATCAAAGGCTGGGGCTCGGAGACGATCGGCACCGATGCCGGCAAGGCCGGCGGCATGGAGCCGCCATTCCCGGCGCACACGCTGATGCACAAGGCCAACCGCTATGGCCTGGCCAGCCTCTGCAATCTCGACCAACTGCCCCCGAAAGGCGCGATCCTGATTGCCGCCCCGCTCAAGATAGAGCACGGCACCGGCAGCCCGATCCGCGCATTGGCGCTGGTGCCGGGCAAGTAAGGCGAGGTGGCGGTCTTCGGGAGAAGATCATGCTCGAGGGCAATGGAGTGATGGAGTCGAGGCGGCCGTTCTGTAGCGTTAGCACTCTACGGCGCCCCCCTCTGTCCTGCCGGACTGTCCGGCAGAACAGAGGGGGGCGCGAAGGAACGCGGCTTAGCCTGATTGGCCTCCCGTCATCCGGGGGCGCCCAATGACCGCCCCCGATCACATCATCGTCGGCAGCGGCATCAACGCCCTGGTCTGCGCGGCGATGCTTGGCGCCAAGGGCGCCAAGGTGCTCGTGCTCGAGCGCAACGACCGCATCGGCGGCTGTATGCGCACCGAGGAGATCACGGCGCCAGGCTTCGTCCATGACGTGATGGCCACGACCTTCGTGCTGTTCATCACCTCGCCGGCCTTTGCCGCGCTCGGCAAGGACCTTGCACGACATGGGCTGGAGTTCTGCCACATCGCCAACCCGACAGGCGTGCTCACGCCCGACGGCAGCCATGTCGTGCTCACCACCGACCGTGCCGCCAACATCGCGGCGCTCAACCGGATCGCCTCCGGCGACGGCGATCGCCACGGCACCGATGTCGGCGATATCGAGCGCAATGCGGGGCTGCTCTTCGGCCTGCTCGGCGGCGCGCTCTGGTCCTATACGACGACGAAGCTCATCGCCGGCGAGGCCTGGCGGCGCGGCCCGCGCGATCTGGCCGCCTTCATGGGCGAGGCGCTGGTGCCCGCGCGCGGCTGGCTGGAAACGACCTACACTTCCGACCTTCTCCGTGCGCTCTGGGCGCCCTGGGTGCTGCATGCCGGGCTTGGACCGGAAGACGCCTTCTCCGGCCAGATCGCCAAGGTCATCGCCTTCGCGTTGGAGGCTGCCGGCGCGCCCATAGTCAAGGGCGGCGCGAAAAACCTGCTCGCCGCTTTCGAGGCGCTGATCAGGGAACGCGGCGGCGAGATCCGCGTCAACGCCGACGTCGCCTCGGTCGTCCAGAGCGGTGGCCGCGTCTCCGGCGTGCAGCTCGCTTCCGGCGAGACGTTGAACGCCGAGAAGAGCGTCATCTGCTCGGTCACGCCAACGCAACTCTACGGTCGCCTGCTCGGCGACGCGGCTCCAAAGCGCGGCGTCGAAGCGACGCGCGTCTATCGCTACGGCAAGGGCAATTTCCAGATCCATTACGCGCTGGACAAGCCGCCCGCGTGGCGCGGCGAGGGCTTGGACAAGGTGGCGCTGCTGCATCTGACGCCGGGTTTGGATGGCGTGTCGAAGGCCTGCAACGAGGCACTGCGCGGCCTGCTGCCCGAAGTGCCGACCATCTGCGTCGGCCAGCCGCATGCGATCGACCCGTCGCGCTGCCCCGAGGGCAAGGCGATCCTCTGGCTTCAGCTTCCGGAAGCGCCGCGCCACCTCAGGGGTGATGCCGCCGGCAAGCTCGAAGCGCCCGCCGACGGCGGCTGGTCCGAAGCGCTGCGCGAAGCCTATGCCGACCGCGTCGAGGCGATCCTCGCCAACCACATCGCCGGTTTCCGCGAGAGCGTGATCGCGCGCCGTGCCTATTCGCCGGCCGATCTCGAGGCGATGAACATCAATCTTGTCGGCGGCGATCCCTATGGCGGCTCGTCCACCATCGACCAGTCGTTCCTGTGGCGGCCGTTCAAGGCGAGCCGCAACCACGAGACCGGCATCAAAGGCCTTTACCATATCGGCGCTTCCACGCATCCAGGCGCCGGCCTCGGCGGCGGCTCCGGCTTCCTGCTGGCGGGGAGGCTGTGATGGAACAGAAGCTTCCGGAAAAGCGCCAGCGCATCTCGACCCTCGGCCAGATCGGCCTGCAGCAATTCGCGCCCTATCTGATGAACCGCATCATGGGCCGCTACAACGCCACTTTGCGTGACGACTTCCGCAAGCAGGGCCTGACCATTCAGCAGGTGCGGACGCTCGCCGTGCTCTCGGTCACCGACGGCGTCACCGTCAACGACCTCTCGGTCTATACGGTGATCGAGCAGTCGACCTTGAGCCGCACGCTCGACACGCTGGAAGGCCAGGGCCTGGTGCGGCGCGAGCAAGGCGTCACCGACAGCCGCATCCGCCATGTGTTCCTGACCGATGAGGGCCGCGCGCTGTTCACCCGCGCCTGGCCGGCCATGCATGATGCGTTCGAGGCGATGTTCGACGGTGTCGACGATGCCGAATATGCCGCGCTGATCGCGATCCTGCAGAAGATGCTGAAGAACATCCGCAAGCACGACATCTGAGTTGACATACGCGCCGCCTGATTGCGGCAACGGAAGGAGGCAGAGATGGCCGAACGGTCTTTTGCCAAGGAAGTCGAAAAGCTGAGGCTTGGCGCCGGCGAGGAATTCGCCGGCGAGGGCATCCTCGCCATCACCAAGGCACTGTTGCAGTGCGGCGTCGGCTATGTCGGCGGCTACCAGGGCGCGCCGATCAGCCATCTGATGGATGTGCTGGCCGATGCGCAAGACATCCTCGGCGAGCTCGGCGTGCATTTCGAAGCGAGCGCCTCCGAGGCCACTGCCACCGCCATGCTCGCCGCCTCCGTGCACTACCCGATCCGCGGTGCTGCCACGTTCAAGTCGACGGTCGGCACCAATGTCGCATCCGACGCGCTTGCAAACCTGGCGTCCGGCGGCGTGACCGGCGGCGCGCTGATCATCGTCGGCGAGGACTATGGCGAAGGCTCCTCCATCATGCAGGAGCGCAGCCACGCCTTTGCCATGAAGAGCCAGGTCTGGCTGCTCGACCCGCGCCCGAACCTGCCGTCGATCGTCAAGGCGGTCGAGGACGGCTTCGAGCTGTCGGAGGTGTCGAATACGCCGGTGATGCTGCAGGTGCGCATCCGCTGCTGCCACGTCCACGGCCACTTCATCGCCAAGGACAACAAGCGCCCGCCTATGTCGGTGGCCGATGCGCTGTCCGCGCCGCGCCGCGACACGGGCCGCATCGTGCTGCCGCCCGCTTCATTTCTGCATGAGAAGGAGAAGATCGCCAAGCGCTGGCCGGCGGCGGTGGAGTTCATCAAGAGCCGCAAGATCAACGAGATGTTCGGGCCGGACCACGGCTCGGTCGGCATCGTCATGCAGGGCGGCATGTATAATTCGGTCGTCCGCGCGCTGCAGCGGCTCGGCCTTGCCGACACCTATGGCGACACCGACGTGCCGCTTTATGTGCTGAACGCCGTCTATCCGCTGGTCGACGACGAGTTCCTCGCCTTCTGCGAAGGCAAGCAGGCGGTGCTGGTGGTCGAGGAGGGCCAGCCCAATTATATCGAGCAGGCCTTTGCCGCGATGCTGCACAAGGCGGGCCGCGGCACGAAGCTGGTCGGCAAGGAGCATCTGCCGATGGCCGGCGAATATACCGGGCAGGTCATGCTCGACGGCATCGGCTCCTTCCTGCGCGCCAACGCCCCGCACCTGCTGCCTGGCGAAGTCCGCGCGCCGAACAAGTTGGGCGAAGGGGTCGACACGGCCGACCTTATCAATGTCGTTCCCGGCCGGCCGCCGGGCTTCTGTATCGGCTGTCCCGAGCGGCCGATCTTCGCCGCGACGAAGCTGGTCGAGCAGGAGCTCGGCAAGCACCACATCGCCTCCGACATCGGCTGCCATCTGTTCTCGATCATGCCGCCCTTCGAGCTCGGCGCCACCACCATGGGCTATGGGCTGGGGCCGGCCTCGGCTTCGGCGTTCAACTCGCCCGATGCCAAGCGCCGGTCGATCTCCTTCGTCGGCGACGGCGGCTTCTGGCACAACGGCCTGACCTCCTCGATCGGCAATGCCGTCTTCAATAAGAATGACGGCGTCATCGTCATCGTCGACAATTTCTATTCGGCCGCCACCGGCGGGCAGGACATCCTGTCCTCGCGCGCCTCAAACCGCACCAAGTCGACCAAGCATCCGATCGATGAAGCGGTGAAAGGCATGGGCGTCAAATGGCTGCGCCACATCGACCGCACCTATGATGTCGGCAAGATGCGCGACACGTTGCGCGATGCGCTGACCACCGAGGAGAAGGGTCCGAAGGTCATCGTCGCCTCGTCCGAATGCATGCTCAACCGCCAGCGCCGCGAAAAGCCGCTGGTCGACAAGGCGATCAAGGGCGGCGAGCGCGTGGTGAAGCCGAAATTCGGCGTCGACGAGGACATCTGCACGGGCGACCACGCCTGCATGCGGCTGTCCGGCTGCCCGTCTCTGTCGGTCAAGTCGCTCGACGATCCGCTGCGCGACGATCCGGTCGCCTCGATCGACCAGAATTGCGTCGGCTGCGGCAATTGCGGCGAGGTGGCGGATGCCGCCGTGCTTTGCCCGTCCTTCTACCGCGCCGATGTCGTCCACAATCCCGGGCGCTGGGACCGTTTCGTGGAAAGCGCGCGGCGCGCCGTGATCGGTCTTTTGCAGCGTCGCCGGGAGAGCCGCCGCTTGATGTTCGCCGATGCTTGACCAGGCCTCTCCCCTGCGCCCGAAGGCGGGAGCCTCTGACGACGAGCAGGTGATAAAGCTCGCCGTGCTCGCGGTCGGCGGCCAGGGCGGCGGCGTGCTTGCCGACTGGATCACCGACGTCGCCGAGCGCAACGGCTACATCGCGCAATCGACCTCGGTGGCCGGCGTCGCGCAGCGCACCGGCGCCACGATCTATTACATCGAGATGGCCCGCGACACCGGCCGGCTGCCGGTCTTCGCGCTGTCGCCGTCGCAGGGCGACGTCGACATATTGATCGCCGCCGAATTGATGGAGGCCGGCCGTGCCATCATCCGCGGTTTCGTCACGCCTGAGCGCACCACGCTGATCACGTCCTCGCACCGCATCGCCGCCGTCTCGGAAAAGATCGAGCCAGGCGACGGCCGCGCCTCGTCGGAAAAAGTGCATGCGACGGCGCAAGCGGCGGCCAGGCGCTTCATCGCCTTCGACATGGAAAAGATTGCCGCCGACAACGGCACGATGATCTCGGCCAGCCTGCTCGGCGCGCTGGCCGGCTCCGACGCGCTGCCCTTCACCCGGGAAAGCTACGAGAAGGCGATCGGCGCCGGCGGTCGTGGCGTCAAGCCGAGCCTCGCCGCCTTCGGCGCTGCTTACGATCGCGCGCGCGGGATTGCGGCAGCGCCGGCCGACGATAAGAGGGCGAAGCCGGCCGCGGCCGAACCCAAGTCGACGGCGAAGGTCAGCGGACCGGAAACCCTCCTCAAGGGCTGGCAGGAGCTTGCTGGTCGCGTCGCGGCGCTCCCGGAGCCCGTGCGCGACATGGTCGAGCGCGGGCTGAAGAAGGTCGTCGATTACCAGGACATCGCCTACGGTGGCGAATACCTCGACCGGTTGGGCAGAGCGGTGGCGCTGGACAATGCGGAGCGCGGCTACGCGCTGTCGATCGCCGCAGCAAAGCACCTCGCCAACGCTATGTGCTATGACGACATGATCCGCGTCGCGGATTTGAAGACACGCTCGACGCGAGACAAGCGGGTGCGCAAGGAGGTCGGTGTCAGGGAAGGTTCGGTCCTGCAGGTCACCGAATATTTCCATCCGCGCATCGAGGAATTCTGCGGCACCTTGCCGGTGGGGCTCGGCAGCTACATCGAGAACCGACCAAAACTCGCCGCCTTCCTGGACCGCCGCATCAATCGCGGCCGCCGCATCCGCACCGACAGTTTCACCGGCTTCGCCATGCTGTGGTTCGTCGGCGGCCTGCGCCGCTGGCGCCGCCGCCTGCTGCGCCACAAGGTCGAGGTCGAGCATCTGGAGCGCTGGTACGGCCTAGCGCTGAGCCATGCTCAACAAGACTACGCTTTGGCCACCGAAATCCTCAACTGCCGCCGCCTGATCAAGGGCTACAGCGACACCCATGCCCGCGCCCAGTCGAAATTCGACCGCGTGCTCTCGGCGCTATCCATGCTCGAGGGCAGGGAGGACGCCGCCGACTGGATCCGCCGCCTGTGCGAGGCGGCGCTGAAGGACGAGAAAGGCGACATGCTGGACGGCGCGTTGAAGACCGTGGCGACGCTCAACGGCGTCCTATAGCTCTGCCATCAAGTTTTGCACAGGACTTGCCAGGCCCTGTATTGACGAACGGGTTATTTCTTTTCACTAATCACAAACTCTTTACGCGAAAGGAGTCGGTCGCAACGATCCTTCTCTTGTCGGGCGCTTAGCCAGACATCCTGTTATTGTGGGCGTTTATCGGTATGAACAAGCCCGAGGAGGCCATCTCTCGTCGCCTTCGCTCCTCGCCTGCGGCCGATGCCCTCCTCGAACTAGTTCATACCTCTCAAAGGTAAAGAGTGCTTGATTACCGAATTGGGCCGATGGTTTTCTGATCTAAACCTGGAGTTGCTGCGGGTAACGCGGCCTTCAAAATTTCTATTTTTATGTGGAGGGGCTCGCGAAACAAGGCCCAAGGCGCGTGCTGCCAATCTTAGGGATTATATACTGCGTGTAAGACCTTTTCGAACCCCTCACACTATTGTTTTGGCCGAAGAGGCTACCCAGCTATACCGTGATACGGCTTACGACGATTTGATAACGTTTGAAGAGGACATTGCCAGAATTGCTGCCGTTGTGCTCGTGATAGCGGAGAGCGCGGGATCACTTGCCGAACTGGGTGCTTTTACTGCCAATGACACTATCCGAGAGTCGTTGCGGGTGGTTATTCCGCGCCATCATGAAACCGCCGAGTCTTTTGTCAGATACGGTCCCATTCAGCGTTTAAAGAATGAAAAAAGAGGAAAACTTGGCGTTTATCCCTGGACGGTTCATGCAAAAGGCGGACTCAATGTAAGTTCGATAAGGCCGCACTATGGAAGCCTAGTTAGCTTCATTCGGGATAACTTAGATAACACTCCAATCTCCATTCCATACAAAAACTTAAATGAATCGCGATTATTCTACATAGTTTACTGGATAATATATGTAAGCGTTGCAATTACTCCATCTCTCTTGTATGAGTGCGTTCGAATAATTGAGCCAACCGCAGATGACAAACAGATAAGAAACAAGGTTTACTGTCTGCAGCTTGCAAAATGGATTGAAAGGTATTCGTATTCCGACAACGATTACTTCTTTACGAGGTTCAGCGATGAACCATTTGTATATCGATACAAAGCCGGTTTCGCAGATACCTCAAATATTCGGCGAAAATTGGCTGTGGCTGATGCGCTTAAAAAAATCCATCCTATCCCACGCTATGTCTCAAGGATAGCCAATGAAGCGAGAGGTTTGGCTACATGAGCCTAATCTTGGAGTTAGCGGAGGCCACCGGCTTAAGCGGTAGTGACATTGAGCGCGTGATTCGTACGGCGCCAGCTCGTTATAAAGTTTATCCAATAAAAAAACGAAACGGAGGATTTCGGATAATAGCGCAGCCATCTCGAGAATTGAAGGTAATACAGCATTATATCTTAAAAGAGAAACTTAAAGACTTTCCTGTCCATGACTGTGCTATGGCCTATGAGAAGGGAAGAAACATATTTGAAAACGCCACGTCCCATACGATGGCGCGTGTGCTGATGAAGTTAGATTTCAAGGATTTCTTCCCGTCAATTAAGGTGAGAGACTGGGAGCGGTTTTTAGCTGCGTCTAGCCTAGATGCTATTCCGTTAAACGAGATCGGTCTGTATTCTAAGTTATTATTTTGGGGAGAAAAAAAGGTCAACAGTTGCTAGGTGTCTTTCAATTGGGGCGCCGACTTCTCCAAAAGTTTCTAACATCCTCTTATATGATTTCGATGCTGCCATGTCTGAAAAGGCGAATTCCTTGGGCATCTCATACACGCGGTATGCAGACGACATTACCATTTCTGGAAATAGGTCGGACGAAATATTGTTACTGGAAAAGGAAGCCAAGAGTATTATAAGAAGAATGGCGCACCCGAAGCTGACGTTCAATGACGCGAAGCGTGGAATTTACGCTAGGGGTCGGCGTCAGATGGTGACAGGCCTAATAGTTACTCCTCAGGCCGTTGTTTCCATCGGGAGAGAAAGAAAACGGGCGATTTCCTCGCTTCTTCATAGGTCGTCATTAGGCCAACTCGATAGTGATAGGCGTAGCTTGTTGAAGGGACTTCTTGGGTTCTGTGCTGCCAACGAACCCGATTTCATTGGGCGTCTCCGTAATAAATACGGGAACGACGCTGTCGCTGCGGCTATGAAGTTTCATGCTCCAAAGAGAGCAAGAGTTCAGGCTCCCCAACCGTCTGATCTCTTCTGAGCAGCGACGACAGTAGCGACGCTAAACGAAGGCGCCGCCTGCTAACGAAGACGTGATCTGCACCGCTCCGACGGAATTCGGCCCTGTCCTCCGTTTCACGGAGGCAGGGACAAATTTACGGAGACAACGCATGTTCGCAAAATACTTTCTGCCTCTCGCCATGGCTGCCGGCACGCTGATGCTGCCCAGTGTCGGCTCGCAGGCCATGCCGATGGCCAAGCCCGATGCTGCGCCGCTGCCCATCGAAACCGTCGGCTGGCGCTGCGGTCCCGGCTGGCACGTGAACCGCTGGGGCAATTGCGTGCCCAACGGCCGCCGGTTCATCCGGCCCGTGCGCCATTGGCATCCTGGCTTCTGGGCGCATCACCGCTGGCACCCCGGCTATTGGAGCTGGTGATCCGTCGAGAGGATCGACGCCCCGCGCCGGAAACGGCGCGGGCGTTTTTTGTTAAGCTCCCATGCAGTTCATTCGGTGGGCCTTCGCGCCAGCGATCGTGATTGGCCGAAGCCTCTCAGCCTCGTCATCCACGGGTCTGCGCTGCGTCGCTTCGCTCCCGCTCCCGCTCCGCCCATGGATGACCAACTGACTGGCGCCGGAGCCTATCCCTGACAGGCAAGTCGAGGCTCACGCCACCAAGTCCCGCATCGGCTTCACCGCAGCAGACTCCGGAAACACCTTGTCGCCGAGCACCGCCGGCGACAGCCCGAACTGGTCGGCCAGCAGCCCCTTCAGCACCGCGCGCACATCGCTGGTCGGCGTCAGGTCGCGGCCTTCGTAGAGCTGCGCCGGCTTAAGTCCCGGCCAGTCGGCGACGACGCGGCCGCCCTTAATCGCGCCGCCGGCCAGAAGCACCACCGTGCCGGTGCCGTGATCGGTGCCGACAGTGCCGTTGATGCGCGCCGTGCGGCCGAACTCGGTGATGGCGACGACCGCCGTGCCCTTCCAACGCTCGCCGAGTCCCTTCTCGAACTCCTCGAAGGCGCCGTCGAGGCCGCCGAGCAGGTTGGCGAGCCGGCCGGTGGCGCCGCCTTCGTTGACATGCGTGTCCCAGCCGTCGAAGGCGAGCGCTGCGATGCGCGGCCCGTCATCGGCCGCCATCAGCCTTGCGGCGCCTTGCGCCGACTGCCGCATGCCGGCGGCGTTGTCGAGGCCGCCCTTAGGCTTCATCGTCTTGCCGTCGAGTTGGTCGCCCAGCGCCATGCGGTCGGCGTCGAGCCCTTTCTGAAGTGCGGCCGCCAGCACAGGATCGCGATGGTTGTAGAGGTCGAGCACCCGCTCGGCCAAGGCGTCGCCGGGCGTCGGCAGCGCCTGCGGCGCCCAGCCGAGCACCGGGGCGCCGCCGCGGATCACCAGCGGCGTCGAAGGCCCGACTGCCAGCCCACCGAGCTTTGCCACGCGCTCGCCCGCCGGCAGGCTGGCCAACGCCCGGTTGAGCCAGCCGGTCGCGGCGTTGCCGGGGCCCGGCAGGCCGCTTTCCAGCACGTCCTGCCCGTCGAAATGCGAGCGGTCGCGGTAGCCGGTCGCCGCCGCATGCACGACCGCCGCCCGGCCCGCCTTGAACAGGCGCGCAAACACCGGCATCGCCGGGTTGACGGCGAAGAAACCGTCAAGCGGCAATGCCGGGTTGGCGCCTGAGAGCGAAAGCGCGATATCGCCATGCAGGCCGGCATAATCCGGATCGCCGACCGGACCGACCGTCGACAGCCCGTCCAGCGCGCCGCGCAGCACGATGACGATCAGGCGGGGGTCGCGATTGTCGGCCGCGCGGGCAAAGCGCGGCAGATAGGCCCAGGCAAACAGCGCGCCGCCGCTCATCAGCACCGCGCGGCGGGACAGGCTGGGGGTTTCGCAAAGAAGGCTCATGGCCGCATCTCCATCACTGTTACCGGCGCTGGAATTACCGGCGCTGGAATTCCGGCGCCATCAACAGCAGCGCCAGGCCTTGCTGCTTGGACTCCGCGCGTGAAATCGCCTGTCGTGTCTCGGCCGAGGCGGACGTGCCGATCAGCGACGCCAGCATCTCGTCGGGATCGCCGATATCGTCCGCCTGCTTCGCCGCCTGCCAGGCGATGTCCAGCCGCGTCTTGAGGCCCTCGGCCGAGGCCCATGCATCCGTTTGGTCGGAAAAGCCGTTCGGCCCCGGCGGTCGCCACAGCGGCTCGCCGAGCATGTTCAGCCAGCCGAGCGATCGTTGCGGTTCGTTGCCGGCGGTGGCGCCGACCGCCCGCCGCAGCGCCACGACATAGTCCGAGGGCGAGCGCAGCTTCGTGAGCGGCGTCGACCAGGTTTCGGGCATGTCGATCAGCGTCAACGCGATCGAGCGCAGGTCGCCGTCGGTCTTAGTGAAGACCGTGGCCAGACGGGCGACGGCTGCCGGGGGCGGATCGTCCGCGATGAAATGCCGGGCAAGTTTGCTGGCGATGTGCTGCGCGGTGGCCGGGTGGCGGGCAATGTCGTTGAGCGCCGCCTCTGCCTGGCCCATGCCGCCGTCGGGATAGGTCTTGCCGAGCAGCACCGCCTGGCCCGGCTGGTGCGCATTGGCGTTGAAGACGAAGCTTCCCGGCTCTCCCAGCCGCCCCTCGCGCCCGGCCATCGTCCAGCCGGTCAGCATGGCGGCGAAACTGGTGACGTCGCCCTGGGCATAGCCGCTGCCGACGCCCAGCGTGTGCAGCTCCAGGATCTCGCGAGCGAGATTCTCGTTGAGGCCCCGTCCGCGCCGCTTGCCGGCGCGGGAATCGGGGCCGATGGACTGCCGGTTGTCGAGATAGAACAGCATGGCCGGATGGTGCTCGACGGCCAAAAGCATGTCGGCGAAGCGGCCGAGCACGAAGGGCCGGATCGCCTCGCGCTCGAAGGCCCCGGCGCAGGCCCGCACGACCGGCGCCTTGGCGACGGAGACGCAGAAATGGTTCGACCAGAAACCGACCAGGCGCTCCACAAAGCCGGGCGCCGCCGTGAGCGCCTTGTCGAACCGGGCCTGCGCCTCGTCGCGATAGATATCGGCCTCGACACGCGGCACCGCGGGTTTGGTTTTTGCCACCGCCGGGCCGGCTGGATCATCCGCTGCCATCGGCTGCGTGACGGCAGCCGCCCTCTCGTCGCGCGCCGCCTTGCGCTCCATGGCTGCCGCCATGCTGGCCTGGATCGCCGCAGTGCTGTCCAGCAGCCCGGCATTCCGTGGGTCGTCGGGGGAAATGAGCGCGATGTCCTGCTGCTTGAGCTCGGCCTTGAGATAGCCGCGCGGATCGGCGGCGATTTTTCCGAAATCGTCGCCGGGTTTTGCGCCGAGGCCGAAGCGGTGGAGCGCCACCAGCGCCGGATCAGGCGGCACGGACTTTGAAACCGGTGTGGCCAACGAAGCCTCCGTCCGAGCCCGACGCAGATCGCGCCGGGCGACATGTTGCATGATCGCAAGAGCGCTCATGACGCCGGCCGCAGCACCGGCGTCATGAGCAGGTCATCACCAGCGGCGCCAGTGGTGCCAGCGGTGGTAAGGATGCCAGGCCGGGCCGATATAGACGCGCGGCCCGCCCCAGTAATAATAACCGGGGTAGATCACGCGGCGGTTGGGGACGCAGCGGCCCCAATAGTTGGGATGCCAGCCCGGGCCGCAGCCCCAGGCGACATGCTCGATAAGCGCCGGCGAGGATGCAAGCGGTGCGATCGGCATCGCCGAGGCGGCGCTTGCGGCGGTCGTTCCGCCGATGGCGAGCGCTGCTGCGAGCGAATATTTCGTCAGACTGTTCATCAGATACTCCCGAGAGTTTCGAGGTTGAAGAGAACCCTGCCCGCCGCCGAAGGCGGCCGCAGGCCTGTCCCTCTTTCCCTTGAACGGAGCGCGGTCGCCCTTTCCGTCGCCGCTTATGGCGATTTTTTTTCAGGCGGCGGCTGCCGGCCGGCGCGTCGCAACAAGGCATCCGCCAGCAGCCGGCGGTCCTCCGGCGAGCCCGATGCGGCAAATTCGATGATGCGCTGCTCCAGCCTGGTGCGAACAGTAAGATCGGCATTGCGCGCCCGCTCCAGGGCGGCGGCAAGCGCATTGGTGTCGAGAGTCGGCTGTTGCAGAAGGTTCGCCGCCTCGCGCCGCGCGGCCTGTCCGTCGAGGATCACGTCCCGCGACTCCCGGCGCACCTCGCGCAACGCCTGGCGGAAGACCTTGCGGTCGGCCGCCGGCAACCTGCCGCCGGCCGATTCCAGCGAATAGCCCGGATTGGACTTGCCGATCAGCCAGCCCGCTCCGCCCGCGAGCGCGCCGATCAGAAAGACATTGAGCACCAGGGATGCCGCGACAAGACGGGGGTTCATAGATCCTCCTCGGTTTGGTCGGCATCGGGGCCGGCGTCGCCGAAAGACGTCGCATTGGCGTCCATCACATAATGATCGGGCTGGATATCCGGGCTGACGACGGTCACCAATGCCAGTCCGGCCACGGCGCCAGCCAGCCCGGCGCCCGCAAGCCCGAAGCCCAGCCACCAGAACCGCCGGCGGCGCTCCTGCCTGACCTCGGTCGCGGCGCGGGCAACGATCATGCGATGCAGTGTCGGGCCGGGTGCTTCGACCCGATGCCGGTCGAGCATGGCGTCGAGCCTGCCGGCGCGCGCCAGGATGGCGAGGCCTTGCTCGGTCTCGGCAAACAGCATCGCTGCGGCCTGATCGGCCGGCGGCCAGCGGTGCAAGGCGCTGCCATAGGCATCCGCCAGCGCGGCGAAGCGCTTGGCATCCATCGGCCCTTCCGTTCTCTTCTCAGCCATCCCGTTCCCCCTTCCGCCGTTCCGACATGGCCCCCCACGTCCTGGGCCGCGAAGCCGGCAATGCCCTTGCTGTCTCAGTCATCGCCATCGTCTCCAACGAGCATGGCCTGCAAAGCGCGCCGGCCGCGCGCGAGCAAGCTTTCCAGCGCATCGACGCTGACTTGCATGGCGCCGGCGGCCTCGACGTTGGACAGCTCCTGATAATACACCAACACGATCGCCTCGCGCTGGCGCGGCGCGATGCGCTGCAGCGCCTGGTTGACCTTGCGCTCTTCGTCGCCCGGCATGGCATCGGGAAGCGGCGCCTCGTCCGCCACCTCCGGCAGCTCGTCGATCGTTCGTTCGCGCCGGCGCCGCAGCCGGTCGTAGCAGAGGTTGAGCGCCACCCGGTGGATCCAGGTGTCGAAGCGTGCGTGCCCCTGGCGCCAGCCCGATGCGTGGCGCCAGATGCGCACGAAAGTCTCCTGGGCGACGTCCTCGGCCTCCGCCGGGTCGCCGAGCATCCTTGTGGCCAGGGCCAGGATGCGCGGCAGCTTGCGCGCCACCATCGCCTGCACGGCGGCGGGGTCGCCGGCGCCGATGCGGCGTACCAGTTCCTCGTCCGGATCGGCGCCCATCAACAGGGGCGCTCCCATGTGTCATTGCGCGGCATAACCTCGTGGTCATTGCTCCTCATTGGGAGCGGTTTTGTGGCCTGGCCTCTCGTCGGCGCTGAGCACGCCGTCGCTATTCTTGTCGAGCCTGGCGAAGCGCTTGGCGAGGAAGGCGTCGAGCTCGCCCTTGTCGACGAAGCCGTCCTTGTTGGTGTCCATGCCCGCGAAGGATTTGGCAGGATCGGCCTTGGCCTTGCGCGCGGTCTGGAAAGCGGTCCATTCGGCGAGGCTGACCTTGCTGTCATTGTCGCTGTCGGCCCGCGTGAACGCCTTTTCCCGACGCGCCTCGAACTTTTCCAGCGTCAGGCCGGACTTGGTGAGGTCGGACTTGGCGGCCGGAGCCGAGGTGCTCGGCGCCGTCTGGGCCGGGGCAGGGGCCGTTGTCTGGGCAACCGCGGCAGCGGTCTGCAGGCCAAGGGCAACGACGAATAGGGTGGGGCGGATCATGCTCTCGTCTCCGGTTGGACGTGGCCATTGGCGGCCACGCTTCAGCCATTGAACGCGAGGCAAAGCAAAATCCGTCGGTCCTTTTTCGACCGGACGACAAGCCTACCGGATCCGACGCAGCCGGATCGAAGGATTCCTAAGGGCAGAAGGCGACGACTATCTCGGCTGGTCGACCGCCACCAGCTGGTCCTGCTTGAAGCCTGCATGCTGCGGCGTCCAGACGTCGCCCTCGCGGTTGAACCAGTGGCACAGATACGTGCCGGAAGCCGCCCCGTCGCTGACAGTCATTTCCGGGCCTCCGGATTTCAGCCTGACGACGTCTCCGGTCTTGAAACTATTGGGCATTTCGACCTCCCATGCTGACAAAGGGAGTTTCCCACCAACAGCTACTCCCGACAATGGCCGAGATGCGCCGATGACGTGGTGCAGGGCTGCGAAGGCGTGAAAATGATGCCGCTTGTGAGACACGCCGGTAGCACGGAAGGCGTGGCCGAATCATTTCGGGGCCTTGGAGCCGAAGCGCGCGGCCCGATAGCTCCTTGGGTTCAATCGGTGTCGCGCTGTGGGGCCGGCGGCTGTGCCGATTGGCTGTCTTCTCCGGCCGGGCGGACGGTCATGGACCTCTCATCGGGCCACAAAGCTTGTGCCTTCATCACCGCTGCCAAAAGATTGTCGGCTTCAACGCTTCCGATTTCAGTTAGAAGCGGGCTGTTGCCCCCACCTCCGAAATCGACGTGATAGACCGTCCAACTCCTCATGGCATTTCCGACAAACTACGTCTTGGCACAGGCACGCGGATGGAAGCCCGGCTCGCGTTTGTGGTTAGGATTTGAGGTCCGCAAGCCGGGCATGCACCGACCGATAGGGCGGGGGGCTTGGGGGTTATCAGCCGGTGCGATCGCGAGACTGTCTGATTTGCCTGCAAGCCCACAATCGACCGAGGTCCATCCTGACGAGCGCAATGGTCCGAAAGGACAAAAGATATAGCCCCTTATTCCGTTAGGGCAGATTCCCCCGCCGGTGATCTTTTGTCATCTGTCCCATTTCCAATGGTTCACGGGCAGACCGCTCACCGCCCGGCCTCCGGTAACTATTTGGTTCTCGTGGAGAAATTTTGGTGCCGCTTGCGTGACTCGAACACGCGACCCCATCATTACGAAACAGCTTTCCGGCTTTTACAAGGGTTATCAGCACCGCGCAAACCGTATCATTTCCCCGGTTTGCCTTTTGCATCTGATAGCACCAATTCCCGCCCGTTCGCATAAATCTGATGGCAATGTGTTGGCAGACGTTGACAATTTGCAAACGCAAGCCTATTCGTGGTGCATATCAACCGTTTGCATATCAACAATGAGGTCTAGCCATGCTTGATACCATCCGCAAGCCGCCGAGTGCCGAGGAAGGGCTTTCCGTTGACGTTGACGCCGCCGCATTTCGACACGCCCTGGCGGCCCTTCTGCCGTACTGCGAGCCGCGCAATACTATCCCGATTCTCGGGTGTGTTACCCTGTCCATGGACGCGGACGCGGAACGCCTCGGCGTCTCGCTGTTCGACATCGACCTAGCGATTGAAACCAGCGTGCCGGCCGCCGGGATGGGCGAGGCCTTCGCGGTGCCGCTGCGCACCCTGGCGGGCTTCATGAAGGGCGCGGACGGCGCCACGGTACAAATCCGCAAGGCGCCCGCCGAGGCCCGCGTGTCGTTCGCCTGTGGCGATTTCACCGCCGCCGTTATCCCGATGCCTGCCGAGGATGCACCGCGCCTAAATGGGCCGAACTTCTCCGACGTTGGCTTCCGCCGCGTCCCGCTCGCCGAGGGCGTCATGTCGTGGCTTCTCGGCCTCACCATGCCGTTTATATCGACTGAGGAAACCCGCTACTACCTCAACGGCGTCGCCTTTGAATTCAGCTTTAACGATGACGGCATGGTGAGGGCTATTGCCACGGACGGCCACCGCCTCGGCTCTCGCCAGGCCAAGACGGTCGCCAACATCGTGAGCCGTCCGACTGTCATCATCCCGCGAGCCGCTATCAAGGCTGTCGCCCACCTCGCCGCCGGCAAAGAGGTCGTTCTTTCCGTTGATGACATCAGGGCGGAATTCGCCTTCGGCGACTTCACCATCCGCACGAAGGTTATCGACGGCACCTTCCCGGATTGGCGCCGGGTTGTGCCGCGAGGTCCGTTCAAGCACTTCGAACTTGACGCCGGCAAGATCCTGAAACTGCACCGGGCGACGTCCGGTATGCGCGGCGAGCGAAACAACGCTGTGAAGGTCCAGCCATGCGAAGGCGGCATTTCAGCCACCGCAACGAACCCGGACTATGGCACCGTTTCCGCCGTGTTCCATGGCGAGGCGCCCGAGGGTGTTGAGGCCTTCGGGTTGAACGGCCGATATTTCGCGGACATGGCAAAGGCCTTCGGAACGAAGCGAATCGAAATCGGCTTCACCGGGGCAGGCGACCCGCTGTTGATCAAGGGGCCGGACGGTCAGGCCGGCGAGTTCGCCGTGCTCATGCCGATGCGCGTCTAGCATGCGTGCGCCTGTAAAAATGTGCCCGCGCTGCTACCGCATGGTGCACCGGGCTCGATCCCGGTGTGACGGCTGCGGCGCCGGGCTTACAGCCAAGGGGCGCGCGGCGGCGGTCGCCGAGCGCCAGGCCGTCTTGCAGGCCGATTGTGACGCCTTCAACCGGCGGCACTCGGTCGGTGACACAATCCGCGTGTGGACGGGTCCGCGCGAGGGTGAGCCCATTGAGCGCGTCACCAAGGGGCCGGCCTACATTCTCGGCGGCCACACCGCTGTCGTTTACGTCTCGGGCGGCGGCGGCTGCATTGCCCTTAGTCATGTTGAGAGTCATGAGCAAATCTGATCGCCCCGAAGCTACTGGCGCCGCCGGCACCTCTTGGAATGATCCGAAGGTGCCAGGGCTTCGCCTTCGCTATTTATCGACCAAGGCCGTGTTTTATCTGTCCTACCGAAACAAGGTAGGGAAGCAACGAGCCTACAAGATCGGCGATTTCCGATACGTCACCCTCACGGAAGCTCGGACCCAAGCGAAAGACGTTCTGGCCCGCGTCGCCAGGGGCGAAGACCCCGCCGGGGAGAAGGCCGAGCTTGAGGCGCGGCCTACGATGGTCGAGCTTCGCGACAAGCATCTGGAATATTCCGAGGACCGCAACAAGCCAGGCTATCGGAAAGACAATGAGGGTTTTTGGAACAACCATATTCTGCCGCACTTCGGCCCCGGCAAGGCCGTGGCGGACGTAACGGAGGCCGAGGTCGAGGCATTGCATTTCAAGATGCGGAAGACGCCGAGCGCAGCGAACCGCGTCGCCGCCCTGCTTTCAAAGGCCTTCAACCTTTCCGAAAAATGGGGCTGGCGCCCGCGCAAATCTAACCCGGTCCATGTCGAGCGGTACAAAGAGCACAAGCGTAAGCGCGTGCCCCAGGCCGACGAGGCCTTCCGGTTGCTGCAAGCGATCAATGCGCTATGGGAACCGAATCCCTTTTTCGCGGGCTTGGTCGAGCTTCTGTGTTTCACCGGCGCTCGCCGAAACGAAATCCAGACCGCTAAACGCGAGTGGGTGAAGCCGGACGGCCTGCACCTGCCGGACTCCAAGACAGGCGAAAAGATTGTGCCGCTGTCCGCCCTGGCGCGCGAGGTCATCGCGAAGATCCCCGAGGTGAAGGGCAACCCGTACCTCATACCGGGACGCCACGGACACGGGCATCTAGTTAATGTCACCAAGCCGTGGAAAGCCCTTATGAAGGCCGCCGGCATCACGGAAAAGCTAGTGCCGCACGACCTACGCCGGTTCTTCGCCTCGGCCGGCCTGTCCGCCGGATTGGAGCTTTCGCAGGTCGGCAATCTGCTAGGCCACATGGATAGCCAGACGACTAAGCGCTACGCCTACCTTCTCACCGGCGCGGCTCAACAGATGGCGGACACGGCGGCGGAATCGGTCAAAACGATCATGACCGGCGGCGGCAAGGTTGCGGTATTGCGGCGTTGAACCGAAAATATGCAAAATGTATAGTGAGCGAATGAGCACCGCCGCCGACGACAAACGCGAATTTGAACTGCTTTTCCAGCAATCCGGGCTGGAACAGAAACAGCTTGCCGGGCTTCTCGGAAAGACCTCCGTACAGGTCAACCGCTGGCTTACGGACCGCGTGGACAGCGGCGCCCCGCCCTTCTACGCGATCAATTTTTTGAGGGCCTATCTGATGCTTCCGGCCTCGGCTCGCGCCCATCTGCCGGCGCGGGTCATTGCATACCCGAAGAAAGCGGCTTAGAGGTCAACCATGAGCGGAAAAGCCTTCATCAAGATCGGCGGCAAATGGCGTGAATTAGACATTAGCCAGGCTGAGGCTCACGCCCTTTTCGGCAGTTTGGAACGCAACAAATCGTTCGCGTTGAAAATGGCCTTTCTGGCGCTGATAATTGGTCCTGGGCTGATAGGTCTAAAGCTATTAGCCCCGTATCTGTAAGGCCGCCTAAGCCGAGCGCAAAACGCGCAAGATAGATTCCCACCAATAGATAACGAAGCCCACAGCGGCGCCGCCGAGGGCTGTTCCGGCGATGCCGGAAACGAACAGTGCGCCGATGCCGCGTTGCTTCCATTGCTTCACTTCGTCCGTGATCGCCTTGGAGTCCTTAACGTCCGCCTTCATGATGGCTACCTCGGCGCGAAGGTCGCCGACCTCGCCCACCATTTCGTCAAGGCGCCGATGCACGGTTGCACGGTGCGCGGTGGCTTGATCGTCCGCCTGCGCTATCGCCTTCTCGATGCCCTCAAGCTTGCCTAGCAATATGCCAAGCGTCCGCTCTACCCCGTCCTGAGACATCGCCCTACGGCTCCCCGTTCCATTTGCGCGTACCGTCCACCTGGGCGGTGCACACCTTGAGCGCGGACTCGTTGACGTCGCCGCGCGCGACAAAGTCTTCGGTCTTCACCGGCCCGCCGGCCTTGCGCCAGGCGGGCGGAACCGGGGCGATCAACTCCGCCGGCACCCTTTCTTTGACAGTCACGTATTTGACGATCACTTCCGGCTTAGTGGTCGTACAGCCGGCGCAAATCGTCAGGAACAGGAGTGTCGAGGTAAGAGCGAACGGTTTCATTGTTGCCTTTCAGATCGGCCCGCGCCGTGGTTTTTTCGGTCAAGGCGGAATTTGCAGCGGCTAGCTTCTGCATCAGTTCCGCAGAGATCTTGTCGTTGAGCGCGTCTTGCTTCTGCATGCGGTCTATGGTGTCCGCGCTCACCTTGTTTGCCTCGACCGCCTTGTCGAGATTGGCTTGCACCCGCGCGGTTTCCGCCTTCGCCGCGATGGCGTCGCCTCGATACCAAGCAGCGGCGCCGAAGAGCGCCAGGAAGGCGAGCAGCACCAAGACATCAACGGCGAGTTTGATCTTTGCCATCATGACAGCCACCAAATCAGGAAGCCCGCGATTACCGCGAGCGATGCTGCACCCACCATGCGAAGCACCATGTCGATTGCCGGGATAAAAACGGCCTTGAGGTTTTCCATTAGTTTGGCCTCACCGGCAGGCCGGTTGCCGGCATGGACTCGCAAAGCTCGGCCTCGCCGATGCGGGTTGCATCCCCGTTCTTGCGGCGATTGTCCAAGCCCTGCACGAACTGGCCGCCCGACTTGTTGAAGGCGGTTTGCGCCTCGCAAGCGGCATAGAAGTTGCGGGCTCGGGCGAACCCGGCGGCGCTGGACCCGCAAAGGCCGGTCCGCTTCTCGGTCGAGCCGACGCCGAAGTTATAAGCGCCGGAAATCATGGACGCCTGAAGCGAAATCGGCAGGGTATCGAAGCCGGCGATGCAGCGGGTGAGCGGCTTGTAATAGTCATTGACGACGCGCACGATCAGGATTCGGTAGCAGTCTTCCTTTGTGAAGCGCATGCCGGCGGTGACGGGCTTGCCGTTGATGAGCGTGTCGCCGTGGCAAATGTCATAGCGCTTCGAAAAGCGGTCCCAATGCGCGGACAGCACAAGGCCTTCCCAAGGGATGATGTTCGCGTCGACCGCGAGCCTTACCGCCGCCGGGATCGGCTCTTCGCCTGGCGCCGAAACCATGTACCGACCGCCGACCAGAGACGCCACAGCCATGACGGTCGCGATTGCTTTGTACGCGCGTGCGCTCGCCCTGCTTGCCATTGCTTTCGTGCTCCTGAAATCTTCTGTTGAGGGATCAGCCGAGCGATGCCGGCGGCGACCGAAAGCGCGCCGGTGATCGCTGCGAACGCGGGCGTCGAAATCGGCACGTAGCCGTAGAGGAACGGCCAGGCCTGTTCGGCGCCGTACAGAAGCACGGACGCCACGGCGAAGCCGTTGAGCCGGATAGCCCAAGAATGCCGGGCGACCTTGCGCCAGTTATCGACCAGCCTCATTGCGCCGCCCCGTCGCTCGGGACATCGATAATGAAGCCGTCGGTCGGCGCCGTGGGCTCAACCGGCTCGGCCGGCGCGTCCGGGTCGATCTTGTCGTCGTCCGTGGGCTTGGTTTTCTTGACGCCGGCCGGAACGTCTTTCTGCTTTTCGGCGAATAGCTCGGCCTCAATCGCGGTCGTGTAGCCCTCGCTCGGGCCGTACCGGTGCGTCGCCGTCTTGATCCGCCATTCCGCCGGGATGTACGGCCGGAAGCTGGACAGGATAAGCTTTGCCTCGGCCTGCACGGTCGGGTCGCCGCCGATGTCACAAGAGAACGAAGCTTTGCCGCGAGCGCTCTTGTTCTTGTAGGCGTCCGCCGCCGCTTGGGCCTCGGCTTCGTTATGATAGCTATAGCGGAGGTCGTGGTAAGGTTCTTGCCCCGACGTGGCTTCCTTCGTCTCGCCGGTGCGAATGTCCGTCCAGTAGGCCCGGACGCCTCCCTTATCGCCCTCGCCGTTGTCTTCGTCTTCCGGCAGGTCGATGATGGACTCGCCTTCGGTTTGCCCGCTGGCGGTGTCCCCGGCGTCCCCTGCAGCCGCTTGCGCCGAGGAACCGCCGCCGCCTTCGTCAAGCCCGCCGGCCTCGCCCGCTTCGTCTCGGGCCGAATACTTGAACGACCATTTGATGCAATCCGCTTCGGTAAGCGTGACCTGGGGAAGCGATTCCCCGGTGACGCTCTTCCCGGTGCCGCGCTTCGCCACCGCGAGCTTACCGGCCACGGGCCGGGCGACGCCGTCATGCATGCCCGCGAGCCGCGTCGCAAAGGCCATGTCCGACTCGTTGCGCTGATCGATATGGCGCATGACGATGCCGGACAGCGCCGGATCAATCTTGGCCTCATAGCCATTCCGGCCGGCGATTTCTTGCATGATCGCCCCGACCGTCTTCTGATGATAGCTTTCGGTTTTCGGGGTGCGGAACGACTTCGGCATCTTCGCCGAGCGGCCGGTTACGCGAAGTGTCCGGGGCGGCGACGAGACTTCCAAATCGTCAATGAGGTACGGCCCGAATAACGTCGCCTGGCCCTCGCGGTAGCCGAGGGTTACGGTGATGGTGGACCCGATGAGCGGGAGCGCGGCAACGGCGCCGTCGCTCCACCTGGCGCGGTCGTCAAGCTCGATAGTCACGCGGTCCGATTTGTCTTCGGCTTCGTCATGACACTCGACCGAGAGAAGCCGGTCGGCGAGGCCGCCGGTGATGTCCGCGCCATCGGAAGAGAAGGAAGCAAACGGGGTCATAGCTAACCCCAAATCCGAATTATCGGGGTAGCTTGCGGGCGCGGAAGATCCGGCAGATTGACAAGAGTTCCGGCCGGCAGCACCGGCCCGAGCTTCGCCAAGCCTTGGTTCGCGTCATAGACCCGTTCGACGGCAAGCGGCTGCTGGCCCTTCTCATAGAAGCGCCAGCAAATTTCATCGACCATGTCGCCGTCGCTGGCGCGGTAAATGTTCATCTGCCACCTGTTTGCAATTCGCAAACACAATAGCCGAACCTACCGCGTCGCCGTACCCACGATACTTAGAAAATGCCCCCATCGGCACCGTAGCTCTTAAGATCAAGGTTGAATTCTTGCTTTCGAGGGGCGCCGTTGTCCCAAAAGATGGTTTGCGTTTCGGACACGTTTTCGATGTAGAACAGTCCGAATATTCGGCCTAGACCGGAAACCAGCATTTGCGGCGCGCCCGTCTTCGCGATGGCACGCATCGCCTCGACCTGGCCCCATCCGCCCCGGAAGTGCGGGTAAATCGTCCCGCTCAAGGCGAACGTGGTTTGACCTGGCCCGATGAACTGCGCGGCTGGCTCGCGGCCGATACGCTCTTGCGCAACCCATCGGAATTCGTCGCTTCGCTCAAGCGATTGGTAAGCCGCCGTTGAAAGGCTGAAACGGAACGGCCCGAGGCCCATCATTGTAGACATCGCATCAATCCGAAAGGCTCGATTGAATGTTGGCTTGCTGCCGGGCCTGGGCCGCGCCGATGGCGCGCGTAACCATTTGCTGCGCCTCGGCCGGGGTCATGCCCTGCACGTTCACGGTGATGCCGCCCACGTTGAGCGGCGCATTGATCTGTTGCGGCTCATGCACGGTGAGCGGTTCCGCTATCTGTATGCTAGCCGCCTTGACGGTGCCGGCGTCGACTTCGTCAGTCTTCGTTGGCGAGCCCTGCTTGGTCACCTCGCTCAACGGCTTCATGAGGTCGCGGATAGTTGCGGACAGCGAGCCCATATCCGCCGGTTTCTGGCCCGACACGAAGGGCGCCGAGGGCGGCGGGGGAGTTTCTACCTTCGGCGGCACAAGCGCGCCCACAGCGGCCCCTGCGCGAGTGGCCGGCGCGTTCGGCCCTTCGGGAAGCTTGGCCGCGTTTATGTCAATGCCGAGTTTGGTTTTGATGACATCGGGAAGCCAGCCGACTAGGTCGTTGACGGCGCCTTTCAGCCAGGCCACCACGTCCGCCCACTTCGATTTGAGGCCATCCCAAATGGATTGCACCATGGCGACGCCGGCATCGTAGAGCTTGCCCGCGATCCCTTGGATGTACGCCACCGCTGAGGCGAAGAGCCCTTTGACGTAATCCCAAAATTCGCCGAACCACTTCGCGATTTTATCCCAATTCTGGTAGATCAGGTACGCGGCGGCGGCGATGGCGGCGACCGCCGCCAGTATCCAACCCACGGGCGTCGCCATGATCGTGATACCCAGGGTGACGAAAGCCGCCGTGACCGCCGTAAGAGCGGTGATGAGCGGCGCCGCCGTCCAGGCCCCGAGCACTAGCAGCGTGGCGTTCATCGGCCCGCCCACGAAGTCCACAACGGGTTTGATCGCCGCCAGGAAAGACGAGAAACCTTCGGCCATGCCGGCGATATGTTGCCGGATCTCTGATGCGGGATTCATGAGGTCGCGAAGCACATTCGCGAACGCCTTGACCCAATCCGAGATTGATTGCCGGACAAGGCCCGCGTTGGCGTCAAACCATTTCGTGGTCGCCTCGATAACCTCATTGAGGACCGGCAGAAGCTGGACCCCGAGAAAGAGCTTCAGGCCTTCGAAACGGATCAAGAGGGCGTCAAGGTTGTCGCCGAATTCATCGGCGGCGGCGGCGGCCCGCGCACTCATGACGCTACCGGTAAGCCGGGCCTGATGCCTCATTTCGGCCAGGCCTTCCGAACCATCGGAAAGCATTTTGACCATATCGACGCCGGACTTGCCGAACAGCTTAAACGCCAGGGCGTTGCGGCGAAGCGGGTCTTTGATCTTTGCCAGGGCCGTGAAGGTGTCATTAAGAACGGCCTCGGTCGACCGCATCTTGCCCTTGGTATCCTTCAACGGAACGCCGAGGGCGCGGAAGCTCTTCGCCATCTGCTTATTGCCTTTGACGGCTTCCGAGGCGTTGATCCCGAGCTTCTGAATGCCCTTGGTCAGGGTTTCGTTTTCGATGCCGCTCATTTTAGCGGCGAAGCGGTATTCCTGCAGCGCCTCGACCCCGATGCCGAGCTTGAATGAGGCTTCGCCTATCTCGCTGCCGAGGTCCGACGCGCTCTTCGCCAGGGCGAAGGCGCCAGCGACGGCACCCGAGGCGCCGAGGCCGAGAAGGGCCACGAAGGAAGACAATCGAGCGGTTGTGCGGGTCAACCCGTTCCCGAGGCCGATAAGGCTTTTCCCGAGGCGGTTGACGGATGCGCCGATGCGGTCGAAACCCAAGCGCGTGCCGAGCGCGGCGAGGCGCGCTTGTATCCGCTTAATCGGCCCGGTGATGCGGTCGATCAGCGATAGCTTTACGGTGGCTTCCGCCGTGGGCTTCCCGGCCATTTACGTTTTCGCTTTGCCAGCGCGAGCGGCGGCGAGGCCCCGCCACATCACGAGTTCCGAAAGGTCTAGTTCCCAAAGTTCGGACGGCGGCCAGTGAAAGATCACGGCGATATCCGCCATGAGGTTAGAGACGGATTCGAGCGTTAGGCCGCTCGCTTCCGCCTCCCCATAAAACCCTCAATGATCTTGCCGAGCGCGTCGATATCCTCGGCGTCCAGTTCATCGAACGCCTCGGGCGGCCAGCCAGCGAGGCGGCAAATGATGAAAGCCGTTTTGTCCAGGTCCGAGTCCTGGCGGTCCATGTCCCGAATGTCCTTGCCCTTGATCCGGCGTAAGATGGCTTCCGTGACTTCGCGCCCTTCAATGGTGATGGGCTCAACCAGGGGGTGCCGCTTCTGCTTACGAATATCGGTCGTCATGGTTCATGCTTCCTTAGAGGCCGATTGCGGTTCGCTGAGTGGCAAGCTGATCGATGCCGCCAATCTTGCGAACCATGTTGATGATGTCGATTTCCACGTACTCGACATCCAACTGGCGGAAGCGGAAGTAATCGAGTTCGTAGGTAAGCGTCTTGGTGGACTTGCTGCCAGGCTTCCACTCGCTGAATTCGGTTTCGGTCAGCATGCCTCGCATGTTGACGACCACGGCCTCGGCGGCCGAGCCCTGGGCCTGCACGGCGCCGCGCGCGACCAAGGCGATGCCATCCACGCCGATAAGGCTGATGATGGCCGGATCGTAATCGGAAAGGATGATGGACGCGGTGAGCGCTTCCATGCCCAATTCCAATTTCTTCGGGCCATCCATGCCGCCGGCCCTGTGTTCTTCGGTCGTGAGCGCGATCTTGGGAAGCGTGATGCTGTCACACCGGCCGGCGTAGCTGTTACCGTCCGAATACAGATTGAACGCCTTAAGCTGGCGCGGCAGCGCAAAAGTGGGGGTGCTCATTGCACAAGATCCTCAAGGAAGTCGTTGACGATGCGCGACCGGAAAATGACGTGCTCGGCCGGGTACGGCGGCGTGAATTCGATGTTGAACCACACCTTGCCCTCGGAAATAGAAGCCGGGGAATTGAGGTCCGGGTCGGCGTAGCACCGGCCGCCGATAAGCGCGCCCATCGCAACCAGGCTGCGAATGTAGGCGTTCACGGACTCCTCAACGTCATCAATGTACGTCTTGGTGATGTTTCGATCCACGGCCCAAAGGTGAGCGCGAAGAATGGAGTCATTGATGATATCCGCCGTGCGAACCACGGACAGGAACGCGAATTTCGGGTCGCTGGACAGCGTGCGGTTGCCCCAAAGGCGGAAACCGTCTTCGCGGATGATCGTTGCGACGTTGCCTTCGTTGAGAAGGTTTGCGCGGCTATTCGCGTCACCCAGGGCGAAGTCGATTGCCCGGTCGGTGCCCACAATGCCGTTGATGTTCTGGTTTGACGGCGACCACCAGAATCCGCGGTCATTGTCGATCTTGGCGATAAGGCCGGCAACCGCCGAGGAAGCCGGTTCGCTGTTGACGTTGGCGCCGCGCGGAACCTTCACGCCAGGGTCGACCACGTAAACTCGTTTTGAGCCGAAGTCGTCGGCATAGGTGATCGCGGCGGGATCGTTCGTGTTCGGGCCGTCCGCGATGATGACGGCCTTAAGGCGTTCCGCGATGCCGATAAGCTCGGCCACAACAGCGTTCGCGGTGGCGCCGAGAGTGACCGGCGAGGCGGCGCCAGCGAGGCCCGCTGATGCAGCGAACGAGAAGACCGGAGCAACGCTGTAGCGACCGGCCTTGGTGATCGTGATCGTGGTGAGTTGTCCGCCGGCAACGGTAAAGGTGCCCTCGGCGCCCGAGCCGGTTCCGCCGGTGAAGGCAAGGGCAAATGTGCCGTTGGCGCCGCCGTTTCCTGGGGTGATGGCGCCATGGCCGGCGATGCCAACCGGGCGCTCGCCGGTGAAGCCAGGGGCGATCAGAATACGCGGGGTCACGCCAACGGCCGATTGCGCCTCAAGGGCCTTGTAACAGCCCTCAAGCACATTCGCGAGGGTTTCGCCATCGTCCGCGCCTTCCTCGACACGGCAAACCACGATAACCGCCCCGATCTGTTGAAGGATGAGGTCGACCGCGTTCGGCAGGGTGCCGAGGCGGGTCTTAGCGACCGAGGTGTCCAGCTTCGCGGCCTCGGCGCGGCTACCCGCTATCAGCACGGGCGTATTCAGCGGGAACGCCAGGGCGTCCGCGTCCGGGGCGGTGCCGACAACGAAGATGACCGAAGAGCGGACGGTGCGAATGGGGCGGGGGCCGTCATCGATTTCGATAAGCTCGACGCCGTGCAAGAATTGAGTGCCAGCCATAATTGCAATCTCCGAATGTCAACGCTTTCATAGGCCAGCGTTGACGTTTCGCAAACGAAGGATGTTGCGTTTACCGCCGGGGCGACGGCTTCACTGGCCCGGCCACCCGGCCTCGATATCCACCGCGTCCAAGGCCTCGATATCTGGCGCCGCCATGATACTGGCCGACAACGCCCTGGCGCGGCTGAAACAGGCTTGCACATGGCGGCCGACCGCGATGCCGATAGCCTTCATGGTGGCCGCGTCCAGCGTTACCCATACGCCGGGCTGAGCCTCCCAATCGATGCTTTCCAATTCGGGGTCGTTCTGGAAAAGCGATACTGCCCCGGTGATCTTGGCTTGGCTATTCGCGTCGGTCCGAACCGACGCGCCGTTGATGACGACCCCGCCGTTCTCAATCGTCCAACGTTTGTCGGCGAGCGCTGCAAGCTTGTTAGCGCGGACAGCTTCGAAGGGGAGGTCGGAAACAACGTATTTCGCCGTTGCCGTGGTTTCCGTGACGCCCCATTCATCAATCGGTGAAAGTATGCGCGTCTGCTTTTCGGCGTCAAACGGCGGGGGCTCGTCAATGATCTTTCGTCCGAACCCCATGGCGACAAGTTCATCGGCCGTCAATGGCCGCGCGGTTTCTGGCGTATCGCCGGTAAGCCAGCCGGGATTACTCTTGACAGCCCGAGAGCCATCAGGAAGAACGACCAAGAATTGCATAATTTAGTTCTCCTTTACGGGGTGAGGTGTATTAGGTGACGCTATTTAAGATGTTTCGAATATTTACCCGCAAAAGCTCTCAACCCGATCAGCATGGCGGGCCAATTGTGTTCAAGCGCGCGGATCGCGTTAAACGGGTGATCGTAAGGACGGACCCGAAGCGATATGAAACGGTCTATGGAACTGTTATCGACCATGTAGGCCGCACCATCAAAGTAAGGTTCGATGATGGGACCGAATACCATGGTGCAGATTATCCTTTCGAAGCAATTGATCGTAAGATGCACTTCCCTGAACCTATCGCTTATCAAAATCCCGATCCGAACGATTGGGGATGGGCGCGGATAAACGAGTGGTCAACGAAGCCATGGAAGGTTAAACGCCAAAACGGACACGGGTAGCGTTAAACACGGCTGTCAACTCTGCTTGGTTTAGCGCTCGACCTTCCCAAATCATAAAGCCGGCCATCCGTGATCCGTTCGGCAAGGGCACGGTGCCGTTGGCGCGGGAACCAATCTGCATGGTGACCGCCGCATTGGATGCCGAGGGCGAGTTAAGCGTAGCCGTAGCTGTCTCATAGGCGCCGTTGATCGCCAGAATGTTTCCTGTAGCTCCGCCCGAGCTATCGAACGAATTCGCCAAGAAACACCATCCGCCGGTCGGGATACTGGCGGCGGTCGCGTTGTTGATGATTTGCGTGCTATTGTTGTGCACGATGGTCGCGAGTTTGCCGCTACCGTTCATGCCCACGGCAAAGCCTGGCGATACGCTATTGCCGTTCGTCCCGATGAACCCCGCCGAGGTCGAGGCGGCATACCAAATCCATGTGGCCACCGTCCATTGTGCGCCTGCCTTGTGAAAGTTGTTCATCCAGCCTTCGTTCGCTGAATCGTAAGTGAGATAGTCGCCGCCGTCGAAGGAAAGAAATTCGGCGCTTGATCGGGCGTTAGCCGTTCCATTGATGGTCGGGTCGCTGCCCTCGGCGCCTACTGTGACACCCCGGAAAAAGTCGTATCCACCTCCCGACAGATCCAGCCACTTCGTAGACCCGGTCGGCAGAGAGGCGGCGGCGCCTGCATCAAGGCATAGTCTGAGATTGCTGGTGAGGCCGAGTTTATCAAGTTGCTGGTAGAGGTTCAGCAACATGACCTCTTTCCAGACACCGCTAGAACGCGTGTAAACCTGCTTGGCAGGCTTCCACAGACCGGCGTCTTTCACGTAGGGCGTGCTCTCTTTCCAGATGGCGGAATCGTTCACGTAAAGCATCGCTTACACCTGCATATGCACGTCGCCATCGACTCCACCGGCGGGGGCCGAAGTGGAGATCGTAAGCGACCTCGCCGCCATCGTTCCGACCGATGTCTTGAGGGCATAGCGAGGGTCCAAAAGGGCCGTGTAGTTTCCCATGTGAACAAGTTCATAGGCAGCGGCGCCCATGGACCAGCCGCCGACTTTCCACTTGTTGTCGGTGTCGATACCGAAGTTGGCGGCATAGCCACCGTTCCTATTGAATGAAATGAAGGTAGCGCCGGTATTGATAGAATTGATCGTCAGGCCGGCCGTGCCAACAGCGGGACCGCCGTTGACGCCAATGGCCTGACCGTTCGGCGGATTTGACACGAGGCCCGCACTGAATGTTTGTAAGGCGGCCCATGTGTTTGCCGCCGCCTTCAAGAGGGCGATACACCGTTGAGCGAAAGCCGTAGTAGCCAATTGGGTCGTGTTGGTGGCGTCGGCCGCCGTAGGGGCTGTGGGCGCGCCCGTAAGGGCCGGACTTGCCAGCGGCGCTTTGGCCGCCAGTGCGGCGGTCATAGTTGCGGCGAAATTAGCATCGTTGCCCAGCGCCGTCGCTAGTTCCGCCAGAGTGTCGAGCGCGGCGGGTGCCGCCCCCACGAAGTCGGCGAAATTGGCCTTCACCCATTGCGTCGTGGCGATGCGGGTCGAGTTGTCGTTACCGGCCGGCGTCGGTGCCGTGGGCGCCCCGGAAAGGGCGGCATTGAGTAGCGGGGCCTTGAGCACCAAGGCCGAGAGAACGGCGGCGACGTCCACGTCCACGGCCTGTAGCGCGGCTATCAGGCGGGCCACGTCATGTGAAAGGTTGTTGCCACCGCTCGGCAGCGGATAGTTACGATTCGGGGTTGCGGCGTCGATGGTCATTGGTCAACCTCAAATCGAGAATGCGCGAAGGTCGGACACCGCCGGACGAGCCGCCGGGGAACCGGTGAGCGTAAGACGGATACGGCCCTGAATCGCGGTCAGGCCTGTCGTTCGGAAAGTCCGCTCAAAGGTGCCATCCGCCAGCACCGTCGCGGACGCCTGCGGCAACAGTTGCCAATTATCGTCAGCCTTGTCGTAGTGAACGGTAAGGGCCGAGCCTGCCGGCAGCTTGGTTTTCATTACCGCATCGAGGCGGATCAAGTTCCCCATCGTGAACGCGTCGCTGATATAGACGCCGTTGGCCTGCATCGTGCCTTTGATCGCGAGCACGTCGCGCCCCATGATGGGCGAAACCTTATCGGTGCCCGTTAGGATGGCGCGCAAGGCGGCGTTGCCGGTGAAGAACGATTGCCGCTCCCACACCTGGCCGGGCTCGATCCGCACCGGCGTTTCGCCCACGGGCTCGATTTCGAACACGACCCGGGTGTCGCCGGTCGGCAAGAACACCTGTGCTTCCGCGATGAAATCAGACAGCGAAATTGCGGTGACGGTGCCGAGGGCGATAGTCTTGGACACCGGGTCGAACTTCGCCGCGTTGAGGCGGAAAGTCAGGTCTTCGTCTTGGTGCGCCGTCCAGGTCGTCGCATTCGAGGAACTGAAACGAACGCCGATGGTGTAGGGCTGCGCGCCAATCCATTCCTGCCGGGCCGCATCGAAGCCGCCGCGTGCTGCATAGGAAACAGAATGGTTCGGGTCATTCGTCTTGAGCACGAAGGCGGTTTCAACGCCGGCCGGAACGAAGACCGGGGGATCAAAGGTGAACTTGTGCCAGGTTCCGATAATCGCCGAGTGCATATCGGTTTCGGTCTGCGCGATGACATCGGTCGTCGGGTAGCCGTTATCCATGGTCACGATTTCGCAGAGCACGGGCTGCGAGGTGTTGCCGATGGCGCAAAACTTGACCTCGATAGAGGCGATATGCCGGCCCTCGCCGAACATGAAGGATTGCGCCACCGGATCAGTGTTCCCTTGGCCGCCACGGCCACCGGGTCCGTTGCCGCTACCGCCGCCGCCGCCGCCTGTGCTACGCGGTGGCGGATCGCGGAACCGCTGTACGGTCGTTATTTGTTGGCTAGTGTTGATCTCGATACGGCCTTGGCCTGTGAACTCGGCGGCGGCGCTGTCACCGCCAGCGCCCACGGCTGCGACGTGCTTGGTGCCCGAGGGCACATTCGCCGGAATACTGAAGGTGCCCACGACCTTGCCGTTGACATCGGCAGCGATGGGGCCAGCCGGCGTAACGTCGATACCGTCAAAGGTGAGCTTTTGCAGGATTTCGCCCGCGCCGAAGCCGTCGATTTCGAAAGCAACGTTGATCTGCCGAAGGAAGTAGGCGGTGACCTCGCGCGTGGACGTGATGACTTCCACATTGGTGACGCGCGTCCGGTTCCCTTGGCCGAACACCTGAGTGACGGGCGAAAGCGATACGTCTTGGGTTTCGGTCCAGAAATCTTGCGAGGGCGTCAGATACATTTTCGCGGGAAGAGGCGCGAATGACTGATAGGGGTTGATCTTGGTGCAACCCGTCACCGCCTCTTGCAAAATAAGCGGCTCTTCCGTGTAGGTCAGGCATGCCGGCGCCGCCATTGAGAAGGCTTGGAAGCTTGGGATAATCGGGATCTGGAATGAGCCATTGAACACGGCCCCGTTCTGCGCCTCGCCGGCATCGCGGTAGCGGTCGTCGTTGAGCGGGTCCACGAACACGCCCTTTTTCGCCACCGGCTCACGCGCAGAAATATCCATTTGCAGGCGCGCCAGCGCTATCAAGTCGATGGCGTCGACAAGGCGGTCATACATTCGTTGCAGTTGCCAGAACGGAAGCGACCGCGTGCCGTTGTTGATGATGGCAGGCGTTCCGAACCAGTCGTTTTCAACGACGCAAAGCGCCAGCAACGTGGCCGGGGGCGCTGGCGGCTGCGGTTGCTCAACGGCGGGAATGCCCTTGAGGTAAACGATATTCCCGTCCCTATCGAGACAGATGAGGTCGTGACGCGGAAGATTGAAGTTGTAGCTTACAAAGACGTTGCCGCCGGTAACGCCGCCGGAAATGGTGATGCCGGTAGGTGTGACAACTGAGGGCACCACGGCGTCAAGGTATCGATAGGTGATGTCGTAGGAACTGCCTGGCGCCGGCTCCGCGCCGCCTGGCGACCAATCGATACGGTCGCCGTTGCGCGTGTAGCTGGCGGGCGAGGCGTAGGTCGTGGCGCCTTGCTTCACAAGCGAGATCGAGACAACGCCGGTGTGCCCGAGAAGGTCGGTCGTGTTCGCCACCGCGCCGCGAACGATGGTTTCGGTAACTTCCTTCGTCACGATGACCGAAGCGACCGAATTGATCGGCGAGCGATTAAGCGCGATTACGGCGGTGCCGGTGCCGCCGTCATCGAACGTATGCGGCTCCGAGGCGATGTTGAGAATGTCCGGCTCTTCGGGTTGGCCGAAGCGCGTTGCAGTGTTGCGGGTCCGCTTGTACCCCAGGATATTGGCGGTGCCTTCCTCGATTGAGAACCATTGTTTGCCATCGGCGAGACCGAGCGCCGTTACACGGCACCCGCGAGCGATATAGTTTTCGTGGGCGTCATAGTCTTGAGCCGCCATCGCGGCGTTAAAGCCGGACAGGGAAGGCGGGGGCGTTTGGTCGACAACGAACCCGTCGCGGATCTGGTAGACGCGGTACAGGGCGCCAGTCTGGCCGTCGCCATCCCATCCCCACACAAGCGAGAGCTCTTCGCGTGCCGCGCCAGGCTCGCCGTAAGAAACAATCGCTTCCTCATGCAGGCCGAGCAAGGACTCGTCTTCCTCATGCGTCACAACCGTTTGCAAAACGCGAACGCCGACGACGACGTCACCCACAATCGGCAGGCCCGCAAATGTGGCCTCGCCGACCGGCCGGATATCGCCGCGCACGTAGACCTCGCCGGCCGCCAAAGTCGTATCGCCGGTGAACGGGTCCACGATGATTTCGCAACCCTTGCGGCGGTCGCCGTCGCTGGCAATCATGTTGCCGATATTCGTTCGCTTCCTCGCCTCGATTGAGAACGCTTCATTGAACTCGGCGCCCTGCGCAAACTTGCGCTCGCGCATCAACACGCGCTCGCGCGGCGGACTCGCTTGCGAACGGTCATAGATATCGGCCAGGTCGGGACGGCTCGCCTTGTCGAAGATCAGATATTGTTCGTTCGCCATTTTCAGATTTCCAATTCGATGGTGACGTGCTGGCGGACTGTCCGCCGGAAGGTGAAGTCGACCGGGGCGGCGCCGATCTTCATGTCGGCGAGGTCAAAGCCGGCCTCAACTGCGATCTCCCCCGGCTCGAGCCAAAGCTTGCCCGGCTTTGCGGTGTCAGCGTTGTGGGCGCGAAAAATCAGACCCACGGTAGCGCAATGCTCGCCCTCGCTATCGCCGAAGTCGGTTCGCGCCTCGACCTGAAAGAACACCGTTCCGGGTGCCGCGTCATGGTTCGCAGTCACGTTGCGAACGGCGACAGGCCGGCGGTAGCCGATGACGAGGCCGGCGGCGTCATAGAAGGCCACGTAAACGGACAGGCTGGACAGCAGAAACGATTTGAAGGCGCTGGCATCGGTAACGCCGTTCCATGAAATGCCGGGCGCCGTCCACGGGAAGGTGCCCCATCCGAGAACGTCGCCGACCGTCACGTTGACGCCGAGGGCTTCGCGTTCTTCCGGGGTTGCCAAGATGCTGGCGGTGATGTCTTCGCCGTGGCTCCACTTCACGGTTCCACCGTCAAGACGAATGCCGCTGTCGTCGCCCCAAAGGGACTCGCCCCATTTCTGTTCACCCCATTCGAGGGCGCGGACATTGTAGCCGTGCCAGCCACGAATGAACGCCGAGCGGGCGGGGTCCGAAATGCCGACCAGATATTCGGCGTCACGAAGCACGGGCAATTCAGCTTCAGGCACCAAGCCCATGGCGACCTGATAGCGGTTCCACTTCCGGCGTCGCTCGTTTTGATCCTCGATTGCTGGCGAGGTGTAGCCGAGCCAGGACAACGCGGCGAGGACGGCTGCAGGGGTGCCCCGGACACGCTGCCACGGGATGCCGGCGGCGATGATTTGGGCATCGGTTTCGAAATATTCTGAAATCGGGCCAAGACCGTATTCCGCCACAACCCAGGGCGAGAAGGCGGCGGGGATGACGCCGTATTTGAGGCCCGCAATACTATCAATGATCGCGCCGAAATCGGGCGTCCTATCCAACGACATGGATAGAGCGCGCTCAAATGGCGAGGCGTTCTTTGGGAGAAGGTGCAGCGCCGTCACCGCGACCTCCCCGCGAGGTTCACGGTGATGGTTCCAAGCGTGGCCGCTTGGTTGTCATTCTCAATGACTGGAGCCGCCGGGGTGACGACCTCGACTTTGGCGACGCCGGGTATATGGACGCGAGCCGAAATCCAAGACGGATTCAGGTCGAAGCCGATTCCGCCTTCGTCAAAGAACGCTGCCCGAATGAGCGTTTCCATGCTGCCAATGATCGCGGCCGGCGCGTTCGGCAGAAGCCATACATTCAAGACAATGTTCTGCGGCGCCTGGGTGGCCGACACAACCTCGATAACGTCATTGATGGAACGGGCGTCGGGCGCCGTCACCGCTGCCTCTACAGCGGCCAGCATGGCGGCATCAGGCACACCGCCGTTGACAAGAGAAAGCAGCGCGACGCGAAGCTTCGGGCCGCCGTCAACTTGATAGACCGCGACATCTTTTACGCGGACATCAGCGGTACGGGCGAGGAACTTGTAGCGCTCTTCCGGCCCGCCGGTGGACCGGCCTTGAATCGCCAGGATGGTGCGGCTTCGCAGCGCCGCGTCCGTCTCGCCGACCAAGCGAAGGACATCATAGAAAGCGGCGAGGTGATCGAGGTCCGAGCCGGCGGCGAAGAACAGAAGGTTGGCTTTCGCAGCATCGTTGACGCGCTCGCGCAACACAAGGTCTTGATACGACGACGCCTCAATTACTTTGATTGCGGGGTCGCTTTCCAGCAACGCGGAATAGTCGGGGTCAAGCTCAACAAGTTTGTTGATCGTAGCTTGCCGAATCTCTTCGTAGGAGAGGGTCGCAATAACCGCCGGGACGGGGAGTCCTTCAAGCGTATATTGCGCCTCGCTCATTTGATGACAATTCCGCTAAGTGTGATGATCTTTCCGTCCGGCAAATATTCGCCGGTTAGCCCGAATTCTATAACGCCGTCGCCGAGTGGATTAAACGAAGCTTCCCGCAATCGTAGGCGCGGCTCCCATCGGGTGATTGCCTCGGCGAGGGCCATATAGAGGTCGACCGCGAAATCCGAATTGACGGGGTTGTCTACAAGGTTCGGAAGATCCGAACCGTAGTCGCGGCGCATCACCCGCGTGCCTATGCGGGTCGAAAGAATGTCCGTGATAGATTGCTTGAGGTGCGCAAGGCCTTCAAGCGGCTTGCCGGTGAGGGCGTCCATTCCAAGCATAGCGGTTCCCCTTACGCCACCGGGCCGGTGTTCGCGCCGCCGGGCTCAACGCCGGTGTGTTCGTGCAGATACGAAATATCCTTGCCGTTGTGGGTGAGCGTGGCGGACTCTATGTCGATGGCCCCAGGTGCCTTAATTTTGATAGCGCCGCCGCTGGCGTGTATCGAGGCCCCGCCGCCGATGTTGAGGGCGTAGCTGCCGCCCTCGGCGACGTCCATCTTATAGGCCTTGGCTTCATGGTCATACTCAACCACCGTGCCGTCCGGGTATATCGTCCGGTGAATGTTGCCCTTGTCCGCCGCTTGCTTCGCCTGGGTGGCGATAGAGCCCACAATGATGCCTTGAGAGGGGTCGCCAGAGGGCGAGACGATTACCACCTGTTCGCCCACGTCGAGGCTGTCATAGGTCCGCGTTTCGCCAGCCCGAGCGCTGGTAAATGGTAGCCAGTCGCTTTCGAATTTGCCCGCCTTCACGCGGTAACGGGCTTTCGCGTGGTCGACCTGCGAAACCTTGCCCACAAGGACCGAATTCGAAACCCGTCGCTCAAGATCCGTGATGTCCTTTTCGCGACGCTCAAGCATCGGGCATCACTCCCGTTACATCGGTGTAATCGGGCTCATGGCCGGGGCCGGTATCGGGATCATAGCCGAGCATGACGGTCGTCGGCCGGCGGCCCTCGACCTCTATCAGTTGCGTATAATAGACGACATCGAAGGTAAGGACGGCGGTCCACAACGCGACCTCGGCAGTCTCGGCGAAGGCGATAACGGTCGAGTTGATCGTGCACCACTCAACCAGATTGCCAAGCGTGGGGTTTGCGTGAAGCCAGTTTTCAACCTCAAGCGCGCAATCGTCTACGGCCTCGGCGCCGTCATCACCGACCGCGTAGCACTCAACCATGAGCTTGAGAAAGCGCCGCCTCACCCCGCCATCGTGGCGATAGTCCGGGTCGATGACATCGTCGCCGCTATAGACCACAACCACGGGCATGATGCGCGCGTCGGCGGGAAAGTCTCGGCTGTTGTAGACGCGGGCCTTTGCCGCCGTAGGGAACACCGGCGGCGTGCTGGCGTCCGACGTCGCGAGCAAGTTGACGGCGGCGGCGCGGATGAGCTTTCGCGGATGCGGTGCCGAGGCCATCGCCTATTTCTTTCGCAGATGCAGCTTTGTGTTCTTGGACGAGTCCGCAAAGGTGTCGATGACGCGGAAAGAGCCCTGGCCCGCTATCGTCACTTCGTCATCCGGCAAAGGATCAAAGCCGAGGTCCGCGTTGCGAACGTCCAGCACCGGAATTCGGGACGTGGTGGACACCTTGCCGCCGGCATGAAGCTCGGCGTGTTCCCAATCGAAGATTGCGATCAGGTCGGACTTGATTTCGCCAGTCTCGGCGCGCCTGTAGATGACGGCCACGGCCTCGCCGAACGTATCCCGAACTATGCCGGTCATATCGTCTAGGAGGCCGTGCCAATCCATGGGAGTAAGCCGCCGGATTAACCGGCGGCGGTCGCCTTGGCGGTGAGCAGCATTTCCGGCCGCGTGCAGATGTACAGCGGATAGGAATAGACCTCGGGGCGAACCCAGAAGTTGCGCTTCTCGTCGCGGATTATCATCGCGTAGAGCGGCCGGCCGATGGTGTTGACCATGTCGAACGCTTCACCTGGCGCAAATGCCTTCTGGAAGACATCGGGCGCGTTGAGGGGGAAGAACTTGCACTTGGTCGACTTGATGCCAAGGCCGGCCTTGGTGCCAGGCGCTGCGTCGTCGCTGAAATCGTCCGTGCCGCGATAGTTGATGAACAGGATGCCGCCGTAATCGAAGACGGCGTAAGAGCCCGCGTTGAACACGCTCTGAGTGGCAGCGCCGAAGGCGCGGGCAAGCGTCTGCGCCTGAGAGGTGTTCAAGTAGATCTCACGAACGCTCTTATGCCCGGTGAGCTTGTCGAAGAACGCGTCGCCGGCCAGGCCGACCACTCGGGTGCCGATTGTCCAGGCGCCGCGCGCCGCCTTCATCATGATACGGATGACGCCCCGGCACTTCTGTTCGATGTCCGTGCCGGCAGTGTCCAGCGCGAAGTCGATTTCCTCGGGCTCGTCAATGCCCCATTCATCGAACCAATCCACGATCACGCTGCCGTCAGCGTCCAGAACCTTGCCCTGCAGCGCGCCAAGCTGCATGTTTTCCCAGGTCAGTTCGACGTCGCCGATAAGACGCTGTTCGAACCGCCCAACATAGGAAATCATGGTTTCGAGGTCCGACTCGGTGCCGAACGCGCGGACGTTGGAAATCTCCGATGCGCGGATGGTGTGGCCCTTGGCGATACGGCTGGTATCGTACTTGCGGATCGAGCGGCCGTCGCGCTTGCCCTCTTCCAGCGGCGCGCCGCGTTCCGAGGTCTGAATGATGTTCAGCACGTTGCCGGCGCGGCGCTCGACCGAGACGTGTTCCGTCGCAATCGGAACGTCCGTGAACAGGTTCATGGACCCGATCAGGTTCGGCTTGAATTCGTAGTCTTCAAGCGCCACGGTCATAGAGACGGCGGAAAACGCGTCGTCGTTGAAGATATCCATATGCATAGGTGCGGTTCCTCGTTTTCCCCGTCGCCGTGCTTAGCGAACGGTGATTCCTTTTGCTTCGAGCGCGGCGATTGCGGCGGCCTTGGCCGGCGCCGAAATGCCGACCGGCCAGACCAGTTCGAAGTCGGCAACCTCGGACTCGCGGACGGTAAGAACCGCCTTCTGATCGGCCGTGGTGGCGTCGACATCGCCGAAGAGAATGGCGGCGGCATCCTGCGAACCGTCACCGGCGGCGGGGTCCAGCTTCTTGTATTTCTTGGTGCCGGCGCCGACCGTGATGGTGAAGCCGTCACCCGCAACCATCGGCGTCGCGCCGACCGTGATGGTGAAGCCAAGGTCGTCGGCATAGGCGGCGCCGGTCTGGCCGGACTTGACCTTGAAGCCGTCAGGGTCCGTCACGTCGAACTTGGTGGCAGCGGTGAAATCCACCTTGTAAACGCCAGGCTTCGCGCCCTCGGCGGTCGTGACCGCCGAAATGGTAGCGTTACCGGTGTTGCCGCCATTGGCAGCGGCTACGGCGGCGCCGACCACGACCTGGCCGAGCACGGTTCCGTTGAGATACTTGACGCCGCTGGCGAGCACGCCGACCGCACGCGAGCGCATGCCGCCGGTTTCGCCAGCGGATTCGCTGATGATATGAGCGCCGGCCCGGCGGGTATCGTAGAGAACGGTAGACATTGCGGAAATCTCCTGTTGCCGCGCTTAGTGGCGCTTGAGTGCCTTTTTCCACGCGGAAGACTTGCCGGCCGCGTCGAGCGCCTTGCTCGTTTCGGCCTTCGCCTTCGGGGTCGCGATTGCCGAGACGTTTTCGCCGTCGCCGGCCGCCGCCGCGTCCAGAACCTTGGAGCGGGCATCGGCCACGCTCATTTTCGTTTTGATGGCTTCCGCCACGTTGAAGGTGACGCCGAGGCGGTCGGCCTGGGCAGCGATGGCGGCGAGGCCTTCGCAACGCGCCGTCTCGGCGCTGAGAAGCTTTTCCACTTCCTGGGCGGCGGCCGAGGGGTCCGCTGCAGGGGCAGGCGTCGGGGCCGGGGC
>NZ_JAIUHR010000018.1 GCF_020165195.1 Mesorhizobium sp. CA14 | reverse complement strand
CCCCGCCCCCGAGCGCCGCGCGGTTGTCTACCTGACATGGATGGGCGTGGGGCCGGCGCTCCTGATCATGGTCGCCTCACTGTTTACCGGCACCGGCGAGTCCTGGGGCGCGACGATGTACAATCTCGTCGGCGCCCTGGCAATCGCGTTTCTGGGCCAGCGACTGGGACCTGTGGAATTGCGCCGGCTGATGGTGCTGGCCTTGCTATGCGTGGTCGGCGTATCGAGCGCCTATGCGGTGACCCGCTGGACGGGTTGTAACGTCCTCGGTCGCCTGCAGCCGATGTGCTGGCCGGCACGATCGATCTCGCAGACGGCCGAGGCGATCTGGCATGAGACGGTGCCAGGACCATTGGGCATCGTCGGCGGCGAGGACGGCGTGGCCCAGCTTGCCGGGCTGGAAGCAGCGGACCAGCCCTCCATCTTCACGGCTCTCGACAGGCGCCTTGCCCCCTGGATCACGGACCAGCGGCTGCGGGATCAGGGTATGCTGCTGGTGTGGCCTACGCGTTGGAGGCTCTCCCCGCAACAGCAGGCCTGGATTGCCGGCCTGCCGGTCAAGACGGTGCAGTTCGACTGGTCGCTCAAAGCACCGCCCTTGCAGATCAGCTTTGCCGTCATTCCGCCCGGCCGAACCAATTTCCCGGGCGACCCGCCCGGACCGCCCGATCCGGAGTGACAGCGGTTCGAATCGAACCCGCCCACCTGAATTGAGACGGCGCCGGCATCACTGCCAGCGCTTCAATGATGGGCGTCAAGCCTCTGTTCAGGCGTTGGCCGCCTGCTTGTGCTGCACCGGGTGGCTCTTCTTGAGCAGGTCCGACACCAGAAAGGCAAGCTCGATCGCCTGGTCGGCGTTGAGGCGCGGATCGCAATGGGTATGGTAGCGGTCCTGCAGGTCCTCCGCCGTGATGGCGCGGGCGCCGCCCGTGCATTCGGTCACGTTCTTGCCGGTCATCTCCACATGGATGCCGCCCGGATGCGTGCCCTCGGCGCGGTGCACCTCGAAGAAGGTCTGCACTTCCTTGAGGATGCGATCGAACGGCCGCGTCTTGTAGCCCGCCGCCTCGATCGTGTTGCCGTGCATCGGGTCGGACGACCACACGACGTTGCGGCCTTCCTTCTTCACAGTCCGCACCAGCTTCGGCAGGTGCTCGGCGACCTTGTCGGAGCCGAAGCGAGCGATCAGCGTCAGCCGGCCCGGCTCGTTCTCGGGATTGAGCAGGTCGATGAGTTCGATCAGGCCATCCGGCGTCAGCGACGGACCGCATTTCAGGCCGAGCGGATTTTTGATGCCGCGGCAATATTCGATATGCGCATGGTCCGGCTGGCGGGTGCGGTCGCCGATCCAGATCATATGGCCGGAGGTTGCGTACCAGTCGCCGGAGGTCGAATCGACGCGTGTCAGCGCTTCTTCATAGCCAAGCAGCAGCGCCTCATGGCTGGTGTAGAAATCGGTCTCGCGCAACGCGAAGTTGGTTTCGGACGTGATGCCCACCGCGCGCATGAAATCCATCGTCTCGGTGATGCGGTTGGCGAGCGATTCGTATTTTTCTCCCTGCGGGCTGTCGGCGACGAAGCCGAGCATCCAGCGATGCACGTTCTCAAGGCTGGCATAGCCGCCCTGCGCGAAGGCGCGCAGAAGGTTGAGTGTCGCGGCGGACTGGCGATACGCCATCTCCTGGCGCGCCGGATCCGGAATGCGCGAGGAGGCGTCGAATTCGATGCCGTTGATGATGTCGCCGCGGTAGCTCGGCAGCGTCACGCCGGCCTTGGTCTCGTTGTCGGACGAGCGCGGCTTGGCGAACTGGCCGGCGACGCGGCCGACCTTCACCACCGGCTGCGCGCCGGCGAAGGTAAGCACCACCGACATCTGCAGGAAGACGCGGAAGAAGTCGCGGATGTTGTCGGCGCCATGTTCGGCAAAGCTCTCGGCGCAGTCACCGCCCTGGAGCAGGAAGGCTTCGCCGGCGGCTACCGCCGCCAGTTGCTTCTTCAGCTTGCGCGCCTCGCCGGCAAAGACCAGCGGCGGATAGGTCGCAAGCCGCGCTTCCGTGGCTTGCAAAGCCCCAAGGTCCGGGTAGGCCGGGACCTGCTTGATCGGCTTTGCTCTCCACGAATTCGGCGACCATTTCGTCATCGCTGCACCCAACGCCCTTTCGGAGCAACCCCAGGGAAAATGTGAAAATTTCCGTCCGGAATTGCGTCAAACAAACCGGCGAGCATGCTTGCCCGCCATTCCAGCCTCGATCCGAGGTCGCGGCTCCTTACACGAAGCCGATTACCTATTCTAGCCGGGTTTTTCAGTGGTGGCGAATGCGTTGAGCTGCTCGGCTTCCCACTGTGGACGTCGTTAGGCGGCTTTGTCGACCAGCCGGGCCAATTGCGTCATCACCACCGCCGATCCCGCCAGCCGCTTTTCGGCGTTCGGCCAGTCTCGTATGAAGACGACGCTGTGGTCGGCCCTGATCTTGGCCAGCGAGCCCTGCTCGCCAATGAACTTGACCAGCCCGACCGGATCGGGGAACTCGCGCTTGCGGAAATGGATGACGACGCCCTTCGGGCCGGCATCGAGCTTCTCGACATTGGCCTTGCGGCAGAGCGCCTTGATGAAGACGATCTTCAACAGATGCGTCACCTCTTCCGGCAGCGGCCCGAAGCGGTCGATCAGCTCGGCGCCGAAGCCGTCGATCTCCTCGGTGGTCTCGAGGTCGCCAAGACGCCGGTAGAGCGCCATCCTGAGCTGCAGGTCGGGGACGTAGCTTTCCGGGATCATCACGGCGGTGCCGACCGCGATCTGCGGCGACCAGCCGCCGTCCTGCACTTCGCCGGTGTCCTTCACCTCGGCCACCGCCTCCTCCAGCATCTGCTGGTAGAGCTCGAAACCGACCTCCTTGATATGCCCCGACTGCTCTTCGCCAAGCAGATTGCCCGCGCCGCGTATGTCGAGGTCGTGGCTGGCGAGCTGGAAGCCGGCGCCGAGCGTGTCGAGCGACTGCAGCACCTTCAGCCGGCGCTCGGCCGTGTCGGTCAGCTTGCGGTTGGCCGGCAGCGTGAACAGCGCATAGGCGCGCACCTTGGAACGGCCGACGCGGCCGCGCAGCTGGTAGAGCTGCGCCAGGCCGAACATGTCGGCGCGATGGACGATCAGCGTGTTGGCGGTCGGGATATCGAGGCCGGATTCGACGATGGTCGTCGACAGGAGCACGTCGTACTGGCCGTCGTAGAAGGCGTTCATGATGTCGTCGAGCTCGCCCGGCGGCATCTGGCCATGGGCGACCGCGACCTTCAATTCCGGCACGGATTCCTTCAGGAAATCGTGGATTTCGGCCAGATCGCTGATACGCGGCACGACATAGAAGGAATGGCCGCCGCGATAGCGCTCGCGCAGCAGCGTCTCGCGGATGACCAGCGGATCGAAGGGCGAGATGAAGGTGCGCACCGCCATGCGGTCGACCGGCGGCGTGGCGATCAGCGACAGCTCGCGCACGCCCGTCAGGGCCAATTGCAGCGTGCGCGGGATCGGCGTCGCCGACAGGGTCAGCACATGCACGTCATTCTTGAGCTCCTTCAGCCGCTCCTTGTGCTTGACGCCGAAATGCTGCTCCTCGTCGATGATCAACAGCCCCAGATTCTTGAACGAGATTGAGCTGCCGAGCAGCGCATGCGTGCCGACGACGATGTCGACCGTGCCCTCCGCGATGCCTTTCTTGGTTTCGGCCAGTTCCTTGGAGCCGACCAGGCGCGAGGCCTGCGCGATACGGATCGGCAGGCCTGAGAAGCGCTGCGAGAAGGTCTTGAAATGCTGGCGCGACAGCAAGGTCGTCGGCACGACGACCGCCACCTGGAACCCTTCCATGGCCGCGATGAAGGCGGCGCGCAGCGCCACTTCCGTCTTGCCGAAGCCGACATCGCCGCAGACCAGCCGGTCCATCGGTTTGCCGGCGCCGAGATCGTCCATGACCGCGTCGATCGCCGTCTGCTGGTCGTCGGTCTCCTCATAGGGGAAGCGCGCCGCGAACTCGCCATAGAGCCCCTCGGCCGGGATCAGGGCAGGTGCGGCACGCATCTGCCGCTCGGCGGCGATACGGATCAGCTGCCCGGCCATGTCGAGCAGGCGCTTCTTCAGCCTTGCCTTGCGCGCCTGCCAGGCGCCGCCGCCCAGCTTGTCGAGCGTCGCCTCGGCCGAATCCGAGCCATAGCGCGAAAGCAGCTCAATGTTTTCCACCGGCAGGAAGAGCCGGTCGTCGCCCGCATAATGGATCTCGAGGCAGTCATGCGGCGCGCCCACCGCCTCGATGGTGCGGAGCCCGACGAAGCGGCCGATGCCATGGTCAGCATGGACGACGATGTCGCCTGCCGACAGCGACGACGCTTCGGCGATGAAATCGGAGGCCTTCTTCTTGCGCTTGGAACGCCGAATGAGCCTGTCGCCGAGGATGTCCTGCTCGGCGACGACGACCAGATCGTCGGTCTCAAAGCCGGATTCGAGCGGCAGCACGGCAAGGCCTGCCTGCCCCGGCTCCAGCTTTTCGACCTCGGCCAGCGTCGCGACAGGTTTCAGATTACCGAGATGGTGCTCCGCGAGAATTTGCCCGAGCCGGTCGAGCGAGCCTTCGGTCCAGCCGGCGACGACGACACGGCGACGCGCCGCGCGCTCGTCGGCAATGTGTTTTACGACGACGTCGAAGACATTGATGTTCGGGTCGGCGCGTTCCTCCGCGAAACTGCGGCCCTGCCGCGAGCCGCCATGGAACACCTTTTTGCCACCGACATCCGGCGCGTCGAAAACGGTGAAATCGATGTCCTCGCGCGGACCGAGCGACGCCTTGAGGTTTTCGGGCGAGAGATACAGCAGATCCGGCGCCACCGGTTTGTAAGGTACGGCATCCTTGAGCGCGCTGTCGGCCTGCTTCCGCCGCGCCTCGTAATGATCGAGGATCAGCGTATGCCGCTCGGCCAGCGCCTCATGCGCCAGATGGTCGAAGACCACAGGCGCGTCCGGCAGATAGTCGAATACCGTTTCCAGCCGCTCGTAGAAGAAGGGCAGCCAGTGCTCCATGCCGGCAAAACGGCGGCCTTCGCTGACCGCCGCATAGAGCGCGTCGTCGCGCGACGGCGCGCCAAAGGCTTCGATGTAAGAGCGGCGGAAGCGGCTGATCGTCTCCGACGTCAGCGCCACCTCGCTCATCGCCTGCAGCGACATCGACTTGCGCTGCCCGGTGGTGCGCTGGGTCGCCACGTCGAACACGCGGATCGATTCCAGCGTGTCGCCGAAGAAGTCGAGTCTGAGCGCCTCGCTCCAGCCGGGGGCGAAGAGATCGAGGATGCCGCCGCGCACCGCGAATTCGCCGAGGCCGCGCACGGTCGGCACGCGCTCGAAGCCGGAGATCTCCAGCCGCGCGATTAGCGCGTTCATATCGATCTGGTTGCCGGGCCTGGCATGAAACGTCTGCGCTTCGATCAATTCGGCCGGCGGAATGCGCTGCAGCAACGCATTGGCGGTGGTGAGGATGACGGCGCGATGCGGCTTCTTGGCCAGCGCGATCATGGCCGAAAGCGCATCGAGCCGCCGCGCCGCGGCATCGGCGCCGGGCGACACACGATCGTAAGGCAGGCAGTCCCATGCCGGCAGTTCCAGCACCGGCAGGCCGGGCGCGGCAAAGGCGAGCGCCTCGATGATCGCCGGCAGCCGCTGGCCGTCGCGGGCGACGAACAGCACCGGCTTGTCGGGCGCGATCTCCTGCGCGGTCCGGACCAGGGCGAAGGCTTCGTAGCCGTCGGCGACGCCATCGACGATGAACTGGCCGGCGCGGCCCTTGGGCAGGCCGATTGTAGGGATAAGGCTCATGGATCGGCGTTTTTCAAAATGTCATGGTCCGGGGCGACGCCAGGATCTTTTGCAGCACCGCGCAATCGATATCGGGCGGAACCGGGCGCTCGCCGGTGACCATCGGGAAAAATTCGGTGTCGGGAATTTCGAGAAGTCTCTCATATTGGTCGATTTCATCGCCGGTCAAGGCGCCGATCTCGGCGTCGGCGAAGGAACCGAGGATCAGGTCCATCTCGCGCATGCCGCGGTGCCAGGAGCGGAACAGGAGCTTGCGGCGGCGGGCGTCCAGCCCCTCGCTTGATCGCTGTGTTCCGGTCATGTCGCCGCATCCTGTCCAAAGCGGCGCATATAGCGTGGATAGAGAGCGGTGTCAGCCTTTGCGCTGCCCACGTCGCGACATAAGCTGACATGATGCGTCCCACCATCCTCGATCCCCTGTTCGTCCCGATCACCTCGCTTGCCGGCGTCGGCCCGAAAGTCGGTCTGCTGATCGAGCGTGTCGTGCCGGCCGACCTCGGCGATCGCGCGGCGCGCGCGGCCGACCTGTTGTTCGTGCTGCCCAACACCGTGATCGACCGCCGCAACCGGCCCGGCATCGCGCTGTCGGCTGAAGGCCAGATCGTCACGCTCGAGGTGCGCGTCGACCGCCATCAGCCGCCGCCCCGCGGCAACAGGTCGGTTCCGTACCGGGTCTACGCCCATGACGACACAGGCGAGGTCGCGCTGACCTTCTTCCATGCTCATGCCGCCTATCTGCAGAAGATGCTTCCCGAGGGCGAGCGTGTGGTGATCTCGGGTCGCATGGAATGGTTCAACGGCCGCCCGACCATGGTCCATCCCGACCATATCGCGCCGATCGACGAGGCCGAAGGGCTGCCGCTGGTCGAGCCGGTCTATCCGCTGACCGCCGGCCTCTCGGCAAAGGTGCTGCGCCGCGCCATCGGACAGGCGCTGGCGCGCCTGCCGGAAATGCCGGAGTGGCAGGACGACGCCTTTATGCGCCGCCGCACCTTCCCGACCTTCGGCGACGCGCTCGCCCGCATCCATTATCCCAAGGACCCGATCGACGTTGCCGTCGAAGGCTCGGCCTGGCGGCGCCTCGCCTATGACGAATTGCTGGCCGGGCAGGTTTCGCTGGCGCTGGTGCGGGCGAGAATTCGCCGCCTCTCTGGCCGGCCGCTTACCGGCGACGGCCGCATCGTCGAGAAACTGCGCGCCGCCCTGCCCTACGAGCTCACGCCCAGCCAGGAATTCGCGCTTGGCGAGATCAACGCCGATCTCGCCGATCCCGAACGCATGCTGCGCCTGCTGCAAGGCGACGTCGGCTCCGGCAAAACCGTGGTGGCGCTGCTCGCCATGGCGCGCGCGGTCGAGGCCGGCGGCCAGGCCGCGCTGATGGCGCCGACCGAAATCTTGGCGCGCCAGCATCTGGCGACGATCGCGCCGCTGGCGGAAAAGGTCCGCCTGCGCCTTGCCATCCTGACCGGGCGCGAGAAGGGCCGCGAACGCACGGAGACGCTTGCAGGTCTCGCCGGGGGCGCGATCGACATCGTCGTCGGCACGCATGCCCTGTTCCAGGAAAGCGTGACGTTTCACGACCTGGCGCTGGCCGTCGTCGACGAGCAGCACCGCTTCGGCGTCCACCAGCGCCTTGCGATCACCGCCAAGGGCGACGCGCCGGACATGCTGGTGATGACGGCGACCCCCATCCCGCGCACGCTGGTGCTGACCGCCTTCGGCGACATGGACGTCTCGAAGCTCACCGAGAAGCCGGCCGGCCGGCGGCCGATCCGCACCGTCACCTTGCCGATGGAGCGGCTGGATGAGTTGGTCGGACGCATGCTCGATGCCGTCGCCGATGGCCAGAAGATCTACTGGATCTGTCCGCTGGTCGAGGAATCCGAAGAGATCAAGCTGATGTCAGCGGAGGACCGTTTTGCTTCGCTGAAACCGCTCTTCGGCGATCGGATCGGCCTCGTACACGGCCGCATGAAGGGTGCGGAAAAGGACGAGGCGATGCGCGCCTTCAAACAGGGCGAAACACGCATCCTCATCGCCACCACCGTCATCGAGGTCGGCGTCGACGTGCCCGATGCCACGATCATGGTCATCGAGCATGCCGAACGCTTCGGCCTTGCCCAGTTGCACCAGTTGCGCGGCCGGGTCGGGCGCGGCGACAAGCCGTCGTCCTGCGTCCTGCTCTACAAGGAGCCGCTCGGCGAGACGGCAAAGCGCCGGCTTTCGGTCATGCGCGAGACCGAGGATGGCTTCCGTATCGCCGAGGAGGACCTGAAGCTGCGCGGCGAAGGCGAGTTGCTGGGCACCCGCCAGTCCGGCACGCCAGGCTTCCAGGTGGCGCGCCTCGAGTTCCATGCCGATCTGCTCGAAGCCGCGCGGGACGACGCACGGCTGATCCTGTCGCGCGACCCGGAACTGCAATCCGAACGCGGCGAGGCGCTGCGGCTGCTGCTTTACCTGTTCGGCCGCGACGAGGCGGTGCGGCTGCTGCGCGCCGGCTGAGCGGCGCCAATCGCCGGGTTGGCGAGGCCGCCTTCGACGGGCTCGCCATTCAGCGTCACCAGCTTGGCCTTGACCTCCGGCGCCACCATGCCGGCAGAAACGATCAGCTTGGCGCCGTCCTCGATCGACATGTCGAGCGGCACGATCTCGGATTTATGCACATACATCAGAAAGCCGGTGGTCGGGTTGGGCGTGCAGGGCATGAAGACCGCGATCAGCGGATCGCCTTCCTGGTCGAGCTTCTGGTTGATCTCCGTTTCCTTGTCGCTGGCGACGAAGACCAGCGACCAGACGCCTTTGCGCGGATATTCCACCAAGCCGACCTGGCGGAACATGTCGCCCTTGTTCGACAGCACCGTCTCGAAAATCTGCTTCAGCGAGCCATAGATGCCGCGCACCAGCGGCATTCGGCCAAGCAGTCGCTCGCCGAAATTGACGATGGCGCGGCCGACGATGTTCGCCGTCAGGAAGCCGATCAGCGTGATCAGCACCAGCGCCACGATCAGGCCGAAGCCCGGAACCGGGAACGGCAAATAGCTGTCGGGATTGTAGCGGGCAGGGATATAAGGCTTTACCCAGGAATCGACCCAGCCGATCAGCGACCAGGCGATATAGACCGTGATCGCCAGCGGCGCGCAGACGATGAAGCCGGTCAGGAAATAGTTCCTTAGCCGGGTCATGCCAGAGGTCTTCAGGGCGTCGGACATGAGTTCACCGCGGCGCAGGTTGCAACGCTGAGATTAGTGAACCGCGAGCCGGTTTGGAACTGCGAAGTTTTTAAAGAGCGGCCTCCTGCTGAGGCAGCATACCCCTGCCTACTCCACCGTCACGGACTTCGCCAGATTGCGCGGCTGGTCGACGTCGGTGCCCATGAAAACGGCGGTGAAATAGGCCAGCATCTGGATCGGCAGCGCGTAGATGATCGGCGAAATGATCTCCGGCACCTCGGGCAGGATGATCGTCTCCATCGTCTTGATGCCGGCCTGCGCCGCGCCCTTTTTGTCGGTGATCAGGATGATCTTGCCGCCGCGCGCCGCCACTTCCTGCATGTTCGAGACGGTCTTTTCGAAGATGCGGTCATGCGGCGCAATCACGATCACCGGCATGTTCTCGTCGATGAGCGCGATCGGCCCATGCTTGAGCTCGCCGCCGGCATAGCCTTCGGCGTGGATGTAGGAGATTTCCTTGAGCTTCAGCGCCCCTTCCATGGCCAGCGGGAAGTTGGTGTCGCGGCCGAGATAGAGCACGTCCTTGTAGCGCGAGAGCTCGCGCGAGATCCGCTCGATCTGCTCGTCGAGCTTCAGCACCTGGGTGGCGTAGCGCGGCGCCTCGGAAAGCTGGCGCACCAGCTGCTTTTCCCGATCGGGCGAGATCGTGCCGCGCGCCACGCCCGCGCGGACCGCGAGCGCAGCCAAGACCGATAGCTGGCAGGTGAAAGCCTTGGTCGAGGCAACGCCGATCTCCGGCCCAGCAAGCGTCGGCAGCACGACGTCGGATTCGCGCGCCATGGTCGATTCGCGCACATTGACGACAGCGCCGATCTTCATGCCGGCCTTGCGGCAATAGCGCAGCGAGGCCAGTGTATCGGCGGTCTCGCCCGACTGCGAGATGAAGAAGGCGGCATCATTGGCCGAAAGCGGCATCTCGCGGTAGCGGAACTCGGAAGCGACGTCGATATCGACCGGCAATCGCGCATAGCGTTCGAACCAGTATTTCGAGATCAGCCCGGCCAGATAAGCGGTGCCGCAGGCCGAAAGCGCCAGACGGCCGATCCTGGCGAAGTCGAAGGGCAGGTCGAGCGGCTTCGACTTGCCGGAAACGAAATCCACGTAATTTGCCAGTGTGTGCGAGATCACCTCCGGCTGCTCATGGATTTCCTTTTCCATGAAATGCCGGCGATTGCCCTTATCGACCATGAAGCTGGTCGACAGCGACTGCTGCCGCTTGCGGTCGACTTTGTTGCCGTCGATATCATAGATGGTGACGCCGTTGCGGCGCACTTCCGCCCAGTCGCCGTCTTCCAGATAGGTGACCGCATTGGTGAAAGGCGCCAGCGCGATGGCGTCGGAGCCCAAAAACATCTCGCCCTCGCCATGGCCGACGGCCAGAGGCGGGCCGTTGCGGGCGCCGACGATCAGGTCCTCGTCGCCCTTGAACATGATCGCCAGCGCGAAAGCGCCCGAGAGGCGCCTCAACGCCGCATGCGCGGCTTGCACCGGCCTCAGTCCCTTGGCGAGTTCGCGCGCCACCAGATGTGCGACGACCTCGGTGTCGGTCTGCGAGGAGAAGGAGTAGCCGTCGCGGGTGAGCTCGTCGCGCAATTCGGCGAAATTCTCGATGATGCCGTTGTGGACGATAGCGACGCCTTCGGAAAAATGCGGATGCGCGTTGGTCTCATTGGGCACGCCGTGCGTCGCCCAGCGCGTGTGGCCGATGCCGATAGTGCCGTCGAGCGGTTCGTCCTTCAGCCGGCGTTCGAGGTTGACGAGCTTGCCTTCCGCGCGGCGGCGGCCGAGCTCGCCCCTCTCTATGGTGGCAACGCCGGCCGAGTCATAGCCGCGATATTCAAGCCGCTTCAGCGCGTCGACGATGAGCGGCGCGACCTGCTCTCGGCCCACGATTCCAACGATACCGCACATGGCGCTTGCCCCCGATTCCCAGCAAAAAACCCAGCGTTATCTATGGATTGCCGGGCCGTGGCGAAAGTCACTTTGCGTTTCGTTCCGTGTCAACCGGAACCCTGTTCGAGGACCACCATGGCAGAGGGCCATTGCGATCCAGTTACCGCAATTGCTCGGTTTTTCGGCCGCTTCAGCGCCGGAGCGTGCACGCGCATTGCCGTTCGTCTCCGCTATAAGGTGCTGCTGCGGTGGCGAGTATCATTTGCCGCGGCGGTGCGTCATCCTCCAAATGACGATCCACGCTGGATCGCGCAAGCCGGCATTGAGACGCGGCCCGCGCTGCCGCTGTTCTTCCTGATCCTCAGTCCCTGAAGCGCTATTCCGCCGCAGCCTTCTTCCGCGCCGCGGCGGCCGAGGCGAAGCGCTCGCGCAATTCCTTGCCCTTGCCGGGGATCGTCTTCTGGCGCGCGCGGCCGAAGGCCAGCGCATCGTCGGGCACGCTTTCGGTGATCACGCTGCCGGAAGCGATGTACCCGCCCTTGCCGATCGAGACCGGCGCCACCAGCGAGGAATTCGAGCCGACAAAGACGCCCTCGCCGATATCGGTGAAGAATTTCGAGTAGCCGTCATAATTGCAGGTGATGGTGCCGGCGCCGATATTGGCCGCGGCACCCACGCGTGCATCGCCGATATAGGTCAGGTGGTTGACCTTGGCGCCCTCTTCGATCGTCGCCTGCTTGACCTCGCAGAAATTGCCGACCTTTGCCTTGTTTCGAAGATCCGCGCCCGGCCTGAGCCGCGCGAACGGCCCCACATCGCAACTTGATGCGATCGTTGCGCCCTCGATATGGCTGAAAGCATGGATCTTGGCGCCAGACGCGATCTTAACGCCCGGCCCGAACCAGACATTCGGCTCGACGATCGTATCAGTGCCGATCTCGGTATCGTGCGAGAAATAGACGGTTTCGGGCGCGATCAGCGTAACTCCGGACAGCATCGCCTCGCGCCGGCGGCGCGCCTGCCAGATCGCTTCCGCTTCGGCGAGCTCGGCCCGGTTGTTGATGCCGAGCGCGCTTTCGAAACTCGCTTCCGTCGCCACCACGTCGAGCCCTTCCGCGCCGGCGATCTCGACGATGTCGGTGAGGTAGAATTCGCCCTTGGCGTTCTTTTTGCCGACCTTGTCGAGCAGCCGCAGCGCATGCTTGCCCGCAACAGCCATCATGCCGGCGTTGCAGAAGCCGATCTTCTTCTCCTCGTCGGAGCAGTCTTTTTCCTCGCGGATCGCGATGAGATGACCGTCCCTTTCGATCAGCCGGCCGTAGCCGGCCGGGCTTGGCGGACGGAAGCCGATGACCGCGACGGCGGCGCCCTCCGCCAGCTTCTGCCGTGCTGCGGCCAGAGCCTGCGCATCGATCAGCGGCGTGTCGCCGAACATCACGAGAATATCGTCATAACCCTTTGATATCGCTTCACGCGCGGCGAGCACGGCATGCGCGGTGCCGAGCCGCTTCTCCTGCACGAAAGTCTCCGCCTTTGGCGCGAATTTCTGCACCGCCTTGCGCATCTCTTCCGCCCCGTGGCCGATCACCAGCGCCACGCCGGTCGCGCCGGCAGCCTCAGCGGCCTTCACGACGTGAGCCACCATCGGCAGGCCGGCAATGGCATGCAGCACCTTGGGCATCGCGCTTTTCATGCGCGTGCCTTCGCCGGCAGCGAGGATGACGGACAGGCAGGATCTCTGGCTCATGGATGGGCAACCGTATGAAAAAGGTTTGAATCAACGCATGTTAACAGCGCAGGCCATTCTGCACCAATGCGGTTAAATTCCGGTGAGATAGGTCGAGCAGCTGACTTTTAATCAGTAGGTATGCGGTGAAATCGGGCAGCCGCTCCTACAACAGCCCGTGCTTCTTGAACTCCGCCTGTTCATCGCCGGAGATCCAGCCGAACACCTTTAAGCTGCCATCGCGCCGTTCGACGAGATAGTCGACCTCGGAGTCGATGGTCACGGGGCGTTTCTCCTTGCGCTCGTAGTCGCCGGACCATTGCACCTTGGCCACGCAATGATCCTGATCGATTGGGGTCACCGAGACATCCTTGCAGGTCATCCTTTTGCTGCCCAGCGCGCGATAGGCCTCAAAACCCTTCTTCATGGTGTCTTTCAGCTGCTGGCCGTTCTCGCCCGCCATGATGCCGGCCGGCGTCACCGAGACGAAGCCGGTCGAATACAGTGCGCCGACATCGTCCATGTCGACGTTATCGGCGATCGCATCGTTGTAGACCTTCTCATAGGTCTTGAAGAATTTCTGCACGTCCGCCTTGGCTATCATTTCCGCCTCGCTGCAACTATTTGCGCACAAGCTTCTAACGCCCAGCTTTCAGCCGTCGTTCCGGGGCGGCGGCAGCAGTTATCCCAGCCTTCCAAGCACCGGAAAATTCTCCAGCAGCCAGTAGGACGCGCTCTGCACACCGCCGGTGAGGAAAAACACGCCGGCGACGACCAGCAGAGCGCCGATCGCTTTCTCGACACGGCCGAGATGGACGCGGAATTTGCCGAGGAAGCGCATGAAGGCGCCGGAAAACAGCGCCGCGATCAGGAACGGGATGCCGAGGCCAAGTGAATAGGCGGCAAGCAGAAGCGCGCCTTCGCCCACGGTCTCGCGCCCGCCGGCCAAAGTCAGGATCGGCCCCAGCACCGGGCCGATGCAGGGCGTCCAGCCGAAGGCGAAGGCCAGCCCCATGACATAGGCCGCGATCATGCTGGCCGGCTTGCCCTGCGACTGGAAGCGCGCCTCGCGCGACAAAAGCGGAATGCGCAGGATGCCAAGGAAGTTCAGGCCCATGATGATGATCAGCGCGCCCGCCGCCATCGCCAGCGGTTCCTGCCAGACGCGCAGCAGCCGCCCGATGGTCGAGGCGCCCGCGCCGAGCGCTACGAACACGGTGGAAAAGCCGAGCACGAAGGCCAAAGAGGCATAAAGCAGCGCTCCGCGCGCGCCCTCCTTTGCCGTGACACTCTGATTGCCGCGGAAATCGTCGACGGAAACGCCGGCCATGTAGCAGAGATAGGGCGGCACCAGCGGCAGCACGCAAGGCGACAGGAACGAGATCGCCCCTGCCCCGACCGCGCTGACATAGCCGATGTCCAATGCCATCCAATGAGTCCCGATTGTGCTGGCGTCGATATAGCGATGCGGGCACGCCCCTGCCAATCACCATTGTGTGGCACGTCGCCGCTTCGCCGCAGGAAGAAACAGGCATCCCAATGCGTTGACCGGACAAGCGCGCGACTGCCGTGCGCTTGTTTCAGGGAGACTATCGTGAAAGCAATCGCACTCGGGTTTGCCGCGCTACTGCTGGGCACCGCCGCATCCCAGGCCGCCGAAGCCTGGAAGGAAGCCGAAGCGGGCGGCACCAAGATCTATACCGACGCCAAGGGCATGACGCTCTATACCTTCGACAAGGATGAGAAGGGCAAGTCCAAATGCTATGACAAATGCGCCGCCAACTGGCCGCCGCTGAAGGCCGAGGCAGGCGCCAAGGCGGACGACGAATGGACGATCGTCGAGCGCAAAGACGGCACCAAAATGTGGGCCTATGACGGCAAGCCGGTCTATACCTTCGTCAAGGACAAGAAGGCCGGCGACATGACCGGCGAAGGCGTCGCCGGCGCCTGGCACGTGGTCAAGGCCGACTGAGGCAACGCTGTTGAATGCTCCGGCTGCCGGCTGCCTTGATCCGGCAGCCAGTCGTCTTTTACCGGTCGTCCGCCCGGTTCGAGGCGCGCAGACATCCATCCCCAAAAAATGTGATCTTTGCCATACACTCTAAGAGTGTATCGTCCGCGGCCTCGTCCCAAATTGGCCGCTTCCCCTTGACCGATTGCAAAAGCACGGCCATGTGAGCGACGAAAAGAGTGGGATTTCGTCGTGCGTCGCGGAGTTCTTCCGCCACCTCACAGCTGATTAAGAGACCTCATGGACGTCGTCGTCGTCGAATCGCCGGCCAAGGCGAAGACAATCAACAAATATCTGGGCAAGAACTATAAGGTTCTGGCCTCGTTCGGCCATGTCCGCGATCTGCCGGCCAAGGACGGCTCGGTGCGGCCCGACGAGGACTTCGCCATGTCCTGGTCGGTCGACACCGCGTCCGGCAAGCGCCTCGCCGACATCGCCAAGGCGGTCAAGGATGCCGATGGGCTGATCCTCGCCACCGACCCGGATCGCGAGGGCGAGGCGATTTCCTGGCACGTGCTCGAAGTCCTGAAGCAGAAGCGCGCGCTGAAGGACAAGCCGGTCAGCCGCGTCGTCTTCAACGCCATCACCAAGGCCTCGGTGCTCGATGCCATGGCTAATCCGCGCCAGATCGACGCGCCGCTGGTCGATGCCTATCTCGCCCGCCGTGCGCTCGACTATCTCGTCGGCTTCACGCTGTCGCCGGTGCTGTGGCGCAAGCTGCCGGGCGCCCGTTCCGCAGGCCGTGTGCAGTCGGTGGCGCTGCGCCTAGTCTGCGACCGCGAATCCGAGATCGAGCGCTTCATCCGCGAGGAATACTGGCAGATCGCAGCCATCCTCGGCACCCCGCGCAACGACAGTTTCGAGGCGCGGCTGACCGCCTTCGCCGGCAAGAAGCTGCAGAAGCTCGATATCGCCAACAAGGCGCAGGCCGACGACATCAAGGCTATGCTCGAAGGCGCGACCTTCAAGGCATTGTCGGTCGAAGCCAAGCCGACAAAACGCAATCCCGGCCCGCCCTTCACCACCTCGACGCTGCAGCAGGCCGCCTCGTCAGGCCTCGGTTTCTCGGCCAACCGCACCATGCAGGTGGCGCAAAGACTCTATGAAGGCATGGATGTCGGCGGCGAGACCGCCGGTCTCATCACCTATATGCGAACCGACGGCGTGCAGATGGCGCCTGAGGCGATCGAGGCCGCCCGCAGCGCCATCGTCAGTGAGTTCGGCGCGAAATACCTGCCCGAAAAGCCGCGTTTCTACACCACCAAGGCCAAGAACGCCCAGGAAGCGCACGAGGCGATCCGGCCGACCGATTTCAAGCGCACGCCGGCTTCCGTTCGGCAATATCTCGATGCCGACCAGGCCCGGCTCTACGAGCTGATCTGGAAGCGCGCCATCGCCAGCCAGATGCAGCCGGCCGAGATCGAACGCACCACGGTCGAGATCGAGGCGGTCAACGGCGCCCGCACCGCGGAACTGCGCGCGATCGGCTCCGTCGTCCGCTTCGACGGCTTCATTGCCGCCTATACCGATCAGAAGGACGAGGACGCCGAGGACGAGGAGAGCCGCCGCCTGCCCGAGATCCGCTCCGGCGAGCAGCTTGCCCGTCAGGCGATCAACGCGACCCAGCACACCACCGAGCCGCCGCCGCGCTACTCCGAGGCGTCGCTGATCAAGAAGCTGGAAGAGCTGGGCATCGGCCGTCCCTCGACCTACACCGCGATCCTGAAGACGCTCGAGGACCGCGACTACGTCACCATCGACCGCCGCAAGCTGGTGCCGCAGGCCAAGGGTCGGCTGCTCTCGGCCTTTCTCGAAAGTTTCTTCGAGCGCTATGTCGAGTACGACTTCACGGCCTCGCTCGAGGAGAAACTCGACGAGATTTCCGACGGCAAGCTCGCCTGGAAAGACGTCCTGCGCGACTTCTGGAAGGATTTCTCCGGCGCCGTCGACGACATCAAGGAACTGCGCGTCGCCGACGTGCTCGATGCGCTCAACGAAGAGCTCGCGCCCCTGGTCTTCCCGGAGCGCGAGGACGGTTCCAACCCGCGCATCTGCCCGAAATGCGGCACCGGCAATCTCTCGCTGAAGCTCGGCAAGTTCGGCGCATTTGTCGGCTGCTCGAACTATCCCGAATGCTCCTACACCCGCCAGCTCGGCGACGCCGCCAATCCCAATGGCGAGAACGGCAATGGCGAGGACGGCGTCAAGCTGCTCGGCAAGGATCCTTACACAGCCGAGGAAATCACGCTGAGGAGCGGCCGTTTCGGCCCCTATATTCAGCGCGGCGAAGGCAAGGAGGCCAAGCGGTCGAGCCTACCCAAGGGCTGGACGCCCGAGTCGATCGACCACGAGAAGGCGCTGGCGCTGCTGGCCCTGCCGCGCGATGTGGGAAAACATCCCGAAACCGGCAAGATGATCTCGGCCGGCCTCGGACGCTACGGCCCATTCGTGCTGCATGACGGCACCTACGCCAATCTGGAGAGCATCGAGGACGTGTTCTCGATCGGCCTGAACCGCGCCGTCTCGGTGATCGCCGAGAAGCAGCAGAAGGGCAAGGGCGGCCGCAATGGCGCCACGCCGGCGGCCCTGAAAGAGCTTGGCGACCACCCCGATGGCGGCGGCAAGATCGTTGTGCGCGACGGCAAATATGGTCCCTACGTCAATTACGGCAAGGTCAATGCGACGCTGCCCAAGGGCAAGGACCCGCAATCGGTGACGATGGAAGAGGCGCTCGCCCTTATCGCCGAAAAGGAAGCCAAGGGCGGAGGCGGCAAAAAGCCCTTCCGCAGGGCGGCGAAGAAGGGGTAGCAGGACGTGGCGCGCAGGATCTCCGCAAGACGCCACGGCGATCCGCGCCACGCCGACACCAGGGCCAAGGTGGTCAAGGACGATTACCGGCCCTCGCGTGACGAGATCCTGCGCTACATCGCCGAAAATCCGGACCGCTCCGGCAAGCGCGAGATCGCCAAGGCCTTCGCGCTGCGCGGCGGGGATCGTGTCTGGCTGAAAGACATGTTGCGCGACCTGCAGGACGAGGGTCTGCTAACCAAGGAGCGCAAGCGCCTCAGCCGCGCCGGCGCCGTGCCACACGTCGCCGTGCTGGATATTTTCGGCCGCGACGACGACGGCGTGCTCCTGGCCAATCCGAGCGAATATACCGGCGCCGGTTCTCCGCCCGTCATTGCCATCCGCATTTCGCGCAGCGCCAGCGGCCCCGTGCCCGGCATCGGCGACCGTGTGCTCGCAAAAACCTTCCCGACCGACGATCCGTCGGGCCCTGCCTATACCGGGCGGGTGATGAAGATCTTCGAGAAGCGCAGCGACGCGGTGCTCGGCGTCTTCCGCGTGCTGAAAGACGGTACTTTCCGCATCGAACCGGTCGAACGGCGCCAGCCGGAGCTGATCGTCGACAAGGAATTCCAGAACGGCGCCAGGAACGGCGACCTCGTCGAGGTCGAGCCGGCGCGGGCATCCCGTTACGGACTGCCCAGGGCAAAAGTGCTGGCGGTGCTGGGATCCTTGAGCAGCGAAAAGGCGGTCTCGATGATCGCCATCCACGCCCAGGACATTCCCCATGTCTTCCCGGCGGACGTGATTGCCGAGGCCGAAGCGGTGAAACCGGCGACGCTCGATCACCGCGAGGATTGGCGCGACCTGCCGCTGGTGACCATCGATCCGGCCGATGCGAAAGACCATGACGACGCGGTCTTCGCCACGTCCGACACGGACGAGAAGAATCCCGGTGGCGTTGTGATCACGGTAGCGATCGCCGATGTCGCAGCCTATGTCCGCTACGGCACGCCGCTCGACCGCGCAGCCTTGAAGCGCGGCAATTCGGTCTATTTCCCGGACCGCGTCGTGCCCATGCTGCCCGAACGCATCTCCAACGACCTCTGCTCGCTGCGCGAGGGCGAGGATCGTCCGGCCATCGCCGTGCGCATGACCCTCTCCTCGGAAGGCCGCAAGCTCAGGCACTCCTTCCACCGCGTCATGATGAAATCGGCCGCCAAGCTCGCCTATCCGCAGGCGCAGGCCGCGATCGACGGCATTCCCGACGACAAGACGCGGCCGATCCTCGATGGCGTCCTGAAGCCGCTCTGGGACGCCTATGCCGTGCTGAAGCGCGGCCGCGACTCCCGCCAGCCGCTGGAACTCGACCTGCCGGAGCGCAAGATCCTGCTGAAGCCCGACGGCACGGTCGACCGCGTCATCGTGCCGGAGCGCCTCGATGCGCATAAGCTCATCGAGGAGTTCATGATCCAGGCCAATGTCGCGGCGGCCGAGACCTTGGAGGGCAAGAAAGAGCCCCTCGTCTACCGCATTCATGACGCGCCGTCTCTCGCCAAACAGGAATCGCTGCGCGAATTCCTGCAAACACTCAGCCTGTCGCTCGCGCGCGGCGCGCAGATGCGGCCCAGCCAGTTCAACGGCATTCTTGAGCGGGTGCGCGGCGCCGACAACGAGGCGCTGGTCAACGAAGTGGTGCTGCGCTCGCAGAGCCAGGCGGAGTATTCGCCGAAGAACATCGGCCATTTCGGCCTCAACCTCAGGCGTTACGCGCATTTCACCTCGCCGATCCGCCGCTATGCCGATCTGATCGTACACCGCGGGCTGATCGCGGCGCTTGGTCTCGGTCCCGGCGGCCTGACGCAGCAGGAGGCGGACCGGCTGGAAGAGGTCGCCGCGCTGATCTCGGCCACGGAACGCCGCGCCATGGCAGCCGAGCGCGATACGGTAGACCGGCTGATCGCCGCCTATCTCGCCGAGCGCATCAACGACACCTTCGACGCGCGTATTTCCGGCGTCACCAAGGCGGGACTCTTTGTCCAATTGCCGCAGTATGGCGCCGACGGCTTTATTCCGGTGTCAACTCTGGGCGGCGACTACTATATCTACGACGAAACCGCCCGATCGCTTTTCGGGGAACGCACCGGCAAAGGCTATCAGCTTGCCGATCGTGTCGAGGTTCGGCTGGTCGAGGTCGCGCCGATGGCCGGCGCGATGCGTTTCGAGATGCTGACCGACCCGAAGCCCCTGCCCGGCTCGAGGCGGTCGTTCCACAAGGCCAAGGGCCGCGCCCGCGCGTCGCAATCGCGCGTCGGTCCGCGCGGCAGGAGACGGTAATGCCAGGTAACTTCCAAGTGGAAGAACAGGTTTTCGGCGGTGAGCACCATTCGGGCCGCGTCGCGCGTCCGCTGTGGACGGCGATGAAGCGCGGCTTGCTCGGTCGCTGCCCCCATTGCGGCAAGGGAAAGCTGTTCCGCGCGTTTGTGAAGCCCGCAGACAAATGCGAGGTCTGCGGCGAGGAACTGCACCACCACCGCGCGGACGACCTGCCTGCCTATCTGGTCATCGTCATTGTCGGCCACATCGTGGTCGGCTCCTTCATGGCGGTGGAGGCGACCACCACGCTGTCGACCTGGCAGCATGCGCTGATCTGGGTGCCGCTGACCATTATTCTGGCCGTCGCGCTGCTGCAGCCGGTCAAGGGCGCCGTCATCGGCCTGCAATGGGCACTCTATATGCACGGCTTCGGCGACGAGAAGGACGAATTCGAGAGCCTTTCATAAGCCAGGTCGCACCGCTGTTCGCCCTGGTTCAAAAGCCGCGACGCGCAAGCCACTTTCACATCGAGGAAGTTTCCGCTAGGTCGGGCGCATGGAAGGAATGACCAAGGCGGATGTCGACAAGCTCGATAAAGGCTTGGCCGTGCGCAGCGGCCGGGCGCTGCGTCCGCGTGATGCCGCGACCCTCATTCTGCTCGATCGCCGGGACCAGGACGTCCTGGTGCTGATGGGCCGGCGCCATGCCGGGCACGCGTTCATGCCCGGAAAATTCGTCTTTCCCGGCGGCCGCACCGATCCCGCGGACAGCCGCATTCCTGTCGGCGCGCCTCTGCGCGGCGAAGAAGAGAAAAAGCTGGTCGCCGGCCCCGGCCAAGCCAGCGCGGCGCGGGCGCGGGCAATCGCCCTGTCGGCGATTCGCGAGACCTATGAGGAAGCCGGCCTGCTGATCGGCCGTAAGGGCGCCTTCTCGACCGCGAAGCGCGACTGGCAGGGTTTCGCCGAACATGGCGTGGTCCCCTCGCTGGACGTGCTCCGCTTCATCGCCCGCGCCATCACTCCGCCCAATCGCGTGCGCCGTTTCGACACGCGTTTCTTCAGCGCCTGGCGCCACGACGTTGCCGTGGAACTGCCCGGCGGCGGTCCGACCAACGAGTTGGAGGAACTCGTCTGGCTGCCGCTTGCCGATGCCCGCAAGGCCGATATCCCCGACATTACCGGCATGATCCTGGAAGAACTGGAAAGTCGGCTTGCCGACGATCCCTTGCTGCGGCCGGGGGGCGCCGTGCCGTTCTTCCGGCTCGTCCGCAACCACTTTGTCCGCGAAGTCCTTTAGAAGCAGAGCATTTTGATCCCATGACGGTCGATACCCAACAACAGGGCGACGAACGCGTACACTGGCTGCCGATGGTCGCGGCGATCTCCTCGATCAGCGTCGTCGGCATCGCCATCGGCCTCGGCATGCCGCTGCTCAGCGTCATTCTGGAAAGCCGCGGCCATTCGGCTTCGATGATCGGCCTCAACACCGCCGTCGCCGGCCTCGCCTCGATCGCCGGCGCGCCTTTGGCCACGCCGCTTGCCATGCGGCTCGGCGTCGCCTGGACGATGCTTTTGATGATCGCCATCGGGGCGCTCGCCTTCGTCGGCTTCCATTTTGCGCCGGATTTCTGGATGTGGTTTCCGCTCCGCGTCGCCCTGCACATCTCCCTGACGGTGCTGTTCATCCTGTCGGAATTCTGGATCAGCACCTCCGCCCCGCCGAACCGGCGCGGCCTTGTGCTTGGCATCTACGCCACCGTTTTGTCACTCGGCTTTGCCGCCGGACCCTGGCTGTTCGCCCATCTCGGCAGTTCGGGTTTCCTGCCATTCGGCGTCACCATAGCGCTGGTGACACTTGCCGCCATTCCGGTGCTTGCGGCCCGCAACGAGAGCCCGAGCATCGTCGCCGACAGCGAGACCAGCCACTTCCTGCGCTACATCTGGCTGGTGCCGACGGCGACCTTCGCCGTGCTTGTCTTCGGCGCGGTCGAGACCGGCGGTTTCTCGCTGTTCCCCGTCTATGGCAGCCGGATCGGCTATTCCGAGGCGGACGCAGCGCTTCTGCTGACCATGATCGGGCTTGGCAACGTGCTCCTGCAGATCCCGATCGGCATGATCAGCGACCGTGTCTCGGACCGCCGCTACCTGCTTCTGGCCTGCGCGACGGTCGGGCTCATCGGCACGGTCTTCATGCCCTTCTTCGCGCAGAACTGGCATCTGATGGCGGCCCTTCTGTTCGTCTGGGGCGGTGTCGTCGCCGCCATGTACACGATCGGCCTTGCCCATCTCGGTTCCCAGCTCTCCGGCCATGAACTGGCATCGGCCAATGCCGCCTTCGTGCTTTGCTATGGTGTCGGCATGGTGCTGGGTCCGCAGGCGATCGGCATCGGCATGGATGCCTTCGGCCCATCCGGCTTCGGCTGGTCGCTGGCCTTTTTCTTCGCCGCCTACATGGCTCTGATCCTGGTCAGGCTGGTGCGCAAGATTCTGTAGGCAAATGCCGCTGAAGTATCGGGCATCCTGACATCACCATGTCAGCAGCACCCCGCTATAACCTGCCTCTGACGCGAGGTAGGAGAATTGCGATGGTCGACAGCGGCTTTGAAACCAGATCCCTCAGGATGGAACTGCTTCTGCTCGTCACATTCCAGGCGCCGGCCGCCGATGTCGAGCGTATCATGGAGGCCGTAGTGGCGATCACGCCGCTGCGCATGGGCAAGTATGACGCCAACGCCTATCAATCGGCGCAAGGCATCGAGCGCTACCGGCCGCTCGAAGGCGCCGCGGCCGGCGCGGAGACCGAACTTCGCCGACGGCCCGGCACCGTCGAAGTGTCGTTCGAGATCGCCGACGACCAGGCGCTCGCCGCCCGTGTCGCCGAGGCGATATTCCAGGCCCATTCCTATCAGGAGCCCGTCATCCGCATCCAGCCGCTGCTCGCCAGCCGTTCCAAGGGTCTTGACGACCGCGCCAATCCCAACCGCTGGTGGAACACCACGGGCGACTGGAAAAAGGCGGGGCAGGTGATCGGAGAGCACGCCTGAAGCGGTGAAATCAGCCATGCTTAAATGAGGTAAGCATGCTTAAATGAGGTAAGGAAGGGCTCGGGCTTGACTTTCTGGGCGCGTTCTTTATGTGTCGCGCCAAGTTTCCCGCGTCCGGGTGTTTTCCCCGTGCTCCAGCGGCCAAAACTCCACGAACATTAACGGACGAACATCATGGCCAAAGCCGCAAATATCAAGATCAAGCTTCTGTCGACCGCCGACACCGGGTTCTTCTACGTCACGAGCAAGAACAGCCGTACCAAGACGGACAAGCTCTCGTTCCGCAAATACGATCCGGTCGCCAAGAAGCACGTCGAGTTCAAGGAAACCAAGATCAAGTAATCTGGTCATCCTGAAATGCCAAAACGCCGCCCACCGGGCGGCGTTTTTGTTTGGCTTTTGTGGGTCGCGGCAACCCAAGCATATGCTGCTGGCTTGGCCCCTACTTCCCTTGCACGAAATCCATGAACGGCGGAAAAGTGAGGAGCACGCCGACGAGGAGCAGCGCAAAAGCGGCGATATTGACCCTGCTCATCGCCACCGTCTTGTTTCCCCAACGACCGGCGAGGATGAACCATGCCGCCAGCCAGACGATGATGGCCACGGTCGTCACGCCGGAGAGAGCTCCTGTCGGCTTATAGAAGGTCAGCAAGCCGTTGATGGCCTTCGATGCGTCGCCGGCGAGCGCCAGGATGCCGATGGCAGCGCAGCCGATGCCGGCAGCCAGAATGGCCGCCGCGCCGGGACCATTGGGTATGGTTTCGGGGATCGTTTCAACGGGTTGACTTCGGCCGACGACCGGCTTCTGCAAGATAGTCATGGCTGTTCTCCTTCTGGCTGCGCGGCCGGCGGCTGCACTCCAGGTGTCTGGGCTGGCGCTTGGGCACCCTCCGGCTGCTCTCCTTGTATCAACACGATCGATTGGCCGCCGCGGACGGGAGCGTACTTGTTGAGGAACGCACCCAGTGCGCCGGCTGCGCCCGTCGCGACGAACGCCGCGACCGCGAAAGCCAAGACCGAGATACGCATGTTCCGATGCTGAACGATCGCCCGTCCATATTTCATGGTGACGTAGGCGACCATGGTCATTGCGATTGGCGCCAGCCAAGCGACATGCTCTTTCCATTCCATGCCGAGGGAATGCCACTCAGATGTTCTTGGGCTCGACAGGAGGAGGCTGCGCGGATAGTTCGAAAGATCGGTTACCCGGCAGGCGGAATGGCGCGATACCATGGATAGACGCTGTAGGCGCCGGAGAACACCGTGAGCCAGGAGAGAACCACCATCGCAACAAGCCAAAAGTTGAGCAGAGACTGTTCCCTTGTGCTCATTGGCGGCGCCCCTGGCGCTGACATTCTGTAGAGACCGGCAATCGCGCCGGAAAATGCGAGCATGAAAAGGGCACCGAAACCCATTCCGTGCAGCACCGTCATGAGATCGCGAGTGGTGATTTCCATCGACTGGCTCCTTCCCTTACCCTCTCCTTATTTGCTAATTTAGCTTGCCATTATAGAGAGGCAGGACCCGGCGCTCATTGACGTGGATCAAACGATTAGCCGGCTTGAAGAAACCTAGATTTGCGTGTGCCCGCGTCTCGATGGCGATTGGCTCAATACCGCATTGTGAGTGGTCCGATATCAGCGGGATGCCTGGTTCGGGGAGCGGATCGGGCATACTACGGGTCGAACGGCTCGGTCGCTGTCGCGCCCAAATTGTGAGAGGGCGTGAGGCTGCCTGGCGTCTATCAGCCAAAAACACCACTCAGCGGCGACCGGGCGTGACCCCGCGCGGTCTTCGATCTATCCGATCGGGCAATTCTTCATAGCCCCGTCAACGACGGCGCGTTTCAAGTCTGCGAAGGCCCGGAATACCGGGCTTTGGCTGGAAACCTGATGTCGTCTTTGGAAAATCGGGGGCCGGTCGGCGGTTGGCAGCGGTACGAGGAGGCCACTATGTGCCAGCGCCGGCCGGCCGACCCCACGGACCCAGGAGATGCGGCGGACCTGAGCATCATGGGGTATTTTTGGATCGAGCCGGTTAGTCTACCCTCGCGCCGGCCTCGTCGTCTGTCTATGCGTCGCAGATTTGCGCAAGACCTTATAAAAATCAACCATTTCTTAACCACCGCTCGCGAATCGCTTGGGTTAAGGTAAACTCGTAACCCTGTTGGGACAGCCGGGAATCGACGGCCTTTTTTGCCGAGCATGTCTCCCGAACGTGGAAACTGGTTTCGGGACAAAGACAGGCGCGTGCCGGGTCTGAAAGATCGCGACGCGTTTTTGGTTTCTGAGAACCGGCCTACGCCGGCCATAGCCTTCATAGAGCGGAGACACTTGTGAGGGCTTCGGCCGGCGAAGGCCGGAGCGGAGCGCATTTAAAAGTACGTGAGCACCGGAAGCGCAGGAAACTATCGTTCGCAGGCCGGCATCACCTGAATATCAACACAGCCTAGGCGGCCTTGGCGACGACCCGGTTGCGACCGCCGCTTTTGGCTTCATAGAGCGCAAGATCGGCGCGCTTCATCAGCGCCGCGACGCTGTCGGTTCCTTTCAGCAGCGAGGACACGCCGACGCTGACCGTGACCTCGATCGTCTTGCCGTCGTTGCCGACCGCAAAAGGCGCCTGCGCGATCTCGGCGCGGATGCGCTCGGCCACCTTCTCGGCGACCGCGCCATCGGTATCCGGCATCACCACGACGAACTCCTCGCCGCCGAACCGGCAGGCGAGATCGATGCCGCGCACATTCTTGCGCAGCCGCCTGGCGAATTCGCGCAGCACATCGTCGCCGCCGTCATGGCCATAAGTGTCGTTGATCGACTTGAAGCGATCGAGATCGGTGATCATCACCGACAGCGGCCGCCGCCGCGCCACGGCGCGATCGAACAGCGTCTGCAGATGGCTGTCGAGGTAGCGCCGGTTATGCAGCCCGGTCAGCCCATCGATTACAGCCATCTCGATGGTCTGGGCGACACTGGCGCGCAATTGGTCGTTATAGCGTTTGCGCCGCACCTGCGTGCGCAGGCGCGCCGTCAGCTCATGCTGGTCGATCGGCCGGATCAGGTAGTCGTTGATGCCGAGCTCCAGGCCGCGCAGAATGCGGCCCTCCTCGCCTTCGTCAGCGAGCAGCATGATCGGCAGGAAGCGGGTGCGGTCGAGCGAGCGCAGCTGCGAGCAGAGCCTCAGCGCATCGAAGTCCGAGAAGGCGGTCGAGATCAGCACGCACTCGTAAGGCGTCTCTGCCGCCTGGAAGAACCCTGCATTCGGATCGGTGGCGACGTCGAGCTCGGCGCTGTTGCGCAACATCTTCTGGATGCGTTCGACGGAAGTTTTGCGCTCGTCGATGAGGAGCACCTTCGGCTTGGCGTCTTCGGTCGTGAAATCGCGGCTCAGAAGCTCTTCGATGCCGATGTTGCGCGTGGTCGAGGCGCGCAGCCTGAGCTCGTCGGTCAGCGATTTCAGCCTGACGAGGCTCTTGACGCGCGTCATCAGCTGCAGGTCGTTGACCGGCTTGGTCAGGAAATCGTCGGCGCCCGCCTCGAGGCCGCGCACTCTGTCCGAAACCTGGTCGAGCGCGGTGATCATGACGACGGGAATATGCGAGGTCGCTGGATCGCTCTTCAGGCGCTTGCAGACCTCGAACCCGTCCATATCCGGCATCATCACATCGAGCAGCACGACATCGACCTTGCCGTTCTCGCAGGTTTCGATCGCATCCGGGCCGTTATTGGCCGTCAGCACCTCGAAATACTCGGCAAGCAGCCGAACCTCCAGCAGCCGCACATTGGCGGGGATATCGTCGACGACGAGGATCCGCGCAGTCATCTCAAAACTCCGGTTCTGCTGGTCTCGGGCATCAGGCGTCGCCCAGATAGGATTTGATCGTCTCGATGAAGCGCGGGACCGAGATCGGCTTGGAGATATAGGCCTCGCAGCCGCCCTGGCGAATGCGCTCCTCATCGCCCTTCATGGCGAAAGCGGTAACGGCGATGACCGGAATCGAATGCAACTCGTCGTCTTCCTTCAGCCATTTCGTCACTTCCAGGCCGGAGACCTCGGGCAGTTGGATGTCCATGAGGATGAGGTCCGGCCGGTGCTGGCGCGCCAGATCCAGCGCTTCCAGCCCGTTGCGTGTGCGAACCGTATCGTAACCGCTGGCTTCGATGAGGTCCCGAAAGAGCTTCATGTTAAGCTCATTGTCCTCGACGATCATAACCTTCTTAGCCATCAGTTTTCCGTCCCGACCGCCCTCGAAACCGAGGGCCGTCGCAATGCGTCCCCTTCGGACCGCACCCAACCCTTTTCCACTCTAGCCCAATATGATTGACGAAACGGAAACCGAAGGTTGGAAAGCTGCACCAATTCCACCTTCGGACGTTGTACGGGAGAGAGCGGAGGCTTGCCGCAAGCGACGCTTGCCGTTACTGCGGAAGGAGACTCGAAAAAATCCACAATTCCAAAGGTAGTGATGGCGAACGCAGCGTCAATGCGCGAGGAAGCGGAAACCATTGCTGTCAAGGCGCTGGGCTTCGTCGCCGCCGATCCGGAGCTTCTGCCCCGCTTTCTGGCGATCACCGGCATCGAGGCAAACTCGATCCGCAGGGCTGCCGCGGAGCCCGGCTTCCTTGCCGGCGTCCTGCAATTCATCCTTGCTCATGAGCCGACGCTGCTGCGCTTCGCCGAGGAGACCGGCACGCCTCCGGCCGCCGTCGGCAAGGCATTGCGCGCCCTTCCGCTCGGCAACGACGATCACGAGCGTTCGACATGAGCGACGATCCCGAGACGGCGCGGCAGATCGAAGAGCTTGCCGCCGACGATCGCCCGCTGCTCGTGCTGGACGTCGATGATGTCGTGCTCGAATTCGTCCGGCCCTTCCCCCATTTCCTGAAAACGCGCGGCTTCGGACTGACGCTGGCATCCTTCCGCCTCACCGGCAACATCGCCGAAACGGCGACCGGGCGTCTGATCGAACAGCCGGAAGTGACGGCGCTGCTTGGCGAATTCTTCGACGCCCAGGCGGATTGGCAAAGCATCACCGAGGGCGCTGCGGATGCGCTGGCGATGCTCGGCCGAAGCGCCGAGATCGTCATGCTGACCGCCATGCCGCACAAGCACCGCGCCGTGCGCCGCGCGCATCTCGATGCGTTGGGGCTCAACTATCCGCTTCTGACGACGGAGATGGCCAAGGGACCGGCCATTGCCAAACTGCGCGGCCTTAAAAGTCGGCCGGTCGCCTTCGTCGACGACCAGCCCTCCAACCTGATCTCGGCGCGCAATTCCATCGCGGACGCGTACCTCTTCCATTTGATGGCCGACAATTCGCTGCGCGCCTTCCTGCCGCCGACGCCGGAAGACATCATCTCGGTCGAGGACTGGCGTGAGGCAGCACCAAAGATCGCGAGCGCTCTCGGGCTTTAAAGCATGTCTCCCGAAAGTGGGAACCGGTTTCGGGATAAAGACATGCGTAAAATCAAGACCCTAAGCGCATGGAGCGAATCTGAAAGATCGCGACGCGCTTTAGTGCGAGCGTTCAGGGCTGCAGCTTCGCGCCGGCCCCGCCATTGTCGCCGCCATCCGAATTGTCGCCGCCGGTTGAGTTGTCGGTTCCGTTCGCGCCGTCATCGCCTGAATTGTCATCCTGGCCGGAGCTGCCGTCCTGGGTGGCATCCGGCCCCTTCAGCATCGCGCCGTTGACCGTGAGGGATCCGTCGGCCTTGGTGTTGATCACCCACTCCAGGCGACCGTCCGGCAGCGTCTTGCCGAAGCCTTTGACGGCCAGTGCAAACGGGAAGGCCTGCGCCATTTGCTCATCGCTCTTGGCCCCTTCCTTCAGGGCGTCGACGATCTTGTCGTAGCCGGCGACGTCGACGGTGACGCTCGCATCCGGTTTTTCGCCGGGAAACGTCATCTCGCCTTCCATCGCGAGCTCGATGTCGCCATTCTTCACCGTGCTGTGTCCGATGACGACCTTCGGATCCTTGGCCTTGAAATCGGCGACCAGAGCCTTGCCGAATTCATCCGAGAGCGGCGGATTCTTATTGAGATCAAAGGCTTCGATCGCCTTTTTCGCCATCGTGTCGAGATCGATATTGGCGCCGCCGAAATTCAGGTCGATGTCCGTGGGCAACAGCGGCACCGTCCATTCAGGCAGGGTCTGATGCGGGATTGTCAGACCGGTGGCCTTGATCGTGTAATCAACCTTGCCGTTCTGGGAGACGCCGTCCATGCCGAATGCGGTGCTGAACTGCGTGGCCCCGAATTTGCCGACAGGGCTCTCCACCTCGAAATTCTTGAAGCCGTAATTGCCCTCGATCCTTTCCCAGATGGGCAGCGCAGCCAGCATGAGCGATTTCAACTCGGCCTGGTTCGCCTTGAGCTTTGCTTGGTCCTCATTGGCCACGGCAAAGGCAAGCAGGTCGAGCAGCGGCTTCGTCCGCACACCTTTGCCGTTCGCATCCACCGACAGTTCCGGCGTCTTCAGGGTGAGCGGGAAGTTCAATCCTTTTTCGGGATCATCGACTTTGATCATCTCGACAAAGTTCGAGACTTTTTGCGTGGCGGTGAAGTCGACGCCGCCATTGGCGGACTTGGTCGCGGTAACGGTGGCGGTACCGGCGCCGGTCGAGACGTCGGCCTGCTGCTTGGCTTCCCGCGACGTCATGGTCATCCCGGCCAATGAGCTGGTAGCGCTGGTGAAGGCCGCAAGGGCCGGATCGTAGACGCTGGTCAACTTGCCGTCCTTGATCGTGAACTCCATGCTCTGACGGCCCTCCGGCCCGTCGAATTCGAAGGAAGCGCCCTGCGAGAAATTCGACGAGACATCCCATGATCCGTCGCTGCGCGGCTTCACCATCAGCGCGTATGGCGCCATGTCGAATTTCAGGAGCTTCTGCTCCGGCAGCGCGTTGACGAGCGCTTTGATGTCGAGCGCGATCTTGTAGGCGTCGCCCTCGACCGAAACCTTGAGCACGCCCTTGTCGAAGGCCTGCTTGCCAAAATAGCGCGCCAGATTGTCGGACAGATCTTTGGCGCCTTGGCTGTCCACAGTCTGCGCAAAGGTGGGCGCGCTGAGCGCAAGGGCAAAGGCAAGTGGCAAAATACGCTTCACGTTGGTTCTCCGTGGTCCCGGAAGAATGATTTATGCTTCTGGTAGGCAAGAAGCGTTACAGCCGCAAGACGCCGACTGTAGGCCAAAAGCGCATCCGGCTAAAGCACCAAGCGCATCAGCGGCCGGCCGGGCTTGCGTTCCACCAGCCTTTCGAAGCCGGCCTTCTCGAACACCCGCGACGAGCCGACGAAAAGCCCGATCGAGCGCGAATCGCGCGACAGGTCGATCGGGCAGGCTTCCAGCAGCCTCGCGCCGTTCTCGCGGGCGAAGGCGATGCCGCCCTCGACGAGGCGATGCGTGATGCCTCGTCCCCTCGCCTTGACGCGGACGAAGAAGCAGGAGATCGCCCAGACCGTCGGGTCGTCGGCATCGGCCCGATCGACCGGCGCCGAGCCCCTGCCCTGATTGTTCCACTCGGGGATGTCGGCGCGCGGGCCGACCTGCATCCAGCCGACGGCCTTGCCGTCCTCGAAGGCGAGAAGTCCCGGCGGCGGACCGGCCTCGATTCGCGCCTTGATGAGGTCCTTGTTGCGCTCCTTGTCGCTGGCGCGGCGTTCCGCCGGCGCCAGCCGGAAATGCGTGCACCAGCAGCCGTAACAGGCGCCCTGCTTGCCGAAGAGGTCCTCGAAATCGGACCAGCGCTCAGGGGTCAGCGGTGCTATGGTCGTGCTCATGCGTTCTCCCCAGGCCAAGCTTGTTGCCGGCGCTGCGCTGTCGTACCATTGCGTTTGTTCTCTTTATGTTCGCAGCGATGGCGGCTCCTGTCAACAATCCCGAACACGGTTTTTGCCGTGACTGCCTGGCGCTCCAGCGCTCGCAGACGCGCCGCTGCGATCGCTGCGGCAGTCCGCGCCTTGTCCGCCATGAAGAGCTCTACCGGCTCAAGATCGCCCATATCGATTGCGACGCCTTCTACGCGGCGATCGAAAAGCGCGACAATCCGGCGCTGAAGGACAGGCCGGTCATAGTCGGCGGCGGTCGGCGCGGCGTCGTCTCCACCGCCTGCTACATCGCCCGCATCCAGGGTGTTCGCTCGGCCATGCCGATGTTCAAGGCGCTGGAACTCTGCCCGGAAGCGGTGGTGATCCCGCCCAATATGGAAAAATATGTCGGCGTCGGACGCCAGGTCCGCGCGTTGATGCAGGCGCTGACGCCGCAGGTCGAGCCGCTGTCGATCGACGAAGCCTTTCTCGACCTTGCCGGCACCGAGCGGCTGCACGGCATGCCGCCGGCGCTGGTGCTGGCGCGCTTTGCGCAGACGGTGGAAAGGGAAATCGGCATCACCGTTTCGGCCGGCCTCTCCTACTGCAAGTTCCTGGCCAAGATCGCCTCGGATTTCCGCAAGCCGCGCGGCTTTTCGGTAATCGGCGAAGCCGAGGCGCCAAGCTTCCTCGCCGCGCAGCCGGTGACGATGATCTGGGGCGTCGGCAAGGCGCTGGCCGCGACGCTGGAGCGCGACGGCATCCGCATGATCGCGCAATTGCAGCGCATGGAGCGCGGCGATCTGATGCGCCGCTATGGCGTGATGGGCGACCGGCTCTATCGGCTGTCGCGCGGCGAGGACGACCGCCCGGTCGACCCCGACGGCGATGCAAAGAGCGTGTCGGCCGAAACCACTTTCGACACCGACATCGCCGCTCTGGCGGAGCTGGTGCCGGTGCTGCGCGGCCTGTCAGAAAAAGTCTCAGCGCGGCTGAAGAAATCGGGCATTGCGGGGCGCACCGTGGTGCTGAAGCTGAAGACGCAGGATTTCAAGACCCGGACCCGCAACCGCCAGCTCGGCGATCCGACACGCCTGGCCGACCGCATCTTCCAGACCGGGCTAGACCTTTTGCGCCGCGAGGCAGACGGCACAAAATTCCGCCTGCTCGGCATCGGCGTCAGCGACCTCTCCGACGATGAAAAGGCCGATCCGCCGGATCTGGTCGACCTGCAGTCGCGCAAGCGCGCGCTTGCCGAAGGCGCGATGGACACGTTGCGCGACAAGTTCGGCAGGAAAGCCGTCGAGACCGGTTATACCTTCGGCAAGGGCCGCGCCGCCAATCCGCCCGAGCCGCTGGAAGAGTGACGTTTAGAGCAATTCCAGGAAAAGTGTGAAGCGGTCAGGCGCGGCGACTTCGCCGTCGCCTACCCGTCCGGAATCGCGTCAAAGCAAAGGTCAGCTGCGCGTGAGATCGATCCGGCTCGTCACCACCATCTTGCCCGTCGCCGGATCCATGTCGGTCACCGTCATGCGCATATTGTCCGGCCCGACCTTCTCGACCGTCAGTTCCGCGTCGCGGTCGCCATTGACGATTTTCGCCCAGTGGATGTCGAGATTGATCGCGTCGCCCGTGCGGCTTCCGCTCAGCCCCGCGGGCCCGCTGCGCGAGCCGATATAGGTGCCGGTGTAGCTCGCCCCGCTGACCTTCAGGTCGGCGCGTATTTCCCGCGACATGATCAGCAGTGCGCGGCAGGTGCCGTCAAGCGACAGCGAGTTCGCCGTCGCGTCCGAGGTGAAGGTGCAGTTGATGTTCATCACCGGGGTGTTGGTTCTGATCCTGACGGTGCCCTTGCCAGAAAACTTTCCCTGCAGTGAGCGCAGAAAAGCGGCCTCGTCGGCACGCGCGCCCGTCGAGCACAAAAGGCAAGCGGCGACCAGCAAGGCGGCAGTCGATTTCATCAAGGCGTTCCCCTCTCGCGATCACTAGAACAATTCCAGGAAAAGTATGACACCGTTTCGGCCGGCATCTTCCGAAGGACGACGGAAGCGTGGACTTAACGGACGCTGCGACGGCAAGGTTCCGCCGTCGCTATGACGGTTTTTTGATATCCCGATTGGCTGGTCCAGTGGAATGCCGCCGCTAACGGTTGCGGCCCAAGCCCAGGCTTGCGACATAGGCGCCCAAATGGCGCCCGCTCCCTCGATCCCAAAAGCTGCATTCTGGATGGCTCTGTCAATCGCCTCGATGCTGGCGATGTCGGTTGCCGGCCGCGAGACGACGGCCGAGCTCAACGTCTTCCAGGTGCTGGAACTGCGCTCGGTGATCGGTTTCTTCATCCTTTTGCCGCTGGTGGTGATGAATGGCGGTTTCGCCGCAATGCGTACCGGGCGCCCTTTCGCCCACATTGCCCGCAATGTCATCCACTACGCCGGCCAGGCCGCGTGGCTCTACGCGCTGACGCTCATTCCGCTCGCCGTGCTGATCTCGATCGAGTTCACGACGCCGATCTGGACGGCGATTCTCGCGGTCAGTTTTCTGGGGGAAAGACTATCCCGGTCAAAACTGACGGCGATCGCGCTTGGCCTGATCGGCGTGGTGATCATCGTGCGCCCCAGCGCGGGCTCGATGGATCCCGGCCACCTCGTCGTGCTCGGCGCCGCGGTCTGCTTCGGCATCTCGATGGTGCTGGTGAAGTCGATGACTAGGACCGAAAGCGTGGTGCGCATCATCTTCTGGATGCTGATCATCCAGTCGGTGGTTGGCTTGATCCCGGCTCTTTATAGCTGGCACAACCCTTCGCCCGGGCTCTGGCCATGGATCTTCGTCATCGCCTTCACCGGCATGTCGTCGCATTTCTGCCTGGCCCGCGCGCTGGTCCACGCCGATGCCACGATCATCTCGCCGATGGATTTCCTGCGCGTGCCGCTGACGGCGCTGGTCGGCTGGCTGCTCTATCGTGAGCAGGTCGACGTCTTCACCGCCGGCGGCGCGGCCCTGATCCTCGCCGGCAATTTGCTCAACCTGCAGAAGAAGACGCCGCGGGTGGCAGAGGCGGAGGCGGCTACGCCCTGAGCTAGACCAACTCCACGTCCACCACGCCCTGTACCGCGCGCATGGCGGAGGCGATTTGCGGCGAGACGCGATAATTACCCAGGCCGATCTCAATCTCGCCCTGCGCCTCTCCCTTGAGAACGATGATGCTGACTTGACTGTCGCCACGCTGCTTGAGCTGCGATTGAATAATCGATGATGGTCCATCGTCCCTGACAAAGATGCGTAGCGCTTTCTGGATGCGGCTGGCTTCATCGTCCAGTGATTGCACCGAGTTAATGCGCAGGTTTACGCCCTCAGGCCTGTCTTCGGCTGCAACCATAATCACCACCGAACTGCCGGGCTCCAGCATGTCGCGATACTGCGCCAGGCCTTCGGAAAACAGCACAGCTTCATACTGTCCGGTCGTGTCGGAAAACTGCACGACGCCCATCTTGTTGCCGGTACGGGTCTTGCGCTCCTGCTTGGAGGTGACCGTGCCGGCGAGACGCCCGGCCGCGGCGCCGCGTTTGACCGCGGCCGAGAATTCCGCCCAGTTCTGCACCCGCATCTTCTGGAGTGCAGCCTTGTACTCGTCCAGCGGATGCGCCGAGAGATAGAAGCCGACCACCTGGAACTCGCGATGCAGCCGGTCTGCGGCAAGCCAAGGGTCGGTCGCCGGCAGGTTGAGCGCCTGCGACTGGCTCCCGAGCGATGCGCCGAAAATGTCGGCCTGGCCGGAAATGGCATTCTGCTGCGCCAGCGAGGCGAGGCCCATCATGCGCTCGACGCCGGCCATCATCTGGGCGCGGTCGTGGCCGAAGCAATCGAGCGCGCCGGCCATGATCAGGCTTTCGAAGACGCGCTTGCCGACGATCTTCGGATCGACGCGCTCGCAGAAATCGGCAAGGTTCTTGAACGGCTTCTCGCCGCGCTTCTCGACGATGTGCTCGACCGCCGCGTCGCCGACGCCCTTCAGCGCCGCCAGCGAATAGAAAATCTTGTTCTCGCCAACCTCGAAGGGTCGGAAGCTGGTCATCACCGACGGCGCCACCACCTCAATGCCGAGCCGCATGGCGTCCTGGCGGAAATCGGCCAGCTTGTCGGTATTGCTCATGTCGAGCGTCATCGACGCCGCCAGGAACTCGACCGGGTAATGCGCCTTGAGATAGGCGGTCTGGTAGGAAACGACCGCGTAGGCCGCGGCGTGCGACTTGTTGAAGCCGTAGTCGGCGAACTTGGCCAGGAGGTCGAAGATGAAATCGGCTTGCGGCTTTGAGACGCCGCGCTCGACCGCGCCGGAGACGAAGCGCTCGCGCTGCTTGTCCATCTCGGCGCGGATCTTCTTGCCCATGGCGCGGCGCAGAAGGTCGGCTTCGCCGAGCGAATAGCCGGAAAGCTCCTGCGCGATCTGCATCACCTGTTCCTGGTAGACGATGACGCCTTGCGTTTCCTTCACCAGATGGTCGATCTTGGGATGGATCGAGGCCATCTCCTCCTCGCCATGCTTTCTGGCGTTGTAGGTCGGGATGTTCTCCATCGGACCGGGACGGTAGAGCGCCACCAGCGCGATGATGTCCTCGATGCAGTCCGGCCGCATGCCGATCAGCGCCTTGCGCATGCCGGCACTTTCAACCTGGAACACGCCGACCACCTCGCCGCGCGACAGCATGGCGTAGGTGTCGGGATCGTCGAGCGGTATCGTGGCGAGATCGATGTCGACGCCGCGCCGGCGGATGAGCTTCACCGCCGTTTCCAGCACGGTCAGCGTCTTCAGGCCGAGGAAGTCGAATTTCACCAGCCCCGCCTGCTCGACATATTTCATGTTGAACTGGGTGACCGGCATGTCCGAGCGCGGATCGCGATACATCGGCACCAGCTCCGACAGCGGCCGGTCGCCGATGACGATACCGGCAGCATGCGTCGAGGCATGGCGGTAGAGGCCTTCGAGCTTCTGCGCGGTGTCGAGCAGCGTCTGCACGATCGGCTCCTTCTCCGCCTCCTCGGCGAAGCGCGGCTCGTTGGCGATGGCGTCGGCCAGCTTGACCGGGTTGGCCGGGTTCTGCGGTACCATCTTGGAGAGCTTGTCGACCTGGCCGTAAGGCATCTGCAGCACGCGGCCGACGTCGCGTAGCACCGCGCGCGCCTGCAGCGTACCGAAGGTGATGATCTGGCCGACCTGATCGCGGCCGTATTTCTGCTGGACGTAGCGGATGACCTCCTCGCGCCGGTCCTGGCAGAAGTCGATGTCGAAGTCCGGCATCGAGACGCGGTCCGGGTTGAGGAAGCGCTCGAACAGCAGCGAGAAACGCAGCGGGTCGATGTCGGTGATGGTGGTCGAATAGGCGACCAGCGAGCCGGCGCCCGAACCGCGCCCCGGCCCGACGGGAATGCCTTGGGCCTTCGCCCATTTGATGAAGTCGGCGACGATCAGGAAGTAGCCCGGAAACTTCATCTTCTCGATGATGCCGAGCTCGAATTCGAGCCGTTCGCGATACTGCTCGACCGTATAGCCGGGCGTGGGCCCGTGCTTGGCGAGTCGCGCCTCCAGACCCTCTCGCGCCTGACGGGCAAGCTCTGCCGCCTCGGCCTTCTCGGCCGCATCCTTGTCGGCGGCGTCGGCGCCGGTGAAACGCGGCAGGATCGGGCTGCGGTTCTTCGGATAATAGGAGCAGCGCATGGCGATCTCGACCGTGTTGTCGATCGCTTCGGGCAGGTCGGAGAAGAGCCGTGCCATCTCGGCCTGGCCGCGCAGGAAATTGTCCGGTGAAAGCCGCCGGCGATTGTCCGCGGCGACCACCGAGCCTTCGGCAATCGCAATCAGCGCGTCATGCGCCTCGTAGTCATCGCGCTTTGAGAAGAACGCCTCGTTGGTGGCGACCAGCGGCAGGTCGTGCGTATAGGCCAGGTCGACCGTCGACTTTTCGACCATGCGGTCGTAGCCGGCCACCCGCTCCAACTCGACATAAAGCCTGTCGCCGAACAGGCCCTTGAGGAACAGCAGCCGCTGTTCAGCGAGGTCGCGCCGGTCCGCTTTGAGCGCGCTGCCGATCGGACCGCGCGGCCCGCCGGTCAGGCAGATCAGCCCGTCGCACCAGCCTTCCAGCGTGGCGCTGGTCAGGTGCACCGGCTCGCCGGGCGGCGTCTCGAGATAGACCTTACTGATCAGCCGCACGAGATTGGCATAGCCAGCCTCGCTGGCGGCGATCAGCACGACCGGCGACATCTCCGGCCCATGCCGGCGACGGTCGCGCTGGCCGTCGCTCGCCTCGCCGGAAAAGGCCAGATCGATCTGGCAGCCGATGATCGGCTGGATGCCGTCCTTGACCGCCTTCTGCGCGAATTCGAGCGCGCCGAACAGGTTGTTGGTGTCAGTGACCGCGATCGCCGGCGCCTCGTCCTTGACCGCATGGCCGACGATCGCGCCAAGCTGCAGCGCGCCTTCGAGCAGCGAATAGGCCGAATGCACGCGCAGATGGATAAAGGTGCGCGCCGCCGCTTCCGGCCGCGCGGCCTTCACGGCTGCTTCGCGCTGCAACGGGTCGCGTGGAAGTCGTTCATCCGCCATGTTTTTGTCGCGCTGTTCCAAAGACTCAAGATCCATGCAGATGTATTGTCCCGGACGGGGCCATGCCAGTCCAGCACAAATGACCCACAGGGCACAGGCTTGCGACCCGGTACCGCCTCTTCTCAGGCGAACTCCATGATCACGGCATCGACCGCGAGGCTGTCCCCCGGTTTGGCGTTGAGCTTTGCCACGGTGAGATCGCGTTCGGCGCGCAGCACGTTTTCCATCTTCATCGCCTCGACCACGGCCAGCGTCTCGCCGGCCTTGACCTCTTGGCCCTCGGCAACGGCAATCGAGACGACGAGGCCGGGCATCGGGCAGAGCAGCATCTTCGAGGTGTCCGGCGGCAGTTTCTCCGGCATCAGCCTTTCAAGCTCGGCCGTGCGCGGCAGCATGGCCCGGGCCGTCACCGACATGCCTTTCCAAGCAATCCGCAGCCCGTTCAGCGCGGGACGGATCTGGGCTGCGATGCTGTTGCCGCCGACCGTGCCCTGCCAGATCGCGTCGCCCGGCCGCCAGTCGGAGGCGACCGTCAACGGCTTGCCGCCGTCGATCGATAGATCGACCTCCATCGGGATGGAAACCATGCCGTCGACGATCTCGACCGGCAGATAGTCGGCGCCGATCTTTACCACCCAATCGCGTTTGAGATGTCCGGAATGCGGCGCCAGCCGGCCGCTGAGGCGGTCGAGCCGGTCGCGGCGCAGCAGTTCGATCGCCGTTGCGACGGCGGCGAATACTGCCCTCTCCTCGCCATCCGGCGCGACCGGCGAAAAACCGTCCGGATACTCCTCAGCGATGAAGCCTGTCGACAGCCGCCCCTCGCGCCAGCGCGGATGCTGCATCAGCGCCGAAAGGAACGGGATGTTATGCTCGATGCCGTCGACGACGAACCTGTCGAGCGCCTCCGACATGGCGTCGATGGCTTCCAGCCTTGTCGGCGCCCAGGTGCAGAGCTTGGCCACCATCGGATCGTAGAACATCGCGATTTCCGAGCCTTCGGTGACGCCGGTGTCGTTGCGGATGACGGTGCCGCCGAACGTACCCTCCTCCGGTGGCCGATAGCGCGTCAGCCGACCGATCGACGGCAGGAAGTTGCGGAAGGGATCCTCGGCGTAAAGGCGGCTTTCCACCGCCCAGCCGTTAAGCTTCACGTCGCTCTGCCTGATGCCGAGCTTCTCGCCCGCAGCGACGCGGATCATCTGCTCGACCAGGTCGATGCCGGTGACCAGTTCGGTCACCGGGTGCTCGACCTGCAATCGCGTATTCATCTCAAGAAAATAGAAGTTCTTGTCCTTATCGACGATGAACTCGACGGTGCCGGCGCTCTGGTAGTCGACGGCTTTCGCCAGCGCCACCGCCTGCTCGCCCATGGCCTTTCTGGTCTTGGCGTCGAGGAATGGCGACGGCGCCTCCTCGACCACTTTCTGGTTGCGGCGCTGGATCGAGCATTCGCGCTCGCCAAGGTAAAGGGCGGTGCCATGCGCGTCGGCCAGCACCTGGATCTCGATGTGGCGGGGATCCACGACGAACTTCTCGATGAAGACGCGGTCGTCGCCAAAGGAGCTTTTTGCTTCCGAGCGCGCCCGCTCGAAACCGTCGCGCACCTCCGCCTTGCTCCAGGCGATGCGCATGCCCTTGCCGCCGCCGCCGGCCGAGGCCTTGATCATCACCGGATAGCCGATCTCGCCGGCGATCCTTTCGGCATGGTCGGCGTCTTCGATGACGCCCAGCCAGCCGGGCACGGTCGAGACCTTGGCCTGGCTGGCAAACTTCTTCGATTCGATCTTGTCGCCCATCGCCTTGATGGCCTTGGGCTTCGGCCCGATGAAGACGATGCCTTGCTTCTCCAGCGCCTCGCAGAAAGAGGCCCGCTCCGACAGGAAACCATAGCCCGGATGCACGGCTTCCGCGCCGGTTTCCTTACAGGCGGCGATGATCTTCTCTGGCAGCAGATAGCTCTGTGCCGCCGGCGAAGGCCCGATATGCACTGCTTCGTCGGCCATTTCGACATGCACGGCATCGCGATCGGCATCCGAATAGACCGCAACGGTGGCAATGCCCATATTGCGCGCCGTCTTGATCACGCGGCAGGCGATCTCGCCGCGATTGGCGATCAGGATCTTCTTGAACATTCGGATGTCGTCCTCCGGCGAAGCGGTCCAGTTCTATGGACAATTCCGGTGCGCCTCAAGAGCCCACGGCCGGCTCCCACGGCTGGCGCCAATTGCAGGAACCGCGCCGAAAAACGTCGCAAGAGACGTTGGCCGCCGGCGCGGAACTCGCTAATGTCACCCCAACACCAAAGGGGCGGCAGGCCGGCATTCGCTGCCGACAGCTTGCCGTCAGCTGAAACTTACAGATCGCTTGGGAGGAGTGCCTCATGAAAACGCGTGCCGCCGTAGCCGTTGCCGCTGGAAAGCCGCTGGAGATCATGGAGGTAGACCTCGAGGGCCCGCGCGAAGGCGAGGTGCTGGTCGAGGTCAAGGCGACCGGCATCTGCCACACCGACGAGTTCACTCTGTCGGGCGCCGATCCGGAAGGGCTGTTCCCGGCGATCCTCGGCCATGAAGGCGCGGGCATCGTGGTCGATGTCGGCAAGGGCGTGACCTCGGTCAGGAAAGGCGACCATGTCATCCCGCTCTATACGCCCGAATGCCGGCAGTGCCCGTCCTGCCTGTCGCGCAAGACCAATCTCTGCACCGCCATCCGCGCCACGCAGGGGCAAGGCCTGATGCCGGACGGCACCTCGCGCTTCTCGATGGGCAAGGACAAGCTCTTTCATTACATGGGCTGCTCGACCTTCTCCAACTTCACCGTGCTGCCGGAGATCGCGGTCGCCAAGGTCAACCCCGACGCCCCCTTCGACAAGATCTGCTACATCGGCTGCGGCGTGACGACCGGCATCGGCGCCGTCATCAACACCGCCAAGGTCGAACAGGGCGCAACCGCCGTGGTCTTCGGCTTGGGCGGCATTGGCCTCAACGTCATCCAGGGTCTTCGCCTGGCCGGCGCAGACATGATTATCGGCGTCGATGTCAACAACGACAAGAAAGCTTGGGGCGAGAAGTTCGGCATGACGCATTTCGTCAATCCGAAGGAGATCGACGGCGACATCGTGCCTTACCTGGTCAACATGACCAAGCGCGGCGCCGACCAGATCGGCGGCGCCGACTACACCTTCGACTGCACAGGCAACACCAAGGTGATGCGCCAGGCGCTGGAGGCCTCGCATCGCGGCTGGGGCAAGTCGGTCATCATCGGCGTTGCCGGCGCCGGCCAGGAGATATCGACGCGGCCCTTCCAGCTGGTCACCGGCCGCACCTGGATGGGTACCGCCTTCGGCGGCGCGCGCGGCCGCACCGATGTGCCGCGGATCGTCGACTGGTACATGGAGAAAAAGATCCAGATCGACCCGATGATCACCCATACGCTGAAGCTGGAGGACATCAACAAGGGCTTCGACCTCATGCACGAGGGCAAGTCGATCCGCAGCGTCGTGGTTTACTAGTGAAGGAAGTTCGAATTCGCTTCGTCGACCACGAGAAGTCGGCGATCGATCGGATACAGAACTTCGGCAAGGATTTGTGGGCGCAGTTTTCAGGAGAATAAGCACGTCGAAATCGACTGGAGGAGATCGATCGCGCGAAGACGAAATCGCCTATCTCGTGCATAGCAGGTTCTTGAGGAGGAGCTTGAGCGAGGTGCACCAACTGCTGAAGGTGCACTTCATGGAAAGGGAGATGGTCATCGACACTGGGTCGGCATGACCAAAAAACATGGGAGGAAACAGGAATGGCTGAAAAACTGCATCATTCGATCGACAACGGCTTGCCGAGGGAGAGCGCATCCTTCTCCGGCGGCACGCTGGTTTGCCTGTGCACCAGCAATCCGGTGAAGGTGAAGGTCAAGGGCCAGATCGCCCACAACCATGCCTGCGGCTGCACCAAGTGCTGGAAGCCGGAAGGCGCCATCTTTTCGGTGGTGGCCGTCGCCGGCACCGGCGATGTCACCGTCACCGAAAACGGCGACAAGCTCAAGGTGGTCGATCCTTCGGCGCTGATCCAGCGCCATGCCTGCACGGGCTGCGGCGTCCACATGTACGGCCCGGTCGAGCGCGACCATCCCTTCAAGGGCCTGTCCTTCATCCATCCCGAGCGTTTCGAGGAGGATGGCTGGTCGCCGCCGGGCTTCGCCGCTTTCGTGTCGTCGATCATCGAATCCGGCGTCGATCCGAGCCGCATGGATGGCATCCGCGGCCAGCTGAAGTCGATCGGGCTCGAGCCCTATGATTGCCTCAATCCCGGCCTGATGGACTATATGGCCACCTGGACGGCGAAGAGGTCGGGAGCCTTGGCCGCCTGACAAATCCTGCGATTTCTGCCATGGGGCTGGCTGACACGCCGGCCCCATATTTGTTTGGAAGTGACGATGCACGAGCCCATCATCTATGTCGACGCGGACGCCTGCCCGGTGAAAGCCGAGGTCGAGAAAGTGGCGGAGCGCCATGGCGTCATCGTGACCTATGTCTCCAATGGCGGGTTGCGGCCGTCGCGCGATCCGATGATCCGCAACATCGTCGTCTCAAAAGGCGCGGACGCTGCGGACGACTGGATCGTCGAGAATGCAAGATCCAATGACATTGTGGTGACCGCCGACATCCCGCTTGCCGCGCGCACGGTGGCTCTCGGCGCGCATGTGCTGGGCCCCACCGGCCGCCCCTTCACGCCGGAGACCATCGGCATGGCGGTGGCCATGCGCGACCTCAGGCAGCATCTGCGCGAGACCGGCGAGAGCCGCGGCTTCAACGCCTCCTTCACGCCGAAGGACAGGTCGCAGTTCCTCGGCGAGCTCGACCGCATCTTGCGGCGCGCGCTCAAATCCGTCACACCGGACTGATCCAAATCTTCAAGGGCCTCGGGCCATGGGTGACGATCTCAAGACGCCGATGCATCGGCACATGCAGTTCGCCCTCGCCGCGGCCATCGGCATCGTCGCGCTGCTGCTCGCACTGCTGTTGCGCGCGCCGCTCCCCTACTCCATCGGCGCCAACGTGTTCTTCGCCACCTATATCGCTCTTGTGCTCTTCCAGATGCCGAAGCTCACCGGCCGCTATCTCAGCAAGAACGCCCGCGCCACCGACCTGCCGGTGTTGCTGATCTTCGCCGTCACGCTCTTCGTCGTCGGTGCCGCCATCATCTCGCTGTTTCTGCTCATCAATCGAAAGAACGGCGTGCAACCTTTGCAGCTCGGCTTCGCCGTGCTGTCGATCCCGCTCGGCTGGTTTACCATCCATGCCATGGCGTCGCTGCATTACGCGCATGTCTACTGGAAGGACGGCGACGAGATCGATGCCGCCACCAGGAAGAAGATGCCTGTCGGCGGCCTCGACTTCCCCGGCAAAAAACGGCCGGAAGGCTGGGATTTCCTTTACTTCGCGACGGTCATCGGCATGACCGCCCAGACGGCGGACACCGCCATCACAACCTCGCAAATGCGCCTTGTCGTGCTTGTGCATTCGGTCCTGACCTTCTTCTTCAACGCGGTGATCCTCGCCGCGGCGGTCAATCTCGCGGTCAGCCTGGGCGCCCCGTAATAAATTCGTGATCGCACGAAACATCGCCTTGGCCGGCGACGTATTGGGGAGAAGACGGTAATCTGCGACGCCGCGCGTCATGCGGCTGGAGGACGAAAATTGGACTCTGCTGCCACAAGCCAATCCGCCGCCGGAGCGAACGCGAAGGATGCGACCCTCATCTACCGGCAGTCGCGCTGGACGCGGCTGACGCATTGGCTGTGGGCGATCTCGTTGTTCTTCATGCTGCTCTCCGGCCTGCAGATCTTCAACGCCCGCCCGCAGCTCTATATCGGCAAGCAGTCGGGCTTCGGGTTCAACAACACCATCCTCGAGATAGGTGCAGAGAACACCAACAACGGCCCGCGCGGCTTCACCGCGATTTTCGGCCACCGTTTCGACACCACCGGCGTGCTCGGCTGGTCCGGCCCGCCCGGCCAGGAGACGCCACGCGCCTTCCCCTCCTGGGCGACGATCCCCTCCTATTATGATCTCGGTACCGCCCGCGTCGTTCATTTCTTCTTCGCCTGGATCCTGACCACGACCTTGCTGGTGTGGCTGATCGCCGGGCTGGTCAACGGCCATATCCGCCGCGACCTTGCCCCGCGCCTGGACGACCTGAAGCGCCTGCCGCGCGACGTCATTGACCACGCGAAGCTGAAGTTTCACCACACCCGCGAATACAACACGCTGCAGAAAATGGCTTATGGCGGCGTGCTCTTCGTGCTTCTGCCGCTGATGATCATCACCGGCCTCGCCATGTCGCCAAGCATGGATTCGGTGCTGCCCTGGCTCAACGAAGTGCTTGGCGGCAGGCAGACGGCGCGCAGCATCCATTTCACCGTCATGGTGCTGCTCGTCCTCTTCTTCATTGTTCACATCCTGATGATCCTGGCTGCCGGCCCGATCAACGAGCTGCGCTCGATCATCACCGGCTGGTACCGCACCGACCCGCCTGCGAAGCACGCTGAGCCGACCGAGAGGAGCGCTTGACATGGCAAAATTTGAGATCAGCCGCCGCAAGTTCTTGACCGCCAGCAGCCTCGGCCTGTCGGGCATCGCGCTGTCGGGTTGTGACGTATTCGACAGCGGCCTCGGCATCGGCGGCGGCCTGCGCAGCTTCCTCGAAAACGCCAATGGCCTGACCTGGCGCGCCCAGCGCCTGCTCGCCGGCCGCGACGCGCTGGCGCCGGAATTCACCGAAGCCGACATCCGCCAGCCGCAGCGGCCGAACGGCGTCACGGCGCCCGATGACGACACCTACAAAGGTCTGCTCGTCAACAATTTCGCCGACTGGCGGCTGGAGGTTACCGGCCTTGTCGAAAAACCGCTGTCGCTGACCCGCGAGCAGCTCCAGAACATGCCGAGCCGCACGCAGATCACCCGCCACGACTGCGTCGAAGGCTGGAGCTGCATCGCCAAATGGACCGGCACGCCGCTGTCGCTGGTGCTCGACCAGGCGGTGGTCAAGCCGCAGGCCCGCTACGTCATGTTCCACTGTCTCGACACGATCGAGCAAAGCCTGTCCGGCGACATCAAGTATTACGGCACCATTGACCTGATCGACGCCCGCCATCCGCAGACGATTCTGGCCTATGGCCTCAACGGCAAGCCGTTGCCGGTCGAGAACGGCGCGCCGCTGCGTGTGCGGGTCGAGCGCCAGCTCGGTTACAAGATGCCGAAATACCTCTCCAAGATCGAGCTGGTCGACAGTTTCGCCAATGTCGGCGGCGGCCGCGGCGGTTATTGGGAAGACAATGGCTACGACTGGTATGGCGGAATTTGATGGGTCCTCGCCTGCAGGCCGAGCATGATCTTGCGGCGGCCGGGCTCGACGCCATCGCGCAGCATCTCGACAACGACAACCGGCGGCTGACCGGTCGTGGCGACGACCGTGCCCTCGTCTTTGCGCTGCGGGATGAGAAAGGCCGCGCCGTCGGGGCGGCCGCCGGCTATTCCTGGGCCGGCATTGCCGAACTCACGCTGATGTGGGTCGACGAGGCCTACCGGGGCCTTGGCCACGGCAGGAAACTGCTCGATGCCTTCGTCGCCGAGGCAGCCGCGCGCGGCTCGCTGCGGATATGGGTTTCGACCCACGACTTCCAGGCGCCTGGCCTGTACGAAAAGGCCGGCTTCGAGCGCATGGCCGAACTGACCGGCTGGCCCGAAGGCCATTCCAACATCATCCTTTGCAAGACACTTGCAGGAAACGCCCAGGCCACTTTCTCAAGCAGCGGTTTCAGCGGCGGATGAATTTCCGGCGAAGCCTGCCTGATCAGCGTCGGCAGCACGCGCTCGCTGTCGCGCAGCGGCTGCTGGCCGCCGCCAACACGCTCGGCCAGCCATTCGGCATCGCCGGCATCGATCGTCTCGGCGCGCATTAAATGTCGCATGGAGGTGACAAGGTGTCGCCGACGGGCTATGGATGGCGCGTCGAGGGCTCAGGCGACTGAGTCCTTCCTGTTTGCGGGAGAGAACAGCGCACGCTGTCGCCGAAGGGGAAATCGCCCGAAATCTCTCAGGCAAAAGAACCGTGCACGGGAAAGACAACTCTGGAAAGTCGGGAATCTTCCCGCGCCGAAGGTGTAAGCGCTGCCGACAGAGTTACGGGGCGCGAGTCTCTCAGGCTTCAGACAGAGGGGCACGACTAGGCCGCCAATGGCGGTCGATTGGCGTGCGACTCTGGAGAAGACATGACAGGCGAAGACACCAGACACCTACCCCTTGAGGATTTGCATCAGGCCGCAGCCGCGCGTTTCGGCGCCTTCGCCGGTTGGTCGATGCCGCTCACCTACTCGCCCGGCGTGATGAAGGAGCATCTTCACACGCGCGAGCATGCCGGCCTGTTCGACATCTCGCATATGAAGCTGTTCGAGGTCTCCGGTTCGAGTACAGCGGCGCTTCTCGACCGCGCCTGCCCGCTCGATGCCGGCGCTCCGGAAATTTCCCAGTCCAAATACACCTTCTTCCTCAACGAGGCTGCCGGCATCATTGACGACCTCATCGTGACGCGCCTGGGCGATGACCGTTTCATGGTGGTGGCCAATGCCGGCAACGCGGTGGAGGACGAGAAGCATCTGCGCGCGCTTGCCGCCGATTTCGATGCCAAGATCGAACCGCTCGACCGCGTCTTCCTGGCAATCCAGGGTCCGGAAGCGTGGGCCGCGCTGTCCCGAGCCGGCATCGAAACCGGCTCGCTGCTCTTCATGCACGGCATCGAGCCGCGTCAAAACTGGTTCATGAGCCGCTCCGGCTACACCGGCGAGGACGGTTTCGAGATCGGCCTGCCGGAGAAGGACGCGCGGGATCTGGTCGCGACACTGCTGGGGGATGAGCGCGTGCAGTGGATCGGCCTTGCCGCGCGCGACAGCCTGCGGCTCGAAGCCGGTCTTTGTCTGCATGGCCAGGACCTTACGCCGGAAATCGACCCGGCAAGCGCGGGATTGATGTGGGCGATTCCCAGGGAAGTTCGCGCTACCGGCCATTTCATCGGTGCCGACGCGCTGCGCTCGATCATCGAACGCGGGCCGTCGCAGAAGCGCGTCGGCCTGAAGCCCGACGGTCGCCAGCCGGTTCGCGCCGGCGCGGCGCTCCTCGATGCCGGCGGCAATCCGGCTGGCCACGTCACTTCGGGCGGCTTCGGCCCTTCGACGGGGCACCCGGTCGCCATGGGCTACGTCAACACCGCGCTGGCCAAAGGCGGCACGAAACTCTTCGCCGATGTCCGCGGGGCGAAAATCCCGGTCGACGTCGCGTCCCTGCCCTTTACCCCACACCGCTACCGCAAAGGATGATTTCCAGATGGCAAAGACCTATTTCACTGAAGACCATGAATGGCTCCGCGTCGAAGGTGGCGTCGCCACTGTCGGCATTACCGACTATGCGCAGGAACAGCTTGGCGACCTCGTTTTCGTCGAGCTGCCGGAGATCGGCCGCAAGCTCGCCAAGGGCGATACGGCCGTGGTCGTCGAATCAGTCAAGGCGGCATCGGACGTCTACGCGCCGGTCGACGGCGAGATCACCGAGGCCAACGCTTCGCTATCGGCCGACCCCTCGCTGGTCAATTCGGCCGCGACCGGCGACGGCTGGCTCTGGAAGATGAAGCTGGCCGACGAAGGCCAGCTCGACAGCCTCATGGATGAGGCCGCCTACAAAGCCCATATCGGCTGATATCAGGACATAAAGACATGACCGCAGCGCTTACTCCCTTCTCGGCCCGCCATATCGGCCCCGGCGTCAATGATGTCAGAGCCATGCTTGCCGTGCTCGGCGTTCCGTCCGTCGAAACGCTGATCAGCCAGGCCGTGCCGAGATCGATCCGCCTCGACCAACCGCTCGACCTGCCCGCTCCGGCGAGCGAAGCGGAAGCGCTGGCCGAACTGTCTGCGATCATGGCGAAGAACACGGTGCTGAAGAGCTTCATCGGCGCCGGCTATCATGGCGTCTTCGTGCCGCCGGTCATCCAGCGCAATCTCTTCGAGAACCCGGCCTGGTACACGGCCTACACGCCCTACCAGGCCGAGATCAGCCAGGGCCGCCTGGAAATGCTGTTCAACTTCCAAACCCTGGTCACCGAGCTCACCGGCCTGCCGGTGGCGTCGGCCTCTCTCCTCGATGAAGCCACCGCCGTCGCCGAAGCCGTCGGCATCGCGCTGCGCCACCATCGCGACAAGCGCACCAAGGTGGCGCTTGCAGGCACGCCGCATCCGCAGACGCTGGACGTCGTGCGCACCCGCGCCGAGCCGCTCGGCATCGAGGTCGATGGCGAGACGATCGACGACAACACCGCCGCCCTGCTCGTCTCCTGGCCGGACACGTTCGGCGTCTATGGCGACCACAAGGCGGCGATCGAGAAGGCCCGCGCCGCCGGCGCGCTGGTCGTCTTCATCGCCGATCCGCTGGCGCTGACGCTGACGGATGCGCCGGCGAAGCTTGGCGCCGACATCGCCGTCGGTCCGATGCAGCGCTTCGGCGTGCCGATGGGCTTCGGCGGTCCGCACGCCGCCTATTGCGCCGTCTCCGACAGGCTGACCCGGCTGATGCCCGGCCGCCTTGTCGGCCAGTCGACCGACACCAAGGGCCGCCCGGGCTACCGACTGGCACTGCAGACGCGCGAGCAGCATATCCGCCGCGACAAGGCCACCTCCAACATCTGCACCGCGCAGGCGCTGCTGGCCAACATGGCGACGGCTTACGCGATCTGGCACGGCCCCGCCGGCCTGCAGGCGATTGCCGGGCAGGTCCACAGCCTTGCCGACCGTCTTGCCGCGGGTCTCACGGCAGCAGGCGTTTCGGTGCTCGGCTCGAGCCGCTTCGACACGGTGACGGCCGAGGTGAAGGGCAGGGCCGCTTCGATCGCGCAAGCCGCCGAGAAGACCGGCCGGCTATTGCGCGTCATCGATGCCGACCGCGTCAGCATCGCCTTCGACGAGACCTCGACGGAAGCCGATCTCAAGGCGATCGCCGACCTCTTTGGCGCCAAGCCCGGCGCTGCGGAAGGCAATTCCATGCCCGGCAAGCCTCGCGGCAAGGAATTCCTGACCCAGCCGGTCTTCCACGACAACCATTCCGAAACCGAGATGATGCGGTTCCTGCGCCGGCTGGCCGACAAGGACTTGGCGCTCGACCGCGCCATGATCCCGCTCGGCTCCTGCACCATGAAGCTCAACGCCGCCGCCGAGATGATGCCGGTGAGCTGGCCGAGCGTCGCCAACCTGCATCCCTTCGCGCCGGCCCGCCATTCGGCGGGCTATCGCAAGATGGCCGGCGACCTGGAGGCCTGGCTGTCGGAGATCACCGGGTTCGACGCCGTCAGCCTGCAGCCCAATGCCGGCAGCCAGGGCGAATATGCCGGCCTGCTCGCCATCCGCGCCTACCATCGCGCGCGCGGCGAGGGCCACCGCACCGTTTGCCTGATCCCGTCTTCCGCGCACGGCACCAATCCGGCGAGTGCTGCGATGGCCGGCATGAGCGTCGTCGTCGTGCGTTGCCTTGACGACGGCAATATCGACATGGACGATCTGCGCGCCAAGGCCAACGAGCATTCCAAGAACCTCGCGGCGTTGATGTTCACCTATCCTTCGACGCATGGCGTATACGAGGAAGGCGCGCGCCATCTGTGCGCGCTGATCCACGAGCATGGCGGCCAGGTCTATTTCGACGGCGCCAACCTGAACGCCCTGGTCGGCCTCGCCCGCCCCGGCGACATCGGCGCTGACATCTGCCACATGAACCTGCACAAGACCTTCTGCATCCCGCATGGCGGTGGCGGCCCGGGTGTCGGCCCGATCGGCGTCAGGGCGCATCTGAAACCCTATCTGCCGGGCCATGTCACCGAGGGTTCGGCGCATGCCGTGGCGGCGGCTCCTTTCGGCAGCGCGTCGATCCTGCCGATCACCTGGATGTATATCCGCATGATGGGCGGCTCTGGCCTGAAGCAGGCGACCGAGACGGCGATCGTTTCGGCCAATTACGTGGCGACGCGCCTCGCGCCCCACTATCCGCTGCTCTACAAGGGCCGAAGCGATCGCATCGCGCATGAGTGCATCCTCGACACCCGTGTGCTCAAGGAGAGCGCCGGCATCAGCGTCGACGATATCGCCAAGCGCCTGATCGACTACGGCTTCCATGCGCCGACCATGTCGTTCCCGGTTGCCGGCACGCTGATGGTCGAGCCGACCGAGTCCGAGCCCAAGCGTGAGCTCGACCGTTTTTGCGAGGCGATGATCGCCATCGCCGGCGAGGCGGCAAAAGTGGCGAAGGGCGAGTGGCCGTCCACCGACAACCCGCTGGTCAACGCCCCACACACCGCGGCGGAAGCGCTCGCCGGCGAGTGGAAGCATCCCTATTCACGGCTGGAGGCGGCCTATCCGGCGGGCGACACCGATCTGGCGGCGAAATACTGGCCACCGGTCTCGCGCATCGACAACGTCGCCGGCGACCGCAACCTGGTCTGCTCCTGCCCGCCGCTCTCGGAATATCTCGGCGCGGCGGAGTAGCGTTTGCTCAGGCAGTCTTCAGGGCCGGCCCTGCGTCGGGCTGGTCCGCTGCGACCTGGGCAATGACGCGGTTGCGCCCGGCACGCTTGGCCGCATAAAGCGCGGCGTCGGCCTGCGCCAGCACCTCGTCGAGCGGCTGGCCCGCGGCCGAACCGAATCCCATGCCGCCGCTGACGCTGCTACGCAGCGGGCCGCGATGGGTTGGAACGACCTCCGTGCCGAATGCGACGCCGATCCGGCTTGCAATGTCATGCGCCTTTTCCGGCGTCATGCGCGACATGACGAGCGCGAATTCCTCGCCGCCCAAGCGGAAGGCGTCGACTCCTGACCTGCCGTATTTCTTGATCACCGCCGCGAAGCGGCAAAGCACCTGGTCGCCGACGGGATGGCCGAAGACGTCGTTGGTCATCTTGAAATGGTCGAGATCGAACATGGCAATCGCCATGAATGGACCGAAGCTGCGGTCGCCGTAAAGCTCGTTGAGCGCTCGGCGGTTCATCAGGCCGGTCAGCGGATCGGTCATCGTCTCGGCCTTGAGCTCGATCTGCGCCTGCAGATGGTGCAGCGAAAGCGTCAGCGCGCCGAGACCTGTCATGCAGGCGACCGCGACGACGGAGTTCAACCGCTCCGCCCAATTGTCGGGCGCCGCACCCAGCACCCACTGCCCTTGCATCAGCAGCGTCAGGCCGCAAAGCGCGAAGGACAAGCCGCAGGCGCCGCTGAGAAACGAAACGACAAGCAGGATCCGGCGGTCGTGATCCCCCTTCATCCAGAACATCGTCCCGATCGCCGCGAGCAGCGCCGTCACGGCCGCATAGGTGATCTGGAAGCCGATGCCGTCGAAACCAAGAAAGGTGACGATCGCGCAGGCAGCCATCGCAGCCAGCGTCGGCACGACGACGCGGCGGTAGTCGCGAAAGCCGAGATACTGCATGGCCGACAGGCAGAGGACCAGGAAACCGAGGGTCAGCAGCGCGAGCACGATCTGGCACAGCCAGGGATCGGCATCCTTGCTATAGCGCCAGAAGCCGACGACATGGGCGACGAGCACCAGAATGCCGCAGGCGACCGTAAGGACGAAGCGCGCCCTCGGCGCGGTGAGCCAGATCGCGAACATGGTGATGCTGAGGCATATGCCCGACAGCGCCGCCGCAAGCAGAAGCGAACTGAAATCCAACATCCGTGAAGAACTGCCTCTAGCGTAGCCGGTGCCCGGGTCCCCTCAATGTAGGCTGGCGGCGGCTGGCGCAAACCGTTTTCGGCCGATGCCCAGCGCTACCTCGACACAGGGTTTACAAAGCGTCGACATGTGAGGCGAAATCCCGCGATGATACACGGAATGCGCGAACCCGCTGACGGTTCAGCCCTTGTCGAGCAGCGCCAGATTGGCATTGACCACCGTCTGGTCGGCCATGCCGGCCTTGGCCTCGAGCAGCAGCGCGCGCGCCCTTTTCTTGTTGCCGCGCAGAAGCTGCGAATAACCCATATTGTTGACGATCTGCGGCTTGCGACCGGCGACCTTCAGAAGCTCCGCGTAAGCGCGGTCGGCGAAGTCGAAGCGGCCAAGCTCGTCATAGGATGCGGCAAGCCCCATCCAGGCCTCGGCATTGTCGGACTTGAGCTCGACCGCCTTGCGGAAATGCTGTTCGGCAAGGCCGAAATTCGCCTCGCGGAACTGCGCCTTGCCTTCGACCAGGTCGTTGGCGCTGACATCCTTGGCCACCGGCTGGATCGCCGTGGTCTTGGTCGTGTCGACGTTGTTGTTCGTCGTGCAGCCGGTAATCATCAAGACGGCCGCCAATGCCGTCGCTGCCTTGGGAAGTCTCTGACGCATGCCCCTGCCCCATCGCCCGATTTGCCGGGTCGTTCTTCAGGAAAAAAACTACAGGAAAGCGATTAAGCTTCGGTGCCGAAATGCAGCTAAAATTAGGTTGCGCGCCAAGGATGCGTTAACCAGCGCTCGCGTCGGCTTTGAGGCATGTTGATATTCAGACCAGGCCGGCCTCGCCTGAATATCGACACACCTCAGTGTGTGCTCAGCTTCACGATGATCGGTATGATGGCGACCATCAGCACCACCGGCAGGATGCAGACCGTCACCGGGACCGACATCTTGGCCGGCAGGGCATGCGCCTTCTCCTCGGCCAGCGACATGCGCTTGTGCCGCATTTCGTCGGAAAAGACGCGCAGCGAGCCCGACAGGCTGGTGCCGAGCTCCTTGGATTGCTGCAGCAGCGTCGCGAAGGAGCGGACCTCGTCGAGGCTGAGGCGGTCGGCAAGCGCCTTCAGCGCATCGTCGAGGCTGCGCCCGGCCCGCAATTCCAGCGACACCAGGATCAGGTTCTGGCTGAGCGACGGATAGGTCCTGGCAAGCTCCTTGGAGACCCGTTCGATACCGGCCTCCATGCTCATGCCGGCGTCGGAACAGACGATCATCAAATCCATGAAATCGGGAAAGCCGTTGCGGTATTCGCGCATCTTGTCCCGAATTTTCTGCGTCAGCACCAGGCCCGGCAGGAAATAGCCGCCGGCGCCGGACAGGATGATGAAGGTCCAGCGGCTGGTCATGGTCGAGTCGGCGCTGGCGGCCCAGTGGTTGATCAGGAATGAGCCGAGCGCCGCGCCGACGAGCGTGGCGAAACGGATGAGGAAGAACATGCCGACGGCGCGCGGCTCCATGTAGCCGGCCTGGATGAGTTTCATCCGCAGCCGGGCGACATTTTCCGGATCGCTCTTGGCATAGAACTCCTGCGCCCGTTTCACCGCCTTCTCGCGCACGACATTGGTGCTCTTCTTGGGTGCGGGCTCCGCCTGCTCGGCCGGCTGCAATGTCTCCACCTTCAGCCGTCGCTTGACCTCGCCGCGATCGCCCTTGGCGAGCACCAGCGGCCATGCGACGGCACCGGCGCCCAACACAAGGAGCAGCACGGCGACCGGCACCAGCGAGGTCGGCGCGAGAGAGGCGAGGAAGCGGACGACGTCTTCCATCTCAGAACCTGAAATTCGACATCTTGAACATGATGGCGTTGCCGAGCAGCAGCCAGGCGATGGAGCCGCCCATCATGTACCAGGTCTTCGGCACGTCCCAGACATCCTGGTAGAATTGCGGCATCAGCACCATGATGGCGGTGAACAGAAGCGCGGGGATCGCGGTCAGGATGTAAGCCGACATGCGCCCTTCCGTCGAAATGGCGCGCACCTTGCGGCGCAGCTTGCCGCGCTCGCGGATCGTCGCCGACAGGCCGTCGAGGATCTCGCGCAGGTTGCCGCCCGAACTGCTCTGGATCGACACCGCCGTGACGAACAGCGGCAGGTCCTCATGGCCCACCCGGTCGAAGAGATTGTTCAGCGCCGAGACAAGGTCGGAGCCGTAGGTCACCTCGTCGGCGACGACACCGAACTCGGTGCCGATCGGATCGGCCATCTCGCGCGACACCATGGCAATCGCCACCGGCACGGGATGGCCTGCCTTCAGGCCGCGCGTGATCAATTCAAGCGCCTCGGGCAGCTGCATCCCGAAGCGCTTGTGCCGGCGCTTGCGCATCGAGCGCAATGCCATGACCGGCAGCACCGGCAACAGCAAGAGCAGCAGGATGAGGCCGAACAGGAGCGACAAGCCCTTCCAGATCGCGACAAGCGCCAGGGCAAGAGCGATCCCCGATGTGATCGTCAGGAATTTCGGCAGCGGCGTGGTCATGCCGGACTGCGTGCGCAGGGCGCGGAAGCGGTCGAGGGAAAAGATGGTGGCGCCGCCGTCGATCCCGCGTTCCTTGCGTAGTTGGATCAGCACCTGCTCCTGGCTGATCTTGTTCTCCGCGAGCTTCATACGGCGGTTGATGGCCGCACGCTTGTCGCTGCGTCCGGCATAGAGCAGATAGCAACCCTCGGCTATCATGATGCCGGTGAGCGCCGCCGCGGCGTAGACGACATAGACCGGGCTGAATCCCTCGAACACCGGCCTAGTCCTGCGGCCGGCCGGGCTCGAAATACCTGCCCGGGAATTCGATGCCCATATTGCGCAGGTCCTCGAGGAAGCGCGGGCGGATGCCGGTCGCTTCGAAGTGACCAAGTATCTTTCCGTCCGCTTCCATGCCGGTGCGCACGAAGCGGAAGATCTCCTGCATCTGGATCACGTCGCCTTCCATGCCGGTCACCTCGGCGACGCTGGTCACCTTGCGCTTGCCGTCGGAAAGGCGCGTCAGTTGGACGATGATCTCGATGGCGCTTGATATCTGGCTGCGGATCGACTGCACCGTCATCGGCATGCCGGTCATGCCGAGCATCTGTTCCAGGCGCGAGATGGCATCGCGCGGCGTGTTGGCATGGATGGTGGCCATCGAGCCTTCGTGACCGGTGTTCATCGCCTGCAGCATGTCGAAGGCTTCCTCGCCGCGGCATTCGCCGAGGATGACGCGGTCGGGACGCATGCGCAGCGCGTTCTTGACCAGGTCGCGCTGCTTCAGTTCGCCGTGGCCCTCGATATTGGCGGGCCGCGTTTCCATGCGCGCGACATGCGGCTGCTGCAGTTGCAGTTCGGCCGCGTCCTCGATGGTGATCAGGCGCTCGTCTTCCGGAATGAATGCCGACAGCGCATTGAGCATCGTTGTCTTGCCGGTGCCGGTGCCGCCGGAGATGATCGTGGTCTTGCGGGCATGCACCGCCGCCGCCAGCACCTCGGCCATGTTCTGCGTGATGGCGCCGAATTCGACGAGCTTATGCAGGCCGAGCTTGTTTTTGGAGAATTTGCGGATCGACACCAGCGGCCCGTCGACGCCGACCGGCCGGATCGCGGCGTTGAAGCGGGAGCCGTCGAGCATGCGGGCGTCTACCATCGGCTGCGATTCATCGACGCGCCGGCCGACCGCGGCGACGATTTTATTAATGATTCGAAGCAGATGCGCCTCATCCTTGAACGGGATGTGAACCTGCTGCAGCTTGCCGCGCTTTTCGACGAAGCAGTTCTGGTGGCCGTTGATCAGGATATCGTTGATCTCGGGGTCCTTGAGCAGCGGCTCCAGCGGGCCGAGGCCGACCATCTCGTCGACGATGTCGTCGACCAGCGCGTCGAGCTCGGCATTGTTGATCGCCATCCGCTCATGGCGCGTCTTTTCGGAAACGAATTCATGCACCTGGCGGCGCATTTCATCCCGGGGCAGCCGCTCGAGCGCGACCAGGTTGATCTCTTCGAGCAGCATACGATGGATACGCACGCGTGCATCCAGCACCTTGTTGGCGCTCTTTGCGGGCGCCGCTTCAGGCTTCGCCGGCGCCGGCTTGCGAGTCGTCGGAATGATCACCGCATTGTGCGTGATGGGCGCGGGCTCCGGCGCACGCTGCGGACGAACATCGCGGTTCTGCAGATTGGAAAAGCGGCTGTTCATCCTGCCTTCCTCTTCAGTAAGCCCCTGCCCAGGCCGAACAGCGATTTCGACTTGACCGTGGTCTGGATGGCCTCCTCCGGCAGGATGATCTTCTTCAGATCGTTGACGACATTGGCATTGGGGTCGATGGCGTGCAGCGGCACGCCGCGGTCCACCGCCTCGCGCACCAGCCGGTAGTTATTGGAGATGCCGCCGACGAAATGCTCGCCGAGTATTTCCTGAACGTCGGCCTGCTTGATGCCGCTGTCGAACATCTTCTGCTCGAAGCGGTTGACGATGACATTGGGCTTCACTTCCTTGCCGGCTGTCTCATAGACGGCCTGGATCAGACGCTGCGTATGGCGCAGGCAGGGCACCGTCATCTCGGCGACGATATAGAGCTTGTTGGAACCCAGCAGCACCGTCTCAGTCCAGGGGAACCAGGTGCGCGGCATGTCAATGACGACATTGTCGAAATAGGCCGCCACGAGGTCGAGCATGCGCACCACGACATCGGTTTTGAACGAGCGCATCTCGGACGGACGCGTGGGAGCGGCAAGCACACATAGCCCGCTCGCATGCTTGGACAGCATCACATCAAGCAATTGCCGGTCGAGGCGCTCCGGCTGGTTCTCGATTTCCGTGATGTCGAAGCGGGGCTCGAGGTCGAGATATTCGGCGCAGGCGCCCTGCTGGAAATTGAGGTCTACGACGCATGTTGAGGCGCCGCGCGTCACGGAATGATGCAGCTGGAAGGCCGTCTGCAAGGCAAGCGTGGTCGTGCCGACGCCGCCGGCTGCCGGCATGAACGTGTAGATATGCGATTCGGTGTTCTCTTCCCGCCCCGGCCCTTGCAGCGCACGGATGACGGAACGCACGAGGTCGGCCGTGGTGATCGGCTTGACCAGGAAATCGGCGACCTTGAGCTGCACCAGGATGCGCACCGCCGCCGCGTTGAATTCCTGCGTGACGACGACCACCGGGACGCTGCCTTCCAACCGCCGCATGACGCGCTGCAGCGACTCGATTTCCTCGAGCTTGGCCGCATCCATGTCGATGATGACCGTGCCGAAGGCCGCTTCGAGGATCTCGCCGCGCAGCTCGTTGACGCTCTTTTCCAGCGTCAAAAGCTCGATGACCTCTGAGGCCGCGAAAGCGGTCCGCGTGTCCTGCAGAAACGTCCTGTCCGTCGAAACGAGCAGGATCTTCTTCGTCTTGGTACCAGATGCCATCGGCGTCAGCCCATCAGTTCGATGTGGTTGATGATGTCGTCGACGACGGCGCGGAGCCGGCTTTCGCGCCGACGGCAGCGCTCCCGGGACCCGGACGCTGGGCAGGCACCAGAAGCCTTGTGTTCTGCACGCCATACTTCCATGGATCGACCATCTGCATGACAGTGTTGGATGCCTGCGCGTTGCCGGCCGCCAAGGTCACCCCTTCGGCGCGTACATAGTCGTCGCTGGTGCAACCGCCGGCGAAACCGGCCAGGAGCAGAGCGATGCAAGCGGGGATGCGCATGGCTTAGTCCTTTGGCAGATCGAGGAAGTGGCCGGACTTGGCGGCAGCTACCGGGCGGGCGGCGCTGCCGTCTGCCAGCGCCACCGGACGCTTGGACGCCGAGGCGTCCACTTCCTCGGTGTTGTTCAGGAAATAGTCGGCGGGACTTGCCGGCTGGGTGCCGTCGGTCGGCTCGGCCATCTTCTTCGATGGATCGACCGGCTTGACCAGGTAAGGCGTGACGATGATGACCAGATCGGTCTCGCGCCGCTGATAGGATTTCGAGGAAAACAGCGGACCGAGCACCGGCAGCTTGCCGATCCCCGGCACCCGCGACGTCGTGATGTCGTTCTGCGACTGCAGAAGACCGGCGATCATGAAGCTCTGCCCGTTCTTGAGGTCGACCGATGTCCTGGCGCGGCGCACGATGAAGGCCGGAATGGAAATGCCGCTGCTGACCTGGATGGAAGCGGACGGGTCGATCGAGGACACTTCCGGCGCGATGTCGAGGCTTACCAGCCCGTCCTTCAGCACCGTCGGCGTGAAATCCAGGCCGACGCCATACTTCTTGTAGGTGACGCTGATCTTGCCATTGTCCTCGGAAACCGGGATCGGGAACTCGCCGCCGGCAAGGAAGCTCGCGGTCTGGCCCGAACGCGCAATCAGGTTCGGCTCCGCCAGCCGCCGCGCCAGACCGCGCTCCTCCAGCGCCTTGATGGCGATGTCGATCGAAACGCCGTTCGACAGCAGGCTGCCGATGATCTCGCCTGTTCCGGCAGCCGGCAGGTCTCCCCCACCCGGGTTCAGCACGACTTTGCGGTTACCGATGCCATAGGCGAAATTGGCGGCATATTTGGCGCCGAGGTCCTGGCCGGCCTGACGGTTGATCTCGACGAAGCGGACGTTGAGCTGCACCTGCTGCGATGACGAGATATTGACCGAGTTGATGACTTCCTCGTTGCCGGAAAAGCGCGACGCGATCTTGCTGGCCTTGTCGGCGGCGACCGCATCGTCGGCCTCGCCCGACAGCACGACGCGCCCGTTCGCCGAGCCGACCTTGATCTTGGCGTCGGGCACGCTGGCGCGGATGGTGCTGGCCAGTTGGTCGGTATCCAGCGTCACCTCGATGTCGATGGTGCCGACAAGCTGCTTGTTCTGGTCGAACAGGGCAATGCCGGTGGTGCCCAGATTGTTGCCAAGCACATAGAAGGACTTGTCGGTCAGCGGGTTGACGTTGGCGATCTCCGGATCGCCGATGACGATCTGGTAGAAGGCGGCGCTCGTCATGATCGTCTTCGGCTTGCCCTTGGCGACCTTGATCGAGGCGTTCTTGTTCGCCGAGACATAGACGACGTCATTGCCCGCCCTTGCCGGCGCGGCGACGCCGAGCATTGCCGCCGCCAGCGCGATCGCGCCGAGAAGACGCCATCCCCCGGTCGTCCGAAATACATCAAACCCGAACATCTTGCCCTGTCCCTGCCGGTCCCCACCGGCTATTGCTGCAGTTCCTGCGGCGGTTGCCGTGAGGGAACCTTGTATTCTTCGACCTTGTCGCCGCGCGTCACGATCACCGTCCTGAATTTCGGCTCGTCCTGATCCTTCGTCACCGCATTGACGAGCGAGGCGGCGCTCGCCTGCGCATTTGCGGCAACCGAGCCGCCGAAGGACGAGATGGTCGTAAGCCCGCCATTGCTGGCGGTTGCGTCGGCGGCCGACCGCAGCGACAACGACAACGTGCCGACGGTGCGGGCAAGCGCCACTTTCTGCGCCCCTTCATTGGTGACTTCGAGGGTCACGGAATTGGCGACCTGTGGCTCGGTCTTGCGCTCGTCGGCGCCCTGTCCGACCGAAAGCACCTTGGCATCGGAGACGACGATCTCGGACGTGACGGTCGAGCCGGCAGCCCCTTGAGCATTCTTAGACACTTCCTGGATATCCCCGGCGTCGCGCGTCAGCACGACGTCGACGCGGTCTCCCGGCGTGATGAAGCCACCGACACCGGCGATCTCGTCCGTGCGGACGGTGACGGCCCGCATTCCCGGCGACAGCATGTTGGAAAGGGTGGCGCGGCCGTTCGGCCCTGACAGCTTGGTGAGCAGCACCGGTTCGTTGACCTCAATCGGCGACAGCACGACCCGGCCGCCGTCCGCGAGCAGCTTGTCGATCGTCGGGAAAGCGCCCTGCGGCAGGGAGTCCTGCGGCCACGGAATCTCGGCGAGCTGCGGCCGTGCGAGCTCCATGCCGTAACGCAGCGGCGCTTGCGCCACCACGATGGTCTTGAACTCGACCTTGGGCTGCTGCGGCGCGGTGACGGACACGACCTTGACCTCGGGCTGAGCCTTTGCCTGGCTCTTGACCCAGAAATCCGCCGCAAAGATCGAGATCGCGCCGAAAACGGCGGCGATGCCGATCATGGTTATGGCCCTGCCCCTCACAACGAAACCCCTGACGCCCGTGGTCTTTTGTTAGTTGGGTCTCACGCTAGGCGTTAATGTTAAAGAATCAGGAATCCCGCGACCCGCCGATCGCCCTATTTCGGCCGGCTTGGTTATCGAATGGTTTTGGAATAAGAGACAGTTTTATCCCTGAACGGAACAGGAACTCGTTCGCCCGCCAAAAGCGTGGCAGTATCGAGGAATGATTCGCATTACCGGACGCTAGGCCCAGCATGGACGACAGCAACGACCTCTTCGGCAAGATGGAAAAGCCGGCACAGCCGGTGCGCGCGCCCTCGCGGCCCGCCGATCCGCTGGTGCAGGCCGCGAAGCGTACGACCGCCACCCGCGACGGCAGCGAGGGCTACAGCGCCGCCGATATCGAGGTGCTGGAAGGGCTCGAGCCGGTGCGGCGCCGTCCGGGCATGTATATCGGCGGCACCGACGACAAGGCCATGCATCACCTGTTCGCCGAGGTCATCGACAATTCGATGGATGAAGCGGTGGCCGGCCACGCCACCTTCATCGACGTCGAGCTTTCCGCCGACGGCTTCCTGACCGTCACCGACAACGGCCGCGGCATCCCGGTCGATCCGCATCCGAAATTCAAGAAGCCGGCGCTCGAAGTCATCATGACGACGCTGCATTCGGGCGGCAAGTTCGACTCCAAGGTCTACGAGACCTCCGGCGGCTTGCACGGCGTCGGCGTCTCGGTCGTCAATGCGCTGTCCGACCACCTCGAGGTCGAGGTCGCGCGGGGTCGTCAGCTCTACCGGCAGCGTTTTTCGCGCGGCGTCCCGGTCAGTGGATTGGAGCATCTCGGCGAAGTCCACAACCGCCGCGGCACGAAGACCCGTTTCCATCCCGACGAGCAGATTTTCGGCAAGGGCGCCGCCTTCGAACCGGCGCGCCTTTACCGCATGACGCGCTCGAAGGCCTATCTGTTCGGCGGCGTCGAGATCCGCTGGACCTGCGATCCGTCGCTGATCAAGGACAAGGATCAGACGCCGGCAAAGGCCGAGTTCCATTTCCCCGGCGGGCTGAAGGACTATCTCAAGGCGACGCTGGGCGACGAATTCCAGGTCACGCGCGAGGTTTTCGCCGGGAAGAGCGACAAGCAGGGCGGCCACGGTTCGCTCGAATGGGCTGTGACCTGGTTCGGCGGCGACGGTTTCCTCAACTCCTATTGCAACACCATTCCGACCCCCGAAGGCGGCACGCATGAGGCCGGCTTCCGCAACGTGCTGACGCGCGGACTGCGCGCCTATGCCGACCTCATCGGCAACAAGCGCGCCTCGATCATCACCACCGACGACGTGATGATCTCGGCCGCCGGCATGCTGTCGGTGTTCATCCGCGAGCCGGAATTCGTCGGCCAGACCAAGGACAGGCTGGCGACGATCGAGGCAATGCGCATCGTCGAAAACGCCCTTCGCGACCCGTTCGACCACTGGCTGGCAGACAATCCGCAGGAAGCCTCTAAGCTTCTGGAGTGGGTCATCGCGCGCGCCGACGAACGCGTGCGGCGCCGCCAGGAAAAGGAAGTCTCGCGCAAGAGCGCGGTGCGCAAGCTGCGCCTTCCGGGCAAGCTTGCCGACTGCACGCAGAACGCCGCCGCCGGCGCCGAGATCTTCATCGTCGAGGGCGACTCGGCCGGCGGCTCGGCCAAGCAGGCGCGCGACCGCGCCAGCCAGGCAGTGCTGCCGCTGCGCGGCAAGATCCTCAACGTCGCCTCCGCCGGCAACGACAAGCTTGCCGCCAACCAGCAGATTTCCGATCTCATCCAGGCGCTCGGCTGCGGCACGCGTTCGAAATATCGCGACGAGGATCTGCGCTACGACCGCGTGATCATCATGACCGACGCCGACGTCGACGGCGCGCACATCGCTTCGTTGCTGATCACCTTCTTCTATCAGGAGATGCCGAACCTGATCCGCAGCGGCCATCTCTACATGGCCGTGCCGCCGCTCTATTCGATCCGGCAAGGCGGCAAGGTCGGCTACGCCCGCGACGACGCGCACAAGGACGAATTGCTGCGCACCGAATTCACCGGGCGCGGCAAGGTCGAGATCGGCCGCTTCAAGGGCCTGGGCGAGATGATGGCCGCGCAGCTCAAGGAGACCACGATGGATCCGAAGAAGCGCACGCTTTTGAGGGTCGACGTGATCGACGCCGAGCAGGCCACCAAGGATGCCGTCGACGCGCTGATGGGCACCAAGCCCGAGGCGCGCTTCCGCTTCATCCAGGAGCGCGCCGAGTTCGCCGAGGCGGACGTGCTGGATATCTGATCGCCTGCCGGTCCATAACAGTCTCCGGCACGGAGAACCGGTGTGACCTGGACGCGGTTGAAAGAGCTTATCGAGACGCCCTTAAGCGGTCTGACGCAGCCGACCCGTTCGGACTGGATTTTTGCCCTGCGCACGGTTTCGGCCGGACTGGTCGCGCTACTTGCCGCCTACGCGCTGAAGCTCGACCATCCGCAATGGGCGATGATGACGGTGTTCATCGTCGCGCAGCCGGTCGCCGGCATGGTGCTGGCAAAGGGCTTCTACAGGCTGCTCGGCACGCTGGCCGGCGGCCTGGCGGCCGTCGGCATCACATCGCTGTTCGGCGCCAATCCCTGGCTGCTGGTGAGCGTGCTGGCGCTCTGGATCGGCGTCTGCACGCTGGTCTCGTCGCTATTGCGCAACCCGGAAGCCTATGGCGCCGCGCTTGCCGGCTATACGGCGATGATCATCAGCCTGCCGGCCCTCGGACAACCGCATGTTGTCGTCGACCTCGCCGTCGCGCGTTGCGCGGAGATCGTGCTCGGCATCGTCTGCGCCGGCGTCACCAGCCGGTTGGTCCTGCCAAAGCTCGCGGCCGACGCCATCATTTCCAGGTTGAAGCGCAGCATCCTCGACCTCGCCGAATATGCTGGCGGCGCCTTCTCCGGCGGCGACCCGGCAAGCCTCGCCGCGCTCCAGCGCAAGCTGATCGCCGATGCCCAGACGCTCGCCGAGATGCGCACCTATGCGCGGCTGGAAGCGCCGAGCTTCGCCACCCGCGCCCATCCGGTGCGGCGCACGATCGGTCAGCTTCTGTGGGCGCTTTCGGCGGCGCGCGCATTGCACAGCCACCGCAGGCCGAAGAACGCAGCGCTCATTCCCATGCGCAGCGAATTGAAAGCCTTCGTCGGTGAACTGACGGCGACGCCCGGCGCGCTCGACGATACCGGGCCCTGGGTGGCACGGCTCGATGCGATCGCCAGCAAGGCCCGGGAGATGCCGGACCTGCCCACAGATACCCAGCCGAACGATACGGGCTCCCACGATGCCGGCGAAGACAAGGTCGGCACCATCACCCGCCTGACCATCGCCGGCGATTTCGCCGAGGCGCTGAAGCAGGTGATGCGCGGGCTGGAGGCGCTTCGTTCGCCCGTCTCCCGCAAATCGAGCGAGCGGGGCCAGCCGGCGCTGGTTGTCCACCGCGACTATCAGGCCGCATGGCGCAATGCCGTGCGCGCGGCGCTGGCGACGTTGCTCGTGGCGATCTTCTGGCTGACGACCAGATGGTCAGAAGCGGCCGGCACCGTCATCCTGGTCGCCGTCGTCTCCAGCCTGTTCGCATCGCGCCCGGATCCCGTGCAGTCCGCCTGGGGTTTTTTCACCGGCACGCTGATCGCGCTGCCTTTTGCCTTCCTTGTCGGCCAGGTCGCGCTGCCGGCGCTGCCGGGCTTCGGCTGGTTCACGCTTTTCGTCGTGCCGATCCTGGTGCCCGCGGCGCTCGGCATGGCCAATCCGCGCCATGTCGGCGTCGCCACCGCCTTCGCCATCAACTTCCTCGCCTTCCTCAGCCCGCATCAGCAGATGGTCTATGATCCCGGGCCGTTCTTCGCCGGCTCAGCCTCGATCCTGGTCGGCATCCTGATTGCCATCGGCGTCTTCATCGTCGTGCTGCCGGCCGATCCCTGGGCCACCATGGAGCGCATCTCGCAGGCGATGCGCGAGGACCTGGCCCGGCTTTGCCTGCATGAGCGCATTCCCCGCCGTTCGGCCTTCGAAAGCCTCGCCTATGACCGGATCAACCAGTTGATGCCGCAGGTGCAGCAGACGGGCCGCAAGGGCGATCCCATTCTCGGCGGAAGCATCGCGGCCGTCACCGTCGGGCTGGAAGTGCTGCGGCTGCGCCACGCGCAACTGAACTCCGCCGTCCCGCACGAAACAGTCGAGTCCATCGGCAATTTCCTGCGCGGCCTGGCGCGCGAATTGCTGTTTCGGCAACCGGGCGAGCCGCAGACCGCGACCATCGCGGTGGCGAGGCAATACGCGGCCAGCATCGCCCAACGCAGCGATCGGCTCGAAATACTGCAGATCGCCGCCTCGCTGCGCATCATCGCCGCGGCGATGGAAGATTACCCGGATTTCTTCGCGAAGGGTCGCGCTTAACCACCTCGGGACGTGTCTGGTTTGGGCCCTTTCCGAGAATAGGTCCTTGCTGGACTCGTCGACACCTTTTAGGTTGGACACATGGCGCTCAAACGGATGGACAACGTCGGAATCGTCGTCGATGACCTCGATAGCACGGTTGATTTCTTTCGCGAGCTCGGTCTTGAACTCGAAGGGCGTGCCTCGATCGAAGGAGAATGGGCCGGGCGTGTCACCGGACTCGGCGACCAGCACGTCGAGATCGCCATGATGCGCACGCCCGACGGCCACAGCCGGCTCGAACTGTCCCGCTTCATCACGCCCCCTGTGGCGGCGGATCACCGCAATGCCCCTGTGAATGCATTGGGCTATCTCCGCGTCATGTTCGCCGTGGACGACATCGACGACACGCTGGAGAGGCTCCGCAAGCGCGGCGCCGAGCTCGTCGGCGAAGTGGTCCGGTATAAGGACGCGTATCGGCTTTGCTACATCCGTGGGCCTGAAGGGCTTCTTATCGGACTCGCCCAGGAGCTCGGCTGAGACGTGATACGTGTCCTTAGGCGGCGGCGATGGCCAGCGCGTGCCCACGCGCGTTTTCACGCAGCGCGTCGAGATGGATCGACTTCACCAACCCTGCGAGATCGCCCTCGGCCGCTTGGCCGCCGAGCTCCTTCAGCATCAGCCAGCTCACTTCCTGAACGCCGGCCACACGCCGGCCGTTGGCCACCTCGCGCCAGACTTTCAGCGCCCTCAGGATGATGCGATGCGTGGCCGGCGCAAGCCCGGCGCTGCGGAACAGCGCCTGCAGCGCAACGTCGTGCCCGCCGGCGAGAAGTGCCGTCACCCGTTGCTCGGATTGTCGGGCTAGAGCCACCAGGGTCGAGCCGAAGAAGTCCACCTTGCCATGCGCGATGGTGCGGATGATGAAACCGGCGGTGAGATCTCCGCGCAGCCGCAGATGCTCGATCAGTGCGGCATGCTCTTCCATGCGCGTTCCCTCGATCAGCGTGACCGAGGCTTTCACGCAGGCATCGCGCATGACGCGATCGGCGCGCGCCGCCCCCATCATCGCCAGCACCAGCGGCGAACCTTTCAAGGTCTCGCCGAGCTTGACCAGCAACATGTGCCGGCAGTCGGCCGGCAGGCGTCGATCGGCGATCAGCGCCTCGCGCACCAGCGGCAGGTGGCCGTGCCGCTCGGCCATGCGGCGGAAGCTCAGCGAAGCGATCTCGGCGCCACTGTTGCCGATCAGCGCGGCGCAGGCTTCCGCTTCGCCGATCTCGGCGATCGCCGCCGCCAGCGACATCGAGACGACCGGACGGTTGGCGATTAGCTTCTGCGTCGCCTTATGGCCGCAGGCGACGCGCTCGACCAGGTCGGCATCGGTAAGCAGCGGCGAACGCGCGAGCACCAGCGCCGCCACTTCCGGCTGGTCGGCGGCCAGAGCGCTGATCACCTGCGGCGGCGCGTGATGGCTCATCGACAGCGCCTCGGCAAGCGCCAGGCGCACTTTGGAGGAAGCGTCGTCCAGAAGCAGCGTCAGCGCCGCCTCTGCGGCGCAGCGATCCTCGAACGGCAGATCGGAATTGATATAGGCGCGCGCCAACGCGCTCGCGGCGGCGGCGCGCTCGGAAACCCTTGCCGTATCAACCCATTTTAGAAAGTGCGAAACAATCATACTGACCAGCTACGCCCTCGCCGGAAAGATCCCGGCCCCGTCGTGAACGGTAGGCTGGAAATGGTTTACGAACGGTTCACCATGTTTCTTAACCGGCTTGATGGGGGCGCAGCCAACGCCTATCAAGCTAGGACATTGGAGGAGATCGAGCGATGGCCGGACTTTATCTGGAAGAGTTTGTCGTCGGCCATGTCTTCCACCACACGCTGCGCAAGACCGTGACCGAGAGCGACAACATGCTGTTTTCGGTGATGACGCTCAACCCGCAGCCTTTGCACATCGATTTCGACTTTGCCGCGAAAACCGAGTGGGGCAAGCCGCTGGTGAATTCGCTGTTCACGCTCGGCCTGATGATCGGCATCTCGGTGAACGACATCACCCTCGGCACCACGGTCGCCAATCTCGGCATGAAGGAAACGGTGTTTCCGCACCCCGTCTTTCACGGCGACACCATCCGGGTCGAGACGACGGTCGTCTCCGTGCGCGACTCCAAGTCGAAACCCGATCGCGGCATCGTCGAGTTCGAGCACCGCGCCTATAATCAGAATGACGTTCTTGTCGCCAAATGCACCAGGCAGGCAATGATGCTGAGGAAGGCGGCCTGATGCGCTCGCTGCTGTTCGTGCCCGGCGATTCCGAGCGCAAGCTGGAAAAGGGACTCGAGGCCGGCGCCGACGTGGTCATCGTCGATCTCGAGGATTCCGTTGCCGCTGCCGGCAAGGCGGCGGCGCGCGCGACCGCGGCCGGTTTCATCTCCAGCCAAAGGCACCGGACGGGTTCGGCCATCTATGTGCGGGTCAACGATCTTTCCACCGGCCTGACAGACGACGATCTTGCGGCTCTTGTCCCGGCCAAGCCCGACGGCATCATGCTGCCGAAGTCGAACAGCGGGCAGGACGTCCAGCAACTGGCGGCAAAGCTGCGCGTGCATGAGGCTGAAAACGGGCTGCCGGACGGCGCCATTAGAATCCTGCCGATCATCACCGAGACCGCGGCGGGCGTGCTGGCGGCGGCGAGCTATGCCGGAACGAGCGCGCGGCTTTCCGGCCTGACTTGGGGCGCGGAGGATCTGTCCGCGGCGATCGGCGCGCGGACGACCCGCGACGGGAGCGGTCGCTACACCGACGTGTTTCGCCTGGCGCGCAGCATGACCATTCTGGCGGCCGGCGCGGCCGAAGTCGCCGCCATCGACACCGTCTTTCCCGATTTCCGCGACATGGCCGCCTTCGAGGCCGAATGCCGCGAGGGCGAGCGCGACGGCTTCACCGGCAAGATGGCGATCCATCCGACGCAAGTGCCGGTCATCAATGCCGCCTTCACGCCGTCCGCCGAAGCGGTCGCGCGATCGCGGGCGATCGTCGATGCTTTTGCGGCGGCGGGGAATCCGGGCGTCGTCGGCATCGACGGCAAGATGTACGACCGGCCGCATTTGCGTCTGGCCGAGCGTTTGTTGGCTCGCGCCAGGGCGGCGGGCAGCCTTGCCTGATCGTTACCAGACCATAGGGATCAGCTTGTAGCGCACGCGCGCGGCATAATCGTCATAGCCCTGCAGGCCGCTCCGCAACATCTTTTCCTCGATGAAGGTGCGGATGCCGAGCAGGACGATGAAGGCGAGGACCGAGGCCAGCCCCCACCAGGAGCCGAGCAGCAGCGCCGTGCCGGCGAAGTAGAGTATGGCGCCGGCATACATCGGATGGCGGACGTAACCGTAGGGGCCCGTCGTGATCACCTTCTGTCCACGCTCGTCCTGGATCTTCACGACAGGCGCAGCGAAGCTGTTTTCCAGCATCGTGAGATAGCAGATCCAGATACCGACGAGCAGGACCAGCACGCCGACCACCCGCACCCAGACGGGAGCTGCCGACCAGCCGAAACGGAAGTCGAGACCCATCAGGGCCAGCCAGCCGAAGATGCCGAGCAGCAATATGCTCAGCAAGATCTTGTCGGCCGCTGTCTGGGTCTTCTGGATCGGCGGGCTGAGACGCTCGTTCATCAGGCCCGGATCGCGCCGGGCGAGCGCCACGCCCATAGTAAGACTCAGTGCGACCATCACGACCATGTACACCCAGGCTCCGGTCCAGTGCAGCGTGCCTGCCGACAGAAACAGCAGCGCGCCCATGACGCCGAACCATACGAATGTCTGGAAAACCAATTTCGAGATCATGATCAACCTTCCATGCCGCCGTTATTGGCGGAATACGACCACTGGTCTATTATACCGACCGATGGTCTACTCTCAAGCGCAATCAGCGCGAGCCATCTGGACGGAAACGGCCGCCGCGTGCACAAGGTTTCGTCATGCCACGTATCATCAAGCACCCGGAGCTCAGGCGAGAAGAGCTGCTGGACCATGCCCAGGCGCTGTTCCTGACGCATGGCTACGACAAAGCGAGCCTCAACGACGTCATCGCCACCGCCGGTGTCTCCAAGGGCGCCTTCTATCACTACTTCGCCTCCAAGGAGGCCTTGCTGGAGGCATTGGCGGCGCGTTTCGCCAGACAGGCGCTGGCCGGCGTTCAGGATGTGCTCGGCGATCCAGCGCTCGATCCGCTTGGACGCCTCAACGCCCTGCTCGCGAAGTCACGCCAGGCCAAGGTCGAGACCGCGGCGGAAGCCTGGGCGCTGTTCGAGACAATGTTCCGGCCGGAAAACCTGGTGCTGTTCCACCGCATCAACCTGGCGGCCGGCGCGGCCTTTTCGCCCTTGCTGGTCGAAATCATCAAGCAGGGTGTGGCGGACGGAACCTTCCGCACCTTCGATCCGGAAGGCGTCGCCGACATCGTCATGCAGTTCGGCATGGCCACCCATGACGTTGTCGCCAAAGCGATTGTCGGCGGCAGCAATGCGGATATGGACATGGCCATAGAAGCCCTGGAGAAGCGCGTGAGGCTTTACGAGATCGCGCTCGACCGTATTCTGGGACTTCCCGACGGCAGCATACGCATCGGCGAGCCGGGCTATGTGCGCGCCGTCATGACCGCCCGCCGCGCCGGCCCTGCCGCCCGCCGCGCCGTTCCTCCGAAAATCCGCAAACGGTCCTAACCGGCCCAGGGACCGGCGTAATCGGCATAGAGCTTCGCCGGATCGGGCCGGGGCCGCTCCGGCGCCGGCCCTTGATAGGAACCGATGTGGACGAAGCCGATGACGCGCTCCTGCGGCGAGAGCCCGAGGATCGCCCTGCCCTCCGGCACGTCGGAATACCAGTTGCTGATCATGTTGGTGCCATAGCCCAGCGCGTTCGCCGAGATCATCAGATTCATGGCCGCCATGCCGCCCGACAGGAACATCTCCCATTGCGGGATCTTCGGGTTCTCCCTCGGTACCGACACCACGCCGATCACCAGCGGAGCGCGCGAGAAGCGCGCCAGTTCCTGGTTGCGCCTGCCTTCCGGCAGCGGCCCCTCGCGCTGCTCGGCAAGTGCCGCCAGCTTCTTGCCGATCTCGACGCGCGCCTCGCCGCGATAGAGGACGAAGCGCCAGGGCTCGAGCCGGCCGTGGTCGGGGACGCGCGAGGCCGCCGCGATCATCGTCGCGATCTCGGCATCGCTCGGCGCCGGTTCCTTGAGGTCCGGGATCGGCGCGGAATTGCGGGTGAGCAGGAAGTCGATGATCGGCGACACCATGGGCGCAAGTCTCCTGAAGACATTCGATTTTGAGCTGAAGCACGCCATCGGGAGGTCGGGCGGCTCGGGCGGTGGCGTTTTGCGCCGGATAAGAAGCCGCCGCGCAGCGCGGCGCGCTTCTAGGCCTTGAAATTGCCACCGCCTTGGGCTTCAACGCAAGGCATGTTTGAGGGGACCCTGCGCCTTTTCGTGATCGCACTCGTCGCTGCGTTGTTCGCGGTGCCGGCTTCCTTCGCGCTGGCCCAGAACGCCAACGACATCGGCGACATCAAGCTTCCAGGCATTTCGAGCTATGCGACGCCGAAGACGGAGGGACCGCTGGCGCTCGGCAATGGCGGCGCCATCACGCTCTCGGCGCAGTTGACCGACAAGGGCGCCGACATCACCCGAGGCATCGTCTGGCGGGTCTTCAGGCCGCAACCCGCCAGCGATGGCAAGCTGCCGATGGTGGCATCCGCCCATGGCGGCACGGCCGTGTTCCAGCTCGACCCCGGCAGCTACCTTGTCCATGCTTCCTACGGACGCGCCGGCGCCACCAAGCGCATCACCGTCGGCAAGGAGGCAAGGCGTGAAAGCCTCGTGCTCGACGCCGGCGGCCTGAAGCTCGACGCGGTGACGTCGGGCGGCGCGCCCATCCCGCCGAAGAAATTGCGCTTTTCGATCTATGAAGGCCAGGCCGCGGCCAATGGCGACCGGGCGCTGATCGCCCCCGACGTCGCGCCGAACACGGTGGTGCGACTGAACGCCGGCACCTACCATGTCGTCTCCACCTATGGCGCGGTCAATGCGGTGATCCGCTCCGACATCCGCGTCGAGGCCGGCAAGCTGACGGAGGCGACCGTCGAGCACCGGGCCGCCGAGATGACGATGAAGCTGGTGCGCGAGCCCGGCGGCGAGGCCATCGCCGACACGTCCTGGTCATTGCTCAACGAGAGCGGCGATCCGATCAAGGAAGCGGTCGGCGCCTTCGCCTCGATGGTGCTGGCCGAGGGCCAGTACACAATCATCGCCAAGAACCGCGACCGCATCTATCAGAAGGATTTCACGGTCGTTGCCGGCCAGAATCAGGAAATCGAGGTCGTGGCCAATGAACAGTCGGCCATCGATCCCGAGGAAGGCGCGGACTAGATCGGGCTGATCAGGCCGCCTTGCGCATCCGCTTCGGCAGGAACGGCACGCGGCCACGCTGCGCGGAAGGCGTCGCCAGATCGAACACCGCGCGATAGAGGCGATCGAGCAGCGCCTTGCGGTCGCGCAGCGGTTCGAGGTCGCTCCAGCACAGCACGTCGCCAATGCGCACCTCGATCGCCTTGCCCGACAGGCGGGCGAACTCGCGGATGAGCAAGGAGGTGCGCAATGTCAGCGATGCCTTGCCGATGAACTTCGCCACGCGATTGTCGCGCTCGGCCATATTCATCGGGCCGCTGACGAGATGGAACAGGCGGCCGTTCTGGCCGGAAAAATGCATCGGGATGACCGAGGCGCTGGCGTCCTGGACGAGCTTGGCCGGGAACATCTTCCACGGCAGGTCGATGGCGCGGCCAAAACCCCTGGGCGCCGTGGCGACGCCGCCGGCCGGGAACACGACGATGGTGACGCCCTCCTTCAACAGCCGCACCGCTTCGTGGCGCACCGCCATGTTGTTCTTCAGCGCTTCCTTGGTCTCGGAGAAATCGATCGGCAGCGAATATGGCTCCATCTCGCGGATCCTGAGCAGATCCTTGTGGATCATGACCCGGAACGGCCGGCCCAGTTGCTCGACCAGCGACAGCACCGCAATGCCGTCGCCGATGCCGAAAGGATGGTTGGCGACGATGACCAGCGGCGTGTCCGGCAGTTCAGCCGGCGGCCATTGCACGGCGTTGCGGACCTTGACGTCGATCAATTCCAGCATGCGGCTGAACACCCGGTCGCCGGTCGGCACCACCTGGCGGCGCCAAAAATCGTAGAGCACGGCGAAGCGGTCGCGACCCGATAGGCCCTCGACCGAATGGATGAACCAGCGCGTCAGCACCGGTTGATGCGGATTGGCATAGGAGAGCTCGGGAAACCGTCTTTCCCGCAGTTTCAACTTGAGCATGGCGGCTCGTTACAAGGCTGGCGTGACAGGCATATGAAAATGGCGGTGGACACGCCACCGCCATTTCAAGACGTGCGGGTAGGTCAGGCGGCGCGACGCTTGCGGTCGGGCGAGACCGCCTCGTCGGAAAGCTGCTTCACGGCATCCTCGAGCTTGAGCGATTCCTGGTCGCGGGAGCCCAGCCGGCGGACATTGACGGTTTCCTCCTCGGCCTCGCGCTTGCCGCAGACGAGGATGACTGGCACCTTGGCCAGGGAATGCTCACGCACCTTGTAGTTGATCTTCTCGTTGCGCAGGTCGGTCTCGGCGAGCAGTCCCGCGGCCTTCAGCCGCGCGACCACCTTCATGGCGTATTCGTCCGCATCGGAGGTGATCGTCGCCACCACCACCTGCAGCGGCGCGAACCACAGCGGGAAATGGCCGGAATAGTTCTCGATCAGGATGCCGAGGAACCGCTCCATCGAGCCGCACACCGCGCGATGCACCATCACCGGCTGCTTCTTCTCCGAATCCGAGCCGATATAGAAGGCGCCGAAGCGCTCCGGCAGGTTGAAGTCGACCTGCGTGGTGCCGCACTGCCATTCGCGGCCGATGGCGTCTTTCAACACATATTCGAATTTCGGCCCGTAGAAGGCGCCCTCGCCCGGATTGATCGAGGTCTTGATGCGGTTGCCGGAGCGCGTGCGGATCGTCTCCAGCACATTGCTCATGATCGCCTCGGCATGGTCCCAGGCCTCGTCGGTGCCGACGCGCTTGTCCGGCCGCGTCGACAGCTTCACGCTGACCTCCTCGAAGCCGAAATCGGCATAGGTGGACAGGATCAGGTCATTGATGCGCAGGCATTCGGCCGCAAGCTGCTCCTCGGTGCAGAAAATATGCGCATCGTCCTGCGTGAAGCCGCGCACGCGCATCAGCCCGTGCAGCGCGCCCGACGGCTCGTAGCGATGCACATTGCCGAACTCCGCAAGCTTTACGGGCAGTTCGCGGTATGACTTCAACCCATGCTTGAAGATCTGCACATGGCCCGGACAGTTCATCGGCTTCAGCGCGAAGACGCGGTCGTCGTCGGTGTCGTCGCCGGCGACCGTGACCTTGAACATCGCATCACGATACCAGCCCCAGTGTCCCGACGTCTCCCACAGGCTCTTGTCCAGCACCTGCGGCGCATTGACTTCCTGATAGCCGTGCTCGTCGAGGCGGCGGCGCATGTAGTTGATCAGGTTCTGCACCATCTTCCAGCCCTTGGCGTGCCAGAAGACGACGCCGGGTCCCTCTTCCTGGAAATGGAACAGGTCCATCTCGCGGCCGAGCTTGCGGTGGTCGCGCTTCTCGGCCTCTTCCAGCAGCGTCTGGTAAGCATCGAGCTGCGCCTGGTCGGCAAAGGCGGTGCCGTAGATGCGCGTCAGCATCGGATTGTTCGAGTCACCGCGCCAATAGGCGCCCGCCACCTTCATCAGCTTGAAGGCATTGCCGATTTGCCCGGTCGAAGCCATGTGCGGACCGCGGCACAGGTCGAACCAGTCACCCTGTGCGTAGATCTTGAGGTCCTGGTCTTCCGGAATGGCGTCGATCAGCTCGAGCTTGTAGCGCTCGCCCTTCTCGGCGAAGACCTTCTTCGCCTTCTCGCGCGACCACACTTCCTTGGTGAACGGCTTGTTGCGCGCAATGATCTCGCGCATCTTCTTTTCGATCACCGGAAAATCGTCCGGCGTGAACGGCTCGTTCCTGGCAAAGTCGTAATAGAACCCGTTCTCGATGACCGGCCCGATCGTCACCTGCGTTCCCGGCCACAATTCCTGCACGGCCTCTGCCAGCACATGCGCCGCATCGTGGCGGATGAGCTCCAGCGCGCGCGGATCCTCGCGAGTGATGATCTCGACCTTGCCGGACATGCCGAGCGGATCGGAAAGATCGCGAACGATGCCGTCGAGGCTATAGGCGACAGCCTTCTTGGCCAGCGACTTGGAGATCGATTCGGCAAGACCGGCGCCGGTCAGCGCCGCATCGTAGTCGCGGATCGAACCATCAGGAAATGTCAGGGAAACGGAACTCGGCATCAGGGTTCTCCTATCCAGTCCCGCAAACGAGCGCGGGTGGTGAAAAATGCATGTCGCTGGAATGCGTTGCGGCTTGCAGAGGGTTAGCCGGAGGCGTCCGGCGCGGCGGGTTTTAGAGGCAGTGTCGCGCAAGGTAAAGAGCGGCCCTCAGGAAATGTCGCCAGCGATGCCGCAGGCCCGTCACGAAGGCTTGTGAACGGAGCGCGACGCAGCTTGTATTAGGCATGGAAGACGCATCCCCCAGCCGAACCGCTCTCCGCGTCGCTCGCTTGCGGGCATTGCATCAGTTTTCGCCACAGGCTGCGCTGTTTCGCGATCCCTATGCCAGTGCAATCCTGGGCGAAGCCGCGCCCGCCATGCAGGAGCTGGAGCGGGAAGACGAGCATAGCCGTCGCATGCGCCTGTTCGTGACGGCGCGTGCCCGTCTCGCCGAGGATTGGCTGGCGGCGGCAGTGCGACGCGGCGTTCGCCAGCTGGTCGTGCTCGGCGCCGGTCTCGACACGTTTTCGCTGCGCAATCCCTATCCGGACCTCGCCGTGTTCGAGGTCGATCATCCCGCGACACAAGCCTGGAAACGGCGGCGCATGGCCGAGGCCGGCCTTGCCGAACCGTCGGGCGTCAGCTTCGTGCCGGTCGATTTCGAACGGCAGCGCCTGGCGAAGGAACTGGCCGCGGCGGGCTTGAAAACGGCCGAGCCAAGCTTTTTCATGTGGCTCGGTGTCGTGCCTTACCTTACGCGCGATGCGATTTTCGCCACGCTGTCCTATATCGCCGGCATTCCAGGCTCCGAAGTCGTGTTCGACTACAGCGAGCCAGCCGAGAACCGCGATAGCGCCGGACAGGCGGCGCTTGCCTTCCGTGCGGCGCGGGTCGCCGCGATCGGCGAACCCTGGATCAGTTTCTTCGTTCCTGATGAACTGGCGAAGTCGCTCGCCGATCTCGGCTTTGACGAAATCGAGGATCTCGGGAGCAGCGATATCGCTGCCCATTTCGCCAGGTCTCCCAGCACCCGAAGCAATTCCGGCGCGCACATCCTGCGCGCTCGCCGCAGCGCCTGAACCCGATCATTTCACCAGTTGTGGCAAATCCTTCAGGAACGCCGCCCGCGTCGCGAGACCTTTCGGCTCTCCGGTACGCTTGGCATCGACGACCAGTCTTGCAAAGACGATGCGACGGCCGTCCTTCTCGGCCCAGCCGACGAACCAGCCGAGCGAGCGCTTGCCGTCCTGGCCGAGCCTGGTGCTGCCCGTCTTGCCTTGCACCGTCCAGTCCCCTGCCGCGAAGGTCGGCAGGATCGCCCTGGTCATCTCATGCGCCTTCGTCGACACCGGCATCTTGCTGGCGAGCAGCTCGCGCAGAAACGCCGTCTGTTCGACCGGCGATATTTCGAGCGAGGAATTGATCCAGGATTGCGTCAGCCCGTTGTCCTTGCCGGCATCGCCCGAGACATCCTTGTTGCCATAGCCGAATTTCGACACGTAGCCGGCGAACTTCTCGGCACCGAGCCTCCGCGTGATTTCGCGCGAGTACCAGACGATGGAATCGCGCTCCCAGATCGTCGGATCGACGGTCTTCTGGTCGCGCTTCGCCGCCTTGAACTCCGGCTTGTACTCCCAGCTCGGCGTGTGCTGGTCGCTCAGGATGCCGGCATCGTAGCCGATCAGCGCCAGGGGCACCTTGAACGTCGAAGCCGGGCTGACGCGCTGGTCGCAGACGCCGTCCTGGTAAAGTGTCGCGCCGCTTTGCTGGTCCTGGATCAGCGTGCAGTGGATGTCGCTGAGCGGTGCCGATTGCGCCCGCACCGGCAAGCCCAGCATCCAGGCCAGAAGGAAAAGGACGATGGCGAAAATGAAGGGATAGCGGTCCATCTGGCGCATGGCGAAGTCACTCCGGTATGAGATTACGGGAGCGGCTTAGCGAGGCGACTTGTCTCGATTTTGTCTCAAATTCGCAGTGTTTGTGCAGCTTCGCGTTAACCCTACCGGACCGTTAAATCCGAGTTGCGCGTGACGCTAAAGCAAATCAGATCTCGGGTTCGCTGCGCCTTTTGCCGATCCCCCAGTAGCGCCAGGGCATGAACCAGACATAGCGCGCCGCGAGCGCCTCCGGCACGCGGTCGATGCCATGCGTTCCGAATGGCCCGCATCGCAGCACCCGGAACAGTCCCATCCAGCCGCCCGCCCACAGGCCATGGCGGGCGATCGCCTCATGCGCGTATTCGGAGCAGGTCGGCAGGTGCCGGCAGCTGTTGCCGACGAAGCCTGAGAGCGTCAGCTGATAGAGGCGCACGAGCGACGTGCCCAGGACGCGCCCGGGCGTCTTGCGCCAAGGCCCCGGCCAATTGCGTCCATATTGGATCGGCCGGCTGCCGTGCGTATGTCCGGAATGGTCGCCCATCGCTCCGCAGCCTGTTTCACTGCGCGATAGATGTGGGCTTCGGCGCTGAAACGCAATGCTTTTGCCCTCAAGGTCTGGAGTGCCGGACGGGATTGCCGCCGTCCCATGGGCGATGGTGATGGGGAAGATCGCGACAGTTATGGTGATGTCCGCCGCGCGCGACCTCGCCGTGCCATTGGAAGGTCGCTATCCGTATCACGTCGCTGAAAATAGCCAGGAACTGGTTCATGGCAGGTCTCCTTTGAAACGGATTAGACTGCCGCTGGCCTTCCCTCTCAAACGAGTATAATTTCCGCGTCGGATAACTTGAGGTTATGCGACGTGAAGCGTGGCCGGCTGCCGCTGACGGCGCTCAGGAGCTTCGAGACGGCCGGCCGGCATTTGAGCTTCAGCCGGGCGGCCGAGGAGCTTTACGTCTCGCAGGCCGCGATCAGCCGGCAGATACGCGAGCTCGAGACCTTTTTGGGCAGACCGCTGTTTCTGCGACTCCATCGCCGCGTCGAGTTGACGGATGCGGGACATCTGCTGCTCGAGCGATTGGTCAGAAGCTTCGACGACATTGACCGCGTGCTTTCGGAGCTCACGGCCTCGCCGGCGCAGGCGATTGTCCGCGTCAGTGTCGAGCCGTCCCTTGCCGCTATATGGCTGCTGCCGCGGCTCAATCGCTTTCGCCAGTTGCGGCCCGACATCGATGTGTCCCTCGAAGTCGATCCACGGCCGATCGAGTTCCGCAGCGATCAGCCCGAGCTTGCCCTGCGTTTCAGCGCGCACGCCACCTCATGGCCGCGCAGCGAGGCCGAGCGCTTGGCCTCGACCGTCGATTCACCGGTTCTGTCGCCGGCGCTGCTGGCCTCCGGCCCTCCCCTGGAAAAGCCGATCGACCTTCGCCACTACACGCTGCTGCATGAGGAAAACCGCCAGGGTTGGGCGCGGTGGTTCCAGGCCGCCGGCGTGCCCGCCGATGCGGTGCCTGCACGCGGCCCGATGCTGGCCGATGTGTCGCTGTCGAAACAGGCCGCGCTGCTCGGACATGGCGTGGCGCTCGGCGATCTTTTGCAGGTCGGCGAAGAGCTCGCGTCGGGCACTTTGATCAAGCCGTTCGACATCGATGTCGCTTCCGGCGCCTACTGGCTGGTAGCCAGGAACATGGCGGACCTGCCGGAACCCGCCAGGGCGTTCGCCGACTGGATCCGAAGCGAGTTCGCTGTGACCAGGGGAGCGGCCTAAGCCCTATCTTCAAGCCGCCTTTCCGGCGCGCTTCTTCTCGATCTGGCCGATCGCGTCGACCACCGCGTCGAAGGTCAGCATGGTCGAGGCGTGGCGCGCCTTGTAGTCGCGCACCGGTTCCAGATATTTGAGGTCGGCGAAGCGGCCTTCCGGCGGCGCGCCGTTCTCCTTCAGCATCTTCAGCATGGTTTCGCGCACGGCGCGCAATTCGTCGGCGCTGGCGCCGACCACATGCTGGGCCATGATCGAGGACGAGGCCTGGCCGAGCGCGCAGGCTTTCACGTCATGAGCGAAATCGGTCACCACATCGCCCTCCATCTTGAGGTCGACGGTGACGGTGGAGCCGCACAATTTGGAATGCGCCCTGGCAGTCGCATCGGCATCGTCGAGCCGGCCGATCCGCCCTATATTCCCGGCGAAGCCGAGAATTTTCGCATTGTAGACGTCGTCGATCATATTTTTCCAATCCGTCGCCGCCAAGCGAACAGGCTTTGCCGCTCTCGCGTCTTCCTTTCGCGGCGCTCGAACCATATATAATGATCGCAGTCGGGCATCGACAAGGCGACGAAAAAGCCGTTGTCCCTGCTCATCTGTTCACGCCGCTTGCGGGATGGAAATGGGCGATTTTCACCCAAAAGGTCGTGGTCCGTTCAACTCGTTCCACCTTTGAGTGGGACTACGGGAGACGCCTTTATGGATGCCGTCATCAAGAAAATCATGCCCCCGTCCGAATATTTGGAAAAGCCCGTCACCGACCGGCCGAGCGAAGCCGAGGTCGAAGCCGCCGTACGCACGCTTTTGCGCTGGACCGGCGACAATCCGGACCGCGAAGGTCTGGTCGACACGCCCAAGCGCGTCACCAAAGCCTTCCGCGAAATGTTCAACGGCTATGACATGTGCCCGGCCGACGAGCTTGGCCGCACCTTCGAGGAAGTCGCGGGCTATGACGACCTCGTCATCGTCAGGAACATAAAATTCCATTCGCATTGCGAGCATCACATGGTGCCGATCATCGGCAAGGCGCATGTCGGCTATCTGCCGGACGGCAAGGTGGTCGGCCTGTCGAAGATCGCGCGCGTTGTCGACATCTTCGCGCACCGCCTGCAGACGCAGGAGGCGATGACCGCGCAGATCGCCGGCGTCATCCAGGACGTGCTCAACCCGCGCGGCGTCGCCGTCATGCTCGAGGCCGAGCATATGTGCATGGCCATGCGCGGCATCCGCAAGCAGGATTCGACCACGCTGACCTCGACCTTCACGGGCGTCTTCAAGGATACGCCCGAGGAGCAGGTCCGTTTCGTCACCATGGTGCGCGCAGGCGGCTGATCGCCGGCCATCGCTGGCCACTAGAAAGAAAGATCGACCGGCGATGTCGGCACTGCAATTCCCCAAAGTCCCGTCCGACAAGAAAGCGTTGGAGGAAGGCTCCGTCCTTTCTCCGCGCTTCGATGCCGCAGGCCTCGTCACCGTCGTCGTCACCGATGCCGGCGACGGCATGCTGTTGATGGTCGCGCATATGAACGCCGAGGCGCTGGCGCTTACGCTCGAGACCGGCATTGCCCATTACTGGTCGCGCTCACGCAACGCGCTGTGGAAGAAGGGCGAGACCTCGGGCAATTTCCAGCAGGTCGTCGAGATGCGCACGGATTGTGACCAAGACGCGATATGGTTGCGCGTCAAAGTGTTGGGCCACGACGCAACCTGCCACACCGGACGGCGTTCTTGTTTTTATCGGACGGTGGGGCTCAGCGACGGCAAGGCGGTGCTTGCCGGCGATGGCAGCAAGCCGCTGTTCGATGCGAACCAGACGTATCTGAAGCCGGTGTGAACCATTCGATATTCACAAACCACTCAGATTCATTATTCTCAAATATCCTTTTGGTAGAAGGGATATGGGACAAGGGAGATCATGATGCTCGAATGGGCGTCATTGCGCAGCAGACCTGACGTTCGGGAGGCCAATGGCCCGGCATCGTCCGGCGGCGCATCTGACCCGGAGTCTCAGAAGAAAATCGGCATTTCGCTGGCGCTCGGCGGCGGTTGTGCCAGGGGCTGGGCCCATATCGGTGTGCTGCGCGCGCTCGACGAGGCCGGCATCGAAGTATCGATGATCGCCGGCACCTCGATCGGCGCGCTGGTCGGCGGCTGCTACCTTGCCGGCAAGCTCGACGAGTTGGAGGAGTTCGCCAGAAGCCTGACCAAGCGGCGCATCTTCGGCCTTCTTGATCTCAATCTGCGCGGCAGCGGCCTGTTCGGCGGCATGAAGCTCGACGCGCGGCTGCGCGAGCATCTGGCCGGCGTCCGCTTCGAGAACTTGTCGAAGCCCTTTGTCGCCGTCACTTCGGAAATTCGCACCGGCCATGAGATCTGGCTGTCGAATGGCTCGCTGATCACTGCCATGCGCGCCTCCTATGCGCTGCCGGGCGTTTTCGAACCGGTGAACTGCAACGGCCGCATCCTGGTCGACGGCGCGCTGGTCAATCCGGTGCCTGTGTCGGTCTGCCGCGCCTATGAGCAGCCGCTCGTGGTCGCCGTCAACCTGCACTACGACCTGTTCGGCCGCGCCGCCGTGATAAAGCACAGCGCCGGTGAGCTGGTCGTGGAGAATGACGCGCCGAGACTCGGCCAGCCCGAGCATCAGGCCCATCATACCCGCCTTGGCATCACCGGCGTGATGGTCGAGGCATTCAACATCATCCAGGACCGGATTTCGCGCGCCAGGCTGGCCGGCGACCCGCCGGACATGTCGCTGCAGCCGAAACTCAGCCATATCGGCCTGACCGAATTCCACCGCGCCGACGAGGCGATCAGCATCGGCTACCAGGCGACGAAGGCGCAGATCAGCGAACTGACCCGGCTGCAATCCGTTCTGGTCTGATCCCGACAGGGCACCGCTCTAAGTTGTGTTGAGATTCAGGTGAGGCCGGTTCTGAGAACCGGAGCGGAGCGTACTTTTCGTACGTGAGCACCGGAAGCGCAGGAAGCCGCCATTTGCAGACCGGCCTCACCTGAATATCAACATACCTTAAGCCAGGGCCGCATCACTGATGCGAAACTGCACCGTGCGGTTGCCGTTCCAGTAATTGCCCGACAATGAACCGGCGATATGCACGGTCCTGCCCCTGTTCTTAAACAGGAATTCGCCGAGCGCTGTGTCGACGGCACGGAACGCTATGGCTTGGATGTTGCCGCCGCTTTGCGACTGCAGGTCCACCCGAATGTGATTGGTGCCGATCGCGCGCGCATCGGTCAGCCGGTGGCGCGGCAACACGAACACCGGCGCGATGTGCCCGGCCCCAAACGGCCCGGCTTTCTCTAGCGCGTCGAGCAGCGCGATCGTGGCGCCCTCGGCGGCCAGGGCGCCGTCGATCGCCAGGCTTTCCTCATTCTGCAGCCGGAACACGTCGGCCGCGGCGCGCTCCTCGAAGAAGGCGCGCAACTCGCCGAGCTTCGCACGCTCGACGGTGATGCCGGCGGCCATCGCATGGCCGCCGCCCTTGACGATCAGTCCGGCAGCAGCCGCCTCGCGCACCAGCCGGCCGAGGTCGAAGCCGGTCACCGAACGGCCGGAGCCCGTGCCGGTGCCGGTGGAATTGAAGGCGATGGCAAAAGCAGGCCGGCGCGCATAATCCTTGAGCCGCGAGGCGATCAGCCCGACGATGCCGGGGTGCCAGCTGTTGCTGGCCGTGACGACGACGGCGGGACCGTTGCCGCCGGCAAGCTCCGCATCGGCCTCGGCCCGCGCCTGCGCCAGCATCTCCTGCTCCATCTGCTGCCGTTCCTGGTTCAGCCGGTCCAGCGTCTCGGCGATGCTTGCCGCCTCGACGGGATCGTCGGTGGCCAAAAGCCGGCTGCCGAGCGCGGCATCGCCGATGCGGCCGCCGGCATTGATGCGCGGGCCAATCAGGAAGGACAAATGGAAGGTGTTGATCGGCTCGCCGATGCGCGAGACCCGCGCCAGCGCCGCCAGCCCCTCATTCTTCTGCTGGCGCAACACCTGCAGCCCCTTGACGACGAAGGCGCGGTTGACGCCGGTGAGCGGCACCACATCGCAGACCGTCGCCAGCGCCACCAGATCGAGCATTGAAAGCAGATCGACCGGCGCGGCATTCGGCAGCCTCTCGCGCAGCACCTTGGCCGTCTGCACCAGGCACAGGAAGACGACGCCGGCGGCGCACAGATGCCCCTGCCCCGACAGGTCGTCCTCGCGGTTGGGATTGACCACGGCCTCCGCTCGCGGCAGCGGGCCGCCGACCTGGTGATGGTCGAGCACCACGACGTCGGCGCCGGCTTCCCTGGCCGCCTCGATCGAGGTCGCGCTGTTGGTGCCGCAGTCGACGGTGACGATCAGCTTCGCGCCGCGCGAGATCAAGTCCCGCATCGCTTCCGGATTGGGCCCGTAGCCTTCGAAGATACGGTCCGGGATATAGATTTCGGACGGTACGGAAAAATGCGTGAGAAAGCGTTTTAACAGCGCCGACGAGGCCGCGCCGTCGACATCGTAATCACCGAAGATCGCCACTTTTTCGTGGGCAACGATCGCATCGGCCAGCCTTGCCGCCGCTTTCTCCATATCGGTCAGCGACGCTGGGTTCGGCAAAAGTTCGCGAATGGTCGGATCGAGGAAGCGCGCGGTCTGTTCCACACTGACGCCGCGCCCGGCAAGCACTCGCGCCACGATGTCGGGCACGCCATGGCCCTGCGCCATCGCCAAAGCGGCCATATCCTGGCGCTCGGTCAGCCGGTGTTCCCAGGAAACACCGGTCGCCGACTGCCTGACATCGAGGAAGAACCGTTTCTCGCCCGTCATGCGACGCGCCGTCTGCACATCATCCTTGCGCAGATATCAATATGCGGCGGCCGGAGCAATTGCGGGGCAGCTAGCAATCGGGGGAAAGGTGTGGAACGTTTTTCCTCGGATTGCGGCAAAAGCACCCGGGCAAGGCGAAATCAAAACTTATCAAGATCCTGGTGACGCGCCTTGATCTCGCGCACCGTGCGCGAGGACGAGCGCAACACGATGGTGTGGGTGGTGATGAAGGTGCGGCCGAACTTCACGCCGTCGAGCAAATTACCGTCGGTGACCCCGGTCGCCGCGAACAGCACGTCGCCGCGCGCCATGTCCTGGGCGCGGTAGACCCGCTTCGGATCGGAAATGCCCATCTTCTGCGCCCGCGCCACTTTTTCCGGCGTGTCGAGGATCAGCCGGCCCAGCATCTGCCCGCCGGTGCAGCGCAGTGCAGCCGCCGCCAGCACGCCCTCCGGCGCGCCGCCGGTGCCCAGATAGATGTCGATGCCTGTCTCGTCGGGGTCGGTGGTGTGGATGACGCCCGCGACATCGCCGTCGCCGATCAGCCGAATCGCGGCGCCCGTGGCGCGCACGGCGTCGATCAGCCTGGCGTGACGCGGCCGGTCGAGGATGCAGGCCGTGATGTCGGAGACCGCCACGCCCTTGGCCTTGGCCAGATTGGCGAGGTTTTCCTCCGGCGAGGCGTCGATGTCGATGAGGTCTTCCGGATAGCCGGGGCCGATGGCGATCTTGTCCATATAGACGTCGGGCGCGAACAGCAGGCTGCCCTTTTCCGCAATCGCGATGACGGCAAGCGCGTTGGGCAGGTTCTTGGCGCAGATCGTCGTGCCCTCGAGCGGATCGAGCGCGATGTCGACGGCCGGGCCTTTGCCAGTGCCGACTTCTTCGCCGATATAGAGCATCGGTGCCTCGTCGCGCTCGCCCTCGCCGATCACAACCGTGCCCTTGATCGCCAGCCGGTTGAGCTCCTGGCGCATCGCGTCCACCGCCACCTGATCGGCGGCCTTCTCATCGCCGCGCCCGCGCAGCCTGGCGGCCGCGACCGCCGCCCGCTCGGTCACGCGCACGACTTCCATCGTAAGGATCCGGTCGAGACCGGCGGCGATGTTCTGGGCGATGTTCATGGATGGAATTCCTCGTGTCTGTTTGCTTCGAGCAATTCCAGAACCCTTGAGCGCCGGAATTGCTCCGCCTCCCGCCAGAGGCGCGCTTTTTCTGGCAAAGCTCCATGACAACGGCAAGACTGCTGGATCACTTTTCGAAATGACAGCAAAATCAATCGATTGAAGGCGGAATCGGGCTTGGCTTATTCCGCCCGCTCGATGCGGATCACTTGCGGCTTGTCGGTCAGATGACCGTCCTTGGTGATGCCTTCGACGGCCTTGCGCACCGCCGCTTCCGTCGTCTCGTGCGTGACGAGGATCACCGTCTTCTGCGCATGCGTTTCCGCGCCGGCCGCCTGTTGAACGATCGATTCCAGCGAGATGTCGTTGTCGGCCATGCGCTTGGCGATGGCCGCGAAGACGCCGGTGCGGTCATGCACGGTCAGCCGGATGAAATAGCCGCCGGCATGGCTGCGCATCTGCGCTTTCTTGTAAGGCTTCAGTTCCCTCGCCGGCCAGCCGAACACCGGGGCATGCTGGAAGCCCGGCCGGCTCTTGGCGATATCGGCGATGTCGCCGATCACCGCCGACGCGGTGGCGTTGCCGCCGGCGCCAGGACCGGAAAGCAGCAGCTCGCCCAGAATGTCGGTCTCGATCGCCACCGCGTTGATCACGCCATGCACCTGCGCGATCACCGACGCCGTCGGCACCATGGTCGGGTGCACGCGCTGCTCGATGCCGCTGTCGGTGCGCTGGGCGACGCCGAGCAGCTTGATACGGTAGCCGAGATCGGCCGCCGCGCGGATATCGGCCTGAGTGATGTTCGAGATGCCTTCCATATAGATGTCGTTGGCTGCGATCCTCGTGCCGAAGGCAAGGCTGGTCAGGATCGACAATTTGTGCGCCGTGTCGTGGCCTTCGATGTCGAAGGTTGGATCTGCCTCGGCGTAACCCAGCCGCTGCGCGTCCTTCAGGCAGGCGTCGAAGGAGATGCCTTCGGCTTCCATGCGCGTCAGGATGTAGTTGCAGGTGCCGTTGAGGATGCCGAAGACACGCGTCACCGCATTGCCGGCCATTGCCTCGCGCATCGTCTTGATGACCGGGATGCCGCCGGCCACCGCCGCCTCGTAATTGAGCAGCACGCCCTTCTTCTCGGCGATCTCGGCAAGCGCGACGCCATGCTTGGCGAGCAGTGCCTTGTTGGCGGTGACGACATGCCGGCCCGCCTCGAGCGCCGCCTTCACCGAGAGCCGCGCCGGCCCCTCATCACCGCCGATCAGCTCGACGAAGACGTCGACATCGGCCTTTTCGGCCAGCTTGACCGGGTCGTCGAACCATTTCGCGGCGCTCAGATCTATGCCGCGGTCGCGCTTCGGGTCACGGGCCGAAACAGCCGTCACGACGATGTCGCGGCCGCACTGCCGGGTGAGCTCAGCCGCCTTGTCGCGCAGCACGCGCGCCACCGAGGCGCCGACCGTGCCGAGGCCGGCAATTCCAACACGCAACGCTTCAGCCATGTCCGGCGACGCCCCTCAAAAATTCAATAAATGTCCGGCAAACTCAGCGATGAGCGGCTAAAGGCACCACATTGTTGGGCTGCTTGGCGGTGGTCGCGAGGAATTTCTTGATGTTACGCGCCGCCTGGCGGATCCGGTGCTCGTTCTCGACCAGGGCCACGCGCACATAGTCGTCGCCATGCTCGCCGAAGCCGATGCCCGGCGCCACCGCGACATCCGCATGTTCGATGAGCAGCTTGGAGAATTCGAGCGAGCCGAGATGGCGGAACTGTTCCGGGATGGGAGCCCAGGCGAACATCGAGGCGGCCGGCGCGGGAATGGTCCAGCCGGCGCGGCTGAAGGAATCGACCATCACGTCGCGGCGCTTGTGGTAGACCTCGCGCACCTCCTCGATATCGGCGCCGTCGCCGTTCAGCGCGTACGCCGCCGCCACCTGGATCGGCGTGAAGGCGCCGTAGTCGAGGTAGGACTTCACCCGCGTCAGCGCCGAAATCAGCCGCTCGTTGCCGACCGCGAAGCCCATGCGCCATCCAGGCATGGAGAAGGTCTTCGACATCGAGGTAAACTCGACGCAGACATCCATCGCGCCCGGCACCTGCAGCACCGAAGGCGGCGGGTTGCCGTCGAAATAGATCTCCGAATAGGCGAGATCCGACAGGATGATGATGTCGTTCTTCTTCGCGAAGGCGACCACGTCCTTGTAGAAATCGAGCGAGGCGACCAGCGCCGTCGGGTTCGACGGATAGTTGAGGATCAGCGCCAGCGGTTTCGGAATCGAGTGGCGGATGCCCCGCTCCACCGCCGGGATGAAGCCGTCATCGGGCTCGACCTGCAGCGAGCGGATGACGCCGCCCGACATGATGAAGCCGAAGGCATGGATCGGATAGGTCGGATTGGGGCACAAGACCACGTCGCCGGGCGCGGTGATCGCCTGCGCCATGTTGGCGAAACCCTCCTTCGAGCCGAGCGTCGCCACCACTTGCGTGTCGGGGTTGAGCTTCACGCCGAAGCGGCGGGCATAGTAATTGGCTTGCGCGCGCCGCAGGCCCGGAATGCCGCGCGAGGAGGAATAACGATGTGTGCGCGGATCGCGCACCACTTCGCACAACTTGTCGACGATGGCCTTCGGCGTCGGCAGGTCCGGATTGCCCATGCCAAGGTCGATGATGTCAGCGCCGCGCGAGCGGGCGCTGGCCTTCAGCCGGTTGACCTGCTCGAACACGTAAGGCGGAAGCCGGCGGACCTTGTGAAATTCTTCCATTTCAGTTCCAGACGATCGATGGGGGCGCTTATGGCGCGCGATATAGACCTAATTGCAGTTAGGGTCGAGGGTCGGGTCGCATTTGCCCTCGATCTGCTTCAGCGTGTCGTCGCCATGCGTCTTGGCAAGCGTCTTGAGTGCCGCCGAATTCGCCGGCGCCTTGACGCTGCCGCCCTTGGCAAGCTGCGCCTGCTGCTCGGCCTTGAGCCGGGCGAGGTTCGCTGCGGTCTCCTCCTTGGTGAGCTGCTTGGCGGCCACCTGCGGCGGGATGTTGAGGTTGGGGTAGGAGCCGGTGTCCTTGGGGCCGTCGGTCAAGGCCGTCGGCGCCGCGTTGTTTGGGCTGGTGCTGGTGCAGCCGCCGGCGGGCAACAGCACACCTACCAACCCCGCCACCATCGCCATGCGGCAAATCGAACCCGGCCTGAGAAAAAAAGTCCCGCCAACATTAATCGTCATATTGTTTTCCTGGCAGCCGGGTTACAGCGAATTGGACCCGGTCAGATGTCCCATGGTAATATGTCAAGAAAACGCTCCGGGAGGAACCCCGCGCACCATGTCCAAAGCTCCCGATTCGGACAAAGCGGAAAATGGCGAACCTTCGGCCATCGAGCAATATCTGGTGAAGGACCCCGAGCGTTTCGCCTTGAACATGGCGCGCATGATCGAGCAGGCCGGCAAGGCGGCTTCCGCCTGGACCGAACCGCGCGAGAAGGGTGAGGTGCGCGATCATGTCGCCGAACCGGTGGTCGACATGGTCAAGACCTTCTCGAAGCTGTCGGAGTACTGGCTGGGCGACCCGCAGCGCGCGCTCGAAGCGCAGACGCGGCTCTTCGCCGGCTATATGACGGTCTGGGCGAACGCCATCCAGAAGGTCAATCCCAACGCCGAGGCGCCGCAGGATGCGGTTCAGCCCGAGCGCGGCGACAAGCGCTTCCAGGACCCCGAATGGGGCCGCAACGCCTTCTTCGACTTCTTGAAGCAGGCCTATCTCGTCACCTCGCGCTGGGCGAGCGAGCTGGTCGAGCATGCCGAGGGCCTGGACGAGCACACCCGCCACAAGGCGAGCTTCTACGTCAAGCAGGTGTCGAACGCGATCGCGCCGTCGAATTTCATCCTGACCAATCCGGAGCTGTTTCGCGAAACGGTCGCCTCGAACGGCGAAAACCTGGTGCGCGGCATGAAGATGCTGGCCGAGGACATCGCCGCCGGCCGCGGCGACCTGAAGCTGCGCCAGGCCGACTACACGCCTTTCGAAATCGGCAAGAACATCGCCACCACGCCCGGCAAGGTCATCGGCCGCAGCGATGTCGCAGAGATCATCCAATATGATCCGGTGACGGAGACGGTGCTGAAACGGCCGCTGCTGATCTGCCCGCCATGGATCAACAAGTTCTATATCCTCGACCTCAACCCGCAAAAGTCCTTCATCCGCTGGGCGATCGAGCAGGGCCACACGGTCTTCGTCATCTCCTGGATCAACCCCGACGAGCGCCACGGCGCCAAGGGCTGGGAGGCCTATATCCGCGAAGGCCTGCAATTCGGCCTCGATATGGTGGAGAAGGCGACCGGCGAAAAAGAGGTCAACGCCATCGGCTACTGCGTCGGCGGCACGCTTCTGGCGGCTGCGCTGGCGCTGTTGGCGCAAGAAGGCGACCACCGCATCAAATCGGCGACCTTCTTCACCACCCAGGTCGACTTCACCTATGCCGGCGACCTCAAGGTGTTCGTCGACGAGGACCAGGTCGCCGCCGTCGAGCGCTCGATGAGCGAGAAGGGCTATCTTGAAGGCACCAAGATGGCGACCGCCTTCAACATGCTGCGCTCGGGCGACCTGATCTGGCCCTATGTCATCAACAACTACATGCGCGGCAAGGAGCCCCTGCCCTTCGACCTGCTTTACTGGAATGCCGATTCCACGCGCATGGCGGCGGCCAACCACTCCTTCTACCTGCGCAACTGCTATCTCGAGAACAATCTTTCGCGCGGCACGATGGAACTTGCCGGCCGCACCGTCTCGCTGGCCGACATTACGATACCGGTTTACAACCTGGCGACGAAAGAAGACCACATAGCGCCGGCGCTTTCGGTGTTCCGGGGATCGCAGTTTTTCGGCGGCGACGTCGAATATGTGATGGCGGGTTCCGGCCACATCGCCGGCGTGGTCAACCCGCCGGCGGCCAAGAAATACCAGTACTGGACCGGCGGCAAGCCGGTGGGCGATTTCAACGCGTGGCTTGCGGCCGCGCACGAGCATCAAGGCTCATGGTGGACGCACTGGCAGCACTGGATCGAGAACCAGGACAACATCCGCGTACCCGCCCGCAAACCCGGCAAGCGTATGAAAACTTTGGGAGATGCGCCGGGCACCTATGTCAAGGTGCGTGTGTAACGGACTGTAATGTCTGGTGAGTTGACGGACCGCCAAAACAGGGCGAAATGGTGGCGTCAATCGTTCGGCGGCCTCAAATCACCTTCCGACGCAGATTAACTCCGAGGCTTGCAGATTCGACACATATCCCGTTCCGGTTGGGAACAGGAGGGTTATCGCGGCGCGGTGCTGGAGTGGCGCGGCGATGACGGACCGACCGGATGCCGAGGGGGAATTTATTTTGAAATCAGCAGGTTGGCGTCTCGCACGAGGAGAAAGCCGCAGCATTGCGGCAGCGCTTTTCTCCGTGCTTCTGGCCTCCTGCACCTCGACCGGCGACCCGACGATGTCGGTCGTTTCGCCCGCTTACAATTCAACCGCCACTGAAATGAGCGCGACAACCGGCGCCAAGACCGCAACCGCGGCCGATTCGTCGCTGCAGGCGTCGGCGCCGGCCGAAGCGGCATCGACCGTGATGAGCGAGGGCGATACGCCTTTGCCCGAGAAGGTCGCCTATGTGCCGGAGACGCGGCCGCAAGCCACCTTCCCGGCCGTCGCCGTGCCGGCGGACTCCGCCGCGATTGCCGGCAGCACGCCGCAACCGCTGGTTCAGCAGGCGCAGACGGCGGAACAGACGCAAACCGTCGCCCAGCAGGTCGCCGCCGGCGATGCCGCTGCCATTGCCTCAAAGGCGCAGGCTACCACGCAGGCCATGAGCAACGGCGTCTATGTAACCGCGGGCGAGCCCGCGCAGCCGCAGATCGCCGCGCCGAAGAAGAGCCTGTTCGCCTCGCTGTTCAGCACCACGCCGGCTTCGGCAGCACCCGCTCCCCTGATCAACAATGCGCGATCGGGCGAGCAGTCCGCCGCGCAGGCCAAGACCACGCCGCCGCCGGCCAAGCCGATCGTGACGCTGGCCTCGGCGACATCGGGCGATAAGCCGGTGCAGCTCGCGTCGATCGACAATCCGGCCAATCACATCACCGGCGCCGATGCCCTGCCCGGCGTGCGCCAGACCGCGCTGTTTGAGATCAAGCGCAAGTCCGGCATCGACGACGAGAGCGACGTCGACCTCAACGAGGATGAGGGCGGCTCGTACCAAGTGGCGTCGGCCGCCGGCATGGCCAGGCTCGCGCCCAACGGCCTTCTGAAACAGAACGAAAGCGTCGACGTCGCCTGCCTCAAGCCTTCGCTGGTGCGGGTGCTGAAGACGATCGAGGGCCATTTCGGCCGCAAGATGGTCGTCACCTCCGGCTACCGCGATCCCTCGCGCAACCGCCGTGCTAACGGCGCCAAGAACTCGCTGCACATGTACTGCGCCGCCGCCGACATCCAGGTGCCTGGCGTGTCGAAGTGGGAGTTGGCGAACTATGTCCGCTCGATGCCCGGCCGCGGCGGCGTCGGCACCTATTGCCACACCGAATCCGTCCATATCGACGTCGGCCCCGAGCGCGATTGGAACTGGCGCTGCCGTCGCCGCAGCGGCGGTGGTGAGGACGGCTGAGCCCGCCTGCCCTTCGTCCGCCCAAGCGTTTTTTCGTCAAACCCAAGCGTTTAACAGCGTTGTGAAAAAAGTTGTCGCATGTGGCTGCGAATGGGTTGCCGGTTGGCAACAACGCAATTATAAGCCGCTTCGTCTGAGCGCGCCCATCGTCTAGCGGTTAGGACACCGCCCTTTCACGGCGGTAACAGGGGTTCGATTCCCCTTGGGCGTACCAGGCTTTCAAGAACTTAGCTCGCTTCTGGCCAAACCTCTCCATTTTCTGGCCAATAGAAATCCGAATCGACGCCAAGGAACTGATCGCGGGGGCGACAGCGACAAAGATCGGTACGTCAAATTCGATCGTCGAGTCGATCCGGCAGGCATGCTTCCCTCATATTTTAGCAAAATCTGAAACAAAGCGATTTCGCCCGCGTTGAAAGCTCCACAAAGGAGCTTCGGCGATGGACCCGGCAACTGCGGCAGTGATGGTTTTGCTTTCGTGCAGCCCGGGCGACGCGTCCATCTGCAAACCGGCTAGGACGGCGCCTCGAGTGTTCGCCTCCCTCAACGAATGTCGTACCTCGTTGACAGCTGAACTCGCGGGCGCTCCCAGCGGAAGAATGATCGGCCGATGCCAGGTCGTCGATCCGGCTGCCACAGGCTCCCTGCCAGCCGGCTATACAACAGTTACGGTTACGCACGGCGGCAGCTCCGTCAGGTATATTGTTCCGCACAAAGAATAGCCCGCCACCAGCGCCAGCGGACCATCGACTGTCCAAAGACAACTTATCAGCAGCCCAGTTGCCTCCGAAAATGTTGCCCACCCACCAGGGCGAAACCCGTGATGTGATCGATTACGGTAGAGGTCGCCGTAAGGGCTTGGCCAAGACATTGGCGGGCGCCTTCAAATCGGTGCTCAACGACTTTGCCTTTTCGGTGTAGAGTTCTGCCTCCCCATGGAGGCGCGGATGAACCTGCTTCGGACAGCTCTCTTATGCGCGGTAATGACCAGCCTGGCCGGGCTGCAGCCCGTCCTCGCCGAGGATCAGCCCGTCCAGTCAAACGACGACGCAGCGCAACAGCAGCCGCCCGTTCACTGTGAGGGACAGAATTGCCTGCCGCCGAAGAATGATCCCGCCTTGAAGTGCAAGGGGCAGGATTGCACGCTGGCTCCAACGACCGACCAGCCGGCAGGCCCGGAGATCAAGAAGGTCAAGTGAGAGGCGGTGGATACGCTGTGGCGCGAACAGCAGGCCACCCGCGCTAAGTCGCGTTGACACTCAGAAAGACAGGCACCCAGCAGAGAGCGGCAAGCGCCGATCAATCCGGAACCATTGGCGCCGGCTCCTCGCACCGATGAACCATGCACCGGCCATCGCTGGCCGGAACATAGTCGACCATCGGCACGTAGGGAGCATCGCACTCATTGCCGAATTGGCGGACATAACGATCATAGGTGCTCGGTCCGGTGCTCAGCACCGCCGCATGCTGGCTCTCGATCAGCGCCTGAGTCTGCGCGCACGTCATCTTGCGCGTGTCGGGCCGAGCGTCGGCGAAATGTGTGGCAGCAACGACCATCGCCGCCGCGCAGAACGCAATCTTGCCTATGCACATGGTGGCATCCTCGCAAAACATCGGATCGGCAAATTCGCATCCGGCGACGCCGTTCCGCAACGCTCGCGCTATCACGATGCAGCGAGCGAGGCCGTCATTGGTACACAAAGATGTCCATGACGAGTCGAGGGCAATCGCGGCCCAGTGCCGCGCCTGATATCGTGGGGCCAGTAAGACGAACACCCATCGGACTGGGCGAACGATGTCTATCCGCTTGTTGACAGCCCGAGCAAATCTCCGTGAGCGATGGCCGCAAGCAATATCCCACTATATAACAGCGTCGTTGAGGTAATGAGATGTCAGGCGCCTACGATCTCGGAACCAATCTGGTCCGCCGTATCTATGAAAAACGCATAGATGCACCCGCCATTCTTGATGCCGGCACGCATTTTCCCAATGCCGCGAAGTTCACCGCCGCCTGGCAAGATATCCGTGACGAGGCGCTGGCGGCGAAGCTGAACAAGGCGCCGCGCTTCCACGACATCATGCCGGAGCAGGCCGATATCTCGGCCAATGACGGTCTCGACTGGCGCATGTTCGTGCTCAAGGCCTATGACATGACGATCCCGGCGAACCTCGCAAGGATGCCGGTCCTGAGCCGGCTGCTTTCGGAGTGCCCCGAGGTCAAATCGGCCGCCGTCTCGTTCCTCGCCCCGCGCAAGCATATCCCGCCGCATCGCGGACCCTTTCGCGGCATCATGCGGTTCCATCTCGGCCTGGTCATCCCGAAACAGCCGGACGGCCGTCCGGCAACGATCATGATGATCAATCACGAGGAAAGGCGCATCGCCGACGGCGAATGCATGCTCTGGGACGACACGTTCGAGCACGAAGTGATGAACAACTCGGATCAGCCCCGCGTCGCTCTCCTGCTCGACGTATGGCGTCCGCAAATGCCGCTGGATATGGAAATCCTGTCGCGCGTGATCGTGCGCGGCGTGCAGGTGGGAATGCGCTATCGGGGCGTTTCGTTCGGCGGCTGAAAGCTGCGATCACGCTTTAAGCGCGCGCCTCGCGATACGTCCCTGCCCTGCTGCCAAGCTTGCCGGGGAACATCGCGTCCTTCGCCAGCAATCCGCTGACGCGGCAGAAGGCCGCGAATGCGCGGCAGGCTTCCTCGGCGCTGGCCACGTCGACCGTCGCGCCGAAGCAGGCGTTGAACGCGGCTTCGTAGACCTTGCCCTGCCGGCGCTTCGGCCAATCCTGCAGGAAATCGAGCGCCTGCTCGACGCTGTAGATTTCCTCGACCGGCAGGCCTGGCGCGGGCGTGATGCGCACCGGCACCTCGAATTGCAGTCTGTCCATTCCCTGTCTCCCGAGCTGGCGTAGCCGGGGCAACGCCGTTCGTTCTGAAAAGTTGCTTTTGGTGGCCTTCTGACTCGCAAATGTGACCTCAGTGCGATGAAGAATCGGTTCGCCGGTGCGGCGGATCGGCATCGGGCCGGAGGCAGCATGCGCGCTCGCATGCTGCCTGGTTGCCGACGCCGGGACAATCCTGTTCGACGAGCCGCTCGCCAATCTCGACATGCATCTGCGCGCAGCGATAGTCGATCGCTTCCGATATCCCATCGCCGCATGCCCTTGCCGCTACTGGTTGGCGGGGTCCGTCTCCGCGTCATAGGCCATGCGGGTAACCACCATCAGCAGATAGATGGACGGCAGCGCGAAGATGGCGGCGAGCACGATCGCCGCCGTCCCGTCCATGCGCAGCGTGGCGGCAACGGCCCAATAGACGGTGCCGATGCAGATTACCGCCTGAACCGCCAGAAACGAGGCAGCGGCAGCGACGCGGGTGAGTGTCTTGAACGTCTTGATGCGTTGCATTGAAGAAATCCGAATTGACGCGCACGCGGCCGGCGGACGGCCAGCGGCCGTCGCCGGGTCGCGACGCGAAAGAATGTTTTGATTTGAACGCCGTGCTTTGCGGCTAAGGCTTTACGCGGCAGGCGGCGCGCGTGGCTGGTTGGTGCGCGCCGGCGTCGCCGTTCCCGCCGCGGGCGTGACGCCCATCTCGGCCGGCAACGCCTGGCCGATAACCTGCAAATCGGCTGCGGGCGCAAGCGCGCCGGGATTGCCGTTGACGAGCTTTGTCGGAAGCGGCCGGCTGGCCCGGACTTCAAGCGCCTGCGTCTTGCCGGTGGTTCTGAGTAGCGCGATCGCGTCGCCCTGACGGGCAGCACTGATGCTGGAGCCGCCTGAGAGCGAGAACGTCGATGCAGAGATTCCGGCCTGAGCAAAGCTCAGCAGCGCGAACATCAGCAGCGCCATCAGGCCCGCAAAAGCGGTCCTGACCGGCAGCAGCATCGATCTTTCGCGTTCAGGCGCCGTCAAGTCGGTCTCCGGGTACCAAGACCCGACCTAGCCCATGGAATGGCCGAAGGAAAGCCGCGATGGAGGCCGCAATCGCACTTCGTCCTTGAACCTTGCGGCTTCCGGTGCCAAATCTGGGGCAAATTTTCGCATTCGGCTCCTGGGAGCCCACGCCGGCAAACGGACAAGAATGGTTACCTATCTCGACGCCTCCACCGCGCCCCTTCGAAACACCGGCCAGATCCGCCTTTATGGCGAGGACGGCTTTGCCGGCATGCGTAAAGCCTGCGATCTCACCGCGCGCTGCCTCGACGAGCTTGTACCGATGGTGAAGCCCGGCGTGACGACGGAAGCGATCGACCGCTTCGTCTTCGAATTCGGCATGGACCACGGCGCGCTGCCGGCTACGCTCAACTATCGCGGCTACACCAAATCGTCCTGCACCTCGATCAACCATGTCGTCTGCCATGGCATTCCCGACAACAAGCCGCTGAAGGAAGGCGACATTGTCAACATTGACGTCACCTACATCCTCGACGGCTGGCATGGCGATTCCTCGCGCATGTATCCGGTGGGCACGATCAAGCGCGCCGCCGAGCGCCTGCTTGAGGTGACTTACGAGTGCCTGATGCGCGGCATTGCCGCGATCAAGCCCGGCGCCCGCACCGGCGCCATCGGCGCCGCGATCCAGACCTATGCCGAGGCCGAGCGCTGCTCTGTGGTGCGCGACTTCTGCGGCCACGGCGTCGGCCAGCTTTTCCACGACGCGCCCAACATCCTGCATTACGGCACCGTCAACGAAGGCGTCGAGATGCGGCCTGGAATGATCTTTACCGTCGAGCCGATGATCAATCTCGGCAGGCCGCATGTGAAAGTGCTGTCGGACGGCTGGACAGCGGTCACGCGCGACCGCTCGCTGTCGGCACAGTACGAGCACACGATCGGCGTCACCGACACCGGCTGCGAGATCTTCACGCTGTCGCCGAAAAAGCTCGACCGCCCTGGCCTGCCGGGGTAGAGCGGTCCATCGTTTCATGGAAACGATGGTCGCTCTGTGCTCTTGTTTCACGCAATTCCGAACGGAGAACCGCTTCACACTTTTCCTGGAATTGCTTTAGGTTCAGCCAAAGCCTGAGGGGGAGCGGCGGGCATGGGCAAAGTCGAGGACGAGCGGGCGTTCTTTTCCGAAGGCTGGGTCGAGCCCGCCCAAGGCGGCGCTGAAAAAGGCCGCGGCAGCAGAAAAGCCCCATTATCACGGCCATCGCGACCGGCTGCGCGAACGCTTTGCCGCCGGCGGACCGGACGCCCTGCCCGACTATGAATTGCTCGAGCTGCTTCTGTTCCGGCTGATTCCGCGCGTCGACACCAAGCCCATTGCCAAGGCGCTTATCGCCCGCTTCGGCTCGCTGGCCGAGGTGCTCGGCGCGCCGGCATCCCTGCTTGAAGAAGTCAAAGGCATCGGACCGAACGTCGCGACCGATCTCAAGGTCGTTGCCGCGACGGCCCAGCGCATGGCGCGCGGCGAGGTGCGCGGCCGCGAAGTCCTCTCCAACTGGACGCAACTGCTCGACTACTGCCGCTCGGCCATGGCCTTCGAGGCCCGCGAGCAGTTCCGCATCCTGTTCCTCGACAAGAAGAACGGGCTGATCGCCGACGAGGTGCAGCAGACCGGCACCGTCGACCACACGCCGGTCTATCCGCGCGAGGTGGTGAAGCGCGCGCTCGAACTCTCCGCCAGCGCCGTCATCCTGGTGCACAACCACCCCACTACGACCTCTTTGATCACGCTTGATCACGCACAACTACATTGATACACAACGCTTTTCCTGCCTTGCGCACTGGGGGCGGCTCTGGCAAAGTGGGGGCGGTTTAAGGGGTAGCGAACGGCTTCCAGCTCCCGGGTGCCGCTCCCGGTTTCTCCCTTCGATCCCAGTTCCGGAGCAGGAGGGACCCGTTATGGCAAGCCTTACCGACACCGCAATCCGTCAAGCTCTGAAGCGGGTGGAATTGAACGGGAAGCAGGAAAACCTTGCCGATGGCGAAGGGCGCGGGACCGGCCGCCTCGTCCTCGTTCTCAAACTCATGCCAACGCGCGTGACCGCAGACTGGATGGCTCAGCAGTGGCGCGACGGGAAGCGAACCAAAAAAAAGATCGGTTCCTATCCCTCGACATCGCTGGCCAAAGCGCGAGAGCTCTTCAAGCGCGATTTTGCGGATGTCATTCAAAGGGGTCGAAGCATCAAGATCGCGGGCGACACGCGGCCTGGCACCGTGGCCGACCTGTTCGAAGGCTACGTCGCTGCGCTGAAGGCCGCGGGAAAGCCCTCCTGGCGGGAAACAGAAAAGGGCCTCAACAAGATCGCGGAGACGTTGGGTCGAAACCGCCCTGCCCGCGAGATTGAACCCGATGAGATCGTCGAACTGATACGCCCAATATACGAGCGCGGCGCGCGTTCCATGGCCGATCACATTCGCAGCTACCTTCGTGCCGCCTACGGCTGGGGCATGAAATCGGAACATGACTACCGACACTCGTCTCCGCGCCGCTTTCGAATTCCGTTCAATCCCGCGACGGGCATCCCAACCGAGCCGAAGGTGCAAGGCACTCGCTGGTTGGACGAAGACGAATTCTTTCAGCTTTACCGTTGGCTTGAATGTCCGGACACACCGGTTCATCCTTCCTATCCGCGCGCAGTCCAACTGATCATGTTGACCGGTCAGCGGGTGGAAGAGATCGCGCGCCTCCACGTCGATCAGTGGGACGCAGCGGAGAAGATCATCGACTGGTCGAAGACCAAGAATCTACAGCCGCACGCCGTCCCGGTGCCATCGATCGCTGCCGAGCTGATCGAGTCCATCAAGCCGAATGAGTTCGGTTGGTATTTCCCGTCCGCTAAATATCCGTCCAAGCCGGTCAGCCACGGTACGCTTTACAGCTTCGTTTGGCGGCAGCGCGATCGCGGGGTCATCCCCTATGCAACGAACCGCGATCTACGCCGCACGTTCAAGACCCTCGCCGGCAAGGCCGGCGTCTCGAAGGAGATCCGTGACCGCATCCAGAACCATGCGCTTCAAGACGTCAGCTCCAAGAACTACGATCGATGGAACTACATGCCCGAGAAACGGGCTGGCATGAAGATATGGGACACGTTCGTTCGCGCGCTTCTCGCTAGCCGACGCCTGGAGAAAAGTCGCGTGACGGGCGCGGCCGGATCCGTCCGCGCGGACGCGCACGCCACGTGGCGGATAGGAAGCCAAGAAACAGCCCGCGGTGAATAGGAGCGCATCCGCGCGAACCATTGGCATCGACCTGGAGAACCGCTTCACTCCTAGTCGGCGGACCTCAAGCCGTGGATCGCGAAGCACGTTGTAACTCGACGCACTGCGCTATTCTGGCAACCAGAAACCTTCGCGAGCGGAGAGCAAAATGCCAGCACCTTACGGATCTAACTGACTGTGGTCTCGTTTATTAGGTGCAGATACCGATCTGAAAAATATGGATAAAGTTCCCCATCGAATGCTTGTTGCAGAGTTCGAAAGTCTAACTTTTTGACGAAATTCCCGCTGTCGTCTTGATGGAGGACAACGCTATCAGGGTACAGCCATTCCGCCTCAATCATACCAACATCCTTCAGCACCGGAAGGCAGATTTCGGTCGCGGAGGGAAAGTTGACAATATTTACAATTTTCAATCCGAGAGCTGCAGCGATATGCAGTGGTCCAGAGGTTATTCCTAGGAAGTATTCGTAGCCTGCCATCCGGTGAATGGTCGTTTCTAGAGCGAGGCCGGTCAAGTCCAGCACGCCTAAAAGGCCTGAGCGACGGGCACCGATCTCTGCGAATACAAGGTCGCGGCGATAGAAAATGAATCTTTGCAACGCCCGGAAGGTGGTCGGATAGATTTCCCGCGCTCGGGGATGGATGTTTTTCCGTTGCCACTCAACCCATGAACCAGGCTCAAGGTGTAAAATCACCCCGCCCGGTTGTCGCTCCTTGACGGGGACTTCCAGGCAAGGACGTGGCCTCAACTCGGGCGTGAATCCGTAAGCACGGCGGAGTCGTTGAATAAAGTGGCCGTTACCAAGATCGTATTCCTGGCAGATCGAACACGCGGACACCCAAAACGGGTGCACGTCACCGCGATAGAATGGGTTGTAGCGCATAACGATAGGAAATGACGCGCTATTGTGAAAGACGCTTACGGACCGACCGGCCTGTGCTCCCGCTCTAGGCAAGTCCGTCAAAATCATCGTGTCGCCTAGACCGGTTGGTAAATTTGTTAAAGTATAGTCAGATATATCAATTTTTAACTTGGGTTTTCTGTTGGAATCCCTGCCTTTGTAAAAGCCGACGATCTCAGATTCATCGCTGTGTCTCACGGCGTCCTCTCGCAGAAACTCTGGAGACAGTTCTTTTGCAATGGTACACGAACAGCAGCTACGAGCTAGAGGCTTCGAATACGAACCCAACCGGTTGCCTTTGACCAGCGCCGTTGACGAACTGTCAAAGTGACTGCAACACTGCAAATGATGACCACATCGAGTATCAACTCGATAGCGTCAGCATTTGTGGTTTTAGGTTAATAGGCACCGATATGAAACGCGCCGCCACCGTCTCATCTGCGGATTTTGTTATGGTCGTAATGCCTTGGGCATTGACTAATCAACCGTCTGTTCAAGCTGGCCTTATTTGCGCGTTGCTTAATCAAGCTGGCATTTCGGCGCGCACGCTTTATGCAAATCTCAGCTTTGCATCTGCGCTAGAATGGTCGCGCTACGAGGAGTTCTGTGGGTTCCACAACCACGCGGCTGACTGGCTGTTCTCGGAAGCTGTGTTTGGCCCATTCACGCCTAGTGTGCCCCATGGCCCTGCGGACTTTGCCGGGTTTGCCGCTCTGTACGGAAATGATGCTGCAGGGTTCCAAAAGCTCTGTGATATGAAGTCGATAGTCGAGACATGCCTCCATGAGTGCTTGTCTGCGGTAGCTTGGAAGGATGTGCAGGTCGTTGGTTTCACAACGACGATGCTCCAGCCACTGCCAGCGCTTGCGCTTGCGAAGTTGTTGAAAACTGCTCATCCCCACCTCAAGATTTTGATGGGCGGCGCCGGATGTCAGGGCGCGATGGGAAGTGCGATGCACCGGAACTTCTGGTTTGTCGACGGCGTCGTAGATGGGGACGCTGATAATATCGTAGCGCCAGTCGTTCGCGCCCTTCTTGAAGGAAACAGCCCGCTATCGATTCCAGGTTTGCATTGGAGGGATCAAGTTGGATCTGTAAGCTTTACCGCGCCGAGCGCAGTGGTCGACCTGAGTTCTTATCCAGTTCCAGACTACACTGACTACTTTGAACAATCTAAGGCCGTTGGAAACCCCAATTTGCACGATGTGCGCCTTCCGTTCGAAGCGTCCCGAGGGTGTTGGTGGGGCGAGCGTCATCACTGCGCGTTTTGCGGCCTGAATGGGACAACTATGCTGCAGCGTGACAGGCCAACGGAGGCTGTGATCCACGAAGTGAGAACGCTGGCCCAACGACATGAGCCCGCGCTCTTCATATGCACCGACAACATCATCTCGCAACGTCACCTGCGAGAGCTTCCGTCAGCTCTGGTCGATGTCAACACGCCTGTGTTCTTCGAGGTGGGCGCTGCCATGTCCCGCCGGAGAATGCAGGCACTGGCGGAAGCCGGGATTAGAAGTGTACAAGTCGGAATTGAAAGCCTCTCGACTGCTGCGCTCAAGCTTATGAACAAAGGCACTTCAGCCAGTTTGAACATATGTTTCCTTAGACGCGCCCTGGAGTTTCGCATCAACGCCTACTGGAATTTGCTCTACGGATTACCTGGCGAGGACAAAGATTGGTATCGTGATATGATTGGTTTGTTTCCATCGATTCACCATTTGGCGGTGCCTGAACCAACCCGTTTTAGTCTTCAGAGATTTAGTCCGTACTTCGATCACCCCGATAGGTATGGGATAACGGTTACGGGTCCGATGCCGGCGGCTCGCTACGTCTGGAATTTACCAGACGTCGAGCTCACGGACATTGGTTATGAACTAGACTTCACATTCCAAGGTCAAGAATACGTGGATGAGATCGGAGCAAGGTTGGACGACGCCACACATGAGTGGCGGAATAAGTCAGTCCAACTACGGGTACTACCAAAGCCGGATGGCTCTGCAATAGTTTTCGATACGCGCTTGAACCGAGGAACAATCGATCGATTGACAGCGGAAGAAGCGGCGGTGTTGTCATGTGCCGAAAAACCGATTGGTCATGACGAAATCCTTCGGCGCATTCGAACCCACCTTCCTGCGCTTCATGTGCGAATGGGTGGTCAGTCAGGTGTTGAGCGCGTTTTGACTGTATTGGTCGAGCACAAGCTATTGCTTAGTATCGACCAAAGATATTTGGCCCTCCCTGTGCCACAGGGTCCATTTTGGGCGGAATAAGTGCAGGTGGTGGCCGCCTGCAACGACGCGTCTACAGGCGGTCGTCGTTATCGTTCGTCAAACCGACCGAGGCCCAGAGGTCATTGGCGAAAGCCAATTTCGCTAAGAAAAGCTATCACCCGTGCGACAACCTCTTCCCCGCTAAGCGCATCGAGAGATCCTCCGCGAGCACAAATGTGCTCGTGTACAGTAAACCTGCAACCCCATCGCTCAGGATCGGTTGGCCCAAATAGTCCTATTGCTGGCACCAGGAACAAGTCGGCGACGTGGAGCATGCTAGAGTCGACGCCAATGAATGCATCGGCACAAGCGACGAGTGCCATAGACTTCGCAAGAGGCAATCCTTCGCATGATATCACTCGGTCTCCGTGTGGAATATCATCAAAACGGTGCGAGCCTTCGCCTACAATCAGCACGATCACGTCACTGAAATAGGACAATACGGTCTCAATTAGGCCGCGAAACGACTCAATTGGCCACATCTTCACAACACTAGTTTCGCAATGAACCACGAAAGAGCGGTAGCCTTTCCACCCTCGCGCGAGTGCGATAGCGAAATCTAGCTCACACACCCCAAACCTAGGCGGCCCTGCGAATGTCTCAACTCTGAGCGAGCGATCGAAAAATGCCGCGGCTAGAAACACCTCATCGACGAAGTGCAGCCGATCGTTGTTGGCCAACGCAACCTTATGATTCGACGGCCAGCCAACGGTCCAAGCGGGCTGAAGGACATTCATCATCTCGCCCGCGTAGTCCGCCGGTTCGCCAGGGTCCACAGAAATAAGAAGGTCACACTCTTTCAAAAGCCCGGCCGTTTCGCGCGGATCTTGTAAGCGAACAATGAGTTCCGATGCAATTCCCTCAGCGTCAATGATGTTCAACGAGCACTGTGAACCAATGAAAACTGCCCTGCCACTAAGCAGTTGTGAGAGTGCCCGGAGCGTCGGTAGAGACAACAGCGTGTCACCAATTCCGTCACTATACAAAATCGCTGGCCGCGAAACTGACTTCAACCGAATGTTGGAGAGTGCTGCCATCAATAAGGTGCTTCTTGCAACAAAACACGCCTCGACGAACTGACTTGGCTCGCCCGCCGCTCCACACACTCCATAGCCATGAGAACTTGCGGCACTTCAATAGAGCTCATCGTGCCATCGCCCGTAACGTGGCAATGCACTTCCGTAAGACGAAATCCGAATTCGAACGGATTAGTTGGTCCGAAGAGGCCGACACTTGGCACTCGAAAGATGTCCGCCACATGAAGCATGCAGGAATCGACACCGAGAAACAGGTCTGCGTTAGCTACAAGCGCTGCAGAGGCATAAAACGGCAGCCCATTGCACGGAATCACCCTCGCAGCATGTCGGCCCCTGTCGAGCGAAAGATTGGAAACTCCTATTACAAAAGCATAGTAATTCGGATGACAATCAAAGAATGCGTCGATCAAAACGCCTAACTTGTCCAGGCACCACATTTTTTCTGCAAGCGTCTCTGGATGGATTGCCAAGACACGTGAACCCGATGGCAATGATCTAAACAAATTATTCGCCGCAGATTCTGCCCAATTTGGCAATGCCGGCGGACCGGAGTGTTGCGCGATTAGATCTAGCGATCCAAGTGCACGGGGTATGTCATAGGCGAGTTCAGCCGAGTGCTTCTCGAAATCAAGTTGAACATGCTCTGAAAAAGCGGCAAAGAACCCAACGGACATGGGTGGATTGACTCGAGCGAGCATTCTATCGACGGCATCGGTGTGCCACGGATTGAGAGATATCAGAAGGTCGCATGAAGTTAGGAGATCGACAACATAATCGGATGCTAGGACTTGATCACGCTGATCAAGCCCCCAGTTAATTTCATGCACCGATCGCGTGGGCAGATTGCAGAATAGTTCCGCTGCGCCAGCTCTACAGATGATTGACAATTGTCTTGGAAACAGATTGGCCACAGCACGGATCGCGGGCAGGTTGATGAAGTGATCGCCGATCCCATTTAAGAATACGAGTGAAGGACGATTTGCTCTCATGTCGCCATCAAGCCGATTGCTGATCGCATGTGCTGAAGCAACGATTTAATGTCCTCGCACCATACCGACGGATTGTCGAACTCCCGTGCCCGTGAGTAGCGATGGGGCAAGTATCCGCCTCCGCATATAGCTCGCTCGTGGCACTGCTCGCATTTAACACAGAGCGGAAACCCGACATTGATCATGCGATGCAACATAGGATTTAATTCCTGAATATTATCGAAGGTGTGCTCAACTACATTTAACTTTGTCTTTGTAATTCCCGAATAACAGACACGCAACGTATCCAGCGCCTCGATCGATCCGTCCGTCTCAACCATCACGTAGGTCTGGAGCGGGTTTCCGAAAATGTCCCCTTCGCCGTTTCCACCCATCATGGAAGCGATCAGATCCGTGAATGGCCGCACGACCACATCCGGATCGTCGTCGCGGAACCAACTATCGAACACTGGGGTAAGATAGTCAGCAACTGGAGTGCTTGACGCACTAGAATACCAGGATAGTTTGTGATCGTGCGACACATCGGGCAGAAGAAAGGTGATATTTCTCAGCCCGATATCACGAAAATGCCGGTAAATTTCTTCGCCTGACACATACGGATTCACAACGCAGAGCACGGCAGGTTCAATACCAGCGTGTCGAAGCCGCTCTAGGCCGAGAATAGCATTGCTATAAGAGCCGAGATTGGCGTGTGTGACGCGGGTCGCGTCATGAATATGGGCAGGTCCGTCAAGACTAAAGCCAACGCTGATGCCCGCCCGCGCGATTACATCGACCATTTCTTCATTGAGCCGCGTTCCATTAGTCTGCAAGGTAATTGAAGCGAGCGACCTGCCTAGCACAAGCTTAGCTCGGGCGCTAAGGGAAGCTAACCGCCCTGGTCCCACGAGGGTCGGTTCCCCGCCGTGGAAGACCAGAGCAACCTGGTGTGCGGTCCGGCGCCGACAATAGTCGCGAATCACTTCTAGGGTACGGTCGAAAACGTGATCAGTGATGAACTTGGGTTGTTCCTTCCAGGAGGAATCTTGATGATTGTACAGATAGCAATACGAACAGTTAAGGTTACACCGGCTTGCGATCTTCAGAATAACCTGATGGATCATTTGTCACACCGGCTGAGCGACGTGCGGGCGAAACGGGCGCCAAAGGGCTTCACCCACTTCAGTCAATGAATTTGTTTTCATCAACGCGTCCTCCAACTTTCGTAGGTCGGGTACGAGTTCCTGCTCGTTACGCTCGCAATAGCCAGCGTCCATGAGACCGCTGCGCCGGCACTCACGGTAGAACATTAACACGTTTGCGAAGGCATGATACGCGAGCAGTATCATCTCGATCGGCCTTTCGCATTTACGCATCGGAGAATAGTAAAGACGTCCATCGGTCCCATCTGTCACAGGATCAATCATCAAAAGGATATTGAAGTATTGATGAGTTGCTTCATGCACAAGCATTTCAGCTATGGCGACAGCATCGCAGCGAAATGAGATTACAGCCACACCTGGCCATTGCCTACTGCTACTACTTTGCATCAGTCCGTGCGGCCCATCGGCTGGCACGATGAACGCCATCACTCTTCCTACCCAGCGCGCAAAGATTGGCGCGTGCCGCTCCAATATGTCTAAAGCGGCAGAGACGTTTTGCGTCGCGAGCAAGATATCGTTCGGAGCCAAAGATGGTGGAGTCGGACAACCAATTCTATTGGCGGCCTCCTGCGAGAGCAGTGTTAAGTGAATATTTTCAGACCCTATTGTGGGAAGACAGTTATGCCCCTCAACGCAGCTATCCGGCGGAAGTGACGTGACTGAACCATCTTTCGCGATTGCGGCTTTGCTGCCACGTCGCCAAACGTGGATGGACTTGGTCGGTTGGATAAGGCAACCGCGCCACATAGGGCGGAAATTGCGCTCGGAGGACGCATGAAATTCGCTCGACACACCTGACGCAAGTGCATGGAATGCCAAAGACACCGCAGCGTCCAAGGCGTCATCGTCAGAAACGTTGTTTGCTACCGCCTCCCTAATCCCCGCGCAAGCGAAGTGCCAAGCCGTCTCAAATGTCGTCAAACGGGTGGCCGCATGGTTGATCAACTCGACGAGGCCCTGCGCAGAACCCGTAAGTTTAGCATCATACCGACTTACAAAAAGCCGGAAGTATTCTTGATAGTATGTAGAAACAATCGCGCTAAGATAACTGTTGTCCAAACCCCAAAACGGCCCGGCAAAGCCGTTGTAGCAGCTGGCTGACTTGTCATCCACGGCGGGCGCCCTCATTCCAAGCAACTGCAGCCCATCTACTGAAGGGCGGCCCCTGCGGCCGGATTCAAGCAGGATGGGCTTCGGACGATGCGGATTTGTCAGCTGGTTTTGACGTAACTTCCGCCCTTGTAGTACGTCGCCAATACCGGGGTTTCGCCGGCCTTCGGGTCCCCGGTTACGATCTGAAATTGGCCGCTTCTGTCACCCTTAGTTTTTTCGACCTCTTTAGAGATGCGATCGAGGATCTTCGACTTTACATCCTCGGCGGCAGGTTTCGACTCTGCGGCAGCTGGGGAGTTAGCGTTATGTGATGTTACGCGACCGTCTTCCATTTTAGGACCCCGTGCATCAAGAATGGACCTGCCAAGATAGGCACCTAAAGGTGGCGCGGTCAAATAAATTCTATAAACACAGAACAGTCGCGTGAAGAACTGACGGATTCCAGCATAGGAATTGTTGTTCACTATAGGCCTCGAACCGGGTGGTGTCTGATGTCGGACAAGGCCGGCCAGGCGAGCTTCGCAGGCCCGATCGGGATAATGCGTCGAACGCGCTGCAATAGGCATCATCACACAAACCAATGATAACGCCGGCCTAAAGACAACTCTCAGGTACCCACTTGCGCTTACCGGAAGCTGGGGAGCTCTGAACTGCGGTTAAGTACCTCGCTGGATTGTCGAACACTCGAGCTCGTTCTTCGTAACCACTAAAGGCGGGAAGCACACGTAAGAATTAATTTGGCTCACGACACTGTTCACCGCCGTATCAATACCGATACTGTCGGCATATTTACCATTGGGCGGCTCAAGCTCGAACACCGAAGGGCATGGGACGCGCGGTTTCAATGGAAGACAAGCTGCCTTGATCGCTGCGGCTCCCTTTGGGCTGACGCTATAGCAAGTTAGACCGAAAAATGACTTGAGGCGATATGGCCGAGTGGTCAAGGACAGTTGTTGGAATTTTCGGCTATTTTCTCGCAATTTATTTTGCTCGAACCGTCCCAATGTGGAGGACACTCCGGGCAAGAATTCAAAACAAAGTGAAGCATCAAAGTTCCAACCCCATAATACAAAATCCCAATTCGGCGGAAGGCTATCGAGTAGGGTGCGGGCCTGGACATCGAAAGAAAAATTGAATATCGCATCGTCCTCCAAATGGTTACAAGTGCGCCTGTTGAGACGGCTATCTCCCAGAGCGCAATATGTGACATCGCTGCCCCAACGGCGCCGAGAGTGTATGAGGTTAGAATATCCCCCTCGGCCACGCCAGCACGAACCAGTTTCGGAACATTTAGCCGTTGTCCATCGATCGCCGAAAACCGCAAAACCTCGGATAAGTGGCCGTTCAGTGTACGGAAGTCAGCCAGCCGCTTGGCGCTTCTATCGAGATTGATGAGATGAACTAGCATTGATCGACCGAACGTCCTGCTCGATAAGGGCTCTATGACCTCGTTGCTCCGCGTCGACGCTCCATCGCCGTTCGAAAAACTGTGATGGAAGCACAAAGTTTTTAAGATATTCCGCATTAATTCGAGCAAGCGTAACTCAAGACTGAGAAACCGAATCCAAAGACAGAACAATGAATCCTGAAGTTCTTGCCCGTTTCCTCTTCGAAACCGCGCCGCATCCAGAAGGGTATACGGAGCCGCCAATCGTACTTTATGAAGGCGAATGGAGTCCCCTTCCGGAAGAGACGCCTGTCATTGGACCGACTAAAGATCGGGCTATCCAGCTCGTCGAGGATATTGCGCAAAAACTCAAGGATTCGAATTGGCGGCCAGATCTGCGGCCGGCGTTCCAGCCAGACTGCGGGCCGTGGAAGTTTGGCGTTATTCGGCAGCGTGCGGCCATTCGTAAAATTCATCGCGGTTATCTGGAGCCGTTCCGACGTTTCGCATTCGTCGATGACTTGCCGGAGCTGGTAGCACTATTTCTAATAGGGCTCCCCGGCGGCGAGGACTATCTCGATAGAGACAATCATAGCGTAGGTTGGCACTACCACTATCTGCCGGACCGCTACACCCGCTCTGACGTCATTCTATCGTGGGATACCCGCTGGGTGCCACCAAATCAGTGCGCAATACGCCCTATCTTTGAGGAAAAGCATGGTGAGGGCCGATACAGCTTCCGAGCCAACCCGTGGCTATGGGGCGACGCGAAGAAGCAGTCCATGCATGAAATGTGCGCGCCGGACCTCCGAAGATGGCCGATCGAGACGTTCCGATGTGCGTCCAATAAGGCAGGCGCAGTTTGGCCGGCCACGGCGACGCTCACACCGGTACCAGTCGCCGCGTCGGTCGGTAGCAGGACGGCAAAAAAGAAGAGGAGCGGTCGCCGGTAGTTGCGCGCGGAGGTTGCACTCTTGACGGCAGGGGTAGTGCCCGGTGAGCGGTCTAAGAAACCCCGCAACCAGAGGTTAGGCAGACGCAGTTATTACCGAAGAAAAGGATCCACTAAGCGACTTCATGAACGGTATTCTGTCCAAGCGGCAGAAACGGATCGACACCTACACCACGTCTACATTGGGGTAAGCGCCGCCCAATTCGCTTCAGCGCCAAATAACCGAATCGTAAGCCTAGCCCTCTTTTTCTAAGCGGAATTGATGCCACGTAAAGGTTCCCGCCCCAAGTCCAGGTTGAGACCGACCAGATCAGCTGCCATCGCTTGATATCGCCTACAATCCGCCTGAACGACGGATCGCTCAGTTCTTTCCAGCGGGAGGCTCCCGGCGATTTTCTTCAAGTCATCAAGTACCGAAGCGATATGCGGCCAAGGAAACTCTGTAGGATCGTCGATGTCACGATCTGCGCCAGCGATGATTTCAAGCTTGGCGACGACGCCAAGAAGCGACTGCGCCTGTGTGTGGGGAAGTTTGTCTTGAAGCTTCAAGGCAGCGGTCGTGGCCTCGACTTCTGCCTGGCAGGCGATCGAATAGCTGACCATCCTATCCATCGCGTCAGAGGCCGTAGCATCGAGAACGCGCCTCTCTAGGCGTTGTTGAAGTCGGCAAAGGACCTGCGAGACATGCTGTGCTCGCAACCAGCCTTGGAGCAGCGCCAGTGCCGGGTCCGAATCGTCGAAACGGTCTTCCGCGTGCGCCCTCTGCCGTTGCCCTTGCCCATGCGTGACGCAAGGCAAAGTCGTGCTATTGTCGGAATCAGCCATGATCCGAGCTCCTCAACAGCTTTGGCGTGGCCAGGCCGGATTGGTGTTGCATCACCCATCCGGCCGCCAAGTGAAACCGAGACTACACATAGTGCATTATCTAAGCAACAAAAATCACCATAAAATGGTGATTTTATGAATCCGGTGCAGTGCCGTATGGCTCGGGCTGCATTAGGATGGGGTGTTTTAGACCTCTCAAAAGAAGCCAAAATATCGACCCAGACGATTGTTCGCTTCGAAAGAGGCGAGGCGTTGAAGCAATCGACTGTGGATCTGATAAGAAGCGCGTTCGAAAGCGCCGGCATTGAATTTATCCCGGAGAATGGCGGCGGCCCTGGCGTTCGTCTGTCTGGCAATCAGAAGTGACGCTCTTTTCGCCATGCAACAGGATCGGCGATCCATCGATTGACATCGGACTCCCGCCAGCCCGCCCCGTTGATGCTTATCCTGATTTGAGCCGGGAACGTGCCTTCGGTAATCTTGCGATAGAGGGTCGAGCGGGACAGGCCGGTCCGATCAAGGACAGTTCTGATGCGTACAATGCGATCCGGCTCGGACATTGCTCCCCTGCTCCTCACTGGTTGTTGCTGGTATCCGCTGAGACAGACAGGACGAACCGATGCAGGGCGCAATCAGGTTCGTCGTATCATCTGCCGGTGGCGTATAAACGGCGGCGGATTGGCCGAGTGTCACAGCCCGATGCCCCGTCCGATGCTGATGCCATGATTGAACATCAGTTCCACACCGAGGCGCCGGCCGGATTCGACCTGAATGCCGAGCGCCTTCTTGTGATTGGCGAGTAGGGATTCCAGTTGCGGATCGCGTTCGAGGCGCTTGGCCATGTCGGACATGGCCGAGCGCGTTGACTTGTAGGCGGACATATCGCCGGCCTCGTATTGGCGCTCGCTTGTCCTTTTCAGCTTTTGCCAGTCTTCCACGAAACGTTCGGCCCGGCGGCCTGGATCGGTGCGGATTTCGGTTTCGAGCTGGAGGGCAAGCACGATGCGGTTGACCCTGCCGGCGGCCGCTTCACGAACCAGCTCAGGGTTCTTGACGTAGGCCGTTTCGGCATCGCGCCAGCCATGCGGCCGAACCTTCTCGAAAGAGGTTCGGGCATCCCTCAATTCTCGCATCTGCTCGGGACTGCCCTGCCCGTCCTCACTTCCGCTGGTGAAGATCGCGTCGATCGCGCGCGCGTGACGCAAGAGCGCGTTGGTACGTTCCCTGCGCAACGCCGCTTCCGCGTCCCCCGGCGCATCCGCATCGCGCCGCGCTCCCCTATCGAGAGCTTCTCTTCCAGACGTGGGACCGGCATCTCCGATCTGCGCTCCAACATTCTCCCTTCCCGGCCTGCGAGCACCTTCCAGCCCGGACTCGACGTCTCCGGGCGAGCGCCACCCGTCCAGCAGCCCGCCGACCCTGTCGCGCAGTTTCTCCGGGACGATCCGGCGCACGATCTCGACCACACGCTCGCGGAAGGTGATACCGCGCCGCTCGGCATAGGTCTGCGCCGGGTCGATCTGCTCGTAGTCTGACGCCATGTCCTTTGCGCGGTCGCGTGACAGCGTTCGGACAAGCCGTTCGCGGCTTGCGAAGTCATCGCTGCCGTAATGCAGTTCCATCCTGTCGCGATGCCGCGACAGGGCAACGTAGGTGCCATGCGCGTCCATGCCTGACGTCGCGAGCACATGCGTGCGGTCGACTGTCATGCCCTGGGCCTTGTGAATGGTCGCGGCATAGCCGTGGTCGATTTGGGCATAGTCTTTCAGATCGAAGCGCACCGATCTGCCGTCGTCGATCCGCACGGCCATGCTCTGTCTGCCGACTTCCTCCACGATGCCGAGCGTTCCGTTCTTGACGCCCAGCCCACGCTCGTTACGAAGGAACATGATCCGGTCGCCGCGTGCAAAATTCCTTGCACCGCGTTCCACATCCACGTGAACTTCGTCGCCGAGATCTCCGGCAGCGCGCATGTGCTCGCGCGCTGCCTTGTTGAGCGCGCGCACCTCGTCGTTTGTGTGGGTGAGAATGATCCGGCTCGCCTCTGGTTCTGTCCGCCGGTCGCGATCCCAGCGCTCGACCAGATCGCTGCGCGCCTCGTCGCGCGTCGTGGCAGGGTGCACCATGCCTTGCGCGTCATAGGCGCCGATCGCAGCACCGATCCTGCCGGTTGCAAGATCGCGCGTGGCCTCACGCTGCCAGTCCTGTCGCTGCCGGCGCACGTTCTCGATTTCGACGCCGCCATGACGCTCGTGGATCGAACGGAATGCAGCGCCGGCCTCGATCGCCTGCAACTGCTGCGGATCGCCGATCAGCACGACCTTCGCGCCAACGTTGGCGGCATGGGAGAGCACGCGCTCCAACTGGCGCGTGCCGACCATGCCGGCTTCATCGATCACCAGGACATCACGCGCGGTAAGCAGATCCCTGCCCTGTCCCCAGCCATGTTCCAAGCTGGCGATGGTGCGTGACGGGATGCCTGATCCGCCTTCCAGATTCTCGGCGGCAATGCCGGAAAGTGCCGCGCCTCGAACCTCATAGCCCGCTGCAGCCCATGCCTGCCGCGCAACACCCAGCATCGCGCTCTTGCCCGTTCCGGCAAAACCGACGACGACACCAAGACCGCGGCCGTCGGTGATATGATCCAGTGCATCAGTCTGCTCGCCAGAAAGGACAAGACCGAGCTGCTTGGCATTCGCTAGAGCAGCCTCGCGATGTGCGCCACTCACCGCATGACGCTCTTCCCCGGCCATCAATTCTGCAGCGCGATGCAGGCGCTGTTCGGTCTCGATCATCTGCCGGGTGGTGAACCGGTCTTCGCCGCGTCCGTCCTTGCCCAGTTCAACCAGATCCGGCGCTTTGCTGATCGCGCCTATCACGCGGTTGAACTGCTCGAGCCCGTCGCTGTGACGATGCGCGAACTTCGCGATGTCCTTTCGGGTAAAGGTTGATTGCTGGTGCGTGATGGCATCCAGCGCCACGGATGGATCGGCTACGACCCGCGCGCCGTTGTTGCGCGCGATCTCGCGATGCAGCTCGGCGCGATCGGCTTCAATGCCGGCAGCGTCAAGGCCGCTGCCCTCGATGCGTTGCGCCGGTGCACCAATCTGGGTCTGCGGCTCCAACGCGATGCCCTGCGCTTCCAAACTGCGATGATCGATGCGGGCGTCGATGTCGAGTTCGGCAAGGCGCTCATTGGCAAGCTCCGCCCACCGCTCGCGCCAGCGCTCGACCATTTGGGTAGCGTTCCAGTCCCGAACCTTCGCCCCGAAACCGTTCTCATCGACCGACCGCATGGTGAGCATGACATGGGCATGCGGTTTTGGACTGCCATCCTTCGCCCTGTCCCAATGCACGTTGAGATCGGCGACCATGCCTTGGCTGACAAACTCCGCCTGAACGAAGTCCCGCGCCAGTTCGATGCCCTGCGCCCGGCTGAGTTCACGCGGCAGGGCGAACTCCACCTCGCGGGCCAACTGCGCGTCCTTGCGCATCTCGACAGCTTCAGCATCATTCCATAGCCGTTCGCGGTCGCTCCATACTTGCGGCGCATTCTCCGGCAGCATCACCTCGGAATGGACGACGTCGCGCTTGGCCGAGAAGTCATGCGTGCGTTCGATCCGCTCGTCGCGCAGCCGCGACGCCGAGCGATAGGCGGCAGACGCCACAGCGCTCGAGCCAGCCTTGCGGCCAATGACCTTGACGTGAAGATGATAGATCGCCATCGCGACCAGATCATTTGCACGGCAAAGCGCACGTCGGCACGACGTATAAGCGCGCCCTCCCTCGAAAAAATCTCGGGATGGACCAGCCCGTCCCGGGCTGTCTCGGCAACCCTGAAGCCTTCAGGCAGATGCTCCCCTATCATCCGCCGCATCGACAATCGATAGGAGACAGCACATGCGGAAACCACGCGACTTCGACGCGGAACTGAAAGCACTGGAAGACAAGGCGCGCGAACTCAAAACGCGAAAGGTACAGCAGCTCGGCGAACTGGTGATCGCCACCGGGGCCGATCAGCTCAGCACCGACGAACTGGCCGGCGCCTTGGTCGCGATCGCCGAAACGAAAGACGCCGCAAAGCTCGAGGCATGGGCCAAGCGTGGGGTGACGTTTTTCGACAGAAGGTCCCGGCGAACTGCTCTGGCATCTCAGCGCAACCTTCGCGGCGCTCCAGCGCATCCGGGCAACACACAATCGCCAGCAAGCGGCAATGGCTCGCAATGACATGCGCACCTGGCAGCTCGAGCGCCGCAAGCGCACCCGACATCTGATCGAACTCGGCGGTCTCGTCGTCAAGGCAGGTATCGTTGAGCTGACCAATGACGATCGCGCCATCATCTACGGCGCCCTGCTCTGGATCGCCGTCAAGCTGCAGAGCCATGAACGCGAGCATGCGCGCGACCTTTGGAAGATGATGGGGAAGCTGGCGTTCGCATCGGAATGTCATGACGACCAAAAGAGCCAGCGAACATAGCGGTCGCCGGCAAGCGGCGGCGATGCAAGCCATCCATTTGAATTGGTCAGAACCAGCCACCAACCTGCTTCAGTGTGAAATGAGTATTTTACACTGGGGTACCCACTGCAGCCGCTCAAGGGCCTAGTCGTCATCGTGCTCAGTTACGCCGCGATTGAACCGCGGCGGGCTAGTGCGAATTGAAATCCAAAAGCTCCCATGGAACTAGCCGCGGCCTGCGCCTGAATACAGCTAGTGCTACCAACTGGCGGCCTCGAACGCGCAAACTCCATTACGTGCTTCTTCCTTCACTAACGATCAAATCACGCACATCTTGAAATCCCTCGACATCTTGCTCCAGTCAAATAAACTCGGCCGTTGAAAACTCCGGGGAGGGGTCGATGCGCCTGCTGGGCCTTGCAATCATATTGATCTCAACCTCAATCTCCCTTGGAGTGCAGGCACAGGTTCAGACGACAGCCGTGCCGTCACGGTCCTTGGAAGGTTGGAGTGAGCAGCCGACGGCACTTCCATCATCGGTTTTCGACAAGCTGTCAGGGTTCCATGAGCCCGACTCCACTAACACGAATCCCTCTCCAATGCCCGATGCGAATGGACGTAGTCCTCAGAGCATCGACCACCTGGTCTTTGGAGCTACCCCGCCCGATGTGAAGCAAACGGTATCGCACTACTTAGAGCGGCGGCGGCCTCCGGAAACGCAGATGCCCAGCTTCGGCTGGGAGCAGCATACGAATTGGGCCTCGGAACCGACAAAGATCCCACCAGTGCGTTTGTCAATTATCTCGAGGCAGCCCGCAAGAACAACGCGGCATCCCAATACGCGGTTGGGCGAGCTTATCTCACTGGCCTCGGCACCGACCCGAATTTTCCGCAGTCGTTTACCTGGCTTAAGTCCGCTGACGTTGCCCCCAGTTTCTATCCAGTTTTGAGTTCGTTTCCGGCGTGGGTTGTGCCCTGCTGGGCGGGTGAAGCGACGGTCACTGGCGCGGAGCCTTTGGCATAGCGCAGCGCGATCGACCGTCGCGGATTGAAGGTGGTGGCGAACTCGGCCGGTGTCTGCCAGGCGATTTGGGAGTGCGGCCGCGCGGTGTTGTAGTCGGCGCGCCACAGGGCGATGGCTACGCGCGTCTGAGCCAGCGAGGTAAACAGCGTCTCGTTGAGCAGTTCATCGCGCAGTCGGCCGTTGAAGCTCTCGATGAAGCCATTCTGCATCGGCTTGCCGGGCGCAATGTAATGCCATTCGACGCGGTTCTGATCCGCCCAGGCGAGGATGGCGTTGGAGGTGAATTCGCTGCCATTGTCGCTGACGATCATCCTCGGCCGGCCGCGCTGGGTGATGAGCCGGTCCAGTTCGCGGGTAACCCGCATGCCCGAGAGAGACGTATCAACGATGAGTGCCAGGCACTCTCTCGTGCAGTCGTCGACGACGGCCAGGATGCGGAAGCGGCGCCCGTCGGTGAGCTGGTCCGATACGAAGTCGAGCGACCAGCGCTCGTCGGGCCGCAGCGGCACCAGCATCGGCGCCCTGGTCCCGATCGCCCGCTTGCGGCCGCCACGGCGACGAACGGCGAGCTTCTCCTCCCGATAGAGCCGGAACAGCTTCTTGTGGTTCACGACCAGGCCCTCCCGCCTCAGCATCACAAGAAGACGCCGGTAGCCGAACCGGCGACGCTCCTGCGCGATCGCCTTCATCCGCTCGCGAACCTCGCGGTCGTCCGGCCTGCTGGTCTCGTAGCGAACCGTCATGCGGCAACAGCCGATGGCTTTACACGCCCGCCGTTCGCTCATCCCGAAGCCTTCCCTCAGGTGAGCGACAGCTTTCCGCTTGGCCGCGGGCGTCACCATTTCTTTCCCACGAGATCCTTCAACGCGGCATTGTCGAGCATGGCGTCGGCCAGAAGCCGCTTCAACCGCGTGTTCTCGTCCTCCAGCGCCTTCAGTCGCCGAGCCTCGGAAACATCCATCCCGCCGAAGCGGGCCATCCAGTTGTAGATCGAAGCATCGCTGACGCCGTGTTTTCGACACAGACCGGCGACCGTCCGGCCTCATGCTCCTTCAGAATTCCGATGATCTGCTCTTCAGAAAAGCGGCTGCGCTTCATGTCCTGGTCCTCTCGATGGGCCAGAACGAACTTCAAACCGGATTAGATTACAGGGGCAAGGTCAGAAGGCCTGCGCAAACGGCTCACACATGACGGCGCCGCTCGACGAGGCGATGTCGCGGTGGATTCCGTCCAGAGGATAGAATCGTCGCTGGAGTTTGATCCGCGACGGACGAAAGGTGACGGAGAAGCCGTCGAAAGGCTCAAATCAGCTATTTCCGGAATGATCGCTGCCTCTCGAGGAGGGCTCCATCCCGAGCCCGGGCCGGCGCGGCAAGCTTTGATGTCCATCCAACAGTCCTATCCACTCCGGCCAGAACAATGGTCGATCGACAAGCAATGATGATTGCCGAAGGCCTTCCCCCGTGCGAGGTGAAAGGATATTGGCTCGCAGGGCTGGAGACTATGATCCGATCGGATCGATGGTGGGTCTCGCGCAGCCGATGATTGGCCATCTTCTCGCAATTGGACTGGCCGAGCAGGGCGTTGCCAATGGACAAAAGGGAACGATAGGCTATAGGCTGAGCCCGCTAGGCGCCACCGCCTTCTCGCGGGCTGTCATCCGGGCGCGCTGGACGTTCTCAGGACGGCAACAGCGCCTATGAGCGCGGAAGAGATCGCGCTGGCCTTGTTCCGCTCCAAGGGCATTAAAGCGAGCGGGACGACCTGCACCGCTGTAAGCGCATCGCTGTTGAACAACAAGGACATGACCCTGCACGATGGCCGGCCACGGCGCTGGACGCTATAGAGGCGCGGCCTAGCTCACAACCCGCAGCACGACCTTTGCCGGTTGCGGCTCTTGCGTCTGCTCAATGAAAATCTGGCCATCCTCGGCGATTTTGAAAATACGTCCCCGCAACGAAGGCAATATTGCGTTTTCTGAGCGTGCCGTTTCAACCACGCTCTGGATAAATTCAAGTTGGCCGTCTCGACCTCGCCCGCTCGGTATAAGGACCAATCCGGCATGGCGTGGCGTCAAACGGGCCAGCCTTTCGAAATCGCCACGATTGATGGTCACAACGGACCGGTCCTCGTCTTGAGCGACTTTCCACACTTCATGATCGGGAGCTTTGAGCATGCCCCTATCGCGAGTGCTGGTCGTATCGACCTGCATCTCCCACAGGGGCTTACTCAAAGCGGGCGAGATGTTTTCATCCAACATCAATTTCAGCATGCTTGTCAGCCTCGTCGTCGCTATCGCTCGCGCGGGGCCGACCTGTCATCGGATGGGCGCGATAATAAAGATGTGCGAACCTCACATCATCTTCATTCAAATATGGGTAGTCCTCCAGGATATTCTTCACCGGCTCACCGCTTTCCACCATCTTTCCGATGTGGTTCACGGACAATCGAGAGTCTTTGAATACGGCTTCCCCCCCGAGAACATCATCTCGCTCTTCTATGCGGTCGAATCCGCAATAATAGAGGTTAAGACGTGGCGCGACTTGATGCAGGACACGACCCATGTCCAGCGTGACGTATTTGTCTATATCGACGTGCATATAATCGCAGGATGCAGCCGCCCTCCGAGTGAACTTCACGCATACGTCCGGGTTGGCCTTAAACCAAGACCCATCAATCAGACGGTCAAGCTTAGACAGCGCCACCCTTCGCATTTCCACATCCAGATGGGCATTCCCATATACCGCCGCAAAGGAAACAACATAGCTCCAAGGGAATGCTATGCGAGCGTCGGTCAGACGCGTAATTCTTGGCTCTACAATCACCCCCCTTTCGATATCTTTTCGCACGCGCTTTTCGGACACGTCGGCAAGAGTCACGACCTCCTTCAGCGACAGCAAAGCGCGCGCAGCACTTGCACTAGGATTCCTCTCCTCGTTCATGCAGACATGGTTCATCACTTAGCTCCTTCAAGGAAACCATTCCCTGAATGGGGAAGAGTTTTATCACCGGAATGTTCCGCATTCAAGGAAAATGTTCGTTTGACGCCTACCAGTGGCGTGTCGGCAATTCTTAGTCGCCAGCTTCCGCACGCGCTATGATCGCTTCAAGCGTCGCTATGATCCCGAGATTGTCGCAATGATTTCTTCGGCGAGGTTGTCGGACATGCCCGGGCCGGTCGGCCTCGAAGGTATGGCATGCCTCACTCATCAGCTGACTGACATCGCCTTTAACCAAGCATCGGCGTGTGCTATAGTCGCTTTGCGATGGGATACTTAGGGAGCGAAGAAATGGTCTCGAAAGAGCGCGGCAAAACTATTCTCACGACGTCCAAGTCGCTTGGCCACGACGAGCGATCTGCCCTTATAGAATGCCTCCAGAGGGGCGGCGACCTCAAGATCAAGGTTATGAAGGTCGGAGAGTCCGAGATCGGAAACGGCGGTAAGGCAATCAGTATGGTTGTCGACACTCAAGATTAGTTATGCGCCCTAAGCACGGTAGCGGCTGTCCAATGAGAGCCCGCGTGGGCTTAGCCTGGAGTCCCCAGATCGGTGCCCTTATCTCACGCGATCCCGATAGGGTGGACTACGTGGAGGTGCCATTCGAGCGGCTTCGAGCTAGCGAGCAGTTGGCGGAATCTCTACCGATTCCGATCATTCTACACTGCTCCAGCATGTCTGTGGGCGGAGATGTAGCGCCAACGAGGGGCACGCTGGATCGCATTCGCGAGTTAGCAGAGCAGGTTGACACGCCTTGGATTGGAGAACATTTGGCGTTCACCTCAGCGCATCGGTTTGATGATGATGGAAACGAAATAGTTAATACCGACTACACGATTTGTCCCCAATTTAGTGAGGAGTCTCTTGAGAGATGCATTTCAACGTTCAAAGGTTTGCAGGAGAACTTTGAGAGACGGATTATATTGGAGAATCCGCCGCAGTACTTTGTGGTTCCGGGAAGTACTATGTCCCAAACCGAATTTTTATCTCGCTTAGTCAGTCAGACAGACGTTGGCCTGCTTCTCGATCTAGCTCATCTCTACATAACCGCTCGTAACTTCAAGCAGTCCCCGATGGCGCTCTTAGACGAGTACCCCACGAGCCGGGTTGTCGAAGTTCATGTGTCAGGGGTCAGCGTTGAGGATGGGACGTTCTGGGACAATCACGGTATAGAGGCTCCCGAGCCCGTTTACTCACTCCTGGCTGCTCTGTTTGAACGGGCGGCTCCCGAGGCAGTGACTTTAGAGTTCAACTGGCACTCCCACTTCAGCGAATCCGCTCTTCTGGAGAAGATACGCCGAGTCCGTGAGTTAGTTTCGTGACGGGCATGCGCCAACGAGACGCGCACGCGCTTCTCGCGGCGCTCCTACGAGATCCGAATTACCTTAACGACTCCTGGAATGACAGACGGCACGCAATAGTGTTGCAACTGTCCTGCTACCCATTCGGCGAAGAAAACTTGAAACGAATTCAGCAATTTTCTGGGCATATTGCAAAGGTGCGTCACAATCAACTGTATGACATAATTCCACTCACCATGCAGGCCCTGCATGTCGCAGGCCTTGAAATAGACTTTTTTACTTACTATTCCACAGAATTTAATAATCTGTGGGAAACGCAGCGCCCCCTTCCACTGCCAGATAGAAGAAGGGCATTTGTCAGCAGCCTCATCCGATACTTGAATGGACGGCCAAGAACCAGCTTACACCTTTTTTTGTTGGACGTAATCTCTCACGAGGAGTGTTTAATTTCGGTTCGAAGCACTATTAACTTTGACGAGCTAAATGCCTTTGTCTCTCCGGTGTTTCGCGGACGAATTTGCTCTACATTACTACGATGGCACCCGCAGCAACTTGAGCAGATGGTCGACCAAGGTCGACCACCTCCACCCGCTGACCACGCGTCAACGTGCTATATTTATGTAAGGCAGAAAAACGCTTGCCACGTTAGCCTCTATCAAGTGGACGAACTTACCAACTTCTTGTTAAGTTTTGTGAACTCGAAGACGTCAGTCGAAGGTATATCCGCGGCGCTTTCGCGCGAGATCGGGCAGCCTGTTGCCGCGCGCGATGTGATCAGGTGCTACGAAGCGATCTCGGAAGCCCTCGGGGGACTGAAATTGGAGATCCCATGCGAGTCGTGTTCGTTGACAACCTGCTGATACCCAGCGGAGACCTTTCCTCTTTTGACGCACAGCCTCATCTGGGCCTAATCTCCTTGTCTGCAATTGTTCGACAGAATGGGCACGAGCCACTTATCGTCGATCCTAAGTACTTAGTTAAATCTAAGGCAATGCGTCTTGATGGCAGTCTTTATAAAAACATGGCACAATATATTCGTGATCTTCAACCCGATGTGGTTGGGTTTACGTCGTTGGGGTGCAGTTTCATATTTACATTGAAGGTTGCTCATTACCTCAAGGCCCAATTGCCGAAGCTACCTATCATTCTCGGTGGACCTCACGCCACAATTCTCGGCGAGCAAATTCTCTCGCGCTTCCCACAATTTGACCTCGTGGTTCGCCACGAGGGTGAAGCGGTGATAAGCCAAGTCATAGATGGCCTAGGAGCGGGAAGCTTCGACGGCCTGCCCGGTGTTGTTTGGCGGAAGAACGAAGACGTGGTCTCGAACAAAGGTGCGCCGTCCGTAGTCGAATTGGACAGTCTCCCGAGTCCTGCATACGATCTGTGCCCGGTTGTGAACGCTGGTGTGCGCCGCTTGAGAGTAGAGGCGGGGCGCGGGTGCCCGTTCAATTGCACGTTCTGTTCGACCGCAGAGTTTTTTGGTAGGCAGTACCGTTTGAAGTCACCCGCGGTGTTAGTTAGTGAGCTAAGGCGGCTAAAGGATACCTACGATATCTCATGTTTTTCATTGACGCATGATCTTTTTACGGTGAATAGGAAAAAGGTCATGTCGTTCTGTGAGGCTGTAAGCGATCTCGATGTAAAGTGGGGATGCTCGGCACGTATCGATTGCGTCGATGCTGATCTTCTCAAAGAGATGGCTACTGCCGGATGCGACATGATCTACTATGGTATTGAGACTGGCGCGGACGTAGTGCAGCGTACATCCAAGAAAAGGCTCGACCTCCATCTTCTCATGCCCACGCTTGCGGAATCGATACGCCTCGGCATATCCCCAACTGCCTCGTTTATTATAGGCTTTCCTGAGGAGGAGGATGAAGGTCAGAACGCCACGATCGACCTTATAGGCGAGTGTATTTTGTGCTTTGGTGACGACGTAACAGTTCAGTTACACATGCTGACGCCGGAGCCGGGAACGGAACTATATAGGTTGATGGGCGGGGATGTTAGGAGGGATTGGTTCCAAACGGACTTTAACGCAGTACTTCTTGAGGACGATGACGAGTCTATCGTGTCGCATAATCCTGATATTTTTTGCACTTACTATTACTATCCATCGGTTGGCTCTCGCGAACGCGCAAAGGCGGCGGTTCAGGTTGTTTTCCTTCTGGGCCAACTGGGCAGCGGCGTCGCTAGGATGGCGCTAGGTCGGTTTGACGGCCGTCTGAGCAAGTTAGTGGAGGAGTTTGTCCTATGGGGGAGCGATCGATTGGATTGGAACTCAGTATCTGAGACTGATTTGATCGAATTTATCAGATGCAGGTTCGGAGAGCGTGATGTTCTGTTGAGTGCTTTCCGTCTAAACTCCGTGGGGATAACCATGTTGCGAAAGCGCCGAGAACAAGTGTTTCTTAGTGAAGTGCCCCTGCAGAGCCCAGTTGCTTTACCCGAGGGCGTTGCGTTGTTGAGAGCCTGTCACAACCCGGTCAAGGTCGCGGAAGCTCTGGCTAGTGCTTGTGTTCCAAAAGAGAGCTATGGAGAACTTTCCGACTGGCTTGTTCGAACAAAGGAGCGGGACGGTGTCCAAGTTGACGTTTTTGCCGTCAATCCCACTTGGGCGACCATTCTCGCAAGTCTACAAAGCTCCATCTCGTTTAGCGAGTTCTCATGTTTGTTCCGCGACGCGGGCATGGGAACTACCGTGCTGGAGGGCATGTTCACTCTCAGAGAGCTTGGTCTTCTAGAGTTTGATAGTCTGCTAGCATCGCGAGCGCTCTCGGGCAACGCCGGAGCTTGAATTTAGTCTTAGCGGTCTGGACCACGGCCGAGGAGACAATCGCTTGGCGCGTGCGTTGGGGTGACCTGCCCCTTCCGGTCCCGCGATCACCGACGCCGCCGGCATACCACCTTGCGACCCATCAGCCGGGCCGGCATAGCTTCGCTACCGAGATGGCCGTCCACACAGGATAGACTTGGCGACCAAGAAGGGCCGGTGGAACTCAACCCAGGTCCTCATGACCCACCACGCGCACGGCGATTCCGGGTCGAAGATGATCGACAAGTGTTCGGGAAGAAGTCCCCTCGAAAGAAGGCCGGCTGGCTTGTAACCATTCCGCGCCGAAATGGTGTCGAGAGCTTACACCATTCATCTGGAGGAAGTCAGCCAAGCGGTTCGAATCGTGACGAAAAATGCCGGTTTTAGGTCATGAATACTCAAGGGAGTGCTCTACCACTGAGCTATCGTAGCAATCGGCGCCTGGTTGTGTGCGTCAAGTTCTGCAAAAGGGGCGGCCACGAGGCTGGTCATGCGGCTTGGCGCAGAGCGAGCTTCTTGT
>NZ_JAIUHR010000017.1 GCF_020165195.1 Mesorhizobium sp. CA14 | reverse complement strand
ACAAGAAGCTCGCTCTGCGCCAAGCCGCATGACCAGCCTCGTGGCCGCCCCTTTTGCAGAACTTGACGCACACAACCGAAAAACATGGCGCCGGCTGAACCAAGACATATCAGCTCTTGCTGATTTTTTTGCCATGCGAACGAAGGACGCCGGCGGCCTAAGGACGTGCGGTCGGGCGGGCACGCCTCCGCGTTTTTCGGAAGCTAATGCATGTCGCCCAGAAGTGTGCGGCGGATCTGGGACAACGACATGCATCAAAAACAAAGACTTAAGGCGCGTCGCCTGAATCCGTTTCAGCGCGACGCGCTTCAAGGCGCGCAGCTGTGAGGAGTGGCGGCGGCGGAAGCGCCGAATCGGATCCTGTGTTTGCCTATCGGAAAGCGCGTGACATTTGGTCGGTGAGCGGCTTCAGCAGATAGGACCAGACACTGCGCTGGCCTGTGCTTATGTGAACCTCGGCCGGCATGCCGGGCTTGAGCACCTTCGCATCCCTCAGGCAGCCCGTCTTGTTGTCGACGCTGATGCGTGCCGAGAAATAGGAGAGCTGACGCTGCGGGTCCTTGATCAAGTCTGCGGAAATCCACTTCACCGCGCCCTGGCAGGCGGGTGTCGTGCCGGCATCGAATGCCGGAAAACGGATTGAGACCGGCTGACCTGGCTGAATGTCATCCACCCGCGCCGGAGGAATGAGCGCGTCCACGACAAGATCGTCCGTATCGGGGACGATCGTCATCAGCAATTCCCCTGGAGCGATTACACCGCCAATCGTGTGGACGGTGGATTGCTGTATCGTTCCCGATTGCGAGGCGCGGATTTCAGTTTTGGTCAGCTCGTCCTGCGCCACGATCTTGCGTTCGGCGAGTTCGGTCCGTTTGGCTTCCGTTTCGCGCAGCTCCTTGGTCACTTCGCTGCGCCTTTGCTCGTCAAGCTGCAGAACCTGCAACTCGGTTTCGGTGATCTTGACCTGCGCTTCCGCCACGGCCGCAGCCAGCCGCCCGGACTCCCCTTTGGCGCGTGTCGCGTCCAGCCTGACGTTGCTGAGCCTCTCTTTCGAAACCAGTTTCTTGGAGTAGAGCGCGTCCACATCGGTGAGATCGCGGCCTAGCAAAGCTGCGGATTCATCCATCGCGGCCTGCTGGGCCTTCAGGCCTTCGAGCTGTCGCTGGATCTGTTCGGTTTGGCTGCGAAGAAGCGTTTTTTGGCCGGCCAATTCCGAAGCCCGCGTCTCGAGCAAGGCGCGCTCGCCATTGACCAGCGCCACCACGCTTGGCTTGTTCATCTCCGCTTGAAGAGCGGCCGGAAGCTGCATCGTCGTCAGCCCCTGACGCTCCGCCTCCAGACGGGCAAGCCGCGCTGTTGCGCGATCGAAATCCTCGCTGATGATCTGAAGGTTTGTGCTTGCCAGCGTATCATCCAGCCTGACCAATACGTCGCCCGCCCGGACATGATCGCCATCCTGTGCAAAGATGCCGCTGATCGTGCCGCCGGCCTGGTGCTGCACCTTCTTGGTATTGCTTTCAACCACCACGGTCGCGGGAGCGATCACGGCACCGGCAATCTCCGTCAAGCCGAGCCACAGCCCTCCGCCAACCACCAGCAGACAAGTCACCCCCAGGCCAAGAGCCAAGCTTGGGCCGAGGCTGCCGGGCGGCTTGAACAACTTCGCGCCTGCGGAGCGCGAAGCAGCACCGAAGCCGGCATAGGACCGCAGGTCCGCAAAAACGCGAGGCAAGACGTCACGCATGGCCGGTCACGCCTCTTTGGGTCGGAATGATCGGACGGTGGGTGGCGGGAACGGGTGGTCGCGTCATGCCCGCCAAGACCTCCTCGCGGGAGCCAAACGAGCGGACCATGCCGTTGGCCAGCACCAGAACCTGATCAATATTGGTGAGAGCGGACGGGCGGTGCGCGACAACGATCACGATGCCTCCGCGTTGGCGCACGGCCAGAATCGCTCCGGCAAGTGCGGCATCACCTTCGACATCGAGATTTGAGTTAGGCTCGTCCAGAACGACCAGAAATGGCTCGCCATAGAGCGCCCTGGCGAGGCCGATCAATTGCCTCTGGCCCGCCGACAAGGCCCTGCCTCCCTCGCCGATGCGGGTTTGGAAACCCTCCGGCAGATGCATAATCATCGAATAGACACCCGCAGCCCTGGCGGCTGCGAGCACGCCTTTGGGATCGCTCTTGCCGCCGAACCTCGAGATATTGTCCGCCACGGTTCCATCGAAAAGCTCAACGTCCTGCGGCAGATAGCCGATGTGAGCGCCGAGCGAATGAGGGTCCCACTGATCGAGAGGGGCCCCGTCCAGCCTTACCTTGCCGTTGAGCGGCCTCCAGGCTCCGACCAGGGCCCGCACGAGCGTCGTCTTCCCGGAACCGCTCGGGCCCACGATGGCCATGCCCGCGCCACTGGACAGTTGGAAACTTACGTCGAGCACGGTCGGCTTTGGCATGCCTGGCGGCGCTACCGTCAACGTCTCGACGGTCAGCCGCGTTTGCGGCCGGGGCAATTCCAAGGGTTCGATCGGGTCTTCGAACGAGTCCAACATCGACTTGAGCTGGAAATAGCTGTGCCGCGTCGCCAGAAAGCCTTTCCAGTTTGCGATCGCCGCATCGACCGGAGCAAGCGCACGGCCCAGCAATATCGACGATGCGATGATCACACCGGGGGACGCTTCGCCGCCGATGACCAGATAGGCGCCGAGGCCCAGCACTGAAGACTGCAGCGCCATCCTCAGCGCTTTCGACAATGAACCGGTCCCTCCTATGATGTCGGAGAGTCGCTCCTGATGCGTCAGGTAGCTATGAACGATGTCGCTCCAGCGCCCGGACAGTCTGGAAGAGAGGCCCATCGCGTGGACGACCTCCGCATTGCGGCGGCCTGACTCGGCAAGGGCGCGCTGCGAGATCATGGCTTCGGATGTCAGTCTGGCAGGCCCGCGACCGAAGATCTCCGCGACCGCGGTCAGCGCCACCACGACAAGAGCGCCGATCGTCGCCAGCACGCCAAGCGACGGGTGCAGCAGATAGATGATCAGCAGATAGAACGGAATCCAGGGCGCATCGAATATGACGGTCGGCCCGGATCCCGAGAGAAAGCCACGCAGTTGATCAAGATCCCGCAACGGATTGAGCCTGTCCGCCTCCCGTCCGGCCTTGAGCGGCAAAAGCACCGATATCGCGAATGCCCTTTGGTGCAGGTTTCTGTAGAGGCGGCTGGCAATGCGGACCAAGAGACGAAGCCGCACGAAATCGAGGAGCCCGTAGGCCGCGTAAAGGCCCAGCATTCCAATCGTCAACCCGACCAGGGTCGGAACACTCTGGGAGGGCAGCACCCGATCGTAGACCTGGAGCATATAGAGAGACCCGGTCAGCGCCAGCAGGTTCGTCACCGCTGAAAAAAGCCCAACGCCAAACAAGCCCTGAGCGCAGTCCGACATTGCGATCCGTAAAAGGGAGGAGAATTCTTGCTTTGTCTTCATTGCCTTCCGATTCACGCGGATAACCGCGCGGCTTTGTTGGCCCTGCCCGATATGGGAACCCTTGACTGCATGGATATGTCAGGTCCGAGCGATTGCCGGACGTGAGGCGTCACTAATGTAGCCTACTTTAATTGAAATGAAGCGAAATCGTGGCTCTGTCTCAAAATGGAGCAGTGAATCGGTGGAAATTGGGGATAATAGCGGGAGCAAAAGCCGCGTGGCGCTTTGACTAACTGAGCCGAACAAGGCTGAAAACATTGGGTTTTCTTGGAGACGCCCAATGAAGGATGGAGGACGCGATCAAATATTTTGACCGATCAAGGTGGTATGTGATTTCTGTCTAATATGTCTTTCGTCTAGGGAAGCGGCGCGGGGGGTGTTGCCGATAAGAAGGGATAACCATGGCAACTCTTCACTATGCTGCTGGCGGTTCGGCCGCCCAGGTGGCAACGGCCGGGTTCAATCTGGTCGATCTCCAAAATGTTTCCCAGGTGAATGCACTTCCTGACGGAATGAAAGGTCTGGTTTTCCTCGACGCCCACGACGGCGTCACGCAATCTTTCACCGATCAGGTCACCCCTTTTCTCAACAATCCGAAAGTGTTCGGATTCTATCTCGTCGATGAACCGGATCCTACCGGCAAATGGGGAACCTATGCGAGCGCCGAAAATCTGAAGGCGGAGTCCGATTGGATCCATTCGCATTTCCCGGGCGCGAAAACTTTCGTCACCATGATGAACATGGGGTCTTCCACAAATCCGGATTTCACCAACACTTACAATCCGGCCAGCACGGGCATCGACTACTACGGTATTGATCCCTACCCGGTGCGAACCGGCACAACCAGCGTCGACTACGCCATGATCGACAGGGCGGTGGCCGCGGCCGTAAAGTCCGGCATTCCCATCGACAAGATTATTCCCGTCTACCAAACTTTTGGCGGCGGCAACTATAACACTGACACGGGTGGCAAATATGTCGTGCCCACGGCGGCTCAGGAACAGATCATGGTCGATCACTGGGCCAAGCTCGTGCCGTCACCGGCCTTCGACTACGCTTATGCGTGGGGTTCACAGAACGGCGACACCGCGCTTGAGACTTCGCCGGAATTGCAGGCCTTCTTCCGGCTGCACAATGCCAGTACGACTTCGTCGACGGCGCCCGCGACCACTGAGCCGACACCACCGGCAACTTCCGAGCCCACGCCGCCAGCCTCCGAACCGACACCGCCGACGTCCAGCGCGATGGCGCCGACGTCCAGCGTGACGCCGCCCACATCCATCGCGACGCCGCCAACATCCGGCGCGACGCCGTCAACGTCTAGCCCGACGCCGTCAACGTCCAGCGCGACGCCGCCAACAAGCACAGACCCTTCTCACAACGATCATGTGATCCTGGGTGGCAAGGGCAACAACACCTATCACGTCAACAATGCACATGACAAAATAATGGAAGCCAATGGTGGCGGCTTTGACAAAGTGATGGCCTCGGTCAGCTATGCCCTGTCCACCGGCTCGCATATCGAGCAACTCTCCACCTCCAACACGGCAGGCAAAACCGCCATCAATCTGACCGGCAACGAGTTCGGCCAGACGGTCCTTGGCAACAACGGTGACAACAAGATAAATGGCGGCGGCGGATCAGACCTGTTGAAGGGATATGGCGGACACGATGCCTTCGTGTTCAACACGGCGCTTGGAAAGTACAATATCGACAGGATCGCCGATTTCGACGTCTCTCGAGACAAGATCAATCTCGACCACGGTATATTCGCCGGGCTTCAGAAGGGCGCGCTTGCAGCCGGCGATTTCCACATCGGCCGCAGCGCACATGATGCGAGCGATCACATCATCTACAACAGCGCGACAGGAGCGCTTTCCTTCGACAGCGACGGAGCTGGCGGCCATGCTCAGGTCCAGTTTGCCAGTCTCTCCCCACATTTGCACTTGAGCGAAAACTCCTTTCTTGTGATCTGACAAGGCGCCTTACCGATAGGAGCCCCCAAGGCTCCTATCGGTCTGGCCGTGAAAACCGGCCTCGTGCCGGTCGATAAGCTCGCAAACCAATCCGGCCGGCCCCATTGGCCTCTCCTCTGCGGTCCTCAGTTGCCGCTCCCGGCATCAAATCTGCTGCCAACTCAATCAACTCTCGCGTGTGCCGGTCGCCAGCTCTCGCCTTTATCTCGAATTTGTGGAACTTTTCCCCGCAATCGAAGTTTGATTGGCTGGCCTGAGATAAGGGTGCGGGAGGATGGCATGCCGAGCTACGAGGTCGAGGAGATCTTCGCCGGAAAGGTGATCGTCTCCCACAAGATTGTTGCGCCAACGCCATTCCGGGCCGCAAAGCTCGCTACCAATCGGGACGTTACGCTGCGAAACTCCGAGGTCCGATGGATACGGGTCTTTGAAAAAGACCATCGGCACCGGGCGTATGAATACACCGTCATTGAACGACCGCAGCTTGCATCGCGAACTGGGCCATCATAGAGCCTCGGCGTCCCGTCGGCATCGCGTTTGGGACAAGCTTCCTGCGAGGAGCCATGCTGTGGCTCCATCCCCGCGCTCGATAGCGAGAGATCTCTCGTCCAGCCAGCAGTAACCGCCTGGGCGTTCTCGCCGAACCCGCATCGGTTTCCAACACCTATTGCCTGATCACTGCGCCGAACCGACTGGTCCCGTCATTCGAACGGACGAGGACAAGCTTAAGACCCCCCCGTAGCTTTCATGACCGATTGAACGCATTCCTCGCAAAGACAGCGGGCCATGAGAGACTATCCAAGTTCCAGCCATTTCGGGCAGCTGGCGGACCGCAGCTTTTGGGGAGGGGCGAAATGAGGCCGCACCTGGTCTGCGTCGGCGGCGAGGATCACGCGCTTAGAATTCCCTTCCTCATGGAGGTGCGTGAGAGGGGCTTCCAGATCACTGCCTTTTCCACCTGCGACGGCGCCTCATTCCTAAGACACGGGATTGCACACAGGCGCTATGGCTTCGACCGCTTCAGTAGCGGCAGCGGCAAATCAGGCACGATCAGGATGCTTCGCAAATTGATGGCGGAGTTGCGACCCGACATAGTGCAGAGTTTCGACACAAAGCCTAATCTCCTTGCACCACTCGCCGCCCGGGGGCAGGTGCCGGTAGTCCGCACGATCAACGGCCTGGGCTGGACGTTCTCGTCGCTTGAGCCGCGCGCCTTGGCGCTTCGTCCGATCTTCTGCGGCCTGCAATGGCTGGCATCGCTTTGGACAGCAGCGACAGTGTTCCAGAACCTCGACGATCAGGCCTTCTTTGAACGATACCGGCTGCTTGGATGCAGCGACAAGCGTCTCATCGCCGGTTCAGGCATTGACATAAGTGCCTTCGCGGCTGCGAGGCACCTTGGGCCGCCCCCTGCAAGAATGCGGGAGGAATTCGGGCTGCAGTCGGCTGAAGTCGTTATGTTTGTCGGCCGACTGACCCGTCAGAAGGGGGTGCCGACCCTTCTCAAGTCCGTGCCGAAAGTTCTCTCCAAACGGCCAGACGCGCGCTTCCTGTTAATTGGACCGTGGCAATCCGAGGGCCCATTTGCCGTCGACGAATCGGAAATTCGACGGCTTGGTCCAGAAATAGTTGTGTTGGGGAAACGCCAAGACGTTCCCTCGCTTCTTGGCATGGCTGACGTCTTCGCCTTTCCGACCGAATATCGCGAGGGAGTTCCTCGCGTGTTGCTGGAGGCCGGGCTCGCGGGCCTGCCCATAGTAGCCTCTAGGATGCCAGGCTGCACCGATGTCGTCCAGGATGAATGGAACGGTTATCTGGTAGCGCCGCGAGATTCAGACGCATTGGCAGATCGCATAGTCGACCTGCTCTCGGATCGCGAGCGCGCCAAGGCTATGGGTGCTCGTACCGCCGCACTCGTCAGAGAGCGTTTTGCCTTACCTGGAGTGGTCGAGCAGTATTGCGACCTCTACAGGAGCGTCCTGGCGGCTCAGGCCAGAGGCGGTCTTGCACATTCCGCGTCGGCGGACCGTGTCGCCAAGCGCCGGCTGGGCGAGGCGCGCCGATGATAAGGGATGCATTGCTCGCCGCGGGCGTTGCCTTGTCCTTCGCGTCGCAGATATCCGTCCCGGGTTTGCCATTCGGTTACGGCGAGCTTTTCCTCATGCTCTGGATCATGCTGTCGGTCGGCCGGGTACTGGCTGGCGGCCCGATCGAAGCGACACCGGCCTTTGTAAAATTGGCGAAGTTCTGGTTGCTTCTGTCGCTGACTTTGGCGATCGGCACCGCCGTCGGCTACTCCACCACGGTGCTCTACCTCACAGGACTGTCGCACGATGTGATGGCCTATGCGCTCGTGGCGAGCGTTACCTGCCTTGCAACTCTGGATCCCGACGCCGAGTCCCGTCTTCGGCGCAGCGCCTGGTGGGTGATCGCAATCGCGTTCGGCGCCTTTACAGTACAACTCGGACTTGCCTGGGGTTGGATACATCAGTCGGGGATAGATCCCTGGTATTGGGATCGCTTGCGCGGCTGGTCGGAAAATCCCAACCAACTCGCGCTCTATTGTGCGGTCTTCGGCCCGCTGGCTTTACATCTTGCTGCAACCACCGACAAGCGATGGGGTCAGTTTTTTGCGCTCACTAGCCTTAGCCTGATCTTTTACGTCGGGCGGCTGACCAAGAGCGACACCTATCTATACACGACTATTCTGAGCGGCCTCGTCTTTCTTGGGCTGCGGCTAAGGGCATGGTTCGCATCTGGTTCTGGCAAAGCCAGTCTTTCCCGGCAGATTGCGCTCGTGATGATCGTCGGTGCCGTTCCGCTGGCGATCGCGGCTACACCGTATGCAATCGCCGAGGAGGGCAGCGTAACAGAGTTCGCCAAGAGCCTCACCAAGGACGGAGGTGACGAAGCAACTGCAGAGACATTCGATCTGCGGGTTTTTCTGTGGGGCGAGGCGATTGAGAAGGGACTGGAATCCTGGTCTCTCGGCCTAGGTCCCGGTCCCCACCTGGAGCGGCCGCCGGTCGCGGACAAGCAGTTCCTGGAACGACCATTCGAAGCCCACAACACAATTCTTGATCTCTATCTTCAGGGCGGTCTTGTGGCAGTCCTCGCCTTGATTTGGATTGTCGGGGCAGCCGGCATATCCGCTTGGCGCAGCCGGTTCGACGCACTGGCGGTGCTTCTTGCTTCGGTGATTGTCTTCAGCATGCCTCATCTGACCATCCGCCACCCGATCGTGTGGTTCGCGCTGACATTCTGCCTTGTCGCGGGAATGCGTTCCGAGGTCCGCCTACGGCCCCAGCAAGTAAGGATGGCGTGATGTGTGGGATCGCTGGAATTCTAACCTTGCCTGCGGAGATGGATCCGACGTCGCTTGAGGCGATTGGGCCCATCACAAGCTCGCTTCGGCACCGCGGACCGGATGGCCAAGGGCTGTGGATGGATCGTGATGCCGGGATTGCCCTAGGTCACCGGCGGCTTGCCATCGTCGACCTGTCAGGCACAGGGCGGCAGCCGATGCGTTCCGCCAGTGGCCGATACATGATCACCTTCAACGGCGAGATCTATAATTTCCGTGACCTGCGGCGCGAACTGGAAGGCTTGGGTCGACAGTTCCATGGGACCGGCGACACCGAAGTTCTGTTGTGCGCCATCGAGACGTGGGGGCTTGAGATTGCCCTGAGGCGCTGCGCCGGGATGTTTGCCTTTGGGTTGTGGGATCTGAAGACTAGGACCCTGCACCTCGCACGGGATCGGATGGGCAAAAAACCACTCTATATCGCATTGGCAGGGCGTGCCCTGGTTTTTGCGTCGGAACTCAAGGCTATCAGGTACTTTCCGCACTTTTCTCCTGAGCTCGATCTTGGCGCCGCCGGAGCTATGCTTTCGAAGGGGTGGGTGCCGGATTGTGCATGCATCTGGCGCAATGTATTCAAGCTGCCGCCCGGTTCCGTGCTCTCGGTCAGATCTGCGGACCTCGCACAGGCGGGCAGCGCCGGATCGCTTTCTCAGCGTGTCGAGCACTGGTGGTCGCTGGCCGAAATTGCCACGAAAGGCCGCGAGGATCCGATCGACGGGACTGACGGCGATCTCACCAATGAGCTCGACGATCTGCTGCGGCTCGCAGTTCGCGAACGTATGATCTCCGATGTGCCTTTGGGCAGCTTCCTGTCGGGCGGTATCGACAGTTCCACCGTAGTGGCTTTGATGCAGGCCCAATCCACGAGCCCGGTGCGCACTTTCACCATCGCGTTCGCGGAGGGGGGATTTGACGAGAGCGGCTATGCGGCCGACGTGGCAAAACATCTAGGCGCAGATCATACGGAGCTTCACCTTTCGCCCGATGCCGCGCGCCAGGTCATCCCCGAGTTGCCCCGGATATGGGACGAGCCATTCGCCGACGAGTCCCAAATACCGACTCTGCTGGTGGCGCGGCTCGCCCGTCAGCATGTGACGGTCGCTCTGTCGGGCGACGGTGGCGACGAGTGCTTCGCGGGCTATGGTCGCCACTTCATGGCAGATCGGCTGAAGCGCCAGCAAAGTCTCCCGCTGGCAATGCGGCGTATGGTGGCCAGGGGCTTGGACCTGCTGGCTCGCGCAGCACGCGAGGATATTTTGGACAGGCTCCCGCTTACCGCAAATGTGCGCCATATGCTGCGGAGCGACCGGCTCAATCGGTTCGCCGGTTTGCTCGGCGCAAGGCATGAAGATGAATTGTATCAGCGGTTGGTAACATCACCGGCCGGGAGCCTCACGCGCCACGCGCATTCGTCGCCGATCGCCACGCCGAAACTCGACGGACTGCTGTCGCGCGTTCTCTACGACGATATGGCCGGCTATTTGCCTGGCGACATACTTGTGAAGCTGGACCGCGCAACCATGGCCAACGGGCTTGAGGGGCGCTGTCCCTTGCTTGACCATCGTGTCGTGGAGTTCGCCTGGCGCGTGCCGTCGCAGGCAAAGGTGCGCGACGGCAAAGGCAAGTGGATCCTTCGCAATCTGCTGCGCCGCTATCTTCCGGACCGGCTGATCGATAGGCCGAAGCAAGGTTTCGACGTTCCGATTGCCGCATGGCTGAGAGGTCCGCTGCACAACTGGGCGACCGATCTTCTCGCCGACATCCGGCATGACGGTGAGGGTGTGCTGGATAGCGCCAAAGTGGACGGCTACTGGCGCGATCACATGCGAGGGCAGGACCACTCACGGGAGCTGTGGTCCGCGTTGATGTTTCAGGCCTGGCGCGATGAGGCAAGGCGAGCGCCAATCGCGACCTCGTCGCGCGAACTGGACATGGCAGGAGTATGAAAATGGCAGGTTCCGCCGTCAGCCGAATGAAACTTCCGCGAACCGTTTCCCAGCCTGTTCCAGCAGTTGTCGAACAAAGGGATCGCTTACGGTCGCGGCGCAAACATCAACCACCGACGCCCACGCATGAGCTGTTGGCTGCCCTGGCAAGAAGAAAATGGCTGATCCTTGCCTTCGCGGTGTTGGGCGGCATCCTTGCGGCATTTGTGGGCGTCGCCCGGCCCGTGATGTTCGAGGCCACCAGCCAGCTGATAATCGATCCGCCGGCACGCGGTTCGCTTGCTCCGGGGGGGTCCTCTGTGCAGGACCTTATCGATTCCAGCATCGATGATCACATCACCATGCTGTCCTCGCAAGGCCATTTGCGCCGCGTTGCGGCGGCGCTGCACGACCTGGAAGGCGCCACGCCGGCGCAGGATGCGCCTGCAACCGGAACCTCCGGGCCTGGAGCAGTTTCCGCCGCGACACAGTCGCGTGCTGCCGAGATCATCGAGCGACTTTGGCCGCAGGGTGGCGAGGCAGGGGTCGATCCCGACCTGAAGCTGTTGAGGAAAAGAATTAGGATTGGGCAGGAACTGCGCTCAAGGGTCATCTCCGTCGCTTTCGCAGATGAAGATCCGGCACGCGCCGCCATGGTCGCGAATACATTTTCCCAAGTCTATATCGACGAGCTCGCGAAAAAGCGGCAGGCCGAGGACCGGTTGGAACTCAATAGAGTGGCCGCCAGCCTGCCGGCTGTGCAAAGCGATCTCGTTGCGGCGACCGATCGACTGGAGAAATACCGGCTGAGCCACGGTGCCGTAGATCAAGGTGCAGCTGACAACGCTGCAAGGGAACAGGCGGATCTCAACCAGCAGATATCGATGTCCAAGGCCGATCTGGCCGCAATGGAAGCACGCCTTGCTCATATTCAGGATCTTCGCAATCAGCGTGCGCCGGTCGTCTCGCTGGCCGAAACCATGGGCATGCCAGATCTGGCCGACCTCGAGGCTCGCAAGGCTAAGGCTCCGGCGGATACGGATCTTAGCGCAAGGATCGACAACGAGATCCAGCAGGGGGTGGCGAGCATCGAGAAGCAGGTGAGCACCTACCGGGCTCAGGTCAAGGCGCTGGAAGACCGCAAGAATGTTCTCGATGTCGTCGTGGCCGACACCGCCAGCCGGCTTTCCGGTTTGCGCGCGCTCGAACCGCAAGTTAACCTGCTGACCCAAAGATACAACGACCTACTGAGCCGGCAGCAGGATTTGACGCGGCGCATCGCGGCTCCTTCAGCAGGCGTCTCAATCCTTTCCCAGGCATGGCCGCCGTCCAAGCCGCTGACCTTGCCGCCGATATTCCTAGTGCCGCCCGGAATGATCGTCTTCGCCATGCTCGGCGCAGCCTTTGTGCTGTTCCGCAACAGGTTCAATCGGTCCCTGCGCGGCGAGGCCGAGACTGAAGCAGCGCTCAGAGTTCCCTGCATTGGCCTCATTCCAGATCCTGGCAATATCGTCATAAAGCAGCTGCGGCAATTGATTCTGGATCAACCCAGATCCGCTTACAGTCGTGCCGTCACGTCGCTTTTGGTTAGCGCTGCGGCAGATCAAGCGAGGCTGCGTTCCCCACATACTATCCTTGTCACGTCCAGCCTGCGCAATGACGGCGCGAATGAGCTTGCCTGGAGTTTAGCATTGGCCGCTACACGGTTGGGCGACCCGGTGCTTCTGATTGATCTGGAACCTAAACACCATCAGCTTACGCAAGAATTCGTCCGTCAGGGCGGCGGGCCGAAGGCTCACCGGTCATTCGGCGATTTCATCCGCAATCGCTGCAGTCTAGAGGATGCAGTGGTGGGTGTACCTGGCGCGGGCGTCGACCTGATGACCGTCGCCCCGGCCGAAGATTTGCTCGAGCTTCTTGCGCGAGCGGACAGCATTGAGTGCAGGGAAGAACTGCAGGCAGAGTACAGCTTGGTCATCATCAACGGGCCCTCCGGCCTTGCCGGCCCGGAAGCGAGGTTCCTGACGAGATGGGCGGATGCGGTTCTTCTTGCCGTCCGCTGGAACAGGACGCCGCGCGATATCGCTCGCGCCGTTTTGGAACTGCTTGAAAGGGATGGCGCGAGCTCGATTCCTATCGGGAGCGTCCTTACCCGGGTCAATCTCAAACGACACGCCAAGTACCAGTTCGGTGACAGCGCAGATTTGTTACTTGAGAGAATACCATGAATCCGGCCGTGATGCGCAGGGTTGAGGGCTGATCCTGATCGGATCATCATCTCGGAAGTGGTGTAGCTGACGGCGTTGGTCGCCGCGCTCTCGGGCGGGAAGCCGGGCTGCTCAGCGCGCGGCTGGCAGGTTGATGAGCGGATCATCACTCATCTGCCTGATGGTTTGCAGGGGGACGAAGGCCGAGACGACGCCGGCGGCCGCTTTGGCGGCGTGCGCCAGCACGTTCCTCAGGAAGTGGATCCGGCAGAGCTGCCATGTGGCTGAGAGCACCTTGGTCACGGTGGCCCTCAGACCAGACCTCATGGGCGTCGGAGACGACCAGCTTGACCCCGCGCGGGCCGCGTCGGGCGAGCTTGCGCAGGAACTCCGTCCAGATCGGCTCGGCCTCCGAGGTGCCGACCTCCATGCCGAGAACTTCGCGGCGACGTCTGAGTTGACGCCGACGGCGATGGTCACGGCGACCGAGACGATACGGCCGCCGCAGCGCCGCTCAGGTAGGTCGCATCCATCCCGATGTAAGGGCCAATCGCCCTCGATCGGCCGCTCGAGGAAGGCCTTGGCCTTGCCGTCGATCTCCTCGCACGGCCGCCTCACCCGGCTCTTGGAGATGCCGCTCATGTTCATGGCCTTGACCAAGTCGTCGACCGAGCGCGTCGAGATGCCCTGCACGTAGGCGTCTTGGATCGCCGGGGTGAGCGCCTTCTCCGCCATGCGCCGCGGTTCCAGGAAGCTCGGGACATAGGAACCCTTCCTGAGCCTGGGTTGCGCAGCTCGACCGTGCCGGCCACCGCGGCGCCGCTCGCTCGCTACGGCGCTGTTGAGGGCGCGCTCGCGAGCGGCTTCGCTACCGACGAGCTACACCACGTCCGGGGAGTACGTCATGCCAAGCTGATGATTGCTTGTGGGTGAAAGTCCCATCCGACCAAAGCCGTAGCGGGCAGGCCGGGACCGAGTCTTGCGGGCGTCGCGGCAACGCGGGGTCTGAAGTGTAGACAGGAGCCATGCGGGGTGCGGGACTGAGCCTCGAAAGGTGGATGTTCGCGGAGGCCGAGTGTGTTCCCACTCACGAAGGCAGCATGAGCATTGTCGATATGCGAGACGATGCCGCTCCGCCGGCGTCGAAGGCCGGATCATGCATGGAAGGTAATCATCGGAACATGAGAGGCCCGACCGGGTCCGCTGGATTCGTCTCCAGCGGGGACAGCGGCAAGGCACTGCCAGAGCTGCTGTCCGAGCTGAGGTCGGGAGTCGGACTGGCCCATAGTACCAATGAAGCTGTGGAAGGAAACGAGACGCGTGGAGGGAAGGGGCCAGCCCAAGAGGAGCCCGCGCGAGGAGGCCACGGTCCGGACGCAGAACCGGGTTGCTCGCCGCCGTTCTGCGTGGACGCTACGGCTACTACGGCAGGTCGCGCAACTACCCAGCGCTCAACGGATTCCATCGGCAAGTGCGCCGCATATGGCTACGGTGTCTGAGACGGCGCAGCCAGAAAAGCCGGCGCATGGGCTGGTCGGAGTTCGAGAACCTGACGGCGCGCTTCCCCTTCCAACTCCGCGCATCACTCGAATTTGGGCGCAAGCACGGATATGACGCGGGTTACTCTTGGGAAGAGCCGGGGTGCGGGCAAGCTGCACGCCCGGATCTGTGAGGGCGAAAGCCGAATGGCTGAACTACTCGACCAGTCGCCGGTTTAAACAAGCCAACTTCGGACACATTGCCCGCGACCGGCAAGAGGCTTATCGGGCCGAGGGTTCTCGGCGATTGCGGCCAGCGATCAGGTCTGGAACACTCGATTGGGCACCTTCGAAGATCGTCTCATCACCGCATCGATTGTCCGCGCCTCGGAAGCCAGCATAACCGGAATGCCGTCGCGTATGGGATAAGCAAGCCCAGCGGTTGTTGAGAGGAGTTCGTCGTGATCCGAATCCCAGGCAAGCGAACCCCCTGTCATTGGGCACACCAGCCAATCTAAGAGCACTGGGTCAAATGAAAGCGTTCTCATCCTCGCGTCTCTCCGTCTTCTTGCCCACCCTCACTAAGCTCCGATCCGAACGACCCTTCACCACAAACCATCCACCGGGATACTGAAGACGACGATGCACCCCGGAAGGTCTCGTCTCGCGTCCCATGTACCATGAGCTCGGAAGGGTGGCACAGAAAGTGGGAACTGCGGCACCAGGGAGCCATCCCACTTTGGGCGCCGTCTCAGCGGCCCCGATCTTAGACGCTTTGCCGCTGCTTCGCTCAAGACCGTGCTCTGGCATGTTACCGCAGACCCGCCGCGCGAATGACATAGCCACCCCTATCTGCAGGGCTGGGCACTGTCGTCGTCCATTCGAATGAATCGCCGAGTTCGAGCGACGCCACGCCGAAGGTTGGACCCGAGAATCAGCCATATGTGAACTAGTTCATCGCAATTGGCGGGAACGAGATTACCTCATGGAAGGCAACTCGCGGCCAAAGCTCCCCGTCCCTCGTCAGGGTTTCTTGGCCAGTCGACACGGGTGACGAAGTCGTAGACGGGACCACCAGGCACGCCCCAATTGCTCGACCATACCACCTGTGAACCGTCTGGGGACGGCGAGGCGTGGGTCTCACTCCAGTAGTCGGAAGGAGCGTTTCTCGTCTGCGCGATGCGTCTTATCTCTCCGCTGCCGTCCGTGCGTAGCGCTATAATTTCCCGGGCGTATGGTGCCCAAGCTGAGTGTTTCGACACTTCGTCCGGATCGCCGGAATAGCTAAGGAACACCCAGCCCAACCTGTCCAGCGACCTCAGCGACGCATGCTGGGCTTCGCCATACTTCATCAGCGAGGTAACCTTCCCGTCTGACAGCCTCCGCTTGATCACCTGAAATTTGTCAGGATCTGACTTGCTGATTCCGACATAGATTTCACAACCATCGGCATCGACCGTCATGTCACCATGACCAGGCCGGTGATGCTCAGTCCATTTCTGGCCCAGAACGCCATCAACTGAAAAGATGAACGTCTGTTGAGCGTCTTCTTTCAGGTTCTGAATACACACGATATTGCCTCCCAAGGGCGAAATCGAGCACGCGCCATTGACTCCCGGGAGTTGTGCAAGATCGATTTCTGGAAATTTTCGCCGCTGTTGAAGATCGAAGGCAAAAACGACCGCTTTCCCGTCCCGTCGAACGGCGCGCACCGCAATACGATTCCCGTCACGGCTTGGATTCCCTTTATACGGACCGAACTGGAGAATGCTGTGGTCAGCCGAAACAAACAGTACCTCCTCGTGATTGGTACGTGGCGCCCACGTGGAGATTTGCTGCCCCCCGACGCAAATCATCAGATCGGGGTCCCGCGGATGCCATTCACATTCGGCCGACTGAGCACGGCGAAAGAGCGGCACATAGGTTTGTCCATCGAGGAAACACAAGCCGCCGCAACCGTTGCTGATTACAAGAAGGCTCTGATCCGCATTCCAGGCCTGAGCGCTAGAGTAACGGTGACTGCAATAATTCCCGCATGCAATGCCAGCGCCAAGGACTCCGGGCTTCGTTATTCGCGTGAAGTTCGTACCGAACGCCGGATCCACCGCCATACGCAAATAGCCCGGCAGTTCCATCGGCACCGGTGCCACGAACTTTGTCGATGCGGCGTTTTCGCCGCTCGTACTTGCCGAGGTGGCGACCGCCGCTAACATAATTCCCACCAATTCCGATATACGACGTAGTTTCATGGTCTGACCCATGGTTCATTCCGCAACATCGACGTGCATCGTCATACCAGCATGCTATCTAACAATGGTACCAAGTTTGTGATAATTAGGATCGAGATTGTAGGGTCGGTGAGGTGTGCGTCGCGTCCGCTCGATCGTGTCTTTGACAATCGTCTCGACAGCCGCTGCGCGACCGACCGCATCTAAGCTTTCGTGAGAACTTATCGGTACCCCGGACGATTCCAAGAGTTCTTCAACTAGATTGACGTGCTCTATCTGGTCGAGGCTTCTCTTCATGTCTAGCTCAAGGAGCTTTTGAAGGATACCCAGAGTGTGCTGGCGCTCCCTCAGTCGCACCTCTAGGATCTCTCTCGGCGCCTGCAATCGGACGAGCAGGTTCGGTTTGGGTATAAGCGCAAGGGCGCGGGACACTCTTTCAGGATCCGTGATGCCGCTGAACAGGACCAGCGAGCAGACGAATTGAACCATGCCTTGGTCAAATATTGAAATCGTTTCATCGGCAAGAAGTGCTGCCTTCCACAGCCGGATAAGGCCTTCAAAATGCCAATTAAGACGAGTTGCCCATAGATCGTTCTTTGGTGGAAGAAGGCTGAATATATCGTTGGTCAGAGAATGATGCCCCATCCATTTTGAATGCATACCAGATGCCAACTTGAACGCAGCTCTTCTGATTGGGTGCCTACGGTCGCCGATCTGCAACACAACGGTGTATCCGCGGCTGCGCAATTGAGGCACAAGCTCGGATGTTAGCGTCGTCTTTCCAGCGCCTGACGGTCCGAATATTTCCAAGATCATTTTGGGACCCGAGTGAATCTTGCTTCGTTAAGGCGCGCTACTATTCCGTCCGAATCGCGCGCGTTCCTTTAGCGTCCATGCCGCGCCAGGAACAATTCCCAAGCGGGAGTAGACATAGACAGCTTGGGCGACGCTCCAGAAAATCAGCATCGCACTTGTGCTAATGGCTGCTCCTTCAACCCCATCTAGCGCGATGCCTCCGATGCATCCCAGAATGTTGATGATCGCCGAAACGGACATGAGCGTGGCGGCCGCGCGTTCGTGTCCCGCCATGGTCAGAAGTTGCTGCTGCGGCCCGGCAGCGACGGCAATCAGCTGCCCGACCACGAGAATTCGAGTTACTTCGACGCCAGAGGCGAATCCGCTGCCAAACAAATGAAAGATCGTCTCCGTGAATATGAGCAACGGGAACGCTAACGTTAAGCCCCCTGCGCAAGACAGAATGGTGGCTTTGGCAAAAACAGTCTGGAGCCTGGGCAAGTCGTTGCGCGCAGACAGGCGCGCGATCGTGGGTGCGAAGGCGCTGCTCACGGCAACCCGCGGCAGAGCAACGAGCATCGCCATATTCGCGGCCGCCGAGAATATGCCTGCATCCTTTACATATCCATTCCACCCGAGCAGCATCACGGCTGTTCGGTTCATCAGGGTATCGATGAACACCATGATCACAATCGGAAGGAGCGAAGGCCACCAATCCCGAAACACATAGGCCGGCTTTGCGGAACTCAGATCAGTCGGCCAATGTCGCCAACCGGCGAAAGCCGTGATGCCTGCCGCAACGGCTGAAGCAATCAGCAGCATCCACATCACGTCCACTGCGTCCAAACGCCACGAGGTTAGAGACGCTGCCGTGCAGACAAGTGCCAGCACAAGTCCGTCGCGCACGATCCGCTCAGGGAGGAGGGCCGATATCAGCGCTTCGAACGCGCGCACGAGGCCCGCGCCTGTAAGGTAGACGGTGACCAAGGGAAGCGTGGCCATGCCCACCAATAAACTGCCGGCGAGTTCCGGACTGAACTCGTGCGCCTCTTCCGTGACAATAAAGGCGCCGACAATCGCAATTAGCAGTGCTGCGGCAATACAGGCTTTGGCGCCGAATAGGATGAACCCTCGCGCCATCGGAAACTGCTTCGTGGCTAGGTAAGTCGGCACGAACCGCATGACCGCCACATGAAAGCCAAGCGTCGATCCGTAAGACAAAAGGGCGATCCAGGCGAAAACGTAGGCATAGATGCCGTAGCTTGCCGGCCCGACCGTGCGCGCAATGGCGATTTGAGTCACGAAGGTCAAGGCGGCGCCGGCCATGTAAATAAAAAACGCCCAAAGGCTTGCGTGAGAGAGACGTCGGGTCAACCCATGAGTTTCGCTGGCCGTTTTCGGCTTGACGTCAACAGTGGGCGGCGAAGAAATCGCCTGCGACTCAACTGGTGGTAAGTCGAATTCGCCGTTTACCCCGTGACGGAAAATGGAAATCCCGGATGTACCGGGGGCTCTGAGGGGAGCCACCGGCAGCGCTTCAGTAGCTATGCTTCCCGGTCGCCCTTGCATTCTTTTTCCGTTCTGTCCCCGCAAAGACCTTGCGGCACGATTTCGCGGCCCTTGACGACAGCACGGTAGTCACAAGTGTTCGCAAGTCTTCATCCGTTCGGGGGATGCGTCAGACACGGTCATCTGGAAGCCTGACCCCGCGATGGACGCCGCAATCCAATCCACTACGTCAGCACGCGTTCGATCGCGTAGCATGACAACGTCCTCGGGCCCGATGGGCCGAGCGGTTACTCACACAAAGGACCGATTTGCAATCATGTTCGGCCGAGCCGCTTGACCAGCTTCCAGTTTTTTCGACTTGTGCTATCGGCCACAACCGGCGTTGTGCCGTCGGCAGACACACCCAGCACCGACGTGCCATACCGCCAAAGCAAAGGCAGTGCTTCCATGAACGTATTGGACAGACATCCGCGATCTCGCAGGCAGGACAAATCTGATGAAAGCCGGCCGATGAGCGAGCATCTCAACTCACGTCAGACTGCAGGAGCGAACATCGCGACGCCAATGAATTACGATGCCGATGTCGCGGCCTATGAACTCGCGACCAAGCACAGATATCAAAATCCAAGCTTTGCGGAGCGATATCTGGACGGATATGCCGGAGGCCTGAAGCTGTCGACGTTTGCATCTCACGTCATCGCACGACGGGAGCAGAACTGCATCGCCAAGGCGCTGAAGACCTGTTCCCCACTTCCGGCTCAGGTGCTCGACATCCCATGCGGAACCGGAAAGCTGGCCGATGTGCTAAGCCGGCACGATTGTCAAGTTATGGCTGCGGACATTTCGATGGAAATGATGGCTTTGGCCAAGACGGCATATGAAGGTCGCCCCGGATTCCGGGGCTTCATCCGATGCGATGTAACCCAGCTGCCATTGGCCGACGAAAGCTTTGACACGGTGATCTGCCTTCGACTGATCCATCTTATCCCGCCGCATCTCAGGCGCAAGATCATCAATGAACTGGCGCGCGTGACCAGCCGTCGCCTCATCGTCTCCTACGGCCTGGCTTCCCGCTTCCAGAGAATACGATTGAGGCTGCGAAGGATGATCACCGGCAGAGTCTCTGCGCCGCATCCGGTCAATTTCAACGTTGCGCGGGAAGATTTCTCAGAGGCCGGTCTAAAGCTGGTTAGCTCGTTCAGTATCCTCCCGCTCTTATCGTGCGAGCAGGTGTTCGTGCTTGAGAAGGTAAGGCCTTAGCCTGCCGGGTTAAGCGATGCAGGAGGTCGGTATGGGATCCATAGGCAAGGTCGGCACCTCGCGGATGACATCACTCGATCTGCTTCGCTTGATTGCAGCCCTCGCGGTTATGCTCTATCACTATCTTTTCCGCGGCGCGATAGCTGGCAATCTCGACGTGAGTTACCCTGCCGCCGCACCTTATGCCATCTATGGCAATCTCGGCGTCAATTTGTTTTTTCTGATTAGCGGTTTTGTTATCGCGTGGTCGGCCGAAGGCCGTACTTGGCAAGAATTCGCTGTCGCGCGCTTCGCCCGGCTTTATCCGGGATTTCTCGTCTGCATGACGGTTACCTTTATTTTCCTGATGGTCGCCAAGGACCAGCGTTTGCCCACCAACGCAACCACCTATATCGCCAATCTTACCATGTTCGCCCGCATCTTTGGTCGGCAGTCCATGGATGGCGTTTACTGGTCAATCATGATCGAAATCCTATTCTACGGCTGGGTTGCGATGCTGATGCTGGCGGGCGCCTTTCAGCGCTGGAAAGTACCCATCGTTGCCGCATGGCTTGCCGTCTCGGCAAGCAACGAATTCTTGTTCGGGAACACAGCGATACGCATTCTTTTCATCACAGATTACGCGCCCTTTTTCGCTGGTGGCATACTGGCCGAAGAGATGGTTGCAAGAGGTCGTTCGCCGGCTGCGCTCCTGCTTCTGGCCGTCGCCTTCCTGGTCTCGTACAAGGCCATGGTACTTCCCCAGGCCTGGATGCAGGAGCACTATGGCGTCTCGCTTTCGCGTGCTGGGCTCATAATCGCCAATACCGGGATATTCGGAATATTCGGTGCGGCGATACTGCTCGGTTCCGCAATTGAACCTTCAAAAACCGTCCTTATGCTCGGGGGACTGACTTACCCCCTATATCTTTTGCACCAGTATATCGGCTACATTTCGCTGAACACGCTGGCGCCTCATGTCGGGAAAAACGCCGCATTCTTCATCGTGTCGGGCGGGGTTCTTTTTGCCTCTTTTCTTGTCTGGCGCTTCATCGAAACTCCGGTGCGCAAGCCGCTTATCCGCGCCCTTACGTCTGGGATATACCGGCTGGCACCAGCTGCGCAGCGAATACGGCCGAACTCCCATACACTGACGTCATAACCGGAGTTTTTCGTGAGCACCGTCTGATGGCGCGGGGACAGAGAGTATCTGCCAATGGCAACGCTTTATGAGGCTCTCCATGCCTCATGCCGGGCGTCTAAGCCGTGTCGCAACGGAAGCCTCATGCGAAGCCATGCACTCGGCCCGTCCAGCGATCAAGGTATCTGTCAGGAGCTGACGATATTTGATTTGGCGCTAATGTAGGTCTCCAATAGGTAAGCCGGAGGGGCATTGTCGAATCAGCCGAAGGAAAGCGCATGCCAACTCTCCACTACACGTCTGGCGGATCAGGCGCCGATATTGCAACGGCCGGATTTAATTTGGCCGACGTCTCGTCCGTTGACCAACTCAATGCCCTACCGGCAGGTATGAAGGGCTTGGTCTGGCTCGGCGAGACCAACGGGGCGACCGCGTCTTTTATCCAAAAAGTCACGCCTTTCATCGGCAATCCGAAGGTATTTGGCTTCTTTCTCGTTGATGAGCCGGACCCCACCGGTAAATGGGGTACCTACGCCAGCGCCGCAAATTTGAAGGCGGAATCAGACTGGATCCATTCCCATCTGCCCGGCACCAAGACCTACATCACGATGATGAGTTTGGGGACTTCGGCCAATCCGGATTTTTCGAACACGTACAACCCCGCCAACACGCATATCGATTATTACGGGGTGGATGCCTATCCGGTGCGCACGGGAGGTGCGATCGACTACAACATGATCGACCGATATGTTGCTGCCGCTGCGGCATCGGGCATCCCGGTGAGCCAGATGATTCCAGGCTACCAGGCGTTTGGCGGCGGCACCTATAACACTGACACGGGCGGCAAGTATCTCGTGCCCACGGCTGCTCAGGAGCAAGCCATTATAGACCACTTCGCCAAGCTGGTGCCATCGCCCGCCTTTGACTACGCATACGCGTGGGGCTCTCAGCAAGGCGATACCCCGCTTGGCCAATCGGCGGAGCTGAAGGCTTTTTTCCTTCAACATAACCATAACGTGGAGAATCTGACGCCGGCCAGCAATGTGTCTGCGGCCACCAACGTGCCTCCGACTACCACCGCACCGTCGACCAGCACGGTGGCTCCATCCAGTTCGACGCCGCATGGCACCATGGCCCCATCCAGCTCGACGCCGCAGGGCACCGTGGCCCCATCCAGCTCGACCCCGGCCAGCCATCACGTTTTCAATGGCACTGGCAGCGCGGATATATTTCACGGCACCGCCGGCGCCGACACGATGATTGGCTACGGGTATAACGACACATATTACGTCAACAACGCTGGCGACAAGGTAGTAGAGCTGCCGGGTAGCGGCAACGATGCGGTGCTGGCCTCGGTAACATATGCGCTCTCGGCCGGATCGGCGGTCGAGCACCTCGCCACAACAAATTCCTCCGGAACCGCCGCAATCAACCTCGCGGGAAATGAGTTCTCCCAAACCATAAGGGGCAATGCCGGCAACAATGTCATAAATGGCGGTGGCGGGCATGATGTTTTAACGGGAGGTGGAGGAAAAGATGTTTTCGTCTTCAACTCTGCCCTAAAGGCTGGCAATGTCGCTAAGGTCACCGACTTCAGCGTGGCTCAGGACAAGATTCAGCTGGACCACAAAGTGTTTGCGGGGCTTCACGTGGGCGCTCTGGCGGCGGGGCAGTTTCACGTCGGCGCGAGTGCGCACGACAGCACCGACCACATTGTCTACAACAGTTCGACTGGAGCGCTCTCATTCGATAGCGATGGAATCGGTGGTGCGCATCAGGTCCAGTTTGCCGCCCTTTCCCATCATCTACACTTGACCGCGTCCTCGTTCGTCGTGATTTGAGCGTCGAAAACGTTCAAGATTTGCCCGAGGCTCTAGAGCCGTGCAGACCCATAAACGCCGCCGAATGCCGCCCGTCCATCGACGTCTCATTCGGCTGGTGTGCGGGGAACAAGGTCCGCTGAGCGATGTCGTTGTATTGGTAAGCTCCGAAGGGGGAGGCGCGCTCGACGATCGGGTTTACCGGCTCTACGGCAGCACCGAGATGCGTCCCAGAAGTGCGACCAGTTCCGCCTGGCGCCTCGTCTCCGTCTTGGCAAACAGGGAGGCGAGCTGGCTGCGGATCGTGGTTCGGCTGAGCCGGCTCCGCTCCGCAATTTCCAAGGGAGCATCGCCACTTGCCAGACGCAAAGCCAGCTGCGTTTCAGCACTGGTCAATCCAAACATTTTCCGCAGCGTCTCCGGATTGGGCCCTGTCCTTGGCTGGCGGTCAAGGAGCGCGACAATGATCGACCCATCGGGCGTGACAACGCCTTCCTCATTCATGACAACCGGCCGATCGCCGGCGTTGCGGATAACGATCCAGGACAACGATCCGGCCACAAAATGGGTAGGCACGCCTGCTATCAGGTTCCTCAACGCCGCGGAGAGATCACCAGGTGGGCCAATGGAATCCTCACAGGCCCAGAGGATGGTTTCGGCGGCCGCATTCCACTCGAGCACCCGCTTTGCCTCACTCAGCACAAGCCACCCGCAGCCAATACGCTCGAGCATGGCCGTTACGGAATTAAGGCACGGCCGCACGCATTTGCTCGCCGTGATCGGCCTAGCGGCCGTGCGAGAGGCACTTCGAGCGAAGGTGGTCGCTGCTCTGCTGCCGGAACTGGGCGCTATCATGCCAGGTCTCGCGACCGATCCCACATCATTCCGCCCGCTGACCAGATTCATGGGTTATCCATCCTCATTCTCTATCACTGCTATCGGTGCTTAACGATCGATAGCCGGCTTCGCTTATAAGGCCTTGGATTCCTAAGATCTGAAAGCAAGCAAACGGACTAGCTGCACGCTCAACGGTCTAAGCTCGACGGGTTAGACCAAAAGTTGTAGTTAGGTTGGATGAGGTAGCCGAGGAGGTCCGATCCTGTCGCGAACTCACCTGGCGTCGGCGGCTGTACTGATCGCTACGCTTCTCTTCGAGGTAAGGGTATCCTTAACGGGCGCTACAGACCCTGCTTTCCTCGAATTTGTCCCGGCGATAATTGTCACCGCCTTCCTCGCAGACCGCCGGCTTGCACTCGCCTCAACGCTTTTGATGGCGGCTGCAGGCCTGGGCGCCCGGATAATCGTGAATGGCCACTCTCTCGCCGATGATTGGGTGCGCGCCATCCTGCTTGTGCTTTGCGGTGGGATGATTGCCTTTCTTTTCGATCGCTCCAGGCAGAGCTTGCGGGCCGCACTGGACGTCAAGCTCGCTGCCGTCGAAGCTGCAGAGTCGCGTTACCGCCGCGCTTTTGAACGAGCCGCGCTGGGCTTTGCGACCGCGAATGACCGCGGAGAATTGCTACAGCTGAACAAACGCCTCAGCGCGTTGCTCGGCTATCTCGAAGACGATCTTGTCGGGCGGCCCATAGATGAGCTTGTCCATCAAGATGATCGCGCGCCGCTTAAGAATTCGCTCGCCGCATTGACTTCCGAAGCGCCGTGGTTCGGCTCGGAAATGCGCCTGATCAGACGGGACGGCAGCATACTTTGGGCCTGGTTGACGCTTTCTCTTTCTGCGTCGGACACGGTGCCGTTGGACAGCCTGTTTGTGGTCGTAGATGACATAACCGAGCGAAGAGCCGCCCGCGAAGCGCTCATAGCTCAAAACGAATGGCTCGACCTCGCGCTATCAGCCGGCCGGTTGGGCACCTGGCGGATAGAGTACGGCCAGAACGTCATCTCGGGCTCACGTCAGTTTTGGGAGATTCTCGGCTTGCCTCCGGCCGCGTTCCGCCCCTTGTCCGATCTATCATCCATCGTCCACGCCGCGGACTGGGACAAACTGGTGTCGCCTCCAGGAAAGGAGCAGCCGGGGGCAAATTACGACGTGGAGGTTCGCCTCAAGCGACCGGACGGCCAGGTCCGTTGGGTCGCCTTGCGAGGACGCGCGGAAAGCCATAGTGGCCGTGACCAGCGCATTGGCATCGCGGCGGATCTGACTGAGCGACGGCAAACCACGCTGCTGCGGGCTGCGGTAAGGCGGCAAGAGAAATTGATGCTGGAGCAGCGCCACCGGTTCAGCAATTTGTTCCCCGTCATCACGGCGATAGTGAAGATGCTGGACGCGCCGGACGGCAGCCTCGCCAAGTTCAAAGAAACGCTGGTGGAGCGAATTCGCGCGCTTGAGGCGACGCATATGCTGCTCACGCGCAGCGCGGATGGATCAACCGCCATCCGGGATCTCGTGGTGCAGGAACTGAAGCCCTTCTCGGACGCCGGCAGGACAATAGTCGCAGGTCCCGACATCAGGATTTCAGGCGGGACGGCGGAGAGTTTCGCAATGATTATCCACGAGCTCACGACCAACTCGATCAAGCATGGCGTGCTCGGCGATGGGCAGGGCAAGGTTGAGGCACGTTGGGATTTCACATCGGCCGAGGCGGGCGATGAGATTGTTTTTGAGTGGATAGAAACGGGGCGCCGACGCGCGGCTCCCTTCAGGCGTCCGGGTTTCGGATCTGTGGTTCTGGGAGTCGACGGGACACCCCTCGTGGGCCATTCCTCGCAATTCGAGGTGCGGGAGGATGGATTGCGATATTCCCTTCGGCTGTCTTCGAAGGAAGTGCACGCTTAGCTCACACCGTTCCCAACCAGGTCTTTATCAGGACTGCGGCTTCCGTACGGTTTCGAACCCCCAATTCCCGCATGATTGCCGCCGCATGTATCTTCGTCGTGGCCTCGGCGATATCGAGATCTCTCGCGATCTCCTTGTTCGAATATCCTTCCGCCATCAGCCTTAGTACATCCTTTTGCCGGGATGTGAGCCTTTCGAGAGCGCCGGTGCCGGCGATGCTCCCGTGACGGATCTCGAGAGGCTGCTCGTGGCTTCCAAAATGCCGGGACAAGAGCGCCGGCACGTAGATTCGGCCTGCCAGGATTTCCTTCACCGCCAGGACGACCTCTTCGTCACTTTGCGATTTCACGATATAGCCGTGCAGCCCCACATTGAGAGCGGTCAGGATTTCGGAGCGTGAATCGTTTCCCGAAACGATCGCAAAGCGCGTGTCGGGGTACGCAGCCAAAACATCGCCAATCACTTCCTGGGTGAAGAGTCCCGGCATGTTCAGGTCAAGCATCGCTAGGTTGACGCGCTCATGTTCGGCGAGAAGCCCCACCACGGCATCGAAGCACGCGGCCTCAAATATCTCAACGCTTTCAATGCCGGCGGTCAGCGCCAACCGTAAGCCACGCCTATAGAGACCGTGATCATCGGCGATGACGATTTTGTACATTTTACCCCAACGCACACGCTTTCGGCCCGGGGACTATGGTACGCGTCCAGAACGTTTTTTGCCTACGCGGCTAATTCTGTGACGATGCTGGACCTGTCCGCCAAGCCGGAACCCAACAGAAATGTGCCTCTTTCGAAGGAAAAAAGCTACTCTGCGTTTACTATAATGCAAAGTCGGACCTTGGTCCCTAGCCATCGCTGCGTCCGCGCCCGGGCCCACGCTCCTGCACCGCCCGCCATTTCACGTCGGCCCAGTCGAGCGCCATTCGAACGCACGACGACAGGCGTACAGGCTGAGCGTATTTCTCGCTCAATTCGGAGCACGTTCGGCAGATCGGGTGGGGAGACCCGCATAGCCGCATGCGTGAGATTTCCGGACGCCGAGCTTGATTGTTGGCCTGTGTCGGCCGAGTGCGCAGGGAGTATCAAATGAAAGCGGTTATCCAATGCGGTGGAATGGGCATGCGTCTGCGCCCGTTCACATCGGTTCTGCCGAAGCCTCTGATGCCGATCGGTGCCCGGCCGGTGCTTGAGTTGCTGCTCAAATGGTTGCGGCGCAACGGTATTGAGAACGTCTACGTCACGACCGGCTATCTGGGCCATTTGATCCGCAGCGTGTGCGGAGATGGTTCGCAATGGAACCTCAAGATACGCTACACGCAGGAAATGGAACCGCTCGGAACCATCGGCCCGCTCTCCTTGATCCGGGATGAACTGGACGAACCGTTTCTGGTCCTCAACGGCGACGTGCTTACCGATCTGAGCCTCAGCCGTTTCGTGGCGGCGCACCGGGCGCACAAGGACCTGGTTACGATCGCGACGGCGGCGCGTGTCACCAAAATGGACTTCGGCGTCATCGACGAGGTCAATGACACTGTTCAGGTGTTTCGCGAAAAGCCTTCGCTCACGCATCTGGTGAGCATGGGAATCTACTGCATGGATCCGGCGGTTCTGCAGTTCATTCCGTCCGGCATTCCCTTCGGCTTCGACGATCTCATGCTGCAAATGCTCCAGGATGGGCAGGTCGTGCACGTCTACAAGCACGAGGGGCTTTGGCTGGACATTGGCCGCGTCGAGGACTTCCAGAAGGCGCAGACGGTTTCCTGGGAGGAGCAGTCAGCTTCGATAGAGGTCGCCGCGGCTGCCGCGTGAGGCGCCTTTCTACTCGCGAGAGTTCACCGGGAGGTTGGGATGCTCTTGGTTAGTGCTCCCTTGTTGGGTGTGCCGGAGAAGGCCGCTTTGTCGAAAGTAATCGACAGCGGCTGGCTGACGATGGGCGAACGCGTCAGGGCATTCGAAGAAGCGTTCGCCGCGATGCACGACGCCGACGATTGCGTCGCCGTCAACTCCTGCACCGCAGCCCTCCACCTCATTCTCCATGGACTTGGGATCGGGCCCGGTGACGAGGTTCTGGTGCCTTCATTGACCTTCGTCGCGACCGTAAATGCGGTCTTGTACGTTGGGGCCAAGCCCGTCTTTGTCGATATAGAATCCGATGACGTGCCTCTGATGTCGATCGAAGATGCGGAGGCAAGCTGCACCTCTCGGACCAGGGCTGTGATCCTGGTCCATTTCGCAGGCTATCTCGCAAACAAACAGGAGTGGCAGACATTTGCCAGCGTGCGAGGGCTCTACATCATCGAAGACGCCGCGCATGCTCCCGGCCTGAAGGAGGTTGGGACCTTTGGCGCGGGAGCGGCGTTCAGCTTCTACGGCAATAAGAACATGACCACCGCCGAAGGCGGTGCGGTCATTACGCGCGACCCCGACCTGCGGGAGAAGATTCGCCAGGCGCGTGGCCACGGCATGACCACCGGCACGCGGCAGAGACTGAACAGCCGCACGCCGCAATATGATGTGACCATGCTGGGCTTCAATTATCGCATGGATGAAATGAGAGCTGCCATCGGCCTGGTTCAACTTCGCAATCTGCAGGAATGGAATGAGGTCAGGCGCGTCCTTGTCACATTGTATAGACGCCTCATAGGCATGCGCTGTCCGGCCGTTTCGATGCCGTTTGCCGAGCCGCGCAGCTCTGCCTATCACATCATGCCGATCCTCTTGCCTCGTTACGTCAATAGGCAGGATGTCATCGATGAGTTGCGCGCGCAGGGCATACAAACGACAATTCATTACCCGCCCGTGCATCAAATGACCTTCTACCGGGAGCTTTTTCCCGGAATTCACCTGCCGCGCACGGAGGACTTCGCCGACCGTGAGCTGACCATTCCGCTGCATCCGCAGATAACATCTCCCGTGGCGGAAGCGGTCGTGGATGCCCTGGCATCCGCCCTCAACAGCGGCGTCCGGGCAGGGACAGCGGCATGAACGCGTTCGACATGCCCATTGGCCGGCTTGCAATGCGCTGCGTAAGCCATGGATTTGGCCGACGCGCCATGGACATCATTGCCGCGTTCGTCGGCCTGGTTGTCCTGTCGCCGCTGATGCTGCTTATCGCAGTGGCGCTGCTGCTGGAAAGCGGGCGCCCGGTGCTCTTTGTTCAGCCGCGCATCGGCGCCGGCGGTCAACTTTTCCGTATGTACAAGTTCCGAAAATTCGATCCGCGCTGCGATGCGGGAGGCCTTGCGCTGACCCTTGCCAATGATCAGCGCATGACGACGGTGGGCAGGTTCCTCGCTTTCAGCAAAATGGATGAACTGCCGCAGTTGTGGAACGTTCTGAAAGGCGAAATGGCCCTGGTCGGTCCGCGTCCGGAGAGTTTGTCATTCGCTGAGTGCTTCAGGGACGGATACGAAGCTGTCCTGCAATATAAGCCAGGCCTGTTCGGTCCAGCTCAGATCATATTCCGCCATGAGGCTCATTTCTATCCTCGAGATGTCGAGCCGACTGTCTTCTACAAGGAGGTCCTGTTTCCGGCAAAGGCGAGGATCGATCTTTCTTATTATGGCCGCCGGACGATCCTCTCAGACACGGCGCTCATCATTCGAGGTGTTTTCATCGTTCTCGGCGTGACCGTGGACCGTTCGATTGGCGCGTGAGTCGTTCGAATGGTTGCAGCAGCATTCGCCGGATTAAGGCCAAGGAGTGCGAGGACTGTCAGGACATGACCTACAAGGGAAAGAGGGTTTTGGTCACTGGGGCGGATGGGTTCATAGGGTCGCATCTGACTGAAGCCCTGGTTCGCGGCGGGGCCGATGTGACGGCACTGGCTCTCTACAATTCATTCGACAGCCACGGGTGGCTGGATGACCTGCCGGACGACATCCGAAGCCAGCTCAAGCTCGTCCGCGGCGACGTCCGCGACAGTGCCTTCCTGAACCGGATCGTACGTGGCCAGGCCGTCGTGTTCCATCTCGCCGCATTGATCGCCATTCCGTACTCCTACGCAGCTGCCCAGTCCTACGTGGAGACCAACGTCCTGGGCACCGTGAATGTGCTCGAAGCCGCCCGTCAGTGGGATACCGAGCGCATAGTGCACACCTCGACCAGTGAGGTGTATGGCACCGCTTTGACCATGCCGATCAATGAGACCCACCCGCTGCAGGGCCAGTCGCCCTACTCAGCTTCCAAGATCGGAGCCGACATGATGGCGGAGTCCTACGCCCGTTCGTTCGACGTTCCAGTCGTGGTGCTTCGTCCGTTCAACACATTCGGGCCACGGCAAAGCGAACGGGCGATCGTTCCGACCCTGATCAGGCAGGCCATCGACCCGAAATGCCAGGCCATCATGGTGGGAGATACGAGTCCGGTTCGCGATCTCACCTTCGTCGAAGACACGGCCGCCGCGTTTCTCAGCGCAGGCTCCGCCGATCTCCAATTCGGCCATGCCTACAATGCCGGAAGCCAGCGTGCCGTGACCATATCCGACGTGCTGGACCTGGTGCTGGAGTTGAGCGGTTCCAACAAGCCGGTCCATCGTGACGAGAGCCGGCTGCGCCCGCAAAATTCCGAGGTCCGGGCACTGCTGGCGGATTCATCCCGGCTTGAGAGCGCAACAGGATGGAGGGCTCAAACGGACTTGCGCGAAGGCCTGAGACGGACCATTGCGTGGTGGCGGGCGCGCCTGAGCGAGGGGCGAGTACGACATGAGATGAGCTACATGACATGAGGCTTCCCAGGCTTTTCGCTGCATTGCTGCTGGTTCGCGTTGCCGGATTTGTCGGCCCGCGGCCGGCCGAGGGGGAGGCGAGCGACACGTCAGCCGGCTTCGGGGCTGCGTGGCGATGAATTTGCCTGACCATCTTCTTCCCGCCACCGACCCGGGGACAGCCAGTTCCCGCACGATCTCGCCGCTCGGAACGTATGTGGTGTGCTTCAAGAACCTTGCGGATGACACGCAGCAGAGAGCCACAGTCACGGTCGACGGCATCTTGCATCAAAGATGGACTAACCATCATCGGCCCGACCATGGCTCCCAGGTGATCTGGTCAAGCAATTGGGGCGTGCCGGGCGGGCCGGTTTACGAGTTCGTCACCCGTGTCGATTGGTCCGAACAACACAACCCGAAGGAGGTTGTTGCGAATGGTCAACCTTAGCCGGTCATTTCTCGCGGCTCTTGCTCTGCTGGGGGCGCTGCCCACGGCCGCGGCCGCCGATCCGTCAACACCCTATCGGATTTCGCCGGGAGATACGGTTGAAATCGGAATAGTCTCCATTCCCGACCGGACTCAGCGTGCCGTTGTCCAGATGGATGGCACGATCGTGCTGCCCGAGGCCGGCGCGGTCTCGGTCGGCGGTCTGACGTCGCCCGAATTGCAGACGCGTATGCAAGCGATCCTGCCGACCAAGATCTTCCACATCCGCATGCCCGATGGCCGTGAACAGATGGCGGTCGTAAGGCCGAGCGACGTGACTGCGATCATCGCCGAGTATCGCCCGATCTATGTGACCGGTGATGTGCTCACCCCCGGACAACAGGTTTATCGTCCGCTGATGACTGTGCGCCAGGCGATCGCCGTGGCCGGCGGTTTCAGCCTTTTGCGGGCGCGAGGCAACCAGGCAGGCCCGGATCCGACGGATCTGCGACGCGATTACGAGATGATCTGGGGAGAATACACCAGGGACTACTTCCACAGCGCCCGCCTGCGCGCGGAGCTTGAAAAGCAGGAAAGCTTCGACATGCAGCCTCCGCAAGGGTCGCCCCTCTCCCCCGCGCTCGCTGCGGGAATAGCAAAGGCTGAAGCGGAAGCGCTCAAGCTCTCCCTGGATAATTTTCAGCAAGAGCAGACCTTTGTCGAAAAGGGCGCCAAGGATGCCGCGGCGCAGATCGAAACCCTGATCAAGCGTGCGCAGGATGAGGCGGATGCAGTTAAGGCCGATGAAGAGGACCTGGAGCAGGTCACCAAGGCGTTCAAGGCTGGAAACCTGACGAACAACAGGCTCGCCGACGTCCGGCGCGCCGTCCTGCTTTCGTCCAGCCGGGCGCTGGAGACGTCCGTCGAGCTGATGAGGACAAAGCGCCAGCAGGAAGACTTTGCAAGGCAGATGGAGCGCAACGAGAACCAAAGGCGCATCGGTCTGCTGAACGAATTGCGCGACACCGAGGTGCGACTGGCCGACATCGGCACGAGGCTTCGTGCCGCGAGCCAGAAGCTGCAGCCCCTGGGCGCGACCGCTGCGCCTCTGTCGATCGCCGGCGAGACTGTTCGAGCCCAGATGACGCTCATTCGCAATGTCGATGGGCAATGGCGCAAGCAGGCCGCCGATGAGGACGCCGAGGTGGCGCCGGGAGATACGATCGAGGTCAGGTTCAGCAACGAGCTGGAGAGCGCGGCGGCACAATAGTGCCGGCGCTTCTGCACCGCTCGGCGAGCGCTGGATCCGGTTGTGGAGGCAGGTCTTGAGCCAGGACATCGATGTCGCGGACGCCTATAGCAGAGGCAGCGCGGTCTTCATGGGCATGGAGATGCTTGTCGCGTCCGGCGCACTTGTGCCGAGGCCGGAGACGGAGCTGTTGGGCTCGTCCGCGGTCGACGTGTTGCATCAAATGAACCTGCCGGCGCCGCGCGTGGTCGACATGTGCTGCGGAGCCGGCAATCTTGCTTGCGCCATCGCCCATCAGGTTCCGGCGGCGCGGGTCTGGGCAAGCGATCTTACAGATGGATGTGTCGAGGTGGCGCGCCGAAATGTCGTCCACCATGGCCTGGCCGAGCGGGTGTCGGTCCACCAGGGCGACTTGTTCGAAGCTCTCTCCACTCTGGTGCCTAAGGGCTCGATCGATGTTGTCGTGTGCAATCCCCCCTACATCTCGGAGAAGCGGCTTGAGGGTGATCGCTCCCATCTGGTCGCGCTCGAGCCGCGTGAGGCTTTTGCGGCCGGGCCCTATGGCATCGCTATCCACATGCGCGTGGTGAAGGATGCCTTGTGGTATCTGCGGCCCGGCGGTGCATTGCTGTTCGAGGTCGGCCTGGGCCAGGATCGCCAGGTGGCGAGCCTGTTGGAGCGCAGCAGGAGCTACGAGAGCATCCGCGCCGTCATCAACCGCGCCGGCGAGGCGCGTGTCGTGCTCGGATACGCCAGGCCGCAGCCCTGAGCGCCTCGCAGCTGGAGCTCATCCCCTCTTGCGGGCGATGAACTGCGCTATTCCCTGGATGGAATCGAGATTCTCCGGGAGGAGCTCGCTGTCCTCGACAATGACGCCAAAGGTCTCTTCGATGAAGCCGATGACCTCGAGCACGCCGGTGGAATCGACGATGCCCTGATCGAGCAGCGATTCCGTGGTGCTGAGCGATTTCACGTCGGCGATGTAGAAGTTCGAAGCCAGGAAATCGCGAATTTGCTTGACGTAAATGTCGCCCGCGGGGTTCGCTGCCAAGATCGTATCCATAACCCACCCTCCAATAAAAACTAAATACTGTGCGCCGTCCAACAGGCGCTACGAAAGAGCCACCTTCTTGAGTTTCCCTGTATCCGTCCTCGGCAGGCTGGGCACGATGACGATAGACTTCGGGACCATGAAGTTTTCAAGCCGCTTCTGACACTCCATCTGAAGCTGCCGCTCGCCGACAATGCGGCCCTGCTCGATCACGACGAAGGCCTTCACGGCTTGGCCGAGAAGCTCGTCGGGCACGCCGACCACCGCGGCCTCCTTGACGCCGGGGATATTCACCAGCACGTTTTCGACTTCCTTCGGCGCAACCTTCTCGCCCCTGGATTTTATGATCTCGTCGCCGCGGCCGATGAAGTAGAGATAGCCCTCCGCGTCCATTCGGCAGTAGTCCCCGGTGTAAAGCACCTGCTCGCCCGGCAAGGGGCCGGGCTTGAGCTTTCTGGCGGTCGCTTCCGGTTTGCCCCAGTAGCCCCTCATCACCGTCGCGCCACGGATGACGAGCTGGCCGACGGTCCCGGGTTCGACGAGTTGATCGTTGTCGTCGACGATCCACATCTCGGTGTTCGGGATCGCGATCCCCACGCTCAGCGGTTTTCGTTCGAGATCTTCCGGCGGCAGATAGGTGCAGCGCTTGCACTCGGTGAGGCCATACATCGAATAGATTCGGGCGCCCTTAAACAGATCCCTGAGCATGGTGATATGCTTGAGCGGCAAGGCGGCGGCGGTGTTGGTGACATAGCGGATGCTCGAGAAGTCGTGATCCTTCAGCGACTTGAGCTCCGCCAGCGAGGCGAAGATGGTGGGCACGCCGGGAAAGCCTGTGATCCTCTCATCCTTGATGATCTGAAGGATTTGCGCCGGAAACGCGAAAGAGCGTTCGAGAACCAGCCGGGCGCCGGTGCGGAACGCCATCAGCATCTGATAGAGACCGTAATCGAAGGCGAGGGGCAGGACGTTGAGGATAACCTCGTCTTCCCGAAGCTCCAGATAGGACGCGATCGAGGTGCACGCCGCCATCATGTTGCGGTGTGTCAGCATCACGCCTTTGGGCTCGCCCGTGGATCCGGACGTGTAGATGATGGCGGCGAGATCGATGTCGATCGATTTGCGCGCAGGCGCAGCGGGATTTCTCTCGGCGGCCGTTTCCCAGCGTATCGCGTGCGGCAGCCGGCTGAGCTCGTCGTCCTCCATCGGCCCCGACACGATCACCTGGCGTAGCGAGTGACAATTGCGCGCCGGCTCGCCGAACACGGAGCGCAGATGCCGGTCACTGATCAGCGCCGCCGGCCGGCAATCATTCAGCAGGTATTCGAGCTTCTCGCTTTTTGTCAGCGGGTTGACGATGCACACGACGGCGTTTGCCTTCAGCACCGCCCAGAAGCTGACAACCGTCTCGACCGTATTGTCGGCGAAGATCATCACCCGATCGCCGCGTTGCACGCCGGCTGTTGTCAGACATTGTGCGACCCCGTTGGAACGCTCGTCGATTTCGGCATAGGTGACGCGTCGCCCGTTGCAGACCAACGCCACCTTGTCGCCGAGCCGGCCGGCTGAGTGGATCAGATAATCGTGCAGGAGCGGTACGGCGCCGTGGATCATGCCAGTTCCCTTTCGCGATGCTCGTAGTCGACATCGATCCTGAGATCCGGCTCTGTCACACCGGCTGGGCGGGTCGCGACAAATTGCTGATGCAGAAGCTGCGTCGAGAGCACGCCGACCAGGGCCATGTTGTCGGAATTCGACATGTCTCCCTCGCCGGTTCGAGCTCGGCACTTCCCGACCAGCCGCGTAACCGACTGTGGATCGAAGATGCCGGCCGCCCGCACTGCCGTCTCGGACAAGGCATCACCAATGTAGGCCGGCGCGCCGTCGGCAAAGAAACTCAGCGCATTCGGCGCCCGGTAGGGCTGCTTCTTCCGGGCGACCACCTGCGGCGGCAGGATCGGCGCCGCGACGCGCTTCAGCACGTGCTTCTCGTCGAGGCCGCGCAGCTTATAGGCATCCGGAAGCGCATTCGCCAAGGTAACGACGTTGTCGTCGAGGAAGGGAAAGCGGCCCTCGATAGAGTGGGCCATCAGCATCCTGTCGCCTTGCGAAGAGAGCAGATAGCTCGACATCAGAGTCCGGATTTCCAGATACTGGTCCTGGGCGAGGGGGCTCCAGCGCGGAAATTCGGCCGGCAGGGTCGAGATCAGTTCGCTCACCGTGTCGCGGCCTTCGGAGGCGGCCCGCATATCGGGGCAGAACAAGCGCTTGGTCGCGCTGGTCGTGCGCCAGCGTGTGTCATGCGCAAATCCGGCCGCGGCGTGGGCCTCAATATTGCGGCCGAAGAACTGCCGGGCCAGTGCCTGCTGATGAACCGGTGAGCGTGAGAGATAAGGATAGAGCCGCTCAAGCAAGCGGGCGCGCCTTGTCGACGCCGGCTGGCGTCCCCAGAAGCGGCGTACCTTGCCCTCGCGGAACAGGTCATAACCGGCAAACATCTCGTCAGCGCCTTCACCGGTCAGCACCACTTTGATGCCGCGTTCCCGCACGAGCCTCGACAGCAGGAAGAGTGGTGCCGGCGCGGTCCTGAGGATTGGCCGCTCGGTGTGGCGGATCACCTCGGGAAAGGCTGCGGCTATATCGCCGCGGGAAACGACTATCTCGTGGTGCTCGCTGCCAGTCGCGTCTGCGACGAGCCGCTGGAATTCGGTCTCGTCATATTCGGCATCGGCAAAACGCAGCGAGAAGGTCTGGAAACGCTCGCCGGCGAAGCGCCTTCCGAGCGTGGCGACAAGGGAACTGTCGAGCCCGCCTGACAGATAGCAGCCGACCGGCACATCGGCCTGCACGATTCGCAAGGCCGTGGCGCCTTCCAGCATCAGCCGCACTTCCTCCACAGCCTCGTCCAGGGAGCCGCTAAACCGGCCCTGGTCCTGATTTTGGATTTCCGGAAAGCGCGGCTGCCAGAATGGGTATTCTCGCGCCGCGCCTTTCTCGTAGAGGCGCACGTGCCCGGGCGGGAGTTCCCGGATGCCCTGAAACACGTTCTGCGGAGCAACAGCCGTCCACAGGGTGAAGGTCTGATCGATGCCAGCCGGGTCGAACGCGCGCGGAATCGCGACCTCGGCCGCGAAAATCGCTTTGACTTCGCTCGCAAAGAACAGGCGGCCGCCATGCTCGCAAAAATGCAGCGGGCAAATGCCGTAGCGATCACGCGACAGCACCAGCCGGCCTATAGCCGGGTCCCAGATCGCCAGTGCCCATTGGCCGTTCATACGCTCGAAGGCTGCCTGGCCCCACTCCCGATAGGCGTGCAGGACGACTTCGGTATCGCTGCGGGTGCGGAACCGATGGCCGAGGGCGAACAGCCTGTCGCGCAGTTCGAGATAGTTGAAGATCTCGCCGTTGAAGACGATCCACGCCGGACCATCGGAATCGGCGAGCGGCTGCTGCCCGTGCTGAAGATCGACGACCGACAAGCGGGCATGCGCCAGACCGGCGCGTCTGTCGCGGTAGAGCCCGCGTTCGTCGGGACCGCGATGCGCAAGCGCGCCAGCCATGCGCAGCAACGCTTCGCGCGAAGGCGGTTCGGCGGTGGCGTTCAGCGCCAGTATCCCGGCGATCCCGCACATCGTCGTCAGTCCACATCCATCGGCACGGACGGCAAGGGCCGCGCATGCAGATAGCGTGCCGCCCGACGCTTCGCTTCGATGTCCTTGAAGACCTTCTCGACCTGGCCGCCGGTGAGGCCCGCCGCGGCTGCGACCTCGTCGGCGCATAACCCATGGTTGACGCCATAGAGGCATAGATCCGTCAGGTGGTAAGGCAGCGCAAAGTAGAATTCCTCCTGGCTTTGCGCCATGGAGAATGTGTCGGTGGTCGGCGGCCTGCGGCGGATTTCTTCGTCCACCCCGAGATATTCAGCCAACTGGTAGACTTGGGTTTTGTACAGGTGCACGATTGGCATGACGTCGGCGATACCGTCCCCTTGCTTGACGAAGAAGCCCTGGTCGTATTCGAGCCGGTTCGGCGTTCCGGCAACAGCGTAGCCGAGGCGATCCGCATGATAATATTCGGTCATCTTGCGGATGCGCTGCTTGTAATTGGTCGCGGCGACGATCTGCAGATAGGCTGTCAGGGGCAGCCGAACCGTGTTGACCTTGCCTTCCGGATCCTGAACCGTAAGGCGGGTGATGTTGAGGCCTTGGCTCTCCAGAACCGAGGTCAGCACGAGCTTGCATTTCCATCCTTCGTCATACTCTGGAACGACGGCGCGGATCGCCTCGATCTGTCGGCGATAGGCGCCGATGGCATCGAGCGCCGGGGCGATGTCTTCGACCAGAGTATCGATGCCGAGCTGGGCCGCGACGACGCGTCCGAGCCTCAGCGAGTCTCCCGAGGAGTCCCGCTCCGGCATGAAGAGCCCCAGCACCTTATCTTTGCCGAAGGCGCGCACGCACAAGGACGCGACGACGGAACTGTCGATGCCGCCCGACAGTCCGACCACCACGCCGCGCCGTCGAAGCGTCACCAGAACCTGCTCGCGCGTCGATGAGACGATGCGGTCCGCCTCCGCGGCTGCGTCCAATGCCAGCACTTCCCTGGTGAATCCCGAGATCACGCCGTTTGGCCCTCCAATTGCAAGGATTCGGCCCGCGTATACGTTTGCAGGACCGCCTTTTCGATCAGCGGACGATTGGTCGCGACGTGAGGCTCCACGACGAGATCGATATGGGTGCCCACGATCGGGATCACCTGCAGGTCGCGAAACACCTGATCCCACCCGATGGCACGGGACATGCCCGGGCGAGCGCAGCGAAACAGGGTCCCTTGGATCGGGAGCGCGACCTTGGGGTCTGCCAACCAGCGGAAAAATGCCTGCGCCCGCAGCACCTCCTGCAATTCCAGCTTGATGCGGAAGCAGGCTCCGTTGAACTGACCTTCGGTGTAACGGTCGATGGCGCGCGCGAGACGGACTTCGCTGCCCATTCTGACCGCGATCTTTGCCAGCGCGCGGCATGCGACGCGCTGGAACGATATGCGGTTGGACCGAAGCCGGCGCATTGTGCGGGTGACCGTGTCCCACAGGCGGCTGCGCTCGCCCTCCAGGCTTGTGTCGAGGATGCCGATGAACTTGACCAACCGTCCGGCCTCGAGCAGGCGCACCGCGACCTCCAGCGCGACCGCGCCGCCGAGCGAGTGGCCCAGAAGCCTGACATGCCCGGACGGCTGAGCGCGGTTGATTTGCTGGACCGCGGCGTCTGCCATGCTGGCGAGATCGCTCTGTCCGCGCAGGATGAGCGCGAGGCTGGGATACCTGATTGGAACCACTTTCGCGGTTCTTCCCATGGCGGAGGCGAAGGCGGCAAGACTTGGACCGTAGCCGACGGATCCGGGAAACAGGAAAAGCAGCGGCGGGTTATGCTCCGGAGCGGCTTTGCCGGATGCGGCTGCCTGCGCCGCGACGACAGCTTTCACCATCTCGCCCGCGCTCATCCCGACGGTGAAACTCTCAAGCCCCAGTTCCTGGCCGATGAGAGTCTCGATCTCCATCACGCAGTGCAGCAGCTTCAGCGAATCTCCTCCGGCCTCGTCCCACCTGCCGGTGGCTGCCCTGGTGTTGAGAACCTTGCTCCATGCCTTCTGCACCACCTTGCCCACCGCCGAATCGGCATCCGAAACTGGCGGGTCGGCGACCGCAACCGGCCTCCTGGCTAGGAGATCCATTTTACCGAGTTTGACGAGGTCGATCTTTCCGCTATCGAGGTAGGGGATCTCGCCTACGCGGTGGAGCCGCAGGGGCCGCAGCGCTGGGGGCAGCGTGTCGGCAATCAGCCGGCGCAGGTCGTCCACGAAATCCGGACCCGCCGCATCGCCCGGAATGGCGAATGCGACAAGTTCAGTTGCCTCCGTGACGATCGCCACGGCGTCCTGAACCGAGGGGGCGGATCGCAGCATTCTTTCGAGCTCAGCCGGCTCAATGCGTCGACCGTTGATCTTTATCTGGCGTCCCTTCCGGCCAATGATCCTCAACAGACCATCGCTGTCCAGACGCACGAGATCGCCGGTCGGAAAAATCCGTGTATGCGGGTCGTCTGGGTCCGCTTCGACTGGGATGACGGCGCCATTTTCCCAATGCCCAAGCAGGACATAGGGACTCTTGATCACGAGCTCTCCCGTTTCGCCGGGTGGAACGCTGTGTCCTTCCTCATCGACGATCGAGAACGCGATACCCGGCAAAAGGCGCCCAACCGGCACGTCGGGCTCGGTGTTCGGCGGTTCCGACGGCACGAACCACTGCGATCCTGTCGTTTCCGTGGACGAATAGCCTATTTGAATCAGGCAATGCGGCGGGACGGCTTTGCGCAGAAGGGCAATGTCGCTCCACAGCACTTTCTCGCCGCCGACGCGGACGACCCGGAGCGATCTGAACGTATCGGCGCAGGCATCCGCCATCAGCGTTCGAAGCAAGGCGGGCACAAGATAAGTAATGGTCGTGCCTTGGTCCTGCATTCGCCCGCGGACGCCGCGCAGCCCCACTGCCTCCAATTCAACGAGTTGCAAGGTGGCCCCGGTAAGGACGGCCGCCAGGATCTCGCGGCAACCGGCTATCGTGGCCAGGCCCGACAAGGGGAGAAAAACATCGTCCGAATTGATGTGACACGCCTCGACATATTGTTGCACGCGCCACAACAAGCTGCGCTGGCTGTTGACGATGCCCTTGGGGCGCCCTGTGCTGCCCGAGGTATAGAGAATTATGGCCGGCTCATCGACCGAAGGCTGCGGCAGGGGCTTCGCCAACGGCTCTTGCTGCGAGGCCGAACTTGCGCCGACATCGATCCATTGAATTTCCGCAGCCAGATCGCTGGGCCTGTTGCCGCTGCCCAGCATGGCCGAGAGCTTGGCCGCGGACACAATCTCGCTGATCCGGGGACCGGGATCTCTCGCGTTAAGCGGAATCGAGATCCGTCCGGCTGCCATCGTGGCGAGCATGGCGACGACGCTCCAGACGGAGCATGGCTGGCAGATTCCGACCGGCTTGCCTTCGGGAACGGCATTCGCAACGCGGCGCGATAGGATATCGACGGCGGCGCCGAGCGCCGAATAGGAGAGTTCGTCCGTGCCGTCATTGATGGCGATCTTATGCGGATGTCGCCCTACAACCGTTTCCAGAAGGGGACCGATGCCGATATCCGCAAAATCGGCTGGCAAAGGCGGATACGACCGCAGGGCAGGTCCGCCCTGGTCCAGAGCATAGTTACGCACCTCTACCCATCCGGGCGGGCTCTGCGGAAGAGGAGCCTCATCAAGATCCTGGTCCGCTGCTTGTGCCTTCACATATGCCGGGAGCATGGCGTGCCTGAGCTAGAGGTGAAGTTCGGTTATGGCTCCGCCGGGCAGATGTTTCATCGATCATTCTGATGATGCTTCCCGGGATAAAGGGAGGCGAGTGTGGGGGTGGGTGTGAATCTGGTCACAGCTAACATTAGGGACGTGCCGTGACGTCAAACAGGCCTGTTCTTGTCACCGGAGCAGCCGGGTTCATCGGCTTTCATTTATGCCGGAGACTGCTTTCCGACGGCTGGCAAATTGTCGGCCTCGATTCCATGAATGAATACTACGACGTTAATCTAAAGCGAGCCCGACTCGATCAGCTGGAAGAATTTCCGCATTTCCGGTTCGAGCATGTCGATCTGGCCGACCGGGACCGCGTTTCAGCGCTCTTCGCCTCGGCCGATCCGGAAATCGTGGTGAACCTGGCGGCCCAGGCCGGCGTTCGTCATTCGCTGACCGATCCCTACGCCTACGGGGACAGCAATCTAAGCGGATTTCTCAATGTGCTGGAAGGATGCCGCCGCGCTCGCGTCGATCACCTGGTCTATGCGTCCTCGAGCTCGATCTATGGCGGCAGCACGCGAATGCCGTTCTCCGTTCACGATTCCGCCGATCACCCGCTCAGCCTCTATGCCGCCAGCAAGAAGGCCAACGAGTTGATGGCGCATACCTACAGCCATCTTTTCCGACTGCCGACGACGGGGTTGCGGTTCTTCACCGTTTACGGGCCATGGGGTCGGCCGGATATGGCCTTATTCATCTTCACCAGGGCCATACTTGCAGGCGAGCCGATCGACGTCTTCAACCACGGCAACATGCAGCGTGATTTCACCTATATCGATGACATCGTCGAGGGCCTGGTCCGCATCATGCGACTGCCCGCGACGGCCAACAAGGAATGGAGCAGTGCCGCGCCCGACCCCGCGACCAGCAGCGCGCCGTTCAGGATCCACAACATCGGCGGCGGTTCGCCGGTTGAGCTGAACCACTTGATCGAACTGCTCGAAGACGCGCTGGGGAAGAAGGCGACACGCAACTGCATGCCGCTCCAGCCGGGCGATGTGCCTGCGACCTGCGCCGATGTCAGCTCACTCGAGCAAGCGACCGGCTTCAGGCCGAGGATCCCGATCGAGATTGGGGTCCGGCGTTTCGTGGAATGGTATCAGGAATATTATCGGGCATGACTGCTCCGGTATCCCGATGCAATCGCAGTTCGCGACACCGGCCGAAGATAGGTCTTCCCAACCATCCAGCGCGCGACCGAGACCTTCGCAGCTCGACATGGCCATCGTGACAACTGGCGTCTTTACGCCGAGCCGACGCTCAAATGGTCGGGAGCTGTGACGATACGATTGTCGCCGCCCATTTTCTAAGCCCGCTTGCGGATCGACGCCTGATGCCACTTATTGCAGCGAGCACCAACTCGTCCTGGATGCCCTGCTGGCGCGCGACTCCGAAGGCGCCAGCGATGCCATGCTGACGCATCTGAGGACCGTCGAGCGCAATCTTCTGGGGAGGTAGCCGCCCGGATGGCGGACCCCGAGTCGACATTGCATGAGGATGCCACTATATAGCGCCTGCTCCGGCTGAGGCCGGGGCAGCATTGGCCGGGAAGCTGCGATGCGGTTTTTGATACGAATGCGCCGTCAAAGTTAGAAAAAAGCAAGCAAAAACAACAACGGTTACCGTCTTTCGACCCCGACCAACGATCCCATCATTCTCAATGATCTGAACGTGCACCTCGAACCCTTCCATCCTTCAGCTTCGCATTCCATTGGCAAGATGTCTTGCCGATCGAGGCCGACTCGGCTCGAATGGGCATGCATCCTCTGCAAGGGGTGCTGAGGTTCATGGCTACCAACCGGCTTGGCCGCTAGGGAAGAAGCAGTATGAGTGAACATGCGATCGAGTTTTTGCGCGGATGGATTGGCGAGAAAGTCCAATGCCAGCATTTGCCGATCAAGATCGACAAGCAGGCCGAGACCCTTGCCAAGGAATGCTGCGCCAAGGCCGCCGAGGCAGGCATTCTGCTGGAGGATATCCAGGAAGAGGTCGGCGACATCCAGGAACTGATCGCGTCGCGCCTCGAGGAAGCCGTTGAAGAGGGCAGCAGCGAGGCAAGGCCCGACAAGCCGGCGGAATAAATACCCGCTGGCATGGGCCGGCGGCGCTCTATCCGAATTTTTCCTTCAGCAATTCCTTGGGCAGCGCCGGCACGAAATTGCCGTCGCGTCCCATCATGTCTTCGTTGGCGGTGAGCGCGTTGAGGATCGCTTCCTCCACCGCTTGCACGACTGCGTCGAAGAATGGGTCGATGTCGACGTCCGGGATGAAATCCGCGCGGGCGATGCGGCCTGAAGGCGCCAGCGCGGCCTCGGCATTGGCGGTCGAGAAGGCGAGAAAAATATCGCCAGAACTATGGTAGCCATAGCCGCCGGTCATGGCGATGCCGAGCGGCACGCGCCGGGCGAGCCGCTTCATCTGATGCGGCAGCAATGGCGCGTCGGTGGCGACGACGGCGATGATCGATCCCTTTTCGGCGCGCGGCGTGTCCTCGCGGATGGCCGGCTCGGCCAATTCCGGGCCGACACGCCGGCCGCGAATGGTGAAATTGTGCCTCTTGCCGAAATTCGCCTGCACGAACACGCCGAGCACGTGGCGTTTGCCCTGCCATTCGACGATGCGCGAGGCAGTGCCGGATCCGGCCTTGAAGCCGAAGCTTATCATGCCGGTGCCACCGCCGACGCTGCCTTCCTCGATGGCGCCGCCGCCGGCGCTGTCGAGTGCCGCGGTCACGTGGCCGACGCTCACATGATGGCCGTTGATGTCGTTGAGGAAGCCATCATAGGTCTCGGCCGCCACCGGCAGGCCCCAGCCTGTGTCGAGCGCGGCCGGCAACACCTTGTGCATCCAGCGCAAGGTGGCGTCGCGGGTGACGCCGCAGGAATGCGTGTTGGTGATAGTGACCGGGAAGTTGAAAGCGCCGGTCTCCTCGATAATGTGCGTGCCCGTCAGCTCGCCATTGCCGTTCTGGCTGAACACGCCGGCAAAGACCGGCGTCGCGAGTTCTTGAACCGGCCTTGGCAGGATGGCGGTCACACCGGTGCGCACCGGTCCGATGCCGACCTGCAGCGGGCCGTCGCCGGAAATCAGCGTGGTGTAGCCCACCGACACGCCCGGCACATCGGTGATGGCGTTGAAAGAGCCCGGCGTGCCGTCCAGCGCAACCCCGAACGACCGCAGGCGCAGCTTGCCCGACGGGGTGCGAAGATGCGGGTCGTGGTTGCTCATGCAGACCTCAGAACAACGAACCCTGATTGCCCGGCTCCTTGGCCTTGGCGGGCGACTTCGCGGCCAGCTTCGGCCGTGCGCCGCCGGAGGTTGCGATGGCCTCGGCAGTGCCGTCGGCGAATTCCAGCTGCAGCGCCGCGCCCGGCGCCAGCTCCGCGACCCCTTTGACGACGGCGCCTTCGGCATCCTTGACCAGCGCGAAGCCGCGCGCCAGCACGGCCTTGTGCGACAGCGTCGACAAGAGCCGGTCGGCCTGGGTCAGCGCCGCGCGCAGCCGGTCGAGACGCCGTGCCAATGCCTGGTCCTGTCTGCGGCCCAGCGCGGTCAGCATATCGGCCTGCAGCTTCTGCCGCCGGACGATCGGCGCCGGCGACAGGCGCGTCGAATTGCGCTGGAAGCGTGCGCGCCGCTCGCGCACGACGGCGAAGAACGCTGCTCGCGCCCGGGCAATATCGCGGCCGGTCAGCGTGCGCGCCTCATTGAGGCGCCGCGACAGGGTCGCCGGCGTCAGCCTTTGCCGTTCCAGCGTCGCCCGCTTGCGCTCGATATTCACCGTCAGCCCGCGGCCGAGGCGGCTGGTCGCATCGTCGAAACGGCGGCGCGGCAGCGCCAGCAACTGGTCGGGCGAGGGGAGCGCGCGCGCCGCTGCTCGCACCGCCTGGCGCTTGCGCTCCAGGTGCCGCGAGGCGCAGGCGTTGAGCCGCGCGCCAAGGCTCGCCAAGGTTGCCTCCAGCTCCGCCCTGACCGGCACCGCGATCTCGGCTGCGCCCGTGGGTGTCGGCGCGCGCATGTCGGCGACAAAGTCGATCAGAGTCGTATCGGTCTCGTGCCCGACCGCCGAGATCACCGGGATGGCGGACGCCGCAACGGCACGCGCCAGGCCTTCGTCGTTGAAGCCCCAGAGGTCCTCGAGGCTGCCGCCGCCGCGTGCCACGATCAACAGATCGGGTTGGCGGATCGGCCCGTCCCATGTCAACGCGTTGAAGCCGTTGACGGCCGCGGTCACCTCCCTGGCGGTCGTGTCGCCCTGGACCCTCACCGGCCACACCAGCACATGAAGCGGAAACCGGTCCTTGATGCGATGGATGATGTCGCGGATAACCGAGCCGGTCGGCGAGGTGACGACGCCGATGACTTTGGGCATGAATGGCAGCCGCCGCTTGCGGCCGGCGTCGAACAGGCCTTCGGCCTGCAGCCGGCGCTTGCGCTCTTCGAGCAGCGCCATCAGCGCGCCGGCTCCCGCCGGCTCCAGATTGTCGATTACGATCTGATAGTTGGATTTGCCGGGGTAGGTCGTCAGGCGTCCGCTGGCGATCACCTCCATGCCTTCCTCGGGGCGGAACTTCAGCCGCGCCATGGTCGTCTTCCAGACAACCGCATCGATCCGCGCGCGGTCGTCCTTCAAGGCGAAGTAAGCGTGGCCGGAGGAATGCGGGCCGCGATAGCCGGAAATCTCGCCACGCACCCGCACATTGCCGAAAGCATCCTCGACAGTGCGCTTCAGCGCGCCGGAAATCTCGCTCACCGTATATTCGGTGGCGTTGCTGCGTGATTCGGTTGCTGTTTCACTCATTTGGCGATTGGGGGACGCTTATCGGCCGGCGTCAAGCTGCGACAAACATCGCTAATGTTATACAGCAGCCCGTTGACGCGTCAGGCCACGCTGACCGCGCTGACCCACGCCGCTTTGCTGTCGCCGCCCCTGGAGCACGGCCAGTTGCTTGCGCTGCCGGGCGTTTCGTCAGCCGATCAGGAGCGCTCCGCCGCTCGGGCCTGACTTTACCATCCAGGCATGATCTGATTTGCCTTCACCCGTTTCATCTTGGCAAAGGCGAGCGCGGCGAAGTCGAAGCTTCCCGCCTCTTCGCCGACCGGCACGGAAATGTTGTCGAGGCTTTCGGCGATGTGACGGGCCAAAGCGTCGACGATCTCCGGCTGCGAGGTCTGGCCGCGCATGATGCCGATGCGGCAATCCGGCAACTGGCCGAAGCCGTCGGCCTCGCCCAGAACGCGCATGCCGGGCCGAAGCGCGCATTCCGGCAGCACCGAGACCGCCAGGCCGGAAAGCACGGCCGCGGTGATGACGGTGGCCGAGAAGCTGGAAAACAGCACACGATACTCGCGGCTCTGGCGGTCGAGCACGTCGACCGCGGCGCGCCGCCAGATGCAGTTCGGCCGCCCGAACGCCATCGGCAGGATTTCCTGTTCATGCGTGGCGTGGTTGGCCGAGGTGACCCACAAAAGCGGCTCGCGCCGCACCACCTCCGACTGGCCGCGCGTGTCGTTATGCGTCACCAGCGCCAGGTCGAGATTGCCGCGCTTGATGTGCTCGACCAGCCCGGGCGTCGGCTCGCAGACCACCGTCAGCTCGACGCGCGGGTTGGAACGCGAGAAGCGCGCCATGATCTCGGGCAGGAAGCGGTCGGCATAATCATCCGGCGTGCCGATGCGGATCGTGCCTTCCAGCCGCTGGTCGTCGAAGGCGGCAAGCGTCTCGCGGTTGAGATAGATCAGCCGCCGCGCATAGGAAAGCAGCCGGTCGCCCTCCTCGGTCAGCTTGTTGGTGCGGCCGTCCTTTTCGAACAGCGGCTTGCCGATCCGCTCCTCCAGCCGCCGCATCTGCATCGACACGGCCGACTGTGTGCGGTGCACCTCTTCGGCCGCGCGGGTGAAGCTTCCTGTGTCGGCGATCGAGATGAAGGTCTGCAACTGATCGAGGTCGAGCGGCGCTTTCATCGGTCCAACCTATCATTGATGTTGATGTTAGAGATTAAAAACATTCGTTGGATTAATCAATCGCGCGATGGCAAATTGGCATTGTCCACATGACGGTAGTGCATGTCGCCCAGAAGTGGTTCCCGGTTCTGGGACGACGACATGCATCACATCAATGAATGGAAACCGGAGCGGCGCTTCTCCCAAGGCGCCGATCGCCCGGTTTCGTCCGCTCGACTCCTGGAAGGAGAGACTGACATGACCACGATTGAATTCGCTTCCGAGACCCCGCGCATCACCACGCGTCCGGCCGTTGCGACGCGTGTGCTCAATGCTCTCGCCAACGCCTATGTCGCCTGGAAAAACCGCCGCGCCTTCTATCGCCTGGGCGAGATGTCGGATGCCGAGCTTGCCGATATCGGCCTGACGCGCTCCGACCTTCATGTCGCCGTCGCCGTGCCCTTCGGCCGCGATCCGACGGTGAAGCTGCGCGCCATTGCCAGCGAGCGCGCCGACACGATCGAGGATCTTGCTCGTCAGGTGGCCTGAAAGGCCGCATTGCCTGGATCTCCGGTCGCGTTGAATCTTTTCACGGCTTGGCGCGACCAAGTTTCATGCAGGCTCCCACACTCCCTGCCGGTTCCCCGCCGGCCAGCCTGCACATTGCCCGGTTCTCCTCCAGGACCGGGCATTTTTTAAGGTGTACCGACCTTCAGGAGGGGCGGGCCTGCAAACGGCGGCTTCCTGCGCTTCCGGTGCTCACGTACTTAAGTACGCTCCGCTCCGGTTCTCGGAAACCACCGTTTTCGGCTCGGTCTGACCTGAATCTCGGCACACCTTTGGGCCGCGCGAGTTCTACCGCCGGTCCATGTCGCGCTTGAACTGGTCGAAGATCGTTCCGACGTTCTTCTCATATTCGTCGCGCTGCTGAGCACCGGTCTCGAACATCTTGCCGAAGATGTCGTCGAACGGGTTTCGCGGCCGGCCGCTCGGGTTGGTCTGCGGCTGTTGCGGCGCGCTCTGCTGCGGCTGCGGCGCCGGCTGCCCGCCGGGCAGGCCGAAGCCGCCGCCACCCTGCCGCAGCATCTCTTCGAAGATCTTGCCGAGCGGGTTGTCGCCATAGGGGCTTTGCGTCTGTTGCGGCTGCTGCGTCGTACCGCCGCCGAACATATCCTGCAGCACTTTGCCGAGGGGATTTTCGCCGTAGGGGTTCGGCGATTGCTGCGGCTGGCTCTGCGGTTGGGACTGGGACGCATCGCCTCCGAACATATCCTGCAGCACTTTGCCGAGCGGGTTCTCGCCATAGGGATTGGGCGCGGGCTGCGGCGCCTGGCGTTGCTGCGGCGCCGGCGCGACGCCACTTTGCCGCATCATCTGCTCGATGATCTCGCCGAGCGGATTGTTGCCGCCACCGAAACCGCCGGCGGCCTGCATCTGTCCCCCACTCAATTGACTGTTGGTCTGCTTGAACAGCCCACCCATCATCATCGAAGCCATGGCCGGCAGCATCTGCTGCAGCACCTGCTGGCTCAATCCCGTTGCCTGCGCGGCTTGGGCTGCCACGGCGCGCGACAAATCCTTCGAGCCGAACAGATGACCGAGAATGCCGTTGCCCTCATCGATGCCTTGCGGCGAAAAGGCCCTCGTGGCGTCCTCGAAATACTTGGCGTGCTGGCCGCTCGCCATCGCCGTCATGAAGGCGCCGAGACCGTAAGGGTCGGCGGTGTTGCGCTGCAGCCCTTGCGAGAATGCCGGCAGCAGCGCCTGCACCGCGGCCTGCGTCTGCTGCATCGAAAGCCCATATTGCTGTGCCAGCGCCTGCATGCCGGCGCCGTTCTGGGCCTGGGCGAAAATGTCGAACAGGGAAGGCATTTGGGTTCTCCTCCGAGAATATCCTCATCGGAGAGCCTAGTTCGTTTCCATCACCGATTGAAGCGGCTTTTGGCACCCAACCGCTCGGCGCATGCCGGACGGTTAATACGCATATTCCATGAACACCGGCTCGATCGAGCCGCCCCAGCGCGTGTGGTAGGCCGACAGCATCTCCTCGGCGCTGGTGGTGCCGCGCGCCACGACCTCGTCGAGCGTGTTGAGGAACGACGTCTCGTCATAGCCGTCGCGGTTCTTCTTGGCCCGGTTCTTGAGGCCCGTGCGGGAGATGGCGAGCACGTCGCGGGCGACGTCGCGCAAGTTGGCGTTGCGGAACGGCGCGGCGATGCCGAGCTCCGGCACGGCGTTGCGCATTGCGAGCGCTTCTTCATAGGTCCAGCTCGAAGTCAGCGCCTCGGCGGCGTCCAGCGCCTGCTCGTCATAGAGCAGCCCGACCCAGAAGGCGGGCAGGGCGCAGATGCGCCGCCACGGCCCGCCGTCGGCGCCGCGCATTTCCAGGAAGCGCTTCAGGCGCACGTCGGGGAACAAGGTCGAGAGATGGTTTGCCCAGTCGCCCATCGTCGGCAGGCCGTCGGGGACTTCATTGCGCGCAGCGCCCGCCATGAACTGGCGGAAGGTGTAGCGCGTCATGTCGTGATACTGGCCGTCGCGGATGACGAAATACATCGGCACGTCGAGCGCCCATTCGACATAGTCGGCAAAGCCGAAATCGGGCGAGAAGCAGAATTCGAGCATGCCGGAGCGCTGGTTGTCGGTGTCGCGCCAGATGTCGCCGCGCCAGCTCTGCAGCCCGTTCGGCCGGCTCTCGGTGAAGGGCGAGTTGGCAAACAGCGCCGTCGACAGCGGCTGCAGCTTCAGCGACACCTGCATCTTGCGGCGCATGTCGGTCTCGCTCTCGAAGTCGAGATTCACCTGGATCGTGCAGGTGCGGTACATCATGTCGAGGCCCTTGGTGCCGACCTTCGGCATGTAGCGCGTCATGATCTCGTAGCGCGACTTCGGCATTTTCGGCGTGTCGGCCAGCGACCATTTCGGGCTGCCGCCGAGGCCGAGGAAGCGGATGCCGAGCGGCTCGGCGATCTCGCGCACCTGCGCCAGATGCGCGTTGCCCTCGCGGCAGGTCTGGTGGATCGACTCCAGTGGCGCGCCGGAAAGCTCGAACTGGCCGCCAGGCTCCAGCGAGATCGCGCCCTGGCCGGTCGGCTCGACCAGGCCGATGATGCGCCCGGCATCCATGATCGGATCCCAGCCGAGCTTTTCCCGCATGCCTTCCAGGATGGCGCGGATGCCGCGCTCGCCGCCATACGGCACCGGCGCGTTGCCGTCGATATAGAAGGGGAACTTCTCGTGCTCGGTGCCGATGCGCCATTTTTCGCGCGGTTTGTTGCCGGCGGCCAGATAGCCGACCAGTTCGTCGACGCCTTCGATGGGGTGGGTATCTGTTGTGTCGCGCGCCATAAGAAAGCCCTCCGCAGCCATCAGTTAGCCGCCGGGCGCTAGATGGACGAAATGTCAGTAGCCGATCAAGCGAAAAATCCTGAGCCACGACTCAACTGGATTTGATCACCAGTCGCCGATCGTCGCCTGGATCACCGCCAATGCCGCCACCGCCGCGGTGTCGGCGCGCAGGATGCGCGGCCCGAGCGGGATGGTGGTGACGAAAGGCAAGGCCTTCAGCATCTTGCGCTCGTCCTCGGAAAATCCGCCCTCCGGACCGACCAGAAGCGCAAGTTTCTTCTCACTGACCGCTTGCAAGGCCGGCAGCGGATTGTTGGTCGAGGCATCCTCGTCGCAAAAGATCAGCCGCCGCTGCTTGTCCCAACCGGCGAGCAACCGTTCCAGCTTCTCCGCTTCTCGCATTTCCGGCACCGCCAGGATGCCGCATTGCTCGGCCGCCTCGACGACATTGGCGCGCAGCCGATCGATGCCGGGCTTCGCCACCTGCGTGTGCTGGGTGATGACCGGCTGCAGGGTGCCGGCGCCCATCTCGACAGCCTTCTGCACGAGGTAGTCGAGCCGGCCCTGCTTCAGCGGTGCAAAGCAATAGACGAGATCGGGCAGCGGCGGCTGCGGCCGCTGCAGTTCGAGCACCCTCAGCCGGACCGCTTTTTTGGACTTCGCGGCGATCGACGCCGACCATTCGCCGTCGCGGCCATTGAAAAGCAGGACTTCGGCGCCTTCGCCGAGCCGCAGCACATGGGCGAGATAATGGCTTTGCTGTTGCCCGGCATCGAATTCGAGACCCGAGCCCAGATCGTCCGGCACGAACAGCCGCTGCATTTTGTAGTTGGCGCGCATGGCTCAAGCAGGTTCCGCAAAAGTGTCCCGCGGTTTTGCGATCAGAACCTGCGAAAAACAAGGGAATCTAGGCAGATATTCGCGGGACATCCCACGAATATCTGCTTGGCGATGAGCGAGGCCGGCTGCGGCGTCAAGCATCGGCCGTTGGATGCCAAACCGGCGCGAAGCCCTGCCGCAGCACCGCGATGGTGGTCGCCGGCGTCAGCAGGCGCAACGGTCGGTCGTCCAGGCGATCGAAGGCAATTGGACCGGCGTAGCCCGCGAACGACCATTTGCGTGCCGTGCCGGCACGCAGCGCATAGGCAGCGTCGCCGTGCGCTACCAGGGTTCCATCCGGCAAGCCTCCGAGCTCCGGTGCGGCCACGGCAGGCGGGCGTCCGCCTGAGGCCAGGCGTTCCTTGTGCAGCCTTTTGTCGACCATCGGCGCGCGGGGCTCAGCAATGCCGAACGCCTCGCCGAAGCGCTTGACGAACTCGGTCGCTCGTTCGCGTTGGCAGAAGAAGCAGGGCCGGTGGCCGGCAGCCAAAGCCGTCACCTCGTCGAGGAAGAACAATTCGGTCCAGCCGGCTTTTCCTCCCGGCCTGTTGCGGCCCATCGGCTCGCGCCGCACGTTGCGGAACCGGCAAACGCAGATGATCCAGGCCGGCAACGCCCAGCGCTTCCTCAGCAGCGTCTTGGTCACCGGATCATGGATGATGCCGCGGTTGCCGGTGAACAGGCCGCGTTCCGGCACGGCCTGGATGGCGCCGAACGGGTCGACCCGGTTCTGCAGTGGCATAGCTTTCTCTCCGGCACGCATCTTGGCTGAAATACAAGCTGCATGATATCGCTCGCCCCAGCGTTTTCATGTCAGCAGGATTCTCGATGCGCGTGCTGGTGGTCCAGAACTACGACAATACCGGCCTCGGTCAGGTTGGTGCCGCTCTGGCCGAAGTCGGCGCCGATCTCGACCTGCGGCGCCCGTACCAGGGCGATCCGTTGCCGGAGCATGCAGGCGGGCATGATGCGATGGTCTTGCTGGGCGGCGGGCAGAATGCGCTGGCCGACGAGGACTATCCCTATTTCCCGGCGCTCCTCGAGCTGACGCGCGATTTCGCCGATAAGGACCGCTCGGTGCTCGGCATCTGCCTCGGAAGCCAGCTTCTTGCCCGCGCGTTCGGCGGCGACAACCACATCGGCGGCGCCACCGAGTTCGGCTGGCACAAAGTTTCGCTGACGCCGGCCGCCAAGTCCGACCCGGTGCTGGCGGCGCTGCCCGAGAAGTTTCCGATTTTCGAATGGCATGACGATACCTTCGCGCTGCCGGAAAACGCCGTGCGGCTGGCCGGCAGCGAGGTCGCCGAAAACCAGGCCTTCCGCCTCGGCCGCGCCGTCTATGGCTTCCAGTTCCACTTCGAGGCGGATACGCCGATGGTGCGCGACTGGAGCACGTCCTTTGCGGCCACGATCGCCGAGCGCCACCCCGACTGGAACGATCGCCTCGGCGAAGAACTGGCCCGCAATGGCGCCGACGCCGACGCCGCCGGGCTGGCGATTGCCCGCGCCTGGGTGGCTACCATCTGATCATCCAGGCCGTCCTCGCCGGCCGTGGCATAATTGGCACGCCTGCGGGCTTCCGCCTGGGGATAACATTCTTCTTTCTTGGTTTGTGTCCGGCCGCTCTTCTAAGAGGGCGCGCTTCGTATCGTCGATGCAACCGCCATGAACCTTTTGTGTGATCCAGCCGACACACCGGCGATACAGAATCTGCTTAGAAGCGCGAAATCGTCGAAACATTGAGACGCATTTTATCGTTTCAACGCATTGGTAACCGCCTCGTGCCCAGATGCAGAAAGCTTAACCAGAGATGACGTCCGTGAAAGCAGCTCTCCTGTCTTTTGTCATGCTGTCTGCCATCATCGTGTGCGGCCTCGGCATTTATACTGCCGACGCAGCCAACAATCATCAAGCCGTCGACGGCTACGGCGTCACCGCCGCGCTTCGCTAAAGCCTGATCCTTCCCGACCGACGGAAAGCTGATCCAACGGTCCGGATCATGGCTGGAACGCCTTTCCTTCGGCTGTCAGGATACGCTTTTCTGCGCCGTTGACGGCGAGCGCGCTCAGCGTTCCCGATTGCCAGGCGAGCGTGTCGACATTGACGCGGTTGGCCAACACTTCGGCCTCCGGCACCGGAGTGTGGCCGTGCACGATCACCTTCGGATAAAGGCCGGGGCGATCATGGAAGGCGTCGCGGATCCAGATCAGGTCCTGCGGGCTCTGGCGGTCGAGCGGAATGCCCGGCCTGATGCCGGCATGGCAGAAGAAGAAGTCGCCGAAGGTCACTGAAAAGGACAGCGAGCGCAGGAAGTCGACATGGGCTTGCGGCACCGCTTCGACCAATGCCGCGTGTCCGCGCGCCAGCGCCTCGTCCGGCCTGCCGAACCAACTGCTGCCGGTCGAGAGCTTCACGCCGTATGACGCCGCGGTCTGGACCCCGCCATAGCGCATGAACAGCCCGTCCGGGTCCGGACGGTCGAGAAAATCGAGGAAGCCGATATCGTGATTGCCGGCAAGCATCAGGTTGCGCGGATCGCGCGCTCGCGCCTCGATCAGGAAGTCGATGACGCTTTTGGAGTCGGGTCCCCTGTCGGTATAGTCGCCGAGATGGATGATGCGCCAATCGGAGGATGCCGCGTATTCCAGCTCGCTTTCGATACGGCGGTGCATGGCGGCGAGCAGGTCGTGGCGGCCATGCACGTCGCCAATCGCATAGAGACGCATGCCGTCCGGCCCGCGCGCGTCGAGATAGTGGATGCCGGTTTCAGTCAAGGCGAGCGTCTTCCCGTGTCGTTTATCACGGGAAACTAGGGCGCATCGGTGAACAAGGCCTAGCGCCGCAGCTGGTCCTTGCCCATGTCGGTTACCAAACGCTTACCGCACAGCGCCAGCGTGATGTCCATTTCCTTGCGGATGATTTCGAGCGCCTTGGTGACGCCGTCCTTGCCCATCGCGCCGAGGCCGTAGAGGAAGGGTCGGCCGATATAAGTGCCCTTGGCGCCGAGGCAGAGCGCCTTGAGCACGTCCTGGCCGGAGCGGATGCCGCCATCCATATGGACTTCGATCCTGTCGCCGACCGCATCGGCGATTTCTTCCAGCACGGAGATCGAGGAGGCAGCGCCGTCGAGCTGACGCCCGCCATGATTGGAGACCACGATCGCATCGGCGCCGGTCTCGGCCGCCATCAGCGCGTCCTCCTTGTCGAGGATACCCTTCAGGATCAGCTTGCCGCCCCAGCGCTCCTTGATCCAGGCGACATCCTTCCACGACAGGTGCGGGTCGAACTGCTCGTTCGTCCAGGAAGACAGCGAAGAGACGTCGCCGACGCCCTTGGCGTGGCCGACGATGTTGCGGAAGGTACGGCGCGGGGTGCCGGCGATCCCCAGACACCAGCGCGGCTTCAGCGCAAGGTCGATGATGTTGGCAAGCGTCATCTTCGGCGGCGCCGAGAGACCGTTGCGGATATCCTTGTGGCGCTGGCCGAGGATCTGCAGATCGAGCGTCAGCACCAGCGCCGAGCACTTTGCCGCCTTGGCGCGGTCGATCAGGTTGAGCACGAAATCCTTGTCGCGCAGCACATAGAGCTGGAACCAGAACGGCTTTTTGGTCGCCGAGGCGACATCCTCGATCGAGCAGATGCTCATGGTCGACAGCGTGAACGGCACGCCGAACGCTTCCGCCGCCTGCGCCGCCAGCATCTCGCCGTCGGCATGCTGCATGCCGGTCAGTCCGGTCGGCGCAAGCGCCACCGGCATCGCCACCTTCTCGCCGATCATGGTCGATTCCAGCGAGCGGTTGCTCATGTCGACCAGCACGCGCTGGCGGAATTTTATCTTGCCGAAGTCCTCTTCGTTGGCCCGATAGGTGCTCTCCGTCCAGGCGCCCGAATCGGCATAGTCGAAGAACATCTTCGGCACCCTGCGGCGTGCCAGCTCCTTGAGGTCGGCGATGGTGAGGATGTCGCTCATGGTGGTCCCTGCTAAATCTGTGCTTACGAGCGTTTGCGTGTGGGTTCGGTGTCGCCGGCTTCCGATCGCTGTCTCAGCCTTAGCCGCGACACCCGCTGCCAGTCGCCGCTGCGCTCGGCTTCCGCCATCGAGCGCTCGACATAGGTGATGTGGTCCATCGCAGCCTTGCGCGCCTCGATTGGGTCTGCCGCCTTGATCGCGGTATGGATCGCCCGGTGCTGCTCGAGCAGCGCCTCGCGCGCGCCGGGTACGCCGAACACCAGAAGCCTGTTCTGGAACACGCCCTCCGACAGCAACCGGTAGCAGGAGCGCAGCGTGTGCAGCAGGATAATGTTGTGGGCGCATTCGCACACCGCATGGTGGAACTCGACGTCGATTTCCGCCTCGTCGTCGAAATCGCCGGTCCGGTGCGCCTCGTCCATGCGCGCCATGATGCGGTCGAGCAGGGCCAGATCCTCCGGCGTCGCGCGGCGCGCCGCATATTCGGCCGCCACCGCCTCGATCTCGCGCCGGTATTCCAGATAATCGGTCACCGCCTTGCGGTGCGTGGAGATCAGGTCCGTCACCGGCTTGGTGAAGAGTTGGCCGATGACGTCGGCGACATGCGTGCCGCCGCCGGCCTTGGTCGTCAGCAGACCGCGCCCTTCCAGCGCCTTCAGCGCATCGCGCAGGATCGGCCGCGATACATCGAACTGGCGTGCCAGTTCGCGCTCGCCGGGCAGCCGGTCGCCGGTGCGCAGCACGCCTTCGAGGATCAGGCTTTCGATCTGCTGCACCACCTCGTCGGCGGTGCGCGAATGCTCGATCCTGGAAAAAATATCGCTCAAAGGGGGCGCCTGGAGAACGGAACGGAAGTAGCCCAGATTAAAGCGTCCGTCGCCAACTGGTCAAATTATTTATCCAATTCGTACAGTCCGATCGGATCGCTTGCCGCGCGTCACCGTCCCCACACGGCAATATTTGCTGTTTACGCGTCTCGCCGATTGCCGCAAGACGACCGGATTGCACGATGGGTCGAAAATCAGGGGGACCAGCCGTGTCGGACGAGAAGCTCGAATTCCAGCCGCGCGCGCAAGGCAGCGTGATGGGCTTTCCGGCGCATGAGGGGCGACCTGGCGCGCTGGGCGAGGTCCATGCCCGTCCACACCCGCTGATCGAAAAACCGCGGGTGCTCATTCAGCTTTCCTTCATGACCGAAGGCGGCGCCGCGGTCGACCATGCCGTGCTCTCGGAGCTGTCGCGGCGGCTGGGCATCGCCGCGCCCGAGCGCTATGCGCGCCATCATGCCATGAAATGGGGCAAGGGCACGCTGCGCTGGGAACGGCATACGGAATTCTCGACCTATCTCTGGGAGGGGCCGCTGGCCGAAAACGGCCGGGCCCAGGAGGACTCGCCCTTCGGCAACGGCTTCTCGCCGCCGGGTACCGTGATTTCCGGCATCCGTCTCGAAATCCGCAAATGGACGCAGGCGAGCGAAAAGCTGATCGCCGGCTTCGACCCGACCAGCCTGTGCTATTCGCTGGTCGAGCGGGGCGCTGCCGCCATCATCACCGATTTCCGCCAGGATGGCGACGGCCTGACCCGCATGCTGGTGCTCGATCGCGGTCTGACGCCGGCCAGCACCGGCGCCTTGTCGCAGCGACTGATCGACATCGAGACCTATCGGACGCTGGCCATGCTTGGGCTGCCGATGGCGTTGACGCTGTCCGGCCGCGCCCGCCGCATCGAGGACCGCCTGGCGCAGACCACGCTGGAGATGAAGGCGGTCGAGACCCGCGACAGCCAGACGCTGCTCGCCGATCTCACCGAACTCGCCGCCGAGCTCGAGGCCGACGCTGCGTCCAGTCTCTACCGCTTCGGTGCCAGCCGCGCCTATGACGGCATCGTCACTGCGAGGCTCCAAGCGCTGGATGAAGAGCCGGTGCAAGGCTACGACACCTGGGCGGGCTTCCTGTTGCGGCGCATGGCGCCTGCCATGCGCACCTGCCGCTCGGTCGAGGAGCGCCAGGCCAACCTGTCGCGAAAACTCACCCGCGCCACCACGCTTCTGCGCACCTGGGTCGATGTCGATGTCGAGAAGCAGAACCGCAACCTGCTCGCCTCGATGAACAACCGCGCCCGGCTGCAACTGCGCCTGCAGCAGACCGTCGAAGGCCTGTCGGTCGCCGCCGTGTCCTATTACGTCGTCGGCCTCATCGGCTATGTGGCCAAGGGCGCCTCGATCTTCGGTCACGCTTTCGCGCCCGAAATCGTCACCGCGGCCTCCGTCCCGGTCGCCATCCTGCTGGTCTGGTGGGGCGTTCGACGGGTGCGGAAAATGCATTCCGAGCCGGCGAAGCATCCAGGCGAGTAATCTCCCCTCTTGAGGGGGAGATGTCGCCGAAGGCGACAGAGGGGGTTGCTGCGCGTGAAGCTCCAGCGCCTTCCTCGACAGCAGAGGGACGTTGGCGCTCTACGTGAGCGACCCCTCTGACCGCTTCGCGGCCATCTCCCTCTCGACGATGGGAAAACCAGCGGCAGATTGCCGCTGCGGAAGCTTGGCGTCACGCTCGCCGCCGAATGCAACCAAAGCAGCGTTTGCAACAAAACGGTCAAGCTGGTAAAAGATTTTGACCAGCCAAGCGAGATGACCGATGTCCGGCCTAGCCATGCCCAAGCCAGATGCAGGCACGCTGCGCCGGCGCGCCGAGATCGTCGCCGACATGCGCATCATCGTGCCGGGCGAGGGGGTCGTCGACGCGGCCAATGAAATGCGCGCCTTCGAAAGCGACGGTCTCACAGCCTACCGGCAGCTGCCTCTGGTCGTCGTGCTGCCGGAAACGGTGGCGCAAGTCTCGCGCGTCCTGAAATATTGCAACGAGCGCAACATCCGCGTCGTGCCGCGCGGCTCAGGCACTTCGCTGTCCGGCGGCGCGCTGCCGCTAGAGGATGCGGTGCTGCTGGTCATGAGCCGCTTCAACCGTATCCTTCAAATCGATTATCCCAATCGTGTCGTTGTCGCCCAGCCGGGCGTCACCAATCTCGGCATCACCACCGCCGTCGAGCAGGAGGGCTTTTACTATGCCCCCGATCCATCCTCCCAGATCGCCTGCTCGATCGGCGGCAATGTCGCGGAGAATTCCGGCGGCGTGCACTGCCTGAAATACGGGCTCACCGCCAACAATGTGCTGGGGATCGAGATGGTGCTTATGAATGGCGAGGTGGTGCGCCTCGGCGGCATCCATCTCGACCAGGAAGGTTATGATCTGCTCGGCGTGATGACCGGCTCGGAAGGCCTGCTCGGCGTCGTCACCGAAGTGACCGTGCGCATATTGAAGAAGCCGGAGACGGCGCGCGCTCTCTTGATCGGCTTTCCGACCAGCGAAGAGGGCGGCCAATGCGTCGCCGACATCATCGGCGCCGGCATCATCCCGGGCGGCATGGAGATGATGGACCGTCCGGCGATCCACGCGGCGGAAGATTTTGTCCATGCCGGCTATCCGCTCGATGTCGAGGCGCTGTTGATCGTCGAACTCGACGGACCGAGCGTCGAGGTCGACCACCTGATCGGCCTCGTCGAGGCGATCGCCTACAGGAACGGCTCGACCACTTGCCGCATCTCGCAATCCGAGCAGGAGCGGCTGAGTTTCTGGGCCGGGCGCAAGGCGGCTTTCCCGGCCGTCGGCCGCATCTCACCGGACTACTACTGCATGGACGGCACCATCCCGCGCAAGGAACTGCCGCGCGTGCTCGCCGGCATGCGCGATCTTTCCGAGAAATACGGCCTCAGTGTCGCCAATGTCTTCCACGCCGGCGACGGCAATCTGCACCCGCTGATCCTCTACGACGCCAACGTGCCGGGCGAGCTCGACAAGGCCGAAAGCTTCGGCGCTGACATCTTGCGGCTTTGCGTCGAGGTCGGGGGCGTCCTGACCGGCGAACATGGGGTGGGCGTCGAGAAGCGCGACCTGATGACGGAGATGTTCAACCAGATCGACCTTGACCAGCAAATGCGCGTCAAATGCGCCTTCGATCCCAACCATCTGCTCAACCCCGGCAAGGTGTTTCCGCAGCTGCGCCGGTGCGCGGAACTGGGAAGAATGCATGTGCATCGCGGGCAGGTGGCGTTTTCGGACATTCCGAGGTTTTGATGGGGGATCAGGATCAAAGTTCCTCGCCCCCGCAAAGCGGGGGAGAGGTGGCTCGGGCGAAGCCCGAGACGGAGAGGGGGGCGGCCTATCAGCCAAGCCGCCGCTCGCCCGAGAAAATTGCCCGCGCCCGCGCGCTTCGTAGCGGCGATAACCAGGCGGAAGCGATCCTTTGGAACGAACTGAAGGCAAGAAGGCTAGGCGGATACAAATTCGTTCGCCAGATGCCCATCGGTCCGTATTTCGCGGATTTTGCGTGCAGGAGCGAAAAGCTGATTGTGGAACTGGACGGCAGCCAGCACGCGGACAGTTCGTACGACAGGCGGCGGGATGAATTCATGCGGGGCAAGGGCTTCTCGGTTTTGCGGTTTTGGAGCTTCGATGTTTTGAAGAACAAGAGGAGCGTTTGCGAGACGATCTTTGCAGCGTTGGAAGGACGGCTTGCCGAAGACGTAGTTGCTGCCGACCTCAGGTTTGTTTTCGCAGCCAGGAAGACGGGAGACAGCGCTCTATGATGGCCCCCTCTCCGTCTCGGGCTTCGCCCGAGCCACCTCTCCCCCGCTTTGCGGGGGCGAGGAACCAAAGCTTTCCAAGGTCGCAACGTCGGCGGTCGGCGTTTCCTCGCCCCCAAGAAATGGGGGAGAGGTGTCCGCGTAGCGGACGGAGAGGGGGCAGCGCCGCCATATGCGATTGCCCTGGCCTCGCGGGGGCGAGGAAAGGCGCCCGCTCATGACCACCTTCACCCCCTCCACACCCGCCGAAACCCTCTCCACCATCCAATGGGCGGCGGCGGAAGACACGCCGCTCGAAATCCTCGGCCATGGCTCCAAGCGCGGCATCGGTCGCCCCTTGCAGACCGAGCATACGCTCGACTTGTCGCACCTCACCGGCGTAACCCTCTACGAACCGGCCGAACTGGTGCTCTCGGCCCGCGCCGGCACGCCGCTCGCCGAGATCGAAAAACTGCTTGCCGAAAACGGCCAGCAATTCGCTTTCGAACCGATGGACTATGGCCCGTTGCTCGGCGGCGAGCCGGGCCAAGAGGGCAAGAACGGCACGATCGGCGGCGTGCTGGCTTCGAACCTGTCCGGCCCCCGTCGTCTCAAGGCAGGTGCGGCGCGCGACCATATTCTTGGCATCGCCGCTGTCTCCGGCCGCGGCGAGGCGTTCAAGTCGGGCGGGCGCGTGGTCAAGAACGTCACCGGCTACGACCTCTCCAAGCTGATGGCCAACAGCTGGGGCACGCTCGCCGTCTTGACCGACGTCACCTTCAAGGTCCTGCCGGCCGCGGAAATCGAAGTGACCTTGGCCATTCGTGGCCTGCTCGACGATGCCGCCGTTGCCGCCATGGCGCTGGCGCTCGGCTCCAGCGCCGAAGTGTCGAGCGCCGCGCATCTGCCGGAGCGGATCGCCGCGAAGGTCGCCGGCGGCAAGCATGGCAGCGATGCCGCGACGCTGTTGCGCGTCGAAGGTTTTGGCCCTTCGGTCGTCTATCGCATCGAGGCGCTAAAGCAACTGCTCGGCAAGGTCGGGCCGATCGAGGAGATCGCGGGCGAGGCGTCGAAAGTGATCTGGCGCGACATTCGCGACTGCGGGCCTTTCGCCGATGGCGGCACGCGACCGGTTTGGCGCGTCTCGATGGCGCCATCCGAGGCGCATCACATGGTGATGGCGCTGCGCATGCAGGCCGCGGTCGATGCCTTCTATGATTGGCAGGGCGGCCTTGTGTGGCTGTCGATGCGCGAGAACGACCCGGAAGCCGGGCTGCTGCGTGGACTGATCCGCAACTATGGCGGCGGCCACGCGACGCTGGTGCGCGCGTCCGCCCCGCATCGCGCGGCGCTGCCGGTGTTCGAGCCGCAGCCGCCGCATCTGGCCGCACTTTCGGCGCGGCTCAAGGCCGAGTTCGACCCGAAGCAGATTTTCAACCCCGGCCGCATGGCCTAAAGCAATTCCAGGAAAAGTGTGAAACGGTTTTCCGTCCGGAATTGCGTCTAACAGAGACGGCGATATGCAGACCAATTTCTCCGCCGCGCAGCTTGCCGACCCGCATGTCGCGGAATCGGAAAAGATCCTGCGCAAATGCGTGCATTGCGGCTTCTGCACCGCCACCTGCCCTACCTATGTGACGCTGGGCAATGAGCTCGATTCGCCGCGCGGCCGCATCTACCTCATCAAGGACATGTTGGAGAACGGCCGGCCGGCCGACAAGGAGATCGTCACCCATATCGACCGCTGCCTGTCCTGCCTTGCCTGCATGACGACCTGCCCCTCGGGCGTGAACTACATGCATCTGGTCGACCATGCCCGCGCCCACATCCAGGAGACCTATAAGCGCCCGCTGCTTGACCGGTTGACTCGCGCCATGCTGGCCTTCGTGCTGCCTTACCCGAACCGCTTCCGCGCCGCGCTGAAGCTCGCCGGGCTCGGCCGGCCGTTCATCGGCCTGTTCGAGAAATTGCCGGCGCTGAGACCGGTGGCGGCCATGCTGAAGCTCGCGCCTGCGTCGATCCCGCCGGCATCGCCGCTGGCCTTGCCCGGCACACATGCCGGGAAAGACGCAAGGCGCGGCCGCGTCGCGATCCTCACCGGCTGCGCGCAGTCCGTGCTCGATCCGGCGATCGACGATACCACCATCTCTTTGCTGACAAGATTGGGCGTCGAGGTCGTCGTGCCGGAAGGCGAAGGCTGCTGCGGCGCGCTCGTCCATCATATGGGCCGCGAGGGTCAGGCCCTTGCCTCGGCAAGGCAGAATGTCGAAGCCTGGACGCGCGCCATCGACCACGGTGGCCTCGACGCCATCATCATCACCGCGTCCGGCTGCGGCACGACCATCAAGGATTACGGTTTCATGCTGCGCCTCGATCCGGCCTATGCGGAAAAGGCGGCGCGCGTCTCGGCTCTCGCCAAGGACGTCACCGAATATCTCGCCGGCCTCGACCTGCCTGAGCCTGTGCGCAAGCCGGGCATGGTCGTCGCCTATCACTCCGCCTGTTCCATGCAGCATGGCCAGAAGATCACGCGCCAGCCGAAGGAGCTTCTGGCCAAGGCCGGCTTCGTCGTGCGCGAGCCGCGCGAGGGGCATCTGTGCTGCGGCTCGGCCGGCACCTACAACATCCTGCAGCCCGAGATTTCGGCCAAATTGCGCGACCGCAAGGTGAAAAACATCGAGGCGACCGGCGCTTCCGTCGTCGCCACCGGCAACATCGGCTGCATCACGCAGATCGCGTCCGCCGCGAAGCTGCCGGTCGTGCACACGATCAAGCTGCTCGACTGGGCCTATGGCGGCCCGAAACCGGAAGGCGTTTCCGACAGCGGTTTGATCGCTGCCGAATAATTATTCCGCCGCGAGCTGGTCCGGCACGCCATAGGTCGCGCGATAAAGCGCGCGCTGGCGGTTGAGCGCGACCATCGTGTTGCGCAACAGGATCGCGACCGTGAGCGGGCCGACGCCGCCCGGCACCGGCGTGATCCAGGACGCCACCTCCTTGACGCTGTCGGTGTCGACGTCGCCGACGATGCGGGTTTCGCCGTCGGGCCCGACCTCGGAATTGATGCCGATGTCGATGACGGCGGCACCCGGCTTCACCATGTCGGCCTTGATCAGCCTAGGCTTGCCGACCGCGACGAACAACGCATCGGCGCGCCGCGCATGCGCCGCTAGCGATCGCGTCATGTGATGGCACACCGTCACCGTCGCGCCCTCGCTCATCAACAGGAAGGCGATCGGCTTGCCGACGATCTCCGAATGGCCGACGACGACCACTTCCAGCCCCTTGAGCTCGAGGCCGGTCTCTTTCAGCAATTCGACCGATGCCGCCGCCGTGCAGGGCGCCAGGTCGAGCTGGTTGTAGACGATGTTGCCGATTGAGGCCGGATGCATGCCCTCGACGTCCTTCAGCGGATGCACCGCCGCCTGCAGCGTCTTGATCGGGATATGCGCCGGCACCGGCCGCTGGATGATGATGCCGGTGACGCGCGGGTCGGCATTGAGGCCGTGGATCGCCGCTTCCAGCTCGCCGGCGGTGATGTCGGCGGCAAAGCGCCGCTCCTCGAAGGAGATACCGGCAAGGGCAGCCTTGGCGCGCTGGTTGCGCACATAGACATCGACCGCGGCGGTATCGCCGACCGTGATCGAGACCAGCTTCGGCGGAAAACCTTCGGCCGTGGCGATCGCCGCGTCTTCGCGCACCGACGCGATGATGCGCTGGGCGACCGGGCCGCCTTTCAGGTAGCGGCTGTCGTCGGTTCGGGTCATGGCTGGCACCTCTGCCTTCTGAAGCAATTCGGACGACAAACGCAACAGCGGCTTTCTGTCTGGAATTGCGCAACAACTGGGATTTTGTGCACTGCAATAGCAGAGAAGCGCCGAGAAATCAGCCCCGAAAGCGAAACCGCCTGCTTTGCGGGCGACTTGCAGCGTCATGCATGGAAAAAACGCAAAAACGAAGAAGGCAGCGCGGTTTCCCTGCGCTGCCTTTTCGCGACTGGCCGTATCCCCACACGGCCCGTCCCCCGTAAACCCCTTCACTGGTTAAAGCACATCCAGCAGGATAGCACTATGACTTGGCTGCAACAGCATCGGACAAAAAGTGCTGCGCCGTCTAACCAGCGGATTCGCGGTGACTATATCACCTCGACCGTGGTTCCGACATTCACGCGCTCATAGAGATCAACGACATCTTCGTTGCGCATGCGGATGCAGCCGGAAGACACCGCGCCGCCGATCGTCCAGGGCTGGTTGGTGCCGTGGATGCGGTATTCGGTGGTGCCGAGATAGAGTGCGCGCGCGCCGAGCGGGTTCTCGATGCCGCCGGCAAGATAGGTCGGCAGGTAGCGGCCCTTGGCAGCTTCGCGCTTGATCATCTCCGCGGGCGGACGCCAGTCCGGCCAGACCTTCTTGTCGGTGATCTTGTGCGTGCCGGACCATTCGAAGCCGGGCTTACCGGTGCCGACGCCGTAGCGCCGCGCCTTGCCGTTCTTCTCGACCAGATAGAGGAAATTCTGGTGCGTATCGATGACGATGGTGCCCGGCTTCGCAGGGCCGTCATAGGCGACTTCCTGCGGCAGGTAGACCGGATCGATCTGCGGCCGCATCACCATGCGCTTGGCCGGCTGCTGCACCGCCGCCGTCTTCTGCCGGTCGGGCTGCCCCTGGAACAGGCGCTGCAGGGGCTGCTGTGCCGCCTGCCGGGTTGGGCGCACGATGCCCGGCGCGTGGCCAAGCTGCAGCACCCAGGGCGCCGAAAGGTCGGGGCTCACCATCACCGGCGGCACGTCGGCATAGCGGTCATTGGCAAGGGAAGTCGTGGCGCCGGCGGCAAGAATGGCCACCGCGCCGAGCAGGGAGCAAAACGCTGTCTTCATCGGAACGCACCTTGATCGAACTCATCCGGGGCGGCGAGGGCGCCCTCGGTTTCGCGATCCTTGGCGCGGAGCGGCAAGCAAAACATGAATCGGAATGCGTAAAATGCGGAACTGTCAGTAAACCTTTTGGTGTGGTTACCGGCCGGTTCAGGAATCTGGTAAAGCCACGGTAAAAGCTGCGCCGAGGCGCATTAATGAATGGATCTGCTAGCGATGGCGACTGAAAATGCCGGTATTCTCGATGGTCCCGACGGCAAGGCGCGCTGCTTCTGGCACGGCAATTTGCCGGACTATCTTCATTACCACGATCATGAATGGGGCCGGCCGGTAACGGATGATCGTCGGCTGTTCGAGAAGATCTGCCTCGAAGGCTTCCAATCGGGCCTGTCGTGGCTGACCGTCCTGCGCAAGCGCGAGAATTTCCGCGAGGCCTTCGCCGGTTTCGACTTCGACAAGGTGGCGGCGTTCACCGAAAAGTATGTCGAGCGCCTGCTCGGCAATGCCGGCATTATCCGCCATCGCGGCAAGATCGTCTCGACCATCAACAACGCCAAACGCGCCCGCGAGATGGTGGACGAGTTCGGCTCGCTTGCCGCCTGGTTCTGGAAATTCGAGCCGGGTCCGGGCGAGCGGCCCGAAATCGTCGACCTGGCGCATCTGCGCGCCAATCCGACGACGGCGGTATCGGTCAGGATATCGAAGGAATTGAAGAAGCGCGGCTGGAGCTTTGTCGGCCCGACGACGGTCTACGCCTTCATGCAGGCGATGGGCTTGGTCAACGACCATCTCGAAGGCTGCTACTGCCGCGCCGAGGTGGAGGCGGAAAGGAAGATGCTCAAGCGACCGAAGTAGAGCGCTTTCCCTTCTCCCCGTTTTGCGCGTTCCACGGGAAGGGCGGATGGGAGCAGCGCCGACCTTGGAGAATTTCTCGGCGAAACCTGAAATCAAACGCTGCTGGCGCCGGCCAGGAACAGTCCGGCCAGGATCGCCGCCACCGCCGCGAAAGCTGGGTAGATCACCAAAAGCCCGGTGACCAGCGCGTCGCGCGCGCTCGGCTTGGCCGCCGCAATCTCGAACGGCCCGGCAGGCTGCTGCGCCGGTCTGAGCGCCGGAACCTCGGCAGGTCTCAGCCTTGCGGTCTCATTCTCGGTGATGTCTTCAGCCGTTGTCATGACCCCCGAACCCTTTGTTTCGGCGCGCTTTATCGTCTTGGATTGTGTCGGCAGCATGCCGCGCTGGTGGCGGAATTGTTTCGTTTTTGGCGCGGGCTTGTTTCAGTTTTCCTTCTCCTCTTGTGGGAGAAGGTGGCCGCGAAGCGGCCGGATGAGGGGTGCTCCAGGAAAAGCCAGCGCCTCACTCCGCTGGACCACCCCTCATCCGTCTCGGCGCTATCGCGCCGATCCACCTTCTCCCGCAGGGGAGAAGGCGAGGCGCCAACCCTTGCCGCTCCAAGCGGCATCGTTTAGGAAACGCGCGCCCATTGACCAGAAAGACCGATCCCATGGCCGACAAATCGGAAAAGACAAAAGCGCGGTTGCCGCGCGGTTTTGCCGACCGTAGCGCCGAAGACATCCGCGCCGTCGAGAAGATGATGGCGACCATTCGCTCGGTCTATGAGCTTTATGGTTTTGAGCCGGCCGACCAGCCGCTGATCGAATACACCGATGCCCTCGGCAAATTCCTGCCCGACCAGGATCGGCCAAACGAAGGCGTCTTTTCCTTCCAGGACGATGACGACCAGTGGCTGTCGCTGCGTTACGACCTGACCGCGCCGACGGCGCGTTTCGTCGCCGAGAATTACGACAGGTTGCCAAAACCCTATCGCAGCTACCGCTCCGGCTGGGTGTTCCGCAACGAGAAGCCTGGTCCCGGCCGCTTCCGCCAGTTCATGCAGTTCGACGCCGACACCATCGGTACGCCGGGTGTCGCCGCCGATGCCGAGATGGCGATGATGATGGCTGACGTGATGGAAGCGCTCGGCATCAAGCGCGGCGACTACGTCATTCGCGTCAACAACCGCAAGGTGTTGGACGGCGTGCTGGAAGCAATTGGCCTTGGCGGCGACGAGAACATTGGGCGCCGACTGCAAGTGCTGCGAGCCATCGACAAGCTAGACAAGTTTGGACCACAGGGGGTGAAACTCTTGCTGGGCAAGGGTCGTTGGGACGGCGGCAAGGAAGGCGAAGGTGATTTCACCAAGGGAGCCGGCCTTGACGATGTCCAAGTTGAGGCCGTCCTTTTCGCTACCGCAAAGCCTGATCGAGCCAGCGAGGGCCACCAAGATTCGGCTATTCGAGCGAGCCAATTCTTCAATGACGGTCTGGCTGAATTGTCGACTATCGAAGCTTTGGTCAGGGCCGCTGGCTATGGCGAAGACCGCATCGTGATGGATCGCTCCGTCGTGCGCGGCCTCGAATACTACACCGGCCCGGTCTTCGAGGCCGAGTTGCTGGCCGAGATTCCGAATGACGAAGGTCAGATCGTGCGCTTCGGCTCGGTCGGCGGCGGCGGCCGTTATGACGGGCTGGTCTCGCGCTTCCGCGGCGAGCCGGTGCCGGCGACCGGCTTCTCCATCGGCGTCTCGCGGCTGATGACGGCGCTGAAGAACCTCGGCAAGCTCGACATCTCCGATGTCATCGCGCCGGTCGTGGTGCTGGTCATGGACAAGGATACGGAAAGCCTCGGCCGCTACCAGAAGATGGTCGCCGAGCTCCGTGCCGCCGGCATCCGCTCCGAAATGTACCTCGGCGGCGCCGGCATGAAGGCGCAGCTGAAATATGCCGACCGCCGCGGCAGCCCGGTCGCCATCATCCAGGGCGGCGACGAGCGCGCCAGAGGCGAGGTGCAGATCAAGGACCTGATCGAAGGCGCCCGCCTGTCGGCTGAGATCACCGACAATGCCGAATGGCGCGCGGCACGGCCTGCCCAGGTGACGGTGGCGGAAGGTGAGCTGGTTGGCGAGGTGAAGAAGATCCTGGTGGCGCAGGCCGAGGAGCGGGCACGTGGCCGATAGGGCGCTGACCTCCCCTTCTCCCCTTGTGGGAGAAGGTGGCCGAGCGAAGCTCGGTCGGATGAGGGGTGTTCCAGGGAACGCCGGCGTCTCATTCCTTCCAACACCCCTCATCCGTCTCGGCGCTGCGCGCCGATCCACCTTCTCCCACAAGGGGAGAAGGGGAAGGGGCGCCGCATGACCACCCGTCCCGTCATCGCCGCCGACATCGCCAAACTCTTCGCCACGCGCGACACCCACGCCGTGGAAGTCGCCGTGCTGCAGCCGGCCGATCCGTTCCTCGATATGGCCGGCGAAGACCTGCGCCGGCGCATCTTCCTGACCGAAAGCGAGACCGGCAAGACACTGTGCCTGCGGCCCGAATTCACCATTCCGGTCTGCCTCGATCACATCGCCAGCCAGGCCGGCACGCCGCGCCGCTATTCCTATCTGGGCGAAGTGTTCCGCCAGCGCCGCGACGGCGGCAACGAGTTCTTCCAGGCCGGCATCGAGGATCTCGGCGACCGCGACACGGCCGCCGCCGATGCCCGTTCGCTGGCCGACGCGCATGCGCTGCTGTCGCTGGTGCTGCCTGGCCGGAAGCTCGCCATCACGCTTGGCGACCAGACCCTGTTCGAAGCGGTGCTGGCGGCGCTCGGCCTGCCGCGCGGCTGGCGCATGCGGCTCGCGCGTGCCTTCGGCTCGGCGCCGATGCTGGAGGCCGCCCTTGCCGATCTTGCCAACCCGCCGCGCAACAGCCAGCTTTCCGGTCCGGTCGCCCTGCTGGTGCTCGACGGCGATGCGGAAGGCCTTGCCGCGCATATTGCCGACGGCATGGAGGAAGCGGGGCTGTCGGCGTCGTCCGGCCGCGCCCCGGTCGATATTGCGCGCAGGCTGATCGAGAAAGCGCAGCTGCGCAGCGTGCGCCTATCCGACGAGGCTTTCTCGGCGCTGAAAGGTTTTCTTGAGATCGACGTCGCGCTCGACGGCGCGACCGCGGCGCTGGAAAAATTCGCCGCCGATGCCGGCCTGTCGCTGGGACCGGCGCTGGAGAATTTCGCCGCCCGCGCCAAGGCGATCGAGGCGCATGGGCTGTCGGCGGCAGAAATCCGCTACGACGCCGCCTTCGGCCGCCCGCTCGATTACTACACGGGCCTGGTCTTCGAGATCGCTGCGGCGGATGGCGATCGCCCGCTGGTCGGCGGCGGTCGCTACGACCGGCTGCTGACGCTGCTGGGAGCAAAAAAGCCAATCCCGGGCGTCGGCTTCTCGGTTTGGCTCGATCGCATCGAAGCCTTGCGGGAGAATGCCAAATGATCACGCTGGCGATCCCGTCGAAGGGCCGTCTCAAGGAGCAGTCCCTCGAAATGCTGGCCAAGGCCGGCCTTGCCGTCACCTTGCCAGAGGACGACCGTAAATACCGCGCCCGCATCGATGGTCTCGGCAATGTCGAGGTGGCCTTCCTGTCCGCGTCCGAGATCGCCGGCGAGATCGGCCAGGGCGCGGTCGATCTCGGCATCACCGGCGAGGACCTTTTGCGCGAGAACCTCGCCGACTGGGAGGCGCGCGCCGAGATCGTCGCGCGCCTCGGCTTCGGCCATGCCGATGTCGTGGTCGCGGTGCCCGACATCTGGCTGGACGTCGACAGCATGGCCGACCTCGATGACGTCGCCGCCGATTTTCGCCAGCGCCATGGCCGGAGGCTCAGGATCGCCACCAAATACTGGCGGCTGACGCAGCAGTTCTTCTCGCTCAAGCACGGCATCCAGGTCTACCGCATCGTCGAAAGCCTCGGCGCCACCGAAGGCGCGCCGGCGGCGGGGCTTGCGGACGTCATCGTCGACATCACCACCACCGGCTCGACGCTGCGCGCCAACCACCTCAAGGTGCTGGGCGACGGCGTGATCCTGAAGTCGCAGGCCTGTCTGGTCGCTTCGAAGAAACAGCGCGATGCGGCCGACGAAGCGGTGTTGCGCGACATCGCCGCGAAGATGAGCGTCCTCCGTCACCCTTGAGCGCCCTCAAAGAGAGGGGACCTTTGACGGATTTCCACCGTCCTCATCGGCTGATAGGCTGGCTTATCCCGGGAGGAGACGGCGATGCCGATCAAACTCGACGAGCTCATGAACGCCACCAATCTGCGCAAAACGCGCAACAGCTTCATTGCTCCGGTTGGCGGCAAGGCGCATGTGTCGGGCGACCGCTCGGTGCCCCTGCTCGACAAGACCATCCCCGAATTGTTTTCAGAAACGGTGAGCAGATACGCGACGCTCGACGCCGCCGTCTTCGTCGGCCAAGACAAGCGCTTCACCTGGAGCGAGCTGTCGGACGCGGTGGACGCCTTGGCCGCCGGTTTCCTGGCGCTTGGCCTCGAAAAAGGCGACCGCGTCGGCATCTGGTCGCCGAACCGCTGGGAATGGCTGGTGACGCAGTTCGCCACCGCCCGCATCGGCCTGATCCTCGTCAACATCAACCCGGCCTATCGGCTGACCGAGCTCGAATACGCATTGAACAAAGTCGCCTGCAAGGCGCTGGTCACCGCCGCGCAGTTCAAGACCTCCGACTATCTCGGCATGATCGAGACATTGGCGCCCGAACTAGCCAGGGCCGAGCCTGGCAAGCTCAAGGCGAAAAAACTGCCGGCGCTCAAGATCGTCATCCGCATGGGCGACGACAACTCGCCCGGCATGTTCAATTTCGGCGACGTTCTGGCCATGGCCGGCCGCGACGAGCATGATAGCCTCGACCGCATCTCCGAAGGCCTGAAGCCCGGCGAGGCCATCAACATCCAGTTCACCTCCGGCACGACCGGCGCGCCAAAAGGCGCGACGCTGACGCATTCCAACATCGTCAACAACGGCAATTTCGTCACTTCGGCAATAAAACTCACCGTCGACGACCGGCTCTGCATCCCGGTGCCGCTCTATCACTGCTTCGGCATGTCGATGGGCACGATGGGCTGCGTGTCGAAAGGCGCGGCCATGGTCTTCCCGGGTGAAGGTTTTGACGCCGGCGCGACGCTGAAGGCGGTCGCGCAGGAACGCTGCACCGGCCTCTACGGCGTGCCGACCATGTTCGTTGCCATGCTCGACCATGCGGATTTTTCGAGCTTCGACCTCTCCAGCCTGCGCACCGGCATCATGGCCGGCTCGCCATGCCCGATCGAGGTGATGAAGAAGGTGGTGTCGCTGATGCATATGAGCCAGGTGACCATCGCCTATGGCATGACCGAGACCAGTCCCGTCTCCTTCCAAAGCAGCGTCGACGATCCGCTGGAGAAGCGCGTCTCCACCGTCGGCCGCATCCACCCGCATGTCGAGGTCAAGGCGATCGGCGCCGACGGCGCCACCGTCGCGGTCGGCGAGCCGGGCGAGCTCTGCACGCGCGGCTATTCGGTGATGAAGGGCTATTGGGACGACGCCGAAAAGACCCGCGAGGCGATCGACGCCGACGGCTGGATGCATACCGGCGACCTCGCCACCATCGACGCCGAGGGCTATTGCAATATCGTCGGCCGGGTGAAGGACATGGTCATCCGCGGCGGCGAGAACGTCTATCCGCGCGAGGTCGAGGAATTCCTCTATCGCCATCCCAAGATCAAGGAAGTGCAGGTTTTCGGCATCCCGGACGACAAATATGGCGAGGAGCTCTGCGCCTGGATCGTGCTGAAGCCTGACCAGATCGCCACCGCCGAGGAGATCAAGGCCTTCTGCGCCGGCCAGATCGCGCATTACAAGGTGCCGCGCTACATCCGCTTTCGCACCGAGCTGCCGATGACGGTGACCGGCAAGCCGCAGAAATTCCTGATGCGCGAGGCGATGGTGGAGGAATTGGGACTGGTGGCGCAGAAGACGGCGTGAACGGCATCTATGGAAAACGAGTTTCCAAATTTCGCGGCGCTGAAAGCCGCCAAGATCGAAAACATAGATTATCGCATCGTCGTCCGGCGCGGCGCGCGAACCGGCAGAGCGATCGTCATGGCCCCGCATGGCGGCAAGATCGAGCCTCGCACCTCCCTGATCACCGAGACGATAGCAGGGGCCGATCTCGATATGTATTGCTTTGAAGGGCTCATGCCCGAAAGCAACCGGGAGCTGCACATAACGTCCAGAAACTTTGACGAGGCAACCGCGCTCGAACTGTTGCGGACGAAGTCCACCGTCGTCGCTATCCACGGCCGTCAGGATCGCGACGATCCCTCGACAGTCTACCTGGGCGGCAAGGACGCCATGTTAGTTTCAGAGATAGCCGGGCGTCTGCAAGAGGCCGGCTTGCAGACAAAAAAGGATAACCATCCGTTTCCGGGTGTCCAGGATTCGAACATCGTCAACCGCGGGCTGACGGGGAAAGGAGCACAGCTGGAAGTGCCCTTCTCGCTGCGCCGCCGACTGGGGAACGAGCCGGAACTTCTGGAAAAATTCTGTGGGGCGGTTCGCAAGGCCATCGAGACATTCGACGCCATAAACGGCGCCCGGTCCCCAATCATGTTTTGAATGCTGCAAAGATGCCCGTGAGAGGTGCTCCCCACGCGCTTTTCCGCTAAGTTCGCGCAAACGCCTGGCGTTCGGGGGCTTCGATGACTGGTTACGGGCGATCGGTGATTTCCTACACGATGCCGTTGGCCGCGCTGGCGATGGCTTTCGCGGTCAGGGCCAGCGGCCTTTCGGTCGACGAAGGGTCGCTGAATATCAGGATACTCGTCGGAGCGCTGTCGAGCGCCACCATGTTCACCACCATTTTCGTCGTGCTCGACCACGCCGAGGCAGTCGCCTTGCGCGTGGGCGAGCCCTATGGAACTTTGGTGCTGACTTTTGCGGTGACGGCAATCGAAGTGTCGATCATCGTCTCCATGATGCTGCATGGAGAAAACAACCCGACGCTGGCGCGCGAGTCCGTTTTCTCGACGGTGATGATCACCTCCACCGGCGTCGTCGGCATCTGTCTGACGCTCGGCGGCTGGCGCTACCGCAAGCAGGCGATCCTCCGGCAAGGCACCAACGCATACCTGTCGGTTCTGATCGCGCTGACCGTAATGACGCTTATTCTTCCGACCTACACCCAGGCTACGGATCCCGGCACGTTCTCGGCGGCTCAGCTTGGTTTCGTCAGCGTCCTTTCGGTGTTGCTCTATGCGAGCTTCGTGTTCGCCCAGACCGTCCGGCACCGGGAGGACTTCGTCCAGGGGCAGGCGCACGACGTTCCGATGCAGACCGCCTCCCACAAAAGCATTTTCGTCAGCGCCCTGCTGCTGTTGAGCGGGCTCATCGGCATTGTCCTGCTCGCCGAGCAGGTCGCCGCGAGCGTGGAGGATGCGCTCGCGGCCTATAAGGTGACCCAGGCCGACAGCATCGTGGGAGCAATGATCGCGGCACTGGTTTTGATGCCGGAGGCGATCTCGGCGATCCGCGCCTCCTTCAAGAATGAGCTGCAGCGCAGCCTGAACGTCGCGATGGGCTCGGCCTGCGCCACGATCGGGTTGACGATACCGGCGGTCGCGGCGGCCAGCCTGCTGACGGGCAGGGGGCTGACCCTGGGGCTCCCGGCGTCCGATGCCGTGCTTCTGGTGCTGGCGCTTTTCATATGCAGCGTCAGCTTCAGCACCGAAAGAACGACGTTCCTGACCGGCATGGTGCATGTCGTGGTGTTTTTCACCTACGTGTTTCTGATCTTTGTGCCGTGAAATTTGTGGTGGGCCGAGCATCGGCGCCGCAGATGGAAAGGGGCGTGGGACAGCCACCTCACGCCGCAAGCACCGCCCGATCCAGCCCGCGTATGATCCGCGCCAGCTCCACGCACTCGTCCTGACGCACTTTGTTGCGGCGCCAGGCCATGCAGATCATGCGCTGCGGCATCGGCTCCTGGAATGGCACGATCCTCAGATCCGGCATGACGCCGGCGGCACTTGCCGCCATTTCCGGCACCAGCGTGACGCCGAGCCCATGCGCCACCATCTGCAGGAGCGTCGTCAGGCTGGTGGCGCCGTAGCTTGCCATCGCCACCGGCCGCACATTGCCGCAGACGGCCAGGGCCTGCTCGCGCAGGCAGTGGCCTTCCTCCAGAAGCATCAGCCGCTCCAGCGCCGGGCTTTCGGGCAGCACCGGCGGCGAGGCGAAGGCCGGATCGCCGGCGGGAACGGCAAGGAAGAAGCGGTCTGGAAAAAGCGCTTCGGTGACGATCGCCGGCTGCTCGAGCGGCAAGGCCGCGATGAAGGCGTCGAGCCGGCCGGACGTCGCGTCCTCGACCAAGGACGCGGTCACCGACTCGCGCAGTTCGAGCTGGAGGGAAGGGTAGCGCTTCTTCAGCTCCGGCAGCACATGCGGCAGGAGATAGGGCGCGACCGTCGGAATGATGCCCAGCCGGAAGCGTCCGTGCATGGTAGGCCGGCCGCGCCGGGCAGTCGTCTCGACGTCACGTATGTCGGCCAGAATGCGCTCGATACGCGGCTGCAGGGCAAGCGCCTCGTCGGTCATGCGCACCGTCTTGCCGCCGCGTTCGAACAACAGGCAGTTCAGCCGCTCTTCCATCTCGGCGATCTGCGCGGAAAGGGCCGGTTGGCTGACGCCGGCAAACTTCGCCGCGCGGCCGAAATGCAGCGTCTGCGCCAGCGCGTCGAAATACTGCATTTGCCGGACGGTGAGGCCAATCATAAGAAAATCCTATCAAACGAAACAGGAAAGGCAATTTGTCTTTATCGGCAGGCCGGCCTAGTCTGAAATCGTTCCAGGTTGGCGCGGCCAGTGGCTGCCCCCGAAATTTCGGGAAAAATCAACCTCGGCAAAATTCAACCACTGCAAAACCTCGGCAGAATCGGGAGACTAAGATGGACGCGAAAACCGACGACAACAGCGCTGGCAAATGCCCGGTGGCGCATGGATCCGCACGGACCAACCGCGACTGGTGGCCGAACCAGCTCGACCTTTCCGTTCTCCACCAGCAGTCGAACCTCTCGGACCCGATGGATGAAGATTTCGACTATGCCAAGGAGTTCGCAAGCCTCGACCTTGATGCGGTGATCGCAGACCTGCACAAGGTCATGACGGATTCGCAGGACTGGTGGCCAGCGGACTTCGGCCATTACGGGCCGCTCTTCATCCGCATGGCTTGGCACAGCGCCGGCACATATCGCATCGGCGACGGCCGCGGCGGCGCCGGCGCCGGTCAGCAGCGTTTCGCGCCGCTGAACAGCTGGCCGGACAACGCCAATCTCGACAAGGCGCGCCGGCTGCTGTGGCCGGTCAAGCAGAAATACGGCCGCAAGATCTCCTGGGCCGACCTTCTGATCCTCACCGGCAACGTCGCGCTGGAATCGATGGGCTTCAAGACTTTCGGCTTTGCCGGCGGCCGCGCCGATGTGTGGGAGCCGGAGCAGGACGTGGACTGGGGATCCGAAACCAAATGGCTCGGCGACGAGCGCTATTCGGGCGACCGTGAGCTTCGCGGCCATCTCGGCGCCGTGCAGATGGGCCTGATCTACGTCAACCCGGAAGGCCCGAACGGCAAGCCGGATCCGGTCGCCGCGGCGCGCGACATCCGCGAGACTTTCGGCCGCATGGCCATGAACGACGAGGAGACGGTGGCGCTGATCGCCGGCGGCCACAGTTTCGGCAAGACGCATGGCGCGGGTGACGCCTCGCTGGTGGGTTCCGAGCCGGAAGGCGCCGGCATCGAGGCGCAGGGCCTCGGCTGGTCGAGCAAATATGCCTCCGGCATTGCCGGCGACGCCATCACCTCGGGCCTCGAGGTCACCTGGACGACGACGCCGACCAAATGGAGCAACAATTTCTTCGACAATCTCTTCAACTATGAATGGGAGCTGACGAAGAGCCCGGCCGGCGCCCATCAGTGGACGCCGAAAGGCGGCGCCGGCGCCGGCACCGTTCCGGACGCGCACAATCCCTCCAAGCGTCGCGCGCCGGCCATGCTCACCACCGACCTCGCGCTGCGTTTCGACCCGGCCTATGAGAAGATCTCGCGCCGCTTCCACCAGAACCCGGACCAGTTCGCCGACGCCTTCGCCCGCGCCTGGTTCAAGCTCACGCATCGCGACATGGGCCCGGCCGTTCGCTATCTCGGCCCGCTCGTGCCGAAGGAAGAGTTGATCTGGCAGGATCCGATCCCGGCCATCGACCATGAGCTGGTAAGCGAGGACGACATCGCTGCGCTCAAGGCCAAGATTCTGGCCTCCGGCCTGTCGGTCTCCGAGCTGGTCTCGACCGCCTGGGCCTCGGCCTCGACCTTCCGCGGCTCGGACAAGCGCGGCGGCGCCAATGGCGGCCGCATCCGTCTGGCGCCCCAGAAGGACTGGGAGGTCAACGAGCCGGCTCAGCTCGCCAAGGTGCTGGCCAAGCTCGAAGCGATCCAGAAGGAGTTCAACGCAGCCCAGACCGGCGACAAGAAGGTCTCGCTCGCGGATCTGATCGTGCTTGGCGGCGTCGCCGCGGTCGAGAAGGCTGCGAAAGACGGCGGCAACGTGGTCAAGGTGCCCTTCACGCCGGGCCGTATGGATGCTTCGCAGGAGCAGACGGATGTCGCCTCCGTCGCGGCATTGGAACCGAAAGTCGACGGCTTCCGCAATTACGCCCGCGGCACGTTGCCGATGTCGGTCGAAGCGATGCTGGTCGATCGCGCCCAGTTGCTGACGCTGACGGCGCCGGAGATGACGGTGCTTGTCGGCGGCTTGCGCGTGCTCGGTGCCAATACCGCCGGCTCGAAACATGGCGTCTTCACCGACAGGCCGGGCACGCTCACCAACGACTTCTTCGTCAACCTGCTCTCGATGGCGACCGTCTGGGATCCGGCGGCCGGCTCCGAGCCCGGTTCGGACGAGGTCTACGAAGCGCGCGACCGCAAGACCAGAGAGGTGAAGTGGACCGGCACCCGTGCCGACTTGATCTTCGGTTCGCACGCGCAGCTGCGCGCGCTCTCCGAAGTCTACGCCTCGGCCGACGCCAAGGCCAAGTTCGTCAAGGATTTCGTCAAGGCCTGGACGAAGGTGATGAACGCCGACCGTTTCGACATCGCGAAATAAGGTCGTACCTCCCAAGCAAAAAGGCGCGGGGTCATGCCCGCGCCTTTTACTTTTTATCGAACTGCGGTCAGTCCTTTTCGAAGATGCCGGCCTTGGCGACCACGCCGGCGATCGCTCCGCCGATCAGCGGCGCGACGATGAACAGCCAGAGCTGGCTGAGCGCAGCACCCCCCGAAAACAGCGCCGGGCCGATCGAGCGGGCCGGATTGACCGAGGTGCCGGTCACCGGGATCATGGCGAAATGGATGCCCGCCAGCGTCAGGCCGATGACCAGGCCGGCAAAGGCGGTGGTGTGCTTGGCGTTGGTGACGCCGAGGATCACGGTGACGAAGGTGAAGGTGCCGATCAGCTCCCACAGGAAGGCCGAGCTCATGCCCCATTTCGTCTCGTCCCAGCCATTGGCGCCGAAGCCGCCGGTGTGGCCGCCGGCCTGGCCCGAAACGATGATCCACAGCGCCAGCGAGGCGATGATGGCGCCGATGATCTGCGCGATCCAGTAGGGGACGACGTCCTTGACCGGCATCCGCCCCGCCAGGAACACGCCGAGCGTCACCGCCGGATTGAGATGCGCGCCCGAGATGGGGCCGATCGCATAGGCCGCGGCAATCAGGCCGATGCCGAACGCCAGGCCGATGCCTTCCTGTCCGAGCGGCAGCGCGCCGCCGAAACCGCCCGTGACCACGGAGGCGGTGCCGATGAACACCAACAAAAACGTGCCGAGAACTTCTGCAAGATAAGTCTTCATTGCCCTCTCCTCATAGGATCCGTCAAACCGCGTTTCCCGCGTCGCGAATCACTGCCGGAAGAGTATTCCTGCAGACAACACTTGGAAAGCTGATAGGTTAAGCCAGTGGGCTTCCTTACAGACGTCAATCAAAACATTAGAAGTCTTTCATGCTCTGATCGATTGTTCTTGTTTCCTGGCTGCGCCGCTCACCGAGGAAAAACCGTTCGGCCAAATCGTCCGGTCCTGAAACATCATTTCATCGGCAAGCCGAACGGAACTGTTTCAATCCTGGCCTGAAAGGCTTTATGAGCGGGCTGGAACCGATTTGTAACAGCTACGGAAAACGGGATGCGACTGGGCGGAAGGCTGGCGGCGGCCATAGAGGTTCTTGAAGACATCGGCCGGCGGCACCGGCCGGTGGCCGACGCGCTGCGCGACTGGGGCCTGTCGCATCGCTTCGCCGGCGGCGGCGATCGCGCGGCGATCGGCAACATCGTCTACGACGCGCTGCGCCGCAGACGCTCGGCCGGCTGGCTGTTCGGCGAGGACACGCCGCGCGCCATCGGCTTCGGCGCGCTTCTGTTGGAGTGGGGGCAGACGGCGCAGTCGCTCAACGACGCGCTGGACGGCGACAAATTCGCGCCGCCGCTGCTCAGCGCGCCCGAGCTGAAAGCAGCTGCCGGCCGCAGGCTGGCCGACGCGCCCGATGCTGTGCGGGCTGATGTTCCTGACTGGTGCGCGCCGTTGCTCGAGCAAGCCTATGGCGACGCCTGGGTGGTGGAGGGCGCCGCGCTTGCCCAGCGCCCGCCATTGGACCTCAGGGTCAACACGCTCCAGGCCGATCGCGCCAAGGTGCTGGCCGAGCTCCAGGGCACGGGTGCCGCGCCTACAGCGATCGCGCCGCATGGCATCCGCATCCCGCCGATCGACGGGGACGGCAGGCATCCGAACGTGCAGGCCGAGCCCGCCTTCCAGAAAGGCTGGTTCGAAGTGCAGGACGAGGGCTCGCAGCTTGCCGCGGCGCTCGCGGGGGCTGCGCCCGGCATGCAGGTGCTCGACTATTGCGCCGGCGCCGGCGGCAAGACCCTGGCGCTGTCGGCCGAGATGGACAATCGGGGCCAGCTCTTTGCCCATGACGCGGAGAAGGTGCGGCTGGCGCCGATCTTCGAGCGCATCCGCCGCTCGCACAACCGCAACGTCCAGGTCGTCAGCAAGCCGACGGAGCTTGCACCGCTCATCAGCCATATGGACGTCGTGCTGATCGACGCCCCCTGCACCGGCAGCGGTACCTGGCGCCGCCGCCCGGACGCCAAATGGCGTTTGACCGAGCGGCAGCTCGATGCCCGCAAGGGGGAGCAACAGGCGATCCTCGACACCGCGCAAGCTTTCGTCAAGCCGGGCGGCCTGCTGGTCTACATCACCTGTTCGGTCTTCGACGCCGAGAACGGCGAGCAGGTCGCGGCGTTCCGCGAACGCCATGAAGGCTTCGCGCCGGTCGATCACCGCCAGCTCTGGGACAGCCGCTTCCCGGGCCATGACAGGCGCGCGCGCATTGCCGATAGCGGCGGCATCTCGCTGTCGCCGGCGCTCAGCGGCACCGATGGGTTCTATCTCCACGCCTTGCGCAGGACTGCTTCTTGAAGACAGCCGGCTTTTGCTGCGCTGCAGCATAAACGATTGCCTGTCTTGCCTGGCTCTGCAATAACTTCGCCAGCAATATGAGGCAAAGCGCCATGGCAGCAGCCAAGATCGTACCCGCTCCGGATTTCGAGGAACGCGTCAGGGCGTCCTTTGCCCGCCAGGAGGCGATGGCGACGATCGGCGCCGAGCTGACGCTGGTGACGCCCGGTATCATCGAGATCGAGATGCCGTATTCCGCCTCGCTGACCCAGCAGCACGGTTTCCTGCATGCCGGCGTCATCTCCACCGCGCTGGACTCCGCCTGCGGCTACGCGGCCTTTTCGCTGATGCCGGAGAATTCCGGCGTGCTGACCATCGAGTTCAAGGTGAACCTGCTCGCGCCGGGCAGGGGCGAGCGCTTCCTGTTCCGAGGCTCCGTGACGAAGCCCGGCCGCACCATCATCGTCGCCGACGGCCAGGCCTACGCCTTCGCAGCCGACGGCGAGGCCAAGCTGATCGCCACCATGACCGGCACGATGATGACGGTGGTCGGCCGCGACGGAATTGAAGGTTGAACCATGGCGGGTGCAGTTCAGATCGCCGGCAAGGCTGTTCTCTTCGTCATGGCGGCGGAGGCCGAATACGGCCCACACCTCAAAAATCTGTTCACGCCGCTGATGACCGGCGTCGGTCCGGTCGAAGCCGGTGTCAGGCTGGGTGCCGAACTGGCCGCATTGAAGGCCGAGGGAGCGCTTCCGGACCTAGTCGTCTCGCTGGGCTCGGCCGGCAGCCGCACGCTGGAACAGACCGAAATCTATCAGGCCGTGTCGGCGAGCTATCGCGACATGGATGCTTCGCCGCTTGGCTTCGAGAAGGGGGCGACGCCTTTCCTCGACCTGCCGGTGACGGTGCCGCTGCCTTTCGTCATCCCGGGCATCAAGACCGCGTCGCTTTCGACCGGCGGCGCGATCGTCTCCGGCGCCGCCTACGACGCCATCGGTGCCGACATGGTCGACATGGAGACCTTCGCCTGCCTGCGCGCCTGCCAGCTGTTCGGCGTGCCGCTGATTGGGCTCCGCGGCATTTCCGACGGCGCGGCCGATCTGCGCCACGTCAATGATTGGACGGAATATCTGCATGTGATCGATGAGAAGCTCGCTGCGGCCATCGGCTTGCTGGAGCAGGCGATCGGCGGCGGCGCGATCCGCTAGGTTAGGCCCAAAGGGACTGAAAGCCGCAGCGCTGAGCCATTGCGCCGACTCGTTTCTTTCTCTAAAGGCTCGCCATGACGACGACAGCCAATCATCCCGACACCGTTCTGATTGTCGATTTCGGCAGCCAGTTCACGCAGCTCATCGCCCGCCGCATCCGCGAGGCCGGCGTCTTTTCCGAGATCGTGCCGTTCCAGTCGGCCGAAGCGGCCTTCAAGCGCATCAAGCCGAAAGCGGTGATCCTGTCGGGCGGCCCGGCCTCGACCACCGACATCGGCAGCCCGCGCGCGCCGCAGATCGTCTTCGACGCCGGCGTGCCGGTGCTCGGCATCTGCTACGGCCAGATGGCGCTCTGCGTGCAGATGGGCGGCGTCGCCGAAAGCTCCAATCATCGTGAGTTCGGCCGCGCTTTCGTCGAGATCGAGAAGGAGAGCCCGCTGTTCGAAGGTCTGTGGGCGCCCGGCCAGCGCCATCAGGTGTGGATGAGCCATGGCGACCGCGTCATCGAACTGCCGCCGGGCTTCAAGGTGCTCGGCAAGTCGGAAAGCTCGCCCTTCGCGATCTTCGGCGATATCGAGCGCAAGATGTACGGCATCATGTTCCATCCGGAAGTGGTGCACACGCCGGACGGCGCAAGGCTGCTCAGGAACTTCGTCCACAACATCGCCGGCATCGAGGGCGACTGGACGATGCGCGCCTATCGCGAGCACGCGGTGGAGACGATCCGCAAGCAGGTCGGCAAGGGCAAGGTCATCTGCGCGCTTTCGGGCGGCGTCGACTCCTCCGTCGCGGCGCTTCTCATCCACGAGGCGGTCGGCGAGCAGCTGACCTGCATCCTCGTCGACCACGGCCTGATGCGCAAGGACGAGGCCAAGGGCGTGGTGGAGATGTTCCGCCAGCACTACAACCTGCCGCTGATCCTGGTCGATGCTTCCGACCGCTTCATCTCGGCGCTGGAAGGCGAGGCCGACCCCGAAAAGAAGCGCAAGACCATCGGCCGGCTGTTCATCGAGGTGTTCGAGGAAGAGGCGAAGAAGCTCGGCGGCGCCGATTTCCTGGCCCAAGGCACGCTCTATCCCGATGTCATCGAGAGCGTCTCCTTCTCCGGTGGCCCGTCTGTGACGATCAAGTCGCACCACAATGTCGGCGGCCTGCCCGAGCGCATGAACATGAAGCTGGTCGAGCCGCTGCGCGAATTGTTCAAGGATGAGGTGAGGGCGCTCGGCAAGGAACTCGGCCTGCCCGAGAGCTTCATTGGCCGCCATCCCTTCCCAGGCCCCGGCCTCGCCATTCGCTGCCCGGGCGGCATCACGCGCGAGAAGCTGGAAATCCTTCGCGAGGCCGACGCCATCTATCTCGACGAGATCCGCAAGGCCGGCCTCTACGACGCCATCTGGCAGGCCTTCGCTGTGCTGCTACCAGTGCAGACGGTGGGCGTCATGGGTGACGGCCGCACCTATGAATTCGTCTGCGCGCTGCGCGCCGTCACCTCCGTCGACGGCATGACGGCCGACTTCTACCACCACGACATGAACTTCCTCGCCGCCGCCGCCACCCGCATCATCAACGAGGTCAAGGGCATCAACCGGGTGGTGTATGACGTGACGTCGAAACCGCCGGGGACGATCGAGTGGGAGTGAGGGTGTGGGGATACCCCGGCGGGCTTTGGAGAGGAATAGCGTAGAAAAAGTAGAGGGTTACGGGATAGTTCGTCGATCACCTGCCCTCCATCGTCTCTTCGAGCCGTTGTTTGTCCCAAGTCATTGATGGAACTGGAGTCGACGTTCGATGAGCGGAGCCATTTTAAATCGATCCCGTGGCCGATGGTTCTGAATTCTTCTCTGCGGCGGAATTGGAACGAGCCGCTCGCAGGCGGCGATAATCGCCCGGCGATTGGCCAACCCAGCGCCGGAAGGCGTGATTGAACGCGCTGACTTCAGAGTAACCGAGTGAAAAGGCGATCTCACCCAGCGCCAGCGTCTCATTCTCCAAGAGATTCAGCGCCAGCGTTTTGCGAACATCGTTCAGCAGGTCGTTGTAATTCACGCCGGCTTCCTTCAGCCGCCGCTGCAGCGTCCGCACGGAGGTGCTAGTCGCGTTAGCGAGGTGCTCGATGCCGATTTCGCCCTTGACCAACGCGCGGGCGATCTCGCGCCGCAACTGCTCGATCGCGCCGCGTTGTTCCGGCAAAGCGGCGAGCCGAAGATCGCCGTAATGGCGCATCAGGCTCTCGATCATGGCATCGGCCGTCGCCATTGGCCGTTTAAGCAGGCCGGCGTCAAACCGGATGCCGGCCCAGGGGTGGCCCACCCGAATATTGTCACCCATGATCTCCGCGCGGCCGCGGCGTTCCGCTGGCGTTTCATCCGCCAATTGCGGGAGCAGGACTTCCTGCGGGGTCCAACGTGGATCGCCGAGCCCGACGCGCATGAGGTTGCACGCGAAAGCGATCGCCCAGTCGCCTTTCTGCCGGTACGACATCATCAGCGGGTCGATGTAGTAGGAATACACAAAAGGCGACCCCATCGCTCACTTCCACACCATGAACCGTGGCGTCGACCATGGTCGGCAGATAGCGGCCCATGGATTCCAAGGCTTCGCCTACCGTGCGCGAGGCCAAGGCGATATTGCCGACGACGCCGGCGTGGCGCGGATCGTACTGAGCTCCGAACTTTAAGCCGAATTGCCGATCCTCCAAGACGTCAGCGCAGATTTCCAGCAGCTCCAGATAGCGAATGAGCGGTACGCGTCGGTCAGGGTCGGTCAGATCCCCCGGCTCGAGCTCGGTACGGCGCAAGGCTTCGCCTGCATGACCCCCGCGCGAGCGCATATAGGCGTCGAGGCCGTAGACGATGCTGGCCAGATTAATGCTCGGCGTAGCGAGCTTGGCTGCCGCGCGTCTTTCCGTCGTCATTGGCACGATCTCGCAAGGCTTTGGCGCAGTATATCAAGACCTGCTTCCCTTTTGCCGAATATCTCAGGCGCTGCAGCAAGCGGCTGCTTTCGGCCGCGCTACACCAACGCAAAAGGAAACCGGTCATGACCCAGTTCACACCACCGCCAGCGCCGAGCGAAGTCGAAGCTTTCATCGGGCGGGTCGTTACCGACCTCGGCGCCGCCTTTTCCGGCGTGCTCGTCAATGTCGGGCGCAAGCTCGGACTCTATCAGGCGATGGCCGATCTCGGCGCCTGCACCTCGACGGCGCTTGCTGAAGCCACTGGCATTCGGGAGCGCTATATCCGTGAATGGCTCGCCAATCAGGCAGCCGGCGGCTATGTCGCCTATGATCCCGCGAAGCAGACTTACGCGCTGCCGCCGGCGCAAGCGATGGTGCTGGCGCTCGAGCAGAGCTCCATCTTCATGGCATCTGCCTTCGAGGTCGCGGCCTCGTTCTGGCTCGACGAAGATCAGATCGTCGCGGCCTTTCGCTCGGGCGAAGGCTTGGGCTGGCACGCGCATAATCATCGCTTGTTCTGCGGCACCGAGAGCTTTTTCCGCACCGGCTATCGTGCATGTCTGGTGAACGAGTGGCTGCCGGCGCTCGATGGCGTCGTCGAGCGCCTGAAGCGAGGCGCCCGGGTTGCCGACGTCGGTCGCGGACACGGCGCCTCCACTATCTTAATGGCGCAGGCGTTCCCCAAATCGAGTTTCATCGGCCTCGACTATCACGACGGGTCGATCGCGACCGCGCGCGCACGCGCCGCCGAGCAGGGCGTGACCGGCAACATCGCTTTCGAAGTCAAGTCTGCGACCGAATTCGACGGTGAAGACTTCGATCTCGTCTGCTTCATGGACTGCCTGCATGATCTCGGCGATCCCGTCGGCGCGCTCGCGCGCTGCCGCAAGGCGCTCAAGCCCGATGGCAAGGTGCTGCTGGTGGAGCCCTATGCGGGCGACCGGCTGGAGGAGAACCTGAACCCGATCGGCCGCATGTACTACGCCGCATCGGCGATGGCATGCACGCCGAACTCGCTGTCGCAGGAAGTCGGGCTCGGCCTCGGTGCCCAGGCGGGCGAAGAGCGACTGCGCAAGGTGGCGCGCGAAGCGGGGTTTTCCAGCCTGCGGCGCGCCGTGCAGACGCCGATCAACCTGATCCTCGAACTGACTCCCTGAGCGGCGACGGTCGACCCGGCATCACTCATGGTTCCGCCCCTGGTCCTGTACCCCCACTCGCCTCTAGCCCGCGAGGGCTACGGCAACAACGTCGCATCCACCCTGCAAGCTATCGGAGACGATCATGACGACGAATACTGACACTCAGTCCAAACCCGTGATCCCGAACCTAGATCATATCCAGGATAAGCCGACGATTGAGTGGTTCGACGATTTCGCACTAGGCATGCGCTTCAGGAGCCGCGGGAAGCGGATCACGCGTGAGGACATCAAGCGCTTTGCATCGGAGTTCGACCCGCAGCCGATTCACCTCGACGAAGCCGCTGCCGCTCTAACGCCGCTGAAAGGCCTTGCGGCCTCTGGCTGGCATACTGCCGCGATCGCAATGCGTCTGTTGGTCGAGGTTGGTGCCGGCGGGCGGCATCCCCTGTTGGGTATAGGCGTGGATGAATTGCGCTGGCTCGCCCCCGTTCGGCCGGACGATGTCCTCCATCTTGAAGGTGAAGTGACCGAACTCATTCCGTCGAAAACGAAGCCGCAAGGGCTCGTCCGGACCAAGTGGACGGCGTTCAACCAACGCGGCGAGCCGGTCTACACGTTCACGCCGATCAGTGTGGTGCCGCGCCGGGGAATGACAGGGAGTACCGCGGAGTAGCATGGGGTAGGAGAGTAAGCGAATTGGAGGCCAGCGATAAATCGAGCGACGCGGCTCCACAGGCGGTAGAGGGCCAGGTCGTGTTCTCATCAGCCGACGGGCCGACTGTTGGCCGTGATCCCCATTGCCAAGGAACCACGTTCGCATTGGCCAGTTCACTTTCTACAGTGAAAGGAGCACGGACCATGGCATCTATCCGATACATCGTGACAGACATTGACAGTTCGGTCGCGTTTTATCGCGATAAACTCGAGTTCAAGGTTGACATGCACAACCCTGGCAAGTTCGCAGCGCTCATTCGCGATGATCTCACGCTTTACCTTAGTGCTCCGGGGGCAGGCAGTGGAGGAACTGCCGGCGGTAAACCGGAGCCCGGCGGATGGAACCGGTTCATGATCGTCACAAAAGACATAGACGCCCTCGTCGGCCGGTTGAACGATGCAGGCGCCAAATTCAAAGGAGAAATCAGCGAGGCGGGAGCTGGTCGCGCCAGACTTGTGGAAGATCCGTCGGGCAATCTGGTTGAACTGTTTGAGTTCAAAAAGAAATGAATGGGCGCGCAGATCGTCGACAACTAGTTTGATGTTCATGCGCTTCACAAAGTCCGAACGAATGCATCTGTGACGGTCCGTCAGGGGGAATATTTTGCGCTCATAAATCAACGCGTTACAATGCATAGAGACAATCGAGTTAAGGCGAGTACGGTGAAGTAGTATCGGATGGCACAGGACGCTCCAGCGAATCCAGGCCATCGATAGAAGTCGACAGATTCTAGGCGACCTGCAGATCTGCCGCTCTGTCGAGCATTAGCGGTGCTGAAAGCAGCTATGGGAACTTTTGCTCCGCTGGCGATTTTGGATATGCTGCAAATCAAATTGCCGGAAGGTCGCTGCCCGGAAGGTCGCTGCTATGACGAAATTTTTTGCAATCGCCGCGCTCATGCTTGTCACAGCGGCCATGATGGCCGGCCCGGCTGGCGCCGGCGAACATCGCTACCGCGTCGTCAAACAGGAGCGTTATGTTCCGGCCAGCGACGACATCATCGAGACGCTGTTCGGCGGTCCGCGCTATTACGATCGGCAGATGACCACCACGGCGGCGGGCGCCTGCGCGTATCACCGCGTCGGACCGGACGCGAATGCGGTAAACGACATCAACGATAACTATTGCGGGAAGTAGGATTCCCCGGGTCAGCGTTCCTCGGGACCAGTGTTCGATAAGCCTCGACCCTCTTTGCATTTATGGTCCCCGCGGCTTCATCGGAGCCGCTGGGGTGGCTGTGACTGGCCGGACGTGGCCTCCTTTGAATGCCGGTCCTCTCACGGGCTGCGGGTCGCACGCAGTCGATCCAGATATTGTATACAATACCGAAGAAAGATGTTGACAATCGATCTCGGCCGGTTTCCCTTACGCTATACGCGCAGCCTACGAGCAAAACACAAAGCGCGATAACCAAGGGGAACTGAAGCTATGATCAACCGTCGCTCGACTCTGAAATCAATGGCGCTCGGCGCCGTCTCGACCCTGGCGCTTGCCGCTCTCGGCATCTCGTCCGCGCAGGCTGAAAACAAGGAACTGAAGATCGGCTTCGTCGGCGTTACCAGCGGCCCCGCTGCCGCCTGGGGCACGTCGAATGTGCGCTCGATGCAGACCCGCGCCGCCTGGATCAACGAAACCGGTGGCGTCAAGATCGGCAACGACACCTACAAGATCAACATCGTCACCTTCGACGACCAGAAGGATCCCAAGCGCGCCATCGCCGGCATGGAGAAGATGGCGCAGGAAGGTGTCCACTATGTCGTCGGCCCGAACGTCGATGACGGCGCCGCCGCGGTGCGCCCCGTTGCCGAGGCCAACGGCATCATCTATTTCCCCTACGCCTTCCCCAAGGCGCTCTACCAGAAGCCCGCCTCCAATGCGGTGCTCGGCATGATCGCCAACTACCAGTCCGGTCCGGCTATCTACAAATACCTCAAGGAAAACAAAGGCGTGAAGAAGATCGCCTTTGTCGCGGCCAATGAATCCGACCCGCTCAGCCAGCGCGACAGTGGCGTCGAGGCGGCGAAGGCACTTGGACTGGAAGTCGTCGCCCAGAACGACACTTACCAGAACGACACCCGCGACTTCACGCCGGTGCTGACGCCGATCGTCGCCTTGAAGCCCGACCTGCTCGTCCTGTCGGGCGTGGCGCCGGCCAACGCGCCGCTGCTCATCCGCGCCGCCCGCGAGCTTGGCTATGAAGGCCTGATCTCGACGGAAACCGCGCAGGACGCCAAGGTCCTGGAAGAGGGCGCCGGCGAATACGCCAACGGCTTCATCTCCGTCGGCGGTGCCTCCACGCCGGAGATCGCCTCGGACGCGATGAAGGAATTCGTCGCCCGCTACACCAAGATGTTCGGCGAATACAACGACGAGTCCAACACCAAGGTCTATGCGCTCGAATACATCATCGAGACCTTGAAGGCCAATCCGGCGGCCATCAACGACGTCGCCGAATTCAAGAAGACCATGGACACTTTCTCGGCGCCCAATCCCTTCCTGAAGGGCGACGCGAAGCTCAGCTATGTCGGCATGACGTCCTTCGGCCAGAAGCGCCAGCTTTCGGTGCCGATGGTGGTCAACGAATATAAGGATGGCGCTTTCCAGACCTTGTTCGTCGGCTCCGTCGACTAGCGCTACCTTCGAGCGACATTTCCTGCAGCTTGCCGCGGGGTCCGATAGGCCGGACCCCGCGGAAGATCGAAGGTATCCATGGAACAGGTCATCGCCAACGGATTGTATCTCGGTGCCCAATACGCGCTGATCGCGCTGGGCTTGACCCTGATCTTCGCCCTGATGAACGTGCTCAATTTCGCCCACGGGCAGATGTATGTGCTGGGCGGCTTCATCACCTACACCGTCTACGGCCAGCTCGGGCTGCCTTTCGTGGTGGCGCTGCTCGCCTCCGGCGTCACGCTCGCCGTCATCGGCGCGCTGATGGAGAAATTCCTCTTCCGCACCGTCATCAGGCGCAGCCATCGCGAGGAGAGCACCATGCTGCTCGCCGCCGCGACGGCCTTTTTCTTCGACGCCGTCATCCTGCTTCTGTTCGGCGAAAAGCAGCGCGGCGTTCCCAAGATCGTCAAGGGCGTCTTCAACGAGGCCGGCATCATCATGCCTTACGATCGTATGGTCGTCGGCGTGCTGGCCATCGTCTTCATCGCCGCCTTCGTGCTCTATATGCAGTACAGCCGGGTCGGGCGCGCCATGCGCGCGCTTGCCCAGGACCGCGTCGCGGCCCAGCTGATGGGCGTCCGTGTCGACCGCTATTCGATGATCGGTTTCGCCATGGGCGCCATGCTCGCGGGCGTCGTCGGCGGGCTGCTGGTCACCATCACCGGCGTCAACTCAGGCATTGGCGGGCCGATCTCCATCAAGGCCTTCCTGATGGTGATGATCGGCGGCGCCGGCGTCGTCGGCGGGGCCATCGCCGGCGGCTTCATTCTCGGCATGATGGAGTCGGTCGGCCTCACCGTGCTGCGCGAATATGGCGACATCACCTATCTCGTCATCTTCGCTGCCCTGATGGTGTTCCTGTCGATCCGCCCCAACGGGCTGATGGGCAAGCCGTGGGGTTGATGGCGCCATGACCCGCAATCGCAACATGAAAATCGCGTCGGTCGCGGCCTTCCTGGCGATCGTCTTCATCGCGGTGCCGGCCGCGATCTCGGGAAGCGGCCGCTTCGACCTCTATTACACGCTGACCTCGGTGGCGCTGCTCAGCATCGCCAGCGCCGGCGTTTGGCTCACCTTCTACATCGGCCGCATCAACATCGGCCAGGGCGCCTACGCGCTGATGGGCGGCTATGTCTCGGCCATACTGGTGATGAACTATGGCTGGTCGTTCTGGTTGACCTTACCGGTGGCCGGACTTTTTTGCGCCGCTGCGAGCGTGCTGATCGGCCTGCCGATCCTGCGGCTGCGTGGCGTTTACTTCGCCATGGTCACGCTGGTGCTGACCGAGGTGGCGCGGCTGCTCGCGCTGGCGCTGCCGATCACCAACGGCGCCAAGGGCATCGTCAGCATCCCGCTGCCCGGCGCGCTGTCGGTCTTCGGCCTGACCATCATTCCGGATTTCGCCACGCTGCAGAATTCGCGGCTTGCCTTCTATCTTCTGGCGGTCACGCTGATGGTGGTCTGCTTCGGGGTCATGTACCGGCTGGTCAATTCGCGCATCGGCAAGCTTTGCCAGTCGCTGCAGCAGAATGAGGAACTGGCCTCCTCGATCGGCGTCAACATCGCTTCTCTGCGCATCATCGCCTACGCCGTGTCGTCCTTCTTCGGTGGCGTGGCCGGCGCCATCTTCGCCGCCATCTCGCAATCGATCTATCCGTCGAGCTTCACGGTCACCGATTCCGTCAACTTCATGCTGAACTGTTTCCTTGGCGGCCTCGGCTACGTGTTCGGGCCGATGCTCGGCACGCTCGTGCTCTATTTCGGCTGGGATCTCTTGTTCCAGACGGGCCAATTCCAACTGCTCATCTATTCCGGTCTGATGATCGTCCTGATGCTGGTGCTGCCCAACGGCCTGCTCAGCCTCGCGGCTTCGATCCGGAAGAAGGCTTGAGCCATGGCCGAAATGCTCGAAGTCTCTGGCATCACCAAGCGCTTCGGCGGTCTGGTCGCGGTCAATAACATCTCCTTCTCGGTGCGCGAGAAAGAGATCCTGTCGGTGATCGGCCCGAACGGCGCCGGCAAGTCGACTTTGTTCAAGCTGATCTCGTCCTTCCTCAAGCCCACGACGGGCGAGGTGCGCCTGAAGGGCGAACGCATCTCAGGCATGGCGCCGCATATCGCCGCCCGCAAGGGCGTCGTGCGCACCTTCCAGGAGACCACCATCTTCAAGAACATGAGCGTGCGCGACAACGTCGTCATCGCGCATCACCTGCGCTCGAAGGCAGGCCTTCTCGGCTTTTTCCTCGGCACCGGCGCGGCGAAGGCCGACGAGGTGGCCTTCGGCGCCTCCGCCGACGAAATCCTGGCGCTGCTCGGCCTCTCCTCGCTTGCCAATGAGACCGCCCGCAACCTGCCGCACGGCCATTTACGGGCGCTGGGCATCGCCATCGGCCTTGCCACCGATCCTTCGATCCTCCTGCTCGACGAGCCCTTCGCCGGCATGAACCACGACGAAACGATGCGCATGGTTGCGATGGTGCGGCGCCTGCGCGACCTCGGCCTCACCATCCTGCTCGTCGAGCACGATATGCCGGCCGTGATGAAGATCTCGGACCGCATCGTGGTCCTCAATTTCGGGCAGAAGATCGCCGAGGGGACGCCGTCGGAAATCCAGGCGAACGAGAAGGTGATCGAAGCCTATCTGGGCAGCGAAGACGAGGCGATCGGCCTATGAACCAGATCCTGAACTTCGCCAATGTCGAGCTCTATTACGATCACGTCTATGCGCTGAAAGGCGTCTCGCTCGAGGTCAACGAGGGCGAGACCGTCGCGCTGATCGGCGCCAACGGCGCCGGCAAGTCGTCGATCCTTCGCGCCATCACCGGCTTGCGCAAGATCAGGTCCGGCGAGATCCATTACGGCGGCAAGCGCATCGACGGCGCTGCCCCAGACGAGATCGTCAAGATGGGCATCGCCATGGTGCCGGAAGGGCGCCGCGTCTTCCCCTTCATGTCGGTCAGGGACAACCTCCTGATGGGCGCCTTCATCCGCACCAGCAAATCCGAGATCGCCGCGTCGATGGAGATGGTTCTGGGGCGCTTTCCGCGGCTGAAGGAGCGCTTCTCGCAGGCCGCCGGCACGATGAGCGGCGGCGAACAGCAGATGCTGGTCATCGGCCGTGCGCTGATGGCGAAGCCGAAGCTTCTGCTGCTCGACGAGCCGTCGCTCGGCGTCGCACCAAAGCTCGTCCAGGACATCGCCCGCTCCATCGTAGCCATCAACCGCGACGAGAAGGTCAGCGTGCTGCTGGTCGAGCAGAATTCGCGCATGGCGCTGCGCATCTCGCAGCGCGCCTATGCGCTGACTACCGGCAGTGTCGCGCTGAGCGGCAACTCCGCCGAATTGCTGACCGACGACCGGGTCAAGCGTCTTTATCTCGGCGGTGAGATCTGAGGCTGATTTCAATGCGCATACTTGTCATCAACCCCAACACGACCGCCTCGATGACCGCCAAGATCGGCGAGGCGGCGCAAAGCGTCGCCTCCGCGGGAACCGAAATCATGGCGGTCAATCCGGCCGACGGTCCACCAAGCATCGAGGGCTACTTCGACGAGGTCTTCGCCGTGCCGGGCATCATTGCCGAGATGGGCAAGGCGCCGGCAGCCGATGCCTATGTGATTGCCTGTTTCGACGACACCGGGCTCGACGCGGCGCGCTGTGCCAGCGGAGCCCCCGTCATCGGCATCGGCGAGGCCGCCTTCCATATGGCGAGCCTGATCGCCGGCAAGTTCAGCGTCGTCACGACGCTTGCCCGCTCGGTGCCGGCGATCGAGCACAATCTGGCGAAATACGGTCTCGCTTCGCGCTGCGCCAAGGTACGCTCGTCGGAAGTCGCCGTGCTCGAGCTCGAACGTCCGGGCTCGAATGCAAGGCACAAGATATCGCAGGAGATCGCGCGCGCCATAAGCGAGGATCACGCCGAGGCCATCGTGCTCGGCTGCGCCGGCATGGCCGACCTTGCCAACAGCCTTTCGGAAGAACATGGCGTCCCCGTGCTCGATGGCGTCGTCTGCGCCGTCACGCTGGCCGAGAGCCTGTGTAAGGTGGGATTGAGGACATCGAAGATCGGTGGCTATGCCGCGCCGCGCGGCAAACAGTTCGCCGGCATGTTCGCACCGCTGTCGCCCACGGAAGTCGAAGTCGTCTAGGCGACTTCATGCTGCCGGGCGACCGGCCGGCGCCCGGACAGGTGGGATTGACCGCCGCGCGAGCGATACTAGATTGGACGGGCTGCCGGCGATTTGGGGGGCAGATCGGGCCATTTCGGGCCCGCGCATTGAAAGCATGTTGACGGTACTCAAGGAAGAAGATCGAGACGACAAGCCGGCCGCGCGCTGGTCGCCGATCTATTATGGGCTGAGGGACGCCATCGTCAGCCATCGTCTCGCGCCGGGCACCAAATTGCCGGAGGACGAACTGGCCTCGATCTATTCGGTGAGCCGCACGGTGGTCCGGTCCGCGCTGCAGGCCCTTGCCCATGACCGGCTGGCGCGGCTGGAGCCCAATCGCGGCGCCTTTGTCGCGCAGCCGTCGAAGATCGAGGCGCGCGAAGTGTTCGAGGCGAGGGCGCTGATCGAACCCAAGGTGGCCGCGCTCGCCGCCAGGACGGCGGTGCCGTCCGATATCGCGCAATTGCGGTCACACCTGGAGAAGGAGCACGAGGCGCTGCATGCCGGCCGCGACAGCGACGCCATCATGCTGTCCGCGCGCTTCCATGTCGGCATCGCCGAGATCGCCGCGCATTCGGTGTTCACCAATTTCGTGCGCGACCTCGTCTCGCACTCCTCCCTGATCATCGCGCTCTACTGGAAGCGCCGCGACGCCACCTGCGAGAAGCACGCCCATCACGCGCTGGTCGACGCCATCGAGGCCGGCGACAGCGCCGACGCCGCCGCGCTGATGAACAGCCATCTGGTCGACTTGCTGTCGGGGCTGGATCTCACCGACAAGGTGGAAAAGTCCGACAGCCTGGCGGATCTGCTCCGAGCTTAGAGCGAACAGCGGTCCAGCCGGTCACTGAACCGCCGGAGGACTGGGCTTAGGCCGCGGCGGCTTGCGAATAATCCATCCGCTCAAGGTCGGCGATGAGACCGGGTCCGGTCGGCTGCCAGCCGAGATGCGCGCGCGTCCATTCGCTCGACGCCGGCATGTCGAGGCCGGCGAACATGGCAAGCCATCCGAAATGGTCCGCTGCCTCTTCCTGCGAGAGCGGGACCACAGGCACGTTGAGCCCGGCGCCGATCACTTCCGCGATCTCGCGCACCGGGATGCCTTCCTCGGCGACGGCGTTGTAGCGCACGCCGGCTTCCTGCTTGTCCAGCGCCAGACGATAGAGCTTCGCGACGTCCAGCACATGCGCCGCCGACCACCGGTTGCGGCCCTCGCCAAGATAGGCCGACACGCCCTTGGCGCGCGTCTGCGCGATCAGCGGTGTGATCAGGCCTTGCTTCACCGTGTCATGCACCTGCGGCAGCCGCACCACCGACACCTTGGCGCCCTTCTCGGCCATCGCCGCGCCGGTAAGCTCCGACAGGATGCGCGGATTGGGATGGTCGGTGTTGAACACGTCTTCTCTCGCCGGCTGTCCGTGTTCGGCGGATCCCATGCCCACACCCGACGTGATGATGAGCAGCCGGTCCGAGCCGGCGAGCGCGCCGCCCAGCGCTTCGATGACCCGTTTGTCCTTTTCGCAATTCGCCACGAAGTTCGAGAAATTGTGGTCGAAGGCGGTGTGTATCACCGCATCCGATTTCGCCGCGCCGTCGCGCAGGCTGTCGAGGTCTTCGAGGTCGCCGCGATGCGGCTCGGCGCCGGCGGCGACAAGCGACCGCGCACCTGCATCGGAGCGGGTCAGGCCGAGCACCTGGTGCCCGGCGGCAAGAAGTTCGGGCACGATCCTGGAACCGATGAAGCCGGTCGCGCCGGTAAGGAATACACGCATGGGAGGTCTCCTGTGGTTGTTCGGAGGCCTTATTTGCGCTATAAATCATTCTGTTAAAGTAGTGACTTTATCATGGTATAATAGCCAACAGGATCGCGATGGCGCTCGAAACGACCAACAAGCTTGGCACCTTTTTGCGAGATCGCCGCATGCGCCTTGATCCCGCCGCCTTCGGCTTCGCCACGGGGCGCCGGCGCACACAAGGGCTGCGCCGCGAGGAGGTGGCGCAGCGCGCCAATATCAGCCCGACCTGGTATACCTGGCTGGAGCAGGGGCGGGGCGGCGCGCCCTCCGCCGACGTGCTGAATCGCATCGCGACCGGGCTGATGCTGACCGAGCCCGAACGCGAGCATTTGTTCATGCTGGGTCTAGGGCGGCCGCCGGAAGTTCGCTACAAAAGCGTGGACAGCGTGACGCCGCGCCTGCAGCGCGTGCTGGATGCCTTGGACCCCAGTCCGTCGATCATCAAGACCGCGACATGGGATGTGGTGGCATGGAACCGTGCCGCGGCAGCAATGCTGACCGACTATTCCAAGCTGCCGCGCGAGCAACGCAACATCCTGCGCCTGATGTTCGGCAACCCGCGCGTGCGCGATGCGCAGGACGACTGGCAGAGTGTCGCGCGTTTCGTGGTCGGGTCCTTCAGAGCCGACGCCGTCCGCGCGGGCGCCGGCGCCGAGGTCACGGAACTCGTCGAGGAGCTTTCCAGGACCAGTCCGGAGTTCGCGGCACTCTGGCGCGACAATGACGTCGTTACGGCGCATGGCGAAGGCGTGAAGCGTCTGCGGCATCCCGAAATCGGGCTGATCGAGCTGGAGTTCTCCGTCTTCGCGGTCGACGGCCGCCCGGAGCTCGGCATGATCGTCTACAATCCTGTCACGCAGGCCGATGCGGAACGTATCCGATCGTTGATCGCATCTCGCGCCGCAGAATGATGGCCGCCATGCGCGGTGTTCCGCCAAGCTGCGGCGAAGCGGAAACAGGTCACAAAGGCGACACGGTTAGGATAATATCCACCGCCCGACTCCTGCGTGGAAGATGTCTATGACCTTGAATGAGCTTAGTTGGTCGCCCTCCGAAAAGAAAGTTGCCCGCGCCGCATATGACAAGGCTCTTGAGAGGGCACTGGCCAGCATCATGGCCGAATTCAAAAGACGGGCGAACGCCGCGACCACGCCGCCCGAGATGTGGGAGGTCGAGGACTATCTGAAGGAGCAACGTCGCGATTTGGATCGGACGTTCGACTATCGCTATTCGCAACTGACCGTCGTTTTCGCAACTCTCATCCGGCAAGGATATCTGGACGAGGACTTACTCTCGGGTCTGTCGGAAGAAAAACGCGAGGAGATCCGCAGAATGCTTGCGTGGCACAAAAGATAAGGATTTAGAAAGGCGTTACCTTCGCGCCGTCGCACGCCGGATCGCTTGCGGTGGTTGGCCGAAGCTCCTCTGAAGGCGCGGCGCATGCGACCGGCATCGCCGAAGCCGCTCTGCTCCTCGCGGCGGTCGAGCGGCTTGTCGCCTGGTTCAACCGCCTTCACGGGTCTTCGAAGCGTCAGCTCTGCCGCCGCGTGCCCGATCGCTCCGCGGAGCGTCAGCGCCGCCCGGCTGTCTGATGTGGTCGATGAAAGCGCGCAGCTTGGGCAGCACCTGGTGCCTTTCCGGATAATAGAGGAAAACGCCCGGCGTGGTCACTGCGAAGCGGTCGAGCAGCGCCTGCAGTCGCCCGTCGGCGATCGGCGCTTCGGCGATCGGGCTCGGCACCTGGGCTAGCCCGATACCCTGGATTGCCGCGCCGAGCAGCGATGGATAGTCGTGCGCGATGAGCGGTCCCGACACGATTGCCTCGACGGCCTTGTTGCCGTCGACAAAGGACCAGGGCGCGACCGAACCATTCGAGCGGCGCAGGCGCAGGCAGGCATGGTCGCGCAGGTCCTCGATGCGCTCGGGCGCGACGCGCCGGCGCAAGTAATCCGGACTGCCGACCACCACCATCGGAAAGGAGGGCGTCAGGCGAACCGCGATCATGTCGGGCGCGATCAGGTCGCCCATGCGGATGCCGGCGTCGAATCCTTCGGCGGCGAGATCGGTAAGTTCGCCGCTGGCGACGATCTCCAGCTCGATCTCGGGATAGGCCTGGGCAAAGGAGGCGATCATCGGCTCCAGCAGCACCGGCACCACGGCTGGCGGTACTGAAAGGCGCAACAGCCCCGCCGGCCGCTGGCCCATCCCGCGCGCGATCTCGCTTGCGGCGATCAGTTCCTCGAACGCCGGCCGGGCGCGGGCGAAAAAGCGCTCGCCGGCTTCCGTCAGGCCGACGCTGCGCGTCGTGCGGATGAACAGCGCGGTGCCGATGCGCGCCTCGAGCGTGCGTATCGCCTGGCTGATTGCTGACGGGGTGACGGCAAGCTCAGCCGCTGCCTTGCGGAAATTGCGATGCTTGGCCACGCTCAAAAACGCTTCGACCCCATCGAGCGCGCCGTGCCTGACTGTGAAGTTCTGCTTCATGACCTATCGACATTATCGCGGATAGGCGCTCGCAGAAAGCGGTCGTATCTCTTGCGTGACCTGGAAGCTTGAAAGGAAACGGCAATGACCGATGAACTCGATCGCGTGCGCGATCACTATCGCGCGACCGGCTTGACCGATCGATTGAAGAACGCACTGGCGGTGTTTGGGCCTGAGCAACAGCGGCTGAAGCCCGAACAGCTGGCGACCCTCGACCAATTCCATACCCGCGGGCTGGCCGCGACTGCGGAGCTCGCCAATCTGGCCGCCATCAATGCCGGCATGTCCGTGCTCGACGTCGGATCGGGCGTCGGCGGGCCTGCCCGGTTTCTTGCCGAGACCTATGGCTGCACGATGATCGGAGTCGACCTAAGCGAACCCTTCGTCGAGGCCGCGCGCTACCTGACCACGCGCACCGGCCAAGACGCCAAAGTGTCGTTCGAAGCCGGCAGCGCTCTGGCGCTGCCTTTCGAAGACAGCCGTTTCGATGCCGCGCTGTTGCAGCATGTGGCGATGAACATCGCCGACCGGCCGCTGCTCTACCGCGAGATCAGGCGCGTTTTGAAGCCGGGCGGAAAATTCGCCACCTTCGACGTCGTGCTGAATGGTGGCGATCCGCTCTATCCGGTGCCCTGGGCGAAGACGCTGGGCGAAAGCTTCCTGCTGACGGCCGATGCGACCTGCGAGGCGATCGAAGCCGCCGGCTTCGGCACGCTCGTCCGCCGTGACGACACGGCTGCCGCGAAAGCCTGGTTCGCCGAGCTCCGTGCCGCGGGCCCGCCCTCGCTCAATCTCGGGGTCGTCATGGGCCAGGGTTTCGCCGAATTCGCCACCAATCTCGGGCGCAATCTCATGGAGGGACGGCTGGGCATTCTGACGGCTGTGTTCGAAGCCGTTCCGGTCAATTGAGCAATTCCAGGAAAATCGTTCGGCGGTTAGGCTCGGCGGCTTCGCCATAGCCTTCCCTCCGGAATTGCGAAAAACCAACACTGAAGGAGGCGAAGATGTCACCAGCGATGATCTTCAACATCCATCTTGCACTCGGCTATGTGCCGTGGCTGCTTTGCTTCGTCGCCTATATCTGGCCAAGACTGAGGTCGATGGAGCCGATAGAGGCGCAGCGCGCGATAGCAACGCTGCACAGCTTCCGCTTCTTCGGCCTCGTCTTCCTCATCCCGGGCGTCGTCGGTCCCGACCTTGCTCCTGGCTTCGCAAGCTTCGCCGCCTATGGCGATTTCGGGACCGGCCTGCTTGCCATGCTGGCGCTGGTCGCGGTGGGGAGGCCCGCGATCTTCTGGCCGTTGGTCGTCGCCTTCAACCTCGCGGGCGTGGTGGACCTTGTCGGCGACTATTATCTCGGCACCGTGCTCGATCTTCCTGGCCATGCGGGGCAGTTGGGCGCGACCTACGCGATCCCGATCCTCTACGTGCCGCTGCTTATGATCACGCATGTCGCGGCGTTCTATCTGCTGGCGCGTTCCAGGCGCCACCAGATCGCGGCGACTTAATAAACCGGGTTCGCCATGTGCTTCGGCGCCGGCCATTCGTTCGTGATCTCGGGCTGCACCGGCCGCTCGAGATAGGTCGAGAGCACCACATAGCTGCGCGTCGAGGTCACGCCGGGCGTATCGTAGAGACGGGCCAGCAGGCCCTCCAGCGCGCGCGTGTCCTCGGTGCGCACCTTAAGCAGCATGCAAGTGTCGCCGGCGACCGTGTGGATCTCCTCGACCTCCGGATATTTGGAGACCGCCATCAGCTCCGGCGTCTTGCCCCAGCCCCGGGTGTCGATATGCACGAAGGCAAGCAGTGGCTTCTTCACCGCCCTCGGATCGATGATCGCCGATGTGGCGCGGATGGCGCCGCTGCGCTTCAGCCGCTTGACCCGCTCATGTGCTGCCGGCGGCGACAGGCCGACGCGCTCGCCGAGCTCGGCATAGCTGATGGTCGCGTCCTCGACGAGGACGCCTAATATCTTTCGGTCGATAGGGTCGACCTCCCGGGCCAGATGCTTGTTCCGCTGAATGTCATCTGTTTCTGCGTCCATATGGAAATTCTCCGTTGTTGCGGAATTTAATTCGGTCATTATGATCATATGTCGAACAGCAATCAATCAGCAATTATAACCGAGGCGCCCCGCGCGCCGATCCCCGCAGCCGCCTATCTGCTGACCGGCTGCATCGCCGTCATCGGCTCCAATTCGCTGGTTCTGGGGCCGATCGCGCCCGCTGTCGCGGCATCGTTCGGGGCCAGCGTGCCGGCGGTGATGACGGCTGCCGCTGCCTTCGGCCTCGGCACGTCGGCCAGCGCGCTCTTCCTTGCCCGCTACATCGACCGGATCGGCGCGCGCCGCATACTGCAGGGCGCATTGCTGCTGCTGGCCATCGCGCTGGTCGCCAGCGCTTTGGCGCCGACGGTGACGATGCTGGTGGCCGCCCAGCTCGTTGCCGGCATCGCCGCCGGCATCGCCATGCCGGCGATCTATGCCAGCTCGGCCGCGATCGCGCCGCCTGGCCGCGAAAGCGGCACCATCGGGGTGGTGCTGACCGGCTGGACGCTTTCCATGGTCGCCGGCGTCTCGCTGTCGGCCGTGATTGCCGATCTCATCCACTGGCGCGCGGTCTTCGCGGCCGTTGCGCTGCTCGCAGGAGCGGCCGTCGCCGGCTTGGCCATGAGCTCGCTGCACGATAGTAGGAAAAGCGGCCCCGCGCCGTCGCCGCTTGGCGCGCTCGCCGTTCTCGGCATCCTGCCGCTGCTCATTGCCTGCGGTGCCTTCATGACCGCCTTCTACGGCGTCTACGGCTATCTCGGCGATCATCTCCACCAAGCGCTCGGCGAGCCGGTCAGCGCCAACGGCCTGGCGGCGGTCGCCTATGGCCTCGGTTTCGGCGCGGCCGCCTTGCTCGATGGCATCATCGACCGGCTCGGCGCCCGCCGCGTCATGCCTTTCGCCTATCTTCTCGTCGCCTCAGTCTATGTCGCGATCGCGTTGGCGAGCGGCGGCTTCGGCCTGCTGATCGCGACGATCGCCGTCTGGGGCCTTGCCAACCATTTCGGACTGAACGTGCTGGTCATGCGCCTCACCGCGCTCGACCCGTCGCGGCGCGGCACCATCATGGGCCTGAACAGCGCGGTCACCTATCTCGCCGTCACCGTCGGCACGGCAGGCTTCGGCCCGCTCTACACGAGCCTCGGCTTCGCCAACTGCGCCTTGATCGCGGCGGCACTGATGCTGGTGGCGGCGGGCGCAGCGGCGTGGCGGTCAGCGGGCTGAACGGTCACAGTTCGGATCCGCAACGACAACCATGCGCGCCGCTCTTAGCAGCCACGAGCATGCATAATAGTCGCTGATCCGAACGACGGCATCCCCGGTCGCTTCGATCCGAACCGGATAGGCCGGTACCCAGCCTGCTTCGCCTCGGTGGAGCACGAGCAGCACGATTTCGTCATCCACCGCGCCGATGGCTATCCGCCAGTTCGCTTTGCCCTTTTCATATTCGACGAAGTAGATCGAATCCGACAAAGGCCCCCTGAAGCAGTCCGATACCCGCAACTGTGCGTCCGCGCTGGTCAGTGCCCGCACGCCCTCCCAGTCCCGGCGGTTGAAGAGTTCGACATAGCGGTTGAGCAGCCTTGAAAGCTGTGGATCCGGCGAAGGCTCGGAACGAACGACTGACTGGCTCGGCAGCGCTGCCAGCTTGGCGCGGCCGCGGCTCAAGGCGGCCTTGACGCCGCCGATCGTCGACCCGACGAGGTCGGCGATCTCTTCGAGCGAATGGTCGAAGACGTCCTTCAGCAGAATGCAGGCCCGCTCCTTCGGCGGCAGGTGGATCACCAGCCGTTCGATGGCGCGATCGGTGCCCTGGCCAGCGGGTTCCGCCGGCAGAACGATCTCGTCGATGGCAAAATTGGTTTCGGCGCGTCGCCGCGTTTGCCGGTTGCGCAGGAAGTCGATGCAGCGGTTGTGCGCGGTGCGAAACAGCCACGAGCGAAGCGCGCCCGGATCGTCGATCATCTCGATCTTGCGATAGATCTCGAATAGCGTTTCCTGCATGACGTCCTCGCCGTCGAGCGCCGAGCCCGTCATGCGCGTGCAATAGCGGTGCAGCCGTTCCCGCAAATGCGCGACCGTTTCTAAGAATGCGGCATAGCGAACGTCGAAGAGTCCCGTAGGTTCAAGCCTTGGCTGCATCGTCATGACAACACGAACACCGTTATGCGCGTCCCGCGGCGCAAGCTCCGTCATGTTACATCAGCCTTATGTCGTCGGGAGCCCGATCGAAGCGATCATGTCTGCCGTCGACATGCCTCACCGGCGCCGCAGCTAGCTCTTCGGGGTCTATCCCGTCGAGAGCCGCCATCGGAATGGCGTAGACGATGCCGCCAAGTGCCGGAACATCGCCACGCGCCGGCATGCGCACGCCGCAGGTCGCGCAGAAGTGATAGTGGACGCTGGGCGCTTCCCTGCCTGGCGGAGTCCACCGGTATTCGGTCTGCGCTTCGGCCCCGGACACAAGACGAAATTGCCGAGGACCGACGAAGCCCACCCAGGAGCGCGTTTTGGTGCAGGTCGAGCAATTGCATTTGACGGTTCCCTGGCTGAGGTCGATATCGGCCTCGAACCGCACCTTGCCGCAATGGCAGCTTCCTGCGTAGGTCTTCAACATAGCCCAATAGTCCCCAGGTTTGGCGCCCGGCACGATCGCCGGCCGGTTCCAAGACGTATGGCGGTGAGAAAAGGATACGTGCCGCCTGACGGATTCGCTCGGCAACCAGTATGTCGACTTTGCGCCCACGTCATTTCAGCACGCGATAGGTGAGCGTCACGATGCCGCTTTCGAACCGGCGCGTGTCCGTGAGCTCCAACCTGACCAGGGACGGATCGACGTCCTGGAAGGCGCGCTTTCCTTGGCCGACCCGGATCGGCAGGATCGACAGCTGATATTCGTCGACGAGACCGCCGGCGAGCAGGGTCTGATCGAGCTGGCTGATGCCGTATTTCAGTATGTCGCCGCCGCCTTGCGCCTTGATCGCGGCGAGGCCCTTCGTAACGTCGCCTTCGATCAGGGAAGCATTCCAGCCGACCTCCTTCAGGCTGCGCGACGCGACCAGCTTCTTCAGCCCATTCATGCGGTCCATGTACTTGCCCTGGATTTGCGGCCACCGGCTGGAAAACAGCTCGTAGGTCACGCGGCCGAGCAGGAAATACTCCACTTCGCCGGCCTTCTGATAGGAATGCTCCAGCGCGTCTCCGACAAAGAAGGGCGGTGCCCAGGTCATGGGCGCTTCGATAACGCCGTCGAGCGAAACGAAGCTGCCGACGATCAATTTCCTCATCAAAGTTTCTCCTGCTGCGTGATGAAGCGCCTAGGACGTACGAGGCGCGCTCCGGGATACGTGATGGGGAAATTTTTTTGCGGGTCGTGGCTGGCTTGCCGAAACCTTGGGTCCTTCGCTATGGCTTGGCGCAATATCGGCCGGAGCGAAAACCGCGATGAAGACAAGCCTCGAGATCACCGCCGAGCCCTCGCCGCAGGACCTCGCTTTCCTGAGCGGAAGCCTCACCGCTTTCAACGATGCCGATGTCGGAGCGTCAGGCCGAAAGTCGCTCGCGATTTTCGTGCGCGGCGAAACCGGCGCCCTCGTTGCCGGTATTTCCGGCTACACCGCCTGGGGCTGGCTCTATGTGCAGTGGCTGTGGGTCGACGAAAAACAGCGCGGAAAAGGCATTGCCGCTGGCATGCTCGACGCCGCCGAACGGGAGGCGATCGCGCGCGGTTGCCACGGCGCCTGGATCGACACCTTCAACCCGATCGCCGAAAAGGTCTATCGGCGCCAAGGCTACAAGCCGTTCGGCGAGCTGCCGGATTTCCCGGCCGGCCGCAGCCGCACCTTCCTGCAAAAGAAGCTGTCGTCCTGATCAGCCCGCCAGTTTTCCGCCGCGCAGCGGCTCGGGCGCGCCGGTGGTGCTCGGAAAGCTGATCGGCAGGCCGCGCAGCACGCGCACGGCGAGGAAAGCGAAACATTCCGCCTCGACGGCATCGCCCTTCCATCCGAGCGTCTCGGCCTGCACCACTTCGACGCCGGCGCGGCTTTCGAGCATTGCCATCATTGTCGGATTGTGGCGGCCGCCGCCGCTGACCGCGAGCCGCTTCGGGCGACGCGGCAACAGGTCGAGCGCCTTGCCGACGGCCGACACGATGAAGGCCGTCAGCGTCGCCGCGCCATCCTCCGCGCCAAGCCCCTCGGCCATCGCCGCGGTAAAGTCGAAGCGGTCGAGCGATTTCGGATAGGGCTTCGTCAGGTACGGATGCTGCAGGAGCCTGGCGAGCCGTTCCTCGTCGACCTTGCCGGCGGCAGCCAGCCTGCCGTCGCGGTCCATCTCGCCGAGGCCCTTGGCCTTGATGAAATCGTTCACCGGCGCGTTCGCCGGACCCGTGTCGAAGGCGACGATATTGTCCTTACCGTCCCACCAGGTGATGTTGCCGACGCCGCCGAGATTGAGCACGGCGGTGTCGCCGCTCGGATCGGCTTCCTTCAGCAGCGCTGCATGGTAGGCGGCAGCCAAGGGGGCGCCTTGCCCGCCGGCCGCGACATCGGCCGAGCGGAAATCATAGGCGACCTTGGTGCCGAGCAGCGAGGCCATCAGCTCGCCATCGCCCAGCTGGCGCGTGCGGCCGATGCGTCCCGGCTGCGGAGCGCGATGCAGCACCGTCTGGCCGTGGAAGCCGACGATGCCGATATCGGCCATGCTCATCCCCTGGCTCTCGACCAGATCCTTGACCGCCGCCGACTGCGCGTGCGTCAGCGCCTCCTCGGCCTCGCGGAAGATCTCCGGCTCCGGTCCCTCGAAATTCCAGGCGCGCGCCTGGCGCAGCGTTTCCTCGAGCAGGGCGCGGATCGGTTGCGGGTAGGGGGCCAGCGTGTAGGTGCCGGTGTCGGCGATGCGCTCGCCGTCCGTCTTGATCAGCGCCACGTCGATATGGCCGTCGAGCACCGTGCCGGTCATCAGGCCGACGGCCCAGATTGATTCCATGGTCTTGTCCCCGAATCGTCGTCCAACCACGTGTCGGACGGATCGGCGCGGCAGGCAAGTCTTTCACCTTACTGGCCGCCTTTTGCGCCAAATGGCGAAAATCGAGCAACCACGTTCTTGCCTCTTGCCGCCGAAGGCGCGAGCCTGTGGACCCGACATCGAGCTATCCCAAGGAGGAAACGCCATGACAGCCAAAGTCGCATTGATCGCGGGCGCCGGCTCCGGACTAAGTGCCTCGCTGGCGCGGCTTCTCGCCAAGGAGGGTTTCGGCGTCGTCCTTGCCGCGCGCAACGTCGGCAAACTGGACGCGCTGGTCAAGGAAACCGGCGCGCAGGCCGTGGAAACAGACGTATCGGACGCAGCCTCCGTCGAGCGGCTCTTCGAGGCGGCCGACAAGGCCGGTTCCCTCGAAATTGCCGTCTTCAACGCCAGCGGCCGCACGCGCGGCCCGATCGCCGAGCTCGATCCCGAGGCGGTCAAGCAAGCCCTGCTCGTCGGTGCCTATGGCGGCTTTCTGATCGGCCAGCAGGCGGCGCGCCGGCTCCTGGCGCGCGGCTCCGGCTCGATCCTGTTCACCGGCGCCACGGCAAGCCTCAAGGGCTTCTCCGGCTCGGCCGGTTTCGCCATGCCGAAATTCGGCCTGCGCGGGCTGGCGCAATCGATGGCGCGCGAGCTCGCGCCGAAGAACATCCATGTCGCGCATTTCATCATCGACGGCCAGATCGAGCCGGCCGGACAGGCGCCCGAGCCCGACCGTCCGGATCGTCACCTCTCGCCCGACGCGATCGCAGAGACCTATCTCGCCGTCCATCGCCAGCATCGCAGCGCCTGGAGCTTCGAGGTCGAGCTGAGGCCCTGGGTCGAGACGTTCTGACGATCCATCGCACGAACCGCGCGACGACACGCCTGGCTGCGGACTCGTTAACTTTAGAAAGTCTGCATGTATCATGAAGCCATTTTAGCGGTCTGCAATGTAAAAAGGCGCAAAACAAAAGATACCTTTACTTAACTTCGGCATGCATACTGCGTATTGGTCAGAATTGTTGTCCGGCTCTCCTGCACGATAGAGAAATGCGCATGCCGCTTACACGTCGCACGCTGTTTGCAGCCGGAGGCGGAGGGCTGCTGCTCGCGCAGGCGCAAGCCGTGGCCACGCCGGCCCAGGCGCAAGACGCTCCCAAACCCATTGTCAGCGACAACAAGCTGCGCATCGCCATGCCGGCCTTCGCGTCGGATCCGTTCTTTCCGGCCGACGGCTCGGGGGACAACGGCATCGATATGGACCTTGCGCGCGGCATAGCCGCCGAGCTTGGCGTCGAACCGCTGTTCGACCGGTCCGCCGTGACCTTCGACGCCATGGTGCAAAAGCTGACCTCCGGTGAGGCGGACCTGGCGATCGGCAAGCTCAGCCGCACCCTCCGGCGCGGCCGCTCGATCCTCTATTCACGGCCCTACGCCATGCTGCACCAGGGCCTGCTCGCCAACCGCGTAAACCTGGCCCGCATCACGCAGGGCAAGCCGGCTGAACAGATCATCCGTGATTTCTCCGGCTATCTCGGCGTGATCGAAGGTTCGTCCTTCGCCGCCTACGCGGCCGCCACGTTTCCGCACGCAACGATCCAGCGCTTCGCCGGCTGGAGCACGGTCATCGATGCGATCCGCAACGGTGCGATCGACCTCGCCTATCGCGACGATTTCGAGATCAAAAAGCTGATGGTCGACGATCCGTCGATGACGGTGGTCGCGCGCTCGATCACGCTGACCGACAAGGTCGACACGATCGCGGTCGGCATCAGCCCAGCCAACCCGCATCTGGCGGCCTTCGTCGATCTCTATCTCGATCTCGCGCGAGGCCAGCAGGTCCTCAACACCGACGAGATCATCGCGCGTTATCGCCAGGGGAGCAAAGCCTGACAATGGCCGTCTCGGATGTAGCCGCAGCCATGCCTTTCGATTGGCGCCTGGCGGCAAAGCGCATCCTGCGCTCGCCGACGACGACGATCATCATGATCCTGGCCGGGATCCTGTGCGGCCTCTATTACCCGGCCTTCGCCCATGCGATCAGCCCCATCGCGCAGGTCTATCTGAATTTCCTCAAGATGGTCGTCCTGCCCTATCTGGTCTCGTCCGTCATCTTCTCGATCACGGCCATGGTCCAGGACCCGAAATCGGTCCGCTATCTCGGCAAAGTCGGCATAGCGGTACTGGTCGTGTCGTTCCTCGCCGTGCTGGTCAGCGGCACCTATTCGCTGATCCTCAAGCCCGGCCAGATCGAGAACCCGCAGTCGCGCATCGAGCTCGGCGAGTTCATCAATTCGCAAGGCAGCGTCTCCACCGATCTCGCATTCCCCTTCCAGCTCCCGCCGCCGACCGGGGATCCGAACAGCGGACATTCGATCTTCCTGGATCTGGTGCCGAACAACGTCTTCAACGCGCTGGCCTCGGGCCAGACCATCCAGGTCCTGTTGTTCTGCCTGCTTTTCGGGCTTGCAATGGGCAAGATCCCCCAGCCCTCGTCGCTCAGCCTCTCACAGGCGCTCAACGCGGTGTACAAGGCCTGTACGGTGCTGACCAACTGGTTCGTCTGGGGATTGCCCTTCGCGACCTTCATCCTGATCGCCGACCAGACCGCGTCTACCGGCATCAAGCCGCTGATGCTGATGGGCGGCTACCTGCTGGTGATGGGCCTTTCCTGCGTGACATTCCTCGCCGGCGCGTTTGCCGTCATCGCCATACGCTCGCGGCGAAGCTACTGGGCCACGATCAAGACCCTTCAGCCGCTTCTGATGGTGGCCATCACAACGCGCTCCACGGTCGCCTCGCTGCCTTGGGTCATCAACCTTTTGACAGAGCGCCTGAGGTTCAACCTGGTGGTCGTCGAGCTGCTCGTGCCGCTGCAGGCGGCGCTGCTGCGGACCGGCCCGGCGCTGGTCTACACCTCGGGCGTCCTGTTCATCGCCCAGCTCTACGGCCATCCGCTGGCGATCCCGGACCTCTTGCTCGTCGGTGTCGTCTCCGCGCTTCTGGCGCTGACGACAGGCGGCATGGGCAGCCTGCTCATCCTGTCGCAGATGTCCATTGTCTGTGGCAATCTGAAGCTTCCCTTCGAGGCGGCGTTCGTCCTGTTCGTCGCGGTGGACGCGGCCGTGGACACGCTGATGACGCTGTCCAGCGTCTCCACCGTGGCCGCAAGCACGGCAATGATCGCGCCCAGCCATCGGGAAGCGGCGCAGGCTGCTGAAGCCGTCGCACAAGAGCTCGAAGCCGAGCCCGCCCGATGATCGACGACGGCATCCGTCCGCGGCTTGGCATCATCGGCGGTCTCGGGCCGCTTGCATCGGCCGACTTCTACTTCAAGCTGACCCGGATGACCGAGGCGCTGCGCGACAACGAGCATGTGCCTTCCGTCATCCTCAGCGTGCCGCAACTGCCCGACAGGACCGAAGCGATTCTGGCTGGCCATGACGGGCCTCTTGCGCCGCTGCAAGCTGCGGTCGCAACGCTCAACGCGCTCGGTGTTGACTGTATCGTCATGCCCTGCAACACCGCACATCATTGGTACGACAAGCTGGCGGCGAACTCGCCAGCCGAGATCATCCACATCGGCGACGCGGTGGTGGCGGAAATCCGCCGCAGCCTGGACCGGGGCAGGGTTGCGAACCTCGCAACCCGGGGCACCCTGGTCTCCGGCTTCTATCAGCACAGGATATCGGCGGCGGGATTCGACCTCTGCCTTCCGCAGGACGCCGAGTTTCAGGAGCGCGTCGACAGGGCGATCATGCTCGTCAAGGCCGGTTCGATTCCGGAAGCCGCGGCCGAGACCGAGCGCGCGCTTCATCTCGCGCAAATGGCCGGCGCCGATGCAGCGCTTCTCGGCTGCACCGAATTGTCGGTGGTGGCGGCCAGCCTGAACGATTCGAATGGGCTGCTGGTCGTCGACAGCAATGCGGCCCTCGCACGAGCCTGCCTGGCACGATTGGGCTTCGGCATTCAGGAAGCGAGAGGCCTGCCAACTGTGGCTCGCCTGCGGGGTATGGCCGCTTGAGCTGCCGCGCAGCGGGCCTCGTAAGCGTTACCGCTTCGGCCTTCACCGGATCATAGCCGGCTTGCGAGCAGCCGGTGTTCTCCAAGTGTCAAAATCTTTGAGAGAATATTTTCCGCCTCCCGTCCGAGAGGAAAAGCGCTTCTTTGCCCAGCCGGGCAGCATTGGTGATGCTGTGAACAAGGCTTCGCATTCCGCCAAGCCGAACTGATTTCAGGATTGCAAGGAACGCATCATGTCCGACGCTTCAAAGTCTCTCGTTATGTCAATCACCAGGCGCGCCGGATTGGCGGCATTTCTCGCCACGACATTGGCGGTCATCGGCCTTGGTGCGCCGTCGCCATCCTTCGCCGAGGACAAGAAGTCGATCAAGGTCGGCATCATCAGCGGCGAGGATGAGGATGTTTGGCGCGTCGTCACGGCCGAGGCAGCCAAGAAAGGGCTGACCATCGAGACCGTCGTCTTCAACGATTACACCCAGCCGAACGAGGCGCTGGAGCGCGGCGAGATCGACGCCAACGCTTTCCAGCACAAGCCCTATCTCGACAACCAGATCAAGACGCAAGGCTACCACATCGTGCCGGTCGGCTATACCGGCGTCTGGCCGATCGGGCTTTATTCGAAGAAGCATGCCAAGGTCGCCGACCTGCCGGAAGGCGCGGTGATCGGCCTGCCGAACGATCCGTCCAACGAAGGCCGCGCGCTGCATGTCTTGGAACATGAAGGCCTGATCAAGCTCAAGGATGGCACCGGCATCCTGGCGACAACCGCCGACATTGCCGACAACCCGAAGAAGCTCGAGATCAAGGAACTCGACGCCGGCATCGTCGGCCGCTCGGTGGACGATCTCGACGCCGCCGTCGTCAACACAGACTGGGCGCTGAAGAGCGGCCTCGGCCCTGAAAACCGCATCGCGCAGGAGCCCGTGGCCGACAATCCCTATCGCAACTTCATCGCTGTCAAGGCGGGCAGCGAGAACGAGCCCTGGGTGAAGACGCTGGTCGCCTCCTACCAGAACGAGACCGTCAAGGCCGAGTTCGACAAGGTCTACAAGGGCACCGGGATCAGCGCCTATTGATCGGGGCCTGGCTGGCAGAGATAGGCGGCCCGCTGCTGAGCGGGCCGCCGTGGCGTTTGCGCGGCACAGAAACGGACATAGAAATGAACCAGCATGTCACGGCCGAACGCGCCGATCCGATCCACATCCAGCCGACCGGGCGGGAAGACGTTGTCCGCCTCGTCGGCCTGAAGCGCCGCTTCGGGGCGACGCCGGCGCTCGACGGCGTCTCGCTGACTGTTCAGAAGGGCGAGATCGTCGGCATCATCGGCCGCAGCGGCGCCGGCAAGTCGACGCTGATCCGCTGCCTGAACGGGCTGGAGCGGGCCGATTCCGGCGAGGTCTTCATTGAGGGCCGCGAGATCGGCCGTCTGGGCGAGCGCGAGCTGCAGCCGCTGCGTCGCCGCATCGGCATGGTGTTCCAGCACTTCAACCTGCTGTCGGCCAAGACAGTCGAGGAGAATGTCGCGCTGCCGCTCAAGATCGAAGGCCGCCCGCGCGCCGAGCGTATGGCGCGCGCGGCGGAACTGCTGCAGCTCGTCGGCCTGTCGGAGAAGGCCAAGGCCTATCCGGCGTCGCTGTCGGGCGGACAGAAGCAGCGTGTCGGCATCGCCCGGGCGCTTGCCGCCCGACCGGCGTTGCTCTTGTCGGACGAGGCGACCTCGGCGCTCGATCCGGAGACGACGCGCTCGATCCTGGCGCTGCTTAAGGACATCAATTCCAGGCTCGGTCTTACAATCCTGCTCATCACGCATGAGATGGAGGTGATCCGTTCGATAGCCGACCGTGTGGCGGTGATCGATGCCGGCCGGATCGTCGAGGAGGGCGCCGTCTGGCAGGTCTTCGCCAATCCGAAATCGGAGATCACCCGCAGCCTGCTCGGCAGCATCCGGCCGCAATTGCCGCCCGAGATCGCCAGCCGGCTGGCTCCGGGCGTAGGCGCGGAAACGATTCTCCGGATCGATGTCGCCGGCGAGGCCGCGCGCGGTGCTTTGCTTTCCGATCTTGCCGCGGCGGTGCCAGGCCAGTTTCGCCTGGTGCAGGGCGGCGTCGATCATGTCCAAGGCCAGCCCGTCGGCACGCTGTTCCTGGCTGTTGCCGGCGCTGAAGCCGCGCATCTTGCGCAAGTGACGACATTCCTCAAGGACCGCGGCGCGCGGGTGGAGGTGCTTGGCCATGTCGCCGGTCCTGTTTGAACTCCTGCTTCGCTCGATCTGGGAGACCGTGCTGATGACCGGCGCGTCGGGTCTCATCTCTCTGGTCTTCGGCCTGCCGCTCGGCCTTGCCTTGGTCGCCACCGATCGCGGCGGCATCGCCGAGAGCCTTTGGGTCAACCGCAGTCTCGGCGCCATCATCAACGGCTTTCGTTCGGTTCCCTTCATCATTTTGCTGGTGGCGCTGATCCCGGTGACGCGCCTGATCGTCGGCACCTCGATCGGCACATGGGCGGCGATCGTGCCATTGTCGATCGCCGCCACACCCTACTACGCCCGCATGGCCGAAGTGTCGCTGCGCGAGGTCGATCACGGCCTGATCGAGGCGGCGCGCGCCATGGGCGGCAACCGCTGGACGATCATCCGCGAGGTGCTGGTGCCGGAGGCGCTGCCGGGCATCGTCGCCGGCTTCTCGGTGACGCTCGTGACGCTTGTCGGCGCTTCGGCCATGGCCGGCGCCATCGGCGCCGGCGGTCTCGGCGACCTGGCCATCCGCTACGGCTATCAGCGTTTCGAGACCAGCGTCATGGTCGCCGTGGTCGTCGTGCTCATTGTGCTCGTCTGCGGCATCCAGTGGATTGGCGACCGCCTTGTCGCTCGGCTGGACCATCGCGGATAGAGCGCGGACACGAGATGGCGGCGCGAACGCAATTTGCCGCAAAAGCCGGGAATTGAGCGCCGGCTTGCTTCGTTTGCAGCGAGATTGGGTGGTGCGTTTCTTCACCCGCAATGGCGCGCATGTCATCGTGCCGCGGGGTCGCTGGAGCAATTCCGAGAAAGTGCGCAGCGGTTTTCCGTCCGGAATCGCGAAAAAACAAAGAGTTGCCGCCAAGAGGAGCCTGTCCATGGCAAGAATAATTCCGGTGCTCGATCTCGACCGCCTGGAGCAGGGCGCATCGGAACTGCGGACATTCTTGCTCGATCTGCGCACCGCAGCCCGCGATGTCGGTTTCTTCTATCTGAGCGGCCACGGCATCACCCAGCCGGAGATCGATGCGGTGCTGGGCGCCGCGCGCCGCTTCTTTGCCTTGCCGGAGGCCGACAAGCTCGACATCGAAATGGTGAAGTCGCCGCAGTTTCGCGGCTATACGCCCGCCGGCGGCGAGCTGACCAGGGGCAAGGCCGACTGGCGCGAACAGCTCGACATCGGCGTCGAACGCGCGACCATTCCGCAAGGGCCAGGCGTGCCGGCCTGGACGCGGCTGCAGGGCCCGAACCAGTGGCCGGCCGCGCTCCCCGATCTCAAGCCCGCGCTGCTTGCCTGGCAGGCCAAGTCGACCGATGTGGCGATCCGGCTGCTCAAGGCCTTCGCGCTGTCGCTCGACCAGCCGGAGGACGCTTTCGATCCGATCTATCGCGGCGAACCGAACCACCGCATGAAGATCGTGCGCTATCCCGGCCGCAATGCCACCGGCGACGACCAGGGCGTCGGCGCGCATAAGGATGGCGGCTTTCTCACGCTTCTGCTGCAGGACGAGAACAAGGGCCTGCAGGTCGAGTATGACGGCAGCTGGGTGGATGTCGACCCGATCCCGCGAACGCTCGTCGTCAATATCGGAGAGCTGCTTGAGCTCCCTCGAACGGCTATCTCAGAGCCACCGTGCATCGCGTCGTCACGCCGCCGGCCGGCGTCGAACGGATTTCGGTGCCGTTCTTCTTCAGCGCCCGGCTTGACGCCACCATCCCGCTGCTCGATCTGCCCGAGGAACTGGCGGCCGAAGCGCGCGGCCCGGCCAGCGACCCCGACAATCCGCTCTTCCGCAATGTCGGGACCAACGTGCTGAAAAGCCGGCTGAGGTCGCATCCCGACGTGGCGCGGCGTCACTATGCCGATCTTCTGGAAAAAGCATCGGTCGCCGACTGACGATTCCTGATGATTGAGCGAGATTTTTTCGCGATTTCGCTCTTTTTTGGAATTCTGTTCGTGGAAAATACGCCGTTCAGGCCCCAAATAAGGAGCATCGCTCGGTGTTTTCCTCCCATTGCGCCGGGCGATGTTCCCCTCTGAAGGTTATGACCTTCATACTTTGGCCGGGCCGCTTTCGCGCCCGGCCTTTTTCTTATCTGCGTCGGGAATCCACCGATCAGACCGGCGATGCGCTCGGTCTGCATTTGGATGTTGACCCCTTCACCGGCTGCGGTCCCGGTCGGCGGTCGTCTGCTCGAATTCCGCGCGCTCGAACCTCAAGCGCATTTCCTCGCTATCCATCCTGACATGAATGCGCGAACCATTGTGTTACGGTGCTGGTGATGTTCACGGCATCCGCTCGGGCCTGCCGTGAGATGAAGAGGAGAGTTCGCCACGCCCAGGATCAGCCGCCGCGCCTTGCTCTTTCACTCCGGCTGCGCGGTCGTCGCCTCGACCGTCGCAGCAAACGGTCACAGCACGAAGGCGCTAAAGCGTAACCAGCAACCATCCGAGGACCTGGTCGCCCTGATTGAGGCGCACAAGGCAACCTATGCAGCGTTCGGCAAGGCCATCCACAAAAGGCGCGGCCGTGACCACATCGAGGCCGGCCGAGCGGAGGAGAGGGCGCTGCTGGCCATCTGCGCCTATCGGGCGGTCAAGGAAGGCGACCGCCTGGCCAAGGCCCGATATCTTCTGAAGGTCGAGGCGCGCGGCGAGCTCGACCTGCCAGAACACATGCAGGCTCTTCTGCGCTCTACAGTGTGAAAGGCGTGAGACTTCCAGCCGCATAGAGGTCGAGCGCCGCCGCGGCGGCCGCGAATGAGCCGAGATCGACAGCCTTGACGAACACGTCCATGCTTTCGAGGCGGTCCATATTCAAAACCAATCGTTTCGACTGTTCTGCCTGCGTGCCGATTTATCGGTTCTCGATGCCTCTGCATAGTCCATTCCATCGAATGGATTTGGAGTTGCAGGCATGGCAAGGGTTGTCCGCTTTCACAGTCACGGCGGTCCAGAGGTGCTTCGCATCGAGGATATGGAGGTTCCGCCGCCAGACCCCGGCGAGGTCCGGATCCGCGTCAGGGCGCTGGGCTTGAACCGCGCCGAAACCTCGATGCGCAGCGGCTCTTATATCGAGAGGCCGACGCTGCCGTCCGGACTCGGTCTCGAAGCGGCGGGGATCGTCGAGGCGGTGGGAGCCGGCGTGGAAGTCTTCGCACTGGGTGATGCGGTCAGCGTCATCCCGCCGCGCTCGATGGCGCGCTGGCCGGCCTATGGCGAGCTCGTGAATTTTCCGGCCAAGCTTGTGGTAAAACATCCGCCGTCGCTTTCGTTCGAGGCCGCCGCCGCGACATGGATGCAATATCTCACCGCCTATGGTGCGTTGATCGACATCGCCGGTCTCGACCGCGGCGAGCCCGTCGTCATCACCGCGGCCTCGAGCAGCGTCGGGCTCGCCGCCATCCAGATCGCCAACATAATTGGCGCCGTACCGATCGCCGTGACGCGGACATCGGCCAAGAAGATGGCGTTGCTCGGTGCCGGCGCCGCTTATGTCGTGACCTCGCAGGAGGAAGACCTCGAGGCGCGGCTGAGGGAGATCGCGCCGCACGGCGTGCGCGTCGTCCTCGACCCGGTCGGCGGCCCGATCTTCACTCCGCTGACGGCGGCGATGGCGCGCGGTGGCATTCTCATCGAATATGGCGGCCTCAGCCCCGAGCCGACGCCGTTCCCGCTGTTCGACGTCCTGGCGAAGACGTTGACGCTGCGCGGCTACCTCGTCCACGAGATCACCGGCGATCCCGCCCGGCTTGAAGCCGCCAAGGCCTTCATCCTCGATGGCCTCGCCTCAGGCGCGCTGAAGCCGGTCATCGCGAGGACGTTTCCGTTCGAGGAGATCGCCGAGGCGCACCGCTTTCTGGAAGCAGGGGAACAGTTCGGCAAGATCGTGGTGACTGTTTGAGGCTCGCTTCAGCCGGAAAAGCGACTATCCGCTTGGCAAGCGGTGCCGCGCCGGGCCAAACTGGTCATTCCGGATGCCTGCCTCAAGGAGACTTCGAAAATGCTCGCCAATGTTTTTTCCGGCTGCATGCCGGCGCTGATGACGCCTTGCACCGATGACCGGCTTCCCGACTTCGACGCGCTGGTGCGCAAGGGGCGCGAGCTGATCGCCGCTGGCATGTCGGCCGTCGTCTATTGCGGCTCCATGGGCGACTGGCCGCTGCTGACCGATGCGCAGCGCATGGAAGGCGTCGAGCGCCTGGTGAAAACCGGCGTCCCGGTGATCGTCGGCACCGGCGCGGTCAACACCGCCAGCGCCGTGGCGCACGCCGCCCATGCGCAAAAGGTCGGCGCGCGGGGCCTGATGGTGATTCCGCGCGTTCTGTCGCGCGGGCCGTCGGTGACGGCGCAGCGCCATCATTTCAAGGCGATCCTTGCCGCCGCGCCCGACCTGCCGGCCGTCATCTACAACAGTCCCTATTATGGCTTTGCCACACGCGCCGATCTCTTCTTCGCGCTGCGCGCCGAGCATCCGAACCTGGTCGGCTTCAAGGAGTTCGGCGGCCCGGCGGATTTGCGCTATGCGGCGGAAAACATCACCAGCCGCGACGATGAGATTGCGCTGATGATCGGCGTCGACACCGCCGTCTTCCACGGCTTCGTCAATTGCGGGGCATCCGGCGCCATCACCGGCATCGGAAATGTCCTGCCCAAGGAAGTGCTGCATCTGGTGGGCCTCAGCCAGGCGGCGGCCAAGGGCGATGCCGAAGCGCGCCGGCTGGCGCAGGAACTGGACGCGGCGTTGGCCGTGCTGTCCTCTTTCGACGAAGGTCCGGACCTCGTGCTCTATTTCAAGCACATGATGGTGCTGAAGGGTAATCCCGAATACAGGCTGCACTTCAACGAGACGGATGCGCTGAGCGACAGCCAGCGCGGCTATGCCGAGCAGCAGCTCAAGCTGTTCGACACCTGGTATGCCCAGTGGTCGAGGCAGCCCGTCATGGCAAGATACGCGGCCTGAGTTGACATCTCGACCGGACCTGCCGGCCGGGACGAACAGGCCCGCGCTTGCCGCGGGCCTGTTCGCACGTTCAGGTCAGGCGGCCTTGACCTTCAGTTCTTCGTCGCCGCGCACCATCCTGGTCACGCCGGCGAAGTCGAGCTTGCCGGAACCGAGCACCGGCACTTTCGCCACGACGCGCACTTCGGCCGGCACCATCAGATCCATGGCGCCGTTCGCCTTGGCGAAGGCCAGGAAGTCGGCGCGGGTGGCGTTCGGCGCTTCCGTGATCAGGATCAGCTTCTCGCCCTTGCGCGCGTCGGGCAGCGTGGCCACGGCCGACAGCGAGCCTTTCCAGAGTTCGCCGGCCAGCGCCTCGACCGCCGCAAGCGAGACCATCTCGCCGCCGATCTTGGCGAAGCGCTTGGCGCGGCCGCGGATCGAGATGAAGCCCGCGTCGTCAACTGTCACGACGTCGCCGGTGTCGTGCCAGCCGTCCTTCAGCGACTCGATCACGCCCGGATTCTCGGTGCGCAGATAGCCGGCCATGACGTTCGGGCCGCGCACGAAGAGCCGGCCGCCCTCGTCGACGCCGGGCACCGGCTCGAGGCGGTATTCCATGCCGGGCATGATTTTACCGACGCTGCCCGACTTGTTGTACATCGGTGTGTTGATGGCGATCACCGGCGCGGTTTCGGTCACGCCATAGCCTTCCAGGATGCGCAAGCCGAACTTCTCCATGTAAGTCGTGCGTGTGGCGGCCTTGACCGGTTCCGCGCCGGCGAAACAGTAACGCACCGAACGGAAGTCGTAAGGGTGTGCCGTGCGGGCATAGCCCGACAGGAACGTGTCGGTGCCGAAAATGATCGTGGCGTTCGACGCATAGATCAGTTCCGGCACGATGCGGTAGTGCAGCGGCGAGGGATAGAAATAGACCGGCACGCCGGAGATCAGCGGCAGCACCGTGCCCGCCGTCATGCCGAAGGAGTGGAAGATCGGCAGCACGTTGAACACCTTGTCGCCTGAATGGAAGTCGATGCGCGAGGCGGCCTGGGCGGCATTGGCCAGGATGTTGCGGTGGGTGAGCACCACGCCCTTGGGCGTGCCTTCCGAGCCTGAGGTGAACAGGATCGCTGCCGGATCGTCCGCCTTGCGCGCCACCCGCGGTGTCGTCCTGCGCAACAGGCCGAGCAGCTTGTCCTTGAGGCCGATCGTGGCCCGCAAATCGTCGAGCCAGATGATGTCGACCGAACGGCCGATCTCCTCCACCACCGGCCCGAGCTTTGCCTGCTCGACAAAGGCGCGGGAGGTGAGTACGGCCCGCACCTCGGCCGCTTTGCAGGCCGACAGGATGTTCGCGGCACCGGCGGTGAAGTTGATCATCGCCGGGACCTTGCCGGCCGACATCACGCCGAGAAGTGCCGCGCAGGCACCATTGGCGTTGGGCAGCATGATGCCCAGCGTCTGCTGGCCGGCATAGAGATGCTCGAACTTCTCGCCAAGCACCGCGGCGGCCGTCAGCAGTTTGCCGTAGCTCAGCGAACCGGTGACCGGATCCTGCACGGCGAGCTCCTTCATGCCACGCTCGTTAGCCGTCTCGATGATCTTCTCCAGCACCGTGTTGTCGATGTCCTGGGTGCGGAAGACGAGGTCCGACATCACCTGGTAGAGCGCGGAGCCCGCAGCGGCGCGGCGCTGGCGGCCCTTCAGTTCCTGCGCGACTTCGAGCCTCACCGGTTCCAGTATGGTCACCTTGACCTTCGGGAACAGGCGATGGCGCACATGCTGCGAGGTCAGCCGCGAGAAGTAGCTCTTCTCCAGCCCCTCGATGCGCACCGGCACCACCATCGACCCGGTCTTGTCGGCAACCATGGCGGCGCCGTCATAGACCTTCATCAGGCCGCCGGTGACCGTGATGCGGCCTTCCGGGAAGATGACCAGCGGATCGCCGCCCTGCACGACCTTGATCAGCGTGCGGGTCGACATCGGCTTTGCCGGATTGAGCGGCAGCGCCCGGGCGAGCTTCATGAACGGCTTCATCCACCAGGCCTGGGCGATCGTGTAATCGATGGCGAAGACCGGCTCCTCGTCGGTCAGCGTCAGCGCCAGCGGGCCGTCGAGGAAGCTGACATGGTTGAGGGCCAGGATCGGCGCCTTGCCGGCCGCCTTGAGGTTTTCGATGCCCTCGACCTCCAGCCGCAGGAAGGCGCGGAAGAGGATGGAGACGAAGTCACGGAACGGGTTGGTTGGCAGGAATTTCAGCATCAGCCAGGCAGCGATCGCGTTGGCGACCACGAGGCCGAACAGGATACCCGCAATCGAGACGCCCGCAGCCTGGATCGCGGCGACGAGGATGCCGCCGACGGTCATGAAGCCGGCATTGACGATGCTCACCGCGGCAACGACCCGGGCGCGGCGCGCTTCCGGCGACCAGGCCTGCACGGCGGCGAAGGTCGGCACCACCAGGAAGGCGGCGGCGATGGCCATGCCGGCGAGGTCGATGGCGACACGGATGGTGTTCGGGCCGGCGAAGAAGGCGGCAAGCGTCTCGGCCTTCGGCGAATGCTGCATGCTGCCGATGGTCCAGGCCAGATGCAGGCCGAACAGCGCAAGCAGCGCGGTGCCGACCGGCGCCGGCAGCAGCACCATGCGCCCCTGCGACATCCAGGCGGCGATGGCCGAGCCGACCGCGATCGAGACGGCGAATACCGCAAGATAGGCGGTGACGGCGATCTCGTTGCCGCCGAGCGAATCCTTGATCATCGCCGGCAGGATCGACAGCACGATGGCGCCGACCAGCCAGAACCACGAGGTCATCAGGCCGGCGCGCCAGATGCGCGTGTCGGTGCGCAGTTCGGCGACCTGGCGCCAGGTCGAGCGGAGGATGTTCTTGTCGATGGCAAGGTTGGGCGCGGCCGAAGCGGTGGTGGGGATGTAGCGGCTGACGAACCAGCAGCCGACGGCCAGCGCCATCATGATCGGCCCGAACACCGCGACCCCGATGCCGTCGGCGGAGACGACGCCGCCGGCGATGGTGCCGCCCAGGATCGCCGCGAATGTCGCCGACTCGATCCAGGCATTGGCCTTCGGCAGTTCCTTGCGCTCGAGATGATCCGGCAGGATGCCGTATTTGATCGGCCCGAACAGCGCCGAGATGATGCCGAACATCAAGAGCGCCGTCATCAGCACCGGGATCGACGACAGCGCGATGCCGACGACGGCGACGGCGGCCGCGGCGATCTCGGTGAATTTCAAACGGCGCGCGATCAGCGCCTTGTCGAAGCGGTCGGCGATCTCGCCGCCAAGCGCCGAAAGCAGCAGGAAGGGCGCCATGAAGACAGCGCCCGCCAGCGTCACCAGTGACGCGGCCTGATCTTTCGCCAGCGTGAAGAGAATGAGGAACACCAGCGTGTTCTTCAGGAAATTGTCGTTGAAGGCCGAGAGGAACTGCGTCCAGAAGAGAGGCGCGAAGCGCCGCGACATCATCAGATGGGTGTTCATGGCAATTTCCATTGGGCAAGTCCGGCTGGCAATCCGATTGGACTGGGCGGACACTTGCGCGGTTTGAGCCTTGTTTATCGGAAAGCCGTTAAGCTTCGTTGCTGCGATTCAATCCAATCCATTTATTTGTTGTTCTTGGTGCCTGGAATCTGTCGCCCATGATCGGCTTCCAGGCCTTCCAGGCACTCGACTGTTTGCGGGCTTGGCTGTCAGCGAGCATCGATATGATCCTTTCGTTTCAGCGTGAGTGTGGCTCGGCACAGGCTTGTTTCAGGTCGGATACATTTCTTGAACGTCGTTCAAGTGCACCATAGCACATCGTGAACGCCGTTCAAGACAAAAATGAACGACGTTCACGTTGCTCGGAGCGTGGTTAATAAGCGAAGAGGCAGGTATGGAAGGGCGGGGCTTGTCCTCGGGCGTTCTGGGGCAACCGCTTGGGGTATTCCCCTTTCCGTCTCGGATTCGCCGGCGGACCTCTCCCTCATCTCATGGGGCGGGGAACCGCCGAGGACATCGCATCCTGCTGTCTGTCCTTGCCTCCGACAAGTGTCGTCGTCACCGGGGCGGTGCTGCTCGCGGATGGCGCTGCCGTGTACCGATGACGAAACAGGGCAGTGCGAATCCCTCAGAACGACCTCTCGCCGGTCATATCGAACCGCTCAACCGTGCAATGCTTGCCGACCACGCCCAGCACGTCGGTCGAAGGTTGGTCCGCTTCCGGCTGCTTCCATCGGATTTGGAAGGAAAACACGAAACGGTTGCCGCCGGGGTCATGCTCCATGCTGACAAGGCGAGCCTCGTAGCCGAGCGTCCGTATCATGCCCTGGAGGTCGGGGGGCGAGTTTTTCGGCCATGAGACCGACAGGATCGCCTTGTGGTCGCGTGAAATCTTGAGGTCGACCCACTTCAAGCCCTGAAGCGTCACCAGTGTCAGCACCGTCGCGATCGCGCCGAGGCCGAACTGACCGCCGCCGAAGGCCAGCCCGATCATGGTCATGATCCACATCGTGGCGGCGGTGGTGACGCCGGTGACCAGATCACCGCGCCGCAGGATGGCGCCGCCGCCGATGAAGCCGACACCGGTGAGCACGCCGAGCGCGAAACGCATCACGTCCATGCGCACGAAAGAGCCCGGCCCTTTGCCGGAAACATCGAGCAGCATGTTGGCCTGGACCATGGCCACACATGCCGCAAGACCGACCAGTATGGTCGTGCGCAATCCGGCGGAGTGGCCGCGCGCTTCGCGGTTCAAGCCGATGAGAAAACCTGCGACCAGTGTCGCCAACAACCGCGCTACGAGGTCCGGCCAGGTCGGATGAAGCGGCATGTCGCAGCAAAGCGGCTCGAACATCGTCGGTCAGGGCGGCCTAAGCCCCTCCGTTGCGTCTGGAACGTTCAACTAGGCTTGGCCGCCGATGGTTCCGTGGCCGGCGCAGTTCGACGCCGTGGGGCCGCGAACGGTCCTTCATCGGACGGCGATGCTTAGCACCAGTGCCAGCACGACGATGCCGACAAGCCCGGCGATAAAAATGATGCGGCGTGCGCGCGTGCGCAGGATGATCTCACCCTGTCGAGCATCTTGCCCGGAAATGACCGGGCCTTCCTTGTCGCGATCCTTGCTCATGAAGCGCTCCTTGCCTTGGGGTGGGCATGGACGGGGTCAGGGCAGGAACCGATCTCCCGGGTTGTGGTTCCGCGAACCCACCGGCTGAAAGTGTGCCCGCGACCGGATTTGGTCGGCCGCGGGCAATTTGGCTCAGCCGAATTTCGGGTCGAGGCTGCCCGACTTGTAGCGCTTGGCCATGTCGGCCAGCGGGATCGGCTTGATCTTCGGCGCGTTGCCGGCGGTGCCGAACTGCTCGAAGCGCTCCTTGCAGAGCTTCTTCATCGCCGCCATCGCCGGCGTCAGATATTTGCGCGGATCGAACTCCGACGGGTTCTCGCTCAGCACTTTGCGGATCGCGCCGGTCAGCGCCATGCGGTTGTCGGTGTCGATGTTGATCTTGCGCACGCCATGCTTGATGCCGCGCTGGATCTCTTCCACCGGCACGCCCCAGGTCGGCTTCATCTGGCCGCCATATTTGTTGATGATCTCCTGCAGCTCCTCGGGCACCGAGGACGAGCCGTGCATGACCAGATGCATGTTGGGCAGGCGGCGGTGGATCTCCTCGATCACGTTCATCGCCAGCACCGCGCCGTCCGGCTTGCGCGAGAATTTATAGGCGCCGTGGCTGGTGCCCATCGCGACCGCCAGCGCGTCGACATGCGTGTCGCGCACGAATTGCTCGGCCTGCACCGGGTCGGTCAAAAGCTGGTCGTGGCTGATCGCGCCCTCGACGCCGTGGCCGTCTTCCTGCTCGCCGCCGCCGCTCTCCAGCGAGCCGAGCACGCCGATCTCGCCTTCCACCGAAACGCCGCCCCAATGCGCCATGTCGACGACACGCCGCGTGATGCCGGAATTATAGGCGTAGTCGGCCGGCGACTTGCCGTCCTCCTTCAGCGAGCCATCCATCATCACCGAGGTGAAGCCGTACTGGATGGCGGTGACGCAGGTCGCTTCGTTGTTGCCGTGGTCGAGATGCATGCAGACCGGGATGTCGGGATGGATCTCGACCAGCGCGTCGATCAGCTTGGCCAGCACCACGTCATTGGCATAGGCGCGCGCGCCGCGGCTGGCCTGCAGGATGACCGGCGACTTGGTCTCCTCGGCCGCCTCCATGATGGCGAGCCCCTGTTCCATATTGTTCATGTTGAAGGCAGGCACGCCATAGCCATGTTCGGCGGCATGGTCGAGCAATTGTCTCAGTGTGATGCGAGCCAACGAATAGTCTCCCGTATCTGGTTCGAGCCCGTGTTTGAAAGAGCCGCCCGGGCGTCGGGCGGCCCCGTTGCTTCTGGCCGGATTTCGGACCTGCCGCAACCTTTCGGAGCCTTTTCGGCCGCAATTCTTGTTGCAGCGCTGAAATCAGGCGCTTTCGGACTTACGCGGCGATGCGTGCGCGTGCGGCGAGGATCTCGGCGCAGGCTCTCGCCGCTTCCTTGCCCTTCACGATGAAATGCTCGTGGAAGAAGCGGTGATGCTCGGCGCTGTCATGGTAGCTGTGCGGCGTCAGCACCGCCGACAGCACCGGCACGCCGGTCGCGAGCTGCACGTTCATCATGCCGTCAACGACGGCGCTCGCCACGAAGTCGTGCCGGTAGATGCCGCCATTGACGACGAAGGCGGTGCCGAGGATCGCGGCGTAACGGCCGGTCTCGGCAAGCGTCTTGGCGTGCAGCGGAATCTCGTAGGCGCCCGGCACGTCGAAGACCTCGACGGCGAAGCCGCCGAGCGCGGCAAGCTCAGCCTCAAAGGCCTGCACGCATTGATCGACGATATCGGCATGCCAGCGCGCCCTGATGACGGCGATACGACGGGCAGTATGGTCTTTGGGGAAATGCTGATTCATGGGTCCTCCTTCCGTTTCGAACCAGAATCAGGACGCACGACGCAAAAACGCGGCCCGCGCGAGCGGACCGTCTCCTGCGATCGTTCTCTTCCATCCGGACTGTAACCGTCGGCTCCGGAATCGCACCGGATCTGCTGACCCTTCCGTTTACGCGGAAGGCGCTCGCGGGCTTGAGCCGAGGCTCTTACCGCCGGTGGGGACTTTCACCCCGCCCTGAGAACATTAACGCGGGTAGATATGAGAGGGCTCGGGTGCGCTGTCAATCGGCGACTAGCTAATCTCCCCCCTTGAGGGGGAGATGGCCGGCAGGCCAGAAGGGGTCGTCGCGCGTGAAGCGCCAACGATGTCTCGGTTAGAAG
>NZ_JAIUHR010000016.1 GCF_020165195.1 Mesorhizobium sp. CA14 | reverse complement strand
CCCTCTGGCCTGCCGGCCATCTCCCCCGCAAGGGGGGAGATCAGATGTCGCCGCCGCTTTCGCCAATCGCAAACGTTGCTGGAGAGGCGCCGCCGGCGAAGCTGCCAATCTCCCCCCTTGCGGGGGAGATGTCCGGTAGGACAGAGGGGGGTGCCTCGCGCCGACGGTAGACGCTTAGTTCCGTAGTGCTGCGTGGATGCTCTTGGATTTCCCATCCCCCATCCTGCCACACCCGCCTCTCAGCACAAACTGGTTCCTTCATTTTCCGGAAAACTGGCCCTCGCGAGGGAGACAGAGCGGGGTAGACTTCGCTCACTGACGTTGGGGCAAGACGTCGACAAGAACATGCAAGACGGGGACATGTGAGGCACGGCGCTGGGAGGGCGTCCAGCCGAACGAAACGGCAGGGTTTCGCCCGCCGCCAGCAATCGCAGCCATCTCCTCCCGAGACCATCAACCCCGCAGCCATCCCGGCTGCGGGGCGGAAAGCGAGCAATGACGACAGTTCGACTTGGCATCAACCCGATCACCTGGACCAATGACGACGTGCCGGAACTGGGCGGCGATACGCCGCTCGAGACCTGCCTCGCCGAAACCGCGGAGGCCGGCTATGCCGGCACCGAGCTTGGCGGCAAGTTCCCGCGCGACAGCCGCACGCTTCGGCCCATCCTCGACCATTACGGGCTGGCGCTGGTCTCCGGCTGGTTTGACGGGCGCATCTGCGAGAAGGAGGTGGACGAGGAGTTCGAGGCGATCCGGCCGCATCTGACGCTGCTTCGCGACCTCGGCGCCAGGCGCGTCGTCTATGCCGACACCTCGCGCGGCCGGCATGGCGCCATCCACGATCCGATCTCGCAGCGGCCGAAGCTGATGGATGGCGAATGGAAGGCCTATGGCGCCAAGATCACCCGGCTCGCCGAGCGGTTTTCCGATTTCGGCGTCGGAATGGCCTTCCACCATCACATGGGCACGATCGTCGAGACCGACGCCGAGATCGACCGGCTGATGCACACAACCGGCGAGGCGGTCGGCCTGCTCTACGACACCGGGCACTGCGCCTTTTCGGGCGGCGACCCGGAGCAATTGCTGCGCCGGCATGTCGAGCGCGTCGTGCATGTCCATTGCAAGGATGTGCGGCCGTCCATCCTGAAGAAAGCGCGCGAGGCCGACATGAGCTTCATGGGCGCGGTGATGGAAGGCATCTTCACAGTGCCGGGCGACGGCGCGATCGACTATCCGACGCTGCTGAGGATCCTCGCCGACCAGGGTTATTCCGGCTGGCTGGTGGTGGAGGCCGAGCAGGATCCGGCCAAGGCGCATCCGTTGACCTATGCGACGATGGGCTATCGCAATCTGAAGAAACTGGCGCAAGATGCCGGTTTCTACGTGCACGAGCGCAAGGCTTGAGGAAGGCAGGGGCGCTGGCGGGATGGGTTCGGTAGTCTTCAAGAATGTGGTCAAGAATTTCGGCGCGCTCAACGTGCTGCGATCGCTGGACCTCGCCGTGCCGGACCATAAATTCCTCGCCCTTCTCGGCCCCTCGGGCTGCGGCAAGACGACGGCGCTGCGCATCCTGGCGGGGCTCGACATGCCGACCGCCGGCAAGGTGTTCATCGGCGAGCGCGACGTCACCCGGCTGCAGCCGCGCGACCGCGACATCGCCATGGTGTTCCAGAGCTACGCACTCTATCCGCAGATGACGGTCGCGGACAATATCGGTTATCCGCTGTGGATACGCGGCACGCCCGAGGCCGGACGCAAAGCCAAGATCGGCGAGGTCGCCGCCATCCTCGAAATCGGCCATCTGCTCGACCGCCGGCCGCGCCAGCTTTCCGGCGGCCAGCGGCAGCGCGTGGCGCTGGCCCGCGCCATCGTGCGCGATCCCGCCGCTTTCCTGATGGATGAGCCTTTGTCCAATCTCGACGCGCGGCTCAGGCTCACCATGCGCGGCGAGATCAAGCGGCTCTGCCAGCGCCTCAGCGCCACCACCATCTACGTCACCCACGACCAGGTCGAGGCGCTCACCATGGCCGACCTCGTCGCCGTCATGCAGGGCGGCGAATTGCAGCAGATGGCGCCGCCCATCGAGATCTACGACCGCCCGGCGAACCGCTTCGTCGCCACCTTCGTCGGCAATCCGCCGATGAACATCCTGCCGGCCGCGCTCTCCGAGCAAGGCGTGACGGTCGCCACCGGGATCGTGCCGGTGGATCAGACACGGCTCGCCGCATGCCGCCTGGCGGAGATCGTGGAGATCGGGCTGAGACCGGAAGACTGCAGCGTCGCCCCGCCGGGCGAAGCGGGTGCGCTGCAGGGCGAAATCTATGTGGTCGAGCCCATGGGCAACGAGACGCTGGTCAATGTCCGCCTCGATGGCGGCAACGTCCAGGTGCGAGCCGGACGCGATTTCAGGGGTGTGGTGGGTGAAAGCATCGGCGTCGCCTTCGACCCGGCGAACGCCTGTTTCTTCAATTCGGCCGGCCTCACCGCCGTCCACAGGGTCAACAACAATGGGAGAGTGACATGATGCATTCCAGCAGACTTACTCGCCGCTCCGTCATCAAGGGCGGGCTCGGCCTCGCCTTGGCCAGCACGGCCCTCACCACGCTCGGCCTGCCGATGCCGGCCAGGGCAGCCGGCAAGAAGGTGATCATCGGCGCCTTCGCCGATGGCGGCCTGACGCCGTTCAAGGAAAAGATAATCCCGCTGGCCAAGGAGCAGGGCTTCGACATCCAGTTCCTCGAGGACGAATACGGGGTGACGCTGGAGAAGTGGTTCGCCGACGCTCAGAGCGGGGCCGGCCAGTATGACCTTTACCTGCTCGACGATCCATGGGTGCCGCAGTTCGGCGCCGCCAACGTGCTCGAGGATCTCGGCACCGGGGGCATCGATGGGTCGGACAAGGACTGGATCGGCCCGATGATCGACATGGGCTACTGGCCGCCGCAGCAGGGGCCGCGCGTCAAGGGCTTCGAGAACGCCAAGCCGACACTGATCTGCGTGCCCTTCGTCGGCGACCTGCAGACGCTCACCTATCGCAACGACGTCTTCACCGGCGGCGCGCCCAAGACTTGGGACGAGGTGATCGCCAAGGGCAAGGAAGGCGTGGCTGCCGGCAAGATCAAATACCCGGTCGTTTTCCGGGGTGTCTCCGGCAACCCGATCGTCACCAGCTGGTATCCGATCTTCCTGTCGTTCGGCGGCTCGTTCTTCGACGACAAGTGGAACCCGATCTTCAATTCGGCCGAGGGCAAGGCCTCGGCCGATTTCTTCGTCGGCACGATGAAGCAGAACGCGCCGAGCGGCGTGGTCGAGTTCGACTCCGACCAGGAGGGCGCGGCAATCCTCGGCGGCGATGCCGGCGCCATCATCCAGTATTCGGGCAACGCGTTGAAGGCCGACGATCCGGCGCAGACCAAGGTCGCCGGCAAGCTCGATTTCGGCGTCGTGCCGAAGCAGGAAAAGGCGATCGCCCAGATGGGCATCTTCATCGCAGGCGTGCCGAAATCGGCGCCCAACAAGGCGAATTCGATCGAGTTCCTGAAATGGTATGTCAGCGCCGAAACCCAGGCCAAGCTCTCGGAAGCGGGCTCTATTCCCGTCAAGCGCAGCGCCTTCGGCATCGCCAAGCCGGGCAACCGTCTGATCCCGGTCGCCCTGCAGCAGCTCGACGCGGGAGCCTTGCCGCGGCCGCGCACACCGGACTGGGCAAAGGTCGAGGAACTGCTCGGCATCGAGCTCAACAAGGCGCTGCAGGCCGGCTCCGGCGGCGGCGCCGCGCTCGACACGGCGGCCAAGCAGGTCAAGGCCTATCTGACCACGGCCGGTTACTACTGATGCAAAGGGGCTCGCAGGCGCGCAAATATCGCCTGCAGGGGGCGGGGCTCGACCTCGCCCTCCCCTATCTCATGCTGGCGCCGGGCCTGACGATCGTGCTCGGCGTGCTCGTCTATCCGCTCTGGGATGGACTCCGCGCCAGCACCAGAGCCTATCGTTATGGCTCGCCGGTGGCCGATGTCGGCCTGCAGAACTATCTGCATCTGTGGAGCGACGCGCAGTTTCTCAACGCGCTCTGGGTCACGGTGAAGTTCGTGGCGCTGTCGGTGTCTTTCGAGGCGGTACTGGGCTTCGCGCTGGCGCTGTTTTGCCTGCACGAATTCCGCGGCATCCGGCTGCTCAGGACCGTGCTGATCATTCCCATGGTGATCACGCCCGTCGTCGTCGCCATCGTCTTTCGACTGATCTATGCCAGCGACGCCGGCATGCTGACCGCGCTGTCAAAGGCCATGGGCGGCGGCGAGGTCCAGATCCTCGGCAATCCGCTCAACGCCTTCATCGGCCTGGTCGCGCTCGACGTCTGGGAATGGACGCCGCTGATGTTCCTGATCCTGCTTGCGGGGCTGCAATCGCTGCCGCACGAGCCGTTCGAGGCGGCGCGCGTCGACGGCGCCGGCGCCTGGCGCGTCTTTGCCGATCTTACCTTTCCGATGATGCGGCCGGTGCTGGCGGTGGCGATCGTTCTCAGGACCATCGACGCCTTCGGCACCTTCGACCAGGTTTTCGTGCTGACCCGTGGCGGGCCGGGCGAAGCGACGAGGCTGATCTCGATCTACGGCTACGACACCGCGTTCAAGTTCCAGCAGACCGGATACGCGGCGGCGCTGTTCGTGACGATCGGCCTCGTCGTGCTCGCGCTGGCCTTCAGCGCGATCAGGCTGCTGCGCAGAGTGGACGCGTCATGAGCAACCGCCTGTCGCGCATCCTCACCACCGTCTTCGTGCTGGCCGTCGTGCTGCTGCCGATCTACTGGCTGGTCTCGACCTCGCTCAAGTCCAATCGCGAGATCACCCAGGAAGGCACGCTGTACCCGCATGTGCCGACGCTCGACAATTACGTGCGGCTGTTCACCGAAAAGCAGTTCGGCTCCTATCTGACGAACTCGCTGGTGGTGACCTTCTTCTCGGTCGCCATCGCGCTCATCGTCGGCGCGATGGGCGCCTATGCGATCGCCAGGTTCCGCCTGCCCTTCGCCGCGGAGCGCAAGGTCGGCCTGTTCCTGCTCACCCTGCGCATCATCCCGCCAGTCGTCATCCTGATCCCCGTCTATCTCTTGATGCTGAGCCTCGGCCTGCTCGACAGCTGGCTCGGCCTGATCGCCACCTACACGGCCTTCAACGTGACCTTCTGCGTCTGGATGATGGAGAGCTTCTTCCGCGAGATCCCCGTCGATCTCGAGGAGGCGGCCATGGTCGACGGCGATTCGCGCTTCGGCGCCTTCCGCCGCATCACGCTGCCATTGGCGGCACCGGGGCTCGCGGCCACAGCCATCTTCGCCGTACTGGTCACCTTCAACGAATTCCTCTTCGCGCTGGCGCTGACGGCGACGCCGCGCGCCATGACCATGCCGCGCGGCACGGCGACGCTGATCGGCCGCATCGATACCGACTGGGCCTCGATGGCAGCGGCCGGCGTCATCGGCGCGTTGCCGATCGTGTTCTTCGCGCTCCTGGTACAGCGGCATCTGGTGCGCGGGCTGACCATGGGCGCGGTGAAATGATGCCGCTTGGGCAACACGAACCGGCCGCCAGCGATGGAGCGGCCTGATGGGAAAGTCGAACGCATGATGGATGTTTGTCTGTTCGGGGTGGGACTGATCGGAAGGGTGCACGCCGGCAATCTCGCGCGCCACCCGAAGGTGCGGCTGCGCTACGTCGTCGATCCCAATCGCGAGGCGGCCGAGAAGGTCGCCGCCGTAACCGGCGCCGAGATCGTGGACGCCGAGACCGTTATGAACGATCCGGCAGTGAAAATGGTGTTCATCGCCTCGGCCACACGCACCCACGCGGAGCTAGCCATGGCCGCGGCGGCGCAAGGCAAGGCGATCTTCTGCGAGAAGCCGATCGATCTCGACCTCAAGCGCACCGACGAGTGCCTGGCGGCGGTCGCGAAGGCCGGCGTGCCGTTCCAGATCGGCTTCAACCGCCGCTTCGATCCGAGCTTCCGGGCGCTGAAGGAGCGCCTCGATGGCGGCGAGATCGGCGCCGTCGAACAGGTCATCATCACCAGCCGCGACCCCGAGCCGGAAACCGAGGAAGCGCTGGCGGGAGGCGGGGGCGTCTTTCGCGAGATGACTATCCACGACTTCGACATGGCGCGGAACATGCTCGGCGAGGAGCCGGTGGAGCTGTTCGCGACCGGCTCCTCGCTGGTGGCGCCTCAATACCGGAAGCTCGGCGACTACGACACCGCGATGTTCATCCTGCGCACCGCGTCCGGCCGGCAATGCCACATCAACAACAGCGTCAGGGCCGCCTATGGCTATGATCAACGCATCGAGGTGCACGGCGCCGACGGCATGCTGCAGGCCGGCAACCGGCTGCCGACCTCGGTGGAACTATACGGCGGCAAGGGTATATCGCGCGACAAGCCCTATTATTTCTTCGTCGAGCGCTATGCCGAGTCCTACGCCGCCGAGATCGATCACTTCATCACCTGCGTCGAAACGGGCAGGAGTCCGGCGGTCACGGCCAGCGATGGGCGCAAGGCGATGATCCTTTGCGAGGCGGCGCTTGCGTCGGCCCGGTCCGGCAGGTTCGAGCCCGTAGAGCTGTGAGCGGATGGTCCGAAGCAAGCGGGAGTTTCCGAAATGAAGATTGGCATGATCACCGACAGCCTGGGCAACCTGTCTTTCGACGAAATGCTGCGCGCCTCGGCCGAACTGGGGCTGGAGACGCTGGAGTTCGCCTGCGGCAACTGGTCGTCGGCGCCGCATATCGACCTTGCGGCGATGCTGGACAGCGCGGCGACCCGCGCCGAATTCGTCGCCAAGGTCCGCGACCATGGGCTCGCGATCGCGGCGCTCAACTGCTCGGGCAACCCGCTGCATCCGGGGCCACAGGGCAAGCAGCACCGCCAGGTGACCGGGGACACGATCCGGCTGGCGAGCCTCCTGGGCATCGACCGCGTGGTGATGATGTCGGGGCTGCCGGGCGGCCCGGGCGACGCCAACCCCAACTGGATCGTCACCGACTGGCCGCCCGAATGCGCCGACATCCTGCGCTACCAGTGGGACGATTGCATCATCCCCTACTGGCACGATCTCGTTCAGTTCGCGAACAATCTGGGCATCAGGAAGCTTTGCCTGGAATTGCACGGGCACCAGGCCGTGTACAATGTCCAGACGCTGTTTCGGCTGCGCGATGCCGTCGGCGAGACGGTCGGCGCGAACTACGATCCGAGCCATCCGATATGGATGGGCGCCGATCCTATCGCCGCCGTGCGCAAGCTTGGCTCGGCGATCTACTATGTCCACGCCAAGGACACACGCATCGAACCGATACCGGCGGCCATCGACGGCGTGCTCGATGCGCGCCCGCCAAATCACTATGCCGAAAGAGCCTGGAATTACATCACGCTGGGCTACGGCCACGGCGAGACCTGGTGGCGGCAGTTCTGCACCGCGTTGAAGCAGGCGGGCTATGACGACGTGCTGTCGATCGAGCACGAGGACATGATGCTGTCGCCGATGGAAGGCATGCGCAAATCCGTGGCGCTGCTGCGCAACGTCGCCATCAACCTGGCCTGAATGCCCGGATCCGGTCTTGCGTTGGTAGGTGATCGCCGCCCGTTGCGGCGATCTCGTCGGCCGGCAGGCCTATCTCACATCCATCCAGCGCTGCTCCTGGAACGAACGCGCCATGGCATGCACGGTGCGCTCGATCTCCAGCCCTTCGTCGAAGTCGATGATGCGGGCCGGCTTGCCGGCGATGCGCATCAGAAGCTCGCGGCATTCGATCATCTTGAGGTCGTTGAAGCCGAGGCCGTGGCCGGGCGCCGGCAGGAAGGAATCATAGGGCTTGTGGTGCGGCGCGACCAGGATGGTTCGGTAGCCCTGCTCGGTCGGCCGGTCGGCGGTGAGGTAGAGCTGGAACTCGTTCATCCGCTCCTGATCGTAGAGGATAGAGCCCTTCGAGCCGAAGATCTGGATGGCGATGCGGCCCTTGCGGCCCCAGGCCGAGCGGTTGACCAGCAGCGAGCCGGCAACGCCGTTCTCGAGATGCATCAAGACGCTGGCGATGTCATACGTCTCGACCGCGCGGCGGGCGCCGGAAGCGGTCTTGCGGTCGGCATAGGGTTTGACCATGTCGCACATGACCCGGCTGACGCGGCCGAACAGCGCCTTGATCAGCGACAGCGGATGGACGGCGAAATCGTCGAGCGCGCCATAGCCGGACGACGCCTCGTGCTTCCAGAAGAACAAAGCTTCCGGGTCGGCCATGAAGTCCTCGTCCATCTCGATGCGCAGGAGGTTGACGTCGCCGATGATTTTCTCATCGAGCAGCGCGCCGATATGGCGGATGGCGGGGTTCTGGATGTAGTTGTAGCCCAGCACGGCGACCTTGCCGGATTTCGTTGCTGCCTTCGCCATGGTCTCGGCCTCGGCGAAACTCGGCGCCATCGGCTTCTCGCACCAAAGATGCTTGCCGGCTTCGAGGACAGCGATCGCCATCTCGGGATGGAACTGGTTCGGCGTGGTCAGCGAGACGACATCGACCTCCGGATCATCGACCACGGCGCGCCAGTCGCCGGAGCCTTTCGCGAAGCCGAACTCGCCGGCCTTGCGCCGGGCCAACTCGTCATTCACCTCGCCCAGATGCACCAGCCTTGGCTTGTCGACATCGGGAAAGACGGTGCCCACCGCGTTCCAGGCGATGGCGTGGCACTTGCCCATGAAGCCCGTGCCGATGAGGCCCACTCCGACCATGTCGATTGTCTCCAGAATAAAGGAAAGTTCGCATGGATGAATTAGTCCATTTTAGTAAAGAATGGAACATCTAAATCATTTTTTATGGTGTTCTTGCGCGAACTCGCTATGATGAGGCAGGAGAGGGACAAACCTTATGGGCGTGGGCGGAGCGACGATGGACGAACGGGTGCCTCGCGATTTCGAAACACTGCGCGCGACGATCCTGGACAGGCGCGCGAGCCTGCCCAAGCGCATCGCGCAGATCGCCGCCTATGCGCTCGACAACCCCGACGATATCGCTTTCGGAACGGCGGCAAGCATTGCCGCTTCCGCCGGCGTGCAGCCCTCGACGCTGATCCGTTTTGCCCAGCAGCTCGGCTTCGACGGCTTCACCAGCCTGCAGCAGGTTTTCCGCGAGCGTCTGCGCGAACGCAACTCCTCCTATGACGAGCGGCTGGCGGCGCTGCGCGCCAAGGCCGAGGACGGCGGCGGGCATCGGGCGATCTTCGACGGCTTCGTCGCCGCCGCCAGCACCTCGCTGGGCGACATTTCGCGTTCGCTCAACGATGCGCATTTCGAAGAGGCGGTGGCGTTGCTGGCGAAAGCCGAGACTATCTATGTGCTGGCCAAGCGCCGCTCCTATCCGGTGGCGTCCTACATCGCCTATGCGCTGGGCAAGCTCAAGATCCGCAACCAGCTGGTGGAATCGGCCGCGGGGCTGAACGCCGAGATGATCGGCTTCGCCACGCCGCGCGATGCCGTCATCGCCATCAGCTTCTCGCCTTATGCGCCGGCGACCATCGAGGAGACGCGCTCGATCGCGGAACAGGGCGTGCCGATCGTGGCGATCACCGACTCGTCCTTCTCGCCGCTGGCGCAATTCGCCAAGGTCTGGTTCGAGGTCGCCGAGGCCGATTTCGGGGGCTTCCGCTCGATCTCGGCGACGATGGCGCTGGCCATGGCGCTGACCGTCGCCGTCGGCGAGAAGCGCCGCGAGGCCGGGCGCCGGCGCAAGGGCTGAGCCTCGCCGGCGGGCCGCTTTTCGCCTTGGGAACACTCATTCCATATTGACTGCGGATTGGAATTAATATTTCATATTGACGACACCACGCCATCGCTGGCGCGTGCTGTCCAAAACGACGCTGCTCTGCACAACAAGGCCGATGGGAGGTTCGAATGGGCGAAGCCGTGGAAGGGAAATACCCGCCGCTCGACGTCATCACCATCGGCCGCGCCTCGGTCGATCTCTATGGCCAGCAGATCGGCTCGCGGCTGGAGGACATCACCTCTTTCGCCAAGTCGGTCGGCGGCTGCCCGGCCAACATTTCCGTCGGCACGGCGAGGCTCGGCCTGCGCTCGGCGCTGCTCACCCGCGTCGGCGACGAGCAGATGGGCCGCTTCATCCGCGAGCAGCTTCGGCGCGAAGGCGTCTCGGTCGACGGGCTGAAGACCGATAAGGAGCGGCTGACGGCGCTGGTGCTGCTTTCGGTCGAGAGCGAAGGCGTCTCGCCGATGATTTTTTATCGTTCGGACTGCGCCGACATGGCGCTGGCCGAGGAGGATATCGACGAGGCCTTCATCGCCTCGGCGCGCTCGGTCGTCGTCACCGGCACGCATTTCTCGCGGCCGAATTCCGACGCCGCGCAGCGCAAGGCGATCCGCCTGATGAAGGCCAAGGGCGGCAAGGTTGTGTTCGACATCGACTATCGCCCGAACCTCTGGGGTCTTGCCGGCCATGCCGAAGGCTTCGAGCGCTATGTCAAGTCGGACCGGGTCTCGGCGCAGCTGAAGACGGTGCTGCCCGATTGCGATCTCATCGTCGGCACCGAGGAAGAGATCATGATCGCGTCGGGCGCCGACGATTGCCTCAGCGCGCTGAAGACGATCCGCGCGCTGTCCTCGGCCACCATCGTGCTCAAGCGCGGCGCCAAGGGCTGCATCGTCTATGACGGCCCGATCAGCGACGATCTCGAGGACGGCATCGTCGGCAAGGGTTTCCCGATCGAGATCTACAATGTGCTGGGTGCCGGCGACGCCTTCATGTCCGGCTTCCTGCGCGGCTGGCTCGGCGGCGAGAGTTTTGCCACCGCCGCGACCTGGGCCAATGCCTGCGGCGCCTTCGCGGTGTCGCGCCTGCTCTGCGCGCCGGAATATCCGACCTTCGAGGAGCTGCAATTCTTTTTGAAGCACGGCAGCAAACACCTGGCGCTGCGCAAGGACGACGCGATCAACCATATCCATTGGGCAACGACGCGCCGGCGCGACATCCCCTCGCTGATGGCTTTAGCCTGCGACCATCGCGTGCAGTTGGAAGATGTGGCGGCCAGGGTCGGCGCCGATGTTTCGCGTATTCCCGACTTCAAGGTGCTGACGGTCAAGGCGGCGGCAAAGGTCGCCGCCGGCCGCGACGGCTACGGCATGCTGATCGACGAGAAATATGGCCGCGATGCGATGTTCGAATTCGCCCGCCATCCCTTCGCCTGGCTCGGCCGCCCCGTCGAATTGCCTGGATCGCGGCCGCTGCGCTTCGAATTCTCGCAGGATATCGGTTCACAGCTCACCGAATGGCCGGTCGACCACTGCATCAAATGCCTGTGCTTCTATCACCCGGACGACCCGGAAGCGCTAAAGACCGAGCAGCAGCAGAAGCTGCGCGCGCTGTTCGAGGCGGCGCGGAAAGTGGGACGCGAACTGCTGGTCGAGATCATCGCCGGCAAGCACGGCAAGCTCGACGACACCACCATTCCGCGCGCGCTGGAAGAACTCTATGCGCTGGGCATCAAACCGGACTGGTGGAAGCTCGAGCCGCAGGCTTCGGCGGGCGCCTGGGCGAAAATCGAACAGGTGATCGTCAAGAACGATCCTTGGTGCCGTGGCGTGGTGCTGCTCGGGCTGGAGGCGCCGCAGGACGAGCTGGTCGCGGCGTTTGCCGCCACCGCCAATGCGCCGATCGTCAAGGGATTTGCCGTCGGTCGCACCATCTTCGTCAACGCCGCCGAACGATGGCTGGCCGGCAGGATGTCGGATGACGAGGCGATCGCCGACATATCCGCGCGCTTCGAACAGTTGACCGAGGCATGGCTTGCCGCACGCGGCCGCAAGGCCGCATAAGAAGACCGCTGAAGGACCGCGGAGGAGACATCATGAGCAAGACAATCCGCCTGACGATGGCGCAGGCGCTGACCCGCTTCCTCAGCCGGCAAATGACCGAGATCGACGGGAAGAAGGTGCCGATCTTCGGCGGCGTCTGGGCGATCTTCGGCCATGGCAATGTCGCCGGCGTTGGCGAGGCGCTCTATCAGGTGCGAGACGAGCTGCCGACCTTCCGCGCCCATAACGAGCAGGCGATGGCGCATGCGGCGATCGCCTATGGCAAGGCCAATTTCCGCCGCCGCTTCATGGCCGCGACCTCGTCGATCGGCCCCGGCGCGCTCAACATGGTGACGGCCGCGGCGCTCGCGCATGTAAACCGGTTGCCTGTCCTGTTTCTGCCGGGCGATATCTTTGCCAACCGCCTGCCCGACCCGGTGCTGCAGCAGGTCGAGGATTTCTCCGACGGCACGGCGAGCGTCAATGACTGCTTCCGTCCCGTATCGCGCTATTTCGACCGCATCACGCGGCCGGAGCAGATCATCCCGGCGCTGAACCGCGCGATGCAGGTGCTGACGGATCCGGCCGAATGCGGCCCGGTGACGCTCTCGCTCTGCCAGGACGTGCAGGCCGAAGCCTATGATTATCCCGAAAGCTTGTTCGCCGAGCGTGTCTGGGCACTGCGCCGGCTGCGCCCGGATCGCAGTGAGCTGGCGGCAGCCGTCGCAGCGCTGAAGGGCGCGAAGAAGCCGCTGGTGATCGCGGGCGGCGGGGTGCTGTATTCGCAGGCTTCGGACGAGCTCGCCAAACTGGTGCAGGGCGCCGGTATTCCGGTCTGCGAGACCCAGGGCGGCAAATCCTCGTTGCCCGACGATCATCCGCTCAATATGGCAGCCGTCGGCGTCACCGGCACGTCGGCCGCCAACCGGCTGGCCGAAGCGGCCGATGTCGTGCTCGCCGTCGGCACCAGGCTGCAGGATTTCACCACCGGCTCCTGGGCGCTGTTCAAGAATGCCGGCCGCACCATAATCGGCCTCAATACCCAGGCCTTCGACGCCGGAAAGCATTGGGCGCTGCCGCTGGTCGCCGACGCGGCCGAGGGGCTTGCCGAACTGTCCGCCGCGCTGAAGGGCTGGAAGGCGCCGGCCACCTGGACCGACAATGCGATGAAGGGCAAGACGGAATGGCAGGCCGCCGCCGCCAAGGTGACCGCTTCGACCAACACCGCCTATCCTTCCGATGCGCAGGTGATCGGCGCCGTGCAGCGCGCCATGGGCTCGGGCGTGACGCTTCTGCATGCTGCGGGCGGTCTGCCGGGCGAATTGCACAAGCTCTGGCAGGCGGGCGCGCCGGGCTCCTACCATGCCGAATACGGCTTCTCGACCATGGGTTACGAGATCGCCGGCGGGCTCGGCGTCAAGATGGCGAAGCCCGACCAGGAGGTCGTCGTCATGGTCGGGGACGGCTCCTATCTGATGCTCAATTCCGAGATCGCCACCTCGGTGATGCTTGGCCTGAAGCTCACCATCGTGCTGCTCGACAATCGCGGCTATGGCTGCATCAACCGGCTGCAGATGGCGACCGGCGGCGCCAACTTCAACAATCTCTTGAAGGACGCGCGCCACGAGGTGATGCCGGACGTCGACTTCGCCGCCCATGCGGCAAGCTTAGGCGCCGTCGCCGAGAAGGTGGCGTCCATCGCCGAACTGGAGACAGCGCTGGCCAAGGCGAAGAAAAACGACAAGACCACGGTGCTGGTCATCGACACCGACCCGCTGGTGTCGACCGAGGCCGGCGGCCATTGGTGGGACGTCGCCGTGCCGGAAGTCTCGTCGCGGCCGCAGGTCAATGCCGCGCGCAAGGTCTATGAAGAGAGAAAGCAGATGCAGAGTGCAGGCGATTGACGCTGGCGCTGCCCCTCACCCTCACCCTCACCCTCTCCCCGTAAGAACGGGGAGAGGGGGTCGCCAGCGCTGGAGCTTGTCCCTTCTCCCTGTCCTTCACGGGGAGAAGGTGCCGGCAGGCGGATGAGGGGCAGCGCCGACGAACGAAATTGGACAATCCGAAGCTGGAGTGACGACTTGAAAGCCAAACTGGGCATGTCCCCCATCGCATGGTGGAACGACGATCTGGTGGAATTGAGCGACGACGTGTCGCTGGAGGAATGTCTGCGCCAGTCGCGCTCGGCGGGCTTCACCGGCATGGAGATGGGCCGCCGTTTCCCCAACGATCCGAAGGTGATGCTGCCAATCCTGAAGGAGGCCGACGTCACGCTCTGCGGGGGTTGGTTCTCCGGCACGCTGGTCGATGAGGACCTGGCGAAGAATAAGGATCGCATCCAGCCGATGATCGACCTGTTCAAGGCGGTCGACGCGCCCTGCATCGTCTATGGCGAGGTCGGCCGGTCCATCCAGGGCGACCGCTCCAAGCCTCTGGCCACCAAGCCGAAACTTTCAGACGACGAGATGAAGGCTTATGGCCGCCGCGTCACCGAATTCGGCGAATGGTGCGCCGAGCAGGGCATACCGCTTTCCTATCACCACCACATGGCAGCGGTGGTCGAGACCGAGCCGGAGCTCGACGCCTTCATGCGCAATTCCGGCGAAGGCATTCCGCTGCTGCTCGACGCCGGCCATCTCGCCTTTGCCGGCGGCGATGTGCTGCGCGCGATCGACAACCACCACAAGCGCATCAACCACGTCCATGTGAAAGACGTGCGCATGGGCGTCATCGACGGGCTCGACCGGACAAAACAGTCCTTCCTCGATGCTGTGGCACTTGGCGCCTTCACCGTGCCGGGCGACGGCTCGCTCGACTTCGGCGCCATCGTCCAGCGTTTCGCCGACCACGGCTATGAGGGCTGGTTCGTGGTCGAGGCCGAGCAGGACCCGAAGAAGAACCCACCGCTCAAGATGGCTCAAGTCGGCCACAAGGAGCTGATGCGGGTGATGACGGCCGCCGGCTATACGGTCGAGACGCAAGGGTTTTCGGCGTAACCGGTGGATTCGCCGGGGCGCGCGGTTTATCCGTTGCGCTTTGGTAAAATCCTGGATTGGCGCGATGAAAGACTATGAGCATCCCTTCTTCCGGCCGCTGTGGCGCCGCATCGCCGTCGTCGCGGTCTGCCTGGTCTGGTCGGTGATCGAGTTCGCCTCCGGCACACCCTTCTGGGGCGTCATCGCGCTCGGCTTCGCCGGTTATGCGGTGTGGCAGTTTTTCTACCTCTACAAGCCGGCGGAGGAGGCGAAGCCTCCGGTCGAGCCGAAGGAATGATCCAAGGAGCTCCCATGTCGAAACTGCTCGTCAAGGCCGACAAGGGCCACGGCCATGTCGCCCACATCACGCCGCAAAGCGCCGGCTGGACCTATGTCGGCTTCGATCTGCATCGGCTACGGCCAGGCGAGACGGCGTCGGGAAAGACGGGCGAGCGCGAAGTGTGCCTGGTCTTCGTCACCGGCAAGGGCAAGGCGTCGGCCGGCGGCAAGGACCTCGGCCTGCTCGGCGAGCGCATGTCGCCCTTCGAAGGCAAGCCCTGGTCGGTCTATGTGCCGCAAGGCTCGGACTGGTCGGTGACGGCCGATACCGAACTGGAGCTTGCCGTCTGCTCGGCGCCCGGCTTAGACGGCGGCCTGCCGGTGCGCGTCATCGGGCCTGACGATCTCGGCCAGGAGGTGCGCGGCAAGGGCACCAACACGCGCTACGTCACCAACATCCTGCCCGAGGGCAAACCGGCGGATTCGCTGCTGGTGGTCGAGGTGATCACGCCCGGCGGCCATACCTCCAGCTACCCGCCGCACAAGCACGACCAAGACAACCTGCCGGCCGAATCCTATCTCGAGGAAACCTATTACCACCGGCTCAACCCGCCGCAGGGCTTTGCCTTCCAACGCGTCTACACCGATGCCGACCGCAACGGCGTGCGCGAGTTGGACGAAGCGATGGCGATCGAGGACGGCGATGTCGTGCTGGTGCCCAAGGGCTATCACCCTTGCGCCGCCTGCCACGGCTACGACCTTTATTACCTCAATGTCATGGCCGGACCGAAGCGGACGTGGAAATTCCACAACGCGGCCGAGCATGAATGGCTGATGAAGGCCTGATCGGCACGCCGGCAAAGCCGTTGGTCCAGGCTCTGAAAAATCGTCGGCTAACGAGCTCGGTGCTGGACTTGCCTTCGAAAACCCATGAAAGCTTCGTCAATCCGTCATGGAAATCACCTATGGCAGCGGTTCCGGTGCATGTCGCCGCAAGCGCTCCGGCGTTTTTTGGGCCCACGACTTGCCGAGACAATGACTTGAAGCGCGTCGCATAATCCTTCGGGGCACGCAGCGCGCTTGACGAGGAACGCCCATGCGCTACGCCATCTACTACACCCCGAGGCAGGACGAGAGGCTGGCGCGCATTGCCGCCAACTGGCTGGGCCGCGACCCGTTCGGCGCGGCGACGCGGCCGGTCGAGGCCGTGGGCGATCTGTCGGCCGCGGAGGTCGCCTTCCACACCGCGTCCGCCCGGCGCTACGGATTCCACGCCACGCTGAAGGCGCCGTTCCGGCTGGCGCCGAACGAGACGGAAGCTTCGCTGCGCGCCGCGCTCGACGCTTTCGCCGAGGCGACGCCGCCGGTTGTCATCTCGCGTCTGGTCATCGGCCAGATCGACGGCTTCTTCGCGCTGGTGCCGGAAACGCAGTTCGCGCCGCTCAACGATTTCGCCGGCGAGGTGGTGCGCGCCTTCGATCCGTTCCGCGCGCCGCTGACGGAGGCCGAGATCGAGCGCCGCAGCCCCGATGCGCTGAAGCCGGACGAGTTCCGCAACCTCTGCCAATGGGGCTATCCTTACGTCTTCGACACGTTCCGCTTCCACATGACGCTGTCGGGGCGCGTCGGGCCGGAGGAAAGCCCACGTCTTCGCGCAGCGATCGACGGCCTGTTCGCCGATGTGCTGCGGCAGCCGGTGCCGGTGGATGCGCTGACCTTGTTCGTCGAAAGCGAGCCCGGCGCTCCGTTCATGGTGCTTTCCCACCATGCGCTTGGCCGCAGCCCCGCCCGCAAAACAGCTTGATTGATATAGGACCGCCCGAGATGACCGCCGAAACCGTTCTCACCAATGCCCGCATCGTGCTGCCCGACGAAATCGTCGAAGGCTCGCTTTTGTTGCGCGACGGCCTGATTGCCGCCGTCGAGCCGGGTGCTGCCCGCACCGGCGAGGACATGGGCGGCGACTACATCATCCCGGGCCTTGTCGAGCTGCACACCGACCACCTCGAAGGCCACTACGCGCCGCGCCCGAAGGTGCGCTGGAACCCGATCGCCGCGGTGCTTGCCCATGATGCCCAGGTTGCGACGGCCGGCATCACCACCGTGCTCGACGCCTTGCGCGTCGGCATGGACGAGGACGCCGACCTGAAATCCGACGACGTCCGCAAGCTGGCCGACGCGATCGAGGACAGCGTGCGCCAGGATCGGCTCAGGGCCGACCATTTCATCCACCTGCGCTGCGAGGTCTCGGCGCCGGACTGCCTCGAGGCCTTCGCCAATTTCGAGACCGACGAGCGGGTGAAGCTCGCCTCGCTGATGGATCATGCGCCCGGACAGCGCCAGTTCGTCAATCTCGAGACCTATGCCTATTACTACCAGCGCAAGCTGAAGCTGACGGACCGCGACTTCCAGAAATTCTGCGAAAAGCGGATGGCGGAATCGGCCCGCAATTCCGGTCCGAACCGCGTCTTCATCTCGGCCGCCTGCCATGAGCGCGGCATCGTGCTGGCCAGCCATGACGACGCGACCGCCGGCCATGTCGACGAGGCGATCGAGCAGGGCGTGCGCGTCGCCGAGTTCCCGACGACGGAAGAGGCGGCCAAGGCCTCGAAAGCGGCGGGCCTCGGCGTGCTGATGGGCGCTCCGAACGTCATGCGCGGCGCCTCGCATTCCGGCAATGTCTCGGCGCGTACGCTCGCGGCCAACGGCCTGCTCGACATCCTGTCGTCCGACTACATCCCCTTCAGCCTGATCCAGTCGGCCTTCTTCCTCGGCGATGTCGTCGAAGGGATTTCCCTGCCGCAGGCGGTAGCCATGGTGTCGAAGAACCCGGCCGAAGCGGTCGGCCTCGCCGACCGCGGTGTCATCGAGCCAGGCCGCCGGGCCGACCTGGTGCGCGTGCGCATCGACGACCATGTGCCGGTCGTGCGCACCGTTTGGCGCCAGGATCGCCGGGTCGCATGATGGTCTCGGCCCTCATCGAGCGCGAGCTGGCCGACAGCCTGCCGATCCGCCACGGCGTCTTCGTCGCGGTGGTCGGCCCGAGCGGCGCCGGCAAGGATACGCTGATCGGCTACGCCAAGGCGCGCTTTGCCGGCGAGACGCGGCTGGAATTCGTGCGCCGCGTCATCACCCGGCCAAGCGATACGGCAAGCGAGGACCACGATACGCTGGCCGATGCCGCCTTTGCCGAAGCGGAGGCCGACGGCGCCTTCTCGCTTTGCTGGGACGCGCACGGCCTGCGCTATGGCCTGCCGGCCGATGTCGACTGGGCTGTGGCGAACGGCCACGTAGCCGTGGCGAATGTCTCCCGCGCGGTCATCCCGGCGCTGCGCGAGCGCTATGCCAATCTGGCCGTGGTCGAGATCACCGCCACGCCGGAGATCCTCGCCGAGCGGCTGGCGGCGCGCGGCCGAGAATCGCGCGGCGAGGTGCTTGCCCGCCTGGCGCGCAGCACCAGCGTCAAGCTGACCGGACCGGACGTGACCTCGATCGACAATAGCGGCGACAAGGAAATCGCCGGCGAACGCTTTGCCGAGGTGTTGCGCAAAGCGATGGCGTTCTCGGATCTGTCGGACATGATCTGACGCCTTCCCCTTCTCCCCCTGTGGGAGAAGGTGGATCGGCGCGAAGCGCCGAGACGGATGAGGGGTGTTGGAAGGATCGCTCCGAGGGGGGAAATGGGCACTTGAAGCATCCTATTCTTCAACGCCTCGTTTCTTCCAGCACCCCTCATCCGGCCGCTTCGCGGCCACCTTCTCCCACAAGGGGAGAAGGGAACGCAGCGCCTACTTATTGAAGTTGGCGATGAACTGCTTGAACTGCGGCGTCGGCGGCCTGGCGAACATCTCCTTCGGCTCGCCAACCGAATCCACCTCGCCCTTGTGCAGGAACATCACCTTGCTCGACACGTCGCGGGCAAAGCCCATTTCATGGGTGACGACCAGCATGGTGCGTCCTTCTTCGGCGAGCGAGCGCATGACGCGCAGCACCTCGCCGACCAGTTCCGGATCGAGCGCCGATGTCGGCTCGTCGAACAGCATCACCTTGGGATTCATCGCCAGCGCGCGGGCGATTGCCGCGCGCTGCTGCTGGCCGCCGGACATGTGGGGCGGATAGTAGTTGCGGCGCTCCCATATGCCGACGCGCTTCAGCAAGGCCTCGGCCTGCTCCAAGCACTCGGCGCGCGGCCGCTTGAGCACATGTGTCGGCGCGGCGACGAGGTTTTCCAGCACGGTCATATGCGACCACAGATTGAAGCTCTGGAAAACCATAGCGAGGTTGGCGCGGATCCGCTCCACCTGGCGGATGTCGGCGGGTATCTGGTGGCCGTCGCGACCCCGCTTCATCTTGATGAGCTCGCCGTCGACCCGCACTTCGCCGGAATCCGGGGTTTCCAGGAGGTTGATGCAGCGCAGCATCGTGCTCTTGCCGGAGCCGGAGGAGCCGAGAATCGAGATGACGTCGCCCTTATGCGCCTCGAGTGAAATGCCCTTGAGCACCTCATGATCGCCAAAGCACTTGCGCAGATCCTTGACGCTGATGGCGGGTGTCTCATCGGAGGACGGTGCGGCTTTCGCGGCAGCGGCGATATTAGCCGACATCACAACACCTCCGGGATGGGTTTGACCAACTGGCTCTGCTCGGGCGGGGGACGCAGATGCGGCGAAAGCCGGTGTTCGACCCAGGCGAACAGCCGGGCGATCGACAGGTTGAGCAGCAGGTAGATAACACCGGCGCAGGTCAGCACCTCGATCGGCCGGAACGTGTCGTGCTGGATCTTCTGCGCCGTTCCCATCATCTCCATGATGGTGACCACGGACGCCAGCGCGGTCGCCTTGGTCATGAGAATGATTTCCGTCGAATAGGCCGGCAAGGCGAGCCGCAGCGCGATCGGGAGCGTGACGAGGCGGAAACGGGTGAAAGCCGACATGCCGAACGCCTTGGCCGCCTCGATCTGGCCGACAGGCACCGCCCGCAGCGCGCCGCGGAAAATCTCGCTCTCATAGGCGGCTGTGTTCAAGGCCATGGCGACGATCGTGCAATACATCGGATCGCGCAGGATAGGCCACAGGATCGGGCTGTGGCGGACGAAGTCGAACTGGGAGAGCCCGAAATAGATCAGATAGAGCTGCACCAAGAGCGGCGAGCCGCGGAAGACGAAGACATAGCCGCGGGTGAAATATTCACCCAATTTGTAGCCGGAAGCCCGCAGCCAGGTCAGGCCGGTGGCGATGATGAGCCCGAAGGCGATGCCGAAGAACCATATCTCGAGCGTCAGCGGCAGTGCCTTGAGCACGCTCCACATGGTCGAAAGATAGAAGTCGAACGCCACCGCCACCTCTCACTTAGGCCGCGTGAAACTGCGCGAGGTGTAACGCTCGGCCTTGTCGAAGATCGGCGTCGAGACCGAGGTCATCACCAGGTAAAGGATGCCCGCGAGCGTGTAGAAAAGCAGCGAATGATGCGTCGAACGCGCGGCCTTGTTGGCGGTGAGCATCAGCTCGGCGACGCCGGTGACCGAGATCAGCGCCGAATCCTTGATGGTCAATTGCCAGACATTTCCCAGCCCCGGCACAGCGAGACGCAGGACCTGCGGCATGATCACGAGGCGAAACCGCAGCCAGGCCGACATGCCGTAGGCACGGGCAGCTTCCAGCTCGCCGCGATGGATCGCCAGGAACGACCCGCGAAAGACCTCGGCCTGGTAGGCGCCGGAAATGATGCCGACCGCGAGCACGCCGCCGAGGAAGCTCGGCATGTTCAAGATGTCCGTCGAGCCGATCGATCCGGTCGACCGCGCCACGCCGGTCAGAACCTGCGTGCCGCCATAGTAGAACAGGTAGATGATCAGGAGTTCCGGTTCGCCGCGGAAGACGGTGGTGTAGCTCTCGCCGATGAGTCTCAATCCGCCGCGATGCGAAAGCTTGGCTGCCGCCACCAGGGACCCCAGCACCGCGCCGATCAGCATCGAGATGACGGTGACGGCGAGCGTCCAGGCGATGCCCCAGAGCAGTTGCACACCCCAGCCGGCGGCCAACAGCTCATAGGCCGTCGACACCTGGTCCTTCAGATCGCTGAGAAACTCCACTTACGGCTCCTGCGGGCGCCGAGATAGGTATCGACGTATATTGCTCAATGCAAAACGGGAGCAGCCTTGGCTGCTCCCGTTGCGAAATTACTTGGTAATGTCGATCTTGAACCATTGCATGGAGTATTTCGACACCGAGCCGTCGTCGAGCGCGGCTTTGAGCGCCTTGTTGTAGATGTCCTGCAGGTCCTTGTCGGTCTTGCGGAAAGCCGCGCCGATGCCCGGTCCGAGGATCGGGCCGCCCTTGAATTGCGGGCCGACGAATTCCAGGTCCTTGGCATCGGGCTTGGCCAACGTGCCGAGGAAATAGGTGGTATCGGCGAAGGCGACGTCGATACGGCCCGCCATCAGATCGAGGTCGTGCTCATCGGTGGTCTTGTATTCATGGACATTGGCGACGTCCTTGAGATACTTGTCGGCGAAGGTTGCCTCGGTGGTCGAGACCTGCAGGCCGACATTCTTGCCGGTGAGCTCCTTGCGCAGCGTGTCGAGCGCCGCCTTGGATTCGGCGTCGTCCTTCGACAGGTCGATCATCTTGCCGCTGTTGGACATGTTCGCCAGCGGACCGTTCTTGTCGGCCAGGAAAGCCACCGGCGACGAGGCATAGGGGATCGAGAAGTCGATGGTCTTCATACGCTCTTCGGTGATCGACATACCGTCCATGACGATGTCGAACTTGCCGGCGGTGAGGCCGGGGATGACGCCGTCCCAATCCTGCGCGACGATGTTGCATTGGAGCTTCGCGCGGGCGCAGACGTCGTTCAGGATGTCCACCTCGAAGCCGACGATCTTGCCGCTGGCATCCGTCTGGTTCCAGGGGGCATAAGAACCCTCCATCGCTACCGTCACGGTCTTCCAGTCCTTGGCCATCGCCGGAGTCGAGCAGGTCAACGCCAGCGCGGCAAGCGCGATCCAACGTGATGATGTCACGGTCATTTCTCCCATATTTTGTTCTAGGAACCCTCAGATGCCAATTGCTTAGCCCAGCCCCGATTCTGCGACAAGGGCTGTTTTCCGGTTCACGCGTTGTTGCAATTCGTCCACGAATCCGGACTTGCCCGCGGCTTCACCGCGAGCATCGATCCAATCGGAACCCGGTCCGGGAGTGGTGGAAGAGAGCGAGGCTACTCCGCCGGCGCACCGGCGACGCCCCTGCGCGACGCCTCCAGCATCCGGCGCCGAGTGCGGAAGACGCCCCATTGCTGGTCGACCAGCACGCCGATCAGGATCACGCCGCCCATCACCGCGAAGTTGAGCGACGAGGGGATGCCGAGCAAATTGACGAGGTTCTGCAACTCCTGCAGCAGCACGGTGCCGAGAACGGCGCCGACCAGCGAGCCCTCGCCGCCGCGCAGCGAGAAGCCGCCGAGCACCGCCGCGGCGATGGCATAGAGCTCGTAGAACTGGCCGTGGCTCGCCGGCGAGATCGAGCGCGTGTACATGGCGAAATAGATCGCCGACAGCGCCGTCAGCACGCCGCAGATGACATAGGCGGCGATGATTACCCGGCCGGTACGGATGCCGGAATATTTCGCCGCTTCCTCATTCTTGCCGATGGCGTAGAGATAGCGGCCGAAGACCGAGCGATGCAGCACCACCCACATGACGATGGCGATGACGATCAGCGCGATGAAGCTGTTCGGCAGGCCATAGGAGCGGCCGGCGGTCAGGAATTCGAGCGTCGGGAAATTCTGTCCGAAGGCGAAGCCCGCCGTGCCGTCGGCGGTGTAGAAACGCGCCACGCCGCGATAGATGAGCAGGCCGCACAGCGTCACCACGAAAGGCTGCAATTTGAGCCGCGTGATCAGCCAGCCATGCACGAAGCCGATGATGGCGCCGAGCACGAGGATCAGCACGAAGGCCAACGGCCAGCTCACCTCGCGCACCGCGATGAAGTCGATGAACAGCGTGCCCAGCAGGGCGATCACCGAGCCGACCGACAATTCGATGCCGGCGGTGATGATGACGAAGGCCTGGCCGATCGACAGGATGCCGAACAGCGCGACCAGGTTGGAGGTGTTGGCGAGATTGATCGCCGACAGGAAGCGCGGGTTGATGGCCGTCACCACCGCGCCGACCACCAGGATCAGGATCAGCAGGCCGAGATCTTTCTTGCTCATTGCGCTCCTCCCGCCGCTTGCAGCAGTTTCGGCTTCTTGCCGACCGCCAGCAAGAGCACGTTCTCCTGGCTGAAATCGTCCTTGTCGAGGATGCCGGAAATCTGCCCCTCATGCATGACCGCGATGCGGTCCGACACGCCGATCACTTCTTCCATGTCGCTGGAAATCATCAGCACGGCGACGCCGGCATCGGCGAGCGCCCGCATCAGCCCGTAGATCTCGGCCTTGGCGCCGATGTCGATGCCGCGCGTCGGCTCGTCCAGGATCATCACCTTGGGGTTCATCGCCAGCCATTTGGCCAGGACTACCTTCTGCTGGTTGCCGCCCGAAAGGGTGCCGGTGCGGGTGAGCACCGACGGCGCCTTGATGCCGAGGTTCTTCTTCTGCTTTTCCGCCGTCGCGAGCTCGGCGCCGACCGAGACCAGCGAGCGCCTGGCATGGGCCGGCAGGTTGGGCAACGAAATGTTCTGCGCGATCGAGAGATCGAGCAATATGCCGGTTAGCTTGCGGTCCTCCGGCACGAGGAAGATGCCGTTCGCCACCGCATCGGCGGCCGATGTCACATTCAGCGGCTTGCCGTCGAGCGTGACGCTGCCGGCCAACCGCTCGTCGATGCCGAACAGCACGCGCGCCAGCTCCGTGCGGCCGGAGCCGACCAGGCCCGCCAGGCCAAGGATCTCAGCGCGCCTCAGTTCGATGCTGACCGGCCTATCCGGATAGGTGCCGGTGCGGATCGCGTCGGCCGACAGCGCAACGCTGCCCGGAGCCCGCGCGGCTTCGCCGGCCTTCTCGCGCTCCTTCAGCATACGGCCGATCATCAGCCTGACCATCTCGTCGTGGTTGATCCGGTCCTTCGCCAGCGTGCCGGCCAGCGTGCCGTCGCGCAGCACCACGACACGGTCGGCGACGCGCTCGATCTCGTGCAGCCGGTGCGAGATGAAGATGACGCTGATGCCTTCGGCCTTCAGCCCCTTGATGACGTCGAGCAGCTTTTCGGTCTCGGCGATCGGCAGGCTGGAGGTCGGCTCGTCGAGGATCACAAGGCGAGCCTTGATCGACAAGGCCTTGGCGATCTCGACCATCTGCTGCTGGGCGAGCGACAGCGACGCGACAGGGGCGTCGGCCGAGAAATTGGCGCCGACGCGCTTCAGCAGCGGCGCCACCATCTCGCGCAGTTTCGCGCGGTCGACCAGCTTCAGCGGTCCGGCACGCAGCGGCTCGCGGCCGAAGAAGATGTTGGCGGCGACGTCGAGATTTTCGAAAAGGTTGAGTTCCTGGTGCACGAAGGCGATGCCGGAGCCGATGCTGTGCTCGACGGTCAGCGCGTCATGTGCTGTGCCATCGACGGTGATGGTGCCGCTGTCAGGCCGCGTCACGCCGCCGAGGATCTTCATCAGCGTCGATTTGCCGGCGCCGTTTTCGCCGACCAGGCCGATGACCTCGCCGGGCCGGACCTCCATGGAGAACCTGTCCAGAGCGACGACGCCCGGATAGGTCTTGCGCACGGCATCCAGGCTCAGGAACGGAGCGGTGATCGGTTGAGTGGTGTCGGTAGAGGTCATCGCGCCTAAAGTTTACCGCACGGGGCAACAGCCAGTGGCCACAGACTGACGGGCCTCGGCGGCTCCGTCAATACGAACGCCGGCTCAAGGCAAAACCTTGAGCCGGCGCAACTGTGCTGAGCTTACTTGCCCTGCATCGCCTTGAGGTTGGCGGCGTAGGCGTCCACGTCATCCTTGCCGATGATCTTGGTCGGGATGATGATCAGGTTGTTGGCCGGGATGCCCGACTTGTCGCCCTTGAGATAGGAGGCCATCAGCTTCATGCCCTGATAGGCCCATTCGAACGGCTGCTGCACCACGGTCGCGGCGACGGTGCCTTCCTTGACGCCGCCCAGCGTGATCGGATCGTCGTCGAAGCCGACGACGGTGATCTGGCCGAGCTTGCCGGCGTCGCGCAGCGCTTCATAGATGCGCGGCGTGTTGTAGGAGTAGAAGCCGACCATGCAGGTGATATCGGGGCTGGCGACCAGCGCGTCCTCGACATTCTTCTTGGCACGGGCCTGGTCGATGTCGTCGCCGCGCACGTCGACCAGCTCGATCTTGCTGCCGGCGAGCCCGTCCTTCATGCCCTGGATGCGCTCCTTGGCGTTGTCGGCGCCGAGCAGGCCGACGAAGCCCAGGCACTTGCCGCCGTTGGGCATCGCTTTCTTGGCGATTTCGGCCGCCTGCTTGCCGGCATCGACATTGGACGAGCCGATATAGGCGACGCGCTTGGTCTGCGGCGCATCCGAGTCGGTGGTGAACAGCGCGGTTTGCGACGCGATCTTGTTCAGCCCGTCGGTCGAGGTCTTGGGATCGACGGCCGAGACCATGATGCCCTTGACGCCTGCCGTCACCAGATCGTCCATCAGCCGCTGCTGGATGGCGACCGAGGATTGTTCCGGATATTTGAGCTCGAGATTGTAGTCGGGCAATTCGCCCTGCGCCTTCTTCACGCCGGCTTCCGCCGCCTTCCAGAAGTCGGACGCGCCGTTGACGACGAAGGCCAGCGTCGGCTTGTCGTCCGCGCGGGTTACCGCTGTGGCCGCAAGCCCGATGAGCAGGGCCGCCGCGGCGACATATGCATTACGGATCATGGATTTCATAGTTCAACCTCCCTTGTAGAACTTGCCTTGTAGAACTCGTCGCCGATATCTCGGCTGCGGCCCGGACAACCCTCCTCAAGGGTACGGCGCAAAGGTCCGCCGACTTAAGAACGGTGCCGATCCGGCCGCGATGGGGACACTAGACACTCATGTGGCGTTCGTAAATAGTCCGATTTGTCTGACATTTTCGTGAGGATGGGACACGAGCCCTAACCGGCTATCCGCCGGGTTTCGAGCGAGCGTCCCTCACACCCGCCGTCACCCAACGGAAGCCCGGACGGTGACGACGAGTTGACAGTAGATCGGCGACGGCTATTAGTAAAGAGTATTAGTTATAAAACCAAGACGCGGGCTTTCGAAGCGGAGGAGACGCTGGTCGAAGGGATGCGCGGGGAGTGAGGAGAGTGAGCGCGGCAAGGCTTGCAGCCGCGCAGAAAACCTAGGAATCGTCAGCATTGTTGACGTTGTTTGGCCGGTTTCGTCGCGAAGCGGCGCAGCCAGCGATTTGCATGTTGCGCTTGCTAATATACATTAGTCAAAGGCGATCGCAATAAACGCACTGACCTTGACCATCTGGCCTTTGCCGGCCTTTGCTTTAGAGCGGGCTGGGTTTGGGAAACGACCATGAGCGAACCGACGGAACTGCGCGATCCTCCCGGGGCTTCCAGGCGCCGCAAGCCGGCCGGCAAGCCCAAGGGGCGCGTCACCATGACCGACATTGCGCGCGCGGCCGGCTGCTCGCAGGCGACGGTCTCGTTCGTGCTCAACAATTCGCCGGGCATCAGGCTGTCGCAGCAGACACGCGACCGGGTGATCGAGGCGGCCAGGGCGCTGGGCTATTCGCCACCGGTCTTTTCGGCGCTGCGGCCGCCCGTGACGCCGTTCGAAGGCCTGGACGGCGTCATCGGCTTCGCGGTCGACCAGCTCGCCACCAGCCCCGAGGCGGTGGTCGCCATCGAGGGCGCGCGACAGGCCTCGTGGAATGCCGGCAATGTGCTTCTGGTGGCGCAGACCATGGGCGACGCGGTGATGGAGCCGCGCGCCATCCAGGCACTGACAAGGCGCGGCATCTCGGCGCTGATCTATATGACCATCTTCACCCGCGAGATCGCCGCGCCCGATTTCCTCTACAGCCTCGACATCCCGGTCATACTGCTCAACTGCTACACCGCCGACTATGCATTCCCGGCCGTGGTTCCCTCCGAGATCGCCGGCGGCCAGAGCGCGACCAGGCATCTGATCGCCCACGGCCATCGCCGCATCGCCACCATCACGGGCGAACCGTGGATGCAGGCCGCTCAAGACCGGCTCAAGGGCTACCGCCGCGCTCTGGCCACCGCCGACATCCCGTTCGACCCGGAACTGGTGGTGGAGGGCGACTGGTCGGCCAGCGCCGGCTACGCCGCGACGGTCAAGCTGCTCGGACTCAAGGAGCGGCCGACCGCCATCTTCTGCCAGAACGACCGCACGGCGATCGGCTGCTACGAGGCGCTGAAGGAAGCCGGCCTGCATATCCCGCAGGACATCTCCGTGGTCGGCTATGACGATGAGGAGATCGCCCGCCACCTCTTCCCGCCGCTGACGACCTCCATCCTGCCGCATCTGGCGATGGGCCAATGGGCGATCGAGCAGCTCGAGACGCCGCCGACGCCCGGCCGCGGCCGCTATCCGATCACCAAGCTGGAATGCCCGCTGGTGGAGCGGGAGAGCGTGGCAGACGTGAAGGGGTAGGATGTCCCAGCCCGCAAGCCAAAATTCGAAATGTATTGACATTGTACCGACAGCCGCTAGATCTCTTATCCTGATATAGGAGGGTTCGATGGTGCAGTCCGGTCATGCTGGCGGCAATCACGACGCAGCACGCAAGGATGACGTGATTCAAATCCGCGCTTCGGCGGGGACGAAAGCTATCCTCAACCGCGCCGCGAGCTTGCGCGGGCAAAAACTGTCGGAGTTCATGCTGGATAGCGCCCGCACGCAGGCCGAGGAGACCATTCTCGACCAGCGCGCCTTCTTTCTCGATTCCGACGCGCATGAGAAATTTCTCGATCTGCTTGATGCTCCGAACGAACCATCGGACGAGCTTCGGGCACGTATTACGCGTAAGCCAATCTGGGAGCGATGATGCCCGCCGGGCAGCCGCAGCGATTGCGGGTGCGCGCTCCGGAACGGCTGAGTGTCAGCCATGACGTTTCCGAATTTCAAAATGGCAAGCATTCATCTCTCGATGACTGGCTGCGAAACCGTGCCTTAGTTGGCGAAGGGCTATCCGCGCGAACCTATGTCGTCTGCGACGCGGGCACGAAAAATCGTGTCGTCGGTTACTATGCGATCTCGACGGCGATGGAGGAGCGGATCGCGCTGCCAAGCGCCAAGCTGCGCCGGGGCATGCCCGAACAGGTTCCCTTGCTGCTGATAGGCCGTCTGGCGGTCGATGAGGCGTTCCAGGGAATGGGCCTCGGCGGCGACCTGCTTTCCGATGCTTTGCGGCGTTGCCTCGCGGTTTCGGACATTGCCGGGGTTCGTGCCGTGGTGGCACACGCAATCGACGACGGCGCCGTTGGTTTCTACCAGCGTCACGGCTTCATTATGTCTCCGCTGGGCGAGCGCGTCATGCTGATGCCGATCGAGACGATACAGGCGCTGTTCTCGAAAACTTGAGGCGAGCTGTGCAGGCCCCTGCAATGACGAGGAGATCGCCCGCCATCTCTTCCCGCCGCTGACGACCTTGCCGCATCTGGCGATGGGCCAATGGGCGATCGAGCAGCTCGAAACGCCGCCGACGCCCGGCCGCGGACGGTATCCGATCACCAAGCTGAAGTGCCCGCTGGTGGAGCGGGAGAGTTGGGGGGAGCGTACCCGCACAATTCCGGTGACCGGGCCCCGCGACCGGCTTATGATGGGTGGGCGTGTGTTCCTTCCCAACAGGAAAAACGCTCATGTGGCCGAACCGCCGTTTATGCGATCTCTTGAAGATCGAGCATCCGATCATCCAGGCGCCAATGGCGGGCTCGGCGACGCCGGAACTCGCCGCCGCGGTGAGCAATGCCGGAGGGCTGGGGTCGCTCGGATGCGCATCGATGCTGCCGGATGGCCTGCGCAACGCCGCGCGCCAGATGCGCGCCTTGACCGTGTGTCCCTTCAACCTCAACTTCTTTGTTTTTCCCAGGCCCGACACCGGCGACGCCGTGCTGACCCGGGTCATCGACAGGTTGCGGCCCTACTACGAGGAGCTGTCGCTTGACCAACCCTCGCGGAGGCTTCCGCCGGTCGGGCCGGGTTTCGACGAAGAAAAGCTTGAACTGCTGCTCGAGATCCGCCCGCCGGTCGTGAGCTTTCATTTCGGCATTCCGGATGCGGCTGCCGTTGGCAGGCTGAAGCAGGCCGGGATCGCTATCATCGGCACCGCGACCAATGTCGCCGAGGCGCACAAGCTCGCCGGCGGTGGAGCCGATGCGGTCATAGCCCAGGGCTGGGAGGCGGGAGGTCACCGCGGTTCGCACGCTCCCAATGGTCCCGGCGACGGCGTTGGAACGATGGCACTGGTTCCCCAGGTCGTCGATGCCGTCGAACTCCCGGTCATTGCCGCGGGAGGCATCGCCGACGGCCGCGGCATAGCGGCCGCTTTCGCGCTTGGCGCCAGCGGCGTGCAGATCGGCACCGGTTTCCTGTCCTGCGACGAAGCCGGCACGGACGCGACGCGACGCGCCCTGATCCGCACCGCGACCGACATGGACACGATGGTCACCGATGTCTTCACCGGCCGCGCGGCGCGGGCGAGACGCACCCGCTACGCCCTGGAAATGGAGGAGAGCAGGGGGCCCCTTCCGGACTTCCCGCAAATGGTCGCGCTCAGCGCTCCGCTCAGCAATGCCAAGGAAGATTTCGCCTTCCATCTCTATGGGCAGGCGGCGGCGCTGAACAGGGAGCTTCCGGCCGGCCAACTGGTGCGAACGCTCGTGGCCGAAACAAGCGAAGTGTTCGACGCTCTCTCGACCGGCAAAACGACGCCGGCGTGAGCGAACTCTCCGTCGTCGCAGTCCCAGTAAGCTTTTAACCCCGCGCGTCGACGCTGGATTGCGAAAAGATCAGCCGGCAAGCAGGGATGCCATACGGTCGCGATCAATGATGTTGGGATTCGGCGACAAAGGGCGGCCGTCCAGTTCGGCCAGTTTTGCCGCGATATGCGGTCTGGCGACGACATCCTGCGGCAGCGAAACGCACATGGCGATCTCGACCACGCCGCGAAACACGTCGGCATCCTCGCTTGCGGCAGCGAAAAGCCGGGCCATGACCGGATTTGATGGCGGAACGGGAAGTCCGTCTGCCAGGGCGTTCATCTCCGCGATCCGGGCACGGTCGGCGGCGATCTGGTTACGGTAGAACGGGCCGACCTGGCGCTCGGTCTCGGCATCGTATTCCCGCGCGAATTCGGCGGGGTCGTCGATGTGCCGGCGAGCGACATTCCTGAGCACCTGCGCGTGCAGAACGCCGACGCTCAACCCCCGCCCGGCCGACGGATTGGTGCAGGCCCAGGCGTCGGCCACAGCCGCAAACCCGGTGACGACAGGCTGACCGTCGACGACAAACCGCCGGTAGCGGTCGAGAACGCCTGCCATCAGCAGGACATGCGTGATCGGCTCGCCGTCAAGCCAATGGGCCTGCATCGGACATGCCATGACGACACGGTGGAACGTGGCGGTGTCGCGCAAAGCCCGCATGGCCTTGTTTCTCGCCGAGGTGAACAGGGTGACCGACCAGGTGTCGTTGTCGCCATCCAGCGTGAGAATCGAGAACAGCCCCATCGGAGTGAGCAGGCGGCCCTTTCGGGGCGGCCGCTGCTTGCCCGTGAAATAGCGAGTGAAATAGACGAAATTGCTGTCTTCGGCTTCCTCGCTCGGACTGCGCCCTCCCGCCGCAACGATCCATTCGCAGGCAGGGCTTCGCCGCCCCATCGCATCGATCACCAGATCGGCGCGAATCTCCTCGCCGGACGTGGTGCGAATGCCCGCAATATGCGGCACGCCGGGGATGGCTGAGGCGCTCGTGATCAGCTCGCGAACCTTGATCCCCCGCCGGACCGTCACATTGGGCGCAGCTTGCGCCATCTCGGCTACGGCCCACTCGATCACCGGCCGCCTGCCGGTGACGAAGCGCATGGCTTCGTCACCCGGGCGGGGCGCCCTGTCCGTTATTGTCGGGGGCAACGATCGGGGGTCGAAAAAGTCCATCCAGACACAGCCGGCGCGCAGCAATGTGTCAGTCAGCCCCGGCAGCTCCTGATCGGCGACCATCCGGAATCGCGAGCTGAGGTTGTGAGGCTGCCTGAACTGCGCGACGCCGGGGCGCTCCCAGTCCCATCCTTGAATGGAACTTGAAGGCCGATCAGCCGGATCGGCCTCGAGGACCGTCACGTCATGACCATCGCGGCCAAGCATGGCCGCCGTGCACAAGCCGATTACGCCTCCACCGCAAATCAGGATCTTGCTCACCCCGTCCCCCAATGTCCGCGAGGGTCCGGCGCCATGTTAGCTTCTGTGCATGTTCCCGGCAACGTGCCTGGCCGGCCGGCGCCCACCCGCTCCAACCCTTGCGTGCGGTCACGGAACGATCCGCTGCTTGGCATGGCTTCCGCGCAGGTCTAGGCTGAAACCAGCGAAGGGAGGGCGGGATGACATCAAGCTTCACCGTTCACGCGGCGTCCGGTTATGAGCAGCTGATGGGGCGCTGGAGCCGCCGGCTCGCGCCCAAGTTCATCGACTTCGCAGGTCTGGCCGGCGGCGAAAAAATCCTCGATGTGGGTTGCGGCACCGGCAGCCTGACCTTCGAACTGGCGAAATCAGGTGATCTCGCCGAGATCCAGGCCATCGACTTCTCGCCGGTCTTCGTCGCGGCGGCGAAGGAGAGGAACACCGATCCGCGCGTCACCATCCAGCAGGCGGATGCCACCGCCCTGCCGTTCGCCGACAATGCGTTCGACCGCGCGCTGGCGCTGCTGGTGCTGCACTTCGTGCCGGAGGCCGGCAAGGCGGTGGCCGAGATGCGCCGCGTGACGCGGCCTGGCGGCGTGGTCGCGGCCGTGGTTTGGGACCATTACGGCGGCATGACCGGCATGCGCATGATAATCGACACTGTCGCGGCGCTCAGCGAAAGCGGGCGCCAGATGCGCAGCCGCTATTGCTTCCAGCCGATGATGCAGCCGGGCGAGATGAAGCGGACCTTTGTCGAGCAGGGTCTCGTCGACGTCGCCGAAGCCGAATTGATGATCCGCATGGACTACGCGGATTTCGATGACTTCTGGGCGCCGATCGGCGCCGGCGAAGGCCCGCTCGGCAAATACATAGCCATGCTGGACGCGGCCGAGCAGAAGCGTGTCGAGGCGGCCGTCCGCGATGCCTATCAGGCCGGCCGGCCTGACGGCCCGCGATCGTTCGCCAATGTCGCCTGGGCTTGTCGCGGCATCGTGCCCTGAAAGCGAGTCGATCGTGCAGCACTGCATCGCGAGGCCGGCGACGCCTCAGTTGCCGCCGGCGGCCGCGGCGTTGATCTCCCAGCTGTCGACCCAGACCTGCCGCAGCCGGTCGCCTTCGCCCTTGAACCACAGGCCGGTCTCTCGGCAATCCTCGATGCGATCGCTGCGAAAATTGCGGATGGCCTGCCGCAACTCGCACCAGGCGACGATGTTGGCCGTCTCGGCATAATAGATCAGCGCGACCGGGCGGATGATGCGGTCGCTCGCCCGCCCCGCTTCGTCGCGATAGGAGAGGCTGAGCTTCTCCTCGTGGCGGATGGCGCGGCGGACCAGAGCGAGGTCGACGGCGGAAGCGGAGGGCGCGGCAAAGCCCCAGGCATGGAGGGCATTGGCGTCGAGCGTCTGCCGCATGGGCGGCGGCACGGCGCCGGCGATCTTGGCGCCGACCCGTTTGGCGGCCTGCTTGAGCTCGTCGTCGCCGGTGCGCTCGAGCAGCGCCAAGGACAGCACGATCGCTTCCATCTCCTCGATGGAAAACATCAGCGGCGGCAGGTCGAAGCCGGGGCGCAATATGTAGCCGATGCCGCGCCCACCCTCGATCGGCACGCGCATCGCCTGCAGGGCCGCGATGTCGCGATAGACCGAACGCACGGTGACTTCCAACTGCCCGGCGAGCATCGCCGCCGTCACCGGCTTCCTGGCCAGCCGCAGGACCTGGATGATCTCGAACAGCCGCGAGGCCTTGCGCATTTTTTCATCCGACCGAAACGCAACTGACACATCCCCGTCAGTTGGAGTGACCTATAGGGCCGCCTACCCGCTTGAAAATCAACAGATTCCTTTGCGTGCAGGCGGATAATGCGACAGGCAACTGACATGAGCTATGGCGAAAATCTCTGGCTGTTCTTCGTGCTTCTGTTCGGCATCATCGCCGTTCCGGGCATGGACATGCTGTTCGTGCTGGCCAATGCGCTGGCCGGCGGCAGCAACAGGGGCCTGGCCGCGACCGCCGGCATCATGCTGGGCGGTGCAGTGCACACGCTGAACGGCGCGATCGGCGTCGGCCTGCTCATGCATCTCGTGCCGATCCTGTTCACGCCGCTGCTGGTCGCCGGCGCCGCCTACATGGCCTATATCGGCATTTCGCTGATGCGCAGCTCGATCACCGTCGGCGATGACGGGCCCGCGGGGAGCCGCTCGGCCTGGAAGGCGTTTCGGCAGGGCCTGGTCACCTGCCTGATCAATCCGAAGGCCTATCTCTTCATCTTTGCCGTTTATCCGCAATTCTTGAAGCCGGCTTACGGTCCGATCTGGATGCAGGCGACAATCATGGGATTGCTGACGGTCGCCACGCAGGCCGCGATCTATGGCGGGCTTGCCGTCACCGCCGGCCGCAGCCGGGGCCTGCTGGTCGACAATCCGAAGGCGACCATATTTGCAGGCCGCGCAGCGGGGCTGCTGCTGTTTGCCGTTTCGATATTCACGGCCTGGGAGGGGTTGAGGGCGGCGTGATCGCCGCCCTCGCCTTTCCGCTCAAGCCGCGCCCTGACGGCTGGCGAGCATCTCGCGCTTCACCGACCGGCGCCATTCGACGGCGCCGGCGAGGCCATGCAGGACCGTCTCGGTGGTCGCCCAGTCGATGCAGCCATCGGTGATGCTCTGGCCGTAGACGAGCGGCTTGCCGGGCACGACGTCCTGGCGGCCGGCGACGAGATTGCTCTCGATCATGACGCCGATGATGCGCTCGTCGCCCGCAGCGACCTGGCCCGCCACGTCGTGCGCCACCTTGGGCTGGTTCTCCGGCTTCTTGGCGCTGTTGGCGTGGCTGACATCGATCATCAGCCGCGGCGCGACGCCGATGCGGCCAAGCTCGGCAGCGGCGGCGTCGATGCTCGCGGCATCATAGTTCGGCGTGATGCCGCCGCGCAGGATGACATGGCAATCCTCGTTGCCGGTGGTCGCCGCGATGGCGCTGCGGCCGCCCTTGGTCACCGCCATGAAGTGATGCGGCTGGGCGGCGGACTTCACCGCCTCGCCGGCGATCCTGAGATTGCCGTCGGTGCCGTTCTTGAAGCCGACCGGGCAAGAAAGGCCCGAGGCCAGCTCGCGATGGATCTGGCTTTCGGTGGTGCGCGCGCCGATCGCGCCCCAGGCGACGAGGTCGGCGATGTATTGCGGCGTCGTCATGTCGAGGAATTCGGTCGCCGCCGGCAGGCCGAGATTGTTGACGGCCGACAAAACGTTGCGCGCCATGCGCAAGCCCTTGTCGATGTTGAAGCTGCCGTCGAGGTCTGGATCGTTGATCAGGCCCTTCCAGCCGACGGTGGTGCGCGGCTTCTCAAAATAGACGCGCATGACGATCTCGAGCCGGTCGGCCAGGGCCTCGCGCAGCACCGCCAGACGGCTGGCGTAGTCCACGGCGGCGACCGGATCGTGGATGGAACAAGGGCCGACGATGACCACCAGTCGATCGTCGGCCCCCGTGAGGATGGAATGGATGGCGTTGCGCGAGGCGGCAACGGTGCGCGTCGCCGTGAGCGAGTGCGGTATCTCGCGCATTACCTCGTCCGGCGTGGTCAGTACCTTGAGTTCCCTGACCCGAAGGTCGTCTGTGGTGGTCAACACGGCTTTCTGCTCCTGGTTAGGAGACCTGCCGGCTTGAAACAAAAAAGCCGCCAGGTCTGGCGGCTTGTCGGATTTTTGATCTGGAGTTTTCAGATCGAGCGCAATCCTCCCGCCGCCAGCGAGCTGTCATAAAAGTACCAAAACGAGGCGGTCAGGTGGATCATGCGGCCCATATAGTCGATGTGTGGGCGTTTGTCACTACTCCCCGATAACGCCGGCTATGTTCTGATCATAGTCGACGAGGGAGCCGGTCATCACGCCAGCTTGGGGGCTCAGCATATAGGTGATCAGCCGGGCGAGCTGCGCCGGCTTGACCAGTTGGCCCATGGGCTGCGCGGCCTCGGCCTTTTCCAGCCAGTCGTCCGGCGCGTCATGCCATTTCTTCTGCACGATGTCCTCGCCCTCGGTGTCCATCCATCCCGGTAGCACGGCGTTGCAGCGGATACGGTTTTTCCGATAGGAGCCCGCGACATTCTTGGTCAGCGTCATCAGCGCGCCCTTGCTGGTCGAATAGGGCGTCAGGAAAGACTGGCCGGCATGCGCGGACATCGACAGCACGTTGACGATCGAGCCCGGCGCCTTGCGCTCAAGAAGATGCGCGACCAGGCCCTGCATCAGGAAGAAGGGGCCGCGCACATTGGTGTCGAAGATCTGGTCGAACAGTTCCTCCGACGTCTCCACCAGCGAGCCGCGCGCGGAAGTGGCGGCGGCGTTGACCAGCGCGTTCAGCGTTCCGAAGTGCTTGATCGCGGTCTCGACGGCGCGCTTGCAGTCGGCGACCTTGGCGACATCGGCGCTGACGAAGATGACGTCGACGCCGGTCTTCTTCAGCGCCGCGACCGCCCTGTCGCCCTTTTCCTGCGAGCGGCCGATCAGCGCCAGCGCGCGGCAGCCCTCGTCGGCAAGCGCTTCCGCAACCGCGAAGCCGATACCCTGCGCGCCGCCGGTGACGATGGCGCGCGTTTCTGAATTGCGACCGGCCAAACCGCTCATCGCTCTCTCCTGTAATCCGTGTTTCTAACGTTCAATCGATGCGGACGGTCTTGCCCGTCTTGGCCGACTGCAAGGCCGCGTCGGCCAGCTTCAGCGCGATCAGCCCGTCCTTGCCGCTCGGCGCCGCCTTCTTACCGGCAGTTGCCGCGGCGATGAAGGCGGCGATCTCGTTGGCATAGGCATCGATGTAGCGGGTCATGAAGAAGTCGTGCAGCGGCGGACGGGTGTAGCCCTTGTCGTTGGCGAGCTCGATCGACACCGGCCGCTGGTTCTCGGCCGCGACCATGCCCTTGGAGCCATGCACCTCGATGCGCTGATCGTAGCCATAGGTGGCGCGGCGCGAATTGGAGATGACGGCCTGCTTGCCGAAGGCGGTTTCGAGGATGACGCTGACCGAGTCGAAATCGCCAGCTTCGCCGATCTTCTTGTCGACCAGCACCGAGGCATGGGCGCTGACGGCCACCGGCTCCTCGCCGAGCAGGAAGCGCGCCATGTCGAAGTCATGGATGGTCATGTCGCGAAAAATGCCGCCGGAGCGGGCGATGTAATCGAACGGCGGGGCGCCCGGATCGCGCGAGGTGATGGTGACCATCTCGACGGTGCCGATGGCGCCGTCGTCGATCGCCTTGCGGACAGCGGCGAAATGCGGGTCGAAGCGGCGGTTGAAGCCGACCATCAGCGTGGCATTGGTTTTCTCGACCACGGCAAGACATTTTTCGACCCGCTCGACGGAGAGGTCGATCGGCTTCTCGCAGAAGATCGCCTTGCCGGCCTTGGCGAAGCGCTCGATCAGATCGGCATGGGTGTCGGTCGGGGTGCAGATGATGACGGCGTCGATGTCCTTGGCCTGCTCAATGGCCTCGATCGTGCGGACTTCGGCGCCGTAGGCGGAGGCCAGCTCCGTCGCCGCTTTCTCGAAGGCGTCGGCCACGGCCACCAGTTTGGCCTGTGGGTTGGAGGCAACGGCGCGGGCATGCACCTTGCCGATACGGCCGGCGCCGAGAAGAGCGAAGCGTAGTGTCATGGAATGTCCTTCGAGGGTGGGTTTGTAGACGTATCCGCGCCCTCCGGCGCGGACGATTGGTTGGTCCCGTCGCGACGCGCCGTCAGGCGGCCTGCAGTTCCGCCTGTCCGGTCTTGGCGCCGGTTATGTAGGCGACGATGTCGTTGCCGTCGGTGTCCTGCTTGCGCAGGTTGGCGACGATGCGGCCGCGGCGGAAGACGACAATGCGGTCGACCAGGTCGAACACCTGGCGCATGTTGTGGCTGACCAGGATCAGCGGTTCGCCGTTCTCCTTCAACGTGCGGATAATGTTTTCGACCTGCGCGGTCTCCTGCACGCCGAGTGCCGCCGTCGGCTCGTCCATGATGATCAGCTTGGAGGCGAAGGTCGCGGTCCTGGCGATCGCCACGCACTGGCGCTGGCCGCCCGACATGTGGCGGATGGTGCTGGAGAGGTTTGGGATCTTCACCGCCGTGCGGACAAGCGCTGCCTCCGTCGCCTTGCGCATCGCCTTGCGGTCGAGGATGGAGAAGGGGCCGAGGTTGAACAGCACCTTCTCGCGGCCGAGGAACAGGTTCGACGGCACGTCGAGGTCGTCGGCCAGTGCGAGGTTCTGGAACACCGTCTCGATGCCCGCCTCGCGCGCCTCGATCGGGCCGGCGAAGTTCACCTCCTTGCCGTCGAACCAGATCTTGCCGTCGGTGCGCTGCTCGACGCCGGTGATCTGGCGCACGAAGGTCGACTTGCCGGCGCCGTTGTCGCCCATGATGGCGACATGCTCGCCCTTGCGCAGCTCGAAATTCGCCTCCTGCAGCGCGTGCACGCCGCCATAATGCTTGGTGAGGTTTTCGGTCTTCAGAACGATGTCCGACATGGTCAAGCTCCTATCGCGCGGCGGCGCTGGCGCCATTGATCGAGAACGACCGCGCCGACGATGATCACGCCCTTGACCATCTCCTGATAATAGGCGTCGAGGCGCAGGAAGGTGAAGCCGGAAATGATGACGCCGAAGATCAGCGAACCGATGACCGTGCCGATGATCGAGCCGCGGCCGCCCGATAGCGAAACGCCGCCGATGACCGCCATGGCGATGGCGTCCAGCTCGTACATGACGCCCATGCCGGCCTGGGCGGTGAGGTTCTTGGAAGACAGCACCACCGCGGCGATCGCGGCCAGGATCCCGGCGATGGCGTAGACCAGCACCTTATGGTTGGCGATCTTGATGCCGGACATGCGCGCGGCATCCTCGTTTGAGCCGATGGCGTAGCAGTGCTTGCCGTATTTCGTGTAGGTCAAAATGAGCTGGAACAGGATCGCCAGCGAGATGAAGATAACGACGGGCATCAGGCCCTTGCCGATGGCCGCGAAACTTTCGGTCGGGAACGAGATCGGCTGGCCCTTCGACCACCATTTGGCGATGCCGCGCGCCGTGACCATCATGCCGAGCGTGGCGATGAAAGGCGGAATACGCGTGTAGGCGATAAGGAAGCCGTTGATCAGGCCGGCGATCAAGCCGCAGCCGATCGCGACCAGCAGCGGCACGATGACCGGCAGGTCGGTCCAGCCAAAGGCGATGAACATCGCCTTGGGATTGGGATTGCCGTTGACGGTCGCAACCTGGGCGAAGCTCATGGCGATCATGGCGGTGGCGCCGACGATCGAGCCCGAGGAGAGGTCGATGCCGCCGCAGATGATGACCTGGGTGACGCCGATGGCGATGATGCCGACGATCGAGACCTGCAGGATGATGATCTGCAGGCGCTGCTCGTTGAAGAGCCCGGAAACATTCTCGCGGGTGTTGAACAGGAAGCTGTCGCCGAGGAAGACGCGGCCGATCAGCTCGAAGGCGCCGACCAGAATGACCAGCGCCAGGAACACGTTGAACTCGGCCGGCCATGGGCGCTTCTTGGCGTCATAGCTCAGCCCGCCAATGCCATGCGATGTCTGTGACACGTCTTCTTCCTCCGAATGACCGCGCCCGTTCTCCCGCCCGGTCGGGCGGGAGAGGAACAGAGCGGCGCCGCTTCGTCAGCAGCCGATTTCAGCCAGTCCGATGCGTCGCGGCACCACTCCGCGGTTCGTTCTCGCAATCCCATACGGAAAACCGCTGCGCGATTTTTCCCGGAATTGCGCGGGCGCGGCTCAGTTCTTCTTCAAGAACTTGTCGATGTTCGCAGGGGTGACGAGCTGGAACGGGATGTAGACCTTGTGTTCCACCTTTTCGCCCTTGGCGAGTTTCAGCGCGGCGTCGAGCGCGCCCGCGCCCTGGCCGGCCGCGTCCTGGAAGACGGTCACGTCGAGATCGCCCGCCTGCATCGCGGCCAGCGCATCCTGGGTGGCGTCGACGCCGCCGACGACCACCGACTTCATGTCGATATTGGCCGCCTTCATCGCCTGGATGGCGCCGATGGCGCTTTCGTCATTGTTGGCGATGACGCCGTCGAACGGCTTGCCCGACGACAGCCAGTTGGTCATCAGGTTCTGCGCTTCGTCGCGTTTCCAGTTCGAGGTCTGCTTGTCGATGATCTTGATGAAGCTGCAGTCCGGCGTGGCGATCACTTCCTCGATGTCCTTGGTGCGCTGCACCGCGGCCTGGTTGGAGAGCTCGCCCATGATCACATAGACATTGGCTTGCTTCTTGCCGGCTTGCTTGAGCAGGCGGCAGGCTTCCTTGGTCTCGAGCGTGCCGGATTCGGCCTCATTGGAAGCGACAAAGGCCTGGTTGTCAGGCAGCGTGTCGACATTGACCGGCTGGCGGTTGACATAGACCAGCGGAATCTTGGCAGCGGCGGCCGCGTCGGACATGGCCTGCGTGGCCGAGGTGTCGACCGGGTTGACGATGATGGCGTCGACGCCCGAGGCGGCGAAGTTCTTGATCTGGTCGAGCTGCTTGGCGACGTCGTTCTGCGCGTCCTCGACCTGCAGCTCGACGCCGCTCATGCCCTTGGCCTGCGCGATCATGCCGTTGCGCAAAACGGTGAGGAAGTTGTCATCGAAAAGAGCCATCGAAACGCCGATCTTGGCGGCGAAGGCGGATGAACACATCAGCGCCGAAAGCGCGACGCCCAAAAGAAGTTTCTTCATTTTATTCTCCTCCACTTGGTGTCCGGCTGCACCCATTGAACCGGAATCCCCGGTTTGCCCGAGGAATCTCCCTGCGGCCATGCGGCGTCGCCAATTCGATTGGAACGCCTCTTCCTCCGTTCGAACAACCGTTCCGGAACGAAAGAACCAAAAAGCCTAGTTAGTGAAATATTTATTCCATTTCGTTTTGGAAACGTCAAGGGCGATTCCGACCGGGGCGGCCGGTTTTCGATCACTATCGACGTGACCAAGACCAAAAATCGTCGAAACTTGTGCCCGAAGCCGAATGAACCGCGATGAAAGAATCCATCAGTCTGATAGATTCCATCACACAGGTTACATCGCTGTAGGCGCCTAGATGTTTTCCGGCAGATAGATGTCGAAAGGCAGGAAGGTCTGGCCCGGCGCATTGGCAGCGCCGCTTTCGATGGCATGCGCCATCAGCCCGACGAGCTCCCGGCAGAGCGCCGCGAGCGGCGTCGAGATCACCATGGTGAGGATGTTGTCGGCAAGCGCCGCGCGCGAGACGGCGTTGATTTCGTTGCAGATGACGACCGGCATCTCGGCCGGGCGCGCCGTCCGCAGCGCCGAGACCGCGCCCTCCATGCCGCCGCCGGCGATATAGCAGCCGGCAAGATCGGGATGGCGTGCCAGAAGGTCGAGCATGGCGTCATGCGTCACATCGTTGGCCTCGAGGTTGACCAGCGTCTCCATCACGGTGAAGTCCGGCGCATGCTCGCGGAAGAAAGAGCGGAAGCCGATCTCGCGCAGCTCATGGCCGTGGAAGCGGTGGCTGCCAACGAAGAGCGCGACCTTGCCCGGCTTCCTGGCGGCCTTGGCGATCATCCAGGCCGCGCTTCGCCCGACCTTGCGGTTGTCGAGCCCGACATAGCCTTCGCGGATGCCGGCGGCAAAATCCGACAGCAGCGAGAAGACCGGCTGGCCCCTCGCCTTCAGCGTCTCCACGACCGCCGTCAGCGTCGGATGATCAGGGCCGACGACGGCGATGGCTCTCGACTTCGCCGCCAGGCTGCGCATCTGGGCGGCGATCTCGTCGGGCGCCAGCGAGGCGGCGAAGTCGACCGTCGCAACGCCGCGAAAGCGTTGCGATTGCGCGACCGCGAGCTCAAGCTCCCTGGCGAAATCGCCGTAGAAGACATCATTGCCCCTGAGCAGCAGGAAGCCGAGCCAGTATTCCGGCAATTCCTGGCGCATGCGCTGCTTGATCAGCCCGGCAGCGTGATAACCGATCTCGGTGGCGGCGTCGTAGACCCGGCGCGCCGTCTCCTCGCGCACCGGCAGGCGGCTGTTCAGCACCCGGTCGACGGTGGCGACGCTGACGCCGGAGACGCGCGCGAGATCGGTGATGGTCGGCCGCTTTGCCATGAATGCTTCCTCGCTTGTCCGACTAACGATATCTTGTTCTGATAGGAAATGATAGAAACTATCTTCTTGATGTTGAGACTATCAGACCTTGGGGCTATGCTGAAGTCGAAAGTCAGCGATGCGCGAGCCCTGCAGGGTCGGGGCGGTCGCCAAGGCGCTGGCGGAGGAACCTCAATGACGGCAATCACGTCTTCGGCGGCGTCGCCGCGCGACTACAGCCTGACCGGGCGAGACGCCAGGCACGCGGTCGAGAACGGGCTGGCTGCGGCCGAGTGGTATCACACCGAAGTGCCGCGCAAGCAGATGAAGGAGCTGATGCAGCGCTCGGACCAGCCGGCGATCCGCGACACCATCATCTGGCTGACCGCGTTCGTCGTCAGCGCGGCGGGCGGCATCTGGTTCTGGGGCAGCTGGTGGTGCGTGCCGTTTTTCTTCGTCTACGGCACGCTCTACGGCTCCTCGACCGATTCCCGTTGGCACGAATGCGGCCACGGCACGGCCTTCCGCACCCAGTGGATGAACGATGCCGTCTACCAGCTCGCCTGTTTCATGATCATGCGCAACCCGGTGACCTGGCGCTGGAGCCATACGCGCCACCATACCGACACGATCATCGTCGGCCGCGACCCCGAGATCGCCGTCATGCGCCCACCGGACCTTTTGCGCGTGGTGCTCAACTTCTTCGGCATCCTCGACGCCTGGCACGCGATGGTCGACATGGTCCGCAACGCCGCCGGAATCATCAGCGCGGCGGAAAAGACCTTCATTCCCGAGCAGGAACAGCCGAAGGCAATCCGTGTGGCCCGCATATGGCTCACCATCTATCTCGCGACCATCGCCTTGGCGCTCTATCTGCATTCGTGGCTGCCGCTGATGCTGGTCGGCCTGCCCCGCCTCTATGGGGCCTGGCATCACGTCATGACCGGCCTGCTGCAGCATGGCGGCCTCGCCGACAATGTCATCGACCATCGGCTCAACAGCCGCACGGTCTACATGAACCCGGTCAGCCGCTTCATCTACTGGAACATGAACTACCATGTGGAGCATCACATGTTCCCGATGGTGCCCTATCACGCGCTGCCGAAGCTGCATGAGATGATCAAGCACGATCTGCCGGCGCCGACGCCTTCGATCCTCGCGGGCTACCGCGAGATGATCCCGGCCTTCCTGCGCCAGCTGCGCAACGAGGATTATTTCCTCAAGCGCGCGCTGCCACCGACGGCGAAGCCCTACCGGGAAGAGCTGCACAACGACAATCCGGTGGCGGCAGCGGCCGAGTGAGCTGCCCGACTAGCCGACCAGAATTTTGGAGGACGAGATGAGCGACTGGGTCGAGGCCTGCGCGGCCGGGGACATCGACGAAGAGGACGTGATGCGGTTCGACCATGGCGGCCGCACCTTCGCCATCTATCGCAGCCCGGACGACGAATATTTCGCGACCGACGGCCTGTGCACGCATGAAAAGGTGCATCTGGCCGACGGGCTGGTGATGGACGACATCATCGAATGCCCGAAGCACAACGGCCGCTTCAACTACAAGACCGGTGACGCACGCGGCGCGCCGGTCTGCGTCAACCTCAAGACCTATCCGGTCAAGGTCGATGCCGGAAAAATCCTGATCCAGATCGGGTGAGACAATGCAGGCGGGGATGGTGATCATCGGAGCAGGCGAATGCGGCGGCCGCGCCGCGCTCGCTCTGCGCGATCTCGGCTTCGAAGGGCCGCTGACGCTGGTCGGCGACGAGCCGCATCTGCCCTATGAGCGCCCGCCGCTGTCGAAGGAAGCGATGACTGGCGAGACGCCGGCCATCAAGGCGATCGCCACCGACGCGCTTTTCGCCGAGCGCTCGATCCGCCACATCCATTCCGTCAGGGCCGTCGCGATCGATCGTGCCGCGCATGTCGTGCAGCTATCGGACGGCTCTTCCCTGCCATATGAAAAGCTTTTGCTGGCGACCGGATCCGTGCCGCGCAAGCTGCCGATGCCGGGCCCTGGAGGCCGTTGCGTCTATCTCAGGACCTTCAACGACGCTTTGGCCATCCGCGCCCATCTCAGCGCCGGCAACCGGGTCGCTATTATCGGCGGCGGCTTCATCGGCCTGGAGCTTGCCGCCTCGGCACGCAGGCTCGGCGCCGCCGTCACCGTCATCGAGGCGCAGCCGCGCATCCTGATGCGCGGCGTGCCGGCCGAGATCGCCGAGATCATCCACAAGGCGCATGCGGCCGAGGGCGTTACGATCCGCACCGGCCAGGGGATCGCGGCGGTCGCCGACGACGGCAACAAAGTCGCCATCACATTGGCCGACGGGCAGACGATCGTCGCCGATCTCGCGGTGATCGGCATCGGCGCCGTGCCGGTGACCGCGCTTGCCGCCGAGGCGGGGCTGGCGATCGACAACGGCATCGCGGTCGACGGGCAATTGCGCACCGCCGACCCGGACATCTTCGCCGCCGGCGATTGCTGCTCGTTCCCGCTCGCCGTCTATGACGGGCGGCGCGTGCGCCTCGAAGCCTGGCGCAACGCGCAGGAACAGGGGGCCTTGGCCGCGAAGAACATGCTGGGCGCCGGCGAGGCGCATGCCGCCGTGCCATGGTTCTGGTCGGATCAATACGGGCTTACCCTGCAGATCGCCGGGCTGTCCGACGAAGGCAAAAGCATCGCGCGGCGCGACCTCGACGACGGCGCCTTCATCCTGTTCCATCTGGCCGGGGACGGCAGGCTGGTCGCCGCCAGCGGCATCGGCCCCGGCAATGCGGTGGCGCGCGACATCCGCCTGGCGGAAATGCTGATCGCCAAGCGGGCGACGCCAGCGCCAGAAGCGCTCGGCTCGCAAGCAGTCAAGCTGAAGTCGCTGCTGGTGGCTTGATTTTCCCTAATCGCGGGAGGTCGCGCTGCCTCTAGAAAAGCGCCTTCAGCTCATCCAGCTTGTCGTTGACCAGCCAGCCGTAATAGTTCTCCTCGGGCAGCTTTTCGGCTTGTCCTTCGGCGCGGCGCTTTTCGTTCTCGGCCTTCAGCGCATAGGCGCGCTGTTCAGGGTTGCCGACATTGTAGAGCGTCGCGGTCAGGCCTGGATTCTTCGAGATGTCGAAGCCGGCGATGCTGCGATAGGCGTCGATCGACTTCTTGATGGTCGCGGCGACGTAAGGCAGCGTCAGGTCGGGGTCCATGATGGTCTTGTAGACCGTGTTGGGATCATCGACGTCGAGCTTCGGCAGGCCAGAGACCTTGTGCACGAGATCGCTCATCTGCAGCGCGGTCAGTGGGTTCAACTGGCCGAGGCCGAAGGTCTGGCCGGCATAGTAGGGCTGGAAGAAGGTGGCGCCGAAGCGGTCGTTGGGGAAATCCTCGCCGCCCACGGTCTTGCCGCGGAACGAATGGTTCCATACCTGCTCGCGGCATTCCCAGAGATCATAGCTGTCGTCCATGCCGGCGCATTTCTTGAATTCCGGCCGCTGGATGAAATCGCTGACGTCCTCGCCGTGATAGGCAAAGGAAAGCTTGCTCGACAAATAGGAGATCGCCTTGACGTAGTAGGTTTGCAGGCGGTCGTAGGCGTCGACATTGTAGGTATGCTCGCCGACGATGGCGCCGACGATATGCATGGGATCGATGCCGTAGGCCGCGGCCGCCTTCCTGATCTTGCCGCGCAGCTCGGCATCGCTCTGCAAGAGCGCGTAGACCTTGCGGTACTTGGCCTGGAAGGTTGTGTTGGTGGCCTGGGTGCGCCGGCTGGAGGCGCCGGGAATGTCCGGCTGCACGCTGTTGCGGTTGCCTGGGGGCACGATGGTCGCGGCGTCGGCGGTTGCCGCTGCCGTCGCCAAGGCCATGCCGAGAAAAAGCAGGATAAGTTTCTTCATACGCCGCCGCTTTCGAATGCGCGGCAAACTAGGTAAAGCGCATGGCAGAGTCGAGAGAAGGCTTCGAGCTGCCACCAAAAATCGTGGCCAGATGCTTCCATTTGGCCACACTTTGCATTGGAAGGGCGTTTCAGGCCGGCCTGAGCCGGCCCGAAATCGGGGCATCGGAAGGCGTTTCAGGCCGGCTAGAAGGCCGGCCCGAAACCCCGATAGAGCTTAAAGGATGAACCGCGACAGGTCGGTGTTGCGCGACAGGTCGCCGACATGCTTCTCGACATAAGCGGCGTCGATGGTGACCGCCGTGCCGTGGCGGTCCGGCGCGTCGTAGGAAATCTCATCCAGCACGCGCTCCATTACCGTCTGCAGGCGCCGGGCGCCGATATTCTCGACGCTGGCGTTGAGATCGACGGCGATGCCGGCAAGCGAATCGATGGCGTCGTCGGTGAAGGTCAGCTCGACGCCTTCTGTCTTCATCAGCGCGATGTACTGCTTGATGAGGCTCGCCTCCGTCTCGGTGAGGATGCGGATGAAATCCGCCTTCTCCAGCGCGCGCAGCTCGACACGGATCGGCAGGCGGCCCTGCAGCTCGGGCAGCAGGTCCGACGGCTTGGAGACGTGGAAGGCGCCCGACGCGATGAACAATATATGGTCGGTCTTGATCGGCCCATATTTGGTCGCGACAGTGGTGCCTTCGACCAGCGGCAGCAGGTCGCGCTGCACGCCTTCACGCGACGGGCCGCCCGAAATGTCGCTCCTGGCGGCGATCTTGTCGATCTCGTCGAGGAAGACGATGCCGTCGTTCTCGGCCGATTCCAGCGCCCTGCGCACCACCTCGTCCTGGTCGAGCAGCTTGTCGGACTCGTCGTTGACCAGCAGCGCATAGGAATCGCGCACCGTGGTCTTGCGGGTCTTGGTCCTGCGGCCACCCATCGCCTTCGACAGCATGTCGTTGATGTTGAGCACGCCGACATTGGCGCCCGGCATGCCGGGAATCTCGAAGCCGGACATGCCGCCATTGCCGGTGTCGGCCACCTCGATCTCGATCTCCTTGTCGTCGAGCTCGCCGTCGCGCAGCTTCTTGCGGAAGGAGTCGCGGGTCGCCGGGCTCGCCGTCTTGCCGACCAGCGCTTCCAGCACGCGTTCCTCGGCGTTGATCTGGGCGCGCGCGGCGACATCCTCGCGCATCTTCTCGCGCGTCAGGCCGATGGCGACCTCGACGAGGTCGCGCACGATCTGCTCGACATCGCGGCCGACATAGCCGACCTCGGTGAATTTCGTGGCCTCGACCTTGACGAAGGGAGCGCCGGCGAGCCGCGCCAGGCGGCGCGATATCTCGGTCTTGCCGACGCCGGTCGGGCCGATCATCAGAATATTCTTCGGCATCACCTCTTCGCGCATCTGGCCTTCCAGCTGCTGGCGGCGCCAGCGGTTGCGCAAGGCGATGGCCACGGCGCGCTTGGCGTCCTTCTGGCCTATGATGAAGCGATCGAGTTCCGAAACGATTTCGCGGGGAGAAAAGGTGCTCATGTTACTCAAATTCCACTTTGCCACTGCCTGATAAACTCGAACGGATGCAGCAGCATGATCACGTTGAGCGTCAGATTGTCCCGGATGATGTAACCCGTGCCGAGCTCGAAGATGAGCGCCAGGGCCACGATCACCCATATAGGTAGCTTTCGCGCCATCACAAATCCCAGCGCCATGAACAGCGTGTCGGACACCGAATTGATGATGGAATCGCCGTAATAGCTGAGCGAGATGGTGCCGGCGCGGTAGCGCTCGATGATGAAGGGACTGTTTTCCAGGATCTCCCAGCCGCCTTCGATGAGGACGGCGAAGGCGAGCCTTAAGCCCACCGGCGAGCGCGGGAACAGCGCCCAGGCCAGCGCATAGAACAGGAAGCCGTGGATGATGTGTGAGAATGTGTACCAGTCGGCAATGTGCTGGGAATTCTCCGAGCTGTTGACCACGCCTTGCCAGAGCTTGACGTAGCCGCAGGTGCAGATCGGGGGGTGGCCCATGCCGTACAGGGTGCCTGCCTGGAAGACGATCAAAGCGAGCACGAGCAGCAGGCCCATGCGCCAGCTGTCTTCATAGGCCGAAAGCGTCTTGTCCTCTCCGGATGCGGTCATTGCCTCAGTCCCCCAGATTTTCGTCGTCGTCGGCCGCATCGGCGGCCATCAGAACGACGTCCCCGTATTGCGAATGCCTGCGCCCGATCGGCCTGAAGCCGGCCTTCTCATAGGCGCGGATGGCGCGGCCATTGTCGGGATGCGGATCGATGATGACGCGCGGCGCGCCTTCCTCGAACAGCTCCTCGACGAACTGCCGCACGATGGCCGAGCCATGGCCGACCCCGACCAGTTCCGGCGGGCCGATCGTGAGATCGATGCCCAGCGTGCCGAAGGGCTGGTCGGCATAGGGATGGTCGTCCTCCATATGCGGATCGTAGCTCTGCAGATAGGCGATCGGCCTGCCGTCGAGCTCGACAATCAGCGGCTCCACCGAAACCGAATCGATATGCTCGCGGATCTCGGCGACCTCCTTGTCGGGAGCGTCCCACCATTGGGCGACATGCGGCTCGCGCAGCCAACCGGCGATCATCGGCAGGTCTTTTTCCGTGACCGGCCGAAAATCATATGTATCTGCTGGTTCGATCATGATCTTGTCCGAAAACCGGTGGCCACCTTGCGCTTTCGCGGTCCTTCGGTTCGGGGTCGTGGTCGTTCAAGCGGCATCGAGCGTTTCGACGACAAAATTGTTGTTGGTGTAGACGCAGATGTCGGACGCGATCTGCATAGCCTTGCGGGCGATCTCCTCGGCATCCTTGTCGGTGTCGATCAGCGCACGGGCCGCTGCCAGGGCGTAATTGCCGCCGGAACCAATGGCCATGACGCCATGTTCGGGCTCCAGCACGTCGCCATTGCCGGTCAGCGCCAGCGAGACAGACTTGTCGGCGACCAGCATCATGGCTTCCAGGCGGCGCAGATAGCGGTCGGTGCGCCAGTCCTTGGCGAGCTCGACGCAGGCGCGCGTCAGCTGGTCCGGATATTGTTCGAGCTTGGCTTCGAGCCGCTCGAGCAGGGTGAAGGCGTCGGCGGTAGCGCCGGCGAAGCCGGCAATGACGCTGCCGCCTTTGCCGATGCGGCGCACCTTGCGGGCGTTGCCCTTCATGATCGTCTGGCCGAGGCTGACCTGGCCGTCGCCGGCGATCACGACCTTATTGCCCTTGCGCACGCTTATGATGGTCGTGGCGTGCATGGTGAGTTCATTCGACATTTGAGCTCCGATGCGCGCTATCCCTTGAAAAGGCGATTGGCGCGGTACGAGTGAGTTTGATCGGCCATATGTATGCACAAGGCCAACGATTGCAAACCGCCCCTCGACCGAGGCAGATAGCGGCCGGAATGGCAACTGGCAATCGCCGGATCATGCTGGTAGAAGGCTTTCGTTTTCAAGCCCTGGCGCCTCCGAGCAGGGCAACAAGGACAAAACGATGACGCGTTCGGCCGAAGTCAGCCGCAAAACCAAGGAAACCGAGATTTCGGTCTCCGTCGATGTCGACGGCAAGGGAAAATCCGACATTTCGACCGGCGTCGGCTTCTTCGACCATATGCTCGACCAGCTGTCGCGGCATTCGCTGATCGACATGACGGTCAAGGCCAAGGGCGACCTGCATATCGACGACCACCACACGGTCGAGGACACCGGCATCGCGATCGGCCAGGCGCTGAGCAAGGCGCTTGGCGAGCGGCGCGGCATCATGCGCTATGCCTCGATCGACCTTGCCATGGACGAGACGCTGACCAGGGCGGCGATCGACGTCTCCGGCCGACCTTTCCTGGTCTGGGATGTCGGCTTCTCGTCGCCGAAGATCGGCACGTTCGACACGGAGCTGGTGCGGGAGTTCTTCCAGGCGCTGGCGCAGAATGCCGGCATCACGCTGCATGTGACCAACCACTACGGCGCCAACAACCATCACATTGCCGAAACCTGCTTCAAGGCAGTGGCGCGCAGCTTGCGCGCGGCACTGGAGCCCGATCCGCGCCAACCCGATGCTGTGCCGTCCACCAAGGGATCCCTGAAAGGTTAGCCCTATGGCGATCTATGTCGTGATGGCGCCGCCGGCCGGCAACAAAGCCGAGGACGTAAGTTTCGTGCGCGACAGCTTCACCTGGCTGGGTTTCCTGGTCGCGCCGCTCTGGCTCGCCTGGCACCGGATGTGGATCGAGGCGGCCCTGACCTTCATCGTCATGGCGATCCTGTCGGTGGCCGGCGAGAGGCTCGGGCTCGAAGGGACCGGATCGCTGCTCTCGCTGCTGGTCTCGCTCTATGTCGGCTTCGAAGGCCAGGGCCTGCGCATCGCCTCGCTGCGGCGGCGCGGCTGGCGCGAATGGGGCGTGATCGAGGCCGGCAATCTCGCCGATGCCGAGACGCGCCATGTGTTGGAAACCGGCGAAGAGAGCGAGGAGCAGCCATCCCTGCCGCGCATAGTACCGGATGCATCGCAGGCACGTCCGCCGCAGACAGGCATGGCGCTCGGCCTGACCCATACGCCTGGAAGGCCCTGAGATGCGGGTGGCCATCATCGATTACGGCTCGGGCAATCTGCGCTCGGCCACCAAGGCCTTCGAGCGCGCCGCGCATGAGGCGGGCCTTGCCGCGACGATCGAGCTGACGGCCGATGCCGAGCGCGTGCGTTCCGCCGACCACATCGTGCTGCCGGGCGTCGGCGCCTATGCCGACTGCGCCGCCGGCCTGCATGCGGTGCCGGGGATGTGGGAGGCGGTGGAAGAGGTCGCGCTTCGTAAAGGGCGGCCTTTCCTCGGTATCTGCGTCGGCATGCAACTGATGTCGCAACGCGGGTTGGAGAAGACCGTCACCAATGGCCTCGGCTGGATCGCCGGCGACGTCAAGGAGATCCAGCCCTCCGATCCGGCGCTGAAGATCCCGCAGATCGGCTGGAACACGATCGAACTCCAACGCAAGCACCCGCTGTTTTCCGGCATCGAGACCGGCCCGAAGGGGCTGCACGCCTATTTCGTCCATTCTTATCATCTGGACGCGAAGAATTCCGGCGAAGTGCTGGCGACGACCGACTATGGCGGCGCGGTGACGGCGGCGGTGGCGCGCGACAACCTTGCCGGTACGCAGTTCCATCCCGAGAAGAGCCAGGCGCTCGGTCTGGCGCTGATCACCAATTTCCTGAAATGGAGGCCCTGAAATTGAGCAGGAAGGGCTATTGGATGGCGATGATCGATGTCCGCGATCCGGATGTCTGCAAACAGTATATCGAGGCGAATGCGGTCGCCTTTGCGAAATACGGCGCGAAGTTCGCGGTTCGCGCGGGCCGCTACGCGAGTCCGGAAGGAGCGACCGGCAACCGTCACGTGCTGGTGGAGTTCGAGTCCTACGACAAAGCGATCGAATGCTGTCATTCGCCTGAATATCGGCACGCCTCGAAGTTCCGGCTCGCCGCTTCGGCCGGCCATTTCGTCATCGTCGAGGGCGCCTGACCCATGATCCTGTTTCCGGCGATCGACCTCAAGGACGGCCAATGCGTGCGCCTGAAGCACGGCGACATGGCCACCGCGACCATCTACAACGACGACCCCGCCGCACAGGCCAAGGCCTTCGAGGATCAGGGTTTCGAGTGGCTGCATGTCGTCGACCTCAACGGCGCCTTCAAAGGCCAGAGCGTCAATAGCGCGGCGGTGGGCGCCATCCTGAAGGCGACGAAGAACCCGGTGCAGCTCGGCGGCGGCATCCGCACCCTGCCGCAGATCGAGGACTGGCTGGATCGCGGCCTCGCCCGCGTCATCCTCGGCACGGTCGCGGTGCGCGAGCCGGAGCTGGTCAAACAAGCCTGCGAGGCTTTTCCCGGCAAGGTCGCCGTCGGCATCGACGCCAAGGGTGGCAAGGTGGCGGTCGAAGGCTGGGCCGAGGCCTCTGAGCTCGGCGTAATCGAGCTCGCCAAGAAATTCGAGGGCGCGGGTGTCGCCGCCATCATCTATACCGATATCGACCGCGACGGCGTGCTTTCCGGTATCAATTGGGATTCGACGATCAGCCTCGCCGAGGCGGTGTCCATTCCGGTGATCGCATCCGGCGGCCTCGCCTCGATCGCCGATATCGTGCGCATGACCATGCCCGATGCGCGAAAACTCGAAGGCGCGATCTCCGGCCGCGCCCTATATGACGGCCGTATCGACCCGGCCGAGGCACTGGCGATCCTGCGCGGCGAGCGGGCGGAGGCAAGAGCGTGAACATTTCGATCATCCTGGCAGCCTATGACAGCGGCCATTTCCACGGCGGCTGCGGCCAGGGCCCGGACGCGCTGATCTCCGGCGGGCTGGCCGAGGCGCTGAAGCTCGCCGGCCACGATGTCGAGGTGAGCGACATCGGCAAGGTGGTCGAGGACGAAGAAGAGCGCGAGATCGGCACCGGATTTGCCGTCTGCAATGCCGTTTCGGGCGAAGTCCGCATGGCGCTCGACAGGAAACGGTTTCCAATCGTGCTGGCCGGCAACTGCCTGACGGCCGCCGGCGCCGTGGCAGGTGCCGGCGCCGACGCCATCATCTGGGCCGACCAGCATGGCGACCTCAACACGCCGGAAAGCACCACAACGGGCTTTCTCGACGGCATGGCACTGGCGACCGTGCTGGGTCTCTGCTGGCGATCGATGGCGGCGCAGATCCCGGGCTTCAAGCCGGTCGATCCGGCGCGTTGCGTTCTGGTCAATGCGCGCGACCTCGACAGCGCGGAAAAGGAACTGCTGGAGAAGCTGCCGATCATCCGGACCGAATGCCTGGACTGGAAGAGCGCGGCGCAAAGGCTGAAGGCCGACGGTGCACGCCAGGTCCACATGCATGTCGATCTCGACGTGCACGACCCCGAGAAGCTGCAGGCCAATCGCTACACCACGCCCGGCGGTCCGGCGCCGGAGCAGATACGTACCGCCATGTGCGGCCTCGCCGGGCCGCTCGCCATCGCCGGGCTCACCATCTCCGCCTACGATCCGGCCTTCGATCCCAGGGGGGACGTGCCGCCGCTGGTCGGCGCGCTGGTGGTCGACCTGCTCTCGACGCTGGAGGGCAAGTGATGCTCAAGGCCCGCGTCATCCCCTGCCTCGACGTCAAGAACGGCCGCGTGGTCAAAGGCGTCAATTTCGTCGATCTCGTCGATGCCGGCGACCCCGTCGAGGCCGCCAAGGCGTATGATGCTGCCGGCGCCGACGAGCTCTGCTTCCTTGACATCACCGCATCGTCCGACAACCGCGAGACGATCTTCGATGTGGTCGCCCGTACGGCCGAGCAGTGCTTCATGCCGCTCACCGTGGGCGGCGGCGTGCGCCAGGTGGCCGACATCCGCAAGCTGCTCCTGGCCGGCGCCGACAAGGTATCGATCAACACGGCGGCGGTGAAGAACCCGGATTTCGTCGCGGAAGCGGCCAACAAGTTCGGCAACCAGTGCATCGTCGTGGCGATCGACGCCAAGAAGGTGTCGGCGGCGGACGAGGCCGACCGCTGGGAGATCTTCACCCATGGCGGGCGGGAGAAGACGGGCATCGACGCCGTCGACTTCGCACGGCGCATGGTCGAGCGCGGCGCCGGCGAGATCCTTTTGACCTCGATGGACCGCGACGGCACCAAGGCGGGCTACGACCTTGCGCTTACCCGGGCGATTGCCGACGCGGTGCGCGTGCCGGTGATCGCATCGGGCGGCGTCGGAACGCTCGATCACCTGGTCGACGGCATCCGCGACGGCCATGCGGGCGCGGTGCTTGCCGCCTCGATCTTCCATTTCGGCACCTACACAATCGCCGAAGCCAAGGCGCATATGGCCAGGGCGGGCCTGCCGATGCGGCTGGACTCGGCCGTCCAGCGGGCTTAAACGACTGTTATGGCAGACTTTTCGCTCGCCGATCTGGAAACGATCATCCACCAGCGCGCCCATTCCGGCGACGCGCAATCGTGGACGGCGAAGCTGTTCGCCAAGGGCATGGACAAAGCGGCGCAGAAGCTCGGCGAAGAAGCGGTCGAGACCGTGATCGCCGCCATCCGCGGCGACAGGCAGGCGCTCGTTTCGGAAAGTGCCGATCTTCTGTATCATTGGCTGGTCGTGCTCGGCATAGCGGGCGTCCCGCTTGACGACGTGCTGAAGGAGCTCGAGGGCCGCACCAGCCGCTCGGGCATTGCCGAAAAGGCAGCCCGATCAAAGGATTGAAAGAAACGGGATAGCGCATGATGTCGCCCGAAAACCGCTTCACACTTTTCGGCATCATGCTTTAGGAGGGCAGGAAACCCGATGGACCAGCTGGCTCCGACCGAGAAGTACTCCCCGTTTCGATTCTTCTCTGCCGAGCAATGGTCGCAGTTCCGCGCCGACACGCCGCTGACGCTCACCGGGGACGAGATCGACCGGCTGCGCTCGCTCAACGACCCGGTCGACCTCGAAGAGGTCAAGCGCATCTACCTCTCGCTTTCCCGGCTGCTTTCGGCGCATGTCGAGGCGAGCCAGCTGCTGTTCAGGCAGCGCCAGGCCTTCTTCAAGGCGCAGGACGTCACCAAGACACCCTTCATCATCGGCATCGCCGGCTCGGTCGCGGTCGGCAAGTCGACCACGGCGCGCGTATTGAAGGAGCTCCTGGCGCGCTGGCCGTCGAGCCCGAAGGTCGACCTCATCACCACCGACGGCTTCCTCTTGCCAAACGAGATCCTGCGCCGCGAGAACCTCATGGAGCGTAAGGGTTTCCCGGAGAGCTACGACGTCGGCGCGCTGCTCAGGTTCCTGTCCGGCATCAAGTCGGCGCAAGGCAGCGTCCGGGCGCCGGTCTATTCGCACCTGACCTATGACGTCATTCCGGGCGAGTTCGTCACCATCGACCGGCCGGACATCCTGATCTTCGAAGGCATCAACGTCTTGCAGCCGGGCAAGCTGCCGAAGGACGGCAAGATCGTGCCGTTCCTGTCCGACTTCTTCGATTTCGCCATCTATATCGATGCCGACGAGAAGCTGATCCATCAATGGTACATCCAGCGTTTCATGCGGCTGCGCGAAACCGCCTTCCGCAATCCGGACTCCTTCTTCCACCGCTATTCGCAGCTTTCGCAGGATGCCGCGCGCGCCATCGCGGAGGGGCTCTGGGCCAACATCAACCTGAAGAATCTGCGCGAGAACATCCTGCCGACCAGGGCGCGGGCCGATCTCATCCTGCGCAAGGGCACCAAACACCTGGTCGAAGAAGTGGCGTTAAGGAAATTGTGACCCCTTAACGGCGCCTTAGGCAATCGCGATTAGCGTTGCCAGCCAAACTCCAGCGGGTGTGGGAGGCAACCGGTGATCAACGCGGGCAATGCCGCCGGCCGCAAAGCCCTTCGTTGTGCCTTCGACGAGGCCGCCGTGCTGATCGGCAGGCACAAAGCCGGCCGATTGTTGAAGGCCGCCAGGCTTAGCGGAATCAAAGGCAGGCACCTCCTGTTGCTTCCTTTCGCCAACGCTGTCGCACGCAGGGCCGAAAGCTGGGTTTCGCGCCTGCCACCAGGAGCGCACTATGTTTGCAGCGGCCGCGTCTGACCTGTTGGCAAGCCGTCGACCGATCCGGTTTCTGGTGACCGGCATTGGCGCGACGCTGCTCTATGCTTTGCTTGCCGCGGCATTTTCGACAACGATAAGCCCGGCCCTGGCTTCGGTACTCGCCTACGCTCTGGCCGCGACCTTCTCCTATGCCGGGCACAAATACTTCAACGGTGCGCACCGCCGTGACGCGCCGCGCTTTGCGGTGCTGACGCTGGTCGGCCTGGCGATGTCCTTCGTGCTCCCGGTCACGCTGTCGGAAAGGCTTGCCCTGCCAGCGTGGATACCCATCGCGCTGACCTGCCTGCTCATTTCGCTCATCAATTATGTGGTGATTCGCCATTGGGTTTTTGGAAAGGCTCTCGCCGAGCCGGGGAGTGCCCTCCGGATGAAGGTGTTGCAGGAGCGCCTGCAAGCGATACCACTACTCCTGACCTTGCTTGTGGCCGGCTACGCAGCCTGGCTGGCCGTTGCCATCGTGCCGACCAATGTCGACGTTTCATGGTTGCTGGTCGTGTGCGATCGGCTGCTGAACGGCGAGCATCTGCAAACCGACATCGTGGAGATCAATCCGCCATTCTCCGTCTGGATGTACATGCCGTTCATGTTCCTGGAGCGGCTAACCGGTGGCCGCGCCGAACTCTGGTTGATCCTGGGCGTGATCGGCCTCGCGCTGGCAAGCCTTGCGTTTTCCGCCCGCATCCTGGCGCGTGCCGACCCGGTCTATTTTAAACCTCGTTTCATTTGGGCCTTCCCCGCGGCGTTTCTGCTGATCGTCTGTTTCCACCCCGGTGAATTCGGGCAGCGCGAGCATTTCGCCATCATAGCGATCCTGCCCTGGATTGCGCTGCAATGCGCCCGCCAGCGCGCATCCGACTTCGCGGCGGGCTCGAGACTGGATCAAATGCTCGCGGGCGTGTGCGCCGCCATCGTGGTCATGGTCAAGCCGCCGCATTTCGCCCTTGCCTTTGCCCTGCCGGCGGCCTGGCTGGCCATCCAGCGTCGTTCCCTCAAGCCATTGCTTGTCCCGGAAAACATCGCCGGAGCGGCGATCGTCGCGTTCTATGTTGTCTACATCGCCGTGTTCGACACACAGTTCATTACCGAGATCCTGCCTTTGGCGAGAGACGTGTACCTGCCCGCACGGGAGCCGCTTCTGGCGTTGCTGGACTGGCCCAAGATACTCATCCTTCTGACGATTGCGACGGTGCTTCTGGCTGACGGCTTCCAGCGTATGCGTTGGGACGCAAAAATCCCGCTTCTCGCCGCATTTGGACTGCTTCCCGCCTTCCTGATCATGGGCAAGGGCTGGCCTAACCATGCCATGCCCATGATTGTTCTCGGCACCCTTGCGTTTGGCATGCAACTCCTGCATGGCGAGAGTCCGGGCAGATTGAAGCCCATCGGCAAAACGGCCGCCATTTTCGGCTGCTTTCTGGTGCTGCAGCTGACGGCCAAAATTCAATGGTTTATACTGACCAATGACAATAGCCCGCTGGAACGCTCCATCGCTTCAATTCAACAGGTCGACCGCAACCCGACGATCGTCTCGCTCGCGGCAAGGCTGCAAGTGGCACATCCGCTCTCGCGACGGGTCGGCGGCCATTTCGTCTCGCGATATCCGTCGGCATCGATGGTTTTCGATGCCGACAAGCTTGCCGAAACAGGCAACGATCCGCAGCTCAGACGCCGGCTCGCCGATATACGCGATCGCATGATTGGACAACTAGCCGACGAGATCGCGACCAAGAGACCGGATATCGTGCTCTATGGCGACGAGACCGGACCAGACTGGGGCAATCTCATGCTGCGCAATCCAAGGATCGCACTCGAATTGCAGCAATACAGCGTCCTGCACGAGGAGCCGGGGACAAGGGTGTATTTCCGCAAGGATTTCGCTGCCGGCGGTGAAACGGCGAAATAAACGCCGAACCGCTGCAGGACGCTGCTCCAGCCTTGGCCACCGTTCTATGTCGCGGCAGGCTCCCTGCCCATTTCAGACCTGCGGTTTCGGGCCAGTATCGAAATCAGCATCCAAGCGCAGAGCGAGAGCGGCACCAGAACACCAACGAAAAACCCGACATTGTTCAAGATATGCGCGAAAAAGGGATAGAGCCAACATAGCGCGAGAAGAAGCCGGGGCGGTCTTGACGCCATTGTGAACAGCATGGCGACCGCGACCGCGACACCGATCATGTCGTAGGTGTAGCCGTAGGGCGTGGCAAGGATTGCAAGGACAGCGGTAAGCGCCACGCGTTCCTGATGCCGGACCCGGCGCGCCGGCCACCAAAGCCAGACCGCCGCGGCGATGGAAGCGATGGTCGCGATCGCCTGCGCACCATAGGCCGCGGCCAGCCCAAAGCCGCTTACCCTCGCCGTGAAGAACACCGTGACCGCGTTGTAGTGGTAGGGCTGCGGATAAGGTGCTTCCATGATCGCCGTCATCAAGGGACGGGTTTCGGTCAGGAACAGGCGCCAGACATCGAAGCCGAAGAACAGGCCGGTGGCGAGGGCGATCACGACCGTAGTCGCGACGGCGGCGAACATAGCCCGCCAGTTGCCGCTGGCGAGCAGGCAGAAGGGCACCAGAATGCCGATATGCGGCTTGATCGTCAGCAGGCCGAACAGGATACCGGCCAATGCGGGACGCCGGGGCGCCAGCGCGAGACCGCCGATCAGCAGAGCTGTCGTCAACGCGCCGTTCTGGCCGAACACCGAGTTCCAGATGACGGCGGGACTCAAGACGATCGCCAGTTCCACCGCAATCCCGAGCCTCAGCGGTCGGATTGCCAGCCACAGACACAGAACGGTTCCAACCGTCCAGATCAGATAGGCAGGCAGGATCGGCAGGGTTGCAAGCGGAACGCCGAGCAAGAGAATGCTCGGCGGATAGCTCCATTCCTGATTTGGAAGATCGGGCGAGAACATGGCGCGCAGCGCGGCGCGGTAGGCATCCACGTCAAAAAGGACGGCTACGTGGCCTTCCATGGCCATGCGGGAGCCGGCCCAGAGATTGGTGAAATCCCAATAGGGAAGCTTGTGCGAGAGCAGCGACAAGCCATCGGGACGATAGGCCCACAATGTGCGCAGGTAAAACTCGGCCATCCAGAAGCCGATCACCGTCACGATGGTCACGGTGGCCACGTCCAAGAGGCGTCGGATCCTGATTCGGCTCGGTTCCATGGCAATCCCGGCTGTCGCGCTCTTCTTAGGCTTTTGTCCTTAAGATCGCGTTGCCCCGGCGCCAGGCGTGCTCAGCCAGGCACCGTCACCCGCCGCAACGTCAGATTGATGCGGCCGCCATTCTTCAGCAGCGCCGATGTCGCGGGATAGATACGGTCGACGCCGTGGAAGGCGAGGCGCCCTTCGCCGCCGAGCACGACGATGTCGCCGCTCTTCAGCCTGAACGACTTGGTGCCGCCTTCGCGCCTGTCCTGGCCGACCCGGAACAGGCAGTCGTCGCCCAGCGAGACCGACACCACCGGCGCGTCAAAATCCTGCTCGTCGCGGTCCTGATGCAGGCCCATTTTGGCATCCGCCGCATAGAAGTTGACCAGGCAGGCCTCGGGCGGATGCGGATAGGCCGAAACCTCGCGCCACACTTTCAGCAAGGCCTCCGGGATCGGCGGCCACGGCTCGCCCGTCACCGGATGTGTCGGTTGGTAGCGATAGCCGCGCTCCTTGTCGGTGACCCAGCCAAGCGCGCCGCAATTGGTCATGCGCACGCTCATCTCCTTGCCGGTGCGCGGCATGGCCGGCACGTAGAGCGGTGCGGCCTGCACGACGCGCCTGATCTCCTCGACCAGCGCTTCCTGCGCCGGGCGCGCGAGGTAACCCGGCATATGGCGGACGCCTTTGGGCAGAACGAGCATGGGTCGACCCGTTTTATCCGCAGAGTCGGATGATTTCAGGTCGAATCGACCTTAAATCATCCGACTCTAAATCAAAGAGATAGAGCATGATGTCGTCCGAAAACCGCTTCACGCTTTTCCGCATCATGCTCTAAGCCATGCCATCCTTCAAAAAAGCCGGCGACCCGAAAACTGCGGCTTTGGCAGGATCAGTCGCTTTCCACACGACCGCGCAGCTTTTTCACCGTCGACCGGCCTGCCTTGCTCTTGAGGCGGCGCTCCACGGCGCCTTTGGACGGCCTGGTCTTCTTGCGCGGCGGCGGTGGCGGCTCGGCCGCCTTGGCGATCAACACCGTCAGCCGCGACCGCGCGTCGGCGCGGTTCTGCTCCTGGGTGCGGAAGCGGCCGGCCTCGATGACGATGACGCCGTCCTTGGTGGCGCGCTGACCGGCTAGCTTGAGGGCGCGCTCGCGCACGCGCTCGGACAGGCCGGATGCGTTCGCCGCGTCGAAGCGCAGCTGTACGGCGGTCGCCACCTTGTTGACGTTCTGGCCGCCCGGGCCGGAGGAACGGATGAAGTCCTCATGCAGGTCGCCAGGACGGATAATCGCTTCGCCGCTGATGATGATGTCGTCGTCGCTCGCCATGCGCGCAGTCATGGCGCGGCGGCGGCAAAAAGAAAAGGCCCGGCGCAAGCCAGGCCCTGGGGGAAAGGTATTAGCGGTGATTGCTATTCAGCCGCTTCCTGCAGACGCGGCGCAGCGCCCAGGATGGTGGCGTCGACGTGACGTTCGAACTTCTCGAAATTGGTCGCGAACATGTTGACCAGCTTCGCGGCCTGGCGGTCATAGGCAGCCTTGTCGGCCCAGGTCGAGCGCGGGTCGAGAATGGCGCCGTCGACGCCCGGAACCGCCACCGGCACCTCGAAGCCGAAATTGGCGTCGGTGCGGAACTCGGCCGACTTCAACGAACCGTCGAGCGCGGCGCCCAGCAAGGCGCGCGTCACCTTGATCGGCATCCGGCGGCCGGTGCCATAGGCGCCTCCGGTCCATCCGGTGTTGACCAGCCAGCAGTCGACGCCATGGCTGGCGATGAGCTCGCGCAGCAGGTTGCCGTATTCGGACGGATGGCGCGGCATGAACGGGGCGCCGAAACAGGTCGAAAAGGTCGCCTCCGGCTCGGTGACGCCCTTTTCCGTGCCGGCAACCTTGGCGGTATAGCCCGAAAGGAAGTGGTACATCGCCTGCGCCGGCGTCAGCCTGGCGATCGGCGGCATGACGCCGAAGGCATCGGCGGTCAGCATGATGATGTTCTTCGGGTGACCGGCGCGGCCGGTCTTCGACGCGTTGGGGATGAAATCCAGCGGATAGGCGCAGCGCGTGTTTTCGGTGAGGCTGCCGTCATTGAAGTCCGGAACGCGGCCGGCGTCGAGCACGACGTTCTCCAGCACCGTGCCGAAGCGCTGCGTGGTGGCGAAGATTTCCGGCTCCGCCTCGGCCGAGAGCCTGATCGTCTTGGCGTAGCAGCCGCCCTCGAAATTGAAGATGCCGTGCGGACCCCAGCCATGCTCGTCGTCGCCGATCAGCGTGCGCGACGGATCCGCGGAGAGCGTGGTCTTGCCGGTGCCGGACAGGCCGAAGAACACCGCCGCGTCGCCGTCCGGCCCCTCATTGGCCGAGCAGTGCATCGGCATCACGCCCTTTGCCGGCAGCAGATAGTTCAGTATGGTGAAGACCGATTTCTTCATCTCGCCGGCATAGGAGGTGCCGCCGATCAGCACGATCTGGCGGGTGAGATCGACCGCAATCACCGTTTCGGTGCGGGTGCCGTGACGCGCCGGATCGGCGCGGAAGGAGGGCAGGTCGATGATCGTCATCTGCGGCACGAAACGCTCGAGCTCCGCGGCTTCGGGACGGATCAGGAGATTACGGATGAATAGCGAATGCCAGGCGAATTCGGTGACGACCCGGGTCGGCAGCTTCAGATCGGCGTCGGCGCCGCCGACGAGGTCCTGCACGTAGAGGTCCTTGCCGGCTGCATGTGCCCGGAAATCGGCAAGCAGCGTCTCGAACTCACCCGGCGACATCGCCTTGTTGTTGTCCCACCAGACATGCGGACCGGTCGCCTCATCGCGCACGACGAATTTGTCCTTCGGCGAACGGCCGGTGTGCTGGCCGGTCTCGGCGACCAGCGCGCCCCGCGCGGTCAACCGTGCCTCGCCGCGCCGGATCGCTTCCTCATAGAGTTCGGCCGCGCCGAAATTGTAGCGCACCATGCCCGTGGTCTTCAGGCCGATCGCGTCGATGGCGCAGTCGGGGTTGCGTTTGCCGGCTTCCGACATCAAATTTCCTCTCTGGATTTGGCCGCATGTGACGGGAGATTTCCCGGAGCCCCGCACAGGGCTGCCAAGTTCAGAACCAGAAAAGCCGAATGATATCAAATCATTAATCGATTTAAAAAATTTGAAAGTTGTTTAAATCGTTTATATGTGCAAAAAACCATAGAGGTTGCCCAAAGGATTGGCAGGCTCGGTTCGTCCAATCCCACTGTGGGTGCGATCGTGTGTAGCGGCAGGCCGCCCGTGACTTCGGCCAGGGGCCGTGCCACATTTTGTACCCAATTTGTCCTGCAAAAGCCCCTTCTCGACGACAGAAGGGACAGCTCATGAGGGAGCCGCTTGAAATGGCAACAATCGCGCTTGTCGACGACGACCGCAACATTCTGACTTCGGTGTCGATCGCGCTCGAGTCCGAGGGCTATCGGGTCGAAACCTACACCGATGGCGCGTCGGCGCTGGAAGGCCTGGCGGCGCGGCCGCCTAATCTTGCCATCCTCGACATCAAGATGCCGCGCATGGACGGCATGGAGCTGTTGCGCCGCATGCGCCAGAAGTCGGACCTGCCGGTGATCTTTCTGACGTCGAAGGACGACGAGATCGACGAGTTGTTCGGTCTCAAGATGGGTGCCGACGACTTCATCCGCAAACCGTTCTCGCAGCGCCTCCTTGTCGAGCGCGTGCGCGCGGTGCTGCGCCGCACCAGCGCCCGCGAGGCGGCGGCCAAGGCGCCCACCCAGCAGGCCCGCTCCCTCGAACGCGGCCAGCTGGTGATGGACCAGGAGCGGCACACCTGCACCTGGAAGGGCGAGCCGGTGACGCTGACGGTGACCGAGTTCCTCATCCTGCATTCGCTGGCGCAGCGCCCCGGCGTGGTAAAAAGCCGTGATGCGCTGATGGATTCGGCCTATGATGAACAGGTCTATGTCGACGACCGCACCATCGACAGCCACATCAAGCGGCTGCGCAAGAAGTTCAAGGCCGTCGACGACGACTTCGAGATGATCGAAACCCTTTACGGGGTCGGATACCGGTTCCGCGAGGCATGAGATAGGCAGTAGGCAGTAGGGAATAGTCAGTAGTCAGTTTCGAACGATGCGAGCGGCCACTCGTGCATAGCCGCGGTCAGCCAACCATTGTTCCTACTGCCTACTGCCTGCTCACTACTCACTAATTAGGCAGGGCCTGCTATTCGATGGCAGTGGAAGTAGAGCGAGGCAGACGGGCGGGCGCGGCAAGGCGACCGCCGCGGATCGTGCCCGCCTTCGTGTCGAAAATCACGGTGCCGATGCGCCGCTTTCTCGGCCATCACATCTTCTCCAGCCTGACGCGGCGCATCCTGTTCCTCAACATGGCCGGCCTCGCTGTGCTGGTCACTGGCATCCTCTATCTCAACACCTTCCGCGACGGGCTGATCGACGCGCGCGTCGAAAGCCTGATGACGCAGGGCGAGATCATCGCCGGCGCGATCGCCGCTTCGGCGACCGTCGAGACCGACTCGATCAGCATCGACCCGGAAAAGCTGCTGGAACTGCAGGCCGGCGAGAGCCTTGGACCGGGCTCCGACCAGCTCGACAATCTCGATTTCCCGATCAATCCGGAACGCGTCGCGCCGGTGCTCAGGCGCTTGATCTCGCCGACGCGCACACGCGCCCGCATCTATGACCGCGACGCCAATCTGCTGCTCGATTCGCGGCACCTCTATTCGCGCGGCCAGATCCTGCGCTACGATCTGCCGCCGGTCGAGGACGAGCAGCCGGACCTCCTGGAACGGGTCGAGAAATTCATCTTCGATTTCTTCCGCAACAAGGACCTGCCGGTCTATCACGAGCAGCCCGGCGGCAATGGCGCGGCCTTCCCGGAAGTGGTCAAGGCGCTGACCGGCAGCCCCTCGACCATCGTGCGGGTGAGCGAGCAGGGCGAGCAGATCGTCTCCGTCGCGGTGCCGATCCAGCGCTTCCGCGCCGTGCTCGGCGTCTTGATGCTGTCCACCGAAGGCGGCGACATCGACAAGATCGTCGCGGCCGAGCGCAAGGCGATTCTGCGCGTGTTCGGGGTGGCGGCTCTCGTCACCGCGATCCTGTCGTTGCTTCTGGCATCCACCATCGCCAATCCGCTGCGCCGGCTTTCCGCCGCCGCCGTCAGAGTGCGGCGCGGCGTCAAGAGCCGCGAGGAAATCCCCGATTTTTCCGATCGTCAGGACGAGATCGGCAATTTGTCCATTGCCGTGCGCGACATGACGAATGCACTGTATGCAAGAATCGAGGCGATCGAGAGCTTTGCGGCCGATGTGTCGCATGAGCTGAAGAACCCGCTGACGTCGCTGCGCAGCGCGGTCGAGACGCTGCCTTTGGCGAAAAACGATACGTCTCGAGCGCGTCTGATGGACATCATCCAGCACGACGTGAAGCGGCTCGACCGGCTGATCACCGACATCTCCGACGCATCGCGGCTCGACGCCGAGCTTGCGCGCGACGACGCGACGACGGTCGACCTGAAGAAGTTCATCACCGACCTCGTCGCCGTGTCGCGCGAGACCACGCGCAACAAGAAGGCAGTCGAGATCGAGTTCAAGGCGGCAAAGCTGCCGGCCGGCGCTAAAGGCTTCTTCGTTGTCGGCCACGACCTCCGGATCGGCCAGGTCATCACCAATCTGATCGAGAACGCGCGCTCCTTCGTGCCCGACGAGCACGGGCATATCGCGATCTCATTGGCTCGCGCGGGCAAGTTCAACATCATCACCGTCGACGACAACGGTCCGGGGATCCGGGCCGAAACGATCGACCGCATCTTCGAGCGCTTCTACACCGACCGGCCGGCCGGCGAGGCATTCGGCCAGAACTCCGGCCTCGGGCTGTCGATCAGCCGGCAGATCGTCGAGGCGCATGGCGGCACGCTGACGGCCGAGAACATCCCCGGCACCAAGCCCGGCGAGATCAAGGGCGCGCGTTTCGTGGTGACGCTGCCCGCGGAAGGCTGATCGCCGAGCCGAACATGCCGGACACCGCCACGAAACCTCGCAACATCCATGGAACGGCCCTCCTGATCGGCGAGCATGGCGTGCTGATCACCGGCCCGTCCGGCTCCGGCAAGACGACGCTGGCGCTGGCGCTTATCGATCATTGCCGCACCCGCGGCATGTTTTCCCGGCTGGTCGGCGACGACCAGTTGTTTGCGACCGCGCATGGCGGCCGGCTGGTGTGCCGCGCGCCGCCCACCATCGCCGGACTCTGCGAGGTGCACGGCATCGGGCCGCGGCCGCTGGCCTTCGAGCCGGCCGCCGTGGTCGATCTGGTGGTTCGGCTTGTCGAACCGGCCGACATGGCGCGTCTGCAGGACGAAGCCGCAGAGACGACTGCCGGATGCCGGCTGCCCCGCATCGACGTCGTTCGGCAAAATGTCGCCGCCGCGCTGCCCATGCTGATGGCGCGGCTGTCGATCCAGCCTTTTTCGTGATCCGCCCGGGGTTTTTTGTTGCGATGCGTCAAAATGGCCCGGACCGCCGCAATTTTGGGCTTGTCAACCGGCCGTGCGTCGACAAGATAGCGCTCCCGCCGCCTGGAATGGCTGGCGAACATAAGATACGCCTGTGAAGCGGCGATGACGGGAGCCACCAGAGAATGATCGGACTCGTGCTCGTGACGCACGGTCAACTCGCCACCGAGTTCCGGCATGCCGTAGAGCATGTCGTCGGGCCGCAAGACAATTTCGAAACCGTGGCGATCGGCGCCGACGACGACATGGAGCAGCGCCGGGCCGACATCGTCGACGCGGTGGCGCGCGTCGACACCGGCGCCGGCGTCATCGTGCTCACCGACATGTTCGGCGGCACACCCTCCAACCTCGCTATCTCGGTGATGGAATCCGGCCGCACCGAGGTCATCGCCGGCATGAACCTGCCGATGCTGATCAAGCTCTCCTCGATCCGCAAGGGCGACAACATGGCCGCCGCGCTCGACGAAGCGCAGGCGGCGGGCCGCAAATACATCAACGTCGCCAGCCAGCTCCTGAGCAGCAAATGAACGCATCGGCGCCGCGGACGGACGAGGTTGTGCGGGAGTTCCCGATCATCAATCAGCGCGGCCTGCATGCGCGCGCTTCGGCCAAGTTCGTCCAGGTCGCCAGCGGCTTCGACGCCACCATCCATGTCGAGAAGGACGGCGTGAAGGTCGGCGGCACATCGATCATGGGCCTGATGATGCTGGCGGCGAGCCCGGGCTATTCGATCCGCGTCATCGCCAGCGGCCCTGAGGCCGTGCCGGCCATGGACGCGCTGGAGCAGCTGGTCGCCTCGCGTTTCGGCGAGGAAATCTGATCGCGCAACGCTCGTATCTTACGCTCTCAAGACATGCGCGCATAAAGATTTCTTTATGTCCCATTGTCGTATGGCGACCGATCTGCTAGTCAGGCCGGCAACCGCGCTCTCCCACGCGCCTCCCGGCGCCGGCGCGCCTGAGAAAAATCACACCGGAGCACTGCCATGACGGGTAGCAAGGACTATGTGATCGCCGACATCTCGCTTGCCGGCTGGGGCCGCAAGGAGATCGAGATCGCCGAAACCGAAATGCCGGGTCTGATGGCCTGCCGCGAGGAGTTCGGCGCCAAGCAGCCGCTGAAAGGCGCGCGCATCACCGGCTCGCTGCATATGACCATCCAGACGGCGGTTCTGATCGAGACGCTGAAGGCGCTGGGCGCCGACATCCGCTGGGCCTCCTGCAACATCTTCTCGACGCAGGATCATGCCGCGGCGGCCATCGCCGAGGCCGGCGTCCCGGTCTTCGCCATCAAGGGCGAGTCACTCGAGGATTACTGGGACTACACCGACCGCATCTTCCAGTGGACCGATGGCGGCACCTCCAACATGATCCTGGACGATGGCGGCGACGCCACCATGTACATCCTGCTCGGCGCGCGCGCCGAGGCCGGCGAGGACGTGCTGTCCAATCCCGGCAGCGAGGAGGAAGAGATCCTGTTCGCCCAGATCAAGAAGCGCCTGAAGGCCTCGCCCGGCTTCTTTACCAAGCAGCGCGAAGCAATCCGCGGCGTCACCGAGGAGACCACCACCGGCGTCAACCGCCTCTACCAGCTGCAGAAGAAGGGCCTGCTGCCCTTCCCGGCAATCAACGTCAACGATTCCGTCACCAAGTCGAAATTCGACAACAAATATGGCTGCAAGGAATCGCTGGTCGACGGCATCCGCCGCGGCACCGACACGATGATGGCCGGCAAGGTCGCGGTGGTCTGCGGTTACGGCGACGTCGGCAAGGGCTCGTCGGCCTCGCTGCGCGGCGCCGGCGCCCGCGTCAAGGTCACCGAGGTCGACCCGATCTGCGCGCTGCAGGCGGCCATGGACGGCTATGAGGTGGTGACGCTGGAAGACGCCGCCCCCACGGCCGACATCGTCATCACCACCACCGGCAACAAGGACGTCGTCACGCTCGACCATATGCGGGCGATGAAGGACATGGTGATCGTCGGCAATATCGGCCACTTCGACAATGAGATCCAGGTCGCGTCGCTGCGCAATTTGAAATGGACCAACGTGAAGCCGCAGGTCGACCTGATCACTTTCCCGGACGGCAAGCGGATGATCCTTCTGTCTGAAGGGCGCCTGCTCAACCTCGGCAACGCCACTGGACATCCGAGCTTCGTCATGTCGGCTTCGTTCACCAACCAGGTGCTGGCGCAGATCGAGCTTTTCACCAAGCATGGCCAGTATCAGAACCAGGTCTATGTACTGCCCAAGCACCTCGACGAGAAGGTGGCGCGGCTGCATCTCGACAAGCTCGGCGCCAAGCTGACGGAGCTTTCCGGCGAACAGGCCGCCTATATCGGCGTGACGCCGCAGGGCCCGTACAAGCCGGAACACTACCGCTATTAACCAAAGCGAAATTATCTACCAGATATTGAAGCCGGGTGGTTGACTTTCCGTCCGGCTTTATTTTTTGCGCCAATGATTCTTCACGCCGATTTCGGCAGGCGTTATTGTTGTGATTCGCGGTCCGGGGACATATTGGGCCGGGGACGCATTCAGGGCGGTCTTGCATTCAAGCGGCGAAGAGGACCAAGACATGCCGGGGGATTACCCGCCACGCGCGGGAAAGGCCGTTTCCGGCGGCCATAGGGATTCGAACGAGGCCGGCCCCGCCGTGAGCGGCGGCGGTTTTCGCGCCGGCTTGCGGCTGGCCTCGCTTCTTGCCACCTCGGCGCTTGCCGGCCCGCTGCTTGCCTTTGCCGCCCAAGCCGAGACAGGCATTCCGGGAAAGGTCGCGGCACCGGTCGATACCGTCGAGGTCATGCAGCTCGCGATGTTCGTCGGCGTCATGGGTGCCGCCATGGTCTCGGCGATCTTTCTGATCCGCGAGCGTGCCCGCACCGCCTCGCAGAACGTCCAGCTCAGGGCCCGCATCGCGGACGTCAACGCGGCTCTGCAGCGTTCCGAAGCGCTGCTCAACCTGCGCGACCAGCGGCTGATCGTCTGGACAACGGACAACAAGAAGCCCGAGCTCATCGGCAGCCTGCCGCTGGAAAGCGGCGCGCCCGACGACAGGTCCGCCTTCCTCGCCTTCGGCCGTTGGCTCATGCCGCGCTCGGCGGCGGCGCTGGAGCACGCGGTCGCCGCGCTGCGCGAACAGGCGAAGGCCTTCGACCTGGTCATCGAAACACAGGCCGGCGTGCCGCTGGAGGTGCATGGCCGCAAGAGCGCGGCGCATGTGCTGGTGCGCTTCGTGTCGCTTTCGGAGACGCTGCGCAACCAGGCCAGGCTGAAGATCGAGAACCAGCGGCTCAGCGCAGAATACGACACCCTGGTCGGCCTGCTCGACGCGTTGAAGATGCCGACATGGCTGCGCGCCGCGGATGGGCGATTGCAGTGGGTCAACCGCGCCTATGCCGAGGCGGTGGAGGCCGAAAGCCCGGCGGCGGCCGTGCGCGACGCCAAGGAATTCCTTGGCGGCCAGGCGCGCGAGCAGATCGCCGAGCAGCACAAGACGCGACCAGTCTTCGAACAGACGCTTTCCACCGTGATCGAAGGCGACCGCCGCATGTTCGCGGTCACCGACTTCGCCGGCGCCGACGGCTCGGCGGGGCTTGCCTGCGACACAAGTGCGGCCGAGACGATCCGCGCCGAACATGAGCGGACCGTGCGCAGCCATGCCGACACGCTCGACCAGTTGAACACCGCTGTGGCGATCTTCGACACCGAGGAAAAGCTGCGCTTCTTCAACCAGGCTTTCCAGAAGCTTTGGGGCCTCGACTCGGGCTTCCTGCTCAGCGCTCCTTCCAACACGCTGCTGCTCGACCGGTTGCGCAGCGAAGGCAGGATCGCCGAGCAGCCGGAATGGCGGCGCTGGAAGGAGAACCTGCTCAGCGCCTATCGTGCCGTCGAACCGCAGGAGCATTGGTGGCACCTGCCGGACCGCAAGACGATCCGCGTCGTGGCGAACCCGCAGCCGAAGGGCGGCGTCACCTGGGTGTTCGAGAACCTGACCGAGAAGATGGACCTCGAAAGCCGGTACCAGACCGCCGTGCGCGTGCAGGGCGAGACGCTGGACAATCTCGCCGAGGGCGTGGTCGTGTTCGGTCCGGACGGGCGGCTGCGGCTGTCCAATCCGGCCTTCGTCGCGCTGTGGGGGTTGACGGCGGAAGCGGTCAAGCCGAACGTCCATGTATCGGCGATCCGCGACCTGTGCGATCAGCGTGCGGCGAACAGCCCGTGGGGCGGCTTCGTCGCCGCGGTCACCGGCTTCGACGACGAGCGCCGCGACCGCCGCGGCCAGATCGAGTTGATGAACGGCGACGTGCTGAGCTACGCGGTGATCCACCTGCCCAACGGCCAGGTGATGATAACCTTCGTCGACGTCACCGACACCGTCAATGTCGAACGGGCACTGAAGGACAGGAACGAGGCGTTGGAGAAATCCGACCAGCTGAAGAATGAATTCGTGCAGCACGTGTCCTATGAGCTGCGCTCGCCGCTGACCAACATCATCGGCTTCACCGAGCTTCTGTCGCTGCCCGCGACCGGGCCGCTGACGCCGAAGCAGCGCGAATATGTCGAGCATGTCGGCTCGTCGTCATCGGTGCTGCTCACCATCGTCAACGATATACTCGACCTGGCGACCGTCGATGCCGGCATCATGCAGCTCGACATCTCCGAAATGAACGTCGACCGGACGATCGCCGCGGCCGCCGAGCTGGTAGCCGACCGGCTGGACGAGCATCAAATCAAGCTCGAGATCGATGCAGCGGGGGCGCCGGCGAGCTTCCATGGCGATGAGACCCGTATCCGCCAGATCCTCTACAACCTGCTCAGCAACGCGGCGAATTACGCGCCGGAGGCAAGCACGATCCGGCTCACCTGCCGCCGGCTGGCCGACGGTGTCGAGTTCTCGGTGCATGACGACGGCCCCGGCATGCCGCCCGATGTGCTGGAATCGGTCTTCCGCCGCTTTGAGCCGCGCACCAATGGCGGGCGGCGGCGCGGCGCGGGGCTCGGGCTCTCGATTGTCAAGAGCTTCGTCGAACTGCATGGTGGAACCGTGCGCATCGAGACCGGCAAGGACAAGGGCACCACGGTGATCTGCACCTTCCCGGACAAGCCTTCCGGAATCCCCGATACGCCGGCGGGCATCCGCGACGCGGCCGAGTAGCGCGCACTATATGGCAGGAACGGTGTTGGAGCGTTTTCTCGCCGACGAGGCGGCAACGGCAAGGCTTGGCGAGGACCTCGCCATGGCGTTGCGCGCGGGCGACGCGATCGCGCTGAAAGGCGATCTCGGCGCCGGCAAGTCGACGCTGGCGCGCGCGCTGATCCGGGCGCTTGCCGACGATAGCGGCCTCGAGGTGCCGAGCCCGACCTTCACGCTGGTGCAGAGCTACGAGACGCGCGTTCCGGTGCATCATTTCGACCTCTATCGGCTGGCCGCGCCGGACGAGCTCGACGAGCTCGGCCTCGACGACGCGCTCAGCCAAGGCGCTGCGCTCATCGAATGGCCGGAACGGGCCGCAGACCGCTTGCCGGAAACGGCGCTGTGGCTCGATCTTGCCGAGCAGGGCGAAGGCCGCATGGCGCGGCTTTCCGGGCAGGGACCGGTTTTCGAGCGCGTGGCGCGATCATTGGCGATGCGCGATTTCCTGGCCACAGCCGGCTGGGGCGACGCCAGCCGCCGTCATTTCGTCGGCGACGCCTCCGCCCGCTCCTACGAGATCGTCTCACTGCCCGGCCAGGCGCTGCGCGTGCTGATGAATTCGCCGCGCCTGGTGCTCGGGCCGCCGGTGCGCGGCGGCAAGCCCTATGCGGTGATCGCCCACACGGCGCAATCCGTCGCCGCCTTCGCCGCCATCGACCGGGCGCTCTATGCCGCCGGCGTCAGCGTGTCGGCGATCCATGCCCAGGACCTCGATCAGGGTTTTCTGCTCATCGAACATCTCGGCTCGGAAGGTTTTCTAGGCCAGGGCGGCCAGCCGATCGCGGAACGCTACGAGGCGGCGGCCGAGCTGCTGGCCATGATGCATGGCAAGGCCTGGCCCACGCGCATGGAAGCGGCGCCAGGCGTATTTCACGACGTGCCGCCTTTCGACCGGGAAGCCATGCTGATTGAGGCCGACCTTCTGGTCGACTGGTATGTGCCATGGATCACCGGCGGACCGGCTAGCGACGAATTGCGAGACGGCTATCACCAGGTATGGAATGCGGTGCTCGACCGCCTCGCCGGCAATGAATACACGCTGATGCTGCGCGATTTCCACTCGCCCAACATCATCTGGCGGGCGGAACGATCCGGCCTCGACCGGCTCGGCATCGTCGACGTGCAGGACGCGCTGATCGGCCCTGCCGCCTATGACGTCGCCTCTTTGGCCATGGATGCGCGGGTCACCGTCCCGCCCGAGATCGAGCGGCGGACGGTTGCCGCCTATGTCGCGGCCAGGCGCGCCGCGGGCACTTTCGACGAGGCCGGCTTCGCCGAGGCCTATGCGATCATGGCGGCGCAGCGCAATTCGAAGATTCTCGGCATCTTCGTGCGGCTCGAAAAGCGCGACGGCAAGCCTTACTATCTGAAACACCTGCCGCGCATCCGCGACTATCTGAGGCGGGCGCTGGCGCATCCGGCGCTGGCCAGCCTGAAGGAATTCTACATGGCCCACGGCCTGCTCGAGGAATGGGTCCCATGAAGCCCCCAACCATTGCGCCGAAGACCGCGATGGTGCTGGCGGCTGGGCTCGGCAAGCGCATGCGGCCGATCACCGACACTATGCCCAAGCCACTGGTGAAGATCGCCGGCAAGACTTTGCTCGACTGGGGTCTGGACAGCCTGAAAGCGGCCGGCGTCGCCAAGGCAGTCGTCAACGTGCACTATCTGCCGGAGCAGCTCGTCGCGCATGTCGCCGACCGCAAGGCGCCGAAGATCGTCATCTCCGATGAGCGCGAAGCGCTGCTGGAGTCGGCGGGCGGCATCGTCAAGGCGCTGCCGTTCTTGGGCAGCGAGCCCTTCTACGTCATCAATGCCGATACCTTCTGGATCGACAGCGGTCAGCCGAGCCTCGAGCGTCTTGCCCTTGCATGGGACGCCGCGAGAATGGATATTCTGCTGATGCTTACCGATCTCGACTCAGCGACCGGGCACTGCGTCGGCACTGATTTCCTGGTGGCGCCGGACGGCGTGCTCACGCGCTCGAAGGGCGATCCGACGGGGTTGATCTATGCCGGCGCCGCCATCATCCATCCGCGCATCTTCAAGGACGCGCCAACCGGCTCGCATTCGCTCAATGTCTATTTCGACAAGGCGATCGCCGCAGAGCGCCTGTTCGGCATGAAGATGAACGGGCGCTGGATCACCGTCGGCACGCCGGACGCGATCCCTGCCGCCGAAGCGGCTGTCGCCGGCGCGCTCGCGAAGGCGGTATGAGCGGCACCCGCCGCGTCTTTTCCATCCCACCCGGAGCGCCGTTCCTGCCGACGCTGGCGGGGGCGTTGCTCGACGGACGCCTGATCCCCGGCTTCCGCTTCGAGGGCGAGCCGCTGGCGCTGGCCGATGCCACCATCTATGTGCCGACGCGGCGCGCCGCACGGGCGTTGCGCGGCGCCTTCGTCGACATACTTTCCGGATTGGGAGGGGGCAGACGCTCCGCCATCCTGCCGACGGTGCGGCCGCTCGGCGAGTTCGACGAGGATGAGGCGGCCTTCGACGCGGAGGCGGCGCCGGCAATAGATCTGGCGCCGCCGATCGCGGCGCAGGAGCGGCTGTTGTTGTTGGCGCCGCTGGTGCGGGCCTGGAAGGAAAGCCTGCCTGCGCATGTGAGAGAGCGGTTCAACGAGGAATTCGTCGTGCCGACGTCGGCCGCCGACGCCATCTGGCTGGCGCGCGACCTTGCCCGGCTGATGGACGAGATCGAGACCGAGGGCACGGATTGGGCGAAGCTCGCGACGCTGGTCACCGGCAACCTCGCCGGCTGGTGGCAGGTGACGCTCGATTTCCTCGGCATTGTCACCGACAATTGGCCGGAACTGCTCAAGGAGCGCAACCGTTCCAATCCGGCGGCGCATCGCAGCGCGCTGATCCGCCTCGAAGCGGCCCGGCTGAAGCGCAATCCACCGACCGGGCCGGTCATCGCCGCCGGCTCGACCGGCTCCATTCCCGCCACGGCGGAATTGCTTGCCGTGATCGCCGGCCTGCCCAACGGCGCCGTCGTGCTGCCCGGGCTCGACCGCGAGCTCGATGATGCATCCTTCGCGGCTATCACGGCGTCCGGCGCGCGTCCGGCAACACTCGGCCACCCGCAATATGGCCTCGCCGAGCTGATCGGCGGGATCGGCATTCCGCGCCGCGATGTCGAGGACATCGTTGCCGCGCCACCGCCGCTTGCGTTGCGCGCGGCCCTTGTCGGCGAGGCACTGCGGCCGGCCGAGACCACCGAATACTGGACCGAGACGCGGCCGCGCTTCACGGCATACGACATCGAACAGGCGCTTGCCGGCGTGACGCTGGTGGAAGCGGCGAACGAACGCGACGAGGCGGCGGCAATCGCCATTGCGCTGAAGCGCGCCGTAGAGGCTCCGGGCAGTCGCGCGGCGCTCGTCACCGGCGACCGCGCGCTGGCGCGGCGGGTTTCGGCCGAACTCCTGCGTTTCGGCGTCGTCGCCGACGATTCCGGCGGCGCGCCGCTCATCAACACCCCGGCCGCCAGTCTGCTCAGGCTCGCGCTGAGCGCCGCCTTCCGGCCCGGCGATCCCGTCGGCCTGCTTGCCTTGCTCAAGCATCCGCTGCTCGGGCTCGGCCTCGAACGCCCGACCATGCGCAAGGCGGCCGAGCTTATCGAGCTGGTGGCGCTGCGCGGCGGCACCGGCCGACCCGATGTCGCATCGCTCGGCGCGCTTTTCGAGGCACGGCTGGCGGAGCTGAGCGGCGACACAAGGCAGCCCTTCTGGTTTTCGCGCCTGACCGTGCGCGGCATCGAGCAGGCGCGAGGTATGCTTAGCCGCCTTACCGATGCGCTCCTGCCTCTCACCGCGATGCGCGGCGAGAAAGACGCCGACATCGCGACGTTGACCAGCGCCAGCGTGGTAGCGCTTGAGGATCTTGGCCGCGCTGCCGATGGCAGTCTGGCGGAGCTCTATGCGGGCGACGCCGGCGAAAAACTCGCCGAGCTGCTGCGCGGACTGGTGGCGGCGTCCTCGCCCTTCACTTTCGCCGCTTCGGAGTGGCCCGACGTGATGGAGGCGCTGATCGCGCCCGAGACGGTGAAGCCGGCGCAAGGCAGCGACCGCAACATCGCCATCTGGGGCGCGCTGGAAGCTCGCCTGCAGAATGTCGACACGCTGGTCATCGGCGGGCTCAATGAAGGGGTTTGGCCGCGCAAGCCCGAGAGCGACCGCTTCATGTCGCGGCTGATGAAGACCGGCATCGACCTCGAGCCGCCGGAGCGGCGCATCGGCCTTGCCGCGCATGATTTCCAGATGGCGATGGGCGCCGGCGAAGTGGTGCTGACGCGGTCGGCCCGCTCCGGCGACGCGCCGGCGGTGCCGTCGCGCTGGCTGCAGCGCATCCTGACCTTCATCGGCAAGGAGCCGGCGGCAGCGCTTCGCGGCCGCGGCGACGCACTGCTTGCCTGGGCGCGGGCGCTCGACGCCGGCGAGAAGAAGGATTTTGCCTCCCGCCCGCAGCCCAAGCCGCCGCTCAGCATGCGCCCTCAGCACTTCTCGGTCACCGAGATCGAGACTTTGCGACGCGACCCCTATGCGGTCTATGCGCGGCGCATCCTCGGCCTGATGCCGCTCGAGCCATTGATCCGCGATCCGGGCGCGGCCGAACGCGGCACTTTGTTCCACGAAATCCTGCATTTGTTCTCGCGGCGGGTGGAGGATCCAAGGGCGTCTAGCGCGCTGCCCAATCTCATTGAGGCCGGCCGTCTCTGCTTTGCCGAGGCAAAGCTTCCGCCTGATATCGAGGCTATCTGGTGGCCGCGTTTCGAAAAGCTCGCCGAAAACATCATCGAATGGGAGCATACCCGCGCCGATGCCGTTGCCAGGCGCTACGCCGAGGAGCGCGCCGAGAAGACGGTGGTCGGCCGCACCGGGGTGACGCTGTCCGGCTATGCCGACCGCGTCGACCTGCTTGCCGGCGGCATGGCCGACATCCTCGACTACAAGACCGGCTCCTCGCCCTCGAAAGCGCAGGCGCACACGCTGCTGTCGCCGCAGCTTGCGCTGGAAGGCGCGCTGCTCAGGCGCGGCGCCTTCAAGGAACTCGGCATTCGTGAGCCGTCGCAGCTTGCCTTCGTGCGGCTGAAGCCGAATGGTGAGGTGTTCGAGGAATCGATCCTCGAATACAACCGCAAGCCCCGCACCGCCAACGATCTCTCCGAGGAAGCCTGGGCGCGGCTGGAGCGGCTGCTCTTCCACTATGCCGACCCGACCACCGGCTATCTGTCACGCGCCCTTCCCTTCCGTGAGGGCGAGGCGGACGGCGACTACGATCATCTGGCGCGCGTGCTCGAATGGTCGGCCGGGGGCGCCAGCGAAGACGAGGCGGAAGGATGAAATATCCGATCCCCTCCGATACCGCCGCCAGCCAGGCGCGCGCCTCAGACCCCGCCTATTCCGCCTGGGTGTCGGCCAATGCCGGTTCGGGCAAGACGCACGTTTTGGCGCAGCGCGTCATCCGGCTCCTGCTCAACGGCACCGATCCGTCGAAGATCCTCTGCCTCACCTATACGCGGGCGGCCGCCGCCAATATGTCGAACCGCGTGTTCTCGACCCTGTCGGAATGGACGGCGCTGCCCGATGCGGAGCTGGCGGTCAGGATCGCGGCGCTGGACGGCCGGAGCGCCGACCGCGACATGATGCGGCGCGCTCGCCGGCTGTTTGCCGAGGCGCTCGAGACGCCGGGCGGGCTGAAAATCCAGACCATACACGCCTTCTGCGAATCCGTGCTGCACCAGTTCCCGCTCGAAGCCAACATCCCGGCGCATTTCGAGATGCTCGATCCGCAGATGGAGGCCTCGCTGTTCGCCGATGCCCGCCGCGACATGATCTCCGGCGCAAGCGCTGGTGTCGAAGGGCTGGCGGAAGCCTTTGCCACCGTGCTGGAACGCGGTGGCGAGTTCGGGCTCGATTCGCTGCTTGCCGAGATCGTCGGCAAGCGTGACGAATTGCGCGATTTCATCGCCAAGCTCGGCAGGGACCGGGACTTCCGGCCGCTCTTCGCCGAATTCGGCTTCAGGCCCGGACAGACGGCCGACGGTATCGCCGCTTCGCTCTGGCCGTTGCCCGGCTTCGCCCCCGGTCAGTTCGCGGAATTCGCGCAGGCCGCCGAGGCCGCCGACGCGCGGCAGGTGCTGAACAACGTCGTCCCTTATGCGCGGGGCGCTTTCGCCGAAGCCGACCCGATCCGCCGGCTGCGGCTCCTGGCAAAGGCCTTCCTCAAGGCCGACGGCGACCCCTATGAGCCGCCCAAGATCTTCAAGAAGGCGCTGGTCGATCGGCTGCCGGATCTGCCGGAACGCTACCTTGCGGCGGCCAAGGCGATCCTCGACGTGTCGGACCGGCTGGCGCTGTTCCGCATGCTGGAAGGGACAGCGGCTGCGCTCACCGTCGCCGGCTGGCTGATCGCGCGCTATGAGCAGTTGAAGCGCGGGCGGGGCTTCCTCGACTTCAACGATCTCATCACCCGCACCGTGAGCCTGCTGTCGCGGCCCGATGCCGGACCATGGGTACAGTTCAAGCTCGACCAGGGCATCGATCATATCCTGCTCGACGAGGCGCAGGACACCAGCCCGGATCAGTGGGAAGTGGTGAAAAAGCTGACCGAGGAATTCTTTGCCGGGCTTGGCCAGCGCGAGACGGTCAGGCGCACGATCTTCGCCGTGGGTGACGAGAAGCAGTCGATCTATTCCTTTCAAGGCGCAGCGCCCGATTCCTTTGCCGAAAGCCGGCAGTTGTTTGCCGGGCGCGTGCGCGACGCGGAAGCCGCTTTCGCCAATCTCAAGCTCACCTGGTCGTTCCGGTCGAGCGACGACGTGCTGGCCGCCGTCGACCGCGTCTTCGCCGAGCCTGGCGTCAGGCGCGGTATCAGCCACGATCCAGACCCTTTGAGCCACAAGGCGATCCGCAATGACGCGCCGGGCTATGTCGAGGTGTGGCCTTCGATCGGCGCCGAGATGGTCGAGGAGCCGGACGACTGGACCTTGCCGGTCAACCATGCCAGCGCGCCGGCGGTGCGTGTCGCCGAGCATGTCGCCACGACCATCCAGACCTGGTTGCGCAGCGGCGAGGTCATCGAAGGCAAGGGCAGGAAGCTCACCGCGGGCGACATCCTCGTCCTGGTGCGCAAGCGCGATCGTTTCGTGCATGCGCTGTCGCGCAGCCTCAAGAATCGGCAGATCCCGGTCGCCGGCGCGGACAGGCTAAGCCTGCCCGGCCATATCGCCGTGCAGGACCTGATCGCGCTTGGACATTTCCTGATCCAGCCGGAGGACGACCTATCCTTGGCCGCGGTGCTGCGCAGTCCGATCTTCGAGGTCTCCGAAGAGACGTTGCTGGCGCTGGCCGGCGGGAGGCCGAAAGGCCAGTCGCTGATTGCCTCGCTCCGGCAACATGCGGCCGAGGATGTAGCACTCGCCGCTGTCGTTAGCCGGCTCGACGGCTGGGCAACCGAAGTGGCCTTCAAGCCGGTGTTCGAATTCTACGCCGCCGCGCTGGCGCGCGACGGCCTGCGCCGCAAGATGACGGCGCGGCTCGGACCGGAGGCCGGCGACATCCTCGACGAGTTCCTGAGCTTTTGCCTGGCTGAGGAACGCACGGGCCTACCGGGGCTTGAGTCCTTCCTCTCGACGCTGGAAAATGCCGGCCCCGAGATCAAGCGCGAGATGGACCAGACACGTGACGAGGTGCGGGTCATGACCGTGCACGCTGCCAAGGGTCTCGAAGCGCCGGTGGTCTTCCTGGTCGATGGCGGCTCGGCGCCGTTCAGCGACCAGCATCTGCCGCGGCTGATGCCGTTCGAGAGCTCGGGTGCCCAATGGAAAGGCAAGGGCTATCTGTGGCGCTCGGCCAGCGATGTCGCCAATGGCGTCTCGAAGGCGGCCTCGGTCCGGGCGCGCGAACTGGCCGACGATGAGTACCGGCGGCTGCTCTATGTCGGCATGACCCGCGCCGAGGACCGGCTGATCGTCTGCGGCTATCAAGGCAAGCGTCAGCCCAGCACCGGCACCTGGCATTCGATCGTCAGCCGGGCATTGCTGGGCGCGCCCGAGAGTTCCGAGCGGCGGCATCCGGCAACGGCCGAGGTGGCCGTGCACCGGTTCCACGTGACAAAATTGCCGCCGGTGGCGCTGACCAGCGTCGACGAGGCAGGGCCGTTCGAGCACATAGCGCCGCTGCCCGAAGACCTGTTCCGGCCGCTCCCGCCCTATGAGGAGCTGCCGCGGCCGCTTTCGCCTTCCGGGGCCTCGGCGCTGATCGAGGAAGCGAAAGACGCTGCGCCCGATACACGCTCGCCGGTGCTCGACGCCGCGGCCGAGCCCGGTTTCGCGGTGGTGCGCGGGCTGGCGCTGCACAAATTGCTGCAGATGCTGCCCGGCATCGCGGAGGCGGAGAGGCAAGGCGCGGCCGAGCGCTACCTGGCGCGCGCCGGCGCCGGCTGGCCGGATGGTGAGCGCGACAGGGCGCTGGACGCCGTGCTTGCGATCTTGTCCGACGGCCGCTTCGGCGCGTTGTTCTCGCCGTCGTCGCGCGCCGAAGTCGCGATCATGGGCAGCCTTGAGGTGAAGGGCAGGCTCCGCTCGATCTCCGGCAAGATCGACCGGCTGGCCGTCACCCCGGAAAAGGTGTCGATCATCGACTACAAGACCAACCGGCCGGCGCCCAAAGACCTGGCGGAAGTGCCGCCGGCCTATGTGCTGCAGCTTGCGCTCTACCGCGCGCTGCTTGAGCCGCTCTATCCGGGCCGCGAGGTGACGGCGGCGCTGCTCTTCACCGAGGCGCCGCGCCTGATCGAGCTGCCGGCCAAGGCCATGGACGACGCCCTTGCCCGACTCACGGGAGCGTGACACAAGAACTGCTTGAACATCGCCGCCACAACCACCACATTTGGTGCAACCCGCGTTTTCGAAAGGATTTCAGCATGGCCACCGTCAAGGTCGACAAGGGCAATTTCCAGGCAGATGTGCTCAACGCCAAGGAGCCCGTCGTGGTGGATTTCTGGGCAGAGTGGTGCGGCCCGTGCAAGATGATTGCCCCGGCGCTGGAAGACATCGCCAAGGAGCTCGGCTCGAAGGTGAAGGTCGCCAAGCTCAACATCGACGAGAATCCCGAGCTTGCCGCGCAGTTCGGCGTGCGCTCGATACCGACGCTGATGATCTTCAAGGGCGGCGAAGTGGCCGACATGAAGGTGGGCGCCGCGCCGAAGACGGCGCTGTCGCACTGGATCAACGGCGCCATCGCCTGAGCCAATCCGAAAAGTTCAAGAACGAGCCCGGCCGATTGCGCCGGGCTTTTTCTTTGGCGTCATCGCTCGACGCGCTCTGGCCCTCGCATGGAGGCACGCCATACTCTCTGCTTCAGAAAAAGGAGAGCGCCATGACCGGAACAGCCAAGGCCACAGTTCACGTCGACAATGAGCGCGTCATCGTCACCGAATACCGCTTCGCGCCCGGCGCCAACACCGGCTGGCACCGCCATGGCCACGATTATGTCGTGGTGCCGCTGATGGACGGCAAGGTTAAGCTGGTGACCAAGGACGGCGCATCCTTCGCCGAGATGAAGCAGGGCGCGCCCTATTTCCGCCGGGAAGGCGTCGAGCACGACGTCATCAACGCCAATGACGGTGAGTATGCTTTCATCGAGATCGAGCTGAAGTAGGCCGGCCGTGATTGCCGGCTTGCTCGGTTCCATTTCGGCCTCGTGCGGGATGTCGTGACTGTAGCGCCTCTCCTCGCCTTTGCCGGTTTTGCGGCGATGGCCGCTTATGTCCAGACCCTGACGGGCTTCGCCTTCGGCCTGGTGATGATGGGCGCGATTGCGCTTGTCGGCTTGCTGCCGCTGCCCGACGCAGCCGCGATGGTCGGCATGCTGACCCTGGTCAACGCCACGCAGATGCTGATCCAGGGCGGCTGGCGGGAGATTGCGCGCCGGGAGCTGCGGCTTGTCCTGGTCGCAAGCCTGCCTTCCTTGCTCGTCGGTTATGCCCTGTTGGAATGGCTGGCGGACACAAGGGCCGACCTGCTGAAAATCGGGCTCGGCGTGGTCATCATGATGTCCAGCCTGCAATTGGCCATCAGGCCTGCCGGCTTGGCGAAACGGTCGTCGGACGCGAGTTTCGTCGGCTTCGGTGTCATTTCGGGCCTGATGAGTGGGCTGTTTGCGACCGGTGGCCCACCGCTCGTTTATCATCTCTTTCGCCAGCCAATGCCGCACGAACGTGTCCGCGAAACACTGGTCGCCGTTTTCGGCGCCGCGCAGGTGGTGCGGCTTATCCTGGTGGCGGCAAGCGGCAACCTGCCGACCATGTCGCCTGTCGCGCTCCTCCTCGCCATACCGGCCGTAATGCTGATGACCTATGCAGCGCGGCGCTGGCCACCGTCATTATCGCAAGGGACGATGCGAAAGATCGTCTTTGTTCTGCTTTTCCTGTCAGGGCTCTCGCTGGCGCTGCCCGCCGCGATGCATCTTGCTATCTAGACTAAAGCTCTTCAGGAAAAGCGGAAGGTGGCTAGCAATCAATTGCCATTTTGATGGCGTGCTTTGGCGGCCTATGTTTGGTCAAAACGGAGTTTCTCATATGGCCGAACCACGGCTCTCAGTCCGTAGCGCGAAAGCACGAGATCTTGCTCACCGACTTGCTCATCGGGAGAATCGCTCCATAGCCGATGTGGTCGAACGCGCGCTTGAATCCTATGAAATCCGGGAAGCGGGACGCGAACCGGCGTCCAGTTTCTATGCTCGCCTGACGACTGAGAGCGGCGCCGACATCGATCTGGACAAAATTATCCGAGAAGACCGCGAGTTGGCGCCGCCGGCAGAACTTAGACTGATCAACCAGCTATAGCGCGCCACGTTGAATCGGATCCAGGTGACGCCTCTAAGTCTTTGTTTTGATGCATGTCGTTCTCCCAAAGCGCTGCTCACTTTGGTCGACATGCATAAGTCACCAGTCGGCGATGCGATCGCCGCCGGCGAATTGAGCGCTTTTGGCGGTGTATTCGAACAGCTCGATCTTCACGCCGTTGGGATCGGTGATCCAGGCTTGGTATGTGTCGTCGCAGGCGAGCTTTTTCGGCGTGACCTCGACACCCTTCGATCGGATATGAGCGACGGCCTCCTCGATGTCTTCCACCTCAAGGCAGAAGTGGTTGATCTGGTTTGCCTCGCTGTAGCGGGCTTCGCTCTTCTCGAAGACCTCGACATGGCTGCGGCCGCCGCAATCGAGATAAAAGCCGAAAATCCTACCGTCGCGGAGGAAATTGAAGCGGGTATCCATGCCGAGCACATCGCGGTAGAAGCCGCGCGTCGCCTCCAGGTCGCGCGCGAAGATGCAGACATGGGCGAGCTGCTTCACCTTGATCATGGCTGGTTCCTTTCGGCCCCCGCCGAAATCCGCAATGCTGTCCCCGTTTAGCCTCAGGTCGGCGGCGTGCCGTTTTCGGCCAGCACGGCGCCGGCGAAATAGAGCGAGCCGCCGATCAGGATGCGCGGCGCCGGGCCATCCCAAGAGTCGCGCAACAGCATCAGCGCGTTGGCAACGGAGCTGACCGGCTCCGCCGACAGGCCGGCCTCTTCGGCACGCAATGCCAACTCGTCGTTGGGAACGCCGGCGTCGCTGCTGGTCACCGGCACGGTGTAGACATGGCGGGCGAGGCCCTTGAAGGCGCTGAAATAGCCGGTCTGGTCCTTGGTGTTGATCATGCCGGAGATCAGGACCAGCGGTCTCGGGTTCTTTTCCTCCTGCTCGGCCAATGCCTCGGCGATGACGATGCCGGCGCCGGGGTTGTGGCCGCCGTCCAGCCAGATCTCCGCGCCCTTCGGCGCCAGATCCACCAATTTGCCCTGCGTCAGCTTCTGCATGCGTGCCGGCCAGGCGACATGGGTCATCGCCCGCTCGGCGGCGCGGTGGCCGATCTCGAAGCCGGCCGCCTTGACGGCGGCGATCGCTGCCGCGGCGTTGGCGTATTGGTGACGCCCCGGAAGGCGCGGCGAGGGCAGGTCCATCAGCCCGTCCTCGTCCTGATAGACCATGCGGCCGTTTTCCTCGAAGGCGAGGAAATCCTGGCCATAGACCACGGTCGGGCAATCCAGCCGCTCGGCCGTCTCGATCAGCACCTGAAGCGCGGTGTCGCTTTCCTGGGCGCCGATCACCACCGGGCAGCCGCGCTTCATGATGCCGGCCTTCTCGGCGGCGATCAGCTCGACGCGGTCGCCGAGATAGGCCTCATGGTCCATCGATATAGGCATGATCACCGAAACCGCCGGCCGCTTGATGACATTGGTGGCGTCGAAGCGGCCGCCAAGGCCGACCTCGATGATCGCCGCTTCCGCCGGATGCTCCGAAAAAAGGATGAAGGTGACGGCGGTGAGGATTTCGAAGACGGTGATCGCCTGGCCCGCATTGGCCTCGGCGACGCGCGCGATGGCCTCGGCGAAAACATCGTCGTCGACGAGCTTGCCGCCGCCTTCGGCCGCTAGCCGGTAGCGCTCGTGCCAGTTCACCAGATGCGGCGAGGTATGGACGTGGACGAGGTGGCCGGCCGCCTCCAGCAGCGCGCGCGAGAAGGCGGCGCAGGAGCCTTTGCCGTTGGTGCCGGCGATATGGATGACCGGCGGCAGCCGGTCCTGTGGATTGCCGAGGCGCTCGAGAAGCCGCGTGACGCGGTCCAGCGAAAGGTCGAAGCCTTTCGGATGCAGCGTCATCAGATGTTCGATTTCGCGTTCGGCGGCGAGCGTTGTCATGATGGAATCCTAGAGCGGTTCATCATCTCACGGAATGCAGAACCGCTCTCTCTTTTTTGTTGACGCAATTCCGAACGGAAACCGTTTACACTTTTCCTGGAATTGCTTTGGCGCCCGGCCCCGAACCGTGAATCGGTTTCGCAACGGCCATACGCAAATCCGAGGCTACAGCACGCAACAAGCGACGCAAATCGCGGTTCGCGCCAGCCGATATCGCTTCAGGCCGACCTCGCCTCAGGCTTGCGGCCGCGCCTCCGCGTTGACCACTGCCGGCGGCAGAATCTCCGGCTCGAGCGGCTTCTCGGCCGGCGGCATCTTGAGCAGCATTTTCAGCAACCGCGCGATCGTCTGGCGCATCTCCAGCCGCGACACAACCATGTCGACCATGCCGTGCTCCATCAGATATTCAGCGCGCTGGAAGCCGTCGGGCAGTTTTTCGCGGATGGTCTGCTCGATGACGCGCGGGCCGGCAAAGCCGATCAGCGCGCCCGGCTCGGCGATGTGGACATCGCCCAGCATGGCGTAGGAGGCGGTGACGCCGCCGGTGGTCGGGTTGGTGAGCACGACGATGTAGGGCAGGCCGGCTTCCTTCAGCCGGTCGACGCCGACCGTGGTGCGCGGCAGTTGCATCAGCGACAGAATACCTTCCTGCATGCGGGCGCCGCCGGAGGCGGCGAACAGGATCAGCGGCCGCCTGCGCTGCAGCGCCACCTCGAAGGCATGCACAATGGCTTCGCCGGCAGCCATGCCGAGCGAGCCGCCCATGAAGGCGAAGTCCTGCACGGTGACCACCACCGGCAGGCCTTCGATGGTGCCAACCGCATTGAGGATAGCGTCTTCCAGGCCGGTCTTCGTCTTGGCCTCTTTCAGGCGGTCGGTGTAGCGCTTTTCGTCGCGGAATTTCAGCGGGTCCTGGAAGACCTTGGGATTTTCCAGCGTCTCGTATTTGCCATCGTCGAAGAAGTATTTCAGCCGCTCCTTGGCCGATATCTTCATGTGATGGCCGGAAGCCGGGATGACGAACTGGTTGGATTCGAGATCCTTGTGGAAGATCATCTCGCCGGTCTCGGGATCCTTGATCCAGAGGTTTTCCGGCATGTCGGTGCGCCGGCCGAGCATCGAATTGATCTTCGGGCGGACGTAATTGGTGATCCAGTTCATGGTTTCGGCTCCTGTCCTGGAAAGGACTTCAAGCTAGTCCAGGAAAAGTCTGTGGCGGTTTTCCGGTCGGAATTGCGCAGCGAAGAATTAGTCAGGCTATTCGGCGGCGGCAAGGCGAGCCGAACGGACGCCCTGGGCGAGCCCGCTGACCAAAGTGGCCACCGCTTCCGCCGGATCGGCTGTTTTCTCGCCCCTGGGCCCCAGCACATTGGCGATCGCGTTGACGATCGCCGTGCCCACGACGACGCCGTCGGCCGAGGCGCCGATGACACGTGCCTGCTCGGCGGTCTTGACGCCGAAGCCGACGCAGACCGGCAGCGCCGTATGGCCCTTGATGCGCGTGACCGCCGCCGAGACCTTGGCCGTGTCGGCCAGCGCCGAGCCGGTGATGCCGGTCATCGAGACGTAATAGACGAAGCCGGAAGTGTTTTCCAAAACCTTGGGCAGGCGCTTGTCGTCGGTGGTCGGCGTCGCCAGGCGGATGAAGTTGACGCCGGCCTTCAGCGCCGGAATGCAGAGCTCCTCATCCATCTCCGGCGGCAGGTCGACGACGATCAGGCCGTCGATACCGCTGGCCTTGGCGTCGGCGAGGAAGCGGTCGACGCCATAGATATAGATCGGATTGTAGTAGCCCATCAGAACGATCGGCGTCTCGTCGTCGCCGGCTCGGAATTCGGACGCCATTTTGAGCGTCTTGGCGAGGGTCTGGCCGCCCTTCAGCGCCCGAAGCCCCGCCGCCTGGATGGCCGGGCCGTCAGCCATCGGGTCGGAGAAGGGCATGCCGAGCTCGATAATGTCCGAGCCAGCGCCCGGCAGCGCCTTCATAATAGCCAAGGCGGTGTCGTAGTCCGGGTCGCCGCCCATGAAATAGGTGACCAATGCCGGGCGGCCTTCGGCTTTGAGCTTGGCCATGCGGCGGTCGATGCGGGTGGTCATTGTCAGATCTCCATGCCCAGCATGTTGGCCACCGTATGCACGTCCTTGTCGCCGCGGCCGGACAGGTTGACGATGACGAGCTGATCCTTGTCCATCTTCGGCACGATCTTCATCGCGTGGGCGATGGCATGCGCCGATTCCAGCGCCGGGATGATGCCTTCGACCCGGGTGGTGAGCTGGAAGGCTTCCAGCGCCTCGTCGTCGAGGATTGGTTCGTATTGGACGCGGCCGGAATCGCGCAGCCAGGAATGCTCGGGACCGACGCCGGGATAATCGAGGCCGGCCGAGATCGAATGGCCGTCGAGGATCTGGCCGTCCGAGTTCTGCAGCAGATAGGTGCGGTTGCCATGCAGCACGCCTGGCTTGCCGGCACTCATCGATGCGCAATGCTCAATGCCGTCAAGGCCGCGCCCGCCGGCTTCGATGCCGATGATGCGCACATCCTTGTCGTCGAGGAAGGGATGGAACAAACCGATGGCGTTGGAGCCGCCGCCGACGGCGGCGATGATGACATCGGGCAGCCGGCCTTCCTGCTCCAGCATCTGGGCGCGGGCTTCCGTGCCGATCACTGACTGGAAGTCGCGCACCAGCTCCGGATAGGGATGCGGGCCGGCGGCGGTGCCGATCAGGTAATAGGTGTCCTCGACATTGGTGACCCAATCGCGCAGGGCCTCGTTCATGGCGTCCTTCAGCGTGCCGTGGCCGGCGGTGACCGGCCGCACTTCGGCGCCGAGCAGCTTCATGCGGAACACGTTGGGACTCTGGCGGGCGACGTCGGTGGCGCCCATGTAGACGACGCAGGGATAGCCGAAGCGCGCGGCGACGGTGGCCGAGGCGACGCCATGCTGGCCGGCGCCGGTTTCGGCGATGATGCGCTTCTTGCCCATGCGCTTGGCAAGCAGGATCTGGCCAAGGCAGTTGTTGATCTTGTGCGAGCCGGTGTGGTTGAGGTCCTCGCGCTTGAAATAGACCTTCGCGCCGCCGAGATGCTTCGTCAGGCCCTCGGCGAAATAGAGCTTTGACGGCCGCCCGGCATAATGGGTCGACAGGTTCTGCAGCTCGGCCTTGAACTCGGGATCGGTCTTGGCCTTGTTCCACTGCTCTTCCAGATCGAGGATCAGCGGCATCAGCGTCTCGGCGACGAAGCGGCCGCCGAAAATGCCGAACATGCCCTGCTCGTCGGGCCCGGTGCGGAAGGAATTGGGCATTGCCGGCTTATTCATCGCCGATCTCCTGATGTGAATTGTATTCAGGCGGCGCGGTCGTCGCGCGCGGCCCCGACGGCCCGGAAAAACTGCTCGATCAGCGCCGGATCCTTGACGCCCGGAGCGCTTTCCACGCCGGACGAAACGTCTATTCCGGGCGGGCTTGCCTGTCTCAGGGCATCGCCGATATTGGCGGCGTTGAGCCCTCCGGAAAGCATGTATTCGACGCCGGCGTCAAGGCCGGCAAGGGCACGCCAGTCGAAGGCGACGCCGTTGCCGCCTGGCAATTGCGATCCCTTCGGCGGCTTGGCGTCGAAGAGAAAACAGTCGGCGACGCCGACAAAGGGTTTTACCCGCTCCAGATCCGCCGCCTCGCTGACCGACAGCGCCTTCATGACGGGGAGACCATAGCGGGCCTTGAGTTCCGCCACGCGCTCGGGCGTTTCCGAGCCATGCAGCTGCAGCATGTCCGGCTGCATCTTGGCGACGATCTCGTCGAGGAAAGCATCATCGGCATCGACGGTGACGGCGACCGCCTTGGCCTTGCCGCGCGCCGCTTCGCGCAGGCGCCCGGCCTCGGCGGGCTCGACATAGCGCGGGCTTTTGGCGAAGAAAATAAAGCCGACATGGCTGGCGCCGCCGGCGAGGGCAACGGCCATCGCGGCGTCGGTCTTCAGTCCGCAGATCTTGATGTCGAGCGTCATGGCGCGGGCTTGGCACGAAACGGGAAAAGAGTCGAGAAAAAGCATGCTGTTGCCGGTCCGGCGGAAAACACTACCTTCATATAGGAACCACAGGCGGGAGCAGAATAATGATGGCCGACCGGACCGTCGCCGAACTGAAGCAGAAGATCGCGCAGGCGCGCGAGGTGATCGCGCATCTGATGGACAAAGCCGCCTTCAACGGCGCCGAGGCGCACCGCGCGCTGGAGTATTTTGGCAGCGATACGTTTGATCGGGATTTTTTGCCGTGGCCGCATACCGAGGAAGGACTGCGGCCGGAAGAGCTGAACGCCGCGAATGACGATTGAGGGGGTTCCGCAGGGCGAGGGAACCACGCCGTCGTCATCCTCGGGCTTGACCCGAGGATCCATGCCGTTACATCGGCCGGAGGGCGCTACGATGGAGGGTGTTAGCGTTCTTCTCCAAAGACATAGCTGCTTCTTGGACCGTTGCGGCGCTCATGCGTCACGGCATGGATTCTAGGGTCTGCGCGCGTCGCTTCGCTCCTTGCTCCGCCCTAGAATGACGACGGTGAGATGGCTCGGCTAATCTCCAGTGTTGCTCGGCTAGCGGCGGCGCCCCGCTCCCGCTCCTACTCAAACATAATCGCCTGCAGGGCGCCGCCGTTGCGCTTCAGCCAGTCCTTGCAGCGATCCGTGTCGGGGCAAAGCTTCTCGCACAGTCTCCAGAATTTCGGGCCGTGGTTCATCTCTTTCAGATGCGCCACCTCATGCGCCACCAGGTAGTTTATCACCGCCGGCGGCGCCATCATGATGCGCCACGAGAAGGAGAGATTGCCCTCCGAGGTACATGACCCCCAGCGGCTGGAGGTATCCTTGTACCTTATCGCCTTGGCGCGCTTGCCGATCGCCTCGGTGTGCTTGACTACCAGTCTCTCGATCTCCTTCTTCGCCTCGCGCTTGAGGTGGTCGGCGATGCGGCGCGGCAGATGGATGCGCTCGCCATGGACGATCAGCACCGGGCCGCGCTCGTCGCGCGAGACGGTGATGGTGCCGCGCTTGGAAGGCTCATGGACGATGCGGTGCGGCACGCCGCGGATCGGGATCCTGATGCCGGGGCGGACCTGCGGCCTCGTCGGCACTTTGGCCAGCCGCTGTTCCAGCCAGTCCTGGTGGCGGTCGAGGAATTTCTCCACCTCGCCCCGGCGCAAGCCGGGCGGCACGGTGACGCGCAGGCCCTGGCCGCCGGAATCGATGCGCAGCGTGAGCCGCCTGGCCCTGGCGCTTTCAACGATTTTCAGCGGCAGCGTGCGGCCGGCGACACAATATTCGCGCTCCACGACAGGCGTGGGCTTTGGCTTGGTCAGGTTGCGAAAGAAGCCGAGGGTCATGGCTGGACGATACGCGATTCGAAAAAAACGGCCAGTGGAGGGAAGCACCATGGAGAACAAAAAAGAAACGGCGCCGCTAAACGCGACGCCGCATATCATACCGAGATGTGTCGCGGGATCTCAGTCGTCGAGCAGGTTGGTACCTTTGCCGCCTTCCGGACCCGCCTTGTCGGTCGAGCCGGTCGAGGTCGGCGCGGTCGACTTGTTGCGGTTGGCCATGAAGCGGTCGAACTCTTCCTGGTCCTTGGCGCGGCGCAGTTCGCGGGCGTACTCGTCGAACTCGGAGAGCATCTCGTCCAGCTTGCGGCGCTCCTCGGCGAGGCGCTCGAGTTCCTTCTCGCGCCAATCGTCGAAGGCGACGTTGCCGGTGCGGGCCGGGCCGTGGCCCCAGCGGGCCGCCTTTTCGGAGCGACGACGGCAACCGGTGAAGATGCCGTCCGTGGCGCGGTTGACGTCGCGCTTGAAGCCTTCCAACCGGTCGCCCCAGATGATGTAGGCGAGCATGGCGAAGCCGAGCGGCCAGAAGACCATGAAGCCGATGACCATCAGCGCGATGGTGGCCGGCGTCCAGGCCGGACGGATCAATGCACTTGTGTTCATTTCTCCCAATCCTTCCATTGGAGACAGCCAAACCGGCTGCGTGGAATCGAAATGGGAAGGCGAAATCGGCGATTCAAGACAAGTCCGGCCAAAACCGGCGAAGCATCTGAAATGATTATCGCTTTTTGAGCTTTTCCAGGAAAAGCACTGCCATTCCGGCAACCAGCCCCCAAAATGCCGCGCCGACGCCGAAAAGCGTGAGCCCCGAAGCCGTCACGGCGAAGGTTATGGTGGCCGGCATGCGTTCGGCCTCGTCCTTGAGCGCGATCGACAACGCATTGGCCAAGGGCGCAGTCAAGGCGAGCCCTGCGACCAGCACGATCAGGCTTTGCGGCAGGACGGCGAAGATCGCCACCAGCGAGGCGCCGAAGATCGCGAAGATGAGATAGGCAAGCGCATAGAACGGCCCGGTCTTCCAGCGTTCGGCCGGGTCGGGATGGACATCGGGGCCGGTGCAGATTGCCGCCGAGATCGCCGCAAGATTAGTGGTCGCGGCGCCGAACGGCGCCGAGAGCAGCGAAAACAGACCGGTGACGCCGATCAGCGGACCAGGCTCCGGATGGTAGCCCGCGGCGCGCAGCACCGCGAGACCGGAAAGGTTCTGCGAGGCCATGGTGACGAGATAGAGCGGCAAGGCAAGGCCGATGATCGCCGAGGCGGTGAATTGCGGCGCAATGAACGTCAATGTCGACAGTTCCGGCGCCGGCAGGCTGCCGACGCGGCCGGTGAGGAAGGCGGCGAGGCCGCCGCCGATCAGCACCACCAGCACCGACAAAGCCGGGTTGAACAGCCGGATGACGAAGAAGGCGGCGATCAGCGGCAGGATCAGCCAAGGGTCGGCGGGAATGGCTTTCACCGGATTGACGGCAAAGCTGACCAGGATGCCGGCCAGCATGCCGGACGCGACTGAGGCCGGGATTTTCGCGATCAGCCTGGTCAATGGCTTGAACAGGCCGGTGGCGACCAGAAGGACGCCGGTGACCATGAAGGCGCCGACGGCCTGCGGCATCGTAAAACCGCTGGATGCCCCGATCAGCGCCAGGCCAGGCGTCGACCAGGCAGTGATGACCGGCATTTTCGTGCGCCAGGACAGCCACAGGCATTCAATGACCATGGCCAGGCAGATCGCGGTGACACCGCTTGCGGTCTCGATCTGGGTCGCGCCGACCGCCTTGGCGGCGGCGATGACGAGAGCCAGCGTGCCGCCAAAGCCGACGATTGCCGCGACGAAGGCGGATATCGGGATGGAGATGCGCATTATGCGGCGGCCCGCCTGACCATGTCGCCGACGATCCGTGAGAGCATTTCGAGATCCTCGGGACGGGACAGGCGATGATCGCCGTCCGGGATCAGCGACAGCGTCACGTCGTCGGCGGGCAGCATCGCGGCCAGCTTCAGCGCATGGCCGGACGGCACATCCGGATCGGCAAGGCCTTGCAGGATGTGCACCGGGCAATGGGTGTCGATCGGCCCGGTCATCACCCGGTTGGCGCGGCCGTCCTCGATCAGCGCGCGCGTATAGACATAGGGCTCGTCCGAATAGTCCGACGGTTCGGCGAAGAAGCCCTTTTCCTCCAGATCGCGGCGTTGAGCGTCGGTCAGCACCGGCTCGATCAGCTCGACGGTGAAGTCCGGCGCCGGGGCGAGCAGCACCAGGCCGGCAACGCGCGTGTCGCCCGCCTTGCGCAGTTCCTGCACCATGCGCAGCGCGATCCAAGCGCCCATCGAGGAGCCGACCAGGATCTGCTTGCCCTTGCTGAACCGCCGGAAGACGGCAAGGCTCTCGGCAACCCATCTGGAGATCGTGCCTTCGGCGAATTCGCCGCCCGACTCGCCATGACCGGAATAGTCGTGACGCAGATAGGTATGGCGCTCGCGAGCGGCCCAGGCGGCAAGCGCCTCGGCTTTCGTGCCCAACATGTCGGACTTGTAACCGCCGAGCCAGACCACGCCGGGCGCCGCGCCGCGCGCCTGCCTGACGGCGATGTTCGACCCGTCCACATCGATGAAAACCGGAGTGCTGGCGGCCATGAGCTTGTCCTTTCGGCCGGTCTTTTTGGCACAGGCCGGGGTTCAACGAAAAGTGCTCGCGGCGTTTCTTTGCTTGGTGCAGACAATTGCCGGACAGGAGGTGATTTTCCGGCGCGGCTATGCTATTGACTCCGGCCGCGCGCTCACCACATAGGCGCGTCCACCTGTTTGAACCTAAAGAACCCCTGAACGAAACGGCCGAGGAGACCACGACCATTCGCAGACCTTTCAAAGCAGCGGCACCCACCAAGGATGGGCCGCGCTCCAACCGAGACATCCGGGTGCCCCGGGTCCAGCTTATCGACGCCGACGGTCAGAACCGAGGCGATGTTTCCATCAACGACGCATTGCTGCTGGCCGAGGAGGCCGGGCTCGATCTGGTCGAGATATCGCCCAATGCGGTGCCGCCAGTCGTCAAGATCCTCGATCTCGGCAAGCTGAAATACGCCAACCAGAAGAAGGCGGCTGAAGCGCGCAAGAACCAGAAGGTCATCGAGATCAAGGAGATCAAGATGCGCCCGAACATCGACAGCCATGACTACGAGACCAAGATGAAGGCCGTGCGGCGCTTCTTCGAGGAAGGCGACAAGGTCAAGCTGACGCTGCGCTTCCGCGGCCGCGAGATGGCGCATATGGAGCTCGGCATGCAGCTCCTGAACAAGGTGCGCGAGGAAACCTCGGCGATCGCCAAGGTCGAGGCGGAGCCCAAGCTCGAAGGCCGCCAGATGATGATGGTTCTGGCGCCGCGCTAATCAAGGATGGCGCGGCTGTCTAAGCGCCGCGTCCATCACGGTTTCGAGAGTTGCCGGGCTCTTTATATCCTGCACTAAAATCCGCCCGAATTGCCGGGCACTGCGTCCCGACGATCGGCGGGGCGCCTGTTTTCAATCCGATCGCCAAAGATCGACGATCGCTTCGCGATCGCGAGCAAGCGACGATCGGCTTTTGCCGATCGCGAACCAACGATCGGATGGGTCATGGTCGATGAAGTGAAGGTCCCAGCCGACAAACAGACTGAGGGGTTGGGCGGCTACCAGCACATGCGCAGGATCGTGCTGGCGGTGCTGGTCGTGGTGCTGTTCTGCGCGCTTCTTTTCGGTCAATCGAGCTTCCCACCCGAGACCTGGATGCACGAGTCGATCGAGATGTTCGGCGTGCTTCTGATCTTTCTCGGGATTGTCGGGCGGCTGTGGTCGACGCTCTATATCGGCGGGCGCAAATCCGCCGAAGTGGTCACGGGCGGGCCTTATTCGATCACCCGCAACCCGCTCTATCTGTTCTCGACCGTGGCTGCCGCCGGGGTTGGGGCGCAGATCGGCTCGTTCAGCGGCATCATCCTGTTCTCGCTGCTCTGCGCCGGCGCCTTCCACATCGTCATCCTGCGCGAGGAGCGGTACCTGAAGGAAGTGCTCGGCGCGCCCTACCAGGCCTATCTCGCCAAGGTGCCGCGCTTCTTCCCGAACCTGGCGCTCTACCAGGAAGGCGATACCGGCAGCTTCAGGCCGCGCCTGCTCTTGAACACGCTGCTCGACGGACTGGTGTTCCTGGTCGCGCTGCCGGCCTTCGAGCTGATCGACAGCATGCAGCAGTCGGGGATGCTGCCGGTGTGGTTCACGCTGCCTTAGGGACGGTGATGTTCAGGTGAGGCCGGCCTGCAAATGGCGGCTTCCTGCGCTTCCGGTGCTCACGTATGAAAAGTACGCTCCGCTCCGGTTCTCGGAACCCACCCAGTTTGGTCGCTTCGCGCCCGTCTTCGACTCCGACTCGGCCTGACCTGAATCTCAACCGTTCCTGCCGGCGCACGGCGGGGACAGCGCGTCGCATGGCTTGAGGTGTTGCGTACTGGCCGTCTTTGATCTATAGCACCGCGGTTCCAAGAAAACCGCCCGGCAGGGCATGCCGTGGCGGTTTCATTTGCTTTTCGGGCTTTGGTCGGCCCGAAGCGAGAAAAGAAGCGCGATGGTGCGCCACCAATACGGAGTAGCAAAATGCCCAAGATGAAGACCAAATCGGCCGCCAAGAAGCGGTTCAAGATTACTGCCACCGGCAAGGTGCTGTCGGCTGCCGCCGGCAAGCGCCACGGCATGATCAAGCGTTCCAACAAGTTCATTCGCGATGCCCGCGGCACGATGGTTCTGGCTGAACCGGATGGCAAGAAGGTCATCAAGAATTTTCTGCCGAACGGCCTCTAATCCCTCGGCTTGGACAACGTTTTAAGGAGATCATGACATGGCACGCGTAAAGAGAGGCGTCACCGCCCACGCCAAGCACAAGAAGGTCCTGAAAGCCGCCAAGGGTTTCTACGGCCGCCGCAAGAACACCATCCGCATCGCCAAGCAGGCGGTGGAGAAGTCGCTGCAGTATGCCTACCGCGACCGCAAGAATCGCAAGCGCTCGTTCCGCGCGCTGTGGATCCAGCGCATCAACGCCGCGACCCACGAGCATGGCCTGACCTATGGCCGCTTCATCGACGGCCTCAACAAGGCCGGCATCGAGATCGACCGCAAGGTTCTTTCGGACATGGCCATCCACGAGCCGCAGGCCTTCGCCGCGCTGGTCGCCAAGGCCAAGGTCGCGCTCGAATATCTGAAGAACACCACGCCGAATGCTTTTGAGAGCGCTGTCGCCTAAGCCAGCGCTTCCCAAGCATACGCAATTCTGATTTGGGGAACCCGCGCTGGCACGGCTGGCGCGGGTTCTTTTTTTGGCCCCGATGTAACCAAAATGGCACCCGCGTAACCAAAATGGTGACGCACGCTGAATGCTAGTCATCCAATCGAGAGAGTTTCGCCGTGAACGCCACCACTGGAAATCTTGAAACCCTTGAAGCTTCTCTGATGGCCGAAATCGCGGCTGCGACCGACGAGGCCGCGATCGAGGCGGTGCGCGTCTCGGCGCTCGGCAAGAAGGGCTCGGTATCCGAAATGCTGAAGACGCTGGGCGCGATGAGCGCCGAGGAGCGCCAGGTGAAGGGCCCGGCGATCAATGGGTTGAAGAACCGCATCACCGAAGCGCTCAGCCAGCGCAAGGCGGAGCTGAAGGATGTGGCCATCGCCGCGCGGCTCGCCGCCGAGAAAGTCGATGTCACGCTCCCCGTTCGCCAGTCGCCGGCCGAGCGCGGCCGCATCCATCCGATCAGCCAGGTGATCGACGAGATCGCGGCGATCTTCGGCGACCTCGGCTTCGCGATCGCCGAAGGCCCGGACATCGAGACGGACTACTACAATTTCACGGCGCTGAATTTCCCCGAGGGGCATCCGGCGCGCGAGATGCATGACACCTTCTTCTTCCAGCCGGACGAGAAGGGCGAGCGCAAGCTGTTGCGCACGCACACCTCGCCCGTGCAGATCCGCACCATGGAACGGCAGAAGCCGCCGATCCGCATCGTCATCCCCGGCAAGACCTACCGGCAGGATTCCGACGCCACCCACTCGCCGATGTTCCACCAGGTCGAGGGGCTGGTGGTCGACAAATCGGCCAATGTCGCCAATATGAAGTGGGTGCTGGAGGAGTTCTGCAAGGCCTTCTTCGAGGTGCCGTCGGTCAAGATGCGCTTCCGCCCCTCTTTCTTCCCGTTTACCGAGCCCAGCCTCGAGGTCGACATCCAGTGCGACCGCTCGCGTCCGGGCGAGGTGCGCTTCGGCGAAGGGTCCGACTGGATGGAGATCCTGGGCTGCGGCATGGTGCATCCCAACGTGCTGCGCGCCGGCGGGCTCGATCCCGACGAATATCAGGGCTTCGCCTGGGGCATGGGCATCGACCGCATCGCCATGCTGAAATACGGCATGCCGGACCTGCGCGCCTTCTTCGATGCGGACGTGCGCTGGCTGTCGCATTACGGCTTCCGGCCGCTCGACCTGCCGACGCTGTTCGGGGGACTGTCTGCATGACGGCACCTCACACCGGCGGCTGCCGTTGCGGCGCGGTGCGGTTCGAGGCCTCGGCCGAGCCGCATCACATCAGCTATTGCCATTGCGGCGATTGCCGGCGCGCGACGGGCGCGCCGGTATCGGCTTTTGTCGGCTTCATGGCCGACCAGGTCGCGCTCAACGGCAAATCGCTGAAAAGCTACCGCAACGGCCCGGTGGAGCGCTCGTTCTGCGGCATCTGCGGCTCGCCCATCGCCTATACCGATCAGCGGCTCGACAACCGGATCTATTTCATGCTCGGCGCCATGGACATGCCGGCCTATTTCAGGCCGACCGTGCATGCGCATGTGCGCGAGCAGCTGCCTTTCCTGCATATGCCCGACGCATTGCCGCGCGAGCTGAAGACCAGCGTGCCCCGGCCCGAAGAACAAAGACCCTCGGAAACACAGTCATGAAATTCACCCTCTCCTGGCTCAAGGACCATCTCGAGACCGACGCCTCGCTTGCCGAGATCGTCGAGCGGCTGACCGCGATCGGTCTCGAAGTCGAGCATGTCGATGACAAGGCCGGCCTGAAACCTTTCGTCATCGCCAAAGTGTTGACGGCAGTGCAGCATCCGGACGCCGACCGGCTGCGCGTGCTGACCGTCGACACCGGCGACGGCAAGCCGCCGGTGCAGGTGGTGTGCGGCGCGCCCAATGCCCGCGCGGGCATGATCGGCGCCTTCGCGGCGCCTGGCACCTATATTCCCGGCATCGACGTGACGCTCTCGGTCGGCAAGATCCGCGGCGTCGAAAGCCACGGCATGATGTGCTCGGAACGCGAGCTGGAAATCTCCGACGAGCATAACGGCATCATCGATTTGCCGAAGGACGCGCCGGTCGGCACCAGCTTCGCCGCCTATGCGCGTCTCGACGATCCGGTGATCGAGATCAATCTGACGCCGAACCGGCCGGACGCGACCAGCGTCTACGGCATCGCGCGCGATCTCGCGGCGAGCGGACTCGGCCGGCTTACGGGCGGCGCGATCATGCCGCATGTCGGCAATGGCATGTGCCCGGTCAAGGTCAAGATCGAGGCGCCGGAACTCTGCCCCGGCTTCGCGCTGACGCTGGTGACCGGCGTGAAGAACGGCCCATCGCCGAAATGGCTGCAACAGCGGCTGATCGCCATCGGCTTGCGCCCGATCAGCGCCTTGGTCGACATCACCAACTATGTCACCTTCGACCGCGGCCGGCCGCTGCATGTCTTCGACGCCAACAAGGTCGCCGGCAACCTCGTCGTGCGCCGCGCCAAGCAAGGCGAGACGGTACTGGCGCTTGACGGGCGCGAATACACGCTGACACCGGAAATGTGCGTGATCGCCGACGACAATGGCGTCGAATCGATCGCCGGCATCATGGGCGGCGAGCATTCGGGCTGCGACGAGAACACAACCGACGTGCTGATCGAATCGGCGCTCTGGGATCCGATCACGACGGCCCGCACCGGCCGCACGCTCGGCATCATCAGCGATGCGCGCTATCGTTTCGAGCGCGGCGTCGACCCCGAGTTCATGGTGCCGGGTGTCGAGCTTGCGACCAAGCTGGTGCTTGAGTTCTGCGGCGGGACGCCGACGGAAATCGAAGTGGCGGGCTATGCCGGCCACAAGCCGAAGATCATCTTCTTCCCGCTCTCGGAAGTGAAGCGGCTGACCGGCATCGAGGTGCCAAGAGAGGAAGCGCTCAGCATCCTGACGCGGCTCGGCTTCGAGCCGCGCAGCTCGGGCGAGACCGTCGAGGTGAAGGTGCCGTCCTGGCGGCCGGATATCGACGGCAAGGCGGATCTGGTCGAGGAGGTGATGCGCATCCACGGCGTCGACAACATAGCGCCGCAGCCGCTTACCTCGCATGACGCGGTCAACGGCAAGATCCTGACCACGCTGCAGCTGCGCACCCGCGCAGCCAAACGCGCGCTCGCCGTGCGCGGCATGATGGAGGCCGTGACCTGGTCGTTCATCCCCGCAAAGCACGCCGAGCTGTTCGGCGGCGGCCAGAACGGCCTGAAACTCGCCAACCCGATCGCCGCCGACATGTCCGACATGCGGCCCTCGCTGCTGCCCGGGCTGATCGCGGCCGCGCAGCGCAATGCCGACCGCGGCATCGGCGATGTGGCTCTGTTCGAGGTCTCCGGCACCTATGAAGGCGACATGGCCGACCAGCAGCGGCGCGTCGCAGCCGGCGTGCGGCGCGGCACGGCCAAGCTCGACGGCTCGGGCCGGAGCTGGTCCGGCAATACGGGGCCGGTCGGCGTGTTCGACGCCAAGGCAGACGCGATCGCGGCGCTCGAAGCCTGCGGCGCGCCGGTCGACCGGCTGCAGATCGAGCCCGGCGGTCCGGCCTGGTATCATCCCGGGCGCTCGGGCACGATCAAGCTCGGCCCCAAGACCGTGCTCGGCACATTCGGCGAGTTCCATCCGAAGACGCTCGAAACGCTCGATGTGTCCGGTCCGATCTGCGGCTTCGAGGTTTTCGTCGATGCCGTGCCGGAACCGAAGGCCAAGCCGACGCGCACCAAGCCGAAGCTGGAGCTCTCCCCGTTCCAGGCGGTGAAGCGCGATTTTGCTTTCGTCGTCGACAGGTCGGTGGAAGCCGGCACGCTGGTGCGGGCAGCGCTCGCGGCCGACAAGAAGCTGGTCACCGGCGTTTCGGTGTTCGACGTGTTCGAGGGCGCGTCGCTCGGTGCGGCCAAGAAATCGATCGCCATCGAGGTCTCGATCCAGCCGGTCGAAAAGACGCTGACCGACGAGGATTTCGAGGCGCTCGCAAAACGCATCGTCGAGAACGTCAACAAGCAGACGGGCGGCGTTCTGAGGGCGTAGCGCGTCTCTGCCTTACGCAATTCCGGGCGGAAAACCGCTGTGCACTTTTCCTGGAACTGCTTCTGAGGATTGCCGGAGCATGGCGAATCGCTCTCCAAAAGAGCGATGGACCATCTCCGCTATTCCGGCCTTGCCTTCGAAGAACAGCGCGCGGCGTTCCTCGCCATCGTTGCGGGCGACCCGCTGCTCAATGAAACGCTGACGCGCGTGCGCCAACTCGCGCTGCCCGATTGGCTGGTGGTTTCCGGCGCGCTCTACAACAGCGTCTGGAACCATCTGACCGGCAAGCCGCCGGGCTACGGCATCAAGGATGTCGACCTGTTCTATTTCGATGACACGGATTTATCCTACGAGGCCGAGGACGCGGTGATCCGCCGGGCGGCGGTGCATTTCGAGGGGTTGGCACTGCCGGTCGAGGTACGCAACCAGGCGCGGGTGCATCTGTGGTATCCGGTGAAGTTCGGGCAGGAATGCCCGCGCTATGCCAGCGCGAGTGAATCGGTGAGCTATTTTGCGTCGAAGACGCATGCGGTCGGGGTGCGGTACGGCGCCGACGGAGCTCTGGAGCTAGTGGCGCCGTTCGGGCTCGACGACCTTTTTTCGTTTCGCATCACACCGAACCGGGTGCTGGACAATCAGCGGACGCATGAGGCGAAGGGGAGAAGGGCGCAGGAGTACTGGCCGGAGATTGAGGTGGTGCCGTGGTAGGACATTAGAAAAGTCGGCGGGACAGAGAGGGGGGCCTCGCGCCGACCTTTCCTAGGGGGCGCCGAAGCGCCCTTTCAACTATCACCCGTTCACCAGCGCCAGCAATTCCTCCGTGTAGCGCTTGCCGACGACCTTGTCAGGCGACAGCGCATCACCGATCGCCGCGACCTCGACCGCGCTCAGCTCGATATTCGCCGAGGCCGTGTTCTGCTCAAGGTGCCGAATCTTCCTTGCGCCGGGGATCGGCACGATGAAATCGCCCTGGTGCAGCACCCAGGCGAGCGCCAGCTGCGCCGGCGTCACTCCCTTTTCAGCCGCCATCTTCTCCAGCACAGCAATGACCGCGTTGTTGGCTTCCATGGCCTCGGCCTGGAAGCGCGGCAAAGTGAGGCGCCAGTCGCCGGCGCCGAGGGCGTCCGGCTTGCTGATCGCGCCGGTGAGCAAGCCGCGGCCGAGCGGGCTGTAGGGGACGAAGCCGATGCCGAGCTCGCGGCAGACGGCGAAGACCTCGTCCTCGGGATCGCGGCTCCACAGCGAATATTCGCTTTGCACGGCGGCGATCGGGTGCACGGCATGCGCCCGGCGCAGCGTTGCGCCGCTCACCTCCGACAGGCCGAGCGCCCGGACCTTGCCCTCGCGCACCAGTTCGGCCATGGCGCCGACCGTATCCTCGATCGGCACGTTGGGGTCGACGCGGTGCTGGTAATAGAGGTCGATCACGTCCGTATCGAGCCGCTTCAGCGAGGCTTCGGCCACCGCCTTGACGTGCTCGGGACGGCTGTCGACGCCAATCATACGGTCGGTGCCCGAGCCGTGCTCGGAAATCTTGAAGCCGAATTTGGTGGCGATGGTCACCTTGTCGCGCACCGGCTTCAGCGCCTTACCGAGCAGGATCTCGTTCTCATATGGACCATAGACTTCGGCCGTATCGAAGAAGGTCACGCCGATTTCGACGGCGCGGCGCAGCGTCGCGATCGCTTCCGCCTCCGGCTGGCCGCCATAGCCGAAGCTCATGCCCATGCAGCCGAGGCCGACGGGGAAGACTTCGAGTTCAGTTCCAAGTTTGCGGGTTTTCATGGCGCATCTCCTTGTTGCGATGGGCAAGAGATAGCGCCTCGCGATGCGTTCGATAATTCTTTCTCTTTTGTACGGCTTGCTCTATAAAATAGAACAATGAACCGGACGAACCTTTCACAACTCGCTGTGCTTGCCTCGGTCGCCCAATGCGCCAGCTTCCGCGGCGCCGCCCGCGAGCTCGGCATCGCGCCCTCGGCGGTGAGCCATGCGGTATCGAGCCTGGAAGCACGGCTCGGCGTTCGGCTGCTCGCGCGCAGCACGCGCAGCGTGGCTCCGACCGAAGAAGGCGCGCAGCTTTTGGAACGGCTGCGGCCGGCCCTGTCCGAGATCGACCTGGCGCTGGAAACGGCGGTCGAGGCGCGCGACCGGCCGGCCGGCAATCTCAGGCTCAGCGTGCCGCGCACCGCCGCGCATCTGGTGCTGACACCGCGGCTCGGCGCCTTTGCCGCCGCCTATCCCGATATCGTGCTGGAGATTGTCATCGAGGACCGCTTCACCGATGTCGTCGAGGGCGGCTTCGACGCCGGCGTGCGGCTCGGCGAAAGCCTGCAGCGTGATATGATCGCGGTGCGGATCGGACCCGAAATCCGCGGCGCGGTGGTCGCAGCGCCCTCCTATTTCGCTTCTATGCCCAAGCCGCGCCATCCGCGTGACCTCAACGGCCACCGCTGCATCCGCTTCCGTTTCTCCAGCGGCATCCTTTACCGCTGGGAGTTCGAGAAGGACGGCGAGGAAATAGAGATGGCGGTCGAGGGACCTCTAATCCTCGACGAGGATCATCTGATCGCCCAGGCGGCGGTCGACGGCGCCGGCTTGGCCTTCGTCTTCGAGCCCTATGTGCGGGCGCCGCTCGCCGACGGCAGGCTGATCCGCGTGCTGGAAGACTGGTGCCCGCCCTTCGACGGCTTCTTCGTCTATTATCCCAGCCGCCGGCAAATGCGGCCGGCGCTCAGGGCCTTCGTGGATTTCTTCAAAGTGAGCGGGTAGGAGGCGATTGCGGAACGAAGCCGTCGCTTCGGTTCGCATCCACTTACCGACATTGGCGCCGCCGACATTGGCTGCACATCTCGGAAGAAAGCCGGCGCCGGCTTCGTTCGCCTCGCATGCAATCTCTCACCAACACCCCGACCCGCTATGGCTGGGCGATGATCGTCCTTCACTGGCTGATCGGCATCATCTTCATCGGTCAGTTTGTGCTCGGCGTCGTCATGGTGCGGATCGAAAGCCAGCGAACGTCCTTCGAGCTGATCCAGTTGCACAAATCCTTCGGCTTCCTGCTGCTCGGCCTGATCATCCTGCGCATCGCCTGGCGGCTCGGCAATGCGGCGCCGCCCTTGCCGGCTGCGGTCGGAACGCTGGAGCGCAGGACCGCACCGCTCGCGCATTTCGCGCTCTATGCGTTTCAGATCGCGCTGCCTCTTTCCGGCTGGGCGCTGGTCTCGGTGTCGACGCTGGAGATCCCGACCATGCCGTTCAATCTCTTCGTGATGCCCAATCTGCCGCTGGCCGAATCCGACGCTTCGGAAAGCTTCTGGGCTTCCGCGCACTGGTATCTCGCCTATGCCGGCATCGCGCTGGTGGCGCTGCACATCGCAGCGGCCCTGCGCCACCATTTCCTGCTGCGCGATATGGTGCTGACGCGCATGATCACACCTTCGTCAGGCAGGGAATAGAACTGCGCCATCATTCGTTGGTGGGGCGAGAACGCAGAAAAACGTATCTGCGGAAGGAAGAACCCATGAACGCGCGTATCCTCGGATTGGCGGCTTTTGCCGCTTGCCTTACTATGCCTGCCGTTGCCGCGGTGGCGCTCAGCGACGCCGCAGGCAGCTACACGATCAGCCCGTCGGCCTCCTCGATCCGCTTTACCATCGGCAAGGCCGGCGGCGGTGGCTTCGACGGCGCCTTCGGCCGTTTCAAGGGCACGATCCGCATCGACAATGGCGATGTCGGCCGCTCCAAGGTGGACCTCACCATCTATCCCGAAAGCGTCGGCACCGGGCAGGGCCGCATCGACGCCTTCCTGCGCTCCGACGCCGTGTTCGACGCCGCCAACAATCCGGAGATCCAGTTCCGCTCTACAAACGTGACGCGCACCGGCGACACGACGGCGGTGGTGACCGGCCGGCTGACGGCGCGCCGCAAGACGTTTCCGGAAAAATTCACGGCCGAGCTCGCCGGATTGAAGGGCGGGACCATCAAATTCCACGTCACCGGCAAGGTTCTGCGGTCGCGCTATGGCATGGATGTCGGCACGCCGCTCTATTCCAATGTCGTCGATTTCGACATGATGCTGACGGGCAAGAGGGGTTAGGCGCAGTCCCTTTCCTCGCCCCGGCAAAGCGGGGGAGAGGGGACTCGGGCGAAGCCCGAGACGGAGCGGGGGGAGACCTTCGCGACGGCAGAGCCCTTGCAAGCTGGCGATCATGAGGCGGCTCCGGCAACCCGGCGCTCTATGAAGACCCCTCTCCGTCCCGGCTTCGCCGAGCCACCTCTCCCCACTGCGTGGGGCGAGGAAGGGAGCTTCTCCCACATTGGCTTTTCCCTCGATTTGGGGCACACCTCCATCGATGTAACCGTCATGGGAGAAGCGTGATGTTCCGATGGGGTGTTCTGTCGACGGCAAAGATCGGCCGCGAGCAGCTTTTGCCGGCAATCGTGGAATCGGAGAACGGCGTCCTGTCGGCGATCGCCAGCCGAGACCTGTCGAAGGCCAAGGCACTGGGCGAGCGTTTCGGCGCCTGTCATGCGTTCGGCTCCTATGAGGACCTGCTCGCCTGCAAGCAGGTCGACGGCGTCTACATTCCGCTGCCCACCTCCCAGCATGTCGAATGGACGGCAAAGGCGATCGAGGCCGGGAAGCATGTGCTGGTGGAAAAACCGCTGGCGCTCGACGCCAAGGACATCCCGCCGCTGATCAAGCTGCGCGACGAGAAGAAGGTGCTGGTCTGCGAAGCCTTCATGGTCACCTACCACCCGCAATGGATCAAGGTGCGCGACCTCATTGCCGGCGGCGCCATCGGTCGGCTGCGCCATGTGCAGGGCGCGTTCTCCTACTACAATGTCGACCCCAAGAACATGCGCAACCAGCTCGATCTCGGCGGTGGCGCGCTGCCCGACATCGGCGTCTATCCGACCGTGTCGACGCGCTTTTCGACCGGCAAGGAGCCTATCCGCGTCCAGGCCAATATCGAGCGCGACAAGAATTTCGGCACCGACATCTATTCCTCGATCCGCGCCGATTTCGGCGATTTCGAGCTGTCCTTCTATCTCTCGACGCAGATGGCGGCGCGGCAGGTGATGGTGTTCCACGGCGAGAAGGGCTTCATCGAGGTCTTCGCCCCCTTCAATGCCGGGCTCTACGACCACCACCGCATCGAGCTGCACAACCAGAACCACACCGAGGCGCAGGTGTTCCGCTTCCCGGGCACGCAGCAATACCGGCTGGAGTGCGAAGCCTTCGTGCGCGCCGCCCAGGGCGGCAAGGACCGCGTCTTCACCCTGGAGGAATCGGTGCTCAACCAGAAAGTCATCGACGCCATCTTCCGCGCCGGGGACAAGGACGGCTGGGAGCCCATCTGAGGCTTCGCAATAAGTTTTGCCGGCTGGTTCTGGGAGGAAAGATGGCTGACGCGGACGTGATCATTGTCGGCGCGGGGCTGGCCGGCCTCGTCGCCGCGGCCGAGCTGACCGACGCCGGCAGGAAGATCATCATCGTCGACCAGGAGCCGGAACAGTCGCTGGGCGGCCAGGCTTTCTGGTCGTTCGGCGGGCTGTTCCTGGTCGATTCGCCCGAGCAGCGGCGCATGCGCATCCGCGATTCGCACGACCTCGCGCTCAAGGACTGGATGGGCACGGCCGCCTTCAACAGGCCAGAGGATTTCTGGCCGCGCAAATGGGCGGAAGCCTATGTCGGCTTCGCCGCCGGCGAGAAGCGCTCCTGGCTGATCGAGCGGGGCTTGAGATTCTTCCCCGTGGTCGGCTGGGCCGAGCGCGGTGGCGGCAACGCGACCGGCCACGGCAACTCGGTGCCGCGCTTCCACATCACCTGGGGCACCGGGCCCGGCGTGCTGGAGCCTTTCGTGCAGCGCGTGCGCGAGGCGCAGAAGCGCGGGCTGGTCGCGTTCAAGTTCCGCCACCGGGTCAACGAGATCATCCGCACAGGCGATACGGTGACGGGCGTGCGCGGCGATATGCTGGAACCGAGCAGCGTTGAGCGCGGCCGCAAGAGCTCGCGCGCCGTGACCGGCGCGTTCGAGCTCAGCGCGCAAGCGGTGATCGTCGCTTCCGGCGGCATCGGCGGCAATCACGAGCTGGTGCGCCAGAACTGGCCGTCGCGCCTGGGCGCGCCGCCGAAGCGGATGATCACCGGCGTGCCCGACCATGTCGACGGCCGCATGCTGGCGATCACCGAGGCTGCCGGGGGCTCGATCATCAACCGCGACCGCATGTGGCACTATGTCGAGGGCATCAAGAACTGGGCGCCGATCTGGACCGAGCACGCGATCCGCATCCTGCCCGGCCCCTCCTCGCTTTGGCTCGACGCGCGCGGCAAAAGGCTGCCGGTGCCACTCTATCCGGGCTTCGACACGCTGGGCACGCTCAGCCACATCATGAGCACCGGCTTCGATTATTCCTGGTTCATCCTGACCAAAAAGATCATCCAGAAGGAGTTCGCGCTGTCGGGCTCCGAGCAGAACCCCGACCTCACCGGAAAAAGCTGGCGGCAGGTGCTGGGCCGCGCGACATCGGGAATTCCCGGCCCGGTGAAAGCCTTCATGGAAAAGGGCGAGGATTTCATCGTCGAGGCCGACCTTGCGAAACTGGTGGCGCGGATGAACGCGCTGGCCGGCGGCGAGCCGCTGCTGGAGGTCGCCCTGGTCGAGCAGGAGATCCGCGCCCGCGACAGGCAACTCGACAATCCGTTCTCGAAGGACGCCCAGGTCACCGCGCTGCGCGGCGCCCGGGCCTATCTAGGCGACAGGCTGATCCGCACCGCCAAGCCGCACAAGATGCTCGATCCGGCGAACGGCCCGCTGATCGCGGTGCGCCTCAACATCCTGACCCGCAAGACGCTGGGTGGCCTGCAGACGGACCTCGACAGCCGCGTGCTCGATGCCGCCGGCCGGCCGGTGCCAGGTCTCTACGCTGTGGGCGAAGCCGCCGGTTTCGGCGGCGGCGGCGTGCATGGCTATGCGGCGCTGGAAGGCACGTTCCTCGGCGGCTGCATTTTTTCGGGACGCAGCGCCGGGCGGGCGGCGGCGAAAGCGGTCGGCTGAGCGCATGGGCCGGCGGCCGCGAGGCGATGTTGCTATCGGCTGGCAAGCATCATGCGGTTGCCTTCGCTGTCGCGGAATTCGGCCACGGTGCGGCCCGGCTGCCACGGCGCTTGCTGCGGCTCCGTGACGATCTCGACGCCTTTGGCCTTAAGCGATGCGACCCTTGCGTCGACATCATCGTCGACCAGGACGAGCACCGGCTCGGCGCTCGGTGCCGCATCGGCGCGCCTGATGAAATGCAGGTTGGTGACCGCGAAGGGAAAAGCCACCTCGACCCAGCGCCAGCCACCATCGCCCATCGGGTGATCGGCAATGACCTGGCACGCAAGGTTTTCGGTGTAGAACGCCTTGGCGCGGTCCTGGTCGGATACGGGCAGTTCGGCAAACTGGATATGCATGATGTCTCTCCTCATCGCGGCCGCGGGCGCGGCCTCTACGCGCGAAAGACGTTTGCCCCGGGCAAAAGGATTCGCGAGCCGATGAGAATCTTTTCGGCAACGCGAAACGTCTTCCTCACGCAGACACCTCAAACAGGAGACGACCATGACCTACAATCTGATCCGCTACGGCGTGAAGGACGCCGGCATCGCCGAGAACCGGGCGCTGGTGGCAAAAGTGTTCGAGGCGCTGGATGAAACGCAGCCGCAATCCGTGCGCTATCTGGTGCTCGAACTGGAGAATGGCGAGTTCGTCCACTTCGTCGGCTACGACAAGGACAGCTCGGCGCTGACCGAACTCGACGCGTTCAAGGCTTTCGGCGCCGACCATGCTGCGCGACGTTCGACGCCGCTTGTGAGGGCACCGGCGAAGATCGTCGGCAACTATCGTATGCTGGCCAAGGCCGATGAAGCCGTGCCCGCCTGACCCGGGCACCGCATGGCATCGGCCAGGCGAGAAAGAGGACGAATGAGCTCAGCAGGGTTCGACCGCGCGGAACTGGACACCATGCTCGTCGGCCTGCGGCCGAAACTGCACCGCTATGCGGCCCGCATGGCTGGCTCGGCGATCGAGGGCGAGGACATCGTGCAGGAGACGGTGGTGAAGGCGCTTGCCGCGCATGATGGCGGCGCTCGCGTCGAGCGCCCCGAGCAGTGGCTGTTCCGCATCGCCCATAATGCGGCGCAGGATCATCTGCGCCGCCGCCAGCGGGAGCGCTCCCGAATGAGCGAAACCGATATGACGACAATTGAAGATCTCTCGGCCAGCGCCGAGGCGAGGCTTGCGGCGGCGGCAAGCCTGCGCAGCTTCATGCAGCTCACGCCGGCGCAGCGCAGCGCCGTGGTCCTGACCGACGTGCTCGGCCTCAGCCTTTCCGAAACCTGCGAGGTGACGGGCGCGACTTTGGCTGCCACCAAGGCGGCGCTGCATCGCGGCCGGGCAGAGCTGAAGGCGCTGGCCGGCCGAACCGATGAAGTCGCCATGCCGAGGCTCGATCCGGAGGAGGAGCGCCGCCTGCGCCACTATGTCGACCTGTTCAACGCGCGCGATTTCGACGGGGTCAGGAGGCTGATCGCCGAAGATATCGAGCTCGAGGTCGTGAATCGCACCCGGCTCAGGGGCAAAAAAGAGGCTTCGACGTATTTCGGCAATTACGACCGCGTCGGCGACTGGGAGCTGTCGCTCGGCTTCGTCGATAACCAGCCGGCGATCCTGATCCGCAACCCGCAGGCGGACGATGCCGTGCGCGGCTTCGTGCTGATCGACTGGCGCGGCGAAGAGGTCGCGCGCATCCGCGATTTCCGCTACGCGCCTTATTGCGTTGTCGAAGCGGATATCTGCTTGCTTACCGATTAAGCTGCGACGCGATCACTATTCGAATAGAACCGAGCGTGTCGCGTTGAGGTGCTGTCCAGCGTGTTCGCATCGGCCGCCGGCAAAGTTATACTCGGCCTGGCGGCACCGGCGAGAGGACGGCCACATGCTTCCTTCATCAGGCCTCGAACGGTTGAACGCGTTCTCGGACGGCGTGTTCGCCGTTCTCATTACCGTGCTGGTGCTGGAGCTTCGCCCGCCGGAAATCCCGACCTTCGCGGCGCTGCTCGGACTGTGGCCGACCTGGCTGAGCTATGGCGTGAGCTACTTGTTCATGGCCATTGTCTGGGCGAACCACCATCACCTGCTGCGCTACGCAACCGGGATGACCGCCCGCTTGATGTGGCACAATTTCGCGCATCTGTTCTCGGTTTCTCTGCTGCCGCTGGCCACCGCCTGGATGGCCATCAGCGAACTCTCGCCGCAGCCCGTCGCCTTCTATGCCGGTGTCTTCTTCCTGGTGAACCTGACCTACCTCTTCCTCATCCGCGAGCTGATCGAGCCGCTGCCGGCGGAGACGATCCCCCAGAGCGCGCGCAAAACGATGCGCCTTCGCGCGGCGGCGACGCTTTGTCTGTTCGGGCTCGCCGCGATCGTCGCCTTGAAATATCCGATCGTCGGACTGGCCATCTGTTGCTGCTGCCTGGCCGTGTATCTACGCCCGGAAGCGCCGGGCATGCGGCATCGGCGGCGCGAACGGGAAGGCCAAATGCCGCCAAGGGCTGAATAGAGGCGATCAGGTGCCCTCGCGGGACGGCGCTCCGTCACAACATCGTGAACGTCGCGTGGCATGAATTGCCGATCGGAACGCCATCTCAAATCCGCCGCAAAGGCAAATCAACTGGCCCATCATCGTCAGCCAATTGTCTTTTCGCCAATCACGGCATAGTGCGAGCCATCACCAGCTCGCGGGTCCTCCCAATGTCTCTGAATGAAGCAAGCAAGCCCGCCAAGAAAAACGCGGCCAAAGCCAAAGTAGTGACGGAATCGCCACCGCGCGATCAGATCCTGATCGGCCCCGATTTCATCCATAAGGGCGAGCCGCATGAGAGGCTCGACCGCTTCTTCGGCGATCTGGCGAGCCGCTTCGACGCGGCACCGGCGGTGATTTCCGGCGGCCGGCCCTGGTCATACCGCGAGCTTAACATCCGTGCCAACCAGTTCGCGCATCTGCTGATCGAGCGTGGCGTGAAGCCGGGCGACAGGGTAGGCCTTTTGCTGGACCGCTCCGCCGAAACCTATATCGCTATCCTTGCCGTGATGAAGGCCGGGGCGGCCTTCGTCCCTTTAGCCACCGCCTTCCCTGAAGATCGCATGGTGATGATCATCGAGGACGCCAGCGTCACGATGGTGATCAGCGTCTCCGGTTATGCCGCGCGCGTGGCGCGCCTGCCTGTTCCGCATATCTCGATCGACTCGGCGGAATCCGAAATCGCTCTCAAGCCGGAAACGGCGCCCCTGCCAGAGGGCAGCCAGGACCAGACCTGCTACATTCTCTACACGTCCGGCACCACGGGCAAGCCGAAAGGCGTGGTCATCACGCATCAGAGCTTCTGCAACTTCATCCGCGTCGCCGCAGCATCCTACGGTTACCAGCCGGGCGACCGCGTGTATCAGGGCATGACCATCGCCTTCGACTTCTCCTCGGAGGAGATCTGGGTGCCCTTTGCCGCCGGCGCCACGGTCGTGCCGGCGCCCGGCCAGCAGCCCCTCGTGGGCGAGGAGCTGGCCAGCTTCCTGCGCGAGCATCACATCACCTGCATGGCCTGCAGCCCGACGCTTTTGTCGTCGATCGAGAGCGACGCGCCCAGCCTTCGCGCGATCCTGGTCGGCGGCGAAGCCTGCTCGCAAAAGCTCGTTGTGCGCTGGGCGAAGCCCGGCCGCCAGATCCTGAACACCTATGGCCCGACCGAAGCCACGGTCACCGCCACCATGTCCTTGCTGACGCCGGACGAACCGGTGACGATCGGCACGCCGCTGCCCACCTATTCAATAGCAATTCTCGACCCCGAAACGCCGAAGGTGCTGACCGGCGACCAGTTGGGCGAGGTCTGCATCGGCGGCATGGGCGTGGCGGTAGGCTATCTCAACCGGCCGGAACTCACCGAACAGCGATTCATCAAAGACTTTATCGGCCTGCCGAACAATCCCAGCGGCCGCATCTACCGGACGGGCGATCTCGGCCGCATCAACGACAAGGGCGAGATCGAGTATCACGGCCGCATCGACACGCAGGTGAAAATCCGCGGCTACCGCATCGAGCTGGGCGAGATTGAGGCCGTGCTGCTGGAACAGCCGGGCATCGCGCAGGCGGCGGTCACGACGTGGGAGATCGAGCCCGAGCGCACTGAACTGGTCGCCTACTATGCCCCCAGGAGCGGCGGCGACAATGTGGATCGCACCATGCTCGTGCGGGAGCTCAAGCAGCGGCTGCCCGACTACATGATTCCGGCCTATCTGGAGCAGCTGCCCGCGATCCCGATGACCGTCTCCAACAAGGTTGACCTGAGGAAACTGCCCAAGCCGACCACCGCGCGCGTCGCGGCCGGCCATGCGATGATCGACCCGCGCAACGAGGACGAGAGGTTCCTGGTCGACACGCTGCAGGATGTGCTGAAATTCGATGACATCTCCATCGAAGACCACTTCTTCGACGACCTCGGCGCGAACTCGCTGTTGATGGCGAGGTTCTGCGCGCGCATCCGCTCCCGCAAGGCGTGGTCGACGACCTCGATGCGCGACATCTACCTGCATCCCACCGTTGCGAAGCTCGCGGATTATCTGCGTGCGCCGCAGATGGTCGCGGTTGCCGCGAGCGAGCCGATGCTGACGCATCGGGCTTCCGGCCTCGCCTATTGGAGCACGGGCCTTGGGCAGCTCATGTTCTACGCGCTTTACAGCTATGCCTCGCTCTGGGCGATCAATGACGGGCTCAACTGGGTCTATGACGCGCTGGACGACCCGGTGCAGCTCTATCTGCGCTGCGTCTTCTTGTCCGCCAGCGTGTTCTTCGGGCTCAGCGGCTTTGCCATCATCGCCAAATGGCTGCTGGTCGGCCGCTGGAAGGCCGAGACGTTCCCGATCTGGGGCTGGCGTTATTATCGCTTCTGGGTCGTCAAGACGCTGGTCCGCACCGCGCCGGTGGTGCTGTTCCGCGGCAGCCCGCTGTACAGCCTCTATCTTCGCCTGCTCGGCGCCCGGCTCGGCGACCGCACCGTTATCGAGTGCCGCTCCGTTCCGGTCTGCACCGACCTGATCAGGATCGGCGACAACTCGATCCTGCGCAAGGATTCCATGATCCTGGGCTTCCGCGCCCAGGCGGGCTACATCCACACCGGCCCGCTCGACATCGGCCACAACGCTTTCGTCGGCGTCGGCTCAACGCTGGACATCGACACCCGCGTCGGCGACGGCGCCCAGCTGGGCCACGCTTCGTCGCTGCATCGCGGACAGGCGATCCCTGCCGGCGAGCGCTGGCACGGATCGCCGGCGATTCCGACCGAGGCGGATTATTGCACGGTTCCCAACATGCCGCTGTCGCGAGCGCGCCGGATCATCTACGAGGCGATCCAGCTCTTCATCCTCTTCGCCATCGTCACGCCGTTCCCGCTTCTGTTCCACACCTACTGGGAAAATATCGGCGACGACTATCAGGAGACCATCGGCATCGTAGCGATCGGCACCACGGTGACGCTGGCGGGCTTCATCATCGGCGGCGTGCTGCTGGCGGCCATCGTGCCGCGGCTGTTCAACCTCATGCTGAAGCCCGGCCGGGACTATTCGCTCTACGGCTTCCACTACTGGCTGCAATCGATGCTGGAGTTGGTCAGCAACGTGCGACTGCTGAACGTGCTGTTCGGCGACAGCTCGGCCATCGTCTACTATTTGCGCGCCATCGGCTGGCGGCTGAACAAGGTGGACCAGACCGGGTCGAATTTCGGCACCAACCAGCGGCATGAAAACCCGCAGCTCAGCGAGATCGGCTCGGAAACGATGGTCTCGGACGGCCTGTTCATGGTCAACATGCAGAAGTCCGCCAACTCCTTCCGGCTCGAGCACACGCGGGTCGGCGAGCGCAACTTCTTCGGCAACAACATCATCTATTCGCCGGATTCCCGCACCGGCGACAATTGCCTGCTCGGGACCAAGGTGCATGTACCGGTCGATGGTCCCTTGCGCGAGAATGTCGGGCTGCTGGGGTCGCCGCCTTTTGAAATCCCGCGCATGGTCAATCGCGACAAGGAGCTTCTCGGATTGATCTCCGACAAGGAGCGCCACCGCCGGCTACCGCTGAAGAACCTCCACAATCTGGTCACCGCGCTGCTGTTCTTGGCCGCGCAGTGGCTGATCCTGTTCCTGACGCTCGCCATCTGGGACAGGGCGCTCAACTACTACACCGAATGGGGCCAGACGGCGCTGTTCCTGGCGGTGGTGCTGACCACGGCGATCGGCATTCCGTTCTACATCTTCCTGGAACGGGTCAGCCTCGGTTTCCGCCGGTTGAAGCCCAGGATGGCCACGATCTACGACCCGGTCTTCTGGCGCCACGAACGCCATTGGAAACTGTCCGATTCGCCGATCATGGGCCTGTTCACCGGCACCCCGTTCAGGCCGCTGATCCTGCGTCTGGTGGGCGTGAAGGTCGGGCGGCGCGTCTATGACGGGGGAAGCATCATCACCGAGCGGTCGCTGGTGGAGATCGGCGACGACGCGACGCTCAACGAGGGCTGCGTCATCCAGGCGCATTCGCTGGAGGAAGGCGCGTTCAAATCCGACTATATCCGCATCGGCAATGGCTGCACGCTCGCCTCTGCCGCCTTCATCCACTACGCCGTGGTGATGGGCGAGGGATCCGTGGCGGACCTCGATTGCTTCGTCATGAAGGGCGAAGTGCTGGAGCCCAACACCGTGTGGCGCGGCAACCCGGCGAAGCTCTATGGCGTGGTGACGCCGATCGACGCGCGCGCGATCGAGATCGGGCAGAAACAGTGACGCGTTCGGCCGAAGCGCGGCCGCACGACCGCCAGGTGGCCCTGCGGCCTGTCGGCGAGGACAACCGGGCGGCGATCCTGGCGCTCGAACTGATGCCTGAGCAGCAAGGCTTCGTCGCCTCGAATGCCGACTCGCTGGAAGAGGCCGGGGAGGATGATGAGGCCGTCGCCCGCGCTGTCGTTGCGGCCGGGCGCGTCGTCGGATTCCTGATGTACAGCGCTCCGGACGACGATGACGAGGCGATCATCTACCGTTTCATGATCGACCGCCGCGAACAGGGCAAGGGCTTCGGCCGTGCCGCGGTTGCCCAGGCGCTGGAGGAGATCGCGCAGATCGGCCACATACGCCGCGTCTCGATCTGCTACGAACCGGAGAACGAGGCGGCGCGGCGGCTCTATGCCGGCTTCGGTTTCGTCGAGACGGGACTGGACGAGGATGGTGAGATGATTGCCGTGCTCGAATTGGGCAGCAAGTGAGCACACGGCCGGACGACGCGGACATCGAGAGCGCCGGCGAGCAGGCGCTGGCCGGCCTCATGCCGCCCGGCCTCGTCACCGGCTGCCGTCTTGTTCGTGCCGGCGACGAACAATACCTCCTGCCGGCGGAAGGCGCTTCCATCGCCACGCGCGAACAGAGGGCGCGCGCCGCCACCGGAGCGGGCCGCCGGGTCGCGCATGAATTGCTGCGGCGCCTGAGCTGTGCGGATCTCGCCGTCTTGCGGGGCCAACTGGGAAACCCGATCTGGCCTGCAGGGATCGTCGGTTCAATCGCGCATGACGACGAACTTGCCGTGGCGGTCGCCGGGCGATCCAGCGCGATGAGAAGCGTGGGCGTCGACATCGAGCCTGCCCTGCCCTTGCCGCATGACCTCCAAGGCATGGTGGCAACGCCGCAAGACCGCCTGGGCGATCTTGATTCCGATATAGGCAGCCGCATTCTGTTTGCGATCAAGGAGGCGGTCTACAAGGCCTCGTTTCCGCTCGACGGCCGGGTGCTGGGCTTTGAGGACATCGCCGTCGATCTCACCTCGGGCGAGGCGGTCACTTCATCCGGCAATCGTCTGACGGTGCGCTTCACCATCTCGCCCAGAATCCTGGCGCTGGCATATACGGCATAAGCCGCGCTGAGCCCTGCCCTGACCATTCAGAGTGGGCGTTGAACACGAATGGCGTCCGAAGATTTGAACTGCGAACTTCGGATAAGTAGTCTGGCGCAGCTCGAGAGGACGTCGCAATCAGGCAGGAACGTAGGTCAACCTGATCACATCCTCGCCGATCCGATCATGAGCCATCAGACGCAGCGGCGGCCGGGGTCCGGCAAAATAGGGCTTGCCCTGACCAAGCACCACGGGGTGCAGGTAGATCCGATACTCATCGATCAAGCCCAGTTCGGTGAGGCCTCGCGCCAAGTCCGGGCCGGCGACTTCGATCTCGCAGTCGCGCTCGGCCTTCAGCTTCCGCATTGCGCCCTCGAGATCATCTTCGACGAGCGTGGCGTTGGGACCTACAGACTTCAACGAGCGCGAGACGACCCATTTCGGCTGGCGCCGCCACGCCGCCGCGTAGGCAAGCCGCTCGACATCCCACTCGGGATGCTCGTCGTCCCAATAGCGCATGATCTCGTACATGCGGCGACCGTAGACGCTGCCCGACTGCCGCTCGGCCTCCGCAATGAAGTGGCGGAAGAGCGTGAGGCTTGGCCCGAACGCCTTATGATCGACATAGCCGTCCAGCGACTGGTTCATCCCGAACACGAGCTTGGCCATTGCGTGCTCCTCACATGAATTCGCGCGATCTGATTGCGTTGTGCAATCGGTTCAGCTTAGACCGACTGGTTTGTTTTGCAATTGGTCTCGGGCGCTAGCCGCGCGAGCACATTTTGTAGCACCGGGGCGCGCTGCTGTATCCCGACGCCAACTCATCACCCACAGGATGGACCTCTGGCCCGCTTGCGGCGGACGTCATAGCGAACCGGCGCGAGTCGCAGGCTCTGTAGGTCAGTCAGCTCAATCACCCGGCTACCACTTCACGCTGAACCCGACCTTGCCGCCGATAGCGTAGCTGTCGCCGAAGTCTTCCAGGCTGGCGCGCGCGATCGCCTCGCCGAAGATGGCGTAGCGATCGTCGGCCCAAGAGAGCGAGCCGCCCGCACCGAGCCCGCCCCACAGCGCCTGGTTCTCGCTGACGAAGTCTATTCCGGACACGTTAACCTTCGAGCCGTCGAGGATGTCATAGTGGAGATTGGCAATGCTATAGACATGGGCGCGGCTCACTTGACCGGCGCGATCCACCCACTGATCCTCGTAGTCCGCGGAAAGGCCGAGCCGGCCGACAAGCGTGTCGCCGCTGCCCAGCGAGACGACGGCGCCGAACGGATCGGCGAAGTCGTCGAAATCGACCGACGAATAGGTGAGCTGAGCCTGCGGGGTCAGCGACCAGTTGTTATTGAGGGCGACTTTCCGGCCGGCCTCGATGCTCAGACCATAGCCGAAGCCCTCATTGCCGTCGGCAAGCGTGGTGGCGAGCGTCGCGGATTTGAGATCGCTGTCATACCAGGTCGCCTCGGCCTGCGCGTCGACATAGAAGCCGGAGTTGCCAAGCCAGGTGAGCGTGCCGCCGGGGCCATAGCCGGTGGCGTCGATCGAGCCTGTGCCGAAGGCCGAGGAGACGTCCGAAGAGGCCTGCCCGTAGTGGACAGTGGCGCCGCCGAGCAGCTGGCCGGCCGCGCTCTCGCCAAGCAGCCCGTCGACCCCGGCCTGCATCTTCCAGGTGGTGACGTCGTAGGCGGTGCCGGAGGTAGAGGTTTCCGGGTCGAACTCTGCATGAGCCGCCTCGAGGCGCGCCCAGATGGCCCTGCCGTCGAGCGGCGCAGCGCCGGGGACATCGGCCCCTTGCGGCGTGGCGCCTTCGCCCCATGAGCGGTTGCCGACGCGCTGCTGCAGGGTGCCTAGCTCGTTGAAGCTCTGCAGCACGCCGGCATAAGCCTCGTAAAGCGGCGCGCCGGGCGCATAGAGCGGCTGCGGGTCGGGATCCTCAGGATTTTCGGGATTGAGGAAGGTCGAACGCAAATACCAGTCGCCGTCGGCTGGCGTATTGACGCCATTTTTCTGCAGCAGGTAGGCATAGGCGCCACCTACGACCGCCTGCTGATCCTGGAACACATAGTCGCCGAGCAGGCTGAAAGTGCCGTCCGAGCTGCCGCCGACATCGATGATCCTGATGCCTTCCACCGTCTGCGCGCCAGCGCCGCCGACATTGGTGACCTTGACTCTGGTGGTGCCGGAGGCGTTGCCGGTGACGACCAGCCGGTCGGTCGGTGAAGCGTCGCCGCCTAGTTCCGTCTCGATATCGAGCGTGCCGCCGCTGCCGACGTAATCGCCGGCGACGGTCAGTGTGCCGATCGAATTGCCGGGCGCCACCGTGCCGCCGTCGAAGTTGTTGGTATGGCAGACCGTGCCGGTGCCTTGCAGCCGGCCTCCGTCCAGCACGTTGACGTCGCCACATAGGCCGCCATTGACGGCGAGCGTGCCCTTGTCGATCGAGGTCGTGCCGGTGAAAGCGGAGCTGTCTGCCGTAACCACCGTCGTGCCGCCGCCTTTCACGAGAAGGTTTCCCGCACCGGAGATCACGCCGGTTATCGTCAGCCTGGTCCCTTCACCGGGAAGGAGTGTGCCGGTGCTCGATATCTCGAACGCGCGCGCCATCGAGAAGCTGGCGGTCGTTGCGAGCGCGCCTCCGTCGAGCGTCACCTTGCCGCTCGCATCGCCGAGATTGGCGTCGGCGGAGACCTGCAGTGTGCCCTGGTCGATGCGAGTCCCGCCGGTGTAGGTGTTGTCGCCCGTCAGCACCAGCGTGCCGGCCTCGGTCTTGATGAGAGCGCCCGTGCCGGTGATCGCGTTGGCGATCTCGGCGGAATTGGCGAGCACGCGGATTTCGCTGCCGGCCGCGTCCGTAACCAGTTGGCCGGCGCCTTGCAGCCGGTAGCCCTCGTCGACAAACTGGATGCCCTTGAACGATTGCGCGCCTTCCACCGTGACTGTGCCGCCGGCGTAGACACCCGCGTCCTTGAAAATGGCGTGCTTGCCCGCCCAGGCCACCGGTTCGGCGCCTCCCTGGTTCAGCCATTGCGGGTTGCCGGCCTTCCAGGTGCCGTCGCCGCCTTGCCAATGCTGCAGGGTATCGTCGCCGAGCGAGGTATCGATGAACAGATCCACCCGGCCGCTACCGGCTTGCAGCTCATATTGGCCGCCGCTCAGCGCCGGCGTGCTGCCGATCGCCGCGGTGTTGCTCGTGAGGGCGCCGCCATAGGTGATCAGCCGGTAATAGCCAAGGCCCGCGTCGCCGTCGGCCGGGGCGCTGCTCTGCAACAGGTTGACCGTCCCGGTGAGAGCCAGGTCGCCGCTGACGACGACGCGGTCGCTGACGCCGGGCGCGGCGGACGATGCGCCGGGGCTGCCCAGCTCGAAGTCGAGGTTGGCGCCCGGTGCAAGGGTGAGGTTGCCGGCAATCGTCAGGATGCCTATGGAATTGCCAGGCGCCAGCCGGCCGCCGGTCTCGACATTCGTGCCGCCGACCGTGCCCGATCCGCCCAAGGTGGCGCCGGACTGCACCGTCACCGCTGAGCCAATGAGGGAACCATTCACCGCCAGCGTACCGGCCGCGATCGTGGTTGCGCCGGTGAAGCCGGCGCTGTTTCCCGTCAGCGTCGTCCTGCCGTCGCCCAGCTGCCGTATGATGCCGCTGCCGGAAATCTCACCTGCGAAGGTATAGGCGTCGGAGCGATTGAACGAGAGCGTGCCGTTGTTGACGATGTTGCCGGCGATCGAGCCCGCCGTGCCGCCATCGCCGATCTGCAGCGTGCCGTCCATGATCGTCGTGCCGCCGGTATAGGTATTGGCTCCCGTCAGCGTTGCCGTGCCCGCGCCGTCCTTGAACAGCGCGCCATCGCCGGACATCGTGCCAGCATAGACTCCGTCAAAGGCCTGATCGAAGACGACGGCACGGTTGGCGGGGCTGCTGACGAAGGTCACATTGCCGGCGATGCTGCTCGTGTCGCCCTGCAGAGCGCCGCCCGTGATCGACCAGTTCTGATTGCCGGCCCCGGTCAGAATCCAGAGGCTCGTGTTGGTTTTCTCAAAAGTGTCGAAGCCGCGATACTGTTGCGTATCGCCGATCTGCGACACGTCGAAATTGGCGTCTGTCGTGCCGCCGAGCACCAGCGCATTGTTGCCGCCGCCCGGCGCAACCACGACATTGCCGGTGATGGTCGAGCCCGCCCGCAATTCCAGACGGTTGTTGCTGCCGAACAGCGAGATGGCGTTGGCCAGCACCGCGGGTCCGCCCCCTGTGACGCCCGTTCCGCCGGTGATCGTCCCGGAGTTCACAATGGCGATGCTGCCGCTCGCCGCGCCCATGACGCCCACGCCGGCGTGGCCAAGCGCAGGCACCTCGGGACTCTCGCCGCGGGTGCCGCCCTGGATCGTGCCCGCGTTGAACAGGCTGCCCGTCTGGCCATTCAGGAACTGGACGCCAGCGCCGCCGTCACCCGCAGTACGGCCGAAGATACTGGTTCTATTATTCCCACCGTTGCCGCCGGCGATCACGCCGGTCGCGGCGTTGTCGATGCTGCCACCCCAGGCGACCAAGCCCGCGCCGCCATCGCCGCCGAAGGCACCCCCGAATCCGTCGCCTCCCGCCCCGCCGGCGATCGTTCCCTGGTTGCTGATGGTCCCCAGATTGCTGAGTACGCCGGCACCGGCGTCACCGGCGATGCTGCCGGCGTCCAGGCCGTCCCCACCCATGATGGTGCCGGCCTGGACGGCGAGCGTCCCTCCGGCATAGAGGAAAACGCCGGCGCCGCCCGCGCCGGTCCTGCCGCCACCGCCGACGCTGCCGGTGCCAGCGCCACTGGCGCCGCCGCTGCCGGATGATCCGAGATAGCCGCCGCTTAGCGAAAAGGTACCGGTCGTCGAGAGCAGGTTGCCGCCGCCGCCATTGCCGCCGTTGCCGCCAAAGTTGGTGCCATCGCCAGCACCGCCGCCGCCCCCACCACCGGCTGCGAGATCGTTCGGAGTTCCTGCCTGGCCGCCGGCGCCGCCTGTAGCACTGGTCCCGGCCGCGCCGTCCTGTGCCGATCCGCCTGGTGTTGTTGCGGCAGAGCCGCCTGCGCTGGCTACGGCGCCACCACTGCCGCCACCACCGCCGGCGATACCGCCCGTGGCATTGCCGCCGGCCTTTGTGATCTGCTGCGCATGCGCCATCGGCGCCGCAATGCCCAACGCGAACGCCAGCGCCGCGATCGAGGCCGAACCGCGTACCAGCCGGGCATGCCGATGCAACGGCGTCTTCGTCCGCGCTTGTTCAAACTGCTGCCGCATTGGTCCCACCTACCGCCGCCCGTCTCGCGGGAACTACGATTGAAATATCAACTCGCATCGCTTCAGGCCGTCGGCTGCTTGGTCTTGCGCAGATAGGGAAGAATGGCGTCGAAGGCGCCAAAGCGTTTTGCGGCATCTTCGTCCGAGACAGACCCGGCAATCACCACCTCCTCGCCGGGCTCCCAGTCGGCGGGAGTCGCGACCGGGAATTTGGCCGTGAGCTGGATGGAATCGATGGCGCGCAGGATTTCCCGAAAATTGCGGCCGGTCGTCATCGGATAGGTGAGTATCAGCTTGATCTTCTTGTCGGGTCCGATGACGAACACCGAACGCACCGTCTGATTGTCAGCGGGCGTGCGCCCTTCCGACGTGTCGCCGGCAGAGGCTGGCAGCATGTCGTAGAGCTTCGCGACCTCGAGTTCCCGGTCGCCGATCATCGGATAGTTGACCGCGTGGCCGGTCGCCTGGCGGATGTCGCTCTTCCACTTGTTGTGGTTCTCCACCGGATCGACCGAGATGCCGATGATCCTGGCGTTGCGCTTGTCGAACTCAGTCTTGAGGCCGGCCATCGTGCCAAGCTCGGTCGTGCAGATTGGCGTGAAATCCTTGGGATGCGAGAAAAGGACCGCCCAGCCGTCGCCGATCCAATCATGAAAAGCGATCGGCCCGTCGGTAGTGTCCGCTATAAAATCCGGTGCGACGTCGTTGATGCGAAGGGTCATTCTGATTCCCTTTGGTTCTGGTGGCCTGGCGCTGTGTTAGGTTCCGCAAAGGCAGCGCAGACCATCAGTGTGACCTTGCCGGAGCTTCAACGGTGGAAGCCGGTCACTTGCCATGCGCGGCGCGAGTGGCACTATGCAATTCCGGCATGAACGGACTGGGGATCGTGGCGACAGATTAATGCGCGTTTCGGCGCAAGGTGTCGGAAGGACGCTCACCGAAACGAAGGCGATAGGCCTGGGCGAAGCGGCCGAGTTCCCAGAAGCCGTACTGCATAGCCACACTGGTCACCGGGATCGTGGCCAGATCGGACGCCAACAGCCTTTCATGAACTCGGTCGAGGCGGCGGTTGCGGGCATATTGTACCGGGCTCTCTCCAAGGAATTCCCGGCAAGCGAGGTTGAGGGTTCGCTCTGCCACGCCGACGGCTGCACAGATGTTGCCCAGCGACAGCATCTCCTCGAGGCGTTCTTCCACCGCGCGCTCAAAACGAGCGACGATCTGACGATGCCGGCCGAGAGCGGCGCGGTCGGGTCTCACATTGCTTTGGGTGAGACAGGCGAGAAGCGCATCGAGGATGGCGCCCGAAAGCGCCTTGGCCGGTTGCGGCGCCTCGATGATCTGCGGTGTCTCCCTGATGGCGCGCGAAACGTCCTTCGTCAACCCGACAAGCCGGGCCATGGCCGCCTTGGGCGCCAGAAACATCCGGTCGTCGTCGAGCTGGTCTATCCCTGCCAGTTTCGGTCCATGCGCGGCGAGCAGGTCGAAAGGTATTGAGATGACGCCGGAGGCCCAGGGCATACCCGGCGGAGAGCTCGTGACAGTCCTCTCGTTTGGCCGCAAATGAAAAACATGTCGGCCGGAGAGTTTCCTGCCCGAAACGCGGCGAACAGTACCAGGTTCGATGGCGAACATGAACGTATGCAGGTTCGCAGTAACGCCGGATTGAGAAATGGCTTCAGTGAATCTGCCGATGGAGACATTGATCCGGTCGACAGCCGCCAGCTCCAATGTCGCATGAAAGTTCTTGCCCGCCCGCCCGATTGGACGAGGATCGCCGGACCAGGAATTGGTACCGCCGATCGCCTGCGCCATCGAGCCCGGGTCGGAGAAGCTGCCATGATAGGCTCGGACAGGAGTCTCGGTTTGTCGATTTGGCGTCATGGGTTGCCTGTGCCAAATATGCCGCTTTGTCCGATCGATACCAAGTTGGTCTGAAAATTGGAATGCGGGACCTCGCGAGAGATCGCTGTGCCGCGAATCTGGGGCGCATTGGCTCCGGTAGGTGCAGAGGCTGTCGCGAAGCGGCAATCACGCCTCAAGCGGTACTGCATTCGGTACAGCATGGCGAGGTCTCGATCGTGATTGCTTTTGCGCGTAAGCGGCGACTTGAAACGCTAATGATTCAAGGAATTGAAATGGCGCGCCCGAAGAGATTCGAACTCCTGACCCCCAGATTCGTAGTCTGGTGCTCTATCCAGCTGAGCTACGGGCGCGCAACAGGCCGTGCATGACACAGGCCCCGCGATCCGGTCGAGACGGCCGGCCGCGATGTGGAGTGTTCCCTAACGACTGAATTTGCGAAAAGCAAGCCGATCCGGCAAAAGTTTTGTCGCAGGTGGTTTTGCCGGCTTTGATCGAGGCGCGCCGCTGCCGACAAGCGGCTCCGCCGGAGGCGGCGGCCTCAAGCCGGGCGGCGCAGGCCATTGCGCGCTTGATCGAGCCGGACCGGCTGGTCGGGGATGACGACGGCGAAGACGGTGCGGCCGCCGATCGATTCGACAAGCTCGACCGTGCCGCCATGGGCGCGGATCAATTCATGCGCGATCGCCAGGCCGAGGCCGGTACCGCCGCTGCGCGCCGAGCCGCGGAAGGCGGCAAACAGATTCTCGCGCGCCTTGGGCGGCAGGCCGGGGCCGGTGTCGGCGACGGTGATGCGGCTGACGCTGCCATGGCGCTCGGCCGAGACCGCCAGCCGGCGCACCACCGCGCTTTCGGTGTCGGCGGCCATCGCCTGCACGGAGTTGCGGCAAAGATTGGTCAGCACGCGGAACAGCTGGTCGGAATCGGCGTCGACCTCGAAGGCGGCCTCGACGCCGTTGACGAACTCGATGCCCTCCTCGATGTCGAGCAGGCCGTGCACGTCGTCGACCAGCTGGCGCAATCGCACACGGCGGCGCGACGGCGCCGGCTCCTGCGTGCGGCCATAGTGAAGCACGCCTTCGGAATAGGAGACGGCGCGGTCGAGCGCGCGCAGAAGCTTCGGCGCGAAGGCCTGCACGGTCGGGTCCTTCACCTGGCGCAGGCGATCCGACATCAGCTGCGCGGAAGCGAGGATGTTGCGCATGTCGTGGTTGATCTTGGAGACGGCGAGGCCGAGGTCGGCGAGATGCTTCTGCTCCGACAGCATCTTCTGCAGCCGGTCCTGCATCTGCGACAACTCGCGCTCGGCCACGCCGATCTCGTCGGCGCGGTCGGCGGGACGGATGACGCGTCCAGGATCGTCGGGCGCCTCGGAGAAGGCCAGGATCGAACGCGTCATGGTGCGGATCGGCCCGATCATGATCAGGTCGATCGCCGCGTAGACCAGCATGGCGGTGAACAGCGAGATCAACAGCGAGACGACGGCGACGTTGCGCGAATATCTGAGCATAGCGTCGCGCAGACGGTAGTCCGGCATGATCAGCTCGAATTCCTTGTCGCTGTCGCCGACCGGGCCGAAGACGCGCAGCATGCGCTTGCCGCCGAAAAAGAGCGTCTCGAGCGCGCCGGTCATGCCGTTGACCAGGCCGACATCGGCGATGTCGATATGCTCGTCGACCTGGGGCGGCATGTCGGAAACGACGAGCAGCCGGGAGACCCCGCCGTCGCGCACCGCGATGGCCTTGGCGCCGATCGCCATCAGCACGTCGTTCTGGGCGTTGTGCGACAGCGCGTTGGGCTCGCCCTGCAAGAGCACGATCGACACGGCGGCTGCGGTGCTCAAGCGCTCCTTCAGCCAGTTGACCCGATAGCTGGCGATCCAGGGCAGGAAGATCAGGACTTCGGCCAAAAGCACGAAGGCGATGGTGAGGAAGAGAAGCTTGGTCGACAGGCCGCGCGACAGCGGCACCCGCCGCGACGAGTTCGCCGCAGCCGGCCGGGCCTTTTCATCGGTGGACAGAGCTTCATTCGTCATGACGCGGTCTTCACGAAGCCTTGATCGGTTCAGATTATGCGATTTGCGGCTTTTTTGCCAATTTCAACCTTGGTCCAGCGAAAAATGCCTCGCGGCCGCGCCGGATTGACTTCCAAAAACCTTCTTTCTATAAGCCCGCTCACGCTCGGGCCGTTCGTCCCGGCGCGGTTTCGATCGCGCCTAAGCCGGCCCGGCAAAGCTCCTGTTACAGAGTGACAGAATCAAGAAGGGCCGCACGCCGCGGTATTAAAACAAATGAAGCGTACCTACCAACCGTCCAAGCTCGTCCGTAAGCGCCGGCATGGTTTCCGTGCCCGCATGGCCACCAAGGGTGGCCGTGGCGTCGTTGCTGCCCGCCGCAACCGCGGCCGCAAGCGGCTCAGCGCCTGAACGGAAGACGAGATCGTTGCCCGCACCCGGCAAGCCACAGGGGAAAACTCCCGGGCGGCTTCTGAAACGCGCGGATTTCCTGGCTGTGCGCGGCGGCGAGAAACGCCGCGGGCGGCTTTTTCTCGTTGAAGTTCTCGACCGCGGCGATGACCTTGCGCCGCGCGTCGGCTACACCGTCACCAAGAAGGTCGGCAACGCCGTGGTGCGAAACCGCGTCCGGCGGCGGCTGAGGGAAGCCGTGCGCGTTCATGCCGCCGATGACATGGCGCCCGGCAATGACTATGTCATCGTCGGGCGTGAAGACGTGCTTGCCATTCCCTTCGGCCAGTTGAAGGCCGAGCTTTCCCGCCGGCTGCGCGGAACACGATAGGCCAGGGCTTTCGATGGAAAACAACCGCAATTTCTTCATCACCATCGCGCTGTCGGTGCTGATCCTGACGCTCTGGCAGGTGTTCTACATGAACCCGAAGATGGAGCAGCAGCGCGAGCAGGCCCGCATAGAGCAGCAGCGCGTCGAGGCGCAGAAGAAGGAAGCGCAAGGAACCAATCCGGCCACGGCGCCGACGGCTCAGGCGCCGGGCGCCATCCCCAGCGCGCCCGGCGGCGACACGACCACGGCGGCCGGTCGTGACCAGGCCATCGCCGCGACCAAGCGCGTCAAGATCGATACGCCCAGCCTCGAAGGCTCTATCAACCTGACCGGCGCGCGCCTCGACGACCTGAAGCTCAAGCACTACACCGAGACGGTCGACAAGAATTCGCCCGAGATCCAACTGCTCAACCCGCAGGCGCTGCCCACCGGCTATTTCGCCGAGATCGGTTTCGTCGGCACCGACAAGACAGGCGCGGTGCCAAGCTCGGACACGGTATGGAGCGTGGAGGGCAATCCGACGCTGACCCCCTCGACGCCGGTGACGCTGACCTACACCAACGACAAGGGTCTTACCTTCAAGCGCACCATCTCGGTCGACAACGACTACATGTTCACCGTTTCCGACACGGTGCAGAATTCAGGCAGCGCCGCCGTCAGCCTGTTCAATTATGGCCGGGTCACGCGCTACGACAAGCCGGCGGTCGCCAGCACCTATGTGCTGCATGAGGGCCTGATCGGCGTCACCGGCGCCGAGGGGCTGTCGGAGTACAAATACGCGACCATCGAGAAGGACAAGGAAGTCAAGCCCGGCAAGTCGACCGACGGCTGGCTCGGCATCACCGACAAATACTGGGCCGTGACGCTGGTGCCGACCGAGAAGCAGCCCTTCCAGCCGCGCTATGCCTATTTCGAGGACGGCCGTCACCGCTATCAGTCGGACTTCCTGACCGATCCGATCAACATCGAGGCCGGCCAGTCGGCGACCGTCGAGACCGAAGTCTTCGCCGGCGCCAAGGAAGTCGCCAAGATCAACGCCTATGCCCAGGACCGGCACATCAAGCGGTTCGACCTTTTGATCGACTGGGGCTGGTTCTATTTCATCACCAAGCCGATGTTCTGGCTGATCGACACGCTCTACAAATTCTTCGGCAATTTCGGGCTGGCGATCCTCGCCACCACCGTCATCGTCAAGGCCATCTTCTTCCCGCTCGCCAACAAGTCCTACGCCTCGATGGCGAACATGAAGAAGGTGCAGCCGAAGATGCTGGAGATCCGCGAGAAATACGCGGACGACAAGATGAAGCAGCAGCAGGCGATGATGGAGCTCTACAAGACCGAGAAGATCAATCCGCTGGCCGGCTGCTGGCCGGTGGCGCTGCAGATCCCGGTCTTCTTCTCGCTCTACAAGGTGCTCTACATCACCATCGAGATGCGGCATGCGCCGTTCTTCGGCTGGATCCACGACCTTGCTGCGCCGGACCCGACCTCGATCTTCAACCTGTTCGGCCTGCTGCCCTTCGCGGCGCCCGCCTTCCTGCCGCATATGGGCGCCTGGGCGGTGGTCATGGGCATCACCATGTTCCTGCAGATGCGCATGAACCCGGCGCCGCCGGACCCGACGCAGGCGGCGATCTTCACCTGGATGCCGGTGATCTTCACCTTCATGATGGGCTCGTTCCCGGCCGGCCTCGTCATCTACTGGGCCTGGAACAACACGCTGTCGATCCTGCAGCAGGGCGTGATCATGAAGCGCCAGGGCGCCAAGATCGAATTGTGGGACAATCTGGCATCGATGTTCCGCAAGAAACCATCGCCGGCGGAATAGAAGGCGTGCAGCTCCGCCGTCATTCCAGGGCGGAGCAAGGAGCGAAGCGACGCGCGCAGACCCTGGAATCCATGCCGTTACGCTAAGGCGTTGCATTCTGCGCCGTAGCACTCTACGGCAAGGGTCACGGCATGGATACTCGGTGAAGCCCGAGTGACGGGCGATTCGGCTAACTTCCAACGTCGGCGCCAGAAGCGGCCGATCAACCCGCCGCCATCTTCAGCGACAGCGCATTTTCGCCAAGCGCCGAAACCGGCAGGGCCGGATATGACGACGTCGCAGGGTTCCGGCCAATCTCCGACAGCGCCCCTCCCCCCGATCGCGATCTGCCGCGGCAGCCGTTGAACGGTTGGTGCCGTCAAAGGATCGCGTTAGTTTGATTGCGCGCGGGGGCTTCGCCGGCCGCGCCCAAACCCGCCTGCAAAGGACCGCGATGCCCGGACCCAACCCCAACATCAAGCATCCGATCGCGATGCATCCACGCGTCGGCTTCCTGAAGGGGCTGGTGACATCGCCCAACATCGAGATCGGCGACTTCACCTATTACGACGACCCCGACGGTCCCGATAAATTCGCCGAGAAATGCGTGCTGCATCACTACGATTTCATCGGCGACCGGCTGGTGATCGGCAAATTCTGCGCCATCGCCGAAGGCGCGCGCTTCATCATGAACGGTGCCAACCACGCCATGTCCGGCTTCTCGACCTATCCGTTCAACATCTTCGGCCATGGCTGGGAGGAAGGCTTCGACCCTGAGACATGGTCGAAGGAGATCCGCGGCGACACCATCGTCGAAAATGACGTGTGGATCGGCATGGATGCGGTGATCATGCCGGGCGTCAGGATCGGCAATGGCGCCATCGTCGCCGCGAAATCGGTTGTCACGCATGACGTGCCGCCTTATGCGATCGTGGCCGGCAATCCGGCGAAGGTGGTGAAGATGCACTTCGACGAATTCACGGTGCGGCGACTTTTGAAGGCGGCCTGGTGGGACTGGTCGGTCGACAAGATCAGCCACAATCTCGATGCCATCCGCGGTGCCGACATTTCCAGGCTGGAGGCAGCGGTTTGAACGCGCCCGAAAAAACGACAAACGACAAGACCCCGAACGAAACGGCGATCAGCCCGGAGCTGTTCACCCGCGGCTGGGTCTTCATCCGCGGCGTGCCGTCGATGAAGTTCCTGCCGCCGGAAGGACCGCCGGAGATCGCCTTCGCCGGCCGCTCCAATGTCGGCAAGTCGTCGCTGATCAACGCACTGGTCGGGCACAAGGGCCTGGCGCGCACCTCGAACACGCCGGGCCGCACGCAGGAGCTCAACTATTTCGTGCCCGACGGCTTTTCCGGCGAGGGCGCCGACCTGCCGCCGATGGCGCTGGTCGACATGCCGGGCTACGGCTATGCCAGCGCGCCGAAGGACAAGGTCGATGAGTGGACCAAGCTGATCTATGAGTATCTGCAGGGCCGCGTGACGCTGAAACGCGTCTATGTGCTGATCGACGCGCGCCACGGTATCAAGGCCAAGGACGAGGAAGTGCTGACGCTGCTCGACAAGGCGGCGGTGTCCTACCAGGTGGTGCTGACCAAGACCGACAAGATCAAGGCTGCCGGCGTGCCGCGGCTGATCGAGGAGACGCTGGCCAAGATCAAGAAGCGGCCGGCGGCGTTTCCGGTGGTGCTGGCCACCTCGTCAGAAAAGGCCGCCGGACTGGATGAGCTGCGCGCGGCCATCGCCCTGGTGGCGAACGGCGGCTGACGCCGGTATCGCCTTGGAGCGAGCCAACCGCGTGTGGCGCTCCCCTCACCCAGCCTCCGCTTCGCTCGGCTGACCTCTCCCCGAGGGGAGAGGAGATGGCCGGCGCTGGCGCCAGTCTCTTCTCCCCGTCGGGGAAAAGGTGGCGGCGAAGCGGCCGGATGAGCAACTGTGTTTTTCAGGTGTGTTGAGGGTTCCATTCCTGATTGTTGCGCAGCATGGCGCAGAGGATGGT
>NZ_JAIUHR010000015.1 GCF_020165195.1 Mesorhizobium sp. CA14 | reverse complement strand
CAACCATCGAGGCAACCGAATGCAAGAACTACTTCGAAAACGCCGGATACGCTTCCGTCAAAACATGAAAGACTCTAACGCGGGCGCCCCGGCACACAGCGAATGATGAATTCTTTGGATCCTTGATGTTGGTCTTGACGAGTGGTCGAGCCCCCACTCCGTCTCGGCTTCGCCGAGCCACCTCTCCCCCGATCGACGGGGGAGAGGAAGGGCGCGAAACCGCCCTCTCTCCTTCCGGAATACCAAAAGCAGAGAACGGAAAAGCCTGCGTTACTCGTCCGCCTTGAACGTCTGCTTCTGCTGGCCGAGCCCTTCGATGCCGAGCTCAACGACGTCGCCGGGCTTCAGGAACACCGGCGGCTTCATGCCGAGGCCGACGCCGGGCGGGGTGCCGGTGGAGATGATGTCGCCGGGATGCAGCGACATGAACTGGCTGAGATAGGAGACCAGATACTTCACGCCATAAACCATGGTCCTGGTCGAGCCGTTCTGCATGGTCTTGCCGTTGACGGTCAGCCACATCTTCAGGTTCTGCGGGTCGGCGACCTCGTCCTTGGTGACCAGCCACGGGCCGGTCGGGCCGAACGTGTCGCAGGACTTGCCCTTGGTCCACTGGCCCTGGCGCTCGGCCTGGAAGGCGCGCTCCGACACGTCATGCGCGACGCAATAGCCGGCGACATAATCCAGCGCGTCGTCCTGCGAGACATACTTCGCCGTCTTACCGATGATCACGCCGAGCTCGACTTCCCAGTCGGTCTTGACCGAGCCGCGCGGGATCAGCACGTCGTCATCAGGCCCGACGATCGCCGAGCTAGCCTTCATGAAGATGATCGGCTCCGGCGGCACGGTGGCGCCGGTCTCGGCGGCGTGATCGGAATAGTTCAGGCCGATGCAGATGAATTTTCCGGTGCCGGCGACGCAGGCGCCCAGGCGCGGCTTGCCGGTGACCACCGGCAGCGATTTCGGATCGAGCTTCGAGAGCATCTCCAGCGAAGCCGGATGAAGCGTCGTGCCGGCGATGTCGGCGACATGAGCCGAAAGGTCGCGGATCACCCCATCCGCATCGAGCAGGCCGGGCTTCTCGCTGCCAGCTTCGCCATAGCGCAACAACTTCATCATTCTTCTCCTAAGGTGCGGCCTGAAGCCATTTGCAAAATTCGTTTCGATTGGGGACGTTGCGAAAGCCGGGCGGACCGTAGCCATCGATCCGATCTCCGGCAAGCGCGAACGCCGCATCGGGCGATCTGGCGAAAGGGATTTTCAGACTGATCGATGCAGTACCCCGATCTCCCTGCTAAGCCCTTTCCGATTCCTCAGATCGACCAGCCGCCGTCGATGTTGTAGGCCTGCCCCGACGTGTAGGTGGCGCCGGCAAGGTAGACCGCGAGATCGGCGATCTCCTCCGGCGTGCCAAGCCGGCCCATGGGCTGGCGGGCGATGAACGCCGCGCGCGCCGCCTCATAATCGCCCTGCGCATGCATGCGGTCCTGGAGCGACGGGCTTTCGACCGTGCCGGGGCAGATGGCGTTGCAGCGAATGCCCTTGGCGACATAATCGGCGGCGACCGCCTTGGTCAGGCCGACCACGGCCGCCTTGGTCAGGCCGTAGACGAAGCGGTTCGGCACGCCCTTCTGCGAGCTCGCCAGCGACGCCATGTTGATGATCGAGCCGTCGCCGCGTTCCAGCATGCCGGGCAGCACGGCGCGGATGGTGCGGATCATCGAACGGACGTTGAGGTTGAGCGCGAAGTCGAGATCCTCGTCCTTCATCTCGAGGATGGAGCCGCCATGGACGAAGCCGGCGCAGTTGAACAGCACATCGACCCGGCCGATCTCGGCGAAGGCAGAAGCGACGGCCGCGTCGTTCAGCACATCGAGCTTGCGGGTCTTGATGCCAGGTGTCTTGCCCAGCTCGGCCAGCAACGGCTCGTTGATATCCGTGGCGTGAACGGTTGCGCCCGTCTTGGCGAAGGCCAGCGCGCTTGCCCGGCCGATGCCTTGCGCCGCCGCGGTGACGACCACCACTTTACCTGCCAGATCCGCCATGTCTTTCTCCTCGCCTGCCTGGAGCGTCCGCCCCTATCGATGGCCGGCCCAGGCGTCGTGCGCCAGACCGCCAGCACCGTGCGGACTAAGTTCTTGCCCATAGATAAAGATGTTTTTTCTGGTTAAAGAACACCCGCACAAGCGTCAAGCCCGAACGCCATCTCTTCGCGACAGCAGCCAAACGGCTCCGGCACGCGGATATCATTGCCGCGAGGGTGCGGGCGCGCCTCGCGCGAAGGGCATCAGTCGCCGTAGGGCACCCAGACGTTCTTGACCTCGATGGCGCGGCGCAGGAAGGGCTCGCCGGCGGCCTCGCTCGAGGCCCAGTCGAGCGTGCGGCCATTGCCGGCCCAGACCCGTTTGAGATTGCCGATGGAATCGGCCTCCGCCTTGGCGCAGATATCGGCATCGGCGAACACCCAGAGCCCGTCGACATCGTCATGCTTGGCCAGCACGCCGGCGAGTTCGGCGCTGCGGCCGGTGACGATGTTGATGGCGCCGGCAGGCAAGTCGGAATATTCGATCACCTGATAGAGGTCGGTCGCAAGCAGCGGATGCCGCTCGGACGGGATGGCAACGACGGTGTTGCCCATGGCAAGCGCCGGCGCGACCAGCGAAATGAAGTTGAGCAGCGGCTGGTTGTCCGGCGCGACGATGCCGACGACGCCAACCGGCTCATGCAGCGCAAGCGTCACGACACGGGCCGGCGGCTGGTGGACGCGGCCCTCGAACTTATCGGTGAGGCCGGCATAGAGGAACAAACGCTCGATCGATTGCTCGACCTCTTCGCGCGCGGCCTTCGCCGCCACGCCGGTCAACTGGACAAGGCGCGCGGCGAACTCATCGGCGCGGCCCGAAAGGTTCTCGGCGAAATAATAGAGCACCTGGCTGCGGTTATAGGCGGTCGCCTCCGGCCAGGCCTTGCACCCACGGGCGGCGGCGACGGCATCGCGGATGTCCTTGCGGTTGCCGAGGCCGACTTCGCCGGCCAGCTTGCCCTTGGCGGTCGCGACGGCGAGCGAGTAGTTGCCATCTGGGCGCACCTGCTTGCCGCCGATGAACAGCTTTGCCGTGCGATCGATAGGCATTCCATCGGCTTGCTCGACCGGCTGGGCCGAGCCGGCGGCTGCCGGCTTGATGACGGACCCGACCGGCAGCTTCACCGCCAGATACTCGAACATGCCTTCGCGGCCGCCTTCACGGCCAAAACCGCTTTCGCGATAGCCGCCAAAGCCGCAGGCGGCGTCGAACATGTTGGTGCCGTTGACCCACACCACGCCCGCCTTCAGTTGCGGCGCGACATGCAGGGCCAGATTGATGTTCTCGCTCCACACCGAAGCAGCCAAGCCGTAGCGCGTGTTGTTGGCAAGCTCGATCGCCTCCTCGGTGTTGCGGAAGCTCATCGTCGCCAGCACCGGCCCGAACACCTCTTCCTGCGCCAGTATGTTAGCCGGCGAAACACCCGTTGCGAGCGTCGGCAGGTGATAATAGCCGGAGGATGGCAAAGCGGCATCCGGCTGCCAGCAGACCGCGCCCTGTTTCGCCCCCTCGGCAATGAGACCCTTGACGCGGTCGAGCTGGGTGCGGTCGACAAGCGGGCCGATATCGGTGTTCTTGTCGAGCGGGCTGCCGACGCGCAGCCGGCTCATCCTGACCTTGATCTTGGCGATGAAGGCCTCCGCGACGCCTTCCTGGACCAGCAGACGCGAGCCGGCGCAGCAGACCTGGCCCTGGTTGAACCATATGCCGTCGACCAGACCTTCGACGGCGCTGTCGAGATCGGCATCCTCGAAGACGATGAAGGCCGATTTGCCGCCGAGCTCCAGCGACAGTTTCTTGCCCGACCCGGCGGTGGCCTTGCGGATGATCCTGCCGACTTCCGAAGAGCCGGTGAAGGCGATCTTCTGGATGCCGGGATGATTGACGATGGCAGCACCCGCCTCCGGTCCGCCCTGGACGATGTTGACGACCCCCTTCGGCACGCCGGCCCGCTCGCAGATCTCGGCGAACAATATGGCGGTGAGCGGCGTGAACTCGGCAGGCTTCAGCACCACCGTGCAGCCGGCGGCCAAGGCCGGCGCGATCTTCCAGGCCAGCATCAGCAGCGGGAAGTTCCACGGGATGACCTGGCCGACGACGCCGACCGGCTTGTGGCCGGGGAAATCCTTTTCCAACGTCTGCGCCCAGCCGGCATGATGGATGAAGTGGCGGATCGCCAGCGGCACGTCGATGTCGCGGCTTTCGCGGATCGGCTTGCCGTTGTCGATCGATTCCAGCACCGCGAACAGGCGCTGATGGCGCTGCATGGCCCGGCCGATGGCATAGAGCACCTTGGCTCTGGCATAACCCGAGGATGCCGACCATTTCGGCAGCGCTTTTGCGGCAGCAGCAACCGCGGCGTCAATGTCGGCGGCGCCAGCATCCGAGACCTTGGCGAGAAGCTTGCCGGAGGACGGCTCGCTGGTCTCGAAAGTCTTGCCGTTGGCCGCCGCCTTCCAGGCGCCGTCGATGAAAAGGGCCTTGGAGAAATCGCGTGCGGCGAGCCAGGCGTCGGCCTCGTTGCGGGCTTCCGGCGCCGGGCCGTATTCCATGGCGTGATAGCGTTCGAGGATGTTCATGGGGCGCCTCTTTTACCATCCCTCTTGTGGGGAGGGTCGATCGGCAGAGCCGATCGGGGTGGGGGTAAATAGCTGATGGTTTCGTTCATTGGACTGGCTGATCTGGTTTTTACGACCACCACCCTGCCGCTGGGCGGCGACCCTCCCACAAGGGGAGGGTGGAAGCTCACGCCATCGCGTGGCGGTGGTTGGCCGAATAGTGGCCGGTCAAATGATGTTCGAGCTGGCGTTCGATGTCGGTGAGCAGGCTGGACGCGCCGAAGCGGAACAGGTCCGGCTCGAGCCAGGGACGGCCGAGCTCTTCCTTCATCAGCACCAGCCAGTCGAGGGAAACCTTGGCGGTGGAAATGCCGCCGGCCGGCTTGAAGCCGATGAGATAGCCGGTCTCTTCGAAATAGGCGCGGATGGCGCGCACCATGGCAAGACCGACGGGAAGCGTGGCGTTGACGCTTTCCTTGCCGGTCGAGGTTTTTATGAAATCGGCGCCCGCCATCATGGCCACCATGGAGGCGAGCATGACGTTGCGCAAAGTGGCGAGATCGCCGGTGCCGAGGATGACTTTGAGATGCGCATCGCCGCAGGCCGCGCGCATGGCGACGATCTCGTTGAACAGCTCGCGCCATTTTGCGCCATAAACCAGGCCGCGCGGGATGACGACGTCGATCTCATCGGCGCCGTCCTTCACCGAAGCCTCGATCTCCTGCAGGCGCGTCGAGAGCGGCGCAAGGCCGTGCGGGAAGGCGGTGGAGACCGCGGCGACATGGATGCCGGTGCCGCGCACGGCGTCGACTGCCGTGGCCACGAAGGGATGATAGACGCAGACCGCCGCCGGCCGGATGGTTTCGCCTGATATGCCGAGACCCTCGACGATATCGCGGCGCAACGGGTTGATCGCCTTGGCGCAAAGCCGGCGCACGCGCTCGTCGGTGTCGTTGGAGTTCAGCGTGGTTAGGTCCATGCAGGCAATGGCGCGCAGGAGCCAGGCGGCCTGGTTGTCGGCCTTGATCGAGCGCCGTTTGGTCAGCGTGGCGACACGGCGCTCCAGCGCCGAGCGGTTGACGCTGCGCACCGATTCCAGGAAGCCGAGATCGAGCTTCATGCCGGGGTTGCGGGCAATGCCGTGCTCCAATGGCAGCGGCGTGTTGGCGGCGGCGCGCGCCGGCAGCGGCATCACCTTGGACGCGCCTGCGCCTGCGCCGGCCTCGCGGATCGTGCTCATCTCCTGCCCTCTCATTCAGCGACCTCAGCCGAAGATAGCCCGTGACGCAGCGCATCACGAGTCTTTCAAAGGGTCATAATGGAAAAAGCCCGCTCAGGCAGCAGATTTTTGACCGCATGGTCAAGACATCATCCTGAGTATGCGCTCCCGGCGTTGGAGATTGGCCGCAACGCCCATCCCTTCGTCATACTCGGGCTAGACCCGAGTATCCATGCCGTGATCTCTGCCGCAGAGTGCAACGGTGCAGAATTCTGTAACCGCCGCAATGCTTTAGTGTAACGGCATGGATTCTAGGGTCCGCGCGCGTCGCTCCGCTCCTTGCTCCGCCCTAGAATGACGAAGCGCGAATGTCGTCGGTAAATCTCAGTGGCTTCCAACAGAGCTGGCCGGCTGCACGCCTCAGCCGACGAAGGCGCGCTCGACGACGAAGCTGGCCGGATGACTCAAGGAGCCTTCCTGGAAGCCGAGGCTTTCGGCGAGTTCCTTGACGTCCTTCAGCATATGCATCGAGCCGCAAATCATGATGCGGTCCGTCTCGGGATTGAGTTTCTCGATGCCGAGGTCCGAATAGAACTTGCCCGAGCCGATCAGCGCGGTGATGCGGCCCATGCGCGCCGATTCCTCGCGGGTCGTCGAATTGTAGAGCGTGACGCGGCCGCCGGTCAGCTCGCCGATCAGCGGGTCGCTCTCGAGCCCGGCCACCAGCTCCTGGCCGTAGGTGAGCTCGGCATTGTCGCGGCAGGTGTGGGTGAGGATGACCTGGTCGAACTTCTCGTAGGTATCGGGGTCGCGCAGCAGGCTGGCGAAGGGCGCGATGCCGGTGCCGGTCGAGATCATGATCACGCGCTTGGCGGGCGTCAGCGCGTCGAGCACCAGCGTGCCGGTCGACTTTTGGCGCATGATGACGGTGTCGCCGACCTCAATCTTCTGCAGCTCGGAGGTCAGCGGACCGTCCGGGACCTTGATCGAGAAGAATTCAAGCTCATCATCCCAGGCGGGGCTGGCGACCGAATAGGCGCGGAAGATCGGCTTCTCGGCATTGGGCAGGCCGATCATGACGAACTCGCCGGAGCGGAAGCGCAGCGACTGCGGCCGGGTGATGCGGAAGGAGAACAGCCGGTCGGTGTAATGCTTCACCGACACCACGGTCTCCGCATAGACATTGGCCGGGATCGGGAACTGCAGCGGCCTTGCGCCGGCGACGTTCAATGCGGATGTCGTGTTCATTCCAACCCAACTTTCCGGCCCAGATGGAACGCACTGGGCGCCAAACTTTCTCCTGCGCGCCCGAACGGTCAGGTTCCGGCGTGCCCGCTGCACACTGCCAAGCGGTAAGCTCTTGTGTCCGGAATTTATTAGTATACAAATGATCTCGAGGTCAAGATGGCGACGTAAAACGCCTTTCCAAACCGAGGCATATCCGTAGTCCTGGCATTTCGGGTTTCGGCAATGAATGAGAAATTTTCGGCGTCGGCGGGAAGCGTCGTAGCTGGCATCGATGTCGGCGGGACTTTCACCGATCTGCTTTTGATCGACGGCAAGGCGGGCGGCAAGGTCCATATCGCCAAGACCCCGACCACGGTGGAGAACCAGGCCTTCGGCGTGGTCGCGGCACTTGGCGCCACCGGCTTTCCGATCGACGGTATCGACCTCATCGTGCATGGCACGACGACCACGACCAACGCCGTGCTGGAGCGCCACCTGGCGCGGACCGGCATGATCACCACGCGCGGCTTTCGCGACGTGATCGAGCTTGGCCGGCGCACAAGGCCGCAGGCCTATGGCATGACGGGCACTTTTGTCCCCGTCATTCCCCGCGATCTGCGGCTCGAAGTTTCGGAGCGGGTCGAGGCGTCGGGCGCCGTGCGCATTCCACTCGACGAAGCCGAGATGCGCGATGCGGTGAAGAAGCTGCTCGACGACGGCTGCGAGTCGCTGGTCATCCATTTCCTGCACTCCTACGCCAACCCCTCGCATGAGCGGCGCGCCGCCGCGATCGCGGCAGAGTTCTGGCCGAACGGCCACATCACTACCGGCCATGCGCTGCTTTCGGAAGCGCGCGAGTTCGAGCGCGGCGTCACGGCGGCGGTCAACGCCTCGGTTCAGCCGATCCTCGAGCGCTATGTCGAACGGCTGCGCAAGGAGCTGGCGGCAAAGGGCTACGCCCGCGACTTCCTGATCATGAACGGCAATGGCGGCATGATCTCGGCCCGCTTTGTCACATTGGAATCGGCCAAGACCGTGATGTCCGGCCCGGCGTCGGGCGTGATCGCCGCCGCCTATACGGGAATGCGCTCCGGCTTCGGCAACCTCGTCACCTACGACATGGGCGGCACCTCGACCGACGTGGCGCTGATCCGCAACGCCGAACCTGCCGTCTCGAACGAGATCGAGATCGAATATGCGATGCCGATCCACGTGCCGATGGTGGCGGTGCACACCGTCGGCGCCGGCGGCGGCTCGATCGCGCGCGTCGATGCGGCCGGGCTGATCCAGATCGGCCCGGAAAGCGCCGGCGCCAACCCAGGCCCGATCTGCTATGGGCGCGGCGGTATCGAGCCGACCATCACCGACGCCAATCTGGTGCTCGGCCGCCTGGCGCCGAAGAAATTGCTCGCCGTCGAAAATCCGGTCACGGTCGAGCATGTCACCGGCATTTTCGAGGAGAAGATCGGCAAGCGCGCAGGCCTCTCCGGCGTCGAAGCGGCGGGTGCCGTCTTGCGGCTCGGCAACATGAAGATGGCGGGCGCGATCCGCATGGTTTCGGTCTCGCGCGGCCACGATCCCCGCGATTTCGCGCTGTTCGCCTTCGGCGGCGCCGGGCCGCTGCACGCGACGGCGCTCGCACGCGAGCTCGGCCTGCCCCGGGTGCTGGTGCCGGCGCGCCCGGGCATCACCAACGCGCTCGGCTGCGTGGTTGCCGATCTCAGGCATGACTTCGTCAACACAATCAACCAGCCGGTCGGCGGCCTGGACCAAGCTGCGCTTCGCGAGGTGTTGGAACGGCACCGTAACGAAGGCGAGGCGCTGATGGCCAAGGAGGCGGTGAAACCCGACGCGATCCGCGTCACCCATTCGGCCGACATGCAGTTCGTCGGCCAGACGCACATCATCAACGTGCCCCTGCCCTCCTCGTCGGTTTCACGAGAAACACTGCAGCTTCTGTTCGAAAAAGCCTATTTCGCCCGCTTCAAGGTCGAGTTGCCGGAGATCCGCGCCAACCTCGTCAACCTCAACACCTCGGTCACCGGCGTGCGGCCGCAGATAGACCTGTCGCGGCTGATCGACCCCGCAGGACGTGCCACCACGCTCGAGGAGGCGCGGCGCGAAATCCGGCCGGTCTGGTACAGCGGGCGCTGGCATGACACGCCGGTCTACGCGCGCGAAAAGCTGCCGCTCGACGCAACAATTGTGGGGCCGGCAATCCTCGAGCAGATGGATGCCACGACCGTGCTCGAACCAGGCGACCGGGCGCGCTCGGATGCCGACGGCAACATCATCATCGACATCGGCGAGGCCTAAGATGGCAAAGCTCGACACGATCACGCTTTCGGTGCTGCAGGCGGCTCTGCAGCAGGTCTGCGACGAGATGGACCTGACCTTCTCGCGCGCGGCCTTCTCGCCGGTCATCGCGGAAGCCAATGACCGCTCGGACGGCATCTATTCGGCCGTCGACGGCTCGCTGATCGCGCAGGGCAGTCAGGGCCTGCCGGTCTTCGTCGGCGTCATGCAATATTCGACCAAGACGGTGATCGAAATGATCGCCGACGGACGATGCCTGCCGCCGGGGCCCGGCGACATCTACATCGTCAACGATCCCTATCTCGGCGGCACGCATCTGATGGATGTGCGCTTCGTCATGCCGGTCTATCGCGGCGGCAAGATCTTCTGCTGGCTTTCCAACACCGGCCACTGGCCGGATATCGGCGGCTCGGTACCGGGCGGCTTCTCCGCTTCGGCCACGGCGGTCGAACAGGAAGGCCTGCGCCTGCCGCCGGTGAAACTGTTCAAGAAGGGCGCGCTCGATCCGGAGATCTACGCCATCATCTGTTCCAACATCCGGGTCGCAGATCAGCGCATCGGCGACATCCGCGCGCAGGCCGCCGCGCTACTGATCGGCCAGGACAGGCTGAACGAAATCCTGGATCGCTACGGTGACGAAACGGTCGTCGAGGCGATCGCGGAACTGCGCCGCCGCGCCGCCGAGCAGATGCGCGCCTCGATCGCCGTGATCCCTGATGGGATCTACCGCTCGCAGGCCTTCGTCGATTCCGACGGCGTGGTGAACGAGCCGCTGACCATCAATCTCGCCGTCGAGAAGCAAGGCGACACGCTGACCTTCGACTTTGCCGGCTCATCGAAACCCTGCGCCGGACCGATGAACAGCGTGCTGGCGACGACGCTGTCGTCGGTCTATCTCGCGATGCGCCATATTTTTCCGGAAGTGCCGATCAGCGCCGGCGCCTTCGAACCGCTGAACGTCCAGCGGCCGGAAGGCACCTTCCTCGACGCCAGATATCCGCGCCCGGTGTCGGGCTGCGCGGCGGAGGTTTCGCAGCGCATCGCCGAAGCGGTGTTCGCGGCCATGGTGCAGGCGCTGCCGGAAAAGGTGACGGCCGCACCGGCCGGCTCCAGCGGCAATTTCGCGCTCGGCGGCAACGATCCGGCGCGCGGGCGCGACTATGTCATGTACCAGATCTCGGGCGGCGGTTATGGCGGCAATGCCGGCCATGACGGCTTGAGCAATGGCTGTTCGACCATCGGCATTTCAAAATCGCCCCCGGTCGAGATCATGGAACAGGCTTTTCCGGTGCTCTATCGCCACTACGCGCTGCGCGAAGGCTCCGGCGGCGCGGGAAAACATCGCGGCGGCTTCGGGCTTGCCTATGAGGTCGAGATCCTGCGCGGTGAAGCCCGGGCATCCTTCGTCATGGACCATGGACGCTTCGGGCCGCAGGGCGCGCTCGGCGGCAAGGACGGCGCGCCGAACAGCGTCACCGTGTTCCGGGGCGGCGAAGCGCATGTGCCGCCGCATCTTTCCAAGGAACAGGACATCGCGCTCAAGGCCGGAGACCGCGTGCGCGTCGGCACGCCCGGCGGCGGCGGTTACGGCGATCCGCGCGAGCGCGACCCGAAGCTGGTCGCCGAGGATGTCAGACTTGGCTACTATACGCCGGAGCAGGCCAAGGAGATGTTCGGGGTGGACTTGTAGGCGGACGACTGATGATCGGCCGAAGATGGAGCCGATATGTTCAAGTCCACGTCGAGTTCCCGCCAACCCCCCTCTGCCCTGCCGGGCATCTCCCCCGCAAGGGGGGAGATTGGCATCTCTTCCTTCGTTGGCGATTGGCGAAAGCGGCGGCGACATCTGATCTCCCCCCTTGCGGGGGAGATGGCCGGCAGGCCAGAGGAGGGTGCTGTCCCTCCAGCGCCCAAGGATGTTCACCCTTTCGAAAGCAACCCTTCACGCCAGCTTCGCCAGCAGCCGCAGGAATGTCGCGGTCTCCTTGGCGGTCAGCGGCGCCAGCGTCTCCTCGGTGATGGCGCGCGCGAGCGGGATCAGCCGCTCGATCGCCTCACGGCCTTCCGGCGTCAGATTGACCAGCAGCCGCCTCTTGTCGACCTCGTGCTTGGAGACTTCGACCAGCCCGCGCGCCTTCAGCCGGTCAATGACGCCCTTCACGGTGGCGGCGTCCATGGCGATCAGCGTTCCGAGCTGGTTCTGCGAGGTTTCGCCGATGTCGTAAAGCTTGGCCAAAGCGGCGAATTGCGGCGGCGTCAGGTCGCCGATATGCGAGGCGAAGATCGAGACATGGCGCTGATGGGCCTTGCGCAGGATGAAGCCGACCTGGTCCTGCAGGTGGTAGTTGTTCTCGTCGCCATCTTCGGCCTCGACCAGCCGCAGCAGATTGTCCTCGCTCATCTGAGGCCGTCCCATGCCTTGATGTCCTCTGCCGCCAGCCCGCCCATGCGGTTGTGGATGCGCGGACCGCAGGTCATGGCGAGGCAGAACAGGATCTCGTCCGGACGCGGGCCGTCGCTGATGCCAACCTCCATGGCGTCGAAATGGCTGCGCACATAGGCGGCGTTGATATGGCCGAGCGGCACGTCGAGCCTTGACCCGAAGGCCCCGACCTTCTTGGCCGAGGGCACGATCGCCTTGGCATCGCCGAGACGCTCGCGCATGGCGTAGCCGCCCGGCACATGCCATAGCGCGCCGTGCTCCAGCTCCCCTGCCGTGCCGACGATGGCGCCCTTGCCGTAGCCGTCGATCTTCTTCACGTCGCCGCCGAGCGCCGCGATCAGTCTGTCCGAGAGCAGAAGCCCGAGCGGCTTCAGGTCCTCCATCGCACCTTGCAGATCCTCGACATAACGGCCGGCGAAGGGATTTTTCACAAGCGCCATGGCAGCCGCGCGCAGGCGCGGCTCTCTGGCCATGGGTCCGCCCTCGTGGAAAATTTCCTCGGTCAGCACCGCAATCTTGCGGATCGGAAACTCAGGCATCGGCAAATTCCTCCTGTGCATGCTTGTTGGGCGCAGCGAGCGTCACCGAGCCACTGATGCGGGCTTCGCCCGCCAGAAACAGCGCCGAGGCGGCGATCAGGCCGCGCCGGCGAAAATCTTCGGCGACGGCAAGGCCGTTGTCCAGCGCGCGCGCAATTTCGCCGGCGTCAAGCGGGCCAACGCTTTGCGTCACCAGCATCTCGCCGAGATCGCTGTCCGGCGCCAGCTCGCGCGCCGCAGTGCGTGCAATGGCAGGATGTCCGGGCAGATCGACGGCGTTGGCAATCAGCGTCGCCGCGGCGTCAGCCTCGGCGCCGGTCGGCGCCAGCACCGTGACGGCATCGGCTATGCCCAGTGAAAACGAGCGACCGCGCCAGCCGCTGGTGGCGACGCCGCGCACGCCGTCTTCTGCGCGGATGGCGACGCGGTCGGCCATGCCATTCCCGGTGCCGGCGATCGCCACCGTCATCGTCTGGCCGATGCCAAGATGGAGAGCGCAGTCGCCGCCATTGTTGACGTAAGCGCGGTCGAGCCGGCGGCCGGCGAGCATTGCGCTGATAATTTCGTCGGCTACCGACCCGGCAACGGCGGCCATCGGCGTGATGAAGCATTCCGCCAACGGCATGACGGCAGCCTCCATGCGGCGCGCGGTCGGGCCCGCGAAGTCGCGCGGCGCCAGGAAGAAGGCCGGCAAGCGCAATTCGGGCAGTTCTTCGACCACCTCGATCAGGATCGTTTGAAAGCGGGCGACTGCCTGTTCGTAAGCGGCGCGGCATTCACCCGGCTCGCCAAAAGCGTCGACGATCAGGTCGATCGGCCCATGGTTGAGATGGAGCCGCCTGCCGTCGGCAAGCCAATGCGCCTGCGGGCCGTTCATCACCCGGCCCCGTTCGCCGCTGAACGCCGCAACTGCGCCAATGGCGGCCAGGGATTGCCGGCCGGCGCGCCGGTGTTGCTGCGCGGATTGAGATACTCGCCGCCCTTGGCGAGGATGTCCTCGACGCTGCGGATCTCGTTCTCATAACCGCCCAGCCGGACATAGTCGTCGCGGCGCATGGTGAACTCGATCGGCGCCACCAGCGCCGGCGTCGGCACATAGCCGAAGGCGCCTTGTGGCACGCGGGTGACGTCGACCATCAGCGTGATGCCGCCGCCCGGCCAGACATAGACCGGCGCGCCGCCCACGGTCACATAAGTCTTCAGGCCTTGCACCGAGCGGGTGAGATTGACCGGGTTTTCGGTAACGCCGGCGCGCAGCGAGCCGCCGGCGCCGCCGACGAACAGAACCGTGCACAAAGCCGGCTCGCAATTGTCCTCGATCAGGCCGACAGACTTTTGCAGCCGCTCGGGAAATGGCTTCTGGACCGGCTTCAGCTGGTCGTCCAGCTCGTAATAGGCGAACTGCTCGCCGGTGGTCGACACCATCAGCAGCGACAGGCCGGGACGCGCGCCCTTCTTGGCGTTCCAGTCGCCGAGGATCGACAACGGGTCGGAGATCGTCGTGCCGCCCCAGCCGAGGCCGGGCTCGGATACCTTGAAATAGCGGCCGGGGGTCGAACGGCGGCCGATGATCTTTATCCCGGTATCCTCCCAGCCCAGCACCTTGCCGGCCTGATGCTCGGAAACGACGCCGGTGATGTGGTCGTCGACCACCACCACCTCGTCGACGAGACCGCGCCATTGCGTGGCGAACATGCCGATGGTGGCCGAGCCGCAGCCGACGCGCATGCGATGCTCGACCTTGCCGTCGATGACTGGCGCCTTGCCGGCTTCGACGATGACCGTCGCGCCGCCGTCGATGGTGAGTTCGACCGGCTTGCGGTTGCAGAGATTGAGCAGCGCATCGCAGGTGGCACGTCCCTCCGCTTTCGAACCGCCGGTCAAATGATGGACGCCGCCGAGCGACAGCATTTGCGAGCCGTATTCCCCCGTCGTGACATGGCCGATCGCCTCGCCTTGCGCGCGCACGGTCGCCGTCTCGTCGCCGATGTGGCGGTCGGTATCGATCTTCACCTTGACGCCGCAATAGGAGAAAATGCCTTCGGTGACGACTGTGACGAGATCGACGCCTTCCACCTCCTGGCTGACGATGAAGGGCGCGGGCTTGTAGTCCGGATAGGTGGTGCCAGCGCCGATCGCGGTGACGAAGCGGCGGCCGGTGTTGACCAGCTCGCCGCTCCAGGCTTCGCCCTGGGCGACGAAAGGCACGACCGCGCCGCCGGTCTCGGCCGCGTGGTCGAGGATGGTCAGCGGATCCATGCGCACGATGCGGCCGCCGACATTGCCGTAGCGGTCGCAGGCGCCGGTGCGGCCGTCGGCGATGTAGCACATGACCGGGCAGGCATCGCAGCGGATCTTTTCCGCCACCTGCTTCTCACCGGGATCGTGGGTTTCGAAACGTTCGGCAAGCTCGCTCATCGGCGCGCCTCCTTCTCGCGGATCGCCGCCAGGATACGGCTCGGCGTCGCCGGCACCTTGGTGACCAGGACGCCTGTGGCATGGCGAATGGCATTGAGGATCGCCGGCGCCGTTGGGATAAGCACATGCTCGCCCAAGCCCTTGGCGCCGAACGGTCCTTCCGGATCCGGAACCTCGACCAATATATGTTCGACTGGCGGCACGTCGCCGATGGTCGGGATGAGGTAGTCGTGCAGGTTCTCGGTGCGGCCGGGGATGTACTCCTCCATCAGCGCCATGCCGATGCCTTGCGCGATGCCGCCCTCGATCTGGCCTTCGACCAGGACCGGGTTGATCGCCTTGCCGACATCATGCGCTGCGGTGATCTTGATCAGCTTGACGGTGCCCAGCTTGAGATCGACCTCGAGCTCGGCGATCTGCGCGCCATAGCCGTAGACCGCGTAAGGCTTGCCCTGGCCCTTGGCGTCGAGCGGCAGCGTCGGCGGGTCGTAGGTTTCCTCCGCGACGAAGACCAAGCCGTCGGCATCGGCCTTGAGCGCAGCGAGATCGATGCGCCGCGCGGCATCGCCTTCGCGAATCGAGATGCTGTCGCCGTCAAGCGCGATTGTCGCCTGACCGGAGACATTGGCAAAACGCAGGATTTTCTCGCGCAGCGCCTGGCCGGCCTTTTCGGCGGCCTTGCCGGTGACAAAAGTCTGGCGTGAGGCGGATGTTTTGCCGGCGTCGGGCGTAATGGCGGTATCGGCGCTCTTCAACCTGAATCTTTCCAGCGGCAGGCCGAGCGCATCGGCGCAGATCTGGGCGATGACCGTGTTGGAGCCCTGGCCGATGTCAACCGCGCCCTGGTGCAGCACGACGTCGCCGGAGGCCGAGATGCCGACCTTGATGGTGGACGGATTGGGCAGCGAGGTGTTGCCGCAGCCATACCAGCAGGAGGCGATGCCGACCCCGCGCTTGCTTGCCGTATGGGTTGCGTTGAACACCTCCGCGTCCGCCAGCGCACGCATCCAGTGTGGCTTGAGCTGTTCCAGGCATTCGCCGATACCGACACCGGATTCCAGGCGCTGGCCCGTGACCGTTTCGCAGCCGTTACGAAGACAATTTTTCAGCCGGAAGTCGAGACGATCCATGCCGAGCTTGGCGGCGAGTTCGTCATAGAGCGTTTCCTGCATGATGGTGGCTTGCGGCACACCGAAGCCGCGGAAGGCGCCGGCGATCGGGCCATTGGTGTGGGTGGCGTAGCCCGTCGCCCGGTAGTTTGGCGTGAGGTAAGGGCCGGAGGCATGCACCGGCACGCGGTTGGCGACGGTCGGCCCCCAGCTGGCATAGGCGCCGGTGTTGAAATCGCCCTCGAAGACCATGCCAGTGACGCGGCCTTCGGCATCGGCGCCGATCGTCGCCTTCATCTCGGCCGGATGGCGCTTGGTGGTCGACATCATCGATTCATTGCGGGTGTAGGCAAGTGCCGCCGCCCGGCCGGTCTTCATTGCTACGAGGCCGATGAGAGGCTGCAGCGAGACATCGAGCTTCGAGCCGAAGCCGCCGCCGGTGGCGGTCGGCACGATACGGACCTTCTCCACAGGAAGGCCCAGCACCTTCGCCGTATCGTCGCGGTCCATATAGGGCGCCTGGGTGCAGGCGACGACGACCAGCGTGTCGCCATCCATATAGGCGTAGCCGGCCTCCGGCTCGATATAGGCGTGCTCGACAAAAGAGGTCTCGATTGCGCCGGAGACCGTGGCGGCCGCGCCGGCGAGCGCGCCATCGGGATCGCCACGTTCAACATAGCCGGAGGTCAAGAGGTTGGCCGGGCGGTGCGGATGGATCAGCGCAGCATCGTCGGCTTTCGCCTCGCGCGGCTGCAGCACATGCGGCAGCTCGGTCCAGGCGATAGGGAAATCCGTCAGGTCGAGATCAAGGATCGCCTCGCGCTCGCCCGCCACCAGTGCCACCGCCTCGCCGCGCAGGCGGACAAAACCCTCGGCCAGCGCCGGCTGGTCGGCGAAGGGGCCGATGACGCCAAAGCAATTCTTTCCCGTAATGTCGGCGGCGGTGAAGACGCCGGCGATACCGGGATGCGCCTTGGTCCAGGCGTCGAGATCGCCGAAGCTGAAGCGGGCATGATAATGCGGCGACCGGACCACCAGCACCGCCAGAGCATCGGCCGGAAAGGAGTCGGCACCGAACTTCTCGTCGCCGGTGACTTTCGGCACGCCGTCGAGCCGGATCGGGGAGGCACCGACGGCATGGCCGGCTTCCGGCAGGCGAAGATCCACGCTGTTCATGTGCTGCGAGGCCTGCATCACCGCGGCGACGATCTTCCTGTAGCCGGTGCAGCGGCAGAGCACGCCGCCCAGCGCGTCCTGCGTCTCGGCCTCGCTCGGCGTGGGGTTGCGGTCCAACAGCGCGGTGGCCGCGACCAGCAGGCCGGGCGTGCAGATGCCGCATTGCGCGGCGCCATGTTCCAGGAACGACGCCTGCAGAGCAGACAGCCGGCCATTGGCCAAGCCTTCGACGGTGGTGACGGAAGCGCCGGACACCGAGGCCGCCGGCATCAGGCAGGCACAGACCGGATTGCCATCGACCAGCACCGTGCAGGCGCCGCAATCGCCGGCATCGCAGCCGACCTTGGTGCCGGTCAGCCGCAACTCGTCGCGCAACACCTGCGACAGGCGCCTGACCGGCGGCACGGACACGCTGACAGCCGCGCCGTTGACCTCGAAGGCGATGTCGGCGCGTTCCATGCCGGACTGGGCCATGCCGGATTGGACCATGCTCATGCGGCCACCTTGCCTTGATCAAGCCCGACCGCCGCGCGCACGGCGCGGACGACGATCTCGCGCGCCGCTTGCTCTCGGTACTCGGCGCTGCCGCGCACATCGCCGATCGGCGACAGTTCATCGAATGGCGCCGATAACACTGCATCGGCAAGCGCCTCATCGATCGGACGCCCGCGCAGGGCCGCCTCGACGCCGGCGAGGCGGCGGGCAACCGCCGAGCAGGAGCCCACGGCGATCGCCGCCTCGGCAATCACGCCGTTCTCGACCACCAGCCGCGCCGCCGTCATGGCGATCGAGATGACGAGATAGCGCCGGGCGCCGAGCTTGACGAAAGCCGAGCCGCCGGCAGCGGATCGCTTCGGTACACGGATGGCGGTGACCATCTCGCCCGGCTGCAGCGCCGTGCGGCGATTGCCAAGGATGAATTCACCGAGCGGAAGATGACGGACGGCTTTCGCCGAGCGCAATTCGACGTCGGCATCGAGGGCCAAAAGCGCCGGCACGCCATCCGCTGCCGGCGAGGCGTTGCAGAGATTGCCGGCGATTGATGCGACATTCTGGATTTGGACCGAACCGACCTCGCGCGCCGCCGATTTCAACGCATCGAACGCAGCCGGCAACGGGTGGCGCACGATATCGGTCCAGGTGGTGCGCGCGCCGATCCGCCAATGATCGCCGGTCTCGGCAATGCCGCGCAGTTCGGCGAGAGCGTTGATGTCGAGGACGTTGTCGCGGAACGGCTTCGCGCCCTGCGCCGGATAGAAATCCGTGCCGCCGGCGAGAATGCGCCAACGATCCTCGCCAAGCAGAGCGAGCGCCTCGTCGACCGTGGTGGGTTTCGCGTAACGGATCACGCTCTGCCTTCCAGACAATTGGGCCTTCCCCTGGCCTCCCGAAGTGCCTGCCTCGGGTGTTCTTGCCGATCTCCGGATCGGGCAAATTCATTCGTATGCAAATGATATCAGGCCGGCCGGAATTGTCAAAGCCGGAGTTGGGCCGGAGTTGGCGCCGCGAAGACCTGAACGCGATTGTTATGGCGCCGGAGGTTGACGCCGCCGGCCATCTGGTCAAGGTTCGCTGTCCGGTCGCGTCAGCGGCTTTTGGACTGGAGCCCCAAGTTGAAACGAGAGGGAACCGCATGGCCGAAGAAGCGCTTATCGTCATAGACCTGCAGAATGATTTTTGCCCCGGCGGCGCGCTGGCGGTTGCCGGCGGTGACGAGATCGTGCCTTTGGTCAACGACCTGATCCGGCGGACCGAGCATGTGATCCTGACGCAGGACTGGCACCCCGCCGGCCATTCGAGCTTCGCCTCCAGCCATCCGGGCAAGCAGGCCTTCGAAACGATTGAGATGCCCTATGGGCCGCAGACGCTGTGGCCGGATCATTGCATCCAGGGCAGCCTCGGATCCGATTTCCATTCCGGGCTCGCCTGGACCAAGGCGGAACTGGTGATCCGCAAGGGATTTCGTGCCGCGATCGATTCTTATTCCGCCTTCTTCGAGAACGACCACAAGACGCCGACCGGCCTTGCCGGCTATCTGAAGGAACGCGGCATCGACACGATCACCCTGGTCGGCCTCGCCACCGATTTCTGCGTCGCCTTCTCCGCGCTCGACGCGGTTAAGCAGGGTTTCAAAACGACGGTGCGGCTCGACGCCTGCCGCGGCATCGATCTCAATGGCTCGGTCGAGGCGATGCTGAAGCGGATGCGCGACGCCGGCGTGACGCTCGAAGATCATTCGGCGGACTGACCGGATCGTGGAGCGTCAATCGGGCGAAAGCCCCCTCACCCGGATTGCCAGTCGAATTGCGAAAGGCAATTCGGGGCAATCCGACCTCTCCCCGAGGGGAGAGGAGATAGCTGGTTTGCGGAGCCAGGATGCGGGTTCCCCCTTCTCCCCTTGTGGGGTGAGAAGAGGTCCGCGTAGCGGACGAAAAGCCAATTGCTTGGCTTTTCGAACTTCAAACGCCCTGAGCCAGCGAAGGGCCGGGTGGTGTCGCCGAAGGCGACGGATGAGGGGGGTTCCAGGGAACGCCAACGCCTCACTCCGCTGGAATACCCCTCATCCGTCTCGGCGCTACGCGCCGATCCACCTTCTCCCACAAGGGGAGAAGGGGAAGGCGCGCGGCGGCCGAAGGAGGGAGCTTTTCGCATTCATCGCGCTTGCCATGGCGCTGCTGCTTCCAGCGCAGGCGCTCGCGGCCGAAATCCACGAACTGCCCGGCGCCGCGATGTCGCTCTGGTGGGCGCTTCCTTTTGCCGGCCTGCTCTTGTCGATCGCGACGGGGCCGCTGCTTTTTCCGCATGTCTGGGAGCACCATTACGGTAAGATCGCCACTGGGTGGGCGGCGCTGGCGGTCGTCCCGCTGGCAGTCGCCTTCGGCATTCCGTCCGCAGGCGAAGCGGTGCTGCACACGCTGCTCACCGAATATCTGTCCTTCATCATCCTGTTGTTCGCGCTCTACACCATCTCGGGCGGCATCCTGCTCGCCGGCAACATCCACGGCACACCGCTCGTCAATGCCGGCCTGCTGCTCATCGGTGCGCTGCTTGCCTCGGTGATCGGCACGACCGGCGCCTCGATGATCCTGATCCGGCCGATGCTGCGCGCCAACGACAACCGGCCGTTCAACGCCCATGTGGTGATCTTCTTCATCTTCCTGGTCTCCAACATCGGCGGCTCGCTGACGCCGCTTGGCGATCCGCCTCTGTTTGTCGGCTTCCTGCGCGGCGTCGATTTTTTCTGGACGACCGCGAACCTCTGGCGCGAGACGCTGTTCACCGGCGGCCTGGTGCTCATCGTCTTCCTGGCGCTGGATATCGTGCTGCATCGCCGCGAGGGCGGCATGCCGAAGATCAAGGATCCGACGCCGGACACGAAGGTGCGCTTGCATGGCCTCGCCAACCTGCCGCTGCTTGCCGGCGTGATTGGCGCAATCCTGCTTTCGGCGAGCTGGAAGCCGGGCGTCAGCATTCCGGTCCTCGGCGTCAGCCTGGAACTGCAGAACCTGGTGCGCGATGCGATCATCCTGGCGCTCGCCTTGCTGTCCCTCCAAGTCTCGTACAAGAGCCACCGCGAGGCGAACGGCTTCACCTGGGAGCCGATCGCCGAGGTGGCGAAACTCTTTGCCGGCATCTTCACCTGCATCGTGCCGGTCATCGCCATCCTGCGGGCCGGCCATGACGGCGCTCTGGCGCCGCTGGTGGCTCTAGTAACATCCGCCGACGGCCAGCCGAACAACCTCGCCTATTTCTGGCTGACCGGGGCGTTGTCGTCGTTCCTCGACAATGCGCCGACCTATCTGGTGTTCTTCGAGCTTGCCGGCGGTGATGCGCACCACTTGATGACCGAGGCCGCCTCGACATTGGCCGCGATCTCGGCGGGCGCCGTGTTCATGGGCGCCAACACCTATATCGGCAATGCGCCGAACTTCATGGTCTATGCCATCGCCCGGCATCGCGGCGTGAAGATGCCCGGCTTCTTCGGCTATATGGCGTGGTCGGGAGCGGTGCTGATCCCGACATTTTTGATCGCAGGGTATCTGTTTTTCGAGTGAGACGGCGCCTTACCTCCCCCTTGTGGGAGGTCGGACCGTAGGTTCGGCTGGGGGTCGGCGTTGCCCCCGCCCTGCTGCTTCGCAGCGACCCTCCCCACAAGGGGAAGGGTAATGTTATCCCACGCCCACATACCTGCGCACCGCCGACGGATCGGTGCGCAGCGCCTCGACATCGACCGTCTCGCGGTTGCGGCCGTTCTCGATGAATGCGACTCGGTCGGCGACCGAGAGCACGGCGTCGACGCGCTGCTCGACCAGGATGGTCGAGACACCGAGTTCGCGCAGCTTCGCCACCGTCTCGCGGATTTTGGCGATCATCGACGGCATCAGCCCTTCGGTCGGCTCGTCCAGCAGCAGTACTTGCGGCTCGAGGCAGAGCGCGCGGGCCATCGCCAGCATCTGCTGCTCGCCGCCGGAGAGGGTGCCTGAGCGTTGTCTCAGCCGCTCCCTGAGCAACGGGAAGAGATCGAGCACGTTCTCGCGGGTTTGCTTGCCCTTGCCGCGCGCCATCAGGCCGATCTCGATGTTTTCCGCCACCGTCATCTCGGCGAACAATCGCCTGCCCTGCGGCACATAGGCGACGCCGGCCTTCGGCACGTCATGCGCAGGGAGCCCGGTCAGTTCCTTGCCGTCCAGCGTGATAGAGCCGGCAGCCGCCGGCACCAGACCCATGATCGCCTTCAGCGTCGTCGTCTTGCCGGCGCCGTTGCGGCCGAACAAGCAAAGCACCTCGCCCTTGTTCAGCGTGAGGTCGAGGCCGTAGAGCACCTGCACCTCGCCGTAGAAGCAATTGAGGCCGGAAATGGTGAGCAATCCGCCATTGGTTCCAACCGAGTCAGCCATGGGTTGCTCCGAGATAGGCGTCCTGCACCTCGGCGTTGGCGCGGATCTCACCCGGCGTTCCTTCGGCGAGGATCTTTCCCGAATTGAAGACGGTGATGCGGTCGGCAAGCTGCATGACCACCGGCATGTTGTGCTCGATCAAAAGCACCGTAGCGTCCCTGGCGATCTCGCGCACCAGCATGATGAAATTGTCGATCTCGCTGTCGGCGAGACCCTGCGTCGGCTCGTCGAGGATCAGCAGACGCGGCTTCAGCGCCAGGCCCATCGCCACTTCGAGCAGTCGCTGATGGCCGTAGGAGAGTTGCCCGGCTAGCGTGCCCCCGCGATCGGCAAGGCCGGTGCGCTCCAGCGCCGCCATGACGCCGCTTCTCACCTGGCCCTTCGTGCGGCCGTCGGTCAGCGTGCGCTGCACCGGCAGCGCGACATTGTCGAAGGCCGTGAGGTTGGCGAAGACGCTGGTGATCTGGAAGGTGTAGGCAACGCCGAGGCGAACCCTTTTGTAAGCCGGCATGGCGGTGATGTCGGCGCCGTCGAAGACGACCATGCCGGAGGACGGCCGGATGCGGCCTGAGAGCAGGCTGACGAAGGTGGTCTTGCCGGCGCCGTTGGGACCGATGATGGCGCGGATCTCGCCCGGCATCAGCGTGAAGTCGACGCCGTCGACGGCGCGCAGGCCGCCGAAATGGCGCGACAGGCCCTTGGTGGTGAGAAGCGGCGTCATGGCAGCCACCGCAGCCAGCGCTCGCGGATGCTGCCCAGGATGCCTTTCGGGAAGAACAGCACCAACAGGATGAGCGCCACGCCGACGATCAGCAGATAGGCGGAGGTGAAGCCGCTGGTGATGTCGGTGACATAGTACATGAACAGCGTGCCGATGAGCGGCCCGAGCGTGGTTGCGGCACCCCCGAGCAGCACCCAGAGCAGCGGCAGGATGGAATATTGCACGGAAGCGAAGCCCGAGCCGACATAGCCGAAGAGCAAGGCATAGGCCGCGCCGGAGGCCGCGCAGATGGCGCCGGCGGCGACGACTGCGGCGAGCTTGTTGGCGACCGTGTTGTAGCCGAGCATCTTGGTGCGCTCCTCATTCTCGCGAATGGCGACCAGCACGCGGCCGAAGCGGGAGCGGACGACGGCTAAGGTGACGAGCAGAATGATCGAGAACAGCGCCAGCGCGCTCATGTAGCGCACGGTCGGATCGGTCAGGTCGAAGGATGCGCCGCCGATCGCGATCACCCGCGACGCCTGCTGGATGACAAGGCCCTGGTCGCCGCCGGTCCAGGCGGCGAAATAGAGGATAAGCAGATAGAAAACCTGGGCGAACATCATCGTGACGATCATGAACGCGACACCGGACGTGCGCAGCGCCAGCAGGCCGATGACCAAGGCGAGCAGCGCGCCACAGGCGACACCGGCGACAAAAGCTTCCGGCACGCCCCAGCCGAGATGATAGACGGTCAAGCCCGCACCGTAGAGGCCGGCCGAGAAGAACATGGCATGGCCGAGGCTGAGCAAGCCGACATAGCCGAAGAGCAGGTTGTAGCCCATGGCGAAGACGGCCAGCGCCATGATGCGGGCGAACAGGCTCTGGTGGTAGTCCGGCAGGACCAAGTTCAGCGCGAACAGAAGCGCGATGACGCCGATATGCAGGGCGTAGGTCTTTGCCGGTGAAGCATCCCTCATCTGGACGTCGCCCCGAACAGGCCTTGCGGCCGGAACACCAGCACCATGGCGACGACCAGCGTGGCGATGATCTTCGCCAGGGTCGGCGAGAAGAACATCGAGATGATGCCGTCGGAGAGGCCGATCAGGATGGCGGCGACCACGGTGCCGCGGAGCGATCCCAGGCCGCCGATGATGACGACGATGAAGGACAAGAGCAGCGGGTCCTGCCCCATCAGATAATGCGCCTGGCTGATCGGCACGATCAGCACCGCCGCGATCGCCGCCAGCATGGCGCCGACGGCGAAGACGCCGGCATAGACGCGCTCGACCGGGATGCCGAAGGCCTGCGCCGTCTCGCGGTCATACTGGGTGGCGCGCATGATCAGGCCGATCCTGGTGCGCGTCAGCACCAGCCAGGTAATCACCAGCAGAACGGCGGACGCGGCGACCACCGACAGCTTGTAACCGGAATAGCCGAACCACGGCAAAAGGATGCGGTAGCTGAAGGGCGGCTCGACCGGGCGCGCTTCGGGACCATAGAAGGTCAGCGCCAGCTGCTGGATGATGTAGAGCATGCCGATGGTGGCGACGATGGTGCCTTCGGGATTGTAATTCAGCCGGCGCAGCACCAGGCGTTCGGCAACCAGCGCGACCAGCCCGACCAGCAAGGGCGCGATCACCAGCGCGGCGACGAAGCCGACCGCCGGGTGGCCGGAAATCGCCGTCGAGACCGCCCACGCGAGCACCGCGCCCAGCATGAAGAACTCGCCATGCGCGACATTGACGACGCGCATGACGCCGAACACCAGCGACAGGCCAAGCGCCGTCAGCGCCAGCACGGCAGAGGTGACGAGACCTTCGAGGGCCGCGAGGAGGAGATGGGGGCCGAAGTGCATATGCTATGAGACAAGCTCACAGCGCCTGCTTCGTATAATCCCCTTCCGGCTCGTAGAGACCGTCCTCGATTTTGGTCTTGTGGACGACCTTGAGCTTGCCGCCTTCGACCTTGGAGATGTTCTGGATGCCGAAGCACTGGTGGATCTTGCCGTTGAAGGTTTTCGGACCCTGCGGATGCTCCGGCCCCTCGGCGAATTCCTTCAGCGCCTCGGTCGCCTCGACCAGCTTGGCGCGATCCTCCGGGCCTTTGTAACCGGCATCCTCCATCGCCTTCTTGACGACATAGAGCGTTTCCCAGCAACCGAACATGTGGGCGGCGGTGGAGACGTCCTTGGGGTCCCCGACGGCGGCGCCGTTGTCGTCGATGCCGACCGCGGCGCGGTAGGCTTTCTGCGCCGCCGAGTCATCGGGCTGCGCATAGCGGGGCGAGCCTTCCCAGAAATGGCTGCCGTCGAGGAATTCGAGGCCGGGGCTGTTGATGTCGACGGCTTCGAGCGAGTCGATGAAGCCGAAGAGCTGCGGCCGTTGCGAACCGTAGAATTCGCCGAGCTCCTTGACGAAGGTAAGCACGGCCGGGCCGACCATGACGTGGTAGATCACCTCGGTCTCGGCCGGGATCTGCGGGAAGTACTTGGTGAAGGAGCTCTCCGTCGGCGGGATGGCGATCTGGGCGATCACGTCGGCGCCCTGCGCCTTCAGCGCCGGCGGCAGGTAGTCGCGGTGGTCGTAGCCGAAGGCGAAGTCGGGGAAGATCTGCGTCACCTTCTTTCCGGCATTCGCCGCGATCCACGGCGCCATCGACTGAATCTGGCTCTTCACGTCGGTAATGCCGGGCTGGAAGACGTAGCGGTTGAGCTTGGTGGAGGCGACGTGATGGCCTTCGCTGACTACGAAATAGGGGATCTTGTTTTCGCCGGCGGCGGGCGCTGAGCCGATTACGACATGCGAGAACAAGGTGCCGAAGACGATGTCGGTCTTGTGCTGCTTGGCGAATTTGTTGACCACCTCGGCGCCGCGCGCCGGATCGGTGCCGTCGTCCTCGATGACCAGCTCGACCTTGCGGCCGCTGATGCCGCCGGCGTCGTTGATCGCCTTGACGGCGGCGGCGCTGGTCTTCTCGTACCAGCGGCCATAGGCGGCGCCGATACCGGTTCGGTGCGACTGGAAGCCTATTCTGATCGGTGCCGAGCTCTGCGCCTGGCTGTAACGAACGAAGCCCGGCGCCAGCGCCAGGCCGGCCCCGGCGGCTATGCCTTTCAGCGCGGTGCGGCGCGACAGCGTCGTCTTGGAGAGGTCGAAAAATCCGTTCTTGTCAGCCATGTCGGTTCCCCTGTTTTTTCAGTTTTGACCAGCGATAAGGCGGCTCGATCCTCCTCGCTCGGAGGACGCGAAAATTGCATGTGTACAAACTAAATCACCAAAGCTCTGGCCTGGCAAGCGAGCTTTACCCGACGGCATCGGAGGCGCGCCCTTGTGTCATCCGGCGGTCGGCGTGGCAAGCAGCCAGAGGCCGAAGATCGTGTAGGCGATCATCAGAAATGTGAGCGGAAGCTGGCTGAGCGCCGCACGCGAAGGCTGAGGGTGGAGGCGCCAGGCAAGGCCATGCGCGACCAGAACCGCCAGCACATGGCCGGCGATAATGACGCCGGCCTGGACATTCCATAGCCACCAGGCCGACTGGGCGCCGGCGACGACGCCCGCCTCGACCATCCTGCCAGCGGTGCCGAACAGGTTCCAGCCGAGCGCGAAAGGATCGGAGAGCGCGACCAGCGCGTACTGGCCGTCGACGAGCAGAACGGTGAGGTAATGCGCAATGTGGTAGGCGAGCGCGATCGGCACGATCGACCAGACCAGCAGGCCCGAAGGCGCCCTCAATGAATGATCGTCGCCGGCAAGGCGCTGTCCAAGAAAAACGGCCGACGCGAACACGGCCGCGAGCAGGACGAAGGTGAGCACAAGGCCGAAGCTGCCGATGCCGATCAAAGCGGTGCGGCCTGGATATTCCAGCGGATTGACGCCGAACAGACCGAGCCAGAAGAAGGTTTTCGACAGGCCGTCGAAAGATACTGAGGACAGGGCGAGGAGAAGAAAGGCCGTGCCGCTCAGCGGCAGCGGCGCGGCCGCAAGCAGCTTGGCGCCGGGCCAGCAGAGCGAGAGCCGGCCATCGAGGCGCTCGACAGGCGCGAAGCGGGCGACCATGGCAAAGAAGACAGTGAGGAATTCGCCGCGCCGGCTCCAGGCGTCGTAGCCGAAGACGAGCATCGCGACAAAGCTCGCCAGCCAATAGATACCGGCGGCAAAGGCCAGGCGGGCCGGATCGTCGGGCGCCGGATCGATCAGCTCGAACCAGGCGAAGGCGAAGAACAGCGCGAAGGCCGGCCAGTAGCCGAGCCAGTTGAGCAGGCGCGATGGCTTTGCGTCGCCGGCCTGAATGCTGAAAACGCGAGAGGCGACGCGCCACGGGCCGTACCATGGGTTGAGCCACGACCAGAAGTCGCCGAAGACGCCCTGCAACAGGGTGAAGCCGGCCCAGAGCAGCGTCCAGATCACGAGTGGGAGAGGGTTGGAAAGCGGGTCGCGGCTGCCGGAAAGCCCGGCGGCGATGAGAAGCGCGAAGCCGGCAAAGGAAATCAGGCTGATAGTGGTGCGCAGGGTGTCGCTGAAGGCAAATAGAGGTAGGCGCCGACGCCAGAAATGGTCGAGGGCGGCAGGCGGCAGCAGCGCCAGAACGAGGAAGCTGACGGCCACCGCCAGCGCGCCACCTGCGATGTAGTAACCGGTCGGGAGAAGCAGGACGTGGCCGCGGTCGGAAGCGTGGGCGAAGGCGGGGGTGGGGAGAGTGGCGAGGGCGGCGGCTAGGAAAGCCAACCCGGAAAGCTGGCACTCTACGGCGCCCCCCTCTGCCCTGCCGGGCATCTCCCCCTCTTGGGGGGAGATTAGCAGTTTCGGCGCCGGCTCTCCTCCTGCAACGTCAGAGATTGGCGAAAGCGGAGATGACAGCGTAATCTCCCCCCTAGAGGGGGAGATGTCCGGCAGGACAGAGGGGGGCGCGAAGGAACTCGGCTTATCCAGGAATTCCATTCGTCCGGGCCTTAAGCCTCACACCTTCACCAGCTGCTCCACGCGTCCCTTCTCGCCAAATATCCTGAGATACCTTTTGATCTCCTTCTCATCCCCGGTCGCCTTGGCGGGGTTGTCCGACAGCTTCACCGCCGGCCGGCCATTGGCTTCGCTGACCTTGCAGACGAGCGAGATGGCGTCGAGGCTCTTGGTTTCGGTCGGCGCGCAACCCTCGAAATCATTGGTGAGGTTGGTGCCCCAGCCGAAGGACATGCGCACCTTGCCGCGGAAATGCTTGTAGGTCTCCTCGATGGTCTCGACTTCCAGGCCGTCGGAGAAGATGAGCAGCTTCTGCTTGGGATCCTTGCCCTTCTTGCGCCACCAGTCGATGATCTTCTCGCCGCCTTCGATCGGCGGCGCGCTGTCCGGCCGGAAGCCGGTCCAGTCGGCGATCCAGTCCGGCGCATCGCGCAGGAACGCGGCGGTGCCGAAAGTGTCGGGGAGCACGATCAGCAGATTGCCGCCATAGTAGCGCTGCCAGTCCTGCAGCACCTTGTAGGGTGACTGCCTCAGCTCCTCTTCGGAATTGGCAAGGGCGGCGAAGACCATCGGCAATTCATGCGCGTTGGTGCCCAAAGCTTCGAGGTCGTTGTCCATGGCGAGAAGCACGTTTGAGGTGCCGGTGAAAGCATCGCCGATGCCTTCCTTCAGCGCCTCGACGCACCAGCGCTGCCACAGGAAGGAATGCCGGCGGCGCGTGCCGAAATCGGAAATGCGGATGCCGGGCAGCGCCTTCAGCCGCTCGGTCTTGTCCCACATCTTGGCTTTGGCGCGGGCGTAGAGCACGTCGAGGGCGAACGGGCCGAATGAGCGCATCGCCGCTCGCGAGCGCAGCTCGTTGATGATCGCGAGTGCCGGGATTTCCCAGAGCGTCGTGTACATCCAGGGCCCGGCGAAGGAGAGCTCGAACTGGCCGTCGCGCCTGGAAAGCTCGTATTCGGGCAGGCGGAAATTCTCCAGCCAGGCGAGGAATTCCGGCTCGAATATCTGCTTGCGGCCGTAAAAAGTGTTGCCGCCCAGCCAGATCATTTCCTTCTTCGAGAAGCGCAAGGTGCGGGCGTGGTCGAGCTGTTCGCGCAACTCGCCCTCGTCGATCTCATCGGCCAGCCGCACCGACGTGGTGCGGTTGATCAGCGAGAAGGTGGCGTCAACCTTGGGGTACATGCCCCAGATCATCTGCAGCATCAGAAGCTTGTAGAAGTCGGTGTCCAGCAGGCTGCGGACGATCGGGTCGAGCTTCCAGGTGTGGTTGTAGACGCGCCGCGCTATATCGGTCTTTGCCATGCTCGCTCATCCATAAAGCACAACGCACGGAAACGCGGGCGTCACGCTTCAAATCCTTGTTCGATCAATTCCGGACGCAACCCCGTTGCACGGAATTGCTTTAGCCAACTGCCTCTTAGCACCGTATTTCCGAACGCGCTTGCTGCTTTGCAAGCTGGCCCGACAAAAAGCAGCTATGCAAGTCCAGCCATCAGGATGCGGTCCTGACGCCTATGACCTTGAGGGACGGACGTTTCCTGCGGCTCGGCACGCGGCCGGCCACCGGCGCGTCGGCGCGGGCCTCGTCCTGCTCCTTCTCGGCGAACAGCCAGTCGATGAAGAGCTGCACGATCGGTGCCGAGCGCATCTCGTTGCGGCAGACGACATAGAAATCGTCGACCGCCGGCACCGACAAGGTGAAGGGCGCGACGAGCATGCCCCTGGCGAGCAAGGCGCGCGCGGTGACGGAATCGCCGAGCGCCACGCCATGGCCGTGCACGGCGGCCTCCGTCGCCATGCGCGCATCGCCCAGACGATGGCGGCGACCGCGCTCCAGATCGAGCGCGTCGGCGGCGGCCAGCCAGGTGTGCCATTCACGGCCATCGTCGCCATGCAGGAAGACATGGTCGGCGAGGTCGCGGACGCTGCGGATCGGGCGGTTGTTGATCAGCGTCGGACTGACCACCGGAAACAGCTCCAGGCCGGACCATTTGCGTATCCAGCAGTCGCTCCAGCTGCCGTCGCCATAATGCACGCAGACGTCGATGTCCGCGGCGCGGATGTCCTTGGGATCGTTGGACGGGATCAGCGTCAGCTGGATGTCCGGATATTGCGCCGTGAAGGAGCCGAGCCGCGGCGTCATCCAGAGCAACAACAGCGCCGGCACGCAGGAGACCGAGAGCGCGCCGGCACTTGCCGGCCTAGTCATGCGCTGCGTGGCGGCGGCGATGCCCTCAAAGGCGGCCGAGACCGCCGGCAGGAACTCCGCGCCATGCGGCGTCAGCTTCACGCGCTGGCCGCTGCGCTCGAACAGTTTTACGCCGAGCGATTGCTCAAGCGCCTTGATCTGGTGGCTGACAGCGCCGTGCGTGACATTGAGCTCACCCGCCGCCTTGGTCAGCGAGGCGTGCCGCGCCGCGGCTTCGAAGGCGCGCAAGGGGTTCAGCGGCGGCAGGCGCTTGGCCATGGAGAGCTCCAACTCTGTGAGATTTTCTCACAACAAAGACCCTAACAATATCAATTGATTTTTCAATGCGGCTGCCCGACACTTTTGCCCGGAACAGCTTTCAAGAGACGTGAAATCCGCCGGGGACAGCGGGCAACGATCCAGCCTGGCAACTGGCTGGCTTGGCAAATCTCCCGTGCGGGCAGTAAGCAGAGGAGACCGGACATGGGTTACGATCGCGGCAAGCTCGAAGCGTTGCGCCGCAAATATGGCGAGAGCCATGGCGGCGAGATGTTCGACCCGAAATTCCGCAAGGTCGCCGACAAGATCTTCAACAAGTCGGGCACCCGGCTCGCCCCCTATTCCGGCATCCCGACTTTCCTCGCCGCGCCCTACCGCGAAATCGCCGCCGAGAACCCGGATTTCGGCGACCTGCAGGTGGCGATGATCGGCGTGCCGATGGACCTCGGCGTCACCAACCGTCCCGGCTCGCGCTTCGGGCCGCGCGCGTTGCGCGCCATCGAGCGCATCGGCCCGTACAACCATGTGCTGGAATGCGCGCCGACGCATGAGCTTCGCGTCGCCGATATCGGCGACACGCCGTTCCGCAGCCGCTACCGGCTGGAGATCAGCCATGAGGACATCGAAAAGCGCACCAACCAGATCGTCGACGCCGGCGTGCTGCCGCTCTCGGTCGGCGGCGACCATTCGATCAGCCGTCCGATCCTGAAGGCGGTCGGCAAAAAGGCGCCGGTCGGCATGATCCATATCGACGCCCATTGCGATACCAGCGGGCTGTTCGACATGACCAAGTTCCACCATGGCGGACCGTTCCGCAACGCGGTGCTGGACGGCGTGCTCGATCCCTCGCGCACGATCCAGATCGGCATCCGCGGCTCGGCCGAATATCTGTGGGAGTTCACCTACGAGTCCGGCATGACCGTCGTGCATGCCGAGGAGGTGACCGGCCTCGGCATCCCCGCCATCATCGAGAAGGCGCGCAAAATCGTCGGCGACGGCCCGACCTACGTCTCCTTCGACGTCGACAGCATCGATCCGGCCTTCGCGCCCGGCACCGGCACGCCGGAAGTCGGCGGGCTGACGACGCGCGAGGTGCTCGAACTGCTGCGCGGGCTGAAGGGCCTCAACATCGTCGGCGGCGACGTCGTCGAGGTGGCGCCGCAATATGACGCGACCACCAACACCGCCCATGTCGGCGCCCAGGTCCTGTTCGAGATTCTCAGCCTGATGGTGTTCAGTCCGGCGATCAAGAAGGGCTGATGCTTCACGCAATTCCAGACGGAAGCTATGGCGAAGTCGCCAAACCTAAACCGCGTCTTCTGGAATTGCTCTCCCAACACGGCCGCCGCGCTGGAGCCGGCGGCCGGTTTCAACAACAAGCTTCCAGCAGGGGAATAAGAATGACTCTTCGCAATGCACTGAAATCCGCCATCGCGGCAGCCATGATGCTCGGCGCCGCCGGCCTCGCCACCCAGGCCAAGGCCGACGCCGTCGATGACATCACCAAGGCCGGCGCCATCAATGTCGGCATCTTTTCCGACTTCCCGCCCTTCTCCTCGGCCAGCGCCGATATGAGCATCAAGGGCTACGACATCGACGTGGCGCAGGCCATCGCCGACGCCTTGAAGGTTAAGCTCAACCTGGTCAGCGTCACCGGCCAGAACCGCATTCCTTATCTCACCGACAAGCGCGTCGATATCCTGATGAGCGTCGGCTACTCCAAGGAACGCGAGCAGGTGATCGATTTCGCCGCCGCCTACGCGCCCTACTACATCGCCGTCATCGGCCCGAAAGCAACGGCCGTGAAGGGCAAGGAAGACCTCGCCGACAAGTCCATCGCCGTCAACCGCGGCACGCTGGAGGATACCTCGCTGACCGAGGCGGCGCCATCGTCCGCCGACATCCGCCGCTTCGACAACTACAATTCCGTCATCCAGGCCTTTATCTCCGGCCAGACGCAGTTGATGGTGGTCGGCAACGACGTCGGCGCACAGGTGCTGGCCAAGCAGGACGCGCTGCAGCCGGAGCAGAAATTCCAGCTCTTGACCTCGCCCTCGCATATCGGCCTCAACAAGAATGAGGACCGGCTGAAGAAGGCTGTCAACGACGCCGTCGCCAAGATGCTGGCCGACGGCAAGCTCGACGAAAGCTCCAAGGCCTGGCTGAAGACGCCGCTCAACCCCGACAATCTCAAGGATTGATGCCGATCGGTTCGGCGCCGTAACAGGCGCCGAACCTTCTCTCCCTCTTTGTTTTCACGCAATTCCGGACGGAAAACCGCTTCACACTTTTCCTGGAATTGCTCTAGGCCGGGCGCCTTCAACAAGGTCAATCGCCATGGGCTACAGCCTCGACTTCGGCTGGCTTGCGGGTGCGGCGGGCGTGATCGCGCGCGGCGCGGCGATGACGCTGCTTCTGATCGCCGTCACGACGCTCGCCGGCACCTTCCTCAGCATCCTGGGCGCCGCCGGCAAAAGAAACGGCCCGAAGCCGCTTCAGCTGGCGATCGGCATCTATGTCGAGGTGATGCGCAACACGCCGTTCCTGGTGCAGCTATTCTTCATCTTCTTCGGGCTGCCCACGCTCGGGATCAGGCTGGACCCGATCCTGGCCGCGGTGTTGGCGATGACGCTCAATATGGCAGCCTATACGATCGAGATCGTCGGCGCCGGGCTCGACGCCGTGCCGCGCGGGCAGACGGAAGCCGCGCTGGCGCTCGGCCTCAGGCCCCGCCAGGTATTCGTCAAGATCGTCCTGCCGCAAGCGCTGAAAGTGATCTACCCGGCGCTGACCAGCCAGATCGTCATCATGATGCTTGAATCCGCCGTGGTGTCGCAGATCGCGGTGCGCGAGCTGACCTATGAGGCCGACATGCTGCAGGCGCGCACTTTTCGCGCCTTCGAGACCTATTTCGTGGTGACGATGGTCTATCTCGGCCTGTCTATGGGGCTGCGCCGGCTGCTGGTCGGCGGCGGCCGCCGTGTTCTGGGGGCGGGCGTGTCATGATCGAGTTCACCTTCTGGGACATCGTGCGCAACCTGCTGCTCGCCGCCCGTTGGACGGTGCTGTTGTCGCTCGCCGCCTTCATCGGCGGCGCGCTGGTCGGGCTGGTGGTGCTGTTCTTCCGCATCGCCAAGAACAGCTGGGTGAAGCGGATCGCGTCCGGTTATATCGCGCTCTTCCAAGGCACGCCGCTCTTGATGCAGCTCTTTTTGATGTTCTTCGGCCTGCCGATGCTGGGGCTGCGCATCGAACCGTGGACGGCAGCGGCGCTCGGCCTCACCTTCTTCGCCAGCGCCTATCTGGCCGAGATCTGGCGCAGCGGCGTCGACGCGCTGCCGCGCGGCCAGTGGGACGCCGGCGCCAGCCTCGGGCTGCACTATCTGCAGGAGCTCAGGCTGATCATCCTGCCGCAGGCCTTCGCCATCACCCGCGCGCCGACCGTCGGCTTCCTGGTGCAGCTCATCAAATCGACGGCACTGACCTCGATCATCGGCTTCGAGGAGCTGGTCAGGACCTCCAACGCCATCAACAACGCGACTTTCGAGCCGTTCAAGGTCTACGGGCTGGTGGCGCTGATCTTTTTCGTCATGTGCTTCCCGCTGACGCAGTACGCGCGGCGGCTGGAACAGCGCGCAGGGGCGCGCTGAGCCGACGAAAGACTGCCGACCGGACCCGCAGCCTCTGTTCGTCAATGCCCGAAGGACAGTGCCGGCGCGATGCGGTCGCGCCTGAGCCAGCGCGCCAGGAGCAGCGCCGCCACCACGGCCAGTCCCGAGGCCAGGCCGATCCAGATGCCGACGCCGTTCAGGCCGAAATGGAAGGCGAGGAGCACGCCGAGCGGCAGGCCGACGCCCCAATAGCCGATCGCGGCATAGATCATCGGCACCTTGGTGTCGTGCAGGCCGCGCAGCATGCCGGCGGCGACCGCCTGGGCGCCGTCGAAAATCTGGAACAGCGCAGCAAAGACCAGGAACGAGACGGCAAGCGTGATCACCCTGGCGTTTTTGGGATCGGTGAGATCGATGAAGGCGCTGATCAGCGCATGCGGCCAGAGAATCATCACCAGCCCCATCAGCGCCATGAAGGAGACGCCGATGACGAAGGCTGTCCAGCCGGCACGCGAAACGCCTTCCGGATTGCCGGCGCCATGCGCCAAGCCGACCCGGACCGTGACCGCCTGGTTGAGGCCGAGCGGCACCATGAAGGAGATCGAGGCGATCTGGATGGCGATCGCGTGGGCGGCGAGCGAATCCGCATCGATCAGCCCCATGAGCAGGGCCGCCGCATTGAAGATCGTCACCTCGAAGGCAAGGATGCCCGCGATCGGCAGGCCGAGCCTCAGCAGGCCGCGGAAACGCGGCCAGTCGGCGCGCCAGAAGCGGCCGAACAGACGGTAGCGGCGGAACTTCTTCTCCTTGATCACCACCGCCGCCAGGCCAATGAACATCAGCATGCTTGACAGAGTGGTGGCGAGCCCGGAGCCGGCAATGCCCATCGACTTGACGCCGAGATTGCCGAACATGAATACCCAGTTGAAGAAAGCATTGCAGGCGACTGCGACGAAAACGATGATCAGCGCCCAGCCCGGCCGCTCCAGCGCCGAGATGAAGGAGCGCAGCACGATATAGCCATAGAAGGGCAGCACCGCCCATTGCAGCCAGTGCAGATAGATGCCGGCCTCATGCGCGAGCTCCGGCTTCTGGCCCATGGCCAGAAGCACCTCTTCGCCGTGCGAGAGAAAGATCCAGATCGGGATCGAGATCAGGATCGCCAGCCAAAGCCCCTGGCGCACGGTGCGGCGCAGATCGCGCACCGAATGGCGACGACGGCCGAGCTCGGTCGCCATCATCGGCGAGGTCGCCAGCATCAGGCCGAGGCCGAAGATCAGCGGCATGAAATAGAGGTTGGAGCCGAGCGCGCCGGCGGCGAGCGTATCGGGCCCGAGGCGGCCCATCATCATGACGTCGGTCGCGGTCATGGCGGTCTGGCCGAGATTGGTCAGCACCATCGGCCAAGCGAGCGCGATCGTCGCCCTGATTTCCTGACGCCAAAGGTTTTCCGGCGCGCGAGCGCCGGCTTCGATCGCAGACATTGTTCCGCTCTTTCAGAACACGGCGCGTCGGCCAAGGGGCCGGAAGCCGTACAACAACGGCGCAAAATGGCGCCATTTGCGTCGCCTTGTGAACGAAATGCGACATGTTGGCAAGGGACGCGGCCCGGCTAGCGATTGATCCAGATTCCGCGATGCCTCTTTCATTTGCTGGCCGTGGGCTGCTACGGATGCCCTTGGCATGTGCAGCCGGCGCGCCATGCCGGGAGGAATGATGCCGTTCAGGCGCAGAAAGAACACGGCCGCGATTCCACGCACGGCGCCCGCCTTCGAGCACATCGTAACGGAGGCGAGCGAGAGCTTCCTGTGGCGGCTGGACGACTATCCGTGGGAGCGCAATGTCTGGAACTTCCATCCCGAATACGAAATCCATCTGCTCAGGAAATCGTCCGGCGTCGTGCTGGTCGGCGACCATATCGGCGAGTTCGGGCCGGGCTATCTGACCATCGTCGGCGGCGGGCTGCCGCATGACTGGGTGACGGCGGTGCAGCCCGGCGAGCTGATCGAAGGCCGCGATATCGTGCTGCAGTTCGATCCCGAGCGGCTGCGCGGCTCTTCGGGGCTGTTGCCGGAGCTGCGCGAGCTGGAGCCGTTCCTGGAACGCTCGCTGCGCGGCATGGTCTTTCATGGCCAGACCGCGCTCGACGGCGCCGGGCTGATGGAACGAATGGGCGAGGTGCATGGGCTGGCTAGGTTCCGCATGTTCCTCGAACTGCTCGACCTTCTGGCCACCACCGACGAATACGCGCTTTTGTCGTCGCCGGACTTCTCCCCCCTTCTCGACGCGGAGTCGCTGGATATCGTTCAGCGCTCGCTGACCTACCTGTTCCAGCATTTCGCCGAGGATCTGAAGCTGCCGGACGTAGCGGCATTGGCCGGCATGAGCGAAAGCAGTTTTTCCCGCTTCTTCCAGAAGAACACCGGCAATTCGTTCAGCGACCACGTCGCCAAGCTCAGGCTCTGGCAGGCCTGCAAGCTGCTCGCCGACACCGATATCCCGATCACCGACATCTGCTTCCAGGTCGGCTACATGAACATCTCGAACTTCAACCGTGCCTTTCTGCGCAAGCACAAGATGACGCCGTCATCCTATCGCAAACTGTCGCGGCAGCGGCTGACCCTACGGGCCTGATTTCGCCACCTCTGATCGTACTGATACTCGTGTGACGAGCAGACTCTGCCGGCGCCATTTTTTGCGCCGCACAATGCATAAAAGTACAGGTCTACTGCAACGGGGCTTCTAGCCTCGCTCTCTCCAACTGCTCATTTTGGCGACGGGTGGAAGGTTCGACGGGCGACGGTGAGGGTCGCTTAGTCCGAGGACCTGCCGCTTTTCGCGAGTGTTCCTGGAGGAGAAAAACCAATGAATTCAAACCGGCTTGCTGCCAGCCTCGGTGCAGCGTTCGTGTTTACCGCTTCCGTCTCAACCGCAGCACTTGCCCAGGCGCCGGTCTGCTCGGCGCCGGTCAAGGTGCTGGCGCAGCCGCGCGACGGGCTGACGCTTCTGGAGGACTCCAAGGACGAGTTCAAAAAACTCTCCGGCGCCTCGTTCCAGATCGATTACCTCAACGAGAACGACCGCCGCGCCAAGTCGCGCGCCGACGCTTCGACCGTCGGCAACTACAACGTCTACTATGTCGACGAGGCCAATGTGGCGCTGTTCGCTTCCTCGGGCTGGATCGCGCCGCTGACCGATTACTACCCGGCTGAATACGACTATGCCGATTTCGATCCGGGCCGCCAGAAGGTCGCCACCTATGACGGCAAGGTCTGGTTCGCGCCGCTGACCGGGGGCGGCGACCTGATGGTCTATCGCAAGGACGTGCTGGAGGCCGCCGGCATCCAGCCGCCGAAGACGCTGGACGAGCTGATCGCCGACGTGCCGAAACTGACCAATGCCGACAAGGGAATGTACGGTATCGCGCTGCGCGGCGCGCGCGGCTCGGGCGCCAATGTCTGGCGCTGGATGCCGTTCTTCAAGGCTTATGGCGGCAAGTGGTTCGACGGCGACAAGCCGGCTTTCAATTCGGACCCCGCCGTGAAGGCGACTGAGGCCTATTTGAAGCTGTTCAAGGACTCGGCCCCCGGCACGCAGACCGGCAGCTGGGATGAATCGACGGGCGCCTTCCTCTCCGGCCAGGTCGCCATCCTCGTCGAATCAACGCCGCTGTCGGGCATGGCGGTGGACCCGAAGACCTCGCAGGTGGTCGGCAAGGTCGGCTTCCTGCCGCCGCCCGCGCCGCTGCCGGGCGGCGGCTACGGCCACGGGCTTGCCATCGGCACCAAGGCCAACGCGGATGACGCCGCGAAGAAATGCGCCGGCCTGTTCATCGCCTGGGCGACCTCGAAGGAGAATGAGAAGCGCCGGCTCGACGCGCACCAGTTCGGCGAGCTGAACCGCACCAGCATCCTCTCCAGCAAGGAATTCGCCGACATCTACGGTGCCGATCTCGGCAAGGCGCTGGCCGACACCGGCAAGGTGACGGCGGTGAACTTCTGGCAGGATCCGCGCTGGCCTGATCTCGGCGACCGCTGGGGCATCATCCTGGAAGAGCTGGTCACCGGCACGCGCACCGACATCAAGGGCGGCCTCAACGAGCTCGAGGCTTATGCCAACGAGCTGGTGAAGAAGAAGTAATCCTCCCGCCCGTGGCGCGCGGTCCGCGGCATTCGAAGGAATGCCGGGACCCGTGCGCCGCCGGACCTTCGCCAGACAGCAGTAAATCCGAGGATAGTAATGCGCCGACGCTCTTCCCTGCCGGTCACATTTCTGGTTCCGACTTTAGCCATCCTTCTGGTGCTGTCGATGGTGCCGACGCTCTACGCCATCGTCATCGCCTTGCAGAACCGCGAGCTGAGCACGACCGGTTATTCCTGGGTCTGGTTCTCGAACTTCGCCGATCTCTTCCTCGACCGCCGCTTCCTCAACGCCGTCTGGGTTTCGGTGAAATGGGAGATCGTCACCGTCGTCGCGACGATGGTGGTGGCGATCGGGCTGGGCGTCTTGATGTTCGAGGTCGCCGGCCCACGCCTGCGCAATTTCTACTGCCTCCTGTTCATCATCCCGGTGCTTTTGCCGCGCGTCTCGGCAGCCTTCGTCTGGAAGTTCGCCTATCACCCGCTCTACGGCATCGCCACCTATCCCTACCGGCTGATCACCGGCGGGTTGATCTTCGATCCGCTGTCCAAGCCCGGCACGGCGTTGTTCGCGGTCGCTTCGGTGGATGTCTGGCAATGGGGGCTGTTCTTCGCCGTCATCGTGCTGAAGCTGCTCGAAACCTTGCCGCCGCAGCCGATCGAGGCGGCCAGGCTCGACCACGCCAGGCGCTGGCAGATCCATGCCTATGTCACCTTGCCGATGCTGAAGGCGCCGCTGATCAGCCTGATGTTCGTCAAGATGATCGAGTCGCTGCGCTCCTTCGACCTGATCTATGTGATGACGCGCGGCGGGCCCGGCGTCGCGACCGAGACGCTCGACATGTACGCCTTCTCGCAGGGCTTCATCGAATCCGGCAAGGTCTCCTACGCCTCGGCGATGGCGGTGCTGATGATGATCGCGACGGTCATCACCTTCACCATGCTGTGGAAGCGGGTGCAGGCATGAAGCCACATCCGATAAGACCGGGCCGCCTGGTCGCCAAGGCCGTCCTGACGCTGGCCGGATTCCTGGCCGTGTTTCCGCTTTTGTGGACGGCGCTCAACGCGCTGAAGAACAATGTCGACATCATCACCCGCGTGCCGAAGGTGTTCTTCACGCCGACGCTCGCCAATATCAGCTACATCCTCGGCCGCGACAGCGTGCTGGCCGGCCTCTACAACTCCGCGGTCGCCTGCGGCGCGGCGGTGCTGATCGGCATCGTGCTCGGCCTGCCGGCGGCCTATGCGGTGGCGCGCTATCCCAATCGCTTCGCCGGCGACATCCAGTTCTTCGTGTTGTCGCTGCGTTTCCTGCCGCCGGTGGCGGTGGCGATCCCGCTGATGGTGATCTGGCTGCAGTTCGGGCTCTACGACACTTTGCCGGCGCTGATCGTCACATATTCGCTGCTGACCATCTCGGTGATCATGTGGCTGGCCATCCCGGCCTTCCAGGGCGTGCCGAAGGAGATCGAGGAGGCGGCCTTCGTCGACGGTTACGGCGCTTATGCCGTCTTCTGGCGGATCGCGCTTCCGGTGGCGGCGCGCTCGCTGATCGGCGCCATCGCCTTCAGCTTCGTGCTGGTCTGGAACGAATTCCTGATCGCGCTGATGCTGTCGAGCTCCAACGCCAAGACCCTGCCGATCGTGGCTTCCGAGCTGTCGCAGCAAGGCATGAACGTGCCGTGGGGCATCCTCAATGCCTCGGTCGTGCTTTTGTCGCTGCCGCCGCTGCTCTTCCTCGGCGTGCTGAGCGGCTTCCTGAATTCCGTTTTCCGGCAAAAGAAAAGTTGAAGTGAGGATACCCGATGCGGGCACTGGTGCTTGAGAAAAAAGGCGAACTGTCGCTGCGCGAGATCGCGCTGCCGCAAGACGTCGGACCGGACGACGTCAGGATCGCCATCCACACGGTCGGCGTCTGCGGCAGCGACGTGCATTATTACACGCATGGCGCGATCGGCAGCTATATCGTGCGCGAGCCCATGGTGCTCGGCCATGAAGCGTCAGGCACGATCATCGAGGTCGGCGCCAATGTCACGAGCCTGAAGGTCGGCGACCGCGTCTGCATGGAGCCGGGCGTGCCGAACCTTGCCTCGCGCGCGACGAAGCTCGGCATCTACAATGTCGACCCGGACGTCCGCTTCTGGGCAACGCCGCCGGTGCATGGCGTGCTTGCTCCTCAAGCCGTTCATCCGGCGGCCTTCACCTACAAGCTGCCGGACAATGTCTCCTTCGCCGAGGGCGCGATGGTCGAGCCCTTCGCCATCGGCATGCAGGCTGCGGCGCGCGCCCGCATCGTGCCCGGCGATGTCGCCGTCGTCGTCGGTTGCGGCCCGATCGGCATCATGATCGCGCTCGCCGCGCTGGCGGGCGGCTGCTCCAAAGTGCTGGTCTCGGACTTTTCCGCGCCGAAGCTGGAGATAGCCGCCCAGTATCCCGGCATCGTGCCGGTCGATATCGGCAAGCAGTCGCTGGTCGACGCGGTGCGGGCTGCGACCGACAATTGGGGCGCCGATATCGTGTTCGAGGCGAGCGGCAGCCCGAAGGCCTTCGCAAACCTGTTCGACGTGGTGCGGCCGGGCGGCGCGGTGGTGCTGGTCGGGCTTCCTGTGGAGACGGTCGAGCTCAACGTGCCGGCGGCGATTTCCAAGGAAGTGCGCATCGAGACCGTGTTCCGCTACGCCAACATCTTCGACCGCGCCCTGCAGCTCATCGCCTCCGGCAAGGTCGATCTCAAGCCGCTGATCACCGGCACCTATGATTTCTCCGAAAGCATCAAGGCGTTCGAGCGCGCGGCGCAAGGCAGGCCGGAGGACGTCAAGCTGCAGATCCTGCTGACCGGCGAAGAGGGATAAGGGATGTCCGCGATCGTTTGCTCCCATGTCGACAAGGCCTATGGCGCCACGACCGTCATCCGCGATCTCAACCTCGCGATCGAGGAGCATGAGTTCGTGGTGTTCCTCGGTCCGTCCGGGTGCGGCAAGTCGACCTTGCTCAGGATGCTGGCGGGGCTGGAGGATATCAGCGGCGGCGAGGTGTCGATCGGCGGCAAGGTGGTGAACGATCTCGAGCCGGGCGACCGCGGCATCGCCATGGTGTTCCAGAATTATGCGCTCTATCCGCATATGACGATCTTCGACAACATCGCCTTCGGGCTGAAGCGGCAGAAGGTGCCGGCAGCCGAGATCAAGAAGCGCGTCGAGGCGGTCTCCCGGACGCTTGGCCTCGAACCCTATCTCGGCCGCAAGCCGACAGAGCTTTCCGGCGGACAGCAGCAGCGCGTGGCGATCGCGCGCGCCATGATCAAGACGCCGAAAGTGTTCCTGTTCGACGAGCCGCTCTCCAATCTCGACGCCAAGCTGCGCAACCATATGCGCGTCGAGATCGCCAGGCTGCACCAGTCGCTGAAGACCACCACCGTCTATGTCACGCATGACCAGCTCGAAGCAATGACGCTGGCCGACCGCATCGTGCTCTTGAAGGATGGCGTGATCGAGCAGATCGGCTCGCCGGCGGAAATCTATCGGCGTCCCGGTAATCTGTTCGTAGCCGGCTTCATCGGCACGCCGAACATGAATTTCATCGAGGCCATGGTCGGCCGGAAGGGGGACGGCTGGACGCTGACCGGCGCCGGGACGGTGCTGTCGCTGCAAGGCGGCGACTTCGACCTGCGGCACGGCGATCGCGTGGTGCTCGGCGTCCGGCCTCCGGATCTGAAGACGGCGCAAGCCGGCAGAGCAAACCTGTTGCAAGGCACTGCCGATCTCATCGAGTTCCACGGCAATGACGCGCTGGTGACATTCGGCTCGGGCGGCAAGGAGATCAGCGCGCTGGTGCCTGCCCGCGAATGCCCGGAGCTGCGCGCGCCCGTGCACTACATGTTCGACGAAGAGAGCATCCATCTGTTCGATGCGGAGACCGGCAAGTCGCTGCGCAGGCAGTAAGACGACTATCCAATTGCGTCGAGCATCTGCCGCTGGCGGTGCATTTCGAGGAAGATGCGGTAGTCGCGGTCGAAACGGGCGCCGGCTTCCTTGTTGGGGGCGCGCGTCCTGCCGCCTTGCTGCATGGCGACGCAGGCCGCGTTGAGGTCAGGGTAGAGGCCTGCGGCGGTCGCCGCCACCATGCCGGTGCCGAGCAGCACCGCCTCGTCGGCCAGCGGCTCGACCACCGTGCAACCGGTGGCGTCGGCGTAGAGATCCATCAAAAGCGGGTTCTTGGTGTGGCCGCCGGTGACATGCAGCGTGTCGATCAGGTAGCCGTTCTCGTTCAGCGCCTCGAGCACATGGCGCACGCCGAGCGCGATGGCGACGGCGGTGCGCCAGTAGAGCTTGCACAGGCTGTCGAAGGAGGAATCGAGCGTCAGGCCGCTGATGACGCCGACGGCATGCGGGTCGGCGAGCGGCGAACGGTTGCCGTGGAAATCCGGCAGTACATGCAGCCTTGCCGCCAGCGCGTCGCCATCCTCGGCGCGCAGCTCGGCGACGCGCCTGGCGATCTTCATGTGCATGGCCGCGTCCGGCTCGCCGCCGGCGCCATGCCAGCGGATGATGTGATCGAGCAGCGCGCCGGTGGCCGACTGGCCGCCTTCCGACAGCCACAGCCTCGGCAATGCCGCGCCGTAATAAGGGCCCCAGACACCGGCAAAGGGCTGCGGGTCGGGCGACATCGCCATGACGCAGGACGATGTGCCGGCAATCAGCGCCAGGTGCCGGCTGATGTTCTTCTCGTCGCCGGCAAAGCCGCCGAGAACGCCCAGCGCACCGGCATAGGCATCGATGACGCCCGCGCCGACCCGGCATTTCTCGGTGAGGCCGAGCTCGGCGGCGGCCTTAGCCGTCAGCGGACCGATATCGGCGCCGACCGGGCTTGCCTTTTCCGGCAGATTGCCGTGCTCGAACAGGTCGCCGAGCCCGACAAGCTCGAAGAAATCGCGCCGCCAGCTCTTTTCCTCATGCGCGAGATAGGTCCATTTCGCCGTCAGCGTGCATTGCGAGCGGGCGAGCGAGCCCGATGCCTTCCAGGTCAGGAAATCGGCAAGGTCGAATAGATAGCCGGCTTCGTTCCATGTCTTCGGCAGGTGACGCTTCAGCCACATCAGCTTCGGCGTTTCCATCTCCGGCGACATCACACCGCCGATGTAGTCGAGAACGGTGTGGCCGCTCGTCGTGCATTCATCGGCCTCGGCGATGGCGCGATGGTCGAGCCAGACCATCGTGTCCCAGCGCTTCTCGCCGGTGACCGAGACGCTGATCTGACCGCCCTGCCTGTCGCGCGCGACCAGCGAGCAGGTCGCGTCGAAAGAGATGCCGGCGATATCGCCGGCGGCGACGCCGGATTTTTGGAGCGCGGACCGCACGGATTTGCACACCGCCGACCAGATGTCTTCCGAATCATGCTCGGCATGATCGGGCTTGGGCTGGTGCATGGCGATCGGATGATCGGCGCGGCCGAGCAGGTTGCCGCGCGCGTCGAGAATGCCCGCGCGGGCGCTCCCGGTGCCGACGTCGACCGCGCAAACGAAACTGTTCGTCAAGATGCTTTTTCTCTCGCTCCCAGGCCTGCAATCAGATCGGGCAATTGCAGCATGTCAGCGAATATAAAGTCCGGTTCCGTCGACGCAAGCCGCGCCTTGAGGGCGGGATTGGATGCATGCGAGCCGCCGGTGAAGGCAAAGACGCGCATCTCCGCCGCGCGGGCGGCGGCGATGCCGGCGGGGCTGTCCTCGATCACCAGGCAATCGCGCGGATGCGCCCGCATGCTGGCGGCGGCGTGGAGAAAAAGGTCGGGCGCCGGCTTGCCGCGCTCGACCATGGTGGCGCTGAACAGATGCGGCTCCAGCAAGGGGAGCAGGCCGGTGACGTCGAGCGCATAACGAATGCGCTCCAGCGTGCCGGACGAGGCGACGCAGCATGGCCGGCCGAGCTTCGGCAGCACCTCCTTGACGCCTGGGATCGGCTTCAATTCCTCGCGGAATTTGCGCATCAGGTCGACGCGCATGGCGGTCAGATGCCGGTCGCTGATATCGAGCCCGAACTCTTGGCCGAGGATCTCGCGCACGCTCTTCATGCTCTTGCCGAGGAAATGCTCGTAGGCGGCGTCCTCGCTCACCGTGCCGCCGGCGAGCTCGATCATGCCGAGCAGCGCCGAGACCGAAAGCGCCTCACTGTCGACCAGCACGCCGTCACAGTCGAAGATGACCAGCTCAGGCGTCATCGAGGCGGCTTCCGGCGGCGCCTCAGAGCTTGCCGGCGAGATAGCGCGTCAGGGTTTCGCGCGCGCCGTTCGCCCACAGCGCCTTCAACGCATGGGCGAAGGCCTCGGCGAAGACGGGCGAACGGCCGACATCGCCGTAAATGTCTTCCATCGCCAGCCAGGCCTGCGGATTGTCCTTCGCCGCCTTCGCGGTCGCCTGCACGCGGTCCCAGTTCGGGTCGTTCGGCTCGATGATGGCGCCGCTATCGGTGGTGCCGAAGCAATAGCGGCACCACAGCGCCGATTCCAGCGCGAGGCCGGCGACGCCCTCGCCCGCCTTCAGCCGGTCGGCGATCGTCGGGATGATGAATTTCGGCTGGCGGTTGGAGCCGTCGAGGCAAAGCCGGCGAATGGTGTCGCCGATCTTGGGATTGGAGAAGCGCCGCTCGATGAGCTGGTAGTAGTCCTCCAGATCCGTATCCGGTACCGGCGGCACGGTCGGGATGATCTCGTCATGCTCGAGCTTCGACAGGAAGGCGCGCACCAGCGGCTCCTGCATGCCTTCATGCACGAAATGGATGTCCATCAGGCCGGCCGGATAAGCGATGGTGGCGTGGCCGCCATTGAGGATGCGGATCTTCATCAGCTCGTAAGGCGAGACATCCTTGACGAATTGCACGCCGATCTTTTCCAGCGCCGGGCGGCCGGCGGTGAAATGGTCCTCCAGCACCCATTGCTTGAACGGCTCGCAGAACACCGGCCAATTGTCCTCCAGGTCAAAATCGTCGGCGAGGATCTTGCGCTCGCGATCGGTCGTGGCCGGCGTGATGCGATCAACCATGCCATTCGGGAAGGCGACATGATCGCCGACCCATTTGGCGAGGTCCTCGTCGATCAACCGGGCAAGGCCGATGACGCCGTCGGAGCTGACGTGGCCGTTATGAGGGATGTTGTCGCAGGACATGACGGTGAACGGCACGATGCCGTCGGCGCGCCGGCGCAGCAGGCCGGCCAGGATGATGCCGAACACGGTCTTGGGCACAGCACCCGGCTGCGCGTCGGCGACGATGTCGGGATGGGCCGGGTTGAACTTGCCGGAGGCCGGGTCGATGAAATAGCCGCCTTCGGTGATGGTCAGCGAGACGATCTTGATCGCCGGATCGGCAAGCCGCTCGATGGTGGCGGCCGCATCGCCGGGCGTCAGGAAATCGATCATCGCGCCGGTGACGCGGGCGCTCATATGGCCCTGATCCTGCTCGACCACCGTGGTCAGCCAATCCTGCTCCTCGAGCTTGGAGCGGCCGATCTTCTCGCCTTCGAACACGCCGGCGCCGATCAGTGCCCAGTCATGGCCCTCGCCGGTGGCGAACAGATCGTCGAGATAGACCGCCTGATGCGAGCGGTGGAAATTGCCGACGCCGAAATGGACGATACCGGCCTTCAGAGCGGAGCGGTCGTATTTAGGGCCGGCGACCTTGGCCGGCAGCCTGGCGAGGTTCGAGGAAGAGAGTTTCACGGTCATCTCATTTACCCTTTGGCCGATCTGCAGCCCGACTGATTACCCCTCCTTCGGGAGGAGCGAGGATGAGGGGCAACATCCTGTGTTCCAGTATGCTGCCCCTCACCTGCCCCGCGGCGCCCTCTCCGGAGGAAAGAGAGAAGCGCCTTCCCCCTCAACTCATCCCGTCAGCTCATCCATTGACCGCCATCGACATTGTAGGTCTGGGCGACAATGTATTCGGCCTCGTCGCTGGCGAGGAAAACGGCCATGCCGGCGAGATCCTCAGGCTTGCCCATGCGGCCGTAAGGCACGCCTTCGCCGACCAGCCGCTTCTTCTCGCCCTTGGGCCGGTTCTCGTACTTGGCGAAGAGCGCATCGACCTGGTCCCACATGTCGCTGTCGACAACGCCCGGCGCGATACCGTTGACGTTGATGCGGTGCTTGATGAGGTCGAGCCCGGCCGACTGCGTCAGCGAGATGACGGCGGCCTTGGTGGCGCAATAGACCGCGACCAGCGGCTCGCCGCGGCGACCGGCCTGGCTTGCCATGTTGATGATCCTGCCGCCCTTGCCACGCGCGATCATCGAGCGGGCCGCCGCCTGCAGCATGAACAGCGTGCCGGCGACATTGACCGAGAACAGTTTTTCGTAGCTCGCCCTCGTTATCTCGACAATCGGCGCGAGGTCGAAGATCGCCGCGTTGTTGATCAGCACGTCGAGCCCACCGGTCCTGACCTCGACCGCTTTCACCGCAGCCTCGATCGAGGACTGGTCCGTGACGTCGAGCCTGACTGCGTAGGCGGCGGAACCGATCGCTTTCGCCGTCGCTTCCGCCGCTTCCAGGTCGATATCGGCAATCGCGACTGTCGCGCCTTCGCGCGCATAGGCCTCGGCGAAGGCCCTGCCGATGCCGCGCGCCGATCCGGTGATCAGCGCCGATTTGCCTTTCAACCTCACTGCACCAGCGCCTTGCCGTCGGTGCCGAAGCGGTGGAGCTTGGTCTTGTCGGGGGTCAGATAGACGGTGTCGCCATGCTTGACCGCGACCTCGCCGTCGGCGCGGACATTGACGGTGCCGATGCCGTCCGCCTGGACGTGCAGGAAGGTGTCGGAGCCGAGATGCTCGGCAACGCCGACCGTCGCCTTCCAGTCGCCGGCCGAGGTCGAGATGTTGAGATGCTCGGGCCTTATGCCGATGGTCTTGGCGCCGTATTTCTCGGCCGGCGCGCCTTCGATCATGTTCATCTTGGGCGAGCCGATGAAGCCGGCGACGAAGAGGTTCTTCGGCGTCTTGTAGAGTTCCATCGGCGAGCCGACCTGCTCGATGTTGCCGGCATTGAGCACGACGATCTTGTCGGCCATGGTCATGGCTTCGACCTGGTCGTGGGTGACATAGACCATCGTCGTCTTGAGCTGATGATGCAGCTCGCTGATCTCGAGCCGCATGGTGCCGCGAAGCGCGGCGTCGAGGTTGGACAGCGGCTCGTCGAACAGGAAGGCCGAGGGCTGGCGCACGATGGCGCGGCCGATGGCGACGCGCTGGCGCTGGCCGCCGGACAGTTGGCCCGGGCGGCGCTCGAGATAATTGGTGAGGTTCAAGACGCGTGCGGCGTCCTTCACCTTCTTGTCGATGGTCGCCTGGTCCTCGCCGGCCATCTTCAGCGGGAAGGCGATGTTCTTGGCGACCGTCATGTGCGGATAGAGCGCGTAGGACTGGAACACCATGGCAAGCTTGCGCTTGGCCGGCGCCTCGCGAGTGACGTCGCGGCCATCGATGCTGATGGTGCCGCCGCTGGTGTCCTCTAGCCCGGCGATCAGCCTGAGCAGCGTGGACTTGCCGCAACCCGAGGGGCCGACGAAAACCACGAACTCGCCGTCCTCGATGTTGAGGTCGATGTTCGGAATGATCGTCGTCGACCCGAAGGACTTGGAGACGTTCTTGAGCGCGATGTTTCCCATGGTTTCCTCCCCGGGGATGGTCTTCGTCGTCCGCCGCCTGGGCGTTGTTACTTCACGGCGCCAAAGGTGAGGCCGCGCACCAGCTGCTTCTGGCTGAACCAGCCCATGATGAGGATCGGCGCGATCGCCAGCGTCGAGGCAGCCGACAGCTTTGCCCAGAACAGGCCTTGCGGACTGGAGAAAGAGCTGATGAAGGCCGTCAGCGGCGCCGCGTTGGTGGTGGTGAGCCGGATGGTCCAGAATGCCTCGTTCCAGGCCAAGATGATATTCAAGAGCATGGTCGAGGCGATGCCGGGAACCGCCATCGGCGTCAGCACATAGATGATCTCGTTCCACAGCGAGGCGCCGTCCATGCGCGCCGCTTCCAGGATCTCGCCCGGAATCTCGCGGAAATAGGTGTAGAGCATCCAGACCACGATCGGCAGGTTGATCAGCATCAGCATGACGGTTAGGCCGATGCGGCTGTCGAGCAGGCCGGTGTCGCGGAAGATCAGGTAGATCGGGAACAGCACCGCGACGGCCGGCATCATCTTGGTGGACAGCATCCACATCAGGACGTCCTTGGTGCGCTTGGTCGGTGAGAACGCCATCGACCAGGCTGCCGGAACCGCAATCAGGATCGCAAGCAGCGTCGAGCCGACCGACAGGATCACCGAGTTCAGGAAGAACTTGAAATAGCCGCTCTGCGCCTGCACCTCGGCATAGCTCTCCATGGTGCCGGATGGGATCAGTGCAAAGCCCTGGATCGCCTCCTGCTCGGACTTGAACGAGGTGATGATCGTGTAGAGGATCGGAAAGAAGATCAGCAAGGCGACGACCCAGGCCGCGGCCGTGGCGATGGTCTTGTGCTGGGTGGTGACTGCGCGTGCCATCTTATCCTCCCTTATTTGTCCAGGTTCTTGCCGACGGCGCGCATGGCGAAGAAGGCAACGATGTTGGCGAGAATGACGGCGATCACACCGCCGGCGGACGCCTGACCGATTTTGAACTCCAGGAGCGCCTTCTGGTAGACGAGGAAGGGCAGGTTGGTGGAGGCATAGCCCGGGCCGCCATTGGTGGTGACCAGGATCTCGGCATAGACCGACAGCAGGAAGATCGTCTGGATCAGGATGACGACGGTGATGGCGCGCGACATATGCGGCAGCGTCAGATAGATGAACCGGCTGAGGAAGCCGGCGCCGTCCATCTCGGCCGCTTCCTTCTGCTCGCCGTCGAGCGATTGGAGGGAAGTCAGCAGGATCAGCGTGGCAAAGGGCAGCCACTGCCAGGCGACGATGAGGATGATGGCGATCAGCGGATGCTGGCCGAACCAGTCGATCGGCTCGGCGCCGAAGAAGCGCGCTATATCGGCAAAGACGCCGTATTGCGGATGCATGATCATGTTCTTCCAGACCAGCGCTGCCACCGGCGGCATGACGAAGAACGGCGAGATGACCAGGATGCGCACGATGCCCTGGCCCCAGATCGGCTGGTCGAGCAACAACGCCAAAAGGATGCCCCCGACGACCGTGATGACCAGCACGCTGACGACGATGATGAGCGTGTTGAGGATCGAGGAGAGGAAGGCCGGGTTGGAATAGAACAGCGCGTAGTTCGAGAAGCCGACAAAGCCGTTACGGATCGGGTTCAGCGGATTGTATTGCTGGAACGAGAACCACAGCGTGAACAGCAGCGGCACGATCATCCAGACGAACAGCAGGATCACCGATGGCGCCATCATGAAACGGGCAAGCGAACGGGTTTGCTGAGTAGCCATGACGGTCACCCTCCCAAGGTCAGCCGGATTTTCAGAGTCGTGCCAGAATTTTCCCGATTTTGAAGGGTGGCCGCCCGAACTGGGTTTCGGGCGGCCCCTTGCCGGTCATGATGCGCTACCGGCGTTCGGCACCGGGAGGAGCCTTACTTGATGTAGCCGCCTTCGGTCATCGCCGCGGTGGCAGCGTCCTGAGCCTGCTTCAGCGCGTCATCGACGCTCGACTGGCCGGCAAGGGCTGCCGAGAAGAGCTGGCCGACGGTGGTGCCGAGGCCCTGGAATTCAGGGATGGCGACGAACTGCACGCCGACATAGGGCACCGGCTTGACGGTCGGATGCGTTGGGTCGGCGGCATTGATGGAGTCCAGCGTCATCTTCGCGAAGGGCGCCGCCTTCTGGTACTCCGGATTGGCGTAGAGCGAGGAGCGCGTTCCAGGAGGAACGTTGGCCCAGCCTTCCTTCGAGGCGACGAGCTCGAGATAGTGCTTCGAGGTCGCCCATGAGACGAATTTCTCGGCGGCGTCGGCCTTCTGGGTGCCGGCGGGGATGGCGAGCGACCATGCCCACAGCCAGTTGCCGCGCTTGCCGAGGCCGTTGTCGGGCGCCAGCGCATAGCCGACTTTGTCCGCGACCTTCGAGGCCTTCGGATCGGAGACGAAGGACGCCGCGACGGTGGCGTCGATCCACATGCCGCACTTGCCCTGCTGGAAGAGCGCCAGGTTCTCGTTGAAGCCATTGGAGGAAGCGCCTTCCGGACCGTCGGCTTTCATCAGGTCGACGTAAAACTGCAGCGTCTTCTTCCACTCGGGCTGATCGAATTGCGGCTTCCAGTTCTCGTCGAACCAGCGGGCGCCGAAGGAATTCGACATGGCGGTGAGGAAAGCCATGTTCTCGCCCCAGCCGGCCTTGCCGCGCAGGCACACGCCGTTCACGCCATTGGCGCGGTCCGTCATCTTGTCGGCGGCCTGCTTGATGAAGTCCCAGGTCGGCGCGTCGGGCATCTTCAGGCCCGCCTTCTCCATCAGGTCCTTGCGGTACATGACGAAGGAGCTCTCGCCGTAGAAGGGCGCAGCATAGAGCTTGCCGTCGACGGAAAGGCCGCCGGCGATGGCCGGGATGATGTCCTTGACGTCGTAGTCGTCGCCGAGCTTGTCGAGCGGCAGGAGCCAGCTCTGCTTCGCCCAGATCGGAACCTCGTAGGTGCCGATGGTCATGACGTCGTACTGGCCGCCCTTGGTGGCGATGTCGGTGGTGACGCGCTCGCGCAGCACGTTCTCTTCAAGCGTGACCCAGTTGAGCTGGATGTCGGGGTTGGCCTTGGTGAAGTCGTCCGTCAGCTTCTGCATGCGGACCATGTCGCCATTGTTGACAGTGGCGATGGTGATGGATTCGGCATGCGCGGCGAAAGCGAGGGCGCTGGCCGACAACAGGCCCAGGGTGAGCGTGCGAAGTTTCATCAAATTCCTCCCATAAACCAAGATGAGCATTTGCCTTGGTTATGAGCAATTACTCACTTGCTGTGATTTATGTCAAGCCGGAATCTATGCTGCAGCGCAGCAGAACTGACGCAACGTGACCCGATCCGGCTACGCGCCGGCCTCTTGGCGAAGGGCGCTACGGCGGTCGGCTTACGGGCAGGCGATCTCGGCCAGGATCCAGTCGCGGAAGGCGCGGATCTTCGGCACGTTGCGGCGCGCCGTCGGATAAACCAGCCAATAGGCATGGCCGTCATCGCCGACGAGGTCGAAGGGCTGGATCAGGCGGCCGTCGGCGATCTCGTTCTTGAACAGGGCTCTGGTCAGGATGGCCACGCCATGGCCGGCCATCGCCGCGTTCGCCTCATAGGCCTGCGCGCCCATGCTGGAGCCCGGCCGCTTGGCGAGATCATGCCCGGTCACGCCGGCGGCCTCGAACCATTGCGACCACCAGATGTCGCCGGGATCGAGGATCGGCAGGCGCAACAGGTCTGCCGGCTCCTTCACGCCGCCTATGCTCGCCGCGAGCTTGGGGCTCAGCATCGGCGTGAAATCGGCGTCGAGCAGCTTGTGCGCCTCGAGGCCCGGCCATTTGCCGCCGCCGGAGCGGATGGCGAGATCGACATCCTCGCGCGCGAAATCGGTCAAGCGGCTGGACGTGTCGAGCCGCACGGCAAGTGCGGGATGGGCAAGCTGGAACGAGCCCAGATGCTGCGCCAGCCAGTTCGACGCGAAGGTCAGCACGGTGGTGACGCAAAGCAGGCCGTCGGCGCCGCCGCGCGCCGCCGCATAGGCCTGGCCCAAGATGGAAAAGGCCTCGCTGACGGCGGGCGCCAGGCGCTGGCCGGCCTCGGTCAACTCGATCTGCCGTGGACGGCGCAGGAACAGCGGCCCGCCGATGCGTTCCTCCAGCAGCTTGATCTGGTAGCTCGCAGCCGCCTGGGTCATGCCCAGCTCCTGCGCCGCCTTGGTGAAGGACAGGTGCCTTGCCACCGCTTCGAACACCCGGATCGCCTGCAGCGGCGGCAGCGGCGCAAGCTGCGGAGAGCTCAGATCGGGCATAAGGCCTCCTTATGGGTCATGATCGAGGTTTAATTGGAAGCACGAACCGGCCAGACCGATATTTGGGGTCGACGATCAATCCAGTTCAAGCATTGCGAAGGCTGACGATCATGGTCACGGTTCAGGAAAAACTCGTTTCGATCCCGGCGCGGGGCTTGTTTTTCACGCTTGTGCGGGGATTTGCAAGATTTGCGGGCCGCAGGCGCGGTTATCTCGATGTCCGGGAATTTTCCGAGCATCTTCAGCGGGACATGGGATTTCTCGACGGCAACGACCCGCGAGGCCGCTCACAATAGCCGGCTCTTTTTATGGGCAGTCAGCCGGCAAGCAGAGCTTCGGCCGTCCGTTCGTCGGTGATGAGGCCATTGACCAGCCGACGGTTGACGGCGGCGAGGATGCCAGGCAGCTTGCGCTCGCCCATGGCCAAGGCGATGACCAGGGACCTCTCCCGCGACGGCAGCGCGGCGGAGGACACGCGGTCGTTGGTGATGCCCTCGATCATGCGGCCTTCGCGGTCGAAGACCCAGCCGACGATCTCGGCGATGCCGCCGGCCTTCTGCAGCGCCTTCAGCTCGCTTTCGGAAATGAAGCCGTCCTCGTAGAGCGGCGCCTTGGGCCCGAGATCGCCGATGCCGACGAAGGTGACGTCGGCTTCCGCGGCCAGCGCCAGCGTCGGCTGGATCATCGGTTGGTTGAGCAGCATCTCGCGCTCTTCCGGCGAGGAGGCGATGACCGGCAGCGGCATCGGGAAGGAGCGCGCCTTGACGCGGTCGGCCATGGTGAAGATGACGTTGTAGAAGGCGGCCGAGCCGTCCGGCGAGATGTTGCCGGTCAAGGACACGACCTTGTGCTGCGAGCAGTCCATCGGCGGCAGCTGCTCGATCGCCGCCTTCAGCGTGCGCCCGGTGCCGATCGCCATGACGATGGGGCTCTCCGAGCGCAGCCGGCGTTCGATCTCGGCCGCGGCCGCCTCGGCGATGCCGATCGTCGTCGAGCTCGAGGTCGGGTCGCTCGGCACCACTTCGACAAGGTCGAGCGCGAAGCGCGACTTCAGCCGCGCGGCTAGGTCCAGGCAGTTGGCGATCGGATGATCGACCCGCACCTTGATCAGGCCCTCCGACATGGCGAGCGATACCAGCCGCTGCGCCGTTTGCCTGGAGATGCCGAGCTTGGCGGCGATCTGGTCCTGCGTGTTGCCGGCAACATAATAGAGCCAGCCGGCGCGTGCGGCGTCGTCCAACCTGGTGCTGCCGGTTTCCTGTCGCGAATTCACGTCTCGCCTCCCCGCCCGCAAGAATGCTGAAACGGGCGCCATAGCTTACCGCGAATATTTCAGCGCGCAATTGTCTATCGAAAGAGCAATTGCTTGGGCGCCTCGTAGGCTGTCGAAGGATCAACTCGTCGTGCTTCCGACCATTTGCCTGCGGGAGGTTTATCTCCACCGGGAAACCGACTAAGGGGATCGACGAAAGGAGCCACGCATGACGCCGAAAGCCGTTTTCTGGGATATGGACGGAACGCTGGTCGACAGCGAGCCGCTGCACGAGGCGGCACTCGCGGCGGCCCTGCGCAGCGTCGGCATCGCTCCGCCGCCCGACCTGCATGAGCGCCTGCTGGGCATCGCGGCATGGCCGGTCTACGAGATGCTGCGCGACGAGTTCGGCCTCGCCCTGCCCTTCGACGACTGGATCGTGCGCAAATACGATCACTATCTGCCGCTGGCGGCAACGCTGAAGCCACGTCCCGGCGCGATCGAAGTGTTCAACGAATTGCGCGCACTCGGCGTCGAGCAGGCGGTGGTGTCCAACTCCGACCGGTTGATCGTCGATGCCAATCTTCGCGCTGTCGGCCTGACCTATCCCGGTATGCTGACGGTCAGCCGCAACGATGTGATCGACGGCAAGCCGCTGCCCGAGCCCTTCCTGCGCGCCGCCTATCTGGCCGGGGTCGAGCCGACAGACGCATTCGCCGTCGACGATAGTCTCACGGGCGCCATGGCCGGACTGGCGGCCGGCATGAGGACGATCTTCTGGCCGGAAGCGCCGATGGAAGGTCCGGCCGGAGCGATCATCATCAACAGCGCCGAGGAATTGCGAGCGCAATTGGGGCTGAGCCCCCGCGTCAGCGCTGCCCCTCATCCGCCTGCCGGCACCTTCTCCCCGTGAACGGGGAGAAGGAAGATCAATTCCGGTAGACCGGCTCTTCCTCGTCGAGGATCGCCTTCAGCTCGGCCAGATGGCGCTCGGCCTGGCCCGGGTAATCGTCCATTTCGCGCGCGGTCTTCTCGGCGATCTCGTCGGAGAGCGTGCGCAGCGGGCGGCCGGTCCACAGCGCCTTGATGTAGGTCTCGGCGGCGCGCTCGAAATAGAACATGCGGTTGAAGGTGTCGGCGACGGTGTCGCCGATGACCATCACGCCGTGATTGCCCATGACCATCACCTTGACCTTCGGGTCGGTCAGAAGCTGCGAGCAGCGCTCGCCCTCTTCCTCGAAGGCCAGCCCGCCATAATTGGCGTCGACGACATGGCGGTTGAAGAACATGGCCGAGTTCTGGTCGACCGGCGGCAACGTCGAATCGGCCAGTGAGGCAAGCACGGTGGCGTGGATCGAATGGACATGCATGACGCAGCGCGCATGCGGAACGTTGCGGTGGATGGCGCCATGCAGACCCCACGCGGTCGGGTCAGGCGCGTTGGGGCCGGACAGCGTGTCGGGATCGTTGGCGTCGATCAGGAGCAGGTCGCTCGCCTTGATGCGCGAGAAATGCACCTGGTTGGGGTTCATAAGGAACTTCGTGCCATCCTCGTTGACGGACAGCGAGAAGTGGTTTGCCACCGCCTCATGCATGTTGAGCCGCGCCGTCCAGCGGAAGGCGGCGGCAAGATCGACCCGCTCCTCATAGTAAGGCAGGTTGCTCAGCGGTTCCTTGTGCAGGCGGGCAAGGCTCATCGAAAATCCTCCGCTCGGGTTTGTGTTCCGAGAATGCCGCGCATGGCGGCTGCCAGCAACCGATAAACGCTGGCTCAGCGGATCAAGCCGCCGGGCGCGCCGACTGCAGCCCGCCCTGCTCGACGATGAAGTCGATCACTTCCTGCAAACCCTTGCCACGCGACAGGTCGGTGAAGCCGAACGGCCTTTTGCCGCGCATGCGGCCGGCGTCGCTCTCCATAACGTCGAGATTGACGTTCACATAGGGCGCCAGATCGCTCTTGTTGATGATCAGGAAATCCGAGCGGGTGATGGCCGGGCCGCCCTTGCGCGGGATCTCCTCGCCCTGGCAGACCGAGATGACGTAAAGCGTCAAGTCGGCAAGGTCCGGCGAGAAGGTGGCGGCGAGGTTGTCGCCGCCGGATTCGATGAAGATGATGTCGAGGTCGGGGAATTTCTTGTTCAGCTCGGCAATGGCGCGCAAATTGATCGAGGCATCCTCGCGAATGGCCGTATGCGGGCAGCCGCCGGTCTCGACGCCAACGATACGCTCCTCGGGCAATGCCTGTAGCCGCGCGAGCATCATCGCATCTTCCTTGGTGTAGATGTCGTTGGTGACGACGGCGATCGAGAAATCGTCGCGCAGCGCCTTGCAGAGCTTTTCGGTGAGCGTCGTCTTGCCGGAGCCGACCGGGCCGCCGATGCCGATGCGAAGAGGACCGTTTTTCGATGTCATGCCGGAAACTCCGTGATGGCAAGGATTGCGAAGCCTGCCCCGATCAAGAGGCAAAGCGGCGAATAAAGGCTTTGGTCAAGCCGCGCGAAAGGCTGTTCGGGCGCAAGCCGGCGCCACCAGGGCGTGAAGCCGGCAATACCGCGGCCGAAGAAGACGAAGCCGATCATCAACGCCGTGGCGGCCAACCCTCCCCGCGGAAAGGGCGTTGCGAACACGCCAGCGAGCGCCAGCGGCCAGAGCGTCGCCAATGCCAGGCAGGCCGCGACAGCAAAACTCGCGAATGACGACGGCATCTCATCGACGCCGCGGAAGCCGACGACGGCGCGGGCGCAGGATGCCTGGTCCATGCCCGGCCAGATGCCGCCTATACCCCAGTAGACATGCAGCGTGGTGACCAGGAGCAGGACGAAGGAGAGGATGACGGCAAGCACGATCATGAGCGGAACAGCCGCGAATATTGGGTTTCGTGCTGCATCGCCGCTATGTCGGACATGAAGGCCGCGCCGCCCAGATCGTTCAGGCTGGAAGCGGCGGCGCGCGACGCAGTCGCCAGCGCCAGTGATTCGAAGCCGGCTAACAATGCGACGGCATCGACCTGGCCGACGACGCCCAACCTGATTGCCGCCTGCACGAGATTGGAGAAGAAAGCCTGCAGGAAGGCGGAAAGCGCATCCGAAAGGCCGATGCCGCTGCTGCCTGCAACGGCACCGACTGCAACGCAATAGGGGCAATCGGCCGGCAGGCGCTGCAGCACCGGAGACGACCAGGCGGACGCCGCCTGGAGAAAAGCCGTGCCCTGCAGCATGGTTTCGAGATGACGCTCCCGCGACCCGGCGAGCGCCTCGGCCAGCGCGGCAACCTCGCTGAGATCGCCACCGTCCCGTCCGCGGCGCCAGCTTTCGGCGAAGAGCACGGCATCGTTCCAGCCCGAGCCGATCTCGACCAGCGTTTCGAGCCAGCCCGCAAGATCGTCGCGATCGGCGATCAGCCCGTCCTGCACGGCGCGTTCGAGGCCGTGGCTGTAAGAGAAGCCACCGACCGGAAAGGACGGCGACAGCCAGGCCATCAGCCGCAGCAGCGCGACGCTGGAAAGCTCCTCAGTCATGATGATGGTGGTGGCCGTGGTGATGGTCGTGCCCATGATCGTGGTGATCGTGATCATGGCCGTGGTGGTCATGATCGTGATCATTCGAATGGCCGTGGTCGCGGCCATGTCCGGAATAGGCCCCACGCACCGGGCTGAACGGCTGCGAGACCTCGCTCACCGTGGCGCCGAGACCTTCGAGCATCGCCTTGATGACGTGATCGCGCAGGATGAGGATGCGGTCCGCCTCGATCGCCGCGGCAAGATGACGGTTGCCGATGTGCCAAGCAAGCTCGGTGAGATGAACCGCGTCGCGGGCGCGGATGTCGTAGACCTCCTCGGGTGCCGCGACGATTTCGAGCTGGCGGCCGTCTTCTAGCACCAGCCGGTCGCCATTGTTCAGCGCCACCGGCTCGGGCAGATCGACCAGCACCTTTTCGCCGGCCGCGGTCTCGATGGCGCGGCGGCGCAGATGCCGCTCGTCATGCGGCAGCACGGCTTTGTCGTAGGGTGCGGTCAAAGCCGGGTCGCCGGCGGCAAGCATCGAAACGGCACGCGGGAATTTGGTGAAATCGGTGTTAATGTTGAGCTTCATTTCATGGCTCCGCCATTGGCTTGCGCCCTTGCACGGGCGGGGCGCTGAAGGACACGATCGAAATAGGCGTTTACCCGGTCCGACCCGATCGGGAAACGGCCTGCACGGGCCCAGCCCCCCATATCGCCCAGCAATACGTCAACGGCCGAGAAGCGGTCGCCCAAAGCGAAGGGCTTGTCGCCAAGCCGGCGATCCAGCGCTTTTATTTCGGATGCGAAATCATAAGCCGCGGCCGGACCAACATCGACGCGGACGTCCTTGGGCAACAGGAACCGGTGACGCAGCTTGTTCCACAGCGGCGCTTCCAATTCGCTCTGGGCGAAATGCATCCAGGAGTCCATCTCGGCGCGCCCGGCGACACCCGGATTGGCGCCCATGCCTTTGTCGGCATGCTTGTCCGCCAGATAGACGCAGATCGCCGCCGAATCTGTGATTTTCAGGTCGCCGTCGATGAGGATCGGCACCTTGCCGGAAGGGTTGAGCGCATAGGCTTCCGGCGAGCGCAATTTGACCTCGACGAATTCATAGGGCTGCCCGAGCTCCTCGAGCATCCAGAGCACCCGGCTGACCCGGGAGCCGCGCGATCCGACGGCCTTGTACATGGTTGAACTCTTGCCTTTCAGAGAACCCTACCGCATCGCGAACGCTCAGACGATGGTGTCGAACAGCCGCAGGATGAACGATATCTGGTAGATCAGCGTCGCCGCGACGAAAGCGATGTGGAAGCGACGGTCGCGGACCAGGATCGCGGCGACGCAGAGCGCGACGAAGACCGGTGTGCGGAACAGATATTCATTGCCGAAGCGGGCGAAATGCTCCGGACCCTTGAGCAGCGTGTCGATAACGTCGAGCAGATAGGTCGCGCCAAGCAGGCCGAAAAACCAGGCGCGGCGCGAGTAGAAATAGTCCTCGTAGGAGGTGTAGTCGAGCATCGAATCCGGAAACAGCAACGCGCAGAGCAGGAACAGCGTGATGGCATAGAAGATGATGAAAAGGTATTTTCCGAAGGTCCAGTTCTCGATGGCGTAGAGCCCGAACTCCCACCACCAGAAATGCACCAGCATCAGCAGCACCGAGGCGACCCAGGCGAGATGCACCGCGTAGATCCGGTACTGGCCCGGATGCTGGACGATGCGGGCCGTTCCCGAAAGCAGCCGCGTGACGCCAAGGCCGATCACCATGCCCATGACGATGCGGATATGCGGGAAGATGTCGTGCGGGGAGGCGATTTCGGTGGGCATGCGTAATCACAATGCGGCTGCTGCTTTGCCGCATATTGCGGTCTGCGCGCGCGAGCCGCAACGATATTTGCCCATTCGCCGATCAGCCGCCGCTATCAAAACAGGAAATACCGTTGCGCCATCGGCAGCACGGTCGCCGGCTCGCAGGTCAAAAGCTCGCCGTCGGCGCGCACTTCGTAGGTTTCGGGATCGACCTCGACATGCGGGGTGGCGTCGTTGAGCACCATGGAATGCTTGCCGATGCCGCCGCGGGTGTTCTCGACCGCGATCATCGCCTTGTCGACGCCCAGCCTGCCCTGTAGGCCGGCCTCGAACGCCGCCTTCGAGACGAAGGTTACCGAGGAGTTGGTCAGGGCCTTGCCATAGGCGCCGAACATCGGCCGGTAGTGCATGGGCTGCGGCGTCGGTATCGAGGCGTTCGGATCGCCCATCGGGGCAGCGGCGATCGAGCCGCCGACCAGCACCATCTCCGGCTTGACGCCGAAGAAGGCCGGGTTCCACAGCACGAGATCCGCCCGCTTGCCGACCGTGACCGAGCCGATCTCCTTCGACAGGCCGTGCGCGATGGCCGGATTGATCGTGTATTTGGCGATGTAGCGACGGACGCGGAAATTATCGTTGTCGCCGGTTTCGTCCGGCAACGCGCCGCGCTGGCGCTTCATCTTGTCGGCGGTCTGCCAGCAGCGGATCGCCACCTCGCCGACACGGCCCATGGCCTGGCTGTCGGAGGAGATGATCGAGAAGGCGCCGATGTCGTGCAGTATGTCCTCCGCCGCGATCGTCTCCTTGCGGATGCGGCTCTCGGCAAACGCGATGTCCTCGGGGATCGACGGCGACAGATGATGGCAGACCATCAGCATGTCGAGATGCTCGGCCAAGGTGTTGACCGTGTAGGGCCTGGTCGGATTGGTCGAGGACGGGATGACGTTGGGCAGGCCGCAGACCTTGATGATGTCGGGCGCATGGCCGCCGCCGGCGCCCTCGGTATGGAAGGCATGGATGGTGCGGCCCCTGATGGCCGCCACCGTGTTCTCGACAAAGCCGGATTCGTTCAGCGTATCGGTATGGATCATCACCTGCACGTCGTGGGCGTCGGCAACCGACAGGCAGCAATCGATGGCGGCCGGGGTCGTGCCCCAATCCTCGTGCAGCTTCAGCGAACAGGCGCCGGCCAGCACCATCTCTTCCAGCGCCGCCGGCTTCGAGGCATTGCCCTTGCCCGACAGGCCGATATTCATCGGGAAAGCGTCGAAGGACTGGATCATGCGCGCCATGTGCCAGGGACCGGGCGTGCAGGTGGTGGCCAAGGTGCCATGCGCGGGGCCCGTGCCGCCGCCCAGCATCGTCGTGATGCCGCTCATCAGCGCTTCCTCGATCTGCTGCGGGCAGATGAAATGGATATGCGCGTCGAAGCCGCCGGCCGTGAGGATCTTGCCCTCGCCGGCGATGATCTCGGTGCCGGGGCCGATGGTGATGGTGACGCCAGCTTGCGTGTCCGGATTGCCGGCCTTGCCGATCGCGGCGATGCGGCCATCCTTCAGGCCGATATCGGCCTTGACGATGCCGGTGAGCGCGTCGACGACCAGCGCATTGGTGATGACGGTATCGACAGCGCCGCCGGCCCGCGTGACCTGGCTTTGGCCCATGCCGTCGCGGATGACCTTGCCGCCGCCGAATTTCACTTCCTCGCCGTAAACGGTGAGGTCCTTCTCCACCTCGACGAAGAGCTCGGTGTCGGCAAGCCGCACCTTGTCGCCGACAGTCGGTCCGTACATCTGCGCATAGGCGGCGCGGCTTATCCTGGCCATCAGCGATTGCTCCCGAAATTCCGGTTGATTGAGCGCGGGGTCCACATTGTCGCCATCCAATGGTCACGCAATGACCCGCTCGACGACACTTTGCGCGCCCATTTGGCGGTTGAGGTGCCCCGGTCAGCCCAAAACGACCGTTTGCCCAATCGATGGAAGGAATATCCATGCGCAACACGATTCTTCTCGCCGCGACCGCCACCCTGATGATGGCGGGTGCCGCGATCGCCCAGCAGCAGCCGACGCCGCAGCCCAGCCCCGCGCCGAGCGCACCGGCCGCGCCGAAGGGACAGCCCGCTGCGCCGACGATCCAGAGCGTCAACATCGTCGACATCACTGAATTGCCCAAGGACGCGCAGACGCAGGTCAATCAGATCGTGGCGCAGCGCGGCGATGCCGGCCTGCAGACATTGCGCAAGTCGATCGACGCCACGCCCAAGGTGAAATCCGCGCTCGAAGCCAAGGGCATGAGCTCGGCGCAGGTGATCGCCGCCAGCATGCAGCCCAATGGCGCGCTGACGCTGATCACCAAGAAAGCGAGCTGATTGCGTGCCTTGGCGGGCCGCCTTGCGGTCCGCCTGCCGGCCTTTGAAGGGAACCTGCGGCCAGACAGGACCGTTTTGCTGTTTTCGCCCCGCCACGAGTTCAGTCAGGAGCGAGCGATGGCGATTGCCCCGCCTTTTGCAAAATGGAGTCCCGTGGCTGCCGCCACGCTTTTCATGATCGCCGCCCATGCGGCGTCCGCGGCGCAGCCGCTGGACAACGGCCGGCCTGCCGCGGCAATCGTCGATTCCGATGTCCGGCAGGAAGAGGCGCTCTCCACGACGGAGGCCGGAAAGGTCATCACTGCCATCGACCGCACCCGCGAGAATATCGGCGCGGTGCGCAAGATCACCAAGCTCGATACGGTCGACATCGTCTTCCTGACCGACGCGGCGCGCAGCGAAGGCGGGCCGCCGCCCGCTATCGAGAACAAGGTGAAGCAGCATCAGGAGGATGTCGCCGAATTGCGCCAGGAGATCGAGGCGAACGCCTTGCTCTTCAACGCGATCGATTCGCGACGCGTGCAGGCCGAGGACGTGCTCGCCGTGGAGTTCGACAATCCGGGGAAGGTCGTCATCTATGCCGCCGCCAAGCCGCCGAAGTGATGTGAGCGCGCCGGATCTCACAGCTTTCCCATCACCTTCTGCTGGAAACCATAGACCTCGCGCTTGCCGCCCAGCGGCACCAGGGTGACGTCGCGCTCCTGTCCCGGCTCGAAGCGCATGGCCGTGCCGGCGGCGATATCGAGCCGCATGCCGCGCGCACGCTCGCGGTCGAATTTCAGGCCCTCATTGGTCTCGTAGAAATGATAGTGGCTGCCGACCTGGATCGGCCGGTCGCCGGTGTTGGCGACCTTGAGCGTCACTGCCGGCAACCCTTTGTTGAGCTCGATGTCGCCTCTGGCCGTGATGACTTCGCCGGGGATCATCGCGCCCCTCACAGCACGCCGAAGGCGAGGCCGACGCCGACCGCAGCACACGCGGCGCCGGCGGCGCGCACCAGGCCGCGGAAACGCAGGCCGAGGCCGAGAGCCGCGGCGATGCCGATGCCGTGCAGCAGCGCCGTGGCCACCGCGAAACCCGCCATGTATTCCAGCCCGACGGCATTTTCCGGCACCTCCGTGCCGTGCGCGTGGCCGTGGAACAAGGCGAACAGGCCGATGATGGCGACACCGGCGGAGACCGGCAGGTCGATCGCCAGCGCCACCAGCAGACCGAGCGCCACGACGGAGGCGAGGATGCCCGGCTCGACGAAGGGCACCGGCACATGCAGCATGCCAAGTGCTGCGCCAACCAGCATCACGCCGACAAAGGCGAGCGGCCAGGCAAGAACCGCCTTGCCGCCCTTCAGCGCCGCCCACAGGCCGACGGCGATCATCACGGTCATATGGTCGAGGCCGGACAGCGGGTGCGCGAAGCCGGCGGCGAAGGACGAGGTGGAGCCTGCGCCGACATGGGCGTAGGCCGGCATGGCCGCTGCCAGGAAAAGGATCGCGGCAAGTGTGGTTCGTTTCGTCGAAGCGGGGATCATCTTTCTGCCCTTCCAATTGACCCGGTTAGGCGACTTTGCGCGGGCCGCAGCCTTCGGCCTTGAGCACGCGTTTGGTCGATGGCGGATATTTCGTCAGCTTGCCGGCCGGCCGGATCGGCCGCGGCGCGAAATTGCCGCCGCAATTGGGGCAGACGCCGCCCAGAACATTGTCCACGCAGTCGGCGCAGAAGGTGCATTCGAAGGTGCAGATCAGCGCATCGGTCGCCTCCGGCGGCAGATCCTTGTCGCAGCATTCGCAATTGGGCCTGAGCTCCAGCATCGGTCTTCCTCCTCACCGGATCGGTTCGTGCACGGTCACCAGCTTGGTGCCGTCGGGGAACGTCGCTTCGACCTGGACGTCGTGGATCATCTCGGCGATGCCGTCCATGACCTGGGCGCGGGTGACGACATGGGCGCCCGCCTCCATCAGTTCCGCGACCGGGCGGCCATCGCGCGCGCCTTCGACGACGAAGTCCGTGATCAGGGCGATGGCTTCGGGATGGTTGAGCTTGACGCCGCGCTCCAGGCGCTTGCGCGCCACCATCGCCGCCATGGCGATAAGCAGCTTATCTTTTTCACGCGGCGTAAGATTCATGCAATGTCCCGGTATTTCAGATCAGAGTGACCACAATTTGGGCAGGCCCGCCCGCCCATTGAGCAGTTCGACGAGCGGAACCAGCCGCTTGCGGAGCTGGTAGCCGTCGCCGGCACAGAGCCTCGCAAGAAGCTTGCCAGATCGGCCGACGCTCCAGAAGCTGGCGCCGCCCCAGCCGCCCCAGCCGCCGATGCCGGGATCGCCGATGATGGCCCGGACCTTGTCCAGCAGATCTTCCGCTTGCGGCGAAACGAGCAGCACCGTGGCGACGGCAAGCGCGCCGCCGGTCGCCGCCCGCCGCTGGAGCGTTGCGGCGATGTCCGGGCCGAGCCGGAAATCCTCCGCATGGACGAGCGCACCGCCCTGGCGAACCCGCCAGCGGTCATGGAAACTGCCTTGAACCATCCGCTCGCCCATCGCAAGCCGGCCGAACAGCGTGGCTTCGAGCATCAATGCCTCGGCATCGTCGCCAAGCTCGACATCCAGCGTGCGGACGAAGGCGGCGCGGTCGAAGACGATGGTTTCCTGCGGCAGCCAGGCGAGGCGGCCGCCCGGACCGACCCGCAGGCCGACGCTTATCTCGGCCCTGTCGGCGGCGGCGCGATAGACCTTCTCGCAGGCCTGGGTGGTGATGGAGGCCGAGGCATCGGTGCCAACCTCGACCGTCCAGCCGAGGCGGTCGCCGCCGGTCAGCCCGCCAGCCGTGTTGATGAGCACCGCCTCGAGCGGATCGCCTTGCACCGCCGGCAGGCGGATCTTGGCCGATCCGTCCTGGTAGAGGCGCTGTAGGCGCGTGCGGCCATCGCTCTTGCCGCAGAAAAGCCTGGCTCGCCCGGCAACACGCTGCGCGGCAGGCAAAGGAGCGGCGGCCGGCGGCAAGGCGGGCCGGGACGTCAGGGTGTTCTCGATCGTGTCCACGATCCCAGGTTAAGCACTCCGGCGGCTTTGTCGATATATCGCTTGTTGCTTGACATCGTTTCGGTTTCTATAGAGGGAAGCCACCCTGGAGCGGCCGCGCGGTGTCTGGCGAGGTAGGGGCAACGGCGTTTGTTGGATCCGGGGATAAAAAAAGGCGCTGATCAGTTGGCGTCGGGAAACGACAGGGAAGGAACCGAATGGCTGACCAACTGACGACCGAGATCATCGAAAAGATCAAAGCGCATGCCGATACCGGCGGCGAGGAAATCACCGCCAGCACCGATCTCGGAACGCTCGGTATCCATTCGCTGGAGTTGACCGAGATCATCTTCGATCTCGAGGAAAAATACGGCATCGAGATCGAAATGAACACGGTCGATGCCTGGAGCAATCTCAAGAACGTCGGCGACATGGTCGAGGCGGTTCGCGAACTGATCGCGAAAAAAGCCTGACTGCATGCAAAAACGCGTCGTCATCACCGGTATCGGCGGGATTTGCGGGCTCGGCAACGATGCGGCGGCGATCTGGGACGCCATGCGCGCCGGCCGCTCGGCCATCGGCCCCATCGACAATCCGTCGCTGCATGACCTCAAGGTCAAGACCGGTTGCGAAATCAAGCAATTGCCGGACCATGGCATCGACCGCAAGCAGGTGGTGTCGATGGACCGCTTCAGCCTGCTGGCAGTGATCGCGGCGCGGGAAGCGATGCGACAATCGGGCTTGACCGCCCATGCCGACAACACCTACCGGATGGGCGCAGTCGTCGGCGTCGGCGTCGCGGGCTTCGAGACCATCGAGGAGAATTACCGCGCGATCCTGGTCGAAGGGCGCAACCGCGCCGCCATCTTCACCGTGCCGAAAGTGATGCCGGGCGCGGCCGCCGGCCAGGTCAGCATGAATCTCGGGCTGCGCGGTCCCGTTTTCGGCGCCACTTCGGCCTGCTCGTCCGCCAACCATGCGGTTTCCTCGGCCGTCGACCAGATCAGGCTCGGCCGCGCCGATGTGATGGTCGCCGGCGGCACCGAAGCGCCGCTGGTGTGGGGCGTGCTGAAGGGCTGGGAGGCGCTCAGGGTGCTTTCGCCCGACACCTGCCGGCCGTTCTCGGCCGACCGTGCCGGCCTTGTGCTCGGCGAAGGCGCCGGCATGGCGGTGCTGGAAAGCCATGATCACGCTATGGCGCGCGGCGCCACGATCCTGGCCGAGATCGCCGGCGTCGGGCTTTCGGCCGATGCCTCCGACATCGTCGCGCCGACCGTCGAGGGACCGGAAGCGGCCATGCGTTTCTGCCTGGCGGATGCCGGGCTCAATCCGGAAGATGTCGACTATCTCAACGCGCACGGCACCGGCACCAAGGCCAATGACCAGATCGAGACCGCGGCGATCAAGCGCGTCTTCGGCGACCATGCCCGTTCGCTTTCGGTGTCGTCGACAAAGTCGATGCATGCGCATTGCCTCGGCGCTTCGGGCGGACTGGAGATGATCGCCTGCGTGATGGCGATCCGCGACGGCATCGTGCCGCCGACCGCCAACTACCGCCAGCCGGACCCGGAATGCGACCTCGACGTGACGCCGAACACGGCACGCGAGCGCAAGGTGCGCGCGGCGCTCAGCAACAGTTTCGCCTTCGGCGGAACCAATGCGGTGCTGGCCTTCAAGGCGGTCTGACCGGCCGAAGCCGCCCGGTTGACTGTGTGTGCACCGCAAGCTGGTGGGAGCATGATCCCGAAAGTGGGAACCGGTTCTCGGAGAAGATCATGCTCCAACAAAGAGTTAGATCAGGATGGCGATTCAACGAAACGTCATCCTGATCTGGCGGCGTATTGATCCCGGCCGGCCGGGGTCCTAATTCTCCCTGACCCGCCATAAGCGCCGCGCGGCGCCAATCCTCGTCCGGAGTTTGCGATGACCGATCTGTCCGCCTTTCCGATCGCCAAGCGCTGGCCGGCCAAGCAGCCCGAGCGCCTGCAGCTCTATTCCGCCACGACGCCCAACGGCGTGAAGGTCTCGATCGCGCTGGAGGAGATCGGCCTTGCCTATGAGCCGCATTATGTCGATATCGGCAAGAACGAGAGCTGGACGCCGGAATTCCTGTCGCTCAATCCGAACGGCAAGATACCGGCGATCATCGACCCGGACGGTCCGGGCGGCAAGCCGATCGGCCTGTTCGAGTCCGGCGCCATCCTGCTCTACCTGGCCGACAAGACCGGCAAGCTCATTCCCGCCGATCCGGCGCGCCGCTACGAAGCGATCCAATGGGTGTTCTTCCAGATGGCGGCGATCGGTCCGATCTTCGGGCAGGTCGGCTTCTTCCACAAATTCGCCGGACGCGAAATTGCCGACAAGCGGCCGCTGGAGCGCTACCGCGACGAGTCGCGGCGGCTGATCGGCGTGCTCGAAACGCGCCTGAAAGGCCGCAAGTGGATCATGGACGACGACTACACAATCGCCGATGTCTCGATGCTGGGCTGGGTGCGCAACCTGATCGGCTTCTACGAAGCGCGCGACCTGGTCGGCTTCGACGATTTCCCGACCGTTGCCGAATGGCTGGAGCGCGGCCTGGCGCGGCCGGCGGTGAAGCGGGGCCTCGCCATTCCAGCAAAAGGCTAGGGCGCCTATTTCGACTTGGCACTGGTTCCCCTGCCAAGCATGGATGCGGCCAATCTTGCAGTCGCCACCACCGCGCCAGTCGCAACGCTTGCGACCGTGCGTATCGGACCCGATTTGCTTGCAGCTGGCTTGTGCGGCTTCTGCGCTTTGGCTGCGACCTTGTGGGCCGCGCCGGGCGTCACTTTCTTCGGCGCTGCCTTACCGAAGGCCGGCTTGGCGTCCTTCGATCGCTCGGCCGCCGCGGGGCCGGCACCGGCTTGGGCTTGCGTCGTTCTGGATTGGCTGGTCCTGGCCTTCTTGGGCGCGGTTTTTCTGCTGTTCGTTGCCATCTGACGGCTCCTGCATTCTCGGTTCGCAGTTTCGGAGGGAAAGCGTTCGCCCGCCTTCCTGGAATTGCTCCGGCGCCGGACAATTCGGGATAGGGTCATAACGGCGCGAAAACCTTAAGGTTCCCGCCCAAAACTATTGAAAATTGAGCAGGTTAACCAATAACCAAGGAACCAACGACCATATCGGCAGGCCGGCGCCGCGCCAGCACACGCTCGATGTTGGGCATGTCGTTGGAGGCGATCCAGGCGCGGGCGTCCTCGTCGGATTTGCCGTGTTCGCGCCAGCGCTCCATCAGCCGGCGCTCGAGCTCAGCCCGCGGCACGTCGACGAAGATGGTGAAATCGAACAAAGGCGCCAGCCGCGACCAGGGCTCCTCGTCGAGCAGCAGATAGTTGCCTTCGACCAGGATGAACTTGGTGTCGGCGCTGACGATCTCGGCCGCCGCGCGCGACAGTTCGATGCTGCGATCGAACACCGGAATGGCGATGTCGGGCTCGCCCGAGCGGATGCGCTTCAGCAGCGTCTCGAAGCCGGCGAAATCGAAGGTTTCCGGCGCGCCCTTGCGCGGGCGCAGGCCGCGGCGGTTGAGAATGATGTCGTCATAATGGAAGCCGTCCATCGGCACGATTTCCGAGCTGCCCTCCGGCAAAAGCTCATGCAATGACGCGGACAGTGTCGACTTGCCGGCGCCGGGCGGGCCGGCGATGGCGACGACGAAGCGCTTGGCCTTGCCGGCGCGCTTGAAGATGGCGGCTGTGATATGAGCGATCTCGGACATCGGCGGCTCTTCGGTAAGATTCGACAGGCATTTTGGCGGGTGTGGATGGAAATTTCAAACCCAGGCGGCGAGTTGGCAGCCGCATGCCGCCGCTGCGGTGCAGAATCCGAAATGCTGGCAGGACAGAGGGGGGTGTGACGGAACGCGGCGTCGCAGTAACTTTCTTAATCGTCCCATCCTTAGCTTCGCCATGTGACCTCAGGCCGGAACCGTACGCCCAATGCGCAGGAACCCGCCGTCGAACGGCACCTCCCGTGCTGCCCCGCCGGCAGCGAGGACACGCAAGCGGTCAGGCGCGGTTTCCAGGGCGCTTGGTGGTTCGGTGTCCGCGAACGGCACCGCGCCGATGACATGGCGGAACGACACCGACCGACCCTCGTTCAGCGCAAAGGCCGTCGCCACGCCTTCATGCTTCAGCCAGTTGTCGCCGAGTGAAGCGGCATGGCCGACGGCCGTGCGGCCGTCCTCGATGCCGAGCACGCCGACGTGACGGCCGCTCCAGGGCGCGTAATCGCGGCCGCCATTCGAGAACCACAGCATGGTGACCGGCAGTTCGGCCGGATTCTTCAGCACGAGAACCAGATCCCGCTCGGCGCGGCGGGCAATCGCCGTCCAGCCCGGCCCGCCGTGATCCGCCTCCACCAGGGTGATGAAATCCTCGCGCTTGTCCTCGGTGTGGTAGTCGGTGAGATCGGTGGTGCCGCCGGCGGCCAGCGGGAACCGCGCAAGGTCGCTGGCGCGGGCCGGATAGGCGAGCATGAAGCGGCCGCGCGCCGGATCGGGCTCGAGCGGCGTGGCGGGCGTCACCGCCACGCGCTTCGGCGAGAAGGCCAACCGGCCGCCGCCTTGCATGACCGTCATCGGATGATGGGCGACGGAGATCGCGCCCGAGCCGCCGGAAAAGATGTGCTCCTGGTAGAGGAAGGGCTGGCCGTCGCGCAGCGTGAAGACCTTGTCGACCGTGGCGCCCGTGACCTTGCGGCGCAGCCGGAAGACGGCCCGCCAGCCGCCGGCAATGGCGGCGCTTTCGACGACATCCCATTCGCTGTTGGCCGGCCAGCCATGCAGGGGTGCGGCCTCGACGTCGCTGGCGGAGAAAGGCGCGCAGAGGAAGTCGCCGGAGAGCCGCACCGTGCCTTCGGGGAGGTTCGCGGGCAATGTCTCGCGCGCCGAGCCGACCCAGGGCGCACGATGCAGAGGCTTCAGAACGCGGCCTTCGGCCTCGACCTCCATGGCATTGATGTGACCGACGGCGAGATCGAGCGAGACGGAAATGCCCTTTGCGACAATGGTGAGCGTGTCCATGAATGCTTCCCGAATCTTTTCTCGCGGCAGCAAAGCCTGTCCAGCACCGGATACGCAAGCGTGATGGCTGGCAATTTGCATCAGGCGTTTTCGCCCCCGCCAACCTATCCTTCGTCATTCTAGGGCGGAGCAAGGAGCGAAGCGACGCGCGCAGACCCTAGAATGACGAAGGATAGGTCGCCGCTTCACGCGCGATAAAAAATCGCAAGAGAGGGGAACAGCGCCACGCTGAAAACGAACCCTACTGCCTCTTATACTCCCTGACCGGCGACTTCGTGCCGTCGGTATAGGTCACCTGCACCGCCATCGATTTCACGTCGTCCTTGACCTTGAAGTAAGGCTGGTAGTCGGACGGAATGGCGTAGGGGTCCTTGTCGTCGCAGGGCGGCATCTTGATCTCCTTGTCGAGCGCGGTGCCGTTCAGGCTGTAATGCACCGCCTTGATGGCGCAGCGGAAGGAGAGCATCTGGGTGAAATAGACCAGGCCGCGATTGCCGCCGGCGTCGAAGGCGATCCATGACGTCCAGAACTGGTCGAGGATCTGCTTGTTGCCTTGCTGGAGCGCCGAATCCGGATCGAAGCGGATGTCGAACGGGCCGGTCTCGCGGCCGCGGATGTCCAGATATTTGATGGCGATGGTGGCGGCGGCGGTGCTGTCCGGCAGCTCGAAGCTCGGATTGGGCATCGGCTTGCCGGTGCGCTGGTCGTTCATCGCCATCAGGCCGGTGTCGGTGAACGGGCCGCTGTCGCCGAGCCGCCAGGAAATCGCCGTCGCCGGCTCCGGCAGCGAAATCGTCATCGACCAGCCGGCGTTGGAGCGCGTCGGCGTCAGCGTCGGTACGAAGCGCGACGGGTCGAGCACGTCGCCCAATGCCGCGAGACGCGTGCGGCTGCGGTCGAGCCAGTCGGCCAGTTGCGTCTGATCGACGAAATATTTGAGCAGGCCGCCATCCTTCTCATAGGAAACGAACTTGGTCAGCGCCTGCGCTTCGCTGCGCTTGTCGGCGAGCGTCTGGCTGCCGAGACGATCCTCGGAGAATTCCTGCGCCAGGAGAAAGTAAGCCGGCGCGTAATCCGGGTTGGCGGCGATGAAGGCGTTGAGCTTGTCAAGCCGCTGGGCGTCGTCGAACTGCAAAAGATGGACGAGCTTGATCGACGGCGCCTTGGCCTTTTCCGCCAACGTTCCGAACACTTCGCGGGCGCCGGCCTTGCCGTCCTGGACCCTCAGCAGCGTGGCGAAGCGCGTGTAGGGGTCGATCGCGTCGACATCGAAGCCGGCAAAGGCGAGGTAGGAACGGCGGGCGTTGAGCATGTCGCCGGCCAGCTCGTAGACGCGGGCATTGTGATAAAACTCGTCCGGGCGCTTCGGGTCGGCGATCGCGCCGCCCTGCGCCGCAAGCTGCGCAAAGCCCTTGGCGATCGTGTCGATGGAAGCGGAGATCTGCTCGGTCGTCGCCTGCAGCTTGTCCGCCTGCGCCTGCTGCTGTTGCTGGCCAACGGCCAAGCTGTCGGTGGTCTGCTTGACCGCCTCCACGGTCTTCTGCGTCTCGGCGCCTTGCGCGGTCTGCTTGGTCTGGGTCTGCGCGATCTCCTCGGTCGTCTTCGCCACCGTGTCGGTGGATTTCTTGACCGCTTCGACGGTTTTCTGGGTTTCGGTGACGGTCTTTTCGATCTTAGCCACCTTTTGCGAGACGATGCCCAGCGACTGCTGCAGCTCGGCCACCGCCGGCACGAGATTGGCGATCACGCCGTTCTGCGAGCTCGTTTGCTGCTGGATGCCGTAGACGCCGCCGGCGATTGCTGCGGCGCTGGTGGCGAAGATCAGCGCCGGCATGGCTTTAGCCGCCAACACCAGGCGCAGCACCATGGCGATGGCGATGATCAACGCCGCGACCGCGGCGCCGAGCGCGATATAGGCGGCAAACGGCCCGAGCGGGTTAAGCACGTCACCGACCGCGCCGCTGATAAAGGCGAAGCTCGCCGCCCATTTGCCGGTGCGGCTGAGCGATGCCCGCAGAAGCGAGGTCGTACCCGTGGCGATTTCCGACATTGCCGATCCCCCCAAACCAAGCCGCGCGCATATTAACGGAAAGGTGGGGCGGAAGGCAAAGCGGGGGTGCGAGCCAGGCGTGGACGGCCCCTCACCCAGCCTCCGCTTCGCTCGGCTGACCTCTCCCCAAGGGGAGAGGAGACTGTCGGCGTCGGCGCCAGCCTCTTCTCCCCACGGGGAGAAGGTGGCCGCGTAGCGGCCGGATGAGGGGGCGGCGCCAGCGTCGAAGGCAAAGAACCCTGCTCCGCCTCCCAAAACCTGGGCAAATGCCTTGTTATCGCCGTTAACCCGTTGGACGCGGCACATGCGTTACGTTAGCTTCGCCGCATCTCAGCAACAGCTTTAGAACCGTCTTGCCCCGTCCCTTCCTCATCCTCCAGAAACTCATCGCCGCGATGGCCCTGCTCCTGCTGGTCGCCGGCTGCACCACGGCCGCGCCGCCTGAAAGCGTGCTTGCCGTGCCGGCGAAGCCGCAGAAATATGCGGCGATCGTGGTCGACGCCTCGACCGGCAAGACCTTGTTCGAGGTCAATTCCACGGCGCAGCGCTATCCCGCCTCGCTGACCAAGATGATGACGCTCTACATGCTGTTCGAGGCGCTGGAGAGCGGCCGCGTCACCAAGCAGACGCAGATCCCGGTTTCCGACCACGCCGCCTCGCAGCCGCCGACGAAGCTGCGCTTCCGGCGCGGCGAGACAATCGACGTCGATTCCGCCATCCGCGCCATGGTGGTGAAGTCGGCAAACGACGTGGCGGTGGCGGTGGGCGAATATCTGGGCGGCGGCTCAGAGGACCAGTTCGCCGCCATGATGACCGCCAAGGCGCGCTCGCTCGGCATGACCGGCACCAATTTCCGCAACGCCTGCGGCCTGCCCGACGACGGTCAGGTGACGACAGCGCGCGACATGGCGGTGCTGGGCATGGCGCTGGAAAAGCGCTTCCCGCAGCACTTCCACTATTTTTCCGAAAGCGACTTCATGTTCCGCGGCCGGCTGGTGCGCGGCCATAACGACATGCTGGGCCGCGTGCGCGGCGTCGACGGCATCAAGACCGGCTACATAAGAGCTTCCGGCTACAACATCGTCACCTCCTACAATGCCGATGGGCGGCATCTGATCGTGGTGGTGATGGGCGCCGACAGCGCGCGCCAGCGCAACAACCATGTCGAGGCGCTGATCCAGCGGAGTCTCGGGCCGACGATAGCCGATGCCGGCCAGCCCAGGCTGATGTATTCCGGGCAACAGCCGGCCTCGCCGCTGCCCGGCATGACGCCGCCGGACTCGGGTTTGCCGGGACTGTCGACGCCGAATCAAGCGACGCCAGCCTCGACGCTGCCGGGCCAGCCGGCGTCCGATCTGCCGTCGCCGGACCTGGCCTCGCCCAGCTCACCGCTGCTGCCGCCGGCGCAGTAGAGCGGCGCCTTTCGACTTCGTCATGTATGGACGGCCCCTTTTGGCAAGTGGCAAAATGGCGACGACGGCCCGGGGTCTGTCGAGATTCAGGTCAGGCCGCGCGGAGAATGATGGTTTCCGAGAACCGGCCTACGCCGGCCGTAGCCTGTATAGGACGGGACATTTATGAGGGCTTCGGCCGGCGAAGGCCGGAGCGGAGCGTACTTGAAGTACGTGAGCACCGGAAGCGCAGGAAACCATCGTTCGTAGGCCGGCATCACCTGAATATCGGCGGAGCCTACCGGACCACCAGCACCGGGATTTGCGTCAGCGACACCACCTCCGCCGTCTGGCTGCCGAGCACAAGGCGCCCCAGCCCGCGGCGGCCATGCGAGGCCATGACTATCAGGTCGCAGGCCTCCGCGGCAGCCACCTCGAGGATCGCCTCGGCAGGCGTCTGGTTCTCGATGTGCAGGGTTTTCGCACCGATGCCTTTCGCATCCGCCTCGGCCTTGCATTTGTCGAGCAGCTCGCGGGCATATTTGCGCGCGCTTTCCTGGTAATTGGTGAGCTCGTCGGCGGCGACATAGCCGGCCATGGCGCCGCCCCAGGCCAGCGTCGGGAACGGCTCGGAGACGGTGAGGAAGGCGACAGCGGCGCCGAGTCCCTTGGCCAGCTCAAGCCCGTGGACGACGCCCTTTTGGGCGAGTTCCGAACCGTCGGTGGCGATCAGGATTTTCTTGTACATGGCGGCGATCCCTCATTTGCGGGCGCTGCGCGCCCCAGGTGGCGGGAGCCTGAACGGTCAGGCCTGATGTCGATATAGTCAGCCTATCAGGCCCGCCACAGGGGCCAGGTTGATCTCACTCAAGGCCAGGCGGCGGAGACGATTGCTCCAGGGGTGGTGAGAAACTGCCGACGGCGCTCCCCCTCTCCGTCTCGGCTTCGCCCGAGCCACCTCTCCCCCGCCTCCGGCTGGGACGAGGAACCCAGGATTGCGAACGGCGCGGCAATGTCGATTGGCGTTTCCTCGCCCCCATGAAATGGGGGAGAGGTGGATCGGGCGAAGCCCGAGACGGAGAGGGGGCTGCGCCGCCACGTGCGATTGCAGCGCGAAGGTCGGCGGAGAAAGCAACGCCCGCCCAATCACAAGAACTTGTTCCGTCACACACTTTTCATACTGACCATGGATATGCCGCGCCGGCTTGGCGTATCGTACCCGCAAAGCCTCGAACAGGAGCACTGAGCATGGCAGGCGACCCGAAGGCATCCGCGCAGCCCGACGACGAGAACGACATTGCCGGCGAGTATCTCGAGGCGGAAACCGTGCCGGAGGATGCGCAAGCAGCCGCCGACGAGATCCTCGAAGCGCCGGAAGTGCCGGATTCCGAGCCGCACGCCGAACCGCATGTTCCGGGCGCTGCCAGGGTCAAGCCGAAGAAAAAGCCCTCGGCGATATCGGGGCGGAAATTCCGCAAGCGCGACCTGGTGCGCGTCGACGACCTCAGGCCCAGCCTCGCCGACCGCATCCGCTCCGACCATCCCGACCTGCCGCGCGGCGCCCGCATCAGCCGCGAGGAGCTCGGCCGCTACCGCATGCGCTACATGGAGGAGCTGCTGCAGCAGGAGCATGGCGAATTCTCCGAGCTCGACCGCCAGGTGGTGGAATCGATCGCCAGGCAGGACACGATCTCGGAAAACTCGGAAGAGGAGTTCGAAGAGCACCGCTCCTTCGCCGACCGCGTCTCCGACGGCATGGCCGAGTTCGGCGGCAGCTGGTGGTTCCTGATCTCGTTCGCGGCGGTGCTGTTGATCTGGATCGGCCTCAACCTCGTCCAGGGCGAATCCAAGGCCTTCGATCCCTATCCGTTCATCCTGCTCAACCTTCTGCTCTCCTGCATCGCCGCCATCCAGGCGCCGGTGATCATGATGAGCCAGAAGCGCCAGGAAGCCAAAGACCGGCTGCGCTCCTTCAACGACTACCGGGTGAACCTGAAGGCCGAGCTCGAAGTGCGGCACCTGCACGAAAAGCTCGACTACCTCATCTCGCGCCAATGGCAGCGGCTGGCCGAGATGCAGCAGATGCAGCTGGATGCCATGCATGAGCTGGCCAGCGCGAAGAAGCAGAAGCACACCGCGCGGGCGGTGCGGCGCAAGACGGCGAAGGTGCAGACGGAGGGGTGAGGAGCTTGGGTTCCTCGCCCCCGCCAGAGGCGGGGGAGAGGTGGCTCGGCGAAGCCGAGACGGAGAGGGGAGCGCCCTATCCAACAGCCCGTCGCTCAGCCAATCACCCCGCCAGCCCGCCAATCGCCAATTGCCGGTTGAAGCCCGCAGCGGCTTCCGCTAAGAAGCCGTGGCTGGCCGGCTCACCGGCCGGTTCGTTTTCCGGTTCCGGGAAGCACCCGTAGCTCAGCTGGATAGAGCGCTGCCCTCCGAAGGCAGAGGTCGCAGGTTCGAATCCTGCCGGGTGCGCCATTTTTATACTGTCAAAACAGGTGGTTAGCAAGGTATTTTTCCCGCGAGACGAGGTCGGGAAGTGCGTCGCGGAAGCACCACGGAAGCAGTCGGACATGTATTCGGGCTAGGCTTTGACCGATCACTGTGGAGTCAGACGCCCATTCCGCGCCAACTTACCACTGGTCGCGGCCGGGTGCAGCTTGTGGCTCCGGCTAAGGCCCAACTCTACTCATGGGACTGTGGTTTCTTCACGGTCAATATGTCGAATTTTCTGCGGGGGCGGCCGGAGACTGTCTAACGGGTGCTGGCTGAGGCATAGATCAGATTGCTATAGCTCACCTTTTTCGATATCATGAGTTATAGAAAGGGGCTCTATAGCTCATGGCATGGAATTGGGAGCAGGCCGACTGGCCGCATTTTACCTACGACAAGATGGCATTGGACCCGCTGGAAAGCGAGTTCCTATTGCGATCGGGCGAGTTCCTGGGCGTGTTTCGCCATGTCGGCCCCGATGACCGCGACCAGATCCGCATCGATCTAATCAGCGAAGAGGCCTTGAAGACATCCGAGATCGAGGGTGAGTATCTCAACCGGGAAAGCCTGCAATCATCCTTGCGGCAGCAGCTTGGGCTCGGAGGCGAGAATAGGCGCATACCGCCCGCCGAGCGGGGCATCGCCGAAATGATGGCCGACGTGTATCTGCATTTTGCCAAGCCGCTCTCGCATCGCACGCTCTATGCCTGGCACAAGATGGTGATGTCCGGAGAGCGACGCATCGAGACGATCGGCAACTATCGCCAGCACGCCGATGCCATGCAGATCGTCTCTAACCGGCTGGACAAACCCAAAGTGCATTTCGAGGCGCCGCCCTCATCGCGCGTGAAAGCCGAGATGGACGCCTTTACCATCTGGTTCAACGATACCGCGCCCAAGGGTAAGACTCCGCTTCCCGCGCTGACGCGCGCCGGTATCGCGCATCTTTATTTCGAGAGCATACATCCGTTCGAAGACGGCAACGGCCGCATAGGACGCGCGCTTTGCGAAAAGGCGATGGCGCAAAATCTGGGCGAGCCGAGTCTCATCGCGTTGGCCTATACGATCGAACGTCATCGCAAGGCTTATTACGACCGGCTGGAAGCCAGCAACAAAAGCAACGCGATTACCGACTGGCTGCTATATTTCGCCGACACGATCCTCGAAGCGCAGCGCGTAACGCTTGCTCGTGTCGAATTCTCCGTCGCCAAGGCCAAATTCTACGAGCGCCATCGGGATCAGTTCAACGAGCGCCAGGAAAAAGTCATCGCTCGAATGTTCCGCGAAGGTATCGACGGCTTCAAGGGCGGTCTTAGCGCCGAGAATTACATCGCCATCACCCAGGCGTCGCGCGCTACGGCGACGAGGGACCTGCAGGATCTCGTTGCCAAGAGTGCGCTGATAAGAGCTGGTGAACTCCGACACACACGTTACACGCTGAATATTTGTGACGATCGTGCGTAAATCCCATCGAAAGAAGAGGCAGGCTGTCAAAGAGCCTGCTTGCCTCAACATCAGTGAATGGCGGGCAGCTACCCGGCAGGAAGTGGTGGAATGGGTAACAGCGACAGGAAACCTAAGAAGAAGAAAGGCGGCGCCATTCTCGCGGTCAGGTCACGGCTTAGGCCGGTGGATATCTACTGTTATCTGAAAGCTCGCTTTGGCGAACCGAACGGTTTTCAAAACTTTCTGCGCAAGGATGACAGCGATAACTGGATACACTGGGACTACAGCCTCAAGGCCGGCGAGACCGACGTGTATATCTTGGGCATGTCGCGCGAGATTCATATCATGGTCGGCGAGGCGCTCACGCACCAGCAGTGGCGGGACCTGATTGTCGGTATTAGAACGGACTATGCGAGGATCGGTCCGCAGAAATCTGCCGTACTGCAGAGCCTGGAAAAATTCGTCGTCTTTCAGAATAAGTTTGTCAGTATCGCGGGCCTGTGCGCCGACTTGCACGCAGCTATTATCGATGCCCCGGCAAAGACGGCTTTTCCAGAAAGATCGCCAGGTGCCAAATCGCGGCTGAAAACTTTGGAAAAAGCCATGCAAGGAGTATCCACACGTGCGAACGACCTCTTCGGGAACTGTCTAAAGCTTCACCTTCTGATGCCGGTTATGGCCGAGGCCTTCATCAATATGGTGATCCTCATGTTCACCCGCGATGAAATCCGGAATGCCCCTGAAGCCTATCAGGCCTTCATCCGGGCTAAGATTCCCGACCGCCTCGCGCTGCTCAGCCAGCATTGCGATGGCTTTGCACGCGATATCGACAAGAGCACCAATGCCTATGCGCATTTCATGCGAGTCATCGATAAGAGAAATTTCGCATTGCACGGTAATGTCGATCCTATCCGCGAGCAGATCGAGGTGGTCTATTTCGACGGCAGACGCCCGCTCTTCAATATGCCAGGAAACCATGTCGAAAGGTTCTTCGAGCATCTCGAAGCGATTCATCGACCCGAAGAGATCGTGTCCGATTACGAAGCCGTCCACGCATTTCTGTGGGAAATTACGGAATGCCTGAAGCCTCGCACGCAGACGTTCTTCAAGCAAGTCATTGGGGATGCATACCCCGGGTTCGAAGTCCATAAGAAGCGGGCTACTCGCATCCTGCCCGACCATGTGATGATGGGTATGTTGCCAAGTGTGCTCTACGACGACGACCTCGTTGTTAAGTGGTGAGTGAGTCGATTCTTTGGCCCAATAGCTCTAGCCCACATAAGAATTGGCGCGACATGACAAACATGGAATTGGGAAACCCAGGGCGACCAAAGGCGCGTTCTCTCGAAAATATATTCGACGACTTGCGTGTTCTCGCGCAGAGCCCCGGGACATTGCATGATATTTCCGCCATCATGTATCGCGACTGGATCGTTGCTATTGATTTGCGAGAAGCTAAAGTTGCCGACGATCCAGAAAAGCGCTGGTCTACCACCAAGCTAAACAGCAATGAGTTCATGCTCTTGCTCGGGCTGATGGTTCAGTCCGCGTCGGATTGCACTTACTCCATCGTCAATACTGACATCGATTTTGCAGACAAAGCTGACAGACTTCTCAGGGAATTCCACGACCGGCTCACATTGGATTCGATGCCGGATTTCAGTGATCCTGGAAAGATCGAAAGGGCTCTGGGCGCCGCGGCTCGGGAAGCCATTTATTACGGTGCTGACAGCTTCTTTCTCCATCAGCTAGAGCGTTTTGCCCGAGACCGATATCGCGATGATTTTGAATGGCTGATCCGCAATGCTGGGCTTTCAGCGCGTCCAATGGTCGAAATTGCACGGTTCATCATGGAGCATACATCGCGGCAGATGTCAGCGATCAACGCGAGGAAGGAGGATGGAACGGTTCCGACCAAGGCAGATTTAACGGACAGCCTCTTGATCGCCAAAGCCGAGCTGATCAAGAAATTCGGTGCCAGCAAGGCGAAGGCCTTCATGGCCAAGTTCGCAACCCCTGTCACAAACGCAAATGCCAACTTCACGTCTGCGTTTGTTGTGAATCAAGCCAATCTTGCGCCGCTGATCGATATTGGGGAGCATCTCTATGCACCAAACGCATACAGGCTGGCTGAGAGCGTCTACGAGAGCCCGACCTATTGGATGATAGCCGACAAGACATATGTCGACATAGCAGCCAAGCATCGAGGTGCCTTTCTGGAGAAAGCAGCTGCTGACCTCTTTCGATCGGTATTCGGCACGGCGAATGTGTATGAGAACGTCACGATCCAGCCAAGCAAAAAGAAGACAGCCGGCGAAGCCGACGCGCTCATAGTTTACGGCGAGTTCGTGATCGTCGTGCAGGCGAAATCCAAGCGTGTGACGTTAACGGCAAGAGCGGGTGATGAAGAGGCATTAAACAAGGATTTCGAAGGCGCCATTCAAGCCCCATACCGCCAAGCCTACGAGTTTGCCGAGCTAGTCCAGGCCGGAGCGGAATGCAAAACGAAAGACGGCAAAGCACTGACGTTCCCACCAACGGTGCGGGTGTTCCCTGCCGTCATATTGAGCGACGCTTTTCCTGCTGCGACGTTTCTCTCAAACATCATGCTGAAGAGAAGCGACAGGATCGCGCCCGTCATTTGGGACCTAGGCGTTCTCGATTGTGTGGCGCGCATGCTGCCAACGCCCATCGAGTTTCTTTACTACCTTAAGTGCCGCTCGGACGTTTTTGATAAGATGCATTCGGATAGTGAATACAATTTTCTCGGCTATCATTTGAAATACAAACTGGCGATGGATCCTGAATATGACTTCATGCATCTTGAGAAGGATTTTGCCGAAATCGTCGAGGATTTTATGATGCCGCGGGACGTCGGGGTGAAGACGGTTCGCCCAGTTAGCATCCTTGAGCGGTTGGACATTCCGGTTATCTCCGAATTGTTCAAGAGCCTGAAGACGGCACCCCCCGAACTGGCATCGGTAGTCATCGACCTCTACGATTTTTCCTATGGCTCGCTGACGGACTTATCTAAAACCGTGCTGGCAATCCGAGAAGAAGTTGCGGCGGGCAAGGAGATGAAATCGTTCTCGATTCTAACAGAAACAGGCGGTCTTACCTACTTGGCTTGCCGGACTCTGAACGACAAAATATGGCTGGCCGCTGAGGCAATCGGCCAAAAACACAAGTACGATTCGAAGCGAGATCGATGGTACGTCATCGTGGACGACATCAGCACATCAGCGCCTGTCGATGCGGCCCTCCCGCTGGTGGAGAAGTGGCATGAGGATGCTGATCTAGCCGAAAACTCCCGCAAGGTAGACGAACTATTCAAGACCAAATGGCAGCCACGTGCCATTCTCCCTAGGCATCAGAAGAATGGGCCGAAGTTGACATGACTTGGCATTCATTTGGGGATTGAATGACACGGGAGGGGTGCACGGAGAACCCCAATTGAAGGTTGGCGGCCCGGTTTTCCAGACCGATGAGGTTGGCCGCGATCGCTTGATATTGCCTGCAGTTCGCCTGAACGACGGATCGCTCAGGCCGCCCAAGCGGTAGGCTGCCGGCGATTTTCTTCAAGTCGTCGAGGATCGAAGCAATATGCGGCCAGGGAAAGTCTGTTGGATCATCGATATCGCGATCTGCGCCAGCGATGATTTCGAGCTTGGCGACGATGCCAAGAAGCGACCGCGCCTGTATGTGGGGAAGTTTGTCCTGAAGCTTTAAAACCGCCGTTGTGGCCTCGACCTCCGCTTGGCAAGCGATCGAATAGCCGACTTTCTCATCGATCGCTTTTGGGTCTGCAGCGCCGAGAACGCGCCTCTCTAGGCGCTGTTGAAGTCGGCAAAGGACATGCGAGACATGCTGCGCCCGCGCCCAATCTCGCAGCAGTTGAATTGCAGGGTCTGCATCCGGCAACCGGTCCAACGCGTTGGCAGTCTTGCCATTCGTGACGGGAGGCATAGTCGTGCTATGGTCGGAATCAGCCATGATCCGAGCTCCGCAAAGCCTAGGCGTGGTCAGACCGTTGGAGGCGGACGCACCACTTCCAACTGTCGTTTCCTAAAACAAGCATATTTGCGCTTTTTGCGCAACAGGGCATTTGAACAATGAAGGTAAGTGCGGCCCAAGTTCGCGCGGCCCGTGGGCTCCTCGACATTTCTCAGCAGGAACTGGCGGATTTATCCAAGGTGAGTTTGAGGACGATCGTGCAATTCGAACGTGGTTCGAAACCCGCATCTGAATCAATCCTCCAAGCGCTGAAGCTGTCACTCGAAGCTGCCGGAATAGAATTCATTCCAGAGAATGGTGGCGGCCCGGGCGTGCGCTTGTCACGCAATCACTGATCTTCTGTTCGCCATGCGACGGGATTTTCGATCCATTGATTTACGTCTGATTCCCGCCAACCCGCACCGTTGACGCTGATCTTGATCTGAGCCGGGAATGTGCCTTCGGCGATTTTGCGGTACATCGTTGAGCGGGACAGGCCGGTCCGCGCCAGGACGGTTCTAAGGCGAATGATACGATCCGGTTCAGGCATGACTGCGTTGCCTTCGCTGAGAGCATTTGGCACCTGTTGGAACCAAACAGGACAACCCAAGGCTCGCAGGCAATCAGATTTGTCATCTGATCGATTTGGGGCGTCGGAACGGCGGCAAATCGGATGTTTAGATTCCTATGCCACGCCCGCTGCCAATGCCGTGGTTGAACGCGAGTTCCACACCCAGACGGCGGCCGGATTCGACTTGGATGCCGAGCACCTTCTTGTGATTGGCGAGTAGCGATTCCAGTTGGGGATCGCGTTCAAGGCTCTTGGCCATATCGGACATGGCCGCACGCGTTGACTTGTAGCCGGACATGTCGCCGGCCTGATATTGCTGCTGTGCCGTCCGATCGAGTCTTTGCCAACGTTCCATGAACAGGTCGGCGCGGCGGCCGGGATTGATGTCCATCCCGGTGCGGATTTCCGTCTCAAGCTGGAGAGCAAGCACGATGCGGTTGACGCGGCCGGCACCCGCCTCGCGGACAAGTTCGGGATTTTTCACATATGCCGCTTCGGCATCGCGCCAGCCATGCGGCCGCACCTTCTCGAAAGCGCTACGCGCATCTCTCAATTCGCGCATCTGCTCGGGACTGCCCTGCCCGTCTGCATTTCCAGTACTGAGGATCGCGTCGAGCGCACGCGCGTGCCGAACAAGCGCCTTCGTGCGAGCGCTGCGCAATGCCGCTTCCGCGTCCACCGGCACATTCACGTCGGGCGGCACGCCTGTGGCGAGATTTCCTCCGCCGGGCGTCCGGCCTGCATCTCCGATCCGCGCGCCAACACTTTGCCTTGCCGGCCCAGGTCCACGTTCCTGCATCGGCTCGCCGTCTTCGGGAGAGCGCAACCCGTCCAGCAGCCCGCCAATCCTGTCACGCAGCTTCTCCGGAACGATCCGGCGCACGATTTCGACCACACGCTGTCGAAAGGTGATCCCGCGTCGCTCGGCATAGGTCTGCGCCGGGTCGACCTGGTCGTAATCCGACGCCATGTCCTTGGCGCGATCGCGTGAGAGCGTGCGGACGAGCCGGTCTCGTGTCGCGAAGTCGTCGCTGCCGTAGTGCAGTTCCATCCCGTCGCGATGCCGCGACAGGGCAACGTAGCTGCCATGGGCATCCATGCCCGGCGTTGCCAGCACATGGGTCCGGTCGACGGTCATGCCCTGAGCCTTGTGGATGGTCGCGGCATAGCCGTGGTCGATGTGGGCATAGTCTTTCAGGTCGAAGCGCACCGACCTGCCGTCGTCAGTGCGAGCCGTCATGCTCTGCGTGCTGACCTCTTCGATCACACCGAGCGTGCCGTTCTTGACGCCGAGCGACCGCTCGTTCCGCAAGAACATCACCCGGTCGCCACTGGCAAAGTTTCTCGCGCCGCGTTCCACACCCACGTGAACATCGTCGCCGAGATCTCCAGCAACGCGCATGCGCTCGCGCGCTGCCTTGTTGAGCGCGCGCACTTCGTCGTTTGTGTGAGTGAGGATGATGCGGCTTGCCTCTGGGTCTGCCTGCCTGTCGCGATCCCAGCGTTCGACCAGATCACTGCGGGCCTCATCGCGCGAGGCAGCCCGGTGCACCATTCCTCTGTCGTCATAAGCGCCGATCGCAGCGCCGATCCTGCCGGTCGCCAGATCGCGCGTGGCGTCACGCTGCCACTCCTCGCGCTGCCGGCGCACTTGACCGATTTCGACGCCGCCATGGCGCTCATGAATCGAACGGAATGCGGCGCCCGCCTCGATCGCCTGCAACTGCCGCGGATCGCCGACCAGCACGACTTTTGCGCCAACGTCCGAGGCGTGGGAGAGCACGCGCTCCAACTGGCGCGTGCCGACCATGCCTGCCTCGTCGATCACCAGGATATCACGCGCTTTGAGCAGATCGCGGCCCTGTCCCCAGCTGTGTTCCATGCTGGCGATGGTTCTCGACGAGATGCCCGAACCGCTTGTGAGATTCTCGGCCGCAATGCCGGAAAGTGCCGCGCCTCGGACCTCATAGCCGGCGGCTGCCCATGCCTGGCGCGCAACACCCAGCATGGCGCTCTTGCCGGTACCGGCAAAACCGACAACGATACCAAGACCGCGGTCATCTGTGATGTGATCCAGTGCATCGGTCTGCTCGTCAGAGAGAACAAGGCTACGATGCTTGGCATCCGCCAACGCCGTCGCACGATCCCGGTCACTCACAGCATGCTGCCGCTCGCCGGCCATGCGTTCTGCCGCGCGATGCAGGCGCTGTTCCGTTTCGATCATTTGCCGGGTGGTGAAGCGATCGGCACCGCGTCCGTCCTTGCCGAGTTCGACCAGATCGGGTGCGTTGCCGATGGCTGCCGCCACCGTGTTGAACTGCTCCATCCCGTCGCTGTGTCGGTGCGAGAACTTCGCAATGTCTTTTCGGGTGAAGGTCGATTGCTGATGCGTGATGGCATCCAGCGCCACGGATGGATCGGCAATAATGCGATCGCCATTGTTGCGCGCGATCTGGCGGTGCAGTTCGGCGCGATCCGCTTCAATGCCGGCAGCGTCAAGGCCACCGCCCTCGATGCGTTGCGCCGGTGCACCAATCTGGGTTTGCGGCTCAAGGGCAATGCCCTGGGCTTCCAGACTGCGATGGTCGATGCGGGCGTCTATGTCGAGTTCGGCAAGCCGCTCATTGGCAAGCTCGGCCCATCGCTCGCGCCAGCGCTCGACCAGCTCAGTGCTGTTCCAGTCGCGGACTTTCGGACCAAAGCCGTTCTCGTCCACCGACCGCATGGTCAGCATGACATGAGCATGAGGTTTTGGACTGCCATCCTCTGCCCTGTCCCAATGCACATTGAGATCGGCGACCATGCCCCGGCTGACAAACTCGGCCTGCACGAAGTCGCGCGCCAGTCCGATGCCTTGCGCGTGGCTTAGTTCGCGTGGAAGGGCAAACTCCACCTCGCGGGCAAGCTGCGCATCCTTCCTCACCTCGAAAGCCTCGACGTCGTTCCACAGCCGTTCGCGGTCGCTCCAGGCGCCCAGTGCATTCTCTGGCAAGATCACCTCGGAATGGACGACACCGCGCTTAGCCGAAAAGTCATGGCTGCGTTCGATGCGCTCGTCGCGCAGCCGCGAGGCCGAGCGGTAGGCGGCCGACGCCACGGCACTTGAGCCAGCTTTGCGGCCAATGACCTTGACGTGAAGATGATAGATCGCCATCGCGACCAGATCATTTGCACGGCAAAGCGAACGTCGGCACGACGTATAAGCGCGCCCTCCCTCGAAAAAATCTCGGGAGCGACCAGCCCGTCCCGGGCTGTCTCGGCAACCCTGAAGCCTTCAGGCAAGTGCTCGTCTATCATCGCCGCATTGACGTCAGATGGAGACGGCCATGCGTAAACCACGGGATTTCGACGCGGAACTGAAGGCACTGGAAGAAAAGGCGCGGGAACTCAAAACGCGAAAAGTGCAGCAACTCGGCGAACTGGTCATCTCGACCGGAGCCGATGCGCTCACCGCCGATGAACTGGCGGGCGCATTGGTCGCCATCGCCGAGGCGAAGGATGCCGGAAAAAGGGAGGCATGGGCGAAGCGCGGGGCCGCTTTCTTTCAAGGGCGGGCGCGGCGATCTGGGTCAGCGCTTAACCGCGACAACGGCAGCGCTCAAAGGCAACCGGGCGGCGCGCAGTCGCCATCAGGCGGCGCGGGCGCGGCATGACATGCGCATATGGCAGGTCGAGCGCCGCAAGCGCACGCGCCATCTGATCGAACTCGGCGGTCTCGTCATCAAGGCCGGGATCGTCGACCTGACCGGCGATGATCGTGCCACCATCTATGGCGCGCTGCTCTGGATGGCCGACAAGCTCAAAAGCCATCAAGGGGCACAGGCGCGGGCGCTCTGGGCAGCAAAGGGAAAGCAGGCGTTCGAGAATGAATGAAGTACATCAGCATCGCCAAATGACAGGGCCCGTTTGGCCGCCATTGAGACAGGCGGGCGCAAGGTCCTCGAACAGACGTGGGGCTCCTTATCGACCATTGAGCGACCCGCAACGGCAGATACCGATGTCTTGGTACTCGTCCACCAATGTCCAACAATAACTCTGGATCAGCGTTTCGCGTTGCCCGTCTGCCTAAAGCTTGCTCAGGCCCTCGCCGTTCAGCTGACGCACAGCTTCCATGACAACCCCGTGAAAGTCGTGCGACTCCCTCGCTGGGCCGGCAAAGCTGGCGCCTACCAGTTGGGCCATCAGTACGCGCAACACGGGACCCGATATCCATGCCGACAAGAATCGATGCTAGTGAAGCGCGCCGGTGGTTTGCCGAAGACCTGCGTGTCTCGTCACCTGTCTTGCACAATCCTGCGGTCATCGAGGCCTTCGCAAAGGTTCCGCGCGAACATTACCTTGGCAACGGGCATGGCGTATCCATTCGCGATTGCAAATCGGAGCGAGCCATACCAGCCCTTCAGCCGCACTTCATGAGATTTACCATGACGTTCTGGTCTCGCTTGACGAAAGACGCGGACTAACAGCGGCTTGCCGTCGCTTTGGGCCTTGGTTTTCGACCATCTGAACACCGCTCCTGGCCAGACCGTGCTTCAGGTGGGCGCCGGTGCCGGCTATTTCACCGCCATCCTCGCTGAGCTGACGGATTCTGGAGGACGCGTGATCGCCTATGAGATCGACGAAGAATTCGCGCGGCGCGCGCAAGCAATCTTGCTCATTATGCCCAGGTCGAAGTGGTATCCGGTGATGCACCGCAGGCGGTTGATCTGCCGGACCTCGATGTCGTTATCGCCTTTGCCGGAGTAACGCACGTGCCGGAACGGTGACTTTCGAACTTGTCCGACGCTGGCCGGATGGCGCTGCCGTTCACGGGTCAAAACCAAGGAGGTTTCATGATGCTTCTGGAAAGGGCTGGCGATAAGTTCCCTGTACGATCACTTGTGCCATGCGGGTTTTACCCCTGCAGCGGAGCCGGGCGCAGTGAGGAAGAAAAGGTCGCGCTCAAGGCTGCGCGAGGCAAGGTCACCCGTCTCGCGTAATATCACCTAGGGCGACCAGCAAATGGCATCGAGAACGCTTGGCTGGTGACCGACATATACTGGTTTCGAAAGCCTAGCGATCGATATCAATCTCGCGTGTCGCCGTTGCAGCGTGCGACACGGCTTTCGACGAGCGATCTATGCCGTCGGGAGCAGTCCGAAGCATCACTATTGCGTCCTGAATTTCCCCGATCCGGGCGTGGGGATTGCGGCCGCGGTCCTGGCCGGCTGCAGCGTAGGCTGCCTCTTGTCCGACGACTGACCAGACCCGTCCCGTACAGCACCATCCGCCGAGACGTCTCCGACCAGCGACGCAAGTTCGGTCTCGTCGAGCGTCTCGGTCTCGAGCAGCCTGCGTGCCGCCCTTTCCAGCACGTCGCGCCGCTCGGTGAGGAGGCCGACGGTTCGTTCGAACGCGGCCGCCACAATGTCGCGTACTTCCGTGTCGATGGCGTCGGCGGCGGCTTCGCCGTAATCGTGCTCGCGCGGTCCGCCGGCGAGCGGGTTAGGGCTCAGGAAGGAGCGCGGGTCCTTTTCCAGCGCCACGTGCCCGAGTTTTGCCGACATGCCGTAACGCGTCACCATGGCGCGCGCTATGTCGGTTACCTTGGCAAGGTCATCGGCGGCTCCGGTGGACAAATGGCCGAATACGATCCATTCGGCCGCCCTGCCGCCGAGCAGCACCGCCATCTTGTTGTCCAGCTCCTCACGCGTCATCAGGAAGCGGTCCTCGGTCGGACGCTGGATAGTATAGCCGAGCGCGCCGACGCCGCGTGGTATGATCGACACCTTGTGCACCGGGTCGACGCCAGGCAGCGCCATGGCTACCAGCGCATGACCCATTTCATGATAGGCGACGATCTCGCGCTCCTTCGGGTTCAGGAGCCGATTGCGTTTCTCCAGTCCCGCGACGATGCGTTCCACCGCATTGTTGAAATCGTCCATCGTTACCGCATCCGCCTTGCGGCGCGTGGCGAGCAACGTCGCCTCGTTCACAAGATTGGCCAGGTCAGCACCGGTGAACCCGGGCGTCAGCGCCGCCACTTTTTCCGCATCGACATCCCTCGCCAGCTTGGCCTTGCTCATGTGAACCTGCAGGATCTTTATGCGACCCTTCTTGTCGGGCCGGTCGACCAATACCTGGCGGTCGAAACGGCCGGCGCGCAGAAGTGCCGGGTCAAGGATTTCAGGACGGTTCGTCGCGGCCAGCAGCACGACGCCGATCTGCGGATCAAAACCGTCGAGTTCGACCAGAAGCTGGTTGAGCGTCTGCTCCTTTTCGTCGTGGCCGCCGACCGCGGTCCCGCGGGCGCGGCCAAGAGCGTCGAGCTCGTCGATGAATATGATGGCGGGAGCCTTGGATCGCGCCTGTTCGAAAAGATCGCGCACGCGCGCGGCCCCGACCCCTACGAACATCTCGACGAACTCCGAACCGGAGATCGAGAAGAACGGCACCTTGGCCTCGCCCGCGACGGCCTTGGCGAGGAGAGTCTTGCCGGTGCCTGGCGGTCCGACCAGCAGCACGCCTTTGGGCATGCGTCCTCCGAGGCGGCCGTATTCGCCCGGGTTCTTCAGAAAATCCACAATCTCTTGCAACTCGGCCTTGGCCTCGTCGACCCCCGCCACATCGTCGAACGTCACGCCGGTATTGGCTTCGACATAGATTCTGGCCTTGCTCCTGCCAATTTGCATCAAACCGCCGACGCCGCCGTCCATGCGTCTTAGAAGCAGCATCCACAGGCCAAAGAAGACGAGCACCGGCACAACCCAGGAAAGCAGGTCGCTCAGGAAGGTGCTTTCGACCTGGCCAGTCACAGTGACACCGTGTTCCTGCAGGTCACGGGCGAGGTCCGGCTCGACGCGTGTAGTGATAAACAGCGGCCTGCCGTTTTGCGGCTCCTTGAAGCGGCCCTGGATAAAGCGGTCCGAAACCTGCACCTCAGCGATCTTGCCGGCATTCAGAAGGGTCTCGAACTGGCTGTACGGTATCTGGGCGACGTGTTGCGTCGTGGCATAGATGTACTGGACGACCATCACGCCCACGAACGCCGCAATCCAGTACCAGATATTGAACTGCGTCTTTCTGTTGCTCATGTCCATGGCGGCCTCCACAGGGGAACGGATATAGGTCGCCCAGTCCGCGCGGCATCGGTGTAGGCCAGGTCCGGGGCAAAAAAGTGGGAGGCCCCAGACCGGCCGGCGACAATGGGTCTGTCACTGTCCTTTCCTATGCGGCATGCCCAGCGCACCTGTCATGCCGTTTTCCTCCGCCGGATAGACCCCCTTCAAAACGTCGTTGAAATGATGGCTGACGGCCGCATTGCACTCGCAGGCAAGCGAGCGCAGCCCTTCTGGACTGCGTACAGCAAGCCGGGAGCGCCGGGTTTCGATGACGCCGCGCTGCCTCAGGTCTCGAATGACCCGGCTCAGATAGGAGCGGCCGACCCCCAGCATTGTAGCAAGCTGTTCCTGCGTCACCGCAAGGTTTTCGGCTCCCGTCCGTTCTGTCACGGCCAACAGCCATCTTGCCGCGCGCTGTTCGATCGAATGCGCTGCGCTGCAGGCGACGGATTGGAATACCTGCGCCATCAGGCAATCAGCGTAGCGGGCAAACAGGTGACGCAATGTCAAGGAACGCAATTTGGCTTCTTCGAGATGTTGCAGGTCGATCCTGAAGAATGAATCGCCAAGTTGAACTTCGGCCCGCGCATACGCTGGAAGTCTGCCTTGGCTGACGATGCCGCCGACCGCTCCTTCACGTCCGATGAGCGCAGTCTCGATCGCTCGCCCGTCGCTCAACACGACGCGGTAGGAGACCAGGGCCGATCCGCAAGGGAAATAGGCGTAACGGACTGCATCGCCTGGCTCGTGCAGCAAAGTCCCGGCAGGCGCCGACCATTGTTCGAGCCTCGGTTGCAGGATCTCCCAGTCGTCGGCTCTGAGGGCCCGAAGCAGGTTGTTTCCGATCGGGTCTGATCGCTTTCGAGGGTTCTCCATCGCACTCCTCCGTTTCAAATGGCGGCGTTTACAACGACCGGCGCGAAGAAATGTTCACAAGTGCGCAGACGCGGCGGGCGCGGCTATCTACAAATTGCACGGGGGCGCTGATCCAGGCCTCACCGAGCGCAAGCCGTGGTGCATCGGCTTCCAGGCAGACCGACGGCTGCTGAGGGAAGAACGGCGGCTGGATTCCGCGGCGTGGCGCCTCGTGCACGTCGAAAACTGCAACTCCCTGCGGCAAGGCGTGAACATGAGCGTCAGTCATCGGTCCAATCCAGAGGCCAACGGCCTGCTTCGCCTGTATGTCGCCGGCGATGGGCCGGGCGCCCGTCGGGCGCTGGCAAGCCGTCTGAGGATAGTGGAGGAGTTGGCCGGCGGTATCGAAATCCAGGTCGTCGACGTCGTCGCGGATCCTGACGAGGCGGAAAGGGCCGGCATTCTAGCGACGCCGACGCTCTCGGATGAGTCAACCATCCCTCCACGACGGCTGATTGGCGACATCAGCAACATCGCTCAGGTTCTCGACTATTTCGGTTATCGCAAGAAGGACAGTGGCTATGACCACAGCTGAAGAGATCCTCATCGATCCCGCGCTCGAACGCGTCAGGACCGGTATCGAGGCTTTCGACGATCTTGTGATGGGCGGCCTGCCGCGCGGGCGCACCACCATCGTCGGAGGCACGCCCGGCAGTGGCAAGACTGTATTTGCGACGCAGTTTCTGGCCCACGGCATCACCGTGCTCGACGAGCCCGGCGTCTTCGTCACGTTCGAGGAATCGCCGGTCGAGATCGAGGTCAACATGGCTAGCTTCGGCTGGGACATCCGTCGCTGGCGCGAGATGAACAAGCTGGTCTTCGTCGACGCCAGCCCGCGTGACCACGACCAGATGGTTGTCGGCAATTTCGATCTGTCAGGCTTGCTGACGCGTGTCCTGCACGCTGCGCGAAACGCCGCGGCGAAGCGCATCGTGCTGGATTCCGTCACCCAGCTCTTCGACCACTTCGTCGCGGAGCAGACATCGGTCCGTCGGGAACTCCTTCGCATTGCGACAGCGCTAAAGAGGGATGGTTTGACGGTGCTAATGACCGCCGAACGCAACAGCGAGTATGGCGAGATCTCCCGCCACCGGATCGAGGAGTTTGTTGCCGACAACGTCGTAATCCTGCGCAACGCGCTCGACCGCGAGCGACGCAGGCGTACGATCGAAGTTCTCAAGATGCGGGGCAGCCGCCACGTGGAGGGCGAGGTGCCGATCACGCTTGTGGTGAAGCAAGGCATAGTGGCAGTGCCACTGTCTTCACTGCGGCTCGAGCAGCAATCCAGCACCAAGCGGGTGACGAGCGGCAATCCGGAACTCGACAGGATGTGTGGCGGTGGATTTTTCCGCGACAGCATCACCCTCGTCAGCGGTGCGACGGGCACCGGAAAGACCCTGCTGGTGACAAACTTTCTGGCAGGCGGCGCGGCGGCTGGCGAACGTGCCTTGCTGGTCGGCTACGAAGAGAGCCGCGGCCAGATATTCCGCAATGCGCGCGGCTGGGGCGTCGACTTCGAGGCCATGGAGGCGGATGGCCGGCTGAAGGTCGTTTGCATTTACCCGGAAGCGCAGAACTTGCCGGACCACCTGTTGATGATCCGCGAGCTAATTGAAGAGTTCAAGCCTGACCGGATCGCTATCGACAGCCTGTCGGCATTGGAACGGATCGCACCAGAGACCGGTTTCCGGGAATTCCTAATCAGCCTCACTTCCTTCATCAAGAAACACGAGATCGCTGGCCTTTGCACGGCCACCAACAAATCGCTCGTCGGCGGCCAGAGTGCTAGCGAACAGCATATTTCAACCCTCACGGACTCGATCATCCTATTGCGGTACATCCAGGAAGGGGATTTCATGCATCGGGGGATCATGGTGCTGAAAATGCGCGGCAGCGAGCATGACAAGCAGATTCGGCGCTTCACAATCGACGGCACCGGCATGCATCTCGGTCAGCCCTTCGACGGCGCACCCGACGTGTTCGGCGACTCCGCCGCGTCTTGGCGTGAGGAGCGTTGAGATGGCGTGCGGCGCAGCCGAAATCTCCGACCAACACGGCGACGCAAATCTGACGGGCATCAGCCAACTCGACTTTCGACGGCTGATCGAAACCACGGCCGACGGGGTTCTGGTTGTCGATCTGTCGGGAACGGTGCTTTATGCAAATCCGGCGGCCGCCGCGATCTTCGGTTATCCGGCTGCCGATCTCGTCCACATCCCCCTCGGCCGGCCGGTCATATCGGGTGAAACCACGGAAATCACCGTCCACAGACCCAATCAAGCACCAGCCGAAGTGGAAATACGGACGGTTGAACTTAGCTGGGACGGTAGGCCGGCGCTGCTTGCCAGTCTTCGCGACGTCTCCGCGCAACGCGCGCAGCAGGAGCGTCGACGTCAATCGCAAAAGCTCGAAGCGATCGGCCGGCTCGCTGCCGGCATCGTTCACGACATCAACAATCTGCTCGCGGTGTTCGAATCGGGGCTGCGACTGCTTCAGAAGCAGCTGCGCGAGGATCCTGCGAATCCGAACGCGGCGATGCTGATTGAAGAGTTGCTCAAACGAACGCAAAACGGCAGTGCGCTGACGCAGCAATTGCTCGCGTTCTCTCGCGCACAGTCGCTGTATCCGGAGACAATCGACCTGAATGGACGTATCGAAGCCGTCACGATGCTGCTGGAGCGGACGCTGGGGAACGGGATCAGCATCAGGCTTGAGCTGGATCCGGCACTTGGCCCCGTCGTTGTCGATGCCAATCAGCTAGACGTCGCCATCCTGAACCTGGCTGTGAATGCCAAGGACGCGATGGCCGGCCGGGGCACGCTGGCGATCGAGACCAGCGGTACTCCCGGCAACATCGAAGACGTGCCCGCTCCGGCTGCCTCTTTTGTTCGGGTCACGGTCAGCGATACGGGTTGCGGGATGAGCAAGGAGGTCCTGGCCCACGTGTTTGAGCCGTTCTTTACGACCAAGGCCGATGGCCGGGGAACCGGACTTGGGCTTAGCCAGGTTTACGGCTTCATCAAGCAGTCCGGGGGGCATGTTAGGATCGAGAGTGCGGTCGGCGAGGGAACAAGCGTTCATCTCTTTCTTCCCCGCGCGCCAAGCACAGGAAATGAGGAACTGCAAATGCAGGGCGAGATCAGGCTCAACACACGTCGGTGAAAAAAGCGGCCTGTGTTTCGGCTGCCGATGTACCTGGCCGCAACGCCTACAACGGCAGACCGCACCCGTAGCGGTTGAAAAAAGCGGGCCCGGAGATCCGGGCCCGCCAGAGATGCTGGTCAGGCCGTTGAAAGCGGACGGTCGCCGAAGAACCAGAGGCTTCCGGCAGCCAAGGCCGCTACGATCACTCCCACGACCACATGTACCCACATGGCCGTTGTCAGGGCCGAGAAACCGAGGGCCCAGGGCGAGATCAGCGTCCACAGCCCAACCACCAGGTTTGCCCATTCCTCATAGGCATGGAACGCAACCAGCGCACCCACGGCGATCAGGGCAATCACCGCACCGGCGATCCAGGCGTTCCAGGCCGCATAGGTTTCAGCCGCAAATCCAAAATACCAAGGCGACAGTACCAGCGCTATGCCGGCGATCACATTGACGATATCGATCGCCGGACGACTTTCAGTTTTCAGCCATTTCTCCATTGCTCATCCTCCTTTCCTGACATGGTGAGTGCGCCGCCCTCTGAGCGACGGCGGGTGCGGCAGCCAGGGATTGACCTTTGCCACCGCGAAGCTTTCTTCGTCGGCCGGGCCGTCCCCGGCCATCGCGCGGAACCGAACCGGCCAGAACAAAGGACTTGATCTCGTCGGGCTGGAAGCGGTTGCCGGCGATCTCGCGCAGGGCGAGTTCGACGGGCGCCGTCGCTTCGTCGGTCAGGCGCTCAGCACCCCGGCTGAGCGCACGAGCGCGCCCCGCCACGGCGACGGCCAGTGCGAAACGGTTCGGCAGCGTATTTTCACAATCGAGCACAGTCAGCCGATCCATGACGACCCTCACATTGCCTTCTGCTTCTGTTCAGGAATAGAAACGGCCAGGTTCGCTGCCGTAACTGGCTCCAGCGCGAGCAGGGCCAATTCCACTTCGTCCAGCCGCGTCGGACGCGCGTTTTCCGGCATCCCCTCGGCCGTGGCGAGATCGACCAGATACTCGTTCCACGCCCAGTTTCGCAGGATTGCGCGTTTCTCGTCGGCTGTCAGAAGAGGATCGACGACCACGTCCATCGGCGATGCATAAAGCGCCTCCGGGTCCGTCAGCGCCGGTCCATAATGCGGCGCCTGCGAAACTGCGCCGTGGCTGCTTTGCAGCAAAGCCAACTGGAGGCGGTTCCAGACAACGTCTGCGCCGGCCTGCAGCGGGTTGTCCGCGTCAGACGATTCGACACTGGACTTTTCGGCCGCCGGGCTTCCTTGAACAGCGTAGGCAAGCCCCTGCCGTTCGGCATAGTCGATGGCCGCCTGAGCCGTTGGAAATTCGAGCTCCACCTGGGTCAGCGTGTCACCACTTGCGGTGTAGCCCATCAGCGGTTCAATGACCGGCGCAGTACGCCGCTCGAACAACAGCCGCCACCCTTTCGGCCGCGCACGGCTTGAGGTCATGACTGAGCGGCAAGGCTTGTAGATCCGCGCGACGGCATCACGCGGGAACTCGGATCGCCCGAGCGACGGCGCTCGCCCGCGTTTCTCGTTTGCCGGTCCGAGATTTTCTACGACTGGTGTGACTTTTCTTTCTTGCTTCTGCATCACTCATCCCTCCCATTTTTGGCGAAGGATGCGCCGGAGGCAGCGGGCTGCCGCCTCCGACTTGGTCCATGCGTCAGTGGGTGATCGGGATGCGCTTCACCTTCGACTGCGCGTTCGGGTTCTTCGGCAGCGTCAGGATCAGGACGCCATTGGCAAAGGACGCCTTGACCTTGTCGTCCTCGACCTCGTAGCCGAGGGGTATGCGCCGCTCGAAGCGACCGTAGAAGCGCTCGGAGTAATCCTTCTCCTCGGTTTCCGACCGCTTTTCGCCACGCAGGGTCAGCACATCTTCGTCGAGCAGGACTTCGATGTCCTTCTCTTCCATGCCGGGAACCTCGGCGGTGACGCGAAGCTCGTTGTCCGACTCCGAAATCTCCACCTTCGGCCAGCCCCCATCGAAGGGCGAAAGCTGTCCCACAGCAGGCAAGCGCGTCTCGAAGCTCCTCAACATATCATCAAAGAGCCTGTTTACCTCGCGGTGAAGCGACAGGAACGGGTCGCCACCGCTATAGATGCTGGGGGCCTGGTTGTTGCTGTTGCGGCCCCACGGAATAAGGTCACGCACGTTCATGGTTATTCACCTCCACGTTCAACCGCGCGGCACCGGGCGATTACCGGTGCCTGTCGCTTCTGATTCACTCTGACTTCAGGCAGCGTTCTTTTCGGCGTCGATCTGCCGCGGCGCTGCCTTTGCCGGACTGCCTGCGAAGGCGATCCGGCGCGGTTTCATCTCTTCGGGAAGCTCGCGCTTGAGATCGATGTTCAGCAGCCCCTTGTCCAAGCTGGCGCCGACGACTTTCACATGGTCGGCCAGTTCGAACCGACGCTCGAAGGCGCGCCCGGCAATGCCGCGATAGAGATACTGGCCGTCATCATCGCCAGATTGCGACCCGCTCACAACCAGCAGGTTAGGTTGATGAGTGATAGTCAGCTGTTCCTGCGAGAAGCCGGCAACCGCCATGGTGATGCGATAGGCGTCCTCACCAGCCTTGGCGATGTCATAGGGCGGCCAATTGTCTATCGCAGTGACACGGCTCGCATTTTCCAGCATGTTCAAAATCCGGTCGAAGCCGATGCTGGACCGGAACAGAGGGGTGAAATCGAGGTTTGTCCTCATAGCCACATCCTCCTTCGAGCAACATGGATACAAGGAGACGCCAAGAGCCTTGGCGCCTCCTGGACTTGTGCCGGCCCCATGTGGCGGCCGGCGATCAACATTTATAACAGTGATTTACACGTTCAAGGGGCCTATAGGAAAATTTTCAGCCAGAGAACACGTCTGCCCCGCCAGCGAATCCTCGCCGGCGGGCGGATGCCTCGGATGAAGAGCGTGGCTGCGCTCCACTCAAAGTCGATCGACGGATGCTGCAAGACCGGTGACCGCAATGCTGTCGATCTCACGACCGCGACCGGTGCCGGGAAGCTTCTCCAACTGATCCAATTGGCGCAACGCATCCATGATGGCATCGAAGCTGACCGGTTCGGTTGCTCCCGGCGGCATGCGCAGCGCCGGCACCGATTCCACTGCACATGCATCCGATGCCCATGACGAAAGGATTGCACGCTTCTCCTGGACGTCCAGCGTCACGTCGGTCAGCACGTCCTGGGGTCGCTCGAAATGCCGTGCCGGATGGAGTAACCGGTCAAGAAAAGCATCAGAGCCCACGGGCCCGATCGGGGGAAAACTCGTCGAAATGGCTCCTTCCATCGATAGTTCTCCGCTTTGAACAGTCTCCTCTGTTGACGTCATGTTTGGTGGCTCTCTCGCGATTTCCACCAGCTGAAATTTTGGAGAGTTTCGAGCAAATTTCAATGGCCCCGCAAGGCCACATCCCCGCCGTTCAGCCTACCATAAACATTTTTTCAAACCGGTGAAACAATCGGCGTGAATGTCAGTTCTTGGGTTCGCGCAGCAGCGCCAGGGCGGTCGGGCAGGAGAACCAATCATGTCTTACATTTCCGGGAAGCGACTTTGCATTGGCTTCGTCGCAGGAATTTTGATGCTCACGGCTGCCGGCTTTGCTCCAGTTTCAGCACAGGAAATTCCGAACGACTTCAGCGCAATCGTGCGTCAGAAACTGCCGGCCGTGGTCGCGATCACGACGAGGCAGATCATCCAGGACCAAACGATGCTCGACGACTTTCTCAACCCCTTCGACAGCCGCGGGCCTGCCCAGCCGCAGGTGCGAGAAGCTCTTGGCTCTGGCTTTGTGGTCAGTCCCGAGGGCTACATCGTCACCAACAATCATGTCGTGGCCGACTCCACCGAAATCCACGTCGTATTCTCCGATAGGGAGACTTCGCCCGCGCGACTTGTGGGCCGCGATCCAGCGACCGACATTGCGGTGCTGAAGGTCGATCCACGCCCCAACATGACGGCCACCGCCTGGGGTGACTCTGACGCAATGCAGCCGGGGGCCTGGACGATCGCGATTGGCAGTCCCTTCGGGCTCGGGGGAACCGTTACCGTCGGCGTTCTTTCCGCCCGCTCGCGCGACATCCAAGCCGGCCCTTACGACGATTTCCTTCAGACAGACGCCTCGATTAATAGAGGCAATTCCGGCGGCCCTCTGTTTAACGCGCGCGGCGAAGTGATCGGGGTCAACACGGCCATCGTCTCTCCGTCCGGCGGCAGCATAGGCATCGGGTTCGCCGTGCCCTCCCGAACTGCACGAAGCGTTGCTGATCAGCTGATCCGCACCGGCCGCATCGAGCGCGGGTTCATCGGAGTGCGCCTCCAGGAGGTGACGCCGCCGCTTGCCCAGTCACTTGGCATATCAAGCACCAAGGGAGCGCTGGTCGCCTCGGTCGAGCCCGGCAGTCCGGCGGAGAAGGCCGGCTTGCAATCGGGGGACGTGATCACCCGGTTCAACGGCAAAGATATCCAGGGCGTCCATGACTTGACATTGGCGGCAGCGAACGAAAAGCCAGGGTCGAAAGCGACGTTGACAAGGAACCGCGGCGGCTCCCAGCAGGAGGTGGAGCTCACTGTGGGTCAACGCAAGAACGAGGAGGTGCAGACCGGTGCAGTTCCGAGTCCGGAAGCGGCGGACCAACCGCTCGGATTGTCGCTCAGCCCCATTCCTGACGAAGCGCGTCAACAACTCGGTCTCCAGCCGGGTACGACCGGAGTCTTCATCCAGGAAGTGGCGCCAAATAGCCTCGCCGCGGAGAACGGCCTTCGGCCTGGGGACGTCATCATCTCGGCCAACAACCGCAACGTGACGCAGCCTTCTGATATCCAGCAAGAGTGGACCAAATCCCGCCAGCAGAAAAAGCCCATCTTGTTCCGCATCGAAAGGCAAGGACAATCGCTTTTCGTTGCAGTGGCCGTTTCCTGACGCGGCGCTGCGTCAGGCCAGCCACGGTGACGAAGAAGTGGCCTTGATGGCCGCCCTCACGGCTGCTCAAGGCAAGGTCGCGGTTAGAGGCTGACCAAATTCCGACAATCCCGGCTTAGTGAACGGCGAGAGAGGAGGTGTTCCGCTGCTCCCTTTGAGGTGAAACTGTAGAAGACGTCTTCGACACGTGACCAAGTCCCTACGACCTCGCCGTCCTTGTCAATTACGTCTTCGGGTCGCGGCTCCCCGTGCCCATCCAGCAAGACATTTCAAATGTTGAGGCATCGTCACGGCGTTCTTTCCAACGCTCGAATCGCGACGAAGAAAGTGAGGTCGAATCGAGCAAAGATAATGCCTCGGGAGGCGACCTCTGGGTCCCTGTCACGAAGTGCATGTACGCAAAGCGACAACCAACTCGTAAGATGTTGCGCAATTGCACCGTCACGACATCTTAGTACCGGTGGACCCTACAGCCGTCGTCAAGAACTTCCGCATGGCATCCTTGCGCGCACTGTGATCGAGCGCATAATTTGCGCGCTCGAACTTCGCTCCATCGAGCAGAGCCTGAATGTAGCTAGCGACTGTGTCACCTGCCATTACGAGCGCAGTGTCTACCGTGTGGATGTAGCGGCTTGTGATCGTTCCGCGAGAATGTCCCACCAATGCAGCTATGGTCGACTCGGTAAAGCCGAGATCGTTTGCCACGCTCGCGAAGCTGTGACGAAGCACGTGGGGTGTCACGCTTTCAAGCGGTGTGTCTTTGACGAGCTTTTGCCATAGCTTGGGGAAGCCGACCAATGGCTTCCCTTCCTCCGTGCCAGGAAAAACAAAATCAGCCTCATCGCCGGACAATAGTGGCTTGAGCAACTCGACCACAGGCAGGCCGATAGCCCGAGTCGACGCACCTTCCTTGGAGTCCTCAAGCCTGATGCAACTGCGCTGAACATCGATCTCGCCCATTCGAAGATTGATGATCTCGCCTCGTCGACATCCTGTCATAGCGAGGGCTCGAACCATTTTCGTGGCCGTTGAAAACTGCGGGTCGAGAGCGGCGTCCGCGAGAATCTTGCCTAACGCTCTATACTCACGCTCGGTCAGGCGACGGTCACGGACGCGATCTTTTGGCTTACGAAAGCCGTGAACCGGATTCTTTTCGATGATCCCTTCTCTAACTGCATAGGAGAAGATGCTGCCGAGAAGACCGACGCCGCGCGAGCCGGTGCCAATGCCTCCGCGAACGATCGCTCGGCCACGCTTCTTCGTTTTGATGTCGGTTCGGGTCTTGCCGTTGGCAACGTCGCGCAGAAATTTGGCAATGTCTGCCATGGTGATCTCGGTCACTCTCCGGTTCCCGAGGAGCGGAAGGATGTGGCGCTTTATACGGCTACGGTCGATCTCCATAGTCGACGGCTTCTTGGGGCGACCGCCTTTGCCAGGTACAAGTCCGGCTTCACAATCAGCCAAATATCGGGTGCAAAGCTCTCTGACGGTAATCGTTTTGGCGTCGAGAAGTTTCGTTTCCGCAGGATTGTCGCCTTGCGCGATCCGACCGATCAATATGCGGGCCTCCTTTCGGGCCGCATCTGGTGCCCAGACCCCGTGGGGACCGATGGTGAATCGGCGGGTCCGACCTTTAGCTCGATATTGCACGAGGTAGCTGCGCTTACCGGATGAAAACACGCGCAGCCCAAAGCCAGGCAACTCATCATCCCAAAGGAAGTAGTCCGACTTTCCCGGTCCCGCTTGATCCACGGTTCGTTTGTTCAGCTTAGCCATCGCACACCTCAGGGTTCTGTCGAAGTGATCCCGCGGAAGCACCACGGAAGCACCCGGACGGAAACTCCGGCCTGCGGTAGGATACTGGCTTCGGTTTTTGGGTCGACAAAAAGTCAGTCGTCGTAGTAGCTTAGCGAACGATATCGTAGAAACAGAAGCTATTGAAAAGACTGGCTAAATCGGCCTCCGAAGGCAGAGGTCACAAGTTCGAATCTTGTCGGGTGCGCCACTTCAGTACAGAACTGCGAACTCCCGACACTGCCGTTTCTTCGCCTGACGCCGCGACCAGGGTTTGGAGCAATTCGGACTTTGATCCGATGATTCTGACTTCCTTCTCGGCCACTTCGATCCGCTGCGCCAACGCTCGCAGGTGATCGCGACGGTAGCCGCCACGCGGATCGTGCATGCGCTCGCGGGCGGCGCGGGCGAATGTGATGACCATTTCGGAAGTAATGGGCTGGTTGCCGGTGCTGTCGAGCGATGCCTCGATGCGCTCGGCATCGATAGTTGCCTGATCCTTGATGCCCTTGAGGCCTGCCATGCGGTCCTTGAGAGCCGGATCGTTGACGTCTGTGACGCCGGCCTCAATCGCGTCATAGAGCCGATTGAGGCGCTGATCGGTCTCGGTGATCTTCCGCTTCAGTTCGCCCAAGTGCTCGCGGCGGCGCTCGGTGCGTTCCTGCCTCCGGCCCAGGACAGCCTCAAGAATGGCGGTGAGCCGTTCTGGCTTGAGAAGCCGCTTCTCCAGATGATTGGCAACTAGGTCGTCCAGAAAGGCCATGGGGATTGATTTGCCTTGGCAACCAGCTTTGCCCTGGCGGGCGCGTGTCGAGCAGGTGTAGTAACGGTACATAGTGCCAGCGCAGCCTTTGCCGGTCCTGAGCGTCATGGCTCCTCCGCACTTTGCGCAAAAGCAGATCCCGGTAAGGAGGACGGGACTGGTGGTGACCCTGGGTGGAGTCACCATTGGATGGCGAGATTTGAGACGCGCCTGCACGGCATCGAAGGTCTTGCGCTCGATGATTGCCGGCACCGCCATAACGACAACCTCGTCGTCGGGCTTCTTTGCCCTGCCCTTGAAGCTGCGGGTATTGAAGCGGTGTTCGCCAATATAGGTGGTTCGGGTTAGGACGGCGTGGATTTGCGCCAGTCCCCAGAGACCGCCGTCTCGTGTGAACAACCGGTTCTCATTCAGATGACAGGCGATCGATTTGACGCCCATTGGTCCTGAGATTCCATTGCCCTGAAGAAAGAGGCGGTAGATCAGTCGGACGGTGTCGGCGTGCAGCGGATCGACCTCCAGCTTCTTCTTGGTCTTCGATCCGCGCTGCTCTGCCGCAACGATCCGGTAGCCGATCGGAGGCAATGCCCCATTCCAGAAGCCCTGCCTGGCATTCTCGTTCATGGCGCGGAGCACATGCTTGGCGTTCTCTTTCGATTGGTACTCATCGAAGAGAGCCATGATCTGGCGCATCATGACATGCATTGGATCGTCACCCATCTCCTGGGTAATCGACACAAGTCTTACGCCGTTTTTGGCGAGCCGCCTGACATGGAACTCAAGCTCGAAGTGATCGCGGAAGAATCGGCTGAAGGAATGAACGACCACGACATCGAAAGGGGAGGGCTTTGATGTGCCTTCCTCGATCATGCGCTGGAACTCTGGACGCTTGTCATTGGTGGCTGATGCGCCTGCCTCGACAAAGGTCTCGACCAGCTCATAGCCACGAGAGGCGCAGTAAGCCTCACCTTGGCGCCTCTGGTCGGGAATGGAGACATCGTGCTCGGCCTGGCGGGCAGTCGACACGCGAAGGTACAGGGCTGCCCGCGATCCCTTTGCAGACTGCTGCTGTTGTGACGCCGTCTTCATAAGCACTGTCTCCCTGTCATTTCATGGGCGATCTCCGAAAAGCTGATCGAAGATGTCGCCAAACCACGCCTCGAACGCGTCGATTTCTGGGGAAGTGACAGGGACGGGCTTTGGCAGATTGTCGGTAACGCGCCACTCGCGTGGATCGTGTTGAACCGGTCGGCCAACGCGTGGACGCGACTCAACGTGTACGTAGTCATACAGGTCGATCGGCAATATACCGAGGCGGACCCGTGACAGTTCCGCAGAGGTCGCTTTGCGATCCGGGTGGGACATGGCCCAAATATGCCCCAGCAACCCGTCAAAGCGGAACGACCTATGTATTCGCCAGAACCACCATTCGCACGCTGACGGATCAGCTTTCGCTCAATCGGTTTGGCCGCATCGCTCCAAGGCATCTTGCTCCTCCAGGGCTGCGACCAGCTTGGCTGCCGCCTCCCAATGTCTGGCGATGTCAGCCCGGACAATCGCCCTCTCCGGCCGATCCATACCTATGTCTCCAACGATCGCCTTCATGTCCCGAAGCACCGACGCGATATGGGGCCAGGGGAAGTCAGACGGATCGTCGATCTCCCTGTCTGCTCCAACGATCATCTCCAGCTTGGCGACCACGCCAGCAAGCGAAGTCGCCGCGACATCGGGGATTGCGTCGAGATGCTTCAACTCCTCCGTCACGGCGAGCACTTCCGCTTCACGTGCAACTGCAAACTCTGGGCTACCATCGACCGTCTGCCAGGCCGCGATCTGCGCCGCATGGACGCCATTCCCGGAGCCCGGTGCCGCCAAATCCGTCGATACCGGAATTCCGGTATTGACCAACATTCGGCTCTCCAGCCGTTGCTGTATTCGGCACAGTAGGAGAGCGACGTGATGGGCTCGCTGCTGGTGGGACCAAAGGTACAGTGCTCGGTCATCGAACCGGCTTTCCAATGCGGGTTGTCTATCGAATCTGTCCATGCGGGTGAGCCTTTTCGTTTGCAGGAAGGCATCTCCTCCATACCATAGTGAATGCCGAATAGGAACTATCGTTCCTGGAATGATCGTTCCATTCCTGAGCTATCTCTGGGAATGGACCTCAAGGAAGTTTTTGCGATCAACTTGCGTCAGATCAGAACCAGCAGTGGGCTGACGCAGGAAGAGTTGGCAGAGCGCGCAGGGCTTAGCGCTAGATACATCGGCTCAATCGAGCGAGCAGACGTTTCGGCAAGTGTCACCGTGCTCGGGCGCATCGCAGACGCGCTGGGTGTCGAGCCGCAGATGCTGGTGCGGCTGAACAGATAGCCACCCGCGACCGTTGCGCCGCCCGCGAGCGCGCCCTCAACAGTGCTGTAGCGAGCGGGCGGCGGCTTTGCGCTCAAGTCGGTCACAGCTTTTGCTGATTGGAACTCCAAAAGCTGTCGTTCGTTCGCGGGCTTCCCGCAGGTTTGGTTAAACGGTTGTGGGACTTTGGAGCCGTTCTCATCGTCGGGACGTTCGGCGCTTTTGTCAGAAATAGACGTAGGCCGTTAGGCTGTCCGACAGCCCGGTGACCGCCCAAAGGCGCTCCGCTTCGCGGTGGTTCCGCTTTCTGCTTAGCGGTAGCCCCAAAGCTTCCTCCAGACACTTCCGAAGTTGTTCTCTTCTTGCGGCTTAATGCCGGGGGCGGGACGATCCGAGAAAGCCATGAACTCGTCGAGCCCGCTCGGGAGGACGACGCCAAAGGCGGTAGGCAAGTGGCATAGCACGTGGCGCGCCGCGGCCTCAAGCCGCCAGTAGCCTAGGAGGTGAACGAACTCGTCGACATCGTCGGCGTCCATCCTTGGCGCGAGCCGACAAATGTCAGCGTACTGGTAGATGCCTTTTCCATAGCTGAACACGCCCTCCCAGTAGAGCTTGTAAATAGTGTGAAATAGCTGCCAAGCCGGCGGTGGGACGGGAAGGTCAACGCCGCAGTGGCGATGGATACGCGCATCCCTAAGGAGCGGTTCGACGGGGATGTCGTGGGATAGCCCGGTGTGCAGGTCGAGGTTGATCCAGACGCCCAGTCCTTGGTCGGGCATTTCGTGCCAAGGGTTGGGCTGAAGGTGCAACTGCCGACGAATTGCCGCTGCCTGGTCCGCGGATAAGCCGTCTACGGTGTGACGCCGGATTAAAAAACCGAGTTCGTAATGATTTGCGTCGATCCACTCCCTCTGCTCGGGCGTCGCCTTCACGAAGGTGCGGGCACGCTCATCCCACGCGCTCTGCTCGAAGCCCATTTCACGGGCTATTCGGCGGCCTTCGTGTGCGGCGTTGGCCGGTATGGCAAAGTCAAGGTCAATCCCGCCGCGAAGATCCGGCGAGGGGTACAGGTTGAGGCGGCTCGCCGTTCCCTTAAGGAGGCAGTGCTCCAGCCTTGCGCCGCGAAGGCCCTCTGCGACCTCGACGAGCACCCTCTCCTGGATGCCAAAAAAGATGCGGAACGCCTCCGCACGCGCTGCCAGCAGCGGTCCGTCCGAACTGCCGCTCGGGCCAATCCAGTCGACTAGGCGTGTGATGTACGACGGCATCACCTGCCAGCTCATCTCGGCGAAGTGAGCGTGGAAGCCTGCCTGGATCGCGTCGCTTGGCCGCGACTCTAAGGCGGGACACTCCGTCAGCAGCGCGGCGAAGGCAACTGCCTCCGAGAACGCCACCACGTCGTCAGTCGCCGACCTTACCCCGTCTCGCGTTGATCTCTGAGTGAACACCGATAGGTTCGCCTGGCCCGGGATGCCCTTCGTAGCCCGTTTTGCCACCCCTCGCCTCGTACAGGGCCTTGGCCACCTCGCTCGCGACCTTGTTAAAGGAGATCGTCTTTGGATCGTTCGCCTTGCCGAGCTTGTACGAGACAGCGGACGCCAATCGCATCATACCTTCCGAAACAGTGCGGCCGCGGGGTGATTTGTTAGGGTAGATGCCGTGGGCCAGCCTTGCTGCGATGGCGCTCGCGACCGCATTGGTTCCACCGAGGGTGCTGAAGTCACCAAGCTGCCCGGACACTAATCCGGCACGCTTTAGCTTTGCTAGGACTGCGTCCGCAATTTCGTCCATGGCTGGGGAATCTATACTCATTGTCGTTCCTTTCCGTCTTCCTCATTATATCGACACTGTCTCCAAAGCAGCGTTCTGCCGCCGCCATCCTGACTTGGCAAATGACCTGCTCTGCTGGAGCCATTGGTCAGCCGGCAGATCTTCCAGTCGGATCTTCGAGGGCCACCTCTCCTCGACAAACGCCCATAGTCGCCAAAACGCATCAGTGAGTTCCGCAAACTGTCGATCGGTCCCCCACCAGTGATGGTGGTTGTGGTGGATATGATACTTTGCCCAGTCGCCGTCCCAGGAAGGATCGGCGTCAGTCCCTCTGATCCCATAGCTCACAGCGTTGTTATAAACGTAGGTGCCAGGAAGAGGGACAAAGCGGAACAGCGATGTCCGCTCAATATAGGGCGCGACTTCGTCGAGGAGGCGGATGGTTTCCTCGGTCGAGGCCATATCCTCTCCCGGAAAGCCATGAACCAGAAATACCTTGTTCTTGATGCCGGCTTCGTGGGAGGCACGCAGGGCGTACCTCACCTGGTCAACGGTGGCTCTTTTGTCCATGGCGTCCAAGATGCGCTGGCTTCCTGATTCAACGCCGAACTCGAGTTCGTGGCAGCCCGCTCGGCGCATCGCTGCCAGCACGTCTGGGTCAACGCGGTCGACACGAGATAGGGTGGCCCAACTGAGGTCTAGGTCCGCGATCCGATTGCAGATATCAAATACGTTCGTTTTGCTGAGGATGAAGTCATTCCCGACTACGGCAAAACCCTCGATGCCGTAGCGGTCGACGAGGTGCTCCAACTCGTGTCTGACGTCGTCGCCGCTTCGATACTGGACGCGCGTCTGTGCTGACGCACAATACCGGCAGGGGAATGGGCATCCCCTGCCTGGCATTATGTGGGTCATTCGAACATCGGTGTTGGACATCCGGTTGCTCATTACGAAGTCGTCAACATTCAGGAGATGGCGGGCAGGCAACGGGAAGCGATCAATGTTCTTCTCAAGGCGTCGACCTGGTACGCGGACATATCTCTCTCCGTCTAAGAAGGCGACGCCCGGGACGGAGGAAAAGTCGCGGTCTCCAGCGTGCTCCAGTATCTCGCAAATTACGTCCTCCCCTTCACCGACGCAGATGACGTCCGGCCTGAGATCAATGAGCGTCTGTTCAGGGAAAAGATTGACGTGGACACCGCCTGCCATGAGCAGCGTGTCGGGCTCGAACGTGCTTACTTTTCGACACTCTAGGAAAAGGTTGAATGTCGCTGATGCGGAAATGCTGAAGCCGACTGCATCAAAACCTCTGAAGTCGTGGACTAACTCAAAGGGATTTATCTTTACAATCTTGACGTCGTGTCCCGCCTGCTCGAGTGAAGCGGCGATGTAAAGGGCACCAAATGGCGGGAATTCTTTACGGCGCTCCCTGTATCTCGCCATATCCAAAACTTCGGGGAAAACGATCGCCACACGCATCAAGCCCTCCCGGCCAGCGGCGTCCGCGTTTGTTTATTTAGTCGTCCGCAGCAGCGATATACACTAACCTATCCATTTCGATCGTCAATAGTTCACTCTCGTCGTGAGAAAGTTGACGGAATAATTCTAGTTCTGGCCTGGACGTTTTAGAATTCCAAATCCAAGTTCCGATCACTATCCCGGACGACATTACTGTCGCCCGTGCCTCCCCAATCGCGTTGAATATCCTTGGGAAGTGAACGGGATCGGCGAAGCGCACGCGGGACGGCATGTACCCCTTGAGCAAGTTGTCCTCGTAGGCGAGTAGCCGCACCGTCGGTCTGAACTGATCCGACACGGGTTTGATTACTTCCAAGTCCGCGATCATCATCAAGTGCGGTCCGGGCTCGCCAACGACGTCCACTTTGATGAGGTCGTCCATCGAGCTTACGGCCCGCTCGACCCGGCTTCTGCCTAGCCCAGACCACCAGGCCGCATCGGAGACCATCGCCGGCCCATAGGCGGCGAAGTAAGCACGCACCAGGCTGGCTTCCGCCGCTTCCTCTCCGACTAAGTCGAGTCCCCCGGTGCCGTAACACTCCTGGGTCGTCCCGTAGCGGCGCTCCTCAAACGCCCATCTGTCTGATCGGTTGAGATAGCAGAGGTCCCCCCGCTCCCATAGCAGCTTCAGCGCGGAGCGAACCAAAGGCTTGGCCGTCAAGCCCTGGTTAGCGGCCTCGTTCTCGATCTCGATCGGCGTCAACTGCCTGCCCTTCAGCAGGCGAGATATGAGGGCGAGCGCGGCTCTCAGCTCATGGGATGCGACCCCACAATCTCTAATTAAACGCTCGCAGACACCCCGCCGCTGACGCCAAGTGGCGGAATGGAAGAAGTGTGCCTGGTCTAGTGGGACCACGTGGAGCGTACCCCGCATACAGCGGATCTTAATCATGTCCTTTGCGCCGTAGAGCTCCCGGGCCCCGGCCTGCTTCGATCGCAGCTCGACCCGAGCCGCGAGAGAGTGGACCGGCGACTTAAAGCGGGCCGCGTGAAGGCCAGCCAAGCTCCGAGGAATCCGGCGCCATTCGCCTGCGTCCACGCGCGATAATAAGTGCTGCTTACTAAGCACGAGTCGGCGAACATCCTCGGCCGTGAGCGCGGGGCGGGCGTCGTTTACCGCCAATTCAGAAGCCTTTCGAGGTGGAGGGCAAAATCGGCAGCTGTCACCGTTCCTTCTAGCGTCGTCCAACCTCCGGCTCGGGCCAGCCGGAGGTATTCCCAGCGCACGAGTCCCTGGTATCTCACGAAGTTCTCGCGGCACCGACCGTCGAAACCGTCGAAGTTGCCGCATTCAGAATAGCCGAACTCACGCTTGCGGTCAGCGGCCATCTCCGGCGGCACGTCCAACAGCACTGTGAAGTCCGGTCGCCGCAGCATCGCGCTGATCGCGGTCGCGTGACCGGCGATTGGGCTCGGTTTGAGCGAAAAGCGCGCCAGGATTTTGTCGAACCAGCTGTCGCTTACGACGATGAAGCCCTCCTGAAGCCGCGGCCTGATCTCCACCTGCTCGACGAGCGCGAACCAGGAGGCCGCGAGCCAAAGCCAATGCGTGTCAGAGATACTACTGCGCTGCTGCTCAGAGTGTTCGCGCCAGAGGATCTCCCTCAGACCCTCCGCATGACGGGCTACGTAGCCATCGCCGATTTGGGAACTTTTACGGACAAGGTGAACCGGTCTACCGGCGACAACGCCGAGCTGCGCGACCTCGTCTGCGAGCATGCTCTTACCCGATCCGTCGATTCCCTCAATCGTAACGAAGACTCCACTCTGCATGACGTCAATTTGTGGCAACAGACCAACTCCCGAGCCGGCTTTTCACCGGCGCCCAAGTCGCCATCTTTCTACACAATAACGTCATCGGATCGAGAACCACGGTGTTGCGGGTTAAGAAATGTGTGGGAGTTCTAGCGCGGCTATCGGAGCCTCGTCCATACGCGCGGCTACCGGCATCGCACACTTGCACAGTATCATAGCGCCGTCGTCGTAACTGAAAGCATCGATCAAGAATTAGTAGCCAGCTTTCGGCGTGTCGTATCGACGTGCACTCATGGATGAATGACACCTTCTGTAGAAAGAACGGGTCACCTCTCTGCCGCTGAAGGCTTGAATTGGTCGAGACCTGTTGCCATGACTCGACATTCTCGAATGTCAGCTTGTCGCGCAACCAATCGAAATCTGCCTTTCCGGTTCCGGCCCAGTGCAGACGTTTGAAGGATAAGGGGCAACCCCGGTTGGCCAGCGGATGTGCTCCGCACCTTGGAGATTCTCACACCAGATCAATAATATATTATAAAATCGCACATTGCAGCGAAGGCGAGCAATGTGTGAGAAATGGCGAAAACGCCAGCAAAAACAGCCAACCGATCGCCGCACAATGTGCGCCCTTTTATCTTGCCATCTTAGTCGTTTGTGCCTTTCGAGACTTTATTTCCATCGTCGATCCTTTTCAAAACTACGACAATATACTATTCTATGCTCTCAGCCACGATTCCGTTCCCTAGCGTCGAGTTCCGATGTGCCGTGCAGTCTTCCGCGCACTGCGACGGGTCCACCGCCTGCATGAAGGCCGCACTAGAACCGTCGTGGCGCGCTTGTCGAATCGGACTGACGGAGCATAGTCCCGCGTAATCCAGCGCGGCCCGGCCGTCTCGCGATTGGCGCGGCCGCAGGCCATGTATGGCCCGCCCCGTCTGCAAGCGGAATGTTCAAGAGGGAGCACCCGGTCTGCACCAATGTATCCGGCCGCAGCGCTTTGACGCCCTGCCAAGATGGAGATTCGCGCGCTTGGCCCCAGCAAGATACCCAACCTCGAAAGAGCCGCTGCTTGTCGACAGGTTTGCCGAACGCCGATCAATCATCGGGCCATCTCTATGTAAATCCTCCCGCAGACTTCACGCGGCCAAGCAGTTGCCGCGACGCGTCCGCTCGACCAACTCGCTACCTTTGGAGGCCATCACGGCTTCCTAGGGGCGCAGGCTTGACATCACGGCCAGGCCATCCGGATAGCTTGTTGGCGAGCGCAACGACCACCACGTTGTGCTTGGCGCGCAGCAGCAGTGCCTGCAGCCAGGCGCCGAGTTGAGTGTCCATTCGAGCCAGATATGGCAGTGCCGCTCGGGCGCCATGGACCAACAGAACGCGCATGTAGGTGCTCGCGCGGTTGCTTATCCCGGTCGGCCGCGGCTTGCCGCCGGTCGTGATCTGACGTGGAACAAGCCCCAGCCAGGCAGCGAAGTCACGTCCCTCAGCAAACGCCGACACTTCACCGACCACTGCTGCAAGCCCCGTTGCGTTGAGCGCGCCAATGCCTGGCACGCTGGCAGGAGACGGGCTCGTTCATCGCTTTTTGGCGAGCACCTCGAACTCCTGATCCAGTTGCTTGATCCGGGCGATCGAGTGAGCACAGGTCGTCGACCACGTCGTGAACGAGTTGCTGCATCCGCGCGGATGCAACACAACCGTTCCTTTGCGGTTGAGGCCGACCAGGCGACAACGAGCGCCCCACTTACGGGCAGCACAAAATGTGCGTTGGACACCATGGGCGATGCCGGCGAAGCAGTTGACGATGGCCTCGCGAACCGAAAGAACCGCGTCAGTTTTGTATCGCTCCGACGCAGACGTGGTCGACTACGTGAGCGCGGTCTGGCTGGTAGAAATTGGCTGGGACCATAGTGCAAACTTCACGAAAAGATGTAGATGCTTTCTTCGATTTGTTGAAAATGGATCCGCGGCCCTTCAATAGAAGCATTGTAAAGCGGGGGCGGCCAAGCTGGTCATGGGGTGGCAATGAAGGCGTTCAAATTTGGCCATCGTCTCGTAGATTCCTACGCTCGCTTCTCGCGATCGTTCAGCACCATTCGAGCTGATGACCTGAAATCAGAGATCGATTGTCAGTACGACGCGGGACGATTTTGGCCAGATGCTCTGTTGTCGTTGAACCCGCACTATCTCCAGGGCCCGACCGCCAATGATCTAGTCGCTTCGGGCGATCTCGATGAGGCGACGGGCAAGATATTTCGCTTTGGCGAAACAGCCCTTCGGTTTCATCGTCACCAGGCGCAGTCGATCGCCAAAGCCAGGGCTGGGCACAGTTACGTTGTCACGACCGGAACGGGATCGGGAAAGTCCCTGTGTTTCTTCGTGCCAGTGGTAGACGCAATTGTCCGTGCACGGAAAGCTGGGAAGCCACGCAGAACCAGCGCGATCATTGTTTATCCAATGAACGCACTGGCCAACAGCCAGATCAAGGAGATCGAAAGATTTATCTCACAGTCCGGCCTGCCCAATGAAATAAAGCCGATCGTGCGCCGCTACACGGGCCAGGAAAGCCAGGAGGACCGGCAGCGGATTGCAAATGACCCGCCTGATATTCTGCTGACCAACTTCATGATGGCTGAGCTGCTTCTGACGCGGCAGGACAGCCTTGACACCAAGGTCATAGAGAACGCAAGCGGACTGGACTTCATCGTCCTCGATGAGCTGCATACCTATCGCGGTCGCCAGGGCGCCGACGTCGCGATCCTCGTTCGTCGCCTTCGCAATCGCTGCACGCCGGACAAGGCGCCAATCTGCATCGGAACCTCGGCCACTATGGCGAGCGAAGGATCCGATGCCAACCGCGCGCAGGCGGTGGCGGACGTTGCGTCCCGCCTTTTCGGCACGTCCATTGGGCCGGAATCGGTCGTCGGCGAGTCGCTTCGACGGGCGACGGATGATCGGCTGAAACTCGACGACATACTGCCAAAGCTCGCGCCTGTGCTGACATCTGCACTTCCAGATAATCTGACGGACGAAGTGCTGAAAGAGCACCCTCTAGCGGTGTGGGCCGAGCTGGCGATTGGGCTGGAGGACGCACAGGAACTCAAGCGCAAGAAGCCGATTGATTTTGGAAAGGCGGTGGCGCTGCTGTCAAAGGACAGCGGCGTGGAGTTCGAAGTTTGCCGAACTGGTCTTGAGACTTTTTTGACCCGCATCAGCCTCCCGGAAACAGAACGTGGCGGTTTGGGGACAGGTGCATTTCTGGCATTCAAGCTCCATCAGTTCATTTCCGGCGCCGGAGAGGTTTTCACCACGCTGACCGAGAAGCCCAGAAATGTTCTGTTGGAAGGCCAGCTCGAAGATCCCAGCGCGCCGGGCCATCGCCTCTATCCAACCCGCTTTTGTCGGGAATGCGGACATGAGGTTCATGTTGTCGCCAAGACTGAGGACGCCGCAGGCGCCCTATTCCTGCCAAGGAACATCGATGACGCACCGCTTGATGATCAGGAGGGAGACGCCGCGGGTTATCTAACCCCGACGGGCGACGGCGACCCCGATTACGCCTTCACCGGGGAGATCGAATCCTATCCCGAGGATTGGCGAGAGCAGCGCAATGGCGTCGAACGGCTCCGCGCAAATCGGAAGCGGCGAACGCCTCAGATTGTCACGGTCGCCCCGGACGGGCGCTACGGCTCATCGGGGAAGAATTTCTGGTTCATACCCGGCAAGTTCGGCTTCTGCCCGTGCTGTCTCGACCAACCGCATCCCAGCATGCGCGAGCGCACAAAACTGGCGGGCCTGTCCGGCGAGGGCCGAAGCTCTGCCACGACGCTCCTCGTAGCGACCGCTCTCGAATGGATGAACAGGCGCAACAGCGGCGTTCCCACGGACAAGCGCAAGCTGCTCGGCTTTACGGATAATCGTCAGGACGCCGCCCTTCAGGCGGGGCACTTTAACGATTTTCTTTTTGTCAGCCTCCTGCGCGGCGCGATCCTGCGGGCTGTCCTGGACGCAGGCTGCGACGGTTTGACCGAGGACGAGTTCGGTCTACGGATCGTGAGAGCGCTCGGCTTCACTGCCGCTAACCGGGATGCGCGAATCCACTGGATGCAGGACCCCGAGGCAGGAGCCGTGATCCGCGAGGACGCTCAACGCTCCCTTCAAAAGGTTCTCGCACATCGGCTTTGGACGGACCTGCGTAGGGGATGGCGCTACACCAATCCGAGCCTCTCCGTTCTCAAGCTCATAGATGTCGAGTTCATCGGCCTCGATGACATCGTGGAAGATACCGAACGCCTGACCGCCATCCGGCCGGAATTTGGGGCACTCGATGCGCCCGCGCGAAAGGTGATGCTGAAGAAACTCCTTGGCGCGATGCTCGACGGCCTGGCCGTCGGGACGGAAGCGCTCGACCCGACCGTTCTCGAAGGCGTCGCACAGAAGTCCCGCAACCTGCTGCGTGCCCCGTGGAGTATCGACATCAAGGAGACGCCCCGAAGCCGAACCACGCTGTTCCTGCAGGCCCCGGGCAAGGATCAGGTGGGCCTGCGGGAGGAACAGACGATCGTCCGCGCCGGCCATAATTCCCGTATCGGACGCCTCATCAATCGAAAGAGCGTCATCGGGATCAAGCTCGGGAAGAATGACTACCTGACGGTCATGACCGGCCTGATGGACCTCCTCGCGCGGGAGGGATTGGTCTCGCGCGTCGATCTGGAGAAGGATCTGCAAGGGTGGCGCTTGTCGCCGTCAGCTGTCCGTGTCGTGCCCGGTGAAGCCATTCGGAGCCGAGCAGCCCAAGGCAACCGCTACTTTCACGATCTCTACAACGAAATCGCCGCCGATCTGAAAGCTGGTCAGAGCAGCTTTTGGGGTCTCGAAGGCCGTGAACACACGGCTCAGGTGTCCCAGAGACAACGCGAATGGCGCGAGTGGCGCTTCCGACACGAGAAGGAGGACCGGGAGAATCTCGCAAGAAACGCCGCTGACCTTAGGGCGGCAGGCGAGTCGGAGCAGTTTTTGCCGGCCCTGTTCTGTTCGCCGACCATGGAACTCGGCGTCGATATTTCGGCGCTCAACGCCGTCTATCTGCGAAATGTGCCGCCGACGCCGGCCAATTACGCTCAACGCGCCGGCCGTGCGGGTCGCTCCGGACAGGCCGCCGTTATCGTGACCTATTGCGCGGCCCAATCGCCTCACGACCAGTACTTCTTTGAACGGCGCAACGAAATGGTGGCCGGCGTCGTTCGCCCTCCTGCCCTCGACATCACCAATGAAGAGCTCGTCCGCTCGCACCTGCACGCCGTCTGGCTTGCCGAGGCGAAGCTCGCGTTGTCTCCGGACATCCCGGAAGTCCTCGACCTGACTGAGACGGGATACCCGCTGAAGGCGGCGATCCATGAGGTGATCGACCGGCCTGAACTGGCGGCTGCGACGCGCGCGCCGATGAAGCGCGTTCTCGATCAGATCCTTGCTTCGGTGGATCGCCGCAAGCCTGCCTGGATGAGTGACCCGGATGACTTTGTTTCCTCGGTCGCCCAGCGTGCGCCGCAGGATTTCGATCGCGCCTTCGATCGATGGCGGGAGCTTTACAACTCCGCCCGAACACAGCTGATCGAGGCCAATGCCCGCTCCGAGATCACAGGCCTCTCGGCTGCGGACCGTCGTCGCATCAAGGCCTCGCAGATGCAGGCGAGCGACCAGATCGCCATTCTCGAACAGGGCAAGGCCTCGAACGGCTCGGATTTCTACTCCTACCGCTATCTCGCGACCGAAGGCTTCCTGCCGGGCTACAATTTTCCCCGGTTGCCGCTCTACGCCTTCATTCCCGGCGAGGGGAAAACCGGCTCCTTCCTCCAGCGCGCGCGTTTCCTGGCAATTTCGGAATTCGGCCCGCGTAGCCTGATCTATCACGAAGGCCGCGCTTACCGGGTCATGAAAGCGAAGCTGCCGCCGGAAGTGCGAACCGGTGACGGGTCGGAACTCGCCACCAGGGATATTTTCATCTGCTCGAACTGTGGCGGGTGCCACGACGGCGAGGTCGAGCGCTGCCACGCCTGCAACGGCCCGATGGCCGGTGAGACGCCCGTGCAACGGACGCTCAGGATCGACAACGTCGAGGCCGCACCGGCCGAGCGGATCACGGCGAATGACGAAGAGCGCGTCCGGCAAGGCTTCGATATTCAGACCGTGTTTTCGTGGCCGAAGCGCGACGGCCGAGTGCAGATCACCGAAGCCGATTTCCGCTGCGAGGACGCGTCGATCCTCAATCTGCAATACGCCAATAGCGCCGAGATCAGCCGGATCAACAAGGGGCTAAAGCGACGGGCCAACCAGACAGTCTTCGGCTTTTATATCGATCCGCGCAGTGGTTATTGGGCGAAATCGGACGACGAAGATCCCGATGTCGATGTGCCGCCGGACGTCGTGAGGCCGGTTCGGATCGTTCCCATCGTTCGGGATCACAAGAACGCACTGCTCTTCCGGTTCAACGAGCCGACGGCTTATGCGCCCGAGACGATCGTCACCGTTCAGCACGCCTTGATGAGAGGCATTGAGGTCGTCTTCCAGCTCGAGGAGGGCGAGGTCCTCGGCGAGCCGCTGCCCGCCCGCGACAACCGGCGCGCCGTCCTGGCCTATGAAGCTACGGAGGGCGGCGCCGGCGTTTTGAGTCGCCTGATCGAGGATCCGCAGGCGCTCGGTAAGGTGGCCCGTGAAGCGCTGAGCCTGATGCATTTCGAGAAGGTCGATGAAGCGATCGCGGCAGGCGACGCCAAACTGCTTACCAGCCACGACGGAGAGGCCTGTGTGCGCGGGTGCTATCGGTGCTTGCTCTCCTACTTCAACCAGCCGGATCATGAGCTGATCGACCGGACGAGCGAAGAAGCGAAACAGATGCTCGTCGATCTGGCGCGCGGACAGGTGGTACCTGCGGCAGCGCCGGGTGATTCGGCCGAGCGCGGAGGATGGGCGAATGCCTTCAAGGACGCCGGGCTTCCGCCCCCTGATAGCTCGCCTGTCTGCTTTTCCCAGCAGGAGATGAGCTTCGCCTGGCGCAGTCACTTCATCGCCGCCTGCGTCTCTCCACTAACCGAGGCAACGCGACAGGAAGCTGAATCAAAGGGCTGGACGCTGTTCGAGTTGCCGGGAACGGCTGCGGCAGGCGTGCCCGACGCAATGCTCTCGATCTTCGGGGGGACGTCCCGATGACGGTGAACTTTACCCCCGGAGATCTGGTCCGCGCCCGTGGGCGCGAATGGGTCGCATTGCCGTCGCCTCAGGACGGCATTCTGGCGCTCCGCCCGCTCTCGGGCAGCGAGAGCGATACGGTGATCCTCGACCCGACGCTTGAAATTCTCCCGGTCGAGCCTGCCCGTTTCGATCTGCCGACCGACGCCACCACAACAGTTCAGGCGAAAGCGTCACTACTCGCGGATGCGATGCGTCTGACATTGCGCCGCGGTGCGGGCCCCTTCCGGTCCGCCGCGCAACTCGCCTTCGAACCCCGCACCTATCAACTCGTACCCTTGCTGATGGCTCTTCGCCTGTCGGTCCCGCGCCTGCTCATCGCGGACGACGTCGGCATCGGCAAGACGATCGAGGCCGGCCTGATCCTGCGCGAGCTGATGGATCGAGGCGAGGTCGATGCCTTCTCCGTGCTCTGCCCGCCGCATCTTGTCGAGCAATGGGTGGGGGAGCTGAAGTCCCGGTTCGGGATCAATGCCGTTGCAGTCACGTCCGGCACCGCAAGCAGGTTGGAAAGAGGTCTGCCACTCGCCCAGACTCTCTTCAACGCCTACCCATACACTGTCGTCAGCCTCGATTACATCAAGGCGGAAAAGCGTCGAGAAGGCTTTGCGCGCGCATGTCCGGATTTCGTCATTGTCGACGAGGCGCACGCTTGCGTCGGCACGCATCAGGGCCGGCAACAGCGGTTTGAGCTTCTGTCCGGACTGGCGCGTGATCCGGATCGGCGGATGGTTCTTCTGACAGCGACACCGCATTCGGGTGACGAAGAAGCGTTCGCCCGGCTGCTTTCGCTGATCGAGCCCTCGTTTGCGTCCATGAGTTTCGAGGATGCCCGGTATCGCGAGCGCCTAGCGCGGCATTTCGTGCAGCGTCGCCGTATCGACCTCGTCTCCGGGGAATGGCACGAAAGTCGCGCGTTCCCGAAGCATGAGACGACCGAGTTTCCGTACCGGCTGTCGAGGGCGCATCTCGAATTCCAGGAAGCAGTCCTGGATTACTGCCTCGGCATCGTATCGCGCGCGGCAGGTGGGCAACGGGAACGGCGCCTGGCATTCTGGGGAACACTGGCGCTGATGCGTTGTGTCGGCTCTTCGCCGGCCGCCGGTCTTAGCGCCCTACGGAACCGTATCGCCAGCGAGACCGATCGCCTCGAACCGCAGATCTATGACGAAGACGGCGACGACGAGGACGCCGTCGATCTTGAGCCCGCCACTGCCTTCGACGCCGATCCGGAACTGCTCGCCTTAGTGCGCCGCGCCGAGGCCTTGGCGGCGGAGCCCGATCCGAAACTCGCCGCTTTGGTGGATGCGCTGACGCCTCTGATCAAGAACGGGGCCAATCCCGTCGTCTTCTGCCGATACCTCGCGACGGCCGAGCATGTCCGCGATGGCCTGCGAAAGGTGTTCCCGAAGCTGACCATCGATTCCGTGACGGGAGTGCTGACGCCGGACGAGCGGCGTGACCGAGTGGCCGACATGGCGATGGCCGACGACAGCAAGCAAGTGCAGCGCCTTCTCGTCGCCACGGACTGCCTGTCCGAAGGGATTAATCTGCAGCAGCTTTTCGACGCCGTCGTCCACTACGATCTGTCGTGGAACCCGACCCGACATCAGCAGCGCGAAGGACGCGTCGATCGCTTCGGCCAACCGGCGGAAGTGGTGAGGTCGATCATGATGTTCTCGCCCGACAGCGCGATCGACGGCGCCGTCCTGGATGTGATCCTCCGCAAGGCGGAGGAGATCCGCAAAGCGACGGGCGTGACCGTTCCACTACCCGATGAACGTGGCCCGGTGACCGACGCTTTGATGGCGTCGATGATGCTGCGCCGGGGCGTGCCCCGCCAGATGACACTCGATCTGCGCCTCGATAACGGCACGAGCGCGATGGAGGCGCGTTGGCGCGACGCTGAGGAAAATGAGAAGCGATCCCGTGCCCGGTTCGCGCAGAATGCGATGAAGCCGCAGGAAGTCGCGCCGGAATGGGAGAAGGTACGGGCGCTTCTTGGCTCTCCGGCGGACGCGCGGATGTTCGTCGAACGCGCGATGGCGCGCTTCGGCGTTCCGCTCGAAGTACGCAAGACGGTCCTTCTTGCCCATCTCGGGGCACTGGATGCTGGTTTGCGAGACCGTCTGGCTGGGCTGGACCTAGCCGGATCCGTGCGCCTGGCGACCGCCGAACCCGCGCCGTCCGGTACGGCACTCCTGACAAGGACGCATCCGCTGACCGCCACGCTCGCCGAGGCGCTTGTCGAGGCGTCGCTTGATCCTGAATCATTGTCCGGTCTCGGGATCGGCCGGGTGGGCGCATGGCCGAGCGCGGCCGTTCAGCAACTGACGCGCGTCGCTCTACTGCGCGTGCGCTTCAAGCTGACCGTTCACGCTCGCAAGGAGCGATTGCTGCTGGCCGAAGAAGCTGCCCTCATGGCGATCCAGGGCGATCGTATTGTGGCAGCCGGCGAGGCCGCTCGAGACCTGCTCAACGCCCCGGCGACAGCCGATCTCGCGCCCGTCGCGCGCGACAGGTTTATCGCCAAGGCGAAAGAGGACTTACCCGTCTTGCTCGCAGGACCGATCGCCAGCTTCGTCCGCTCGCGCGCGCAAGAACTGATGGCGGATCACGCCCGCCTCCGCGCTGCTTCCGGCTCTGCATCCCGCGTCAGCGTGGAGGCTGTGCAGCCGCCGGACGTGATCGGATTGTTTGCGCTGATGCCAGGGGAGGCCTGAGCTATGGCGCGCAAGCCCGTCACCGATATGTCGGCCTGGCCGTCGCTCACGCTCGAGGGAAACCTGATCGCGCCAGCCATGATCGCCGGCATCGATCGCCGGCAGGCCCCCGAGCAGACCGAAGCGGACTACCGTATCCGCAAGGGGCTGACGATCCGCGAGGAAATTTCGACTGCCTTCCGTGTTGGCCAGTCCCACTTCGATGCTTTCGCGAAGCTACACAACCCTTCGGCCGAGGCGACGCGGCGGTTCGCGCGCGCCTTCCTGGCCGAAACCTTCGGCTTCGACGATCTCGCCCCGGCCGATGGCGCTGTCGCATTCCTGGCCGGCGGGCGCGTGCCCGTCGTTGTGGTGCCGCCGGCCGAAGAGAAGCTCGACCGGCGCAGCCCGACGCTCTCGACGGATCGTTCGCGGTCGCCAGCCTTTGCGCTTCAGGATTATCTCAACGACAGTGACGCCGCACTTTGGGGCTTGGTGACAAACGGCGCGGTCATCCGCCTGATGCGGGACAACGCGTCATTGACGCGCCCCGCCTATATCGAAGCTGACCTTGCAGCGATCTTCACCAACGAGGACGCGGCCTCCTTCGCGGTCCTTTGGTCGCTGATCCATCGGACCCGTTTCGGCGCCGCTGGCACGCCAGCGACGGATTGTGTGCTGGAGCGCTGGCGCGACGCCGGAGCGCGTGAGGGCGAGGCGGCGCGCGACCGGCTGGCCAGCCAGGTCGAAGTGGCGCTGAAAGTTCTCGGTTCAGGTTTCCTGGAAGCCAACCCTGATCTCGCGGCCCGGCTGCGTTCCGGTGAGGTCAACCTGACCGAATGGTTCAACGAGCTTCTGCGCCTCGTCTATCGCCTTATCTTCCTCATGGTGGCCGAAGACCGGAATCTGCTCCACCCGGACATCGCCAAACCGGAAGCGCGTAAGCTCTACGTCGAAGGCTACAGCCTCGCGGCGTTGCGCGCGCAATGCATCCGAGCGGCCTCGTGGGACAAGCACCACGACCGTTTCGAGGCCATCAAGATCGTTTTCCGCGCCCTGGCTCACGGCCAGCCAGCGCTGGGATTGCCGGCGCTGGGCGGCTTGTTCGCTGCCGATATGCTGCCACATCTGGAAACGGTGCGGCTGCGCAACCGCGCTTTCATGGAGGCGCTCTACCGGCTTTCCTGGCTTTCAGACAAGTCCGGCGTAGTGCCGGTAAATTGGCGGGCGATGGAAACCGAGGAACTGGGCTCGGTCTATGAATCGCTGCTGGAGCTGCAACCGCAACTCGGCGAAGACGGGAAGACGCTGCACTTTGCCTCGGAAGCCGCTGAGCAGAAGGGAAATCAGCGCAAGACAACCGGCTCCTACTACACGCCGGACAGTCTGGTTCAGGCGCTGCTGGACACTGCGCTTGATCCCGTGCTGGACAAGACCGAGACGGAGGCTGCGGATCCGGCCGCCGCGCTGCTGAAGCTTTCCGTCATCGATCCAGCGTGCGGCTCGGGTCACTTCCTCCTGGCGGCGGCGCGCCGTATCGCAACGCGTGTCGCGCGTATCCGCGCGGAGGGCACCCCATCTCTCGCGGACTTCCGGCACGCCCTGCGCGATGTAGCGCGCAACTGCATCCACGGCGTTGATCGTAACCCGATGGCAGTGGAACTGACCAAGGTCGCGCTGTGGATCGAGACGGTGGACCCCGGCTTGCCACTCGGCTTCTTTGACGCGCAGATTCGTTGCGGTGACGCGCTGCTTGGCGTGTTCGACCTGAAGGTGCTGGATGCGGGTATTCCGGACGCTGCCTACAAGCCGCTTACCGGCGACGACAAGGAAGTAGCGAAACACTACGGGCAAAAGAACAAGCGTGAACAAGCGGAAAAAGCCCGAGTTGCAGAGGGCTTCGGCTTCAACCGTGCCCGCGACCTGCTGAACGATTTCGAAGCGCTGCGCGCGATGCCAGAGGACACCGTCGAAGGAATTGAGGCCAAAGCCAGCCGACTGCAGTCACTAACCGCAAAAGGGGCGGCGGCGTGGGAACTCGAGGCTGCCTGCGACCTCTACGTTTCGGCCTTTCTCCTTCCAAAGCAGAGAGGCGGCCCCCATGCAGGACCAGACGGAATGCCGCGCCGAGGGGCGGAGATGGTCCCGACATCGGGCACTCTTTGGGAATGGTTGCGAGGCACGCAACCCTTCGGACCACTGGCTGGTGCAGCGGCTGATACTGCTCGCGAAGCGCGTGCCTTCCACTGGCCACTGGAGTTCCCGAACGTCGTTCTAAGGGGAGGGTTCGATGCGGTGCTGGGGAACCCGCCCTGGGAACGCGCAAAGCTGCAAGACATTGAATTCTTCGCCAGCCGAAGCACAGAAATAGCAGGTGCTCCGACCGCCGCTAAGCGCAAAGCTTTAATTGCCGCCCTTGTGCAGGCGCCGGTGGGTTCACCAGAGCGCAGTTTGTACAATGACTATATTTTTGCAAAGAGAACCTCGGAGGCATCTATTATGTTTTTCAGAGAGGCGGATAGATATCCGCTCTCTGGGCGGGGAGATTTGAATACATACGCCCTCTTCACAGAATTCGCTTTCCGAGCTCTGAGTCGGCGCGGCCTTTTAGGCATGATTGTTCCAAGCGGGATCGCCACAGAGAGTGCCACGTCTGAATTTTTCGGCGATTTGAGCGAGAATGGCTTGGTAAAGGCGTTCTTCGATTTCGAAAATAGGGGCGGATTCTTTCGAGGCCTACACACAAAGCATAAATTTGCAATACTCTGTGTATCACGTCAGCCGACGGATGAAATTTCGCTGTGCTTTTTCGCGCTCTCAGTAGATGACATCCATAATCCTGAGAAGGAGTTGGTGTTGAGCGCCTCGGATATCGAGATATTTAATCCAAACACCAAGACTCTACCAGTGCTCAGGGCGCGTCATGATCTGGTGTTGCTGCGGAAAATTTATGAAGTTGGCCGCCCGCTTGTGATTAGGTCGACGAGCGAAAACCCATGGGAGGCAAGCTATCTGAGAATGTTCGATATGACGTTAGACAGTGGGCTTTTCTCTTCCGAACCCTGCAAAGAAGCGCTTCCATTGTACGAGGCGAAGATGATTTGGCATTTTGACCATCGCTGGGCAAGCGCTGCTGAATCGAATGAGGATTCGACTGATCATTCGAAAAAGAACAATTTGTTCGAGCCGTCTCCGCGCTTCTACGTAGACAGACAAGAGGTTAGCGAGCGGCTGAAAAACCGGAACTGGAATCGTGATTGGCTATACGTTTACCGAAACGTTTCGGACTCGCGCAACGAGAGAACGTATGTTTCTTCCATCATCCCTCGATCTGGCGTTGGAAATAGCGCAACAGTTCTGACGATTGGAGATCATGCGATAGATAAGATTGCTTGCATGATATCGAACGCCAACTCTCTTGTTTTCGACTATGCGGTTCGTCAAAAGGTACCTGCCATGAATGTTAACACATTTATGGTTGATCAATTCCCATTTCTTGCACCAAGCTTCTTCGATTCAGATACAAGTGATTTTATCACGCCGCGTGTGCTTGAGCTCACCTTCACTTCCGACGCACTGGCTCCCTTCGCCCGGGATTTGGGCTATGAAGGCCGACCTTTCGTCTGGGAAGAAGATCGCCGCGCGGGCCTTCGCGCGGAACTCGACGCCTTCTACGCCCGCGCCTATCGGCTCGATCGCGACGAACTGCGCTACATCCTTGATCCCGCTGATGTGAAAGGGCCGGACTACCCGTCCGAGACTTTCCGTGTGCTCAAGGAGAAGGAAGTGCGCCATTTCGGCGAATACCGCACCCGCCGCCTTGTGCTCGAAGCTTGGGACCGGATGGAGGCCGACGGGACATTCGTTAATCTGGGACTGGGTGCGGGCCAGATCGCGGCTGCAGTGCCAACCGTCCAACAGCCGGCTCTCGTTACTTTCCCCGACGAAGCCTGGATGCGCGCAGCGCAGCAGCCGAATGATGCCGGCGCTGCCCTGACTGCGATCCTGAAGGCGATCGACGGGCCGACATCGAGCCGGACCATCCGTCTCGCCGCTGCAATGATGCTGGAACCGCACCTTCTGACGCCATTGCTCCCGGAAGCACGGGCAAGGGAGTGGCGGCGCCTGGTCGGGCAGGAGTCACATCCACGCACCGGCAATGTGGTCGGCTTCGCAGCGCGCACCAATCAAGGCTGGGGTGCCGCCGTCTCCAACCATCGCGGCAATGGGCGCCTGATTGAAAACCTATCGGCGGGAACATGGGTGCCAGGGCCTGGCCTTGATGCCTTCGACACCGCCGGTTGGCCGGACGGCCGGGCAGGATTCGTACTGGAAGCACTGGCTGCGCTCGACCTGAATGCGACCGTCACATCAATGCCGGACGAGGTTCGGGATTGGATCGCGCATGCCTCAGCAGCATGAGATCTTCGCTCCCCCGAAGCTCAGCCTAACCGTCCCGGCAGGCCTGAATGGGCCACGCCTCTGGGTGCGCCGTCTGGCGATTTGGGAAGCGCCAGGGGGGCAGAAGATCCGCGACGTCGAGCTTCGCCAGGGACTCAACATCGTCTGGTCTCCAGACGGCTTCGATGACATCAGCGCTGGCGGCGTGCGCGCCATAGGTCACGGAAGCGGCAAAACCCTTTTTTGCCGCCTGCTGCGCTACTGCCTCGGCGAGCAGCGTTTCGCCGACGAAACCCAACGGGAACGCATCGCGCTCGCCTTTCCCAATGGCATCGTCGGCGCGGAGGTGGTGCTTGACAACGTGTGCTGGGCTGTCGTGCGGCCACTGGGCATCCGGCGCCGGCATGTGGCGATCGCCGACGGCAACCTTGATGAGATCGCCGCTGGCGATGGCGCGACGACAAGCATCGACCCGCTGGTCGAGGCCATCGAGGAGGCCATCGTGACGCCTGGCGTTGCGGCGCTGGCTCGCCTCCAGCCGGACCAAAAGGCATGGCCGATCGCTCTCGCCTGGCTTACCCGCGATCAGGAATGCCGCTTCGACGACGTTCTCGACTGGCGTTCGCCGGCATCCGGCTCCGATGCACCGCTCCCGGCAAGCGGGCGTGAAACCGGGCCTCGGCGTGAAGCGCTTCGGGCATTCCTTCTGGCGATCACCGAAGAGGAGCAGCAAACGCGGCGGCAGGAGGAAGCGCTGCGAACCGAAGTCGCCACGACGGAGCGGGAAGCGTCGTACCTCGATTGGGATCGCGGCAGACGTCACGATCGATTGATTGATCAACTTGGCTTTGCCGGACAAACCGTGCCGGAGATGCCCTTGCTGCTGGAGCTGTTTCGCAAGGCAGCCGATGAGCGGCTCGCAGCGGCCGCTCAGCTTCCGATAGGCGACACCGCGGAACTTGGGCAAGCCCGAAAGGGATCGCAGGAAGCCCGCGAAGAACTGTGGCGCACCGACGAAGAGCGCATCCGCCTGGAGGCGCAGATACCGGCGGAGAAGCACGTCCTGACTCTGCTCTCCAGCGAAATTCCGAGTCTGTCAGCGGCGGCGGAGAATGCGGCCAGTCAGGTGTGCCCGATCTGTGAGGTGCCGATTGACAAGGCGCTCGCGGAGGAATGCGGTTTGTCCCACAAGCTGCACAATGAGACGGAATGCAGAGCCAGGCTCGCCGCGAAGCGTCAGGAGATTGGCGATCAGAACCAAAAGATCGATGGTTTGGAAGCCAGGCTGAAGGCCCTTCAGCCTGCCGCCGCTATCGCGCGCCAGCGGGTCGAGCAGGCCGAGAAGCGCGTTAAAGCAATCGAAAGCGCGCGCGACACGCGTGCGTCGGCCTGGCAGGCCGCGACACGACTCAGGGAAGGGGTCGAGCGCTTTTCCGAGCTATCGACCGAGCGAGATGAGGTGCAAAAGCGGTTGCGCAACCTTGAGGACAGATTGACTAAGGAACGGGAGCGGCTTGCGGCCTTTCGCGATAAGCAGGGCCTGACCTTCGGTCGAATAACGGAGAAATTCTCAGCTATCATTCGTCGCCTGGTCAACGAGAATGCGAAGGGAGCCGTGACGCTGAGCGGCGATAGGCTGCAATTGACCGTCGATATCGATGGTGATCGCCGTACAGCCGCCATCGAGTCCCTGAAGGTATTGGCTTTCGACCTCGCCTGCCTCTGTTTGAGCATTGAGGGCGCGACGCGCCTGCCCGCATTCCTCGTCCACGACAGCCCCCGTGAGGCCGATCTCGGCCTGAGCATCTATGACGAGCTGTTCCGCCTGATGCGCGAACTTGAGGAGATGACAGGAACAACGGCTTTTCAGTACATCGTGACGACCACCACTCGTCCCCCCGATGACCTCCGCTGCGATCCTTGCCTGAGACTGACCCTGAAGGGAGCGCCTGGGCCGGAACGTCTGATGGCGCGCGATCTGTAGGTGGGCGATGATTGAGACGCCCCAGTCCTTTGTGGTCCGCGAGGAATGCGAGAAGGCCGCCTCGCAGAACGGCTTTCGTCGTGTTCTGGGCGAGGAAGCAGGATGGCGAGCATTTGCGTCCACTACGGCCCACGGCGTCATCTATCTGGCCGCGGAGAGCGCCAACGGGCGATGGTTTCTCGCTGTAGACCATGCTGGCGTAGTCGCTGAGCTCGAACTGACCTCGGCTGATGTGCAAGGCCCCGGCAAAGCCCGTTACGCTTTCGCGACTTTGCGCGAACTCTACACTGCGCTCGATCGAGTCTACGCGCTTGGCATCAGCCTCCCTGACGCGCCGCTACGCGAATTTGAAACCCGCGTCGCCAATCTGCCGCGGACTACCGAGACTGAGCGTCTTGTCGTACAGCGGATCGGCCAGGACATTTTCCGGGCCCGTCTGATGGACTACTGGCAGGGCCGCTGTCCGCTTACCGGCATCGCCGACGTAGCCCTACTTCGTGCCTCTCACATCATCCCCTGGGCGGAATGCGGGACCGACGCGGAAAGGCTCGACGTGCATAACGGGCTCCTCCTCTCGGCCTTGTGGGACGCCGCATTCGACCGCGCGCTGGTATCCTTCGACGACCAGGGCAGGCCCGAGTTCTCGCCGAGTCTCAGCGAGCAGGCGCGGGGCGAGCTCCGCTGGAATTCACCGATTTCGCTGACTGACGAGCATCGCCGGCGGCTTGCCCGTCATCGTGAGCGGGCGAGGGCCTTGCCATAACGTGCGTCCCGATTGGGCACGGCGACCTATAGCTGGGTCTTAGGGGAGCAATTTCTCACCAGCCTAACATTGGAGATGTGTGGCGGCCGGAGGATCCGCTACTGAAAACCGGCAATACGCTTCGACGATCAGCGCGTCGGCAGGTCATCCTTGACGGCTTACCAATGTGACCCTATCTTTGGGGTCATGTTAGGGGATCAAGATGGCTCAAATCTCGCAGTTCACCGCCGCCGAAGCAGCGTTTATCCTGCGCGAACCAGTGCGTTCGATAAAGAAATCTCTTGATGTTGGGCCCGTTCGCCCAATACTGGTGCCAGGCGCCAGCGGTTCTGTGCGTACAATCGAATGGCGCGATCTCTTTTATCTTTATGCCGTGCGCGCTTTACGTGATGAACTCACGCCCAAGGCACGCGGCGAGTTTTATGAGGCGCTCCAGCAAACACCGTTCGAACTGCGCGACGAAGTGCGATTTGGCAGATTCCGCGTGTCCGTTCGCGACCTAGTTCGAGAGGTTAAGCAGCGTACTTCCGATCTCGCTGCATTGGCCGGAGCGGTTGACTTCCGGGCCGATGGCGAGCCGTTACTGAAAGGCAAACAGGTCGAAGTCTATAGGATTTCCGCACTACTTGATGGAGGGGCATCGGTCGAACAGGTACTCGAGGAGTATCCATCACTCGCGCGCGAAGATGTCGAAACAGCCAAAGCGTACGCGGAAGCCTATCCCAAGGTCGGGCGGCCTTTTCCGCGCACCAGCGTCAAACGAGCCTTGCGGGGAGCTGGGTTGGAGGCGCTCGATATGCCTGATAACGGCGTATTTAATGAAATATCTTCTTGATACCAATGTCCTGCGCGAACTCGGCAAGACCGTCCCGCACAAGAATGTGGCTACGTGGCTGAAAAGCGTCGATGACGCCGATTTGGCGATTAGCGCCCTGACAGTGCGTGAGATCGTCAAAGGTGTCGCCAACCTGCGGAAGACGAAGCCCAAGGCGGCGGATGAGCTTGAAGCCGCTATCTCGTTGATCTTCGATGCGTTCGAGGGTCGAATTCTGCCGATTGACCGGCCTGTAGCCACAGCCTGGGGCGAGATGCTGGCTGTAAGCGAAAAGCATATTGACGACGCGGGGCTCGCTGCGACCGCGCGAGAACATGGCCTTGTGGTAGTCACCCGCAACGTCAAGGATTTTGACGGGCGTGGTGTGACATTACTCGATCCCTTCAAGGCGTTACGCCGGTCGGGCGCGTAAGCCTTAATAGGGAAGTCATGCGGGGTGCTCAGCCTTCACTTATGCCGGCCATCGCGTCGGCCATAATGGGCCGCGCCCGCGCGCTGTCGATGCCTTCGGCCTTCAGCCGATCGGCAAGGCTTGCAACAAACCCACCGAGCTCGGTCAGCCGCGCATTCGACTTGACGCTCCGGCGACTGCTAGGGTCTGCCTTACCCGCCAATGCAGCGGCGATTTTCTTGGCCACTCGATTAGCGGCACGCCTCGAGGGATCGTTTTGCACGTGAGCATAGATAGCTGTCGAGTGTGAGTTTTGAATGCCCCAGCATCGCACCCGTCAGTGCCAGGGCTTCACCCGTTGAGATCGCTGTAGAACCGAAATAGTCCGCGACGATTGCGTCATTCTGTTCGTCCGACCAGTCAACAGGCATCGGAGACGTAGCTTCAACTACGAAGAAGCATCAAGGCTTAATCATAACAGCAGCTGGCGCAGCACGACAGCGGGTTGCCGTCCCGGATATGCAAGGCTGGTCTACACGTCGTTTGCAAAGTACAGCCTGATCGCGTCCTGTTGCTTGCCGAGCGTGCCGTCCTTCCGGAAGCGAGTTCCGTCGACCGCAAAGACGATGCCTTTCTCACTAGAGTAGACCGCCGTGCTCGTTACACAAATGCGGACAATGCGGCCTTGAACCTGCCCGGTTACGATATCACCGATATCGATCCCTAGGATTGATTTTGCCACTGCCGAGCGTTCGACCTCGAGCTCCGTCTCCCATTGATCCAGCTCTTCTTCGATTCGCGACCAGGCATCGCGGGCCGACCGAAACGGACGGTGGGCGCCGAACCAGATCCTGTCGGCTAGCGCGAGGGTATCGTTGGGCACGTTTCGCTCCATCGCGCGCGCCGCTCCAGAAAGCATTTCGCAAACCTGCTCCGCGTCCATCAGTGCTTGGAGCCGCCCCCGGTACGGCGCAACGGTCGCTCTCGTGATGGAAGGAGGCAGGGGTACTTCACGAGTGGGCATGTAGTCGATCGGCATGATTTCGCGCAGCGCCAATCTTGCGGTACCGATGCGCTCAGGCCGATCTTCCTCTCTCCAGGCACGTCGCGTGCTTTGCACCCAAATCTCTGAGGCGGAGATGCAGAGGGTGCTATCCAGAAACGTGCGCGAATCCGGAGTGTGGATGTAGCGGGCAGACCAGGAATGGTCAGCTGACGTCAGCGGCATCACCACATGGTGGAGCTGGTGTTCTCGGACCATGCGTACCAGGGAGGCAATCCGTTCCTGTAAGGGAGCGGTGAGGCGGACAAGAACGGCGGGACCATTCCCGCTCGACCACCGGTTTCTTTGCTCGCTCTCAAACATGAGAAGCTGGGGCCGGGCGAATGGAAGCAGCTTTCCGACGAGACTGGCAGCGCTTCCCTGCAGCGAGTGACTCCAGCGGGCATCGATCTTTGCCTGCTTGATCCACTCGTGAGCGCGGTTCTGGATCAGCAGCAGAAGCTGTGCCGCGAGGTCCGGAGCGAGGTTCGGGAGCCTGTTTCCGGTAACCGCAGCAGCGTCGACGCCTTGCGCCTTCAGGTCAGCTATCGCGGCGTTGTAGAATTGCCGTTGAAGATCAGAGAGCGCTCCGGCTGCTTGGATGCGCGCGGTTTCACGCCGGCGCCGATCGATTTCTTCGCGGAAGGCACCCAAGGGTGGGCGCCGGGAACCACCTCCTGCCTGAACCTTCGCCCAATAGCCTCTGGGTGGCTTAGGGACCTGCAGGCGCCTGCAAAGCTTGGCGAGTGCCACATCGGAGATGCCGAGTTCCTTTGCGATCTCGCTGGTCGGCCTTTCCCAGACCATCGCGAAGAGTTCTTCGCGGGAGAATTCTCGTCGTGTCATACATGTGCCTCTTGCCGGTCCTCCCATATGTCACTCATGGGGATCGCTTTCAAAAAAGCGATGGCGCGACCGCGCCATTGAGCGTGCAGGAGGATCGATGGGGCGAGACACGAGAGAGTTCGACAGAGGACCCTAGTGCTTTCATTGCGGCCCCTGGCTAGCTGCTCTCCACACGACCGAAGATTACTGCCTTCCCAGCATGTGACTGCCGGAATGCGACGGCCGGGGGATGAGAAGTCCGCATTCCTCTCAAAACGCAAAAACCGCCCCGGTTAGACCGGGACGGTAATTGATTTATGATAAAATTGGTTGCGGGGACAGGATTTGAACGCGGTATTCGAACCGGCTTAAAGGAGGGCTATAGCGTAGACGTAGTTCTCATCATCACCCGGCGCGGCGCGCCAGAATGCGGTTGCCGCTGTGCAAAGGCGGAGCCAAACTCAGAGATTTCGTAATCATCAAAATCGCTTCGGCGCGGCTCGCCTAGTGAGGTCAATGCCGATCACAGTTATAGCCTCAATGTCGGCTCGACTGGCTATAAGGCCATCCGCGAAGCCCTGAAGGGCCGGGACAAGCTCCGCAAAGGAAAGCTTTTGCTTGCTTGTTGGATGTTCCCAGGTGGTTTTGGTTCCGCGATAGATCAACAGAAAAATGCCAGAATTAGACCTAACATCACGAAGATAGTCGTTGCAGAGTTGGTTCTCCAAGCGCTCGAAAAGCTGTGGGCCGGTCCAGTCATTATCCACAATCTTCGCCTCAATCGGCAGCGGCGCATCAAATCCTACACCATGAACGCGGATATCAGGCTTCTTCGTATCCGCTAACTCTTCTTCTTGTGGGACAGAATACTTTCCATCAGCTTTGTCCCTAAGCCATTTACCTACGAAGTTCCTATGCTCGGTCTCTTTCTCGACTTTAAGCAAAACTGACGCGATGCTGTCGTCTGCTTCCTCTATCTCGTCCTTAAGGTCGAGAAGGCGCAGCGTCGCGAGCTCGAACAATTCGCGATGGTTCTGCGGCCGGCGCTCGATCGTGTGTGCGAATGACACCACATCGGTCGATGTCCATGCGGGGCTGTCGGCATCCAGTTCGGCGCGCTTTCGCACATGTCGCCACATCCACGGCCGCGACTCCCCGAGCGGGTGGCTCTCGGCGACTTCTTTGAGCGCGAGAAAGGAAAGCTTGCCGGGCATCTCTTGCAAGAGCGAAAAGACATGGTTGCGCACATTCTGTGCTTCGTCGCGGATCGTGGGCGAATAAACGCCTTTCCCTGCGCGCTCAATGTCCTCGTCGACCCGGATGTAGCGATGCAGAACTAGGTAGAGATCCTTCAGCACCGACGGATTCATATAGCTCTGACGGGCGCCCATATTATAGCGCCGGTTTCCAGTGAGCGTCACCGCGAACCGCATGCAGAATGCCAGGGCCTCATTCTGATTCTCCATACCGTCGATCGCTTTGGTGAAGGCCGTAAGCCCGTCAACTCCGGAAACTGAGACCCACGCAGCGAACCAGGTTGCGCGCAGTTCGATATCACCCAAATCGGATGTCCAATGCTCTGCCAGCATGGCAATTTCAATGTTGGGGATATCTGTGCTCTCCGAGATGATTTGCAGGCATTCGCGCAGGACGTCCACACTCGCGGGGCATTTCTGCTTCAACAGATCATAGACCGTTCTGCCCAAGGCCGCCTTGGCCCAGGTGCCGTGCCAGACGACATCGGAAAGCACATAGCTGTTCCGTTGTTCCGTCACCGGCTGATCCAACTCCCAGGCGATTTCGCTGGCGAGCACCGACCGAACCTGCGGCTCGAACGCGCGAAAGAGTTTTTCCATCCAAGTCGGAAAGCCATTGAGTTCCCAAACCCCGTAGCGTGCGGCGCGAAGCGCGTCATCCGCCGTGAGGTTGGCGGGCCAATCCGGAACTTCCTCTGCCTCGATTTCGATACCGCATAGTCCCAGAACTACGGCATACGGGACGCTGGCAGGATTCTCGATCCCTTCCGAGCGCAGCTTGGGCGTGAATTCGCGCCAATACGCTAATAGGCCGTCGCGGAAAGCCTTGGCGACGTGATCGCCGTAAGATGGAATCAGATCGCGCCAGTTGCTGTAAGCCCAGCGGCTTAGATTTTCCTTTCCCGAATGACGCAGGCGGTCGAGAAGATAGGCTTGCGCCTGCCAGATAGTGCCATTCTTGGCAACGGAGACGTCGCGCAGAGTGACAAGATGATCATTTAGCCATTGCTTCCAGCCTGCATGCCGCTTGGCTTCGGTAGCCTCACGCCTTTTGCGCCGCTGCTTAAATTCCCGATCCTGCTTCTTCCATCGGCTTCCATCCGGATCCGGGTGCGGATGCAGGAACGTGTGCAGGCGAGCTTCGAGCTCAGCGTTCCCTTGTATCGTTTTCTTCAACTTTCCGAGCCAGGGTCTCGGCCGCTTGTTGTCCCGATAAAGGGTGAATGCCAGCGACAACGCGACGAGTTTATCATCGCAGAGAGGCCGTTCGTTGATGTAGCCGACAATGCGTGTGAAATCTTCTGCGCGAAAAGCGACGAACTCTCGAAGCATTGCCGCGCGCCACCAATCAATCAAACGCTCGCCTTTGGCTTCGGCGTCGCGACGGCCTACTGCAATTTCGTGCCAGAAAAGCGCGTCATTCAGCGCGGCCCATCTCGGAACGATGGCGCCTAGGTCTTTCCCAAAGGTAAAGCTGCCATGGTAGGTGCTTTCAAACGCATAGAGACGCAGAACAGTGAGGGCTTCTTCGCTCAGACAGTGATCGCTGCGCTCAACGATCAGTTTCTCGCAGGCATGCCCTGCATGTTCCACAAGCCATGCGTACCGAGCGGAAATTTTGAAGTGCCGTCCCGGTTCGTAGGGCGGTTGCCGCAGCAATTCGCCAACTCCGTGAATAAGGGCAGCGTTTTGCTCGACTGAGTTTCTATCGATGAAGGCAGCGAGCGCGCCAACAAAACCGGGATGGGAAAAGCGCTCCGGCGCATCAACCTGCTTCAGAATCTTCAGAACATCGTCAACGGTGACGACGCTGTTTCCGAACTCTTCGATCAACCCGCCAATAATCCGGTGATCAGCCGTTTTCAGCGACGGCAACATCTGATCAATCATGCGCCGAATATTCGCCGGGTCGGCGATCACAGCCATGGCCCGCATCGCGGCCAGGCGGGTGTAAATGCCGGCACTTTCATCTACAGTCGCGGCATAGACTTCGTCGAAACATTCCTTGATCTGGCCTTGCCAGACCATCCGCATAAGCAAATTCCGGTTTTCGGAATGGTCGGCGTAAGTGGCGAGTAATGCCTTTACCGTCCCGCCTATATCGGCATTGGCAAAGCGTTGCAGGGCCCCAATATCAAACGAATAGTCGGCAGCCTCCTTGCCTGCCTGCCGCTCGCAAATCACCTTCACGATCCGGTTTCGAAACTCCGGCGGAAATTGCGACGGGTCGCCGCCCTCGATTAGGAGTTCGGGGGCGACAGAATAAGCACGCTCGCGAACCCGCTCATCGAGAAGCGCCAGCCACGGCAGGATACCGCGCATCGACGGAATGATGACATCCATCCCGTATTGCCGTCTGAAAAACAAATTTTCAATGCGGCGGCGCGAGTTGCCTTCCATAAGCAGCCGACTAAGCCATGCCGCAGTCAGGTACTCGCGCACCGAGCGATGATGAAATCGCACAGATCCGTATATCGCCTCGTCGAAGATCGGCCGGGCGAGAAGCGCCCTGCATTGTGCATCCGTCCATCCGCGTAGAGCGTCCGAAACCACGATGCCATCGTTTCGGTGATAGCTGTCGGGAACGGATATCCGCTGTTCCTTCTGGAAGGTAACAGCGGCCGCGAGTAGCATCGCTCCTTCCAAAGCCATATCGAAAGAAAGCGGTTGCGATGCGGCGCGATTGCGGTCGGCTTCCTTTAGCTTCTCTTCGACGCTGGCCTTGATCAACTCCAGCCGTGAGCCAATGCGGCCGTGCTTCTGCCAGAAATCGATCAGGTCTTCGAGGTCGCGAGGCCGCGAAGCGAAAAGATCGACGGCATTCCGATTAATGGCATCGATAAATGCGTTGAGATCCGTCAGGCCGCGCGCTGCGGCGAATATCCTGACTTGCTTTTCTGTAAGCCGGGCCAGCGAAAAGATCTTCGCGGATTGCGGTTCCTTTTTTGTGCTTGATATCCTCGCCGCGCTCCCAGCTACTATCTGGTCGACGGCGGCTTCCTCGATATTATCGACCTCGGCGGTCGCGGTCTTCTTTGGAGCCGGCACGAAAGGCAGCTTGGCGTTTACCAGCGTCAGGTCAGCTTTGGGCCGCCATTCCGATACCCGACTCGTGATGTAGAAACGCGCACGAAAGACGGCGTCTCCCAAAGCCTTCGAGAGGACACGAATGGCGAGTTCGAAGCGTTGCGGGCTGACCAATCGGGCCTCATCGACGGAATCGAGAAATATCCAGCCCTCGCCCTGGGACGATTTCCATTGCTGGAATTCATCGAAGTTTCCAGTCTGCCCGCCTTCAAACGCATCTTCGATTCCGTCGGGTAGGTACTCAAGGCGGATAAAGAAAGCGTCCTTACCCTCGTCGCGGAGCTTTATCGCTGTATGGCGGATTTCCTCCGTTTTCCCGGCGCCAGCTTCGGCAAGGATAATCACGCGGTATTCTTTTAAGAGATCCGCCCAGCGTGACGGCGGGGACAGACCATAAGCAATGCGGTTCTCGTAGTCATCTCCCAACTCCACAGACTCCGGGAGCGGCGAAAAATGCCTATCAAGATCGACATAGCCATCTTGCAGTTGATTGGGTGGAAGAGCGTTCATTGCTAACGCTCAAGCTTCAAAAGGAATCGGTGCAGCATCATCCTACTTTAGCATTCCGCCGGTTGAGTCTGCGAATCCGAAGAACGGAGGCGTTAGTTGCCGATGCCTACAATCGCAAATGTTCAGCAAATGAAAATGACCCGATAGAGTGAGGATTGCCTAGCAATGCTGAGGGAGCAGTAGTTCGAATGTCTTCTGGTGCGCCATTTCCCAACCACATCAGCGACTGGATCACTCACCCCAGCACCTCGCCTATCGCCGCCGCCAGCCGCTCCACCCCGTCCCTCATCTGCGCCGCATCGCACGCCACATAGCCCAGCACCAGCCCTTGCGTCGGCGCCGTGTTCTGGAAATATTTCGACAGCGGCGAGACGTTGATGGCCCGCTTCGCCGCCGCCTGGCTGACCTTGATGTCGTCGATGCCCGCCCTCAGATAGCCCACCACCTGGATGCCGGCCTCGGCGGGGGAGAGCGTGATCTCGTCGCGCAGGCGCTCGGTGACGATGTCGCGGAAGAGCTGGCGGCGCTGGGCGTAGATGCGGCGCATGCGTTTGAGATGCCGGCTCATATGGCCTTCGGTGATGAAATCGGCGAGCGCTGCCTGCAGCAGCAGCGGCGCGAACTGGCCGGTGGTCGAGAGCGCGTTGACGATGCGGCTGGCGAGCTCTTGCGGCAGCACCATGAAGCCGAGGCGCAGCGCCGGAAACAGGAGCTTGGCGAAGGTGCCGACATAGATGACGCGGCCGGAGCGGTCCATGCTCTGGATCGCCGGCACGGGGCGGCCTTGAAAGCGGTATTCGCCGTCGAAATCGTCCTCGATCACCCAGGCATTGGCGGTCTCGGCGATGTCGAGCAGGCGCAGCCGCTCCTCCATGCGCATGGTGATGCCGAGCGGATGCTGGCAGGCCGGCGTCACATAGATGAGGCGGGGCAACGGGTCCGGCGGGTCGAGCCGCCAGCCGCGCTCCTGGTCGACCGCAATCGGCAGGATCCTTGCGCCCGCCACGGTGAAAGCGGCCTTGGCGCCGTAATAGCCGGGCTCCTCCATCCACACCGTGTCGTCGGGGTCTAGCAGCAGGCGCGCCAGAAGGTCGAAGGCGGCCTGCGCGCCGGTGGTGATGACGATCTGCTCGGGCCGGCAGCGCACGCCGCGCGCGGAATAGAGATAGCCGGCGATCGCCTCCTTCAGCGCCGGGTGGCCGGTGACGTCATAGGTGCCGAACAGCGTCTCGCCGCCATGGCTGGCGCGGCGCGCGACCAGCCGGCCCCAGACGCCGAAGGGAAAGCTCTGCGCATCGGGCATTCCGGGGTGGAAGGCGACGTGCCCCGGCCGGCCGTGGTGATAGGGCTGGCTGAGCAATTGCTGGCCGCGCAGCGAGGGTGCGCGCAGCGGCACGGCCGGCGCCTCGGCCGGTGTTTCGCGCGGGCCTTCGGGCAGGTCGACGATGACCGGGCGCGCGCCCTGGCGATTGGCGAGATAGCCTTCGGTGATCAGCTGGTCATAGGCGGCCACGATGGTGTTGCGGCCAAGGCCGAGCTCGGCGGCCAAGGCGCGGGTGGAAGGAAGCTCCGAGCCGGGGGGAAGCGCGCGGCTGCGGATGATGGCGACAAGGCCGTGATAGAGCTGGCGCGAGAGATGCTCGGGGCTCGAGCGGTTGACGGCCAGCATGTCGAGCGGGAAGGCCTGGGGTTTGGGGTGGGGACGCATGGGTTACGCCCTCGCGTTGGAGGGGAGGTGCGGGTGACGATGCGCTTTTGACTCGTGGCAGGGAATAATCGCGTAGGGCGCTCCCCCTCTCCGTCTCGGCTTCGCCGAGCCACCTCTCCCCCACTTTGTGGGGGCGAGGAACCCAAACT